>JAGTRU010000061.1 GCA_018261905.1 Pseudomonadota bacterium | reverse complement strand
CAGACCGGCGACGATGAACATCTTGACTTGCAGCGTGGGGATCATTTCCGGCTGGCGAGCAGCACCTTCCAGGAAGCGGCCACCCAGGATACCAAAGCCGATGGCGGTACCCAGAGCGCCGGCGCCGATCAGGATGGCGACAGCGATAGCGGTGTTGGAGAGGACGGTTGCGAGTTCCATGTTTACTCCTCAGTAATGTGAGTTATTGCGGGGTTAAAGTAAAAACTACTAAAAACGAGGTACTACTACTTAGTGCGACTCTGCGGCCATCGACATGTACACGATGGTCAGCATCATGAAGACGAAAGCTTGCAGGGTAATGATCAGGATGTGGAACAGTTCCCAGGGCAGCGCCAGGGGCAACTGGTACAGGCCGAGCAGGGCGATCAGGATGAAGACCATTTCGCCGGCGTACATGTTGCCGAAGAGTCGCAGGGAGAGCGAGATCGGCCGGGCGATTTCCTCAACGATGCGGAACAGGAGGTTGATCGGTGCCAGCTTCATGCCGAACGGCACGGCAAACACTTCATGCATGAAATGACCGAAACCCTTGGTCTTCAGGCCCAGGACAATCGAGATCACGAATACGGTGAGCGACATGCCGAAGGTCAGATTGGGGTCGGTGGTCGGCACGAACTTGAACGGCAGCTCATGGTTGCCGGTTGCCGCCTGGACGGCGCTCGGCAGGAAATCGACCGGAATCAGGTCCATGGCATTCATGACGAACACCCAGACGAAAATGGTAATGGCCAGCGGCGTCACCAGGGCGCTCTTGCCGTGGAAGGTGTCGCGCACCTGTTGATCGACCAGGCCGACCACCATTTCGACAAAATTCTGTGCGCCGGAGGGGACGCCTGCCGTTGCCTTGCTGGCCAGCATGGCCATGAAACCGAAAACGACCAGACCCAGAACGCCGGAAACCAGCAGGGTGTCGAAGTGGAAGGTCCAGAATCCTTGACACACCCCATCCACTTTCGAACTGTCTGCACAGACAGCGAGATTGGTAAGGTGGTGTTGAATATAACCAGCGGTGCCGCCTTCTGCGCTCATGTTTTCTCCAGTCAGCCTAGCGATTCTTCAGCAGTGCCATCCAGTAGATGACAAAGGTCGATGCGTATCCAAGAAAGAGCGGCAGAACCGCGACCCCCTTGTACCCTATAAACACCAGCGCAAACCCGGCGAGAGTCAAGGCGAACTTGAACCCCTCTCCAGCAGCTTGCGCCCGATAACTTTTAACCGGGTCGTCGCCGGAACTCATGCGCAACGCTCTCAGGACATACCCGAGATTGGCGACGATTCCAATTGATCCCCCGATCAGAACGGACAGCGCTGCAGTCGCATCGACAAAGAGGATGGCAATTAGCGCCAATACCATTGTCAATGCCGCTTGCCGGCTGAGTATCCAGCTTACTTGCGGGTGCAAAGCGTGCCTCGTCCAAAAACCGTACAAGTGTAACCAAGTCTTCTACATGAGTCAATTTCCACGGCGCAGAAAGCGAGGGTTTTCCCGTATCGACAGGTGGTTTCGATTAGTGACATCGATTACGCGCGGAGTCGGGAAATCAGGCCATCTAGCTGGTCCAGGCTGGCAAAGTCGATGGTCACTTTGCCGCTGCCCTTTTTGCCGGAGCGGATGGCGACGCTGGCGCCGAGGCTGTCGGAGAGTTCCTCTTGCAGTCGCAACAGATCGCGATTGAGTGGCTTCTCGGTAGCTGGCTTCGGGGGGTTCAGCAGTTGCTGGACCAGACGCTCGGTTTCGCGCACCGACAGGTCCTTCTGAACGATGCGCTGGGCCAGGCCGACTTGCTGACCGCTGGAGATTGGCAGCAGGGCGCGGGCGTGGCCCATGTCGAGCTGGCCGGTCATGAGCATTTCCTGCACCGGCGCCGTCAGTTGCAACAGGCGCAGCAGATTGCTCGCCGCCGGGCGCGACCGGCCGACGGCGTCGGCGGCCTGCTGATGGGTCAGGCCGAATTCGTCGATCAGGCGCTGCAGGCCCTGCGCTTCTTCCAGCGGATTGAGGTTTTCGCGCTGGATATTTTCGATCAGCGCCATGGCCAGCGCCTGTTCGTCGGGAATGCTGCGCACCAGCACCGGGACCTCGCTCAGGCCGGCCAGTTGCGCGGCGCGCCAACGCCGTTCGCCGGCGACGATCTCATAACGTTCGGCGCCCGGCGTGCTGTCGACGGCACGGACCAGGATCGGCTGCATGACGCCCTGGGTCTTGATCGAAGCCGCCAGTTCGGCCAGAGAATCCTGGTCCATGTGGGTGCGCGGCTGATACTTGCCGGGGCGTAGGCGCTCGACCGGCAGGTTGCGTTGTTCGTCGCCCTGCGGCTTGTCGCTGCCGGAAAGCAGCGCATCGAGGCCGCGGCCGAGTCCTTTCATCTTGATCATGAGGCGACCCTTTCGAGAATTTCCCGGGCGAGCGCGCTGTAGGCCTGCGCACCCTTCGAGTTTTTGTCAAAGGCAATGACCGGCTTGCCGTAGGAGGGTGCTTCGGCCAGGCGGACATTGCGCGGCACGATGGTCTGGTAGACCTTGTTGCCGAAGTGGCTTTCCAGTTCGCTGGAGACCTGTTGGGTCAGCGTGCTTTGCGGGTTGTACATGGTCCGCAACAGGCCTTCGATTTCCAGCCGGGAATTGAGGTGGGCGCGCACCTTGCGCAGGGTTTCGACGAGATCGGACAGGCCTTCCAGCGCGTAGTACTCGCACTGCATCGGGATGAGGACCGAATCGGCAGCGACCAGGGCATTGACGGTCAGCATGTTGAGGGCCGGCGGACAGTCGATGAGGATGAAATCATAGGTGGCATGTCCGGCCTGCAGTGCGTTTTTCAGGCGGTACTCGCGCTGGTCGAGCTCGATCATTTCGACTTCGGCGCCGGCCAGCTCGCGATTGGCCGGCAGGATGTCGAAACTGAAGGCGGTATTGATGCAGACTTCAGCCAGCGTCGAGGCGCCGATCAGCAGTTGGTACACCGTCGGCAGCGCTTCCTTCTTGGTGATGCCGGCGCCGGTGGTGGCGTTGCCCTGCGGATCCATGTCGATGAGCAGGACGCGCTGGCCTTCGGCGCCGAGCGAGGCAGCCAGATTGACGGCGGTTGTCGTCTTGCCGACGCCACCCTTCTGGTTGGTTATGGCGAGTACTTTCATGACCCGGCTTTCAAAATGATCAAATGTCGTTCAGCTTCCAGCCCCGGCACCTGCAGAGGAATGATGGCGTCCACCGCGATATCGGCCGGCAGGGCCGAGAGTTCGTCGTCCGGGCGCACGCCCTTCATGGCCAGCCAGCGCCCGTCCGGCGCCAGCAGGTGGCGGGTCAGGCTGATGAACAGGCCGATTTCGGCAAAGGCGCGCGAACTGATCTGGGCGTATTGTCCCTGCATTTCCTCGACTCGCGCGTGATGCGCCTGAATATTCTTCAGGCCGAGTTCGATGGCGGCCTGTTGCAGAAAAGTCGCCTTTTTCTGCACGGTGTCGACCATGCTCACCGCCAGTTCCGGCCGGGCGATGGCCAGCGGTATGCCGGGCAGGCCACCGCCGCTGCCGACATCGAGCAAGGGGCCGTTACCGATGTGCGGCAGGATGGCCAGCGAGTCGAGCAGGTGATGCGAGATGGCCTGGGCCGGATCGCGCAGGGCGGTCAGGTTGTAGGTCTTGTTCCATTTGAGCAGCAGGTCGCGAAAAGCCAGCAGTTTCAATTGCGCCGCTTCGGGCAGGGCGATACCGAGTTCGGCCAGACCGGCGGCGAGGGTGATCGAGCTCATGCAGCGCGCGACAGGTTGAAACGTTTGAGGTGGATCAGCAGCAGCGACACCGCGGCCGGCGTGATGCCCTGGATGCGCGAGGCCTGGCCGATGGTCTGCGGCTTGTGCTGGGCGAGCTTCTGCTTGACCTCGTTGGACAGCCCGGCGACCGCGCCGTAATCGAGGTCGGCCGGCAGCACGGTATTCTCGTAGGAACCGGAGCGGGCGACTTCCTCGGCCTGACGATCGATGTAGCCCTGATACTTGGCGGAAATTTCCAGTTGTTCGACGACCAGCGGATCGGTTTGCGCTTCGCCGGCGCCGGGTAGCGTCAGCAGCGTGGCGTAGGAGATTTCCGGCCGGCGCAGCAGTTCGAACAGGTTGTATTCGTGCTCGATGGCTTTGCCGAGGACGCGGACGGCGTCTTCCGCCGGCAGCATTTTCGGATTCACCCAGGTGGCTTTCAGACGCTCCTGCTCGCTGGCGACGGCATCGCGCTTGGCACAGAAGGCGTCCCAGCGGGCGTCATCGACCAGGCCGAGGCGTCGGCCGTGCTCGGTCAGACGCAGGTCGGCATTGTCTTCGCGTAGGGACAGGCGATATTCGGCACGGCTGGTGAACATTCGGTAGGGGTCGGCGACGCCGCGCGTGATCAGGTCGTCGACCAGCACGCCGAGGTAGGCCTCGTTGCGTTTCGGGCACCAGCTTGCCTCGCCGCGGCCATGGCGGGCGGCGTTGACCCCGGCCAGCAGGCCCTGGGCGGCGGCTTCCTCATAGCCGGTGGTGCCGTTGATCTGGCCGGCGAAGAAGAGGCCGCTGATGGCCTTGCTTTCCAGGCTGTCCTTCAAACCGCGCGGATCGTAGAAATCGTATTCGATGGCGTAGCCGGGGCGCAGGATATGGCAGTTTTCCAGGCCGCGGATCGAACGCACCAGCGCCAACTGGATGTCGAAGGGCAAGCTGGTGGACACGCCGTTCGGGTAAATCTCGTGCGTCGTCAGGCCTTCCGGTTCGAGGAAGACGTGGTGGCTGTTCTTGTCGGCGAAGCGGTGGATCTTGTCCTCGATCGACGGGCAGTAGCGCGGCCCAACGCCTTCGATGACGCCGGTGTACATCGGCGAGCGATCGAGCCCGCTGCGGATGATGTCGTGCGTTTTCTCGTTGGTTTCGGTGATCCAGCATGGCAACTGGCGCGGATGCCGGGTGGCGTTGCCGAGGAAGGAAAAGACCGGCAGCGGATTGTCCGAGTGCTGCTCTTCCATCACCGAGAAATCGATGCTCTTGCCGTCCAGGCGCGGCGGCGTGCCGGTCTTCAGGCGGCCCTGCGGCAGCTGCAGCTCTTTCAGGCGAGCCGCCAGCGAATTCGACGGCGGGTCGCCCATGCGGCCACCGGTGTAGTTTTCCAGGCCGACGTGGATCTTGCCGTTCAAAAAGGTGCCGGCGGTCAGTACCACGGCGTCGGCCATGAAGCGGATGCCGAGCTGGGTAACCGCGCCGCATACCTTGTCACCTTCGACGATCAGGTCGTCGCAGGCTTCGGCGAAAATGGTCAGATTGGGCTGGTTTTCCAGGCGCGAGCGGATGGCCTGCTTGTACAGCACACGGTCGGCCTGGGCGCGGGTGGCGCGCACGGCCGGGCCTTTCGAGGCGTTCAAAATACGGAACTGAATGCCGGCCTCGTCGGTCGCCGCCGCCATGGCGCCGCCCAGGGCATCGACTTCGCGTACCAGATGGCCCTTGCCGATGCCGCCGATCGACGGGTTGCAGCTCATCGCGCCGAGGGTGTCGAGATTGTGCGTCAGCAGCAGCGTGCTCGCCCCCGTCCGTGCCGCGGCGAGCGCGGCTTCGGTGCCGGCATGACCGCCGCCGACAACAATGACATCAAAACGGGTGGGATAGAGCATGGAAAATGGCTTTGTTGCGGCGCAGGAGCGGGACGCGAATTTTACGTCAGGTCGCTGAAAAATCGTAGTTTTTGCCGGCCCGGCCGATTCTCTTCAATCTCCCGCCGGGCCTCGCCCGAACCCGGCGGGAATCGCCGGATGCCTTGCCCTGCATGCCGAACTGCAGTAACTTCGGACGCCTTAGTCCTAGCCAAGCAGAGAGCATGAGCGCCCTCGATAACGACGAAATGTTGCTGATTTTGCAACAGTCCCTTACCAAAAAGCGAGTCTTGATCGTCGACCGCCACCCGCCGGCCCGCGAATCCCTGCGTCTGATGCTGGCGGCACTGGGGGTGACGGCGGTCCATGGAGCGGGAAATTCGGCCGAGGTGATCCGGCAGGTCAAAGCCAATCGCTTTGACATCATTCTTTCCGATTTCGTCCTCGACGATGGTCGCGATGGTCAGCAATTGCTCGAAGAACTGCGCCATGCGCAGCTCATTCCCTTGTCCACGGTGTATTTGATCATTACCAGCGAACGTGGGTATACCAATGTCGTGGCGATGGCCGAGCTGGCGCCCGACGACTACCTGATCAAGCCATTTACCGCCGATCAACTGCAGGCCAGGCTGGTCAAGGCGATTTTCAAGAAACATGTGTTGCGGCGGATCTACGAGCAGATCGAACATGGCGCCCTGCAGGAGGCGATCGCCGCCTGTGATCGCGTCATCCAGCAGCAACCGGGCTATATGTACGACGCGCTGCGCTTCAAGGGCGAATTGCTGCATTCCCTGGGGCGAACCGAAGAGGCCGAGGAAGTGTTCCGTCGCGTCCTGGAAGGGCGCGTCGTGCCCTGGGCCAAGATGGGCCTGGCCATGGCCCTGCGCGATCGCGGCGCGCTCGATGAAGCCGGCAACCTGGCGGAACAGGTGCTGGAAGAAGCGCCGGAATTTCTTTCGGCCTACGATTTTCTCGCCTCGGTGCATGAGGCCAAGGGCCGTCTGCTCGATGCCCAGCAGGTCCTGCAGCGAGCCGCTGACGCGTCGCCGCACAACACAATCCGGCAACGTCTGGTCGGCGATACGGCGGCTCGCAACAAGGATCTGCGAGGGGCGGAAAAAGCCTACGCCAAGGTCATCGACCGCAGTCGGGGCTCCAGTCTGCGCAGCGTCGACGACTATGCCAATTTGTCGCGGGTTCTGGTCGAGCGCGGCGATTTTGCCGCGTCGCGGAAAGTCGCCGCCGACATGAAACGCGAATGGCGCGGCGACAAACAGGCCGAGTTGGCTGCCCTGGTTGCCGAAAGTCTTTGCCTCGATGCCGAAGGTTCGCCCGAGCAGGCAAAAAACCTGGTCGAGCAGGCCATCGCCCTGCAGCAGCAGGTGGCGACCGAGGCCGCCGGCAAAGGCAAACATGTCTCGCAGCGGCTGGCGGTTGATCTGGCCCATGCCTGCTATGCCACCGGCCAGGCCGAGGCGGCGGCCAAGATCATGCGTCAGGTGGCGGCCGAGAACCACGAGGACCCGCAGCTAATCGGGCAAATCACCAGCGTCTTCGAAAAAACCGGCCAGCCGGATGCCGGCAAGGCCCTGCTCGATCAGGTCAGCAAGCAAATCATCGACCTCAACAACAAGGGCGTCATGGCGGCCCGCAACGGCGATCTGGAAGGCTCGGTGCAATTGCTGATGCAGGCTGCCGAACAGGTCCCCAACCTGCAGTTTCTGGTCAATGCGGCGAAGGCCATATTTACCCTGGTCGACCGCAAGGGATGGGATCACGAGCTCGTCGCCAAGGGCCTGGACTATCTGCTGCGCGCCCAGCGCAAGGACCGCAAGAGTGCGAAAGTGGCCTCGGCGCGCCAGCTTTATGTCACGGCCGCCAAGAAATACGGTATCGAAGTCGACATGCCCTGAGCGGGAGCGCTCCTGCTGTAACATTCTGAAACCATTTATTTCCGGCGGGCGGTCCATCCTTTGGTGCCGACCGGCGTTATTCGTTTATCCGAATATCTTCGGCGCTGCCGACATTGAATGTCCAGGAGTTCGCCATGTCCCGTTCCCTCCGTCTTTTTCTTGCCCTTCTCGCCGTCCTGGCGAGCGCCCTCGCCCAGGCCGATCCGCCGGCCCGGGTCGGCCGTCTGGCCGTCATCGAGAACGGTGTCAATTTCCGTATCGACCGCGCTGATCAAGGTGGGCCGGCCAGTATCAACTGGCCGATCGGTAGCGGCGCCCTGCTCGAAACCGAGCGTCGCGGCCGGGCCGAAGTCTGGGTCGGGTCGACGGCCTTCCGCCTGGCCGCCAACAGCCAACTCGAATTTCCCGTGCTCGACGACCAGCAGGTCAGCGTTCAGCTACTGGCCGGCAGCCTGGCGGTGAGCATTCTCGACAGCGAACAAAGCGGCGAAGTAACGGTGGACACCCCCGAAGGGCGGATCAGTTTTGCGACCCCCGGCCGTTATCGAATCGATGTCCTGGTGGATCACAGCGAATTGACGGCGCAGGCCGGCCGGGCCAGCTTCAGCGATGCGCAGCAAGAGATCGCCGTGACGGCTGGGCAAAAAGCCCGTCTCTATGGCGGGGGCCGGATGCGGGTCGATTCCGATCTCGATCAGGATGCCTTCGACAACTGGGTAGCCGAGCGCGAAAACGCCGCCCTGGCGAGCACGGCCCGACGCTATGTATCGCCGGCGATGACCGGGTATCAGGACCTGGACCGCTACGGTGACTGGAATACCCTGCCCGACTATGGGGCCGTCTGGTATCCGCGGACGCTGGCCGACGACTGGGCACCCTATCGCGACGGCCGCTGGGCCTGGGTCGCACCCTGGGGCTGGACCTGGGTCGATCAGGCGCCCTGGGGCTTCGCGCCTTTCCATTACGGGCGCTGGATACATGTCCACAACCGTTGGGGCTGGGTGCCGGGGACCTATGTCGCCCGCCCCGTCTATGCCCCGGCGCTCGTCGCCTGGATCGGCAATCCGGGCTGGAGCGTGACCTTCCGCTCCGGTGCGGCGCCCGCCGTCGGCTGGTTCCCACTGGCGCCGCACGAAGTCTATGTGCCGGGCTTCCACGCCAGCCCGGAATACGTCCGGCGGCTCAACCGGACGCACGTCCGCGATCTTTCGTTGGTCGACCGGGCCTTGCATTCCGGCCCGCATCGGCCTTATGCCAACCGCGCCCTGCCGCAGGCTGTGACCATCGTTCCGGCCCGCCAACTGAGCGAAGGCCGGCCGATCCGGCCGGGCGAAATTGCTCGCCACGACCGCCGCGAACTCGAGCGGGCGCCGCAAGCCCGTGGCATCCCGGACAATGTGGTACAGCCGCCGGTGCGCCGTAACGAGTGGCGGGATGACCGTCGTGACGGGGCGCAGCTCCGGGGGCGCGAGCCGGATGCTCAGGCGCGGCAAGCCGGAATGCCGCCGGCGGCGGTCGAGCCGCCACGGCGCGACGCAACGCCACTGCCTTTGCCGAATCGCGAGGACGCTCGGCGCGGTGCGTTTGGCCGCGAGCCGGCCACTCCTTTGCCCGCCGTCGGTGAGCGCCAGCCGCCTGCCGGGCGGCCGGGAAATGATGGCCGCGACGAACGGCGGCCGGCCCGCGACAACTTCCCGGCGCGGAGCGCCGAGACGCCGCGTGCCGACGTCGAACGCCGCCTGCCGCCGGTTCCGGTGGCCGGGCCGCGGTCGGCCGAGCCGCTTGCCGTGCCGGCCGCCGCCGGCGAGCCGATGCCCCCAGCTGGGCGGCCGGGAAATGCTGGCCGTGACGAACGGCGCCCTTCCCGCGATAACTTCCCGGCGCGGAGCGCCGAGACCCCACGCGTCGACGCCGAACGCCGCTTGCCGGCGGTTCCGGTGGCCGGGCCGCGGGCGGTCGAGCCGCTTGCCGTGCCGGCCGCCGCCGGTGAACGCCAGGCCCCAGCCGGCCGGCCGGGAAGTGATGGCCGTGACGAACGGCGCCCTTCCCGCGACAACTTCCCGGCGCGGAGCGCCGAGACGCCACGCACCGATGCCGAACGCCGCTTGCCGCCGGTCCCCGTCGCCGAGCCGCGGGCGGCCGCGCCGCTTGCCGTGCCAGCCGCCGGCGAGCCGATGCCCCCTGCCGGGCGGCCAGGAAACGAAGGGCGCGACCAATGGCAGTCGTCACGCGACGGTTTCCCCGCTCGTCGTGCGGATATGCCTCGTGCCGACCCCGAACGGCGGTCGCTGTCGATGCCGCAGCCGGCACCGCTAGGGCGTGAGGCCGAAGCAGTCCGGCGGGCTCCCGAGGTCGTTCCGGCGTTGCCGCCGGCAGGTTTCCGCCCGGGGAGCGAGGGACGCGACGAACGACGCTCCGTGATCTCCCGGGAAACCCCGCCGGCCCCGCCGGCCCCGCCGGTGCTGCGCGAAATGCCGCGGCCGCCGGAGGTTGCTCCCCGCCCGCGTGAAATGCCGCAAGCGGTGCCGCCACCGGTGCGTCAGGTGCCCGTCGCTCCGCCGCCACCACCACCGCCCGCCCCGGCACCCCGCCTTGAGCCGCCGCGGCCGCCGGCCCCCCAGGTTCAAGCGCCGCCTCCGGCTCAGCCGCAGCAGCGTGGTGGCAATGGGGAACGGCGGCGTGAGCCGGGGGATGAGCGCGGCCGTTAGGGCCGGGGCGGCCGGGCCAGAGCCCCGGTCAACGGCAAGCGGCTCAGGGGGCCTTGTGGCCGAGCCCGAGGTAAGCCTCGATCACCCGCGGATCGGCCGCCAGTTCGGCGCTCGGGCCGGCCAGCGAGATTTCGCCGGTTTCCAGGACATAGCCGTAATCGGCGATGTGCAGGGCGGCGCGGGCGTTCTGTTCGACCAGCAGGATGGCGACGCCGGTCTGTTTCAGTTCGCCGATGATGCGGAAAATTTCCTTGATGATCAGCGGCGCCAGGCCCAGGCTGGGTTCGTCGAGCATCAGCAACTTCGGCTTGGCCATCAGGGCGCGGCCCATGGCCAGCATCTGCCGTTCGCCGCCGGACAGCGTGCCGGCCAGTTGGAAACGGCGTTCCTCGAGGCGGGGGAAGAGTTCGAAGACCTCGTCCATCGTTTCCATCTGGTCGCGGTGGCCGGTGCGGTAGCGGTCGAAGGCGCCGAGCAGCAGATTGTCCGCGACGCTCATTTCGGCGAACAGCTCGCGCTTTTCCGGGACCAGCGTCATGCCGTGGCGGACCAGATGCTCGACCGAGCGCTCCGGCCACTGCGCCTGGCCCATGTAAACGATCTCGCCACGCGACGGCAGCAAACCCATCAGCGCCGAGAGCAGCGTCGTCTTGCCGGCGCCGTTGGGGCCGATGACGGTGACGATCTCGCCGCGCCGGATGGTCAGGCTGACCTCGTGCAACGCCTCGACCTTGCCGTAGGCGACGCGCAGATTCTTGACGTCGAGAATGACTTCGTGATCATGCAGGTGTGCGTGCTTGCTGAGCATTTACTCGACGCCCCCAAGATAAGCTTCGAGAACCTTCGGGTCCTGCTGGACCTGTTCCGGCAAGCCTTCGGCGATTTTCTCGCCGAATTCCATGACTACTACCCGATCCGCCAGGCCCATGACGAAATCCATGTCGTGTTCGACCAGCAGGATGCCCATGCCTTCGGCGCGCAGCTTGCGCAGCAGTTCGGCCAGCGCCTGTTTCTCCTGGTAGCGCAGGCCGGCGGCCGGTTCATCGAGGAGCAGCAGGCAGGGGTCGGAGGCGAGGGCGCGGGCGATCTCGACGATGCGCTGCTGGCCGAGCGCCAGACTGCCGGCCGGGTCGAACATCTGTCCGGCCAGGCCGACGCGCTCGATCTGACGGGCGGCTTCGGCGAGCAGGCGATTTTCTTCCGAGCGATTGAGGCGCAGCGCGGCGGCGATGATCCCTTTGCTACCGCGCAGATGGGCGCCGATGGCGACGTTTTCGATCACCGACATCTGGCCGAGCAGGCGCACGTGCTGGAAGGTGCGGCTCATGCCGCGCCGGGCGATGTCGCGCGACCCCTGGGCCACGGTCGATTCGCCGAGGAAGGCGATTTTTCCCTCGCTGGCCGGGTCGACGCCGGAAATGCAGTTGAACATCGTGCTCTTGCCGGCGCCGTTCGGGCCGATCAAGGCCATCACTTCCCCGGCGCGCACGCTGAGATCCATGTTGTTGTTGGCAACCAGGCCGCCGAAGCGTTTGGTCACTTCGCTGGCTTCCAGCAGGACTTTGCCGGTCGCGGTGGGCGGGCGTTTGGGCAGCATCGCCGCCGCCGGGACACGGCGTTGCACGGCGCGGTTGGGCAGCAGTTTGATGATCAGCGGCCACATTCCGGCGCGGGCTTTTTGCAGCACGATGATCATCGCGATGCCAAAGACGATCACCTCGAAATTGCCGCTCTGGCCGAGAATCTGCGGCAGCCAGTCCTGCAGCCACTGCTTGAGGATGGTGATCAGCCCGGCGCCGAGCACGGCGCCCCAGACGTGACCCATGCCGCCGACGACGACCATGAACAGGTATTCGATGCCCTGCGACAGGGCAAACGGCGTCGGGTTGACGAAGCGCTGCAGGTGGGCGTACAGCCAGCCCGAGGTGCTGGCCAGCAGCGCGGCGATCAGGAAGATAATGATCTTGGTGCGCTGGGTGTTGACGCCCATTGCCTCGGCCATCACCACGCCGCCGCGTAGCGCGCGAATCGCCCGGCCCTCGCGCGAATCGAGCAGGTTGCGGATGGCGACGATGGCGAGCAGCACGACGAGCCAGATCAGGTAGTAAAACTGATTGCCCGACTTCAGTTCCCAGCCCAGCAGCGACACCGGCGGAATGCTGGTGATGCCGGTATGGCCGCCGAGGAACTCGACGTTGCCGAACAGGAAGTAAAGGCTGATGCCCCAGGCGATGGTGCCGAGCGGCAGGTAATGGCCGCCCATGCGCAGGGTGATGAAGCCGAGAAAGAGGGCCACGGCGGCGGTGATGGCGAGGCCGATAAATAGCGTCAGCCAGGGCGAAACGCCATAGCTGGTGGTCAGGAAGGCGGTCGTATAGGCGCCGAGGCCGACGAAGGCCGCCTGTCCGAACGAGGTCAGGCCGCCGACGCCGGTGAGCAGGACGAGCCCGACGGCGACGATGGCGTAGAGCCCGATATAGTTGAGCAGGGTGATCGAAAATTCGGGCAGCAGGTGGGGGATGACCAAGAGCAGCGCGATGAAGGCAAGGAAGGGCAGATGCCGCAGCCAGCGCTGGCTTTGCCGCTCGGGCAGGGTGTCGGGGTTGATCTCGTCGGTATGCTCGTCATCGTCCTCGACATGACGCGTCGTCAGCGAACGCCAGAGCAACACCGGAATGATCAGCGTGAACACGATGACTTCCTTGAAGGCGCTGGCGTAGAAGGACGAATACGATTCGAGCAGGCCGACCAGGATGGCGCCCAGGGCGGCGAGCGGGTAGGAGGCCAGGCCGCCGATAATGGCACCGACGAAACCTTTGAGGCCGATCAGGAAGCCGGAGTCGTAGTAGATGGTGGTGATCGGCGCGATCAGGATGCCGGAAAAAGCGCCAATGGCGGCGGCCAGCGTGAAGCACAGCTGGCCGGCGAGCACCGGCGGAATGCCCATCAGGCGGGCGCCGGTACGGTTCATCGCGGTGGCGCGCAGGGCCTTGCCGTAGATGGTCCGCTCAAAGAAGAAATAGAGCCCGATGATGAGCAGGGCCGAGGCGACGACGACGAGAATGGTCTGGCCCTGCAGCGGCGCGCCGGCCAGTTCGAAGCTGAGGTCGGTAAAGGCCGGCGTGCGCCAACCCTCGGCGCCGAAAAAAAGCAGGCCGAGGCCGATCAGGGCGAGATGCACCGCCACCGCCACGATCAGCAGCACCAGTACCGGCGCCCGGGCGAGCGGTTGGAAGGCGACGCGATAGATCATCGGTCCGAGCGGCACGACCAGCAGCATCGAAACGACGACCTGCGCCCATAGCGGCAGTTGCGTCGGCGGCATGGCGAACAGCGCAGCGGCAAAGAGCAGCGGTATGCCGATATTGATGATGAGCAGCGGCGGCAATTTGGCGTAACGCTTGTCGCGCAGCAGATGGACGCTTTCGAGGATGGCCACGGTGACGCCCAGGCCGAGCAGCAACCAGACGGTGCCGGGAATGCGTCCGGCCTGCAGCGAGGCGAGGGTCAGCGCGCCAAAGGCGACGAATTCGCCCTGCGGGATGAAAATGACGCGGGTGACGGTAAACACCAGTACCAGCGCGAGGGCGAGCAGGGCGTAGATGGCGCCGTTGGTGACGCCATCCTGGCCAAGGAGAAGAAGAATCTGGAGGTCCATGCGACCCTGAAAGGGGAGAGGATTAAACGTTGCCCGCGCACTCCGGGAGTACTTCCGGGGTGCGCCAGCGGCAGTTCATGGGTAAACCTTGCCCGCCGGAGCGGACAGGTGGGTGCGGATTATTTGATCAGTTTCCAGGTGTTGTTTTCGATGCTCACCATGACCCGGGCGCGCTGGTCGTAACCCTGGTGGTCGTTCGGCGTCAGGTTGAAAATGCCATGCGCCGCGGGCAGGTTTTTGGTCGTTTCCAGCGCATCGCGCAAGGCTTTACGGAATTCCTTGCTGCCCGGCTGGGCCTTCTTCAAGGCCTGCGGAATGGCGTTCTGCAGCAGCACGCCGGCGTCCCAGGCATGACCGCCGAAGGAACTGACGCTGCCCTTGCCATAGGCGGCTTCGTATTTGTTCACGTATTCCAGGGCCGACTTCTTGACCGGGTTGTCGTTCGCCAGTTGGGCGGCGACGACCATCGGGCCGACCGGCAGGAAAGCGCCTTCGACATCCTTGCCGCCGACGCGCAGGAAATCGTTGTTGGCAACGCCGTGCGTCTGGTAGATCAGGCCCTTGTAGCCCTTTTCCTTCAGCGTTTTCTGCGGCAGGGCTGCCGGGGTGCCGGCGCCACCGACCAGCACGGCATCCGGTTTGGCCGCCATGATCTTGAGAATCTGCCCGGTCACCGACGTGTCGTTGCGCTGGAAGCGTTCGCTGGCGACGATCTTCAGCTTGCGGGCCTCGGCGATCTTGGCGAATTCCTTGTACCAGCCTTCGCCGTAGGCATCGGCGAAGCCGACGAAGGCGACCGTCTGGACGTTTTTGTCGGTCATGTGCTGGACGATGGCAGTGGCCATGTGCGCGTCGTTCTGGGCCGTCTTGAAGACCCACTGGCGCTTGGCATCCATCGGTTCGACGACGATCGCCGAGCCGGCCATGGAAATCATCGGCGTCTCGTTATCGACCGCCACATCCATCATGGCCAGGGAGTTGGGCGTCGTGCTGGAGCCGATCACCACGTCTACCTTGTTTTCGGTGATCAGTTTCTTGATGTTCTTGGCCGCTGCCGTCGGGTCGGTGGCATCGTCGAGCACGATGTAATTGACCTTCTGGCCGCCGATGCTGGTCGGCAGCAGGGCGATGGTGTTCTTCTCCGGAATGCCCAGCGAAGCGGCCGGACCGGTCGCTGAAACGGAAACGCCGACATTGACGTCGGCGAAGGCGGCGGCGGAAAGTGCGGTGAGAACGGCCAGAGCCAGCTTTTTGGACATGAAGAACTCCCTGAGCAGGAAATCGAAAGGACGAAAGTCTAGCACGGGCCGGCCCGGCGCCTTGCTCCGGGGTGGCCCGTTCGAGATGGCGAGTGCTTACTGGCTGAGTTTCCAGGCCCCTTGCTGGATGGTGACCATGACCCGGGCGCGCTGGTCGAAACCGAGATGGTCGGTCGGGCTCATGTTGAACACACCGTGCGAGGCGGGCAGGTTTTTCGTCGACTCCAGTGCGTCGCGCAGGGCCTGGCGGAATTCCCGGCTACCCGGCGTGGCCTTTTTGAGCGCCGCCGGTACGGCATTGGCGAGCAGCAGTCCGGCATCCCAGGCATAGCCCCCGAAAGCATTGACGCTGCCCTTGCCGTAGGCGGCTTCGTATTTGCTGACATAGTCGGTGGCCGATTTCTTCACCGGATTGTCGGCTGGCAGTTGCGCCGCGACCAGTACCGGCCCGGTGGGCAGCACCGTGCCTTCGCAATCCTTGCCGCAGATGCGCAGGAAATCGTTGTTGGCGACGCCGTGCGTCTGGTAGATGATGCCCTTGTAGCCCTTTTCCTTCAGCGATTTCTGCGGCAGGGCGGCCGGCGTGCCGGCGCCGCCGATCAACACGGCGTCGGGCTTGGCCGAGAGGATTTTCAGGATCTGGCCGGTAACGCTGGTGTCGGTGCGGTTGAAGCGTTCGTTGCCGACCAGCTTGATCTTGCGCACTTCCGCCAGCTTGGAAAACTCGTTCCACCAGCCTTCGCCATAGGCATCGGAAAAGCCGATATAGGCGACCGTCTTGATGTCATGGTTGGTCATGTGCTCGACGATCGCCGTCGACATCTGGGCGTCGTTCTGCGGTGTCTTGAAGACCCATTTGCGCTTCTCGTCCATCGGTTCGACGATGCGGGCGGAAGCGGCCATGGCGATCATCGGCGTTTCGCTTTCGGCGGCGACATCGACCATGGCCAGCGAATTGGGCGTGGTGGTTGAGCCGATGACGATATCGACCTTGTTTTCGCTGATCAGCTTTTTGGTATTCCGGACGGCGGTGGTGGTATCGGAGGCATCGTCGAGAACGATGTAATTGACCTTCTGCCCGGCGATGGTTTTCGGCAACAGCTCGATGGTGTTCTTTTCCGGGATGCCGAGCGAGGCGGCCGGGCCGGTGGCAGACAGCGTCACGCCGACATTGATGTCGGCCAGTGCGGCAGCGGACAGCGCCGAGAGTAGTGCGGCGAGCATGGTTTTCTTCATTTTGTCTCCCTTAGTTGAACTGATTGCTTAAAGGTAAAGACATTATTGCTTAGATGGCTTTCCTGCAAGCCGGTGCATCAAGGGAGCGTGATAAAGTTTGCTTTTTGCGCTCATTGGGGCTTGCCATGTTCTCTGGAATCGTCGCGGCAGTTGGCCGCATTACCCACCTTACCCCCCGCGAAGCCGGCTTTCGCCTGCATGTCGATGCCGGTTCCCTGGGCATCGACGAAGTCGCGCTCGGCGACTCGATCGCCCATAGCGGCGTCTGCCTGACCGTGGTCGGCAAGGAAGGCAACTGTTTCATGGTCGATGTCTCGCCGGAAACCCTGTCCTGCACCGTCGGCCTCGAGGCGCCCGGCCCGGTCAACCTGGAAAAGGCGCTGCGCTTGAGTGACGTGATCGGCGGCCACCTGGTGTCGGGTCACGTCGACGGGGTCGGCGAAGTGCTGCGTTTCGATCCGGTCGGCGACAACCGTCTCCTGGAAATCCGGGCCCCGAAGGCGATCGCCAAATACATCGCACGCAAGGGGTCGGTCGCCGTCGATGGCACCAGCCTGACCACCAACGAGGTCAACGGTACCGATTTCACCATCAACCTGATTCCCCACACCCTGGAAAACACCACGCTCGGTGGCCTCAAGCCGGGCAGCCGGGTCAATCTGGAGATCGACCTCATCGCGCGCTATTGCGAGCGGCTGCTCAGCGCCGACAAGGAGGTCTGAAAAAAGCTTCTTGACCGGCCCTTGTAAATCGTTCCGGTCGCCCCCATAATCAAAGCACGGTTGTAATTCCGGCAAGCTGGAGGCGTTCTGGACAGGGGTTCGACTCCCCTCATCTCCACCTAAGCGTAGCGTGCTGCGCTTAGGTGGGGGTGTACCGGTTTCGACAGGGCGGGCAAAGGTAAGCAGGCAACTCGTCAGGCGATCGACGTTAATGAAGCAAATTCTTAATTGCCAATGATGAGCAATTCGCTATTGCCGCCTAAAAACGGTTAGCCGGGGCTGCTAGAGCCTTGTTACCAAAGATAGCCGGCGGGGACTTCGGTC
>JAGTRU010000002.1 GCA_018261905.1 Pseudomonadota bacterium | reverse complement strand
GTGGCACGGATTCGACACCCGCATCGTAACGCTTCGAGTTCGTCAGCCCATATCTATCTCGTTGTTTGAAATACGAATTCGCTTAAGGTAGTGCCATTGGGGTCAGAGATATTTTTCAATTTTCTCCAACCCATCAAGCTCCGAAAGTCGCTCCCAGCGGACCGGAACGAGAAAAATCATACCGCATATCATGATCAAAAGGGTCTGAGCAATTATGGTTTTCATTCAACATGAACCATTATTGATGGTTCGCCCACCTTCACCTCAGCGAAAAAATCACCGGTACGGTCACCCAGGCCAGTACCGGCTGACCGTTCCGTAGCGCCGGCTGGAAGCGCCAGCGGCGCAGGGTGGTGAGGGCGGCTTCGTCGAGGCTGGTGTTGCCGGAGCTTTCGGCGAGCTGGACTTCGCCGGGCGTGCCGTTTTCGGCGATCAGCACCTTGACGCGGACCTTGCCTTCGCGCCCGCCGGCGCGCGCCTCGGGCGGGTAGTTCGGGCGGGGGCCGAAGACGACGTAGGGCTGGCGGTTGTCGCCGGTGTTCGTGCTGTCGGCCTTGGCGTGGCCGGGCGAGTCGGTCGTCGGGCCGCTGGCCGGGGCGGGTGCGGCGGCGCTTTTCTCGGCAGGCGGCTCGTTGACCGGTGGGGTGGCGGCTGTTTCGGCGTTCGGGTTCGGCGTACTCAACGGGGTCGGGCGGGGCGTCGGTGATTTTTCACGGGGTACGGGCTTCTGCGGGGGCGGAGTTTCTTCGCGTCTGGCCGGAGCTGCGGCTTGCGCGGACGGCGCGAAGCTCAGTTCGACCTCGATGGCCGGCGGCGTTTCCGGCGCTTTGGCGACCTGGCTGCCGAGCCAGGCGAGCAGGGCGATGGCCAGGGCGTGCAGGAGCAGCGAGCCGGAGGCCGCGTGGCGCAGGAAATGGCGCGGCGGATGGTTGTCCTCGAACGGCGTAACGATTGGTGGCTTCATGTCGCCGCCTGCGCTTCGCCGGCCGGGATGCACAGCCGGCTGATATGGCCGCTGCGCTGGCGGATGTCGTGGATTTCCGTTTCCACGCCGTAGGTCTGGCGCAGGTAGTCTTCGCTGATGACTTCGGCCGGCGTGCCGACGGCGTAGCGTTTTTCGCGGTCGAGGACCAGGGCGCGCGAGGCGTAGAGCAGCGCGTGGTTGGGATAATGCGTGGTGAGGACGACGCTCATGCCCTGCTGATCGACGATGCGGCGGATGTGGCGCATGACCTTCAACTGGTTGCCGTAGTCGAGATTCGAGGTCGGTTCGTCCATGACCAGGACTTTCGGCTGCTGGGCGAGGGCGCGCGCGATGAGCACCAGTTGCCGCTCGCCGCCGCTGATCTCGGTGTAGCTGGCGTCGCCCAAGTCAGCGATGCCCAATGTGTTTAACGAATTTTCGGCAATTTTCCGGTCGACCGTAGCAGGCGAGGAAAACAGGCCGAGATGGGCGACCCGGCCCATGGCGACGACATCCCGGACCTTGAATGGAAAGGGCGGTGAGTGAGCCTGCGGCACATAGCCGATCCACTGCGCCAGGCGGCGGCGCGACCAATTGGCGACGTTTTCGCCGCCGACCCGGATTTCGCCGCCATGCGCCGGCAGCAGGCCGAGCATGGTCTTGAACAGCGTCGTCTTGCCGACGCCGTTCGGGCCGAGCAGACAGAGCAGTTCGCCGGCGGCGAGGTGCAGCGAAATGTCGCCGAGGACGCGGCGCTTGCCGTAACCGCAAGCAAGATGGACGAGTTCGAGCATGTGGCTTCTCCTCAAACCCAGCCGCGCCGGGTCCGGCTCAGCAGGTAGATGAAAAACGGCGCGCCGAGGATGGCGGTGACGATGCCGAGCGGGATTTCGACGGCAAAGGTGGCGCGCGCCAGGTCATCGACGGCGAGCAGAAAGCCACCGCCGAGCAGCGACGACACCGGCAGCAATATCCGGTGATCCGGCCCGACCAGCATGCGCGCCAGGTGCGGCACGATCAGTCCGACCAGGCCGATGATGCCGCTGATCGCGACGGCGGCGGCAGTGACCAGCGTGGCGCAGAAAATGATCGCAAAGCGCAGTCGACCGGTAGACAGGCCGAGGGCGCGCGCTTCCTCGTCGCCGAAGCAAAGCACGTTGAGCGTCCAGGCCAGGGCATTGAGGACGACGGTGCCGAAGAGGATGGGCAGGGCGGCGATGGCGACATCGTCGAGATTGGCCGAAACCAGGCTGCCCATCAGCCAGAAGGTGATGGTCGGCAGCGTGTTGTTGGGATCGGCGACGAACTTGACCAGCGAGACGAAGGCAGCGAACAGCGTGCCGATGATGATGCCGGCCAGCACCATGACCAGCACCGGATCGCTGCGCTTGCCGAGTCCGGCGCCGATGCCCCAGGTAATGCCGACGGCGAGCAGGCCAGAGACGAAGGCCATGCCCTGGATGCCGACCATGCCGTACCCCCAGAGAATGGCCAGCGCCGCGCCGAGACTGGCGCCGGCCGAGACGCCGAGAATGCCGGGCGACACCATGGGATTGCGGAACAGCCCCTGGTAGGCGGCACCGGACACCGACAGGGCGCTGCCGACGAGCAGCGCGGCGAGGATGCGCGGCAGGCGGATATCGAGTACGACGGCTTCGGTTTCGGCGCTCCAGGTCTGGGCGATGGGCAGCAGCTTGCCGGCGAGCACGGCGAGCACCGTGCCCGCCGGCACTGGGTAACGGCCGATGGCGAAGGAAACGACGATGACGACGAGCAGCCCCAGGCCCAGCGCGAGCAGGCGCCAGGACACGCCGGAGAAGGCCGGAAGCAGCCGGCGCCGGGGCGGGCGTAGCGCACCCAGGGTTTCGCTGGCGGCGTTCATGGCGTCGCCGCCTTTTCGCTCAACAGCGACAGCCGGGAAGCGCCCCGCGCGCCGAGCTGGCCGAGCACGGCCATCACCTCGCCGTAGGGAATGCCCTCGTCGGCGCGGACATGGACGACGCGCTGCGGGTCGGCGGCGAGCAATTCGCCGATCTTTTCGGCGAGCGCCGTCTTGCTGATTTCCTGCGCATCGAGGAACAGGCGGCCGTCGCGGTCCAGGCTGACGAGCAGCGGTTCGTTCGGCAGCACGGCCGGCGCCGCCGCGCTGTGCGGCAGCTTGAGTGGCACCTCGGCCATGGCCAGCGGCGCGGCGACCATGAAGATGATGAGCAGCACGAGCACGACATCGATGAAAGGCGTGACGTTGATTTCGGCGACTGGCCGCAGGGCCTCGCCATCGGCCTCGAGCGGGATCATGGCGCGCCCTCCAGGTCGACCAGTTGGCGCGCGAAGCGGGCGATGCCCAGGTTCATGCGCCGGGAGAACATGCTGAAATCGCCGGCCAGCTTGTTGTAGGCGATGGCGGCGGGAATCGCCGTGACCAGGCCGATGGCCGTTGCCGCCAGCGCTTCGGCGATGCCCGGCGCGACGGCGGCGAGGCTGGTGTCGTGATGGCGGGCAATGCCGGCGAAGGCGTGCATGATGCCCCAGACCGTGCCGAACAGGCCGATGAAGGGCGCCGCCGAACCGATGGTCGCCAGGTAGCCGAGGCGCTGCTCGGCCTGCATCAGCACGGCGGCCAGGCTTTCGCGCATGCTGCGCTCGACGCGGTCGCGGGCGTCCGACGGGTGTTCGCCGGGATGCGGACAGGCGATTTCGGCCAGGCCGGCCTGGTGCAGTTCGCCGGCCAGGCCGTCACCGCGCGTTTGCGGCCGGCTCGCCAGGCTGGCGCGCAATTGCTCGAAACTGCCGGCCTGCCGGCCGAGCCGGCGCAGGGTCAGGGCCTTCTCGATGATCACGCTCCAGCACAGCAGGGAGGCGGCGAGCAGGAGCAGCAGCACGCCCTGGACAACGCCGGTGGCCTGGATGAACAGGTCGATCAGGGAAAGATTGATGTCGTTCATTTTCCGTCTCCCGGTTGCGGCCGGGCCGAGGCGAGCAGGCTGCGCGCTTCGGCGGCGCCGAGTTCGAAGTGGTAGAACTTGCGGAAATACTCGCGGGTCAGCGCGACCATGTCGTACTTGAAACGCTCGGGGTAAAGGAGATTGGCCAGCCACAGCGTGCCGATGATGCGATTGCTGCCGGGCGGCCGGTCGAGCCAACTAAAGGGCAGCCAGGGTACCTGTACGACGCGCCCCTTTTTCACCGCCGCCAGGCGCTGCCACAGCGGGGCGCCGGTGATCGCCCGCCACGTCGTCAGTTGATCGGCGCCCGGCGTCCATACCAGGATCAGCTCGGGTTGCCAGAGCAGGAGCTGTTCCATGGAGACGGTGCTCATTGCCTCGTCGGGCAGGTTGGCGACTTGCGCGACGTTGCTGGCGCCGACGAAGTCGAGCATCTGGCTGTGGCTGGAGCCGGAAGGATTGGTCGACAGGCCGTTCGGCCCCTCGGCGTAATACACCCGCACTCTTTCCTTTTCCGGGATGGACTTGGCTTTTTCATGCAGCGGATCGAGCCAGGTTTTGACGAAATCGCCGAGCAGCGCGGCCTGTTCGCGCTGGCCGAGGGCTTCGCCGAGCAGTTTGAAAGCCTCCTTGAATTTCAGCATGTCCTGGTCCACCAGCAGGACCGGCACGTGCAGGCGGGCTTCCAGGCGGGCGGCCCGATCGGCGGCGCCGGGCATGGCTTCCATGACCACCAGGTCGGGCGCCATGGTCAGGATTTCCTCGTCGGAAAAGCGCATGCCGGCGGCCGGCACGGCCTTGCCGGCGAGCAGAGCGGGCGGCAGGTAGTGGCGGGCGGTTTCGCTGAGCCGATAGTTGTTGGCTAGTTTCTCTGGGGCGACGGCAGCGACGATGGGAATGCAGTGGCCGACTGCATACACCCGGTGCACTTCATCGGGCAGCTTGACCATGCGCCCGGCCATGTCGGTCAGGCTGCGCTCGGCCTGGGCGGTGCCAGACAGTAGCAGGGCCAGCGCACAGAGCAGCGCCGGTCGGAGTTGGTTAAAGGCTCGCATCAGAATTTCACTCCCATTTCGATACCGTAGGTGGCGCCCACGTCGCGCAACACGCCCCAATTGGCGGTGGCCGGATAACCCTTGTTATTGGTGCCGTAATGCTCGTTGGTCAGGTTTTGGCCGTAGAGCGTGACGGTGATGCCGTGGTCGAATTTGCGAGCGATGCTGAGATTGACCGTCGTGAAGTCGCCGACCGTGTAGCCGTAGCTCAGGTAGGGATCGACATGCAGCAGACTGAGATTGCTGTCCCAGGCGCCATGGCGCCAGTTGAGGCGGGCATTGAATTTGTTGTCGGGGAATTCGCTGCCCTTGACGCCGTCTTCCTGGCTGTCGGTAAAGTGCGTCCAGCCCAGCTCGTAGCCGATGGCATCGGCCGCCAAGCGCCCCTTCAGGCTCAGTTCGAAACCCTGGCGGCGGCGGTCGGCTGCCTTGTAGACCGTAACGCTGGTCGGCAGACCGGTGGCCGCGTCGATCAGCGGATTGCCCAGGGAATCGGTGGTGATGCTGCCGTCGGATACCTTGGCGTTCTTGATGTCGTAGTAGAACGGCGTCAGCGTTGCCTGCACGGCCTTGCTGAAATGGGCATCGAGGCCGAGTTCGTAGCGCGTCCGTTCTTCGTCGGCCAGCGTGGCGTTGCCGCGCGTCGTCAGGACATCGGGCGTCGGCGTCTGGTTGAAGGAGTAGCGGGCGGAGACACGGTAAATGTCGTTGATCTGCCAGGCGCTGCCGACTGAAAACAAGGTAGCCTTATCGGTCGACTGGCCATTTGAGAGCAAAACCTTGCTGCCGTCGGCCAGGTATTTGTCGCCGCCCTGAAGGATCTTCTTCTCGTCCATGCGGTAGGCGGCATCGACCGACCAGTCGGGGAAGATGCGGTATTCGTCGGTAACGTAATAACCGCGGATTTCCTCCTTGCGGGCCAGGCTGTTGCCTTCGCTGAGTTGCAGCCATTTGACGTTCTGGACGCCGATCTTGAGGGTGTTTTGTTCACCCGTGACGGTATGCGAGAGATTCCATTCGTCGACGCTGTCCTTGGCCTCCTTGCCGGCGACCGAGGCCTGGCTGCTCGTGGTCGTGTAGGCGTACTGCGTGCCCTTGGCCTCGGTCCAGCCATAGGTCAGCGCCGTCGTGTGGTGCTCGTTCCAGGGGCGCGCCAGATTCAGGGAAAAGGCCGCGGTGTCCATCGGATCGTATTTCCAGATGTTCTTGTCGAGCACGCCGTTCGGGGTCGGGCCGCTGGTCGGGTAATTCGTGACGCCGGTATAGGTGCCGGTGGCGCGCTGGATTTCCCGCGAGGCCTGGTTCAAGAACAGGGAGGCCGTGGCGATCAGTTCCGGGCCGCTGTAGCCGCCGTTGAGCAGCATGGTGTCGCCGTTGTAGGCATTGTTCCAGTCGCCCTTGCCGGCGCTTTCCGAATGCTGGTAACCGGCGCCCAGGGTCAGTTTGCCATCGAGCCAGGAATGGCCGAGGAAGGCGCTGCTTTTCCAGGTTTCGTAACTGGCATAGCTCGCCCGGACTTCGCCGCCATCCTTGCCGGGGCCGCTCTTGCGGGTGGTGATGACGATGAAACCCTGGTTGGGCGAACCACTGTTGGCCGAACCGAAGGACATCAGAGGGGCGATGGTGATCACCGTTGAATCGCGCAGGAACTGCACCGACTCGATCATCTCGGTCGGCAGATCGCCGAGGATGCGCTGGGCTTCGGTCGGCGACAGATAGACGCCGTCGAGGATGATGCCGACGCTGTCGCCCCGGTTGTAGGAAAAATTGTGCACGCGGGCGCCCTGGCGGGAAATGCTCATGCCCAATGCGCTTTCAATGAGATCGGGCACATCGCGCGGACGAATCGCCGCAATATCCTCGCGGCTCAGTGTCTCGCTGGCCTGGACGCTCTTCGGCAAAGCCAGGCGACTGTGGGCTGGCGGCGTATTGGCTTCGCTACGGGCATCCTCGACGAGAACGGGGGCGAGTTCCTGGACCTGGGCCAGGGCATCGCTACCGTTGGCCAACAGGGCAAGCCCCATGAACAGGAACAGCGGCCGTTTTCGGGAGATCTTTCCCCGTGGTTTCTGATACATCGTGTGCATGAAATTCTCCCTGAATGGAGATGCCGCTGACGGGCATCTTGCCGGGGAGATATCGCAACAGGCGTGCCATTTCCTGGCGGAGCCAATTGGCGAACATCCAGGTACACAAGGCGGCATTGGTACAAGGATGTTCCGGTTTCGCCAGGCGGTCGACCGCCTAAAAGTACCGAAATGTCTCGTCAATGTTCGCTTTGTACGAAGCCGTGCAGGCCCGGTGTGAGGATTGTGATGCGCCGACAGGCAGCGCGTGGCAAAAAGCCGGTCGTTGGTCTCGGCAGGATATTTGCTACTGTTTTCATGAACCGGTACGTGGCGTACCGGGCAGACATTCAAGGGAGCGAGCCATGCCTGAACAGAACGAATCAAGCCGTGTACTGGTCGGCGTCGCCAGCAAGGGCGACAACCAGATCAACGTCCATTTCGGCCACGCCGATATTTTCCGGATTTACGAGGTTTCAGCCGCCGGCGTCAATTACGTCGAAACGCGCGAGGTCGAGCATTACTGCCAGGGCGGTTACGGCGACGAGGACAAGCGCGAGGCCATCCTGCGCGCCCTGGCCGACTGCGCTGCCTGCTTTGTCGCCCGCGTCGGCGATGGCCCGCGCGCCAAACTCGCTGGCGCCGGTATCGAGGCGGTCAGCGACTATCCCTTTGGGGCGATTGAAGAATCCGTGCTGGCCTGGTTTGCGGCGTGCCGGGTCTAGGAATGAAAGAACCCGGCTGGCCGACTTTCGGCACAGGTGTCGGGTTCTGTTTGAAGCCTTGCTAAAGCAGGTTCAAGGAGCTGGCTGCCTTGCAGCCAGCCCGGAAGTTACCGGAAGAACTGGCCAAGGGAACGGCTCAGCCAGTTCCCTTCTTTTCTGTCTTCGACAATGGCGCAGATGCTGCCCCGGACCTCGGCGACATAGGCCATGTCGTCTCGCTTGATGTGATGTATCAGCCAGGTGCCCAGCATGCCGAGAAGTTGTTCTGCAATATTTTCACCGTCGTTGTGCTTGTCCTGATACTTGGCCACGCGCTTGACGAACATTTCGTGCACGGCTTTGTGCGGTTTGGTCAGCTTGTATCCGGCTTCCTCAAGCAGGCTTTCTTCAAAGGCAAAGTGCGACAAGGTGTAATCCACCAGTTCGTCCAGGACTTGGCCGACCAGAGCACGGTTTTGCTGCTTGATAGCCCCCTCCAACTGATTGATGTAATCAACGAGTCTTTCGTGCTGCTGGTCGATTTCATCAATTTCCGTACATAGTTCCCGGGTCCAAATGATTGCCATCTTCTTCCCTGTGAGGTTCGAAAATTGTTAGTGGCTCAGTGACTGGCGGCTGCCGTCGGTTCGCCCGAATAAATTAGCACCGGCCCGTTCAAGCCCAGGCGTGGAGGCAGGGCCAGTGTCTGGCCCATGGCGCGGGCGAGCCAGGGAGCGGGGTGACCACACAACACTTTCTGCAGTTCGCCCAGCTTGTCGCGTGCCATGCCCCCTTCAGGGAAACTCACCGGGTGAATGCCGGCCACCATCAGGCGGGCGCTGGCCGGGTTGCTCAGGGTTTTGGCGTAGAGCAGGTGACAATCGTCGAGCAGCGCGGTGCGCAGTGCGTCGCGGCCCGATTTGCGATTGCCGGCCGGCGCGGCGCGGCGGTCGATGAGGCGGATTTCGCGGGCCGAAACCTGGTAGATCAGGAAGGCGGCGCAGGAGGCGAAATTGCCGTCGATACGTTCGCCGAAATCGGAGGCGACGGCCAGGCGCAGGGAATCGGGCATGTCGCCCTCTTCGTAGCGTTCCAGTTGGAGCGGCGTGTCTTCGATGATGGTCACCGGTGTGCGCCCTTGCAGGTAGTTCAGCGCCTGGCGCAGCGCAGCGCGCGGCTGGCCGGCGAGCAGGCCGTTGGCCGCAGTGCGCAACGTGCAGACATTGAGGCGCGCGAACTTGTCTTCGCTGAACGGCAGGCCGAGTTCGCCGACCAGGGCATTCATCAGCAGCGGCAGGCCGGCCTCCGGCAAGGCACGGGCGGCCAGGCCGATACGCAGGGCAAGATGCGGAAGCAAGTTATTAGTCATTAGCTTTTAGTCCTTAGCTAGTTGTTAGTCCTTGGTCGGTAGTCATTAGCGATAACAACCCGCGATTGGCTCGCTGACAACTGATGGCTAATGGCTAATTTGGTCGTTAGCAACAGCAAACCAGCGCTTTTCCGCTAACAACTAATAACTACCGACTAACAGCTACAAGGGCTGGATGCAGTCCGACGGGCACACCGACATGCATTGCGGGTCGCCGTCGCATTCGTCACAGACATTGGCGTCGATCGAGAAAATTCCCTTGATCTTGACGACTGCGCCGCTCGGGCAGGCCGGTTTGCAGTCGCCGCAGACGGAGCAGGCATCGGGGTCGATGGTCATGGCCATGGTGGTTTCCTTTCTTTGCTGGCGAACACCGGCGAAACGCGCGGCGCTCCGCCGGTCCGTGTTCGGCTTGTTAGGCGGCAGCGAGATCGGCGGCGGTCTTGCCGACGATGGATTCGTCCTCGACATCCATGATGCCGAATTCCATGAGCAGCTCTTCGAGCTCTTCCATCTCGAGCGGGGTCGGGATGACGAATAGCTGGTTGCCGATGATCTTCTGGGCCAGGGCGCGGTATTCGTTGGCCTGCTTGGCTTTCGGGTCGTACTCGATGACCGTCATGCGGCGGATTTCGGCGTGCTGCACGGTGTTGTCGCGCGGCACGAAGTGGATCATCTGGGTGCCGAGGCGGGCGGCTAGGGCCATGATCAGTTCGTCTTCGCGGTCGGTGTTGCGCGAATTGCAGATCAGGCCGGCGAGACGGACGGAACCGGAATTGGCGTACTTCACGATGCCCTTGGAAATGTTGTTGGCGGCGTACATGGCCATCATTTCGCCGGAGCAGACGATGTAAATTTCCTGTGCCTTGTTTTCACGGATCGGCATGGCGAAGCCGCCGCAGACCACGTCACCGAGCACGTCGTAGAACACGAAGTCGAGGTCGTCGGTGTAGGCGCCTTCTTCTTCGAGGAAGTTGATGGCGGTGATGACGCCACGACCGGCACAACCGACGCCGGGTTCCGGGCCGCCGGATTCGACGCACATGACGCCGCCGTAGCCGGTGGACATGACGTCTTCGAGTTCGAGATCTTCCACCGAGCCGGCTTCGGCCGCCAGGTGCATGACGGTCGTTTGCGCCTTGGAGTGCAGGATCAGGCGGGTCGAGTCGGCCTTCGGATCGCAGCCGACGATGAGCACTTTCTTGCCGGCTTCAGCCAGTGCCGCCACCAGATTCTGGGTGGTGGTGGACTTGCCGATGCCGCCTTTGCCGTAGATGGCGCATTGACGCAGTTTTGCCATGATGATTTCCTTCGCAGGGTTTGATGAACAGACGTATTCATTTAGCAACCTCTGTGCCAATGTCGCAATGCGTTGTTTTATTGGTAATTGTTGTTATTCTCCGGATTTTAAGAGCGGGTTTTGGTTCCGCAACGAACGGGGGGGTGGGCAAGTGTTCGTGTTGGTGCGAAGTACGGTTGAGTCAGGAATGGCTCAAACTTGCTGAGCAATTTGCTGCATTGCTTTTGTCTTCATGGGGCGGGTCGGCCAAGGGACGCCTGTCATGTCATTTTTCGATGGCAGCCATTCGTCAGAGTCATCTAGCCTTTGGCATGCCAACTTTTTGCCGGTCCGTACTATCATTGCATATGCGAACTGGTGGTATCCGTTGAATAGCTGTTCGGCGTCGATAGGTGGATGTAGTCATTGGCTCGATTTATTCTTTTGTAATGCCGCTAAGAGGGAGGTAATAGGAATGGCTGCTTTACCGTATGTCACCGCACCGGGAAACATTGAGAAGACTTTAAAGGGAATTAAGTCAGCGGCTACACCTGAATCGGTCAGCCAAGATTTCGTAAAGACAATCTTGGGGATAAAGGGTGGTTCCGGCAATCAGATTACCGCGTACCTAAAGAAGATCGGATTCGCTGCTGCGGATGGCACGCCAACCGATCTCTACAAAAAGTATCGAAATAATACGACAGATGGCTGGGCGATTGCGCAAGCGTTGAAGACCGGCTATGCGCCGCTTTATATTAGAAATGAATACATGCACAAACTCTCCGATGACGATCTTCGGGGATTAGTCGTGGAAGAAACAGGAGCTGAGCAAGATGCTAATGTCGTTGCAATGACTCTTGCATGCATCAAGCAGCTTAAGCGGTTTGCAAAGTGGGAAGCTGCGCCTGTTGAGGAAATACTTGAGCAATTCCCCCCTGAAAGCAGTGCTCCACCCCCCTTCCCGCAGCAAAATTCGCAAGGTTCACAAAGCAACCAAAGACTAGGCTTAAACCTCGGATACACGATAAATCTTAATTTACCTGCAACGTCAGATCCTGCTGTGTTCAATGCAATATTTCGCGCGTTGAAAGAAAATCTTTTGAAGACATCTAATGAGTGACATTGACGACCCGATCCGGTCATTTGGTATGTCGGGGTTCCTTATATGCGACGAACTACGGCAAATCGAACAAAGATTCGGCATTGAGCTTGGGCATATTCGGAAGGCGGAAGCAGGCAGCGCAGTAGCGTACTACCCGCAGTTTGAGCAAATCGTCCGGCTCGAAGCTGCAGATATGTCAGAACACTACGAAGTGTTTTATTGCCTTGAGCAGGCAATCCGAAAACTCATTGTTGAGACGCTAGAGGATGCCGAAGGTACTGACTGGTGGAACAGTAGTCGAATTGCGCCGGACATTAAGGCTGATGTTGCAAATTTGGTGAAGAAGGAACGCGACAATGGCGTCACGCAACGCTCGGACAATATGATTGACTACACAACATTTGGTCAGTTGTCCGGGGTCATTACGTCCAATTGGGACCTGTTTGAACCAACCCTCAAGAGTAGACGAGGTGTAGAGCGTGTGATGGCAAACCTTAATCTTCTGCGCGGACCTATTGCGCATTGCTGTCCGATGCAAGAGGACGAAATAGATAGGTTACGACTCGCTGTTAAGGACTGGTTCCGGATGATTGGTTAATGTATCTGCGTAGAGAACCTGAGATGGCATGCTCCACTCCGACCACGCCGAACAGATCGTTTCAGCGGACTGCCTTCGGCAGTTGCTGAACTCAAACGACGCCTTTACTCGATATCGTCAATCGAAGTAATCAGTTCATGCACCTGTTCGTCGTTAATCCTGGCCTCGCCCAGCCATCCCGTCTTGCCTTGCATATCCAGCACCGCAGGGGCCTTTTGCCGGGCTTTGGCCTTGTCCACCCACGATAGGCCACCTTCCATGCACAGGGCCAGGCTGACTTCGTTGAGCAGGTCGACGATGTCGTGGCCGTTGTCGACGATGATCGGCTGGATGTCGGCCATCATCAGGCGCTTGATCGACGAGGTGCCGATTGAGGCAGCGTAGACGGCGGCGCATTCCTTGAGGAATTCGAGCTTGGCGACGACCTTGTCTTCGGGCGGCTTGTCGGCCGGGTGCGGCGGATAGTCTTCAGCGGCGGGGACGACGATCTGCGGCGCGCCATGGCGGTCGGACAGGGATTTGTCTTTGTTCTCGCCCTTCATGACGGCGGCGACAAAGTGGCCGACGCCGACCAGTTCGGCCGAGCCGGGCGAAATGTCGTAGATGACGAAACTTTCGGCGGCGCCGAAGTGCATGTTGACGTGGGTTTCGTCGGTGGAGGCGAAGGCGACTTTGATCATTTTGGCTTTCCTTCCAAAGGTTCAGACAATGCAGGGCGCGGCGGCGCTGGCGATTTCCGTGGCGCGCGGCGTGTCCTGCCAGAAGATCGAGCGGTAGGGCGCGACTTCCCGGCGCTGGGCGAGCAGCAGGTTGGCGATGGCGAACAGGATCAGGCGGCTGCCGCGATAGCCGACCCAGGTCTGGGCATGGCCGCCGATGCTGTCATAGAGCGGGTAGCCGGCGCGCAGGTGGGGCAGGTCGAGGCGGGCGGCGGCTTCGGCGCCGTGCGAATTGGTGATCAGCAGCCGGGCGGCGCGCCGGCGGGCGAGGTTTTCCATGTCTTCGAGATCGCCGACCACCACGTCGTCCACCGGCAGGGCGGCCAGGCCGGGCGTGTTGGTCGGGGCGACGGCGGCGACGACACGGGCGCCCATGTCGGTCAGGAAACGGCCGAGCATGCCGAGCAGGTCGGGGTCGGCGGCGATGGCGACGGGAATGTTGCCGAGGTAGAAATGGCAATCGACCATGGCGTCCTGGAACTGGGCGCGCTGGCGCTCGATGGTCGGTGGCACCGGCCGGCCGGAAATGGCGCTCAGCGCGGCGACGAAGGCATCGCAATCGGCGATGCCCATGAGACCGTCGAAACGGTAGTCGGGGACGCCGGTGCGTTCGTGCAGCAGGTCGGCGGCGCGTTGCAGCGAGGGGCCGATGACCAGCGTCGCGGCCGATTCGCCGGCGCGAACCAGTTCGCTGCGCGGCGTGCCGCCGTAGGTCAGCGTCGCGTAGCCGGCTTCGATCAGGTGGCCGTCGAGCGAGTCGCCAATATCGGGAATGACCAGCGGCGTCAGGCCGAAGGCGACGATCCATTCCTTGATCGCCTCGATGTCGGCCGGCGTCAGCATCGACGGCACGAGGACATTGACCTGGCGCGGCCGACGACCGGGATGGCTGGTTTTCGGGATCAGGTGTTCGACGATGGCTTCGACGGCTAGCGCGAAACCGCTTTCCAGGCAGCCCAGCGTATCGGTGGCATTGACCGGGACGACGGCCATGTCGGCGTGTTCCGGGTAGGTGTCGCGGAAGCGGCGCAGCACGCCATCGATATCGACGCCCTGGGTTTCCGACAGGCCGGTGGTGATCAGGCCGACGATTTCCGGGTGATTCTTCTTGGCCACGGTAAGCAGCGCCTCGATGATGTTGAGGTCGGCGCCGAGCACGGTGGCGACGTGATCCATGGCCGTCGTCTGGAGCGGGATCGGCTCGCGGAAATGGCGCATGAAGAACAGCTTGTTGAACGAGGTGCAGCCGCGCGCCCCGTGTTCGAGCGGCATCGTCTGCGCCAGGCCGAGAAAGGCCAGCGAGGCGCCGACCGGCTGGCTGACCTTGAGCGGGCTGACGGCGAGCGCCTTGCAGGAAATGGTGATTTTGGCCATGGCGATTCCTCAGGCGGCGACGGCTTGCAGGGGAGACGGCAAGGCCCACGGCGCCGGCTGTTTGACCTGCTGCCAGACCGGGCTGTCGATGGCGGCTGCCACCTGGCGGGCCAGCTCGATCATGCCGTCGTAGCCGGCGTAGCCGATGTCGCGCACATGGTCGATGTCGAGGAAGGGGATGCGCGACTTCAGCGTCGGGTAGATGTAGCGGTCACCGGCGATCAGGATGTCGGCGCGGCAGTCGTGGAAGGTCTGGAGCAGGGCGGTCTGGTCGTTGTCGCTGATCATCCGGGCTTCCGGCCCCATCAGCTCGACGATGCGCGCCTTGTCTTCCTCGGTCGATTTCTCGGTGCCGGTGGCGACGACCACCATGCCGAGATCCTGCATCGCCGAGACGATGGACCACGATTTGTAGCCGCCGGTGAACAGCAGCACGCGGCGGCCTTTCAGACGTTGCCGCAGCGGTGCCAGGGCGGCCTCGACGCGGGCTTCTTCGCGGGCGATCAGGGCCTCCGTCCGCCGCTCCAGGTCGGAGTCGCCGAGCAGGCGGGCAAAACCGCGCAGGGCTTCCGAGGTATCGACGACGCCGTAGAAACTGCCCTCGAAGAAGGGCGCGCCGTAGTTTTCTTCAATTTTCCGGCCAACGTGCAGCATGGCCTTGGAGCAGACCACCATGTTGGCCTCGGCGCGGTGCATGGTCTGGATTTCGCGGAAACGCGAGTCGCCGGACAGCGTGCACAGGATGCGCAGGCCGAGCTCGTCAAAGAGCGGCGCGACATTCCAGAATTCACCGCCGACATTCCATTCGCCGATCAGGTTGATGTCGTGCGTTTTGATGCCCGGCCGCTGCGCACCGGCCGGCACCGGCTCGGGCTCGCGGGTGCCGATGATGTGGCGGAAGACGACGTCGCCGGCAATGCGGTTGCCGAGATTCTTGTTGCCGTAGAAGCCGGCACTGTCGACCGGGATGACCGGTACGCCCCAGCGCTCGCTGGCTGCCTTGGCGGTGGCCGCGATGTCGTCGCCGTGCATCGCCGGGACGCAGGTGCTGTAGACGAAGACGGCGGCCGGATGGTGCGTTTCTATGGTCTGCTTGATGGCGAAAAAGAGGCGCTTTTCGCCGCGGCCCATGATCACGTCGACGTCGGAGAGATCGGTGGTCATGCCGATGCGGTAGGTGTTCGGGCCGCTCGAGCGGGTGCCGCGCGCGTCCCAGGAACTGCCGGCACAGCCGATCGGGCCGTGCACGATGTGGGCGACGTCGGCGATCGGCAGCAGCGCGTTACGCGCTCCGTCGAAGGCGCAGCCGCCCTGGGTGGCGCCGGGTTGCGGCCGGGCGCAGCCGGATTTGGCCTTGTTGTTGTGGGCACAGGCCGGTTCGTCCTGCATGGCGGTGAGTTCGCTCTGGTTCATGGACGGCTCCGTTGGGGGTTGGGGTGCTCTGTTTGTGCAAGTCCTGTGCCAAATTCCGGATCGGCGGCGCGCCGGGCCAGTTCGCGGGCTTTTTCGAGTTCTTCCGGGGTCAGCAGGGCGTCGCGCGCCCGGTTGAAAAGGGGATTGAGATAGCCGTCCAGCCAGGCGAACAGCGGCGACCGGGCCTGCAAGGCATTCTTGCGAAAACGCAGGCACTTGAAGCACATCGGCGAGCGGGCCAGACGGTGATCGGCGGGAACCCTGTAGACAAGCGCGAAGCCGCGAATGCCGGTGGCCAGGATTTCGCGAAAAATGCGAAACCACCAGGCGCGCTGGTAGCAGATCTGCTCCAGGCGGATGGTGCAGATACGGCAGCCGGAGGCCGGGGAGGGCAGCGGTATCTCAGTCGGTTGTTCGAGAGAAATTGGCATGACGGGCCCTGTTGGCGAAAGGTGAAAATGGCTGACCGAGTGTTCGGGAATGTACGAGCGCTACGCTGGCCGTACATTCCCGAGCGCTTTAGCGGAAATCCTTGAAGGTGATCTTGTACTTGCTCATGCGCAGGCCGAGGATGCGCCGGGTCAGGCCAAGCTGGGCGGCGGCCAGGGTCATGTTGCCGTGGTTGGCCTTGAGGGCATCGACGATCATTTCGTATTCGACGGCGGCCAGCTTGGTATCGAGCGTGCCACCGCCTTCGGTCGAGTCGGCAACCACCGGCAACTGCAGGGAAGCGGGCAGGTTGTAGCCGTGGATGACGCCGTCCTCGGCGAGCAGCATGGCGCGTTCGATGACGTTTTCGAGTTCGCGGACATTGCCCGGCCAGTGGTAGCAGAGCAGCATGTTGATCGCCGGTGTCGAGATGCGCTCGACGGGAATGGCCATCTCGCGGGCAAACTTGGCAACGAAATAATCGGCGATCGCAATGATGTCGTTGCCGCGTTCACGCAGCGGCGGGATGGTGATCGGAAAGACATTGAGCCGGTAATAGAGGTCTTCGCGGAAGGTGCCCTTGGCCACCATGTCAGCGAGGTCGCGATTGGTCGCCGCCAGTATGCGCAGGTCGACCTTGATCGTCGTGTTGCCACCGACCCGCTCGAAGGCCCGTTCCTGCAGCACGCGCAGCAGCTTGGCCTGCATCGCCAGCGACATTTCGCCGACCTCGTCGAGAAAGATGGTGCCGCCGTCGGCTTCTTCAAAACGGCCACGGCGCTGGGCCATGGCACCGGTGAATGAACCCTTTTCGTGGCCGAACAGTTCGCTCTCGATGACGCTTTCGGGCAAGGATGCACAGTTGAACTTGATGAAGGGGCCGCTCGCCGTCGGGCTGCTGTAGTGGATGGCGCTGGCCACCAGTTCCTTGCCGACGCCACTTTCGCCGAGGATCAGTACGGTCGTCTTCGACTTGGTGACCTTGCCCAGCAACTTGTAGACGTCGAGCATCGGCTTCGAATTGCCGATGATGTTGGTCGGCCGGAAGCGTTCCTGCAGGGCGCTGCGCAGGCGCTGGTTCTCGTCTTCGAGACGTGTCGCGTAGAGGTTTTCCACCATGTAGAGCTCGACGGCCTGGGCGGTGACGGCCGCCAACACGGAAAGAATCTCGACATCGAGCGAGAGCAGGCGGCGATTGTCGTAGAGCCGCTCGGCGCTGATCGTGCCCATCACCTTGCGGCCGCGCAGGATGGGCACGCAGATGAAGGACAGCTTGTCATCCGGCACGGTGCTGCGGCTTTCGGTCCGGTTGAGGAAGTCCGGCTCATCGCCGATGCGCGGCACAACGATGCTCTTACCGGTTTCGACGACCTTGCCGGTAATCCCCTCGCCGAGGTGATAAATGCCCTTGGCCGCTTCTTCCTCGGTCAGGCCGACACTCTCATGCACGAAAATCTTGCCGGTGCCCGGGTCGTACAGCGTGACCATGGCGCGGACCACCTTCATATGGCGCTGCATCAGGCACAACAAGACATTCAGGATGTTGGAGAGATCGCCGCTTTCGCTGGTGATGCGGCTCATCTCGTAGAGCAGCGGCAGGAGATTGGTGCGGCATTCGCCGAGATTGATCTCGCAGAGTTGCGGCATGGTTTGGGGCTGAGGTTTGATCACGGCGAGCATTTAGCTGATATCCGAAAAGTTGCTGCATTCGTTGTGGCGCAGGGGCAAAAGATGCCGGGCGCTGCTCCGCATCGACTGGCGGCGTAGGAGATAGCGGAAATTGCTCCGGGCATCGGGTTCGCTGACATGGCAGGCCAGTTCAGCGAGGGCTGTCTGATATTCGCTTTCCAGGGCGCGATAGAAGGCGACCAGGCGCCTGCCGTAGTCGGTCAGGCAACTGCCGCCACCTCCCGTGCCGCCGATGGTGCGCACGACCAGCGGCTGGCCGGCCTGGATGGTCATGGCGTTCACGGCATCCCAGGCGGTCTTGTAGGAAAGCGGCACCTGGCGGGCGGCCTTGGTGATCGAGCCGAACTCGTCGATGGCTTCGAGCAGGCGGACGCGGCTTTCCTCGAGAAAGGTTCCGCTATCGGTATTAACCGTGAAGTTACCTTGCAAGTTGAGGTGTGCGATGGGCATGGGCGTTTCTCCTTGGTGCAAACGTTGACTTATTTGCACCGTAATAGAGCGTTGTATATAACGGTTGCCATGGGGTTGCGCAGTCGTTAAGCGGGTTACTCGATGGGGACGGGCAGCACGCGCATCGGGAGGCCAAGTTTGGCTGTCACCAGGCGCCGGATACCGCCCAAGGTCTGGCCGGCCAGCGCACAGTGGGTACAGGCTCCGGTCAGGCGGACGCGGATCAGATCGCCGGTAACCGAGGCCAGTTCGATGTCGCCGCCATCAGCTTGGATGCCTGGTCGGACTTCCTGGATGATCTCCTTGATCAGCGCCCAGGTCTCTGCACTGGGGTTGTCGGGATATTCGTACTGACTGGTGTTTTCTTCAAGTAATGCCATTTCAGACATGGCGTTCTCTCCTTGGGGCTGCTTTGTGCATATCTGTTCAGGTTGGCTGACAGGTACCACGCAAAATCGATGCCATCGAAGGGCGCTGACCAATCTATTTGGGGCGGGATGATTTTCTTCAAATCGATTGGGTTGCAACTGTACGAAATGGTACGTAATGCTAGGGAAAGTTCTTCCATGTCGACCTGCGAACCGTGCGGATGCATGGTGCTGTTCGTTCCGGTGTCGGTAGCGTACTTGGCGGCGGCTCCATTCCGGCGGGCCATGGTGCGGACCCGGCGGGCTGCCCAGGCGAGCCGGGCCATCGATGCGGAGGCGCTCCGGACGAGCCGGTCGGCGCGGAGGTTGTGAAGAGTATCTGCTCTCGCAACCAGATCAGGCCGACGTTATGGGGACATGGCATCAGGTGCCTGTGGATACTGATCGACTGCGGTTCTGTTGTCATCGTGTACCGCAGTATTCCTGCCGATTACCGGCCCCGGTCAGCGAGAATCTGAATTTCGATGTGCTTGCACCGGAACTGACCGGTATTGCCATCATCGATGCGGGTCTGAAATGAAGACAGAAGCAGCCGGGGCCAGGCTGGCCGGATCGTCGAGCGGGTTAAGCAAGGCGTAGTCGGCGAGGCGATTGGCGGCGAGCCATAGCTGCGTCGAAATGGCGGAAATCTGTTCGGGTAAGACAGTCTTTGAATTAGTGTCGGCCAGCGTTTATTGGCTCTTCGGCTGGTGTTCGCTCTCGGTATCGCCGATTGAGTGACCTTCCTCGGCGGCGGCATGGATCAGCCAGCACAGGTCGCTGCCCTGGACGGGCAGCGGGATCATCTGGTTCCAGCTCCAGCGAAAGACCGTGCCGAAGGGAACGTAGCGGGCCAGTACATCACCGAGCGGACTGACGCCGAAAAAGGGCCAGGGCGAGGTGATGGCTTCTTTGAGTTGGGATTCGGTCATGCCGTGCCTCCTGCGGGTTGCCGGTGTAAAAATGCAGTTTGCGCGTAGATGCGATGCCGATCAAGGGTGGGGAAGGATTTGCCCTTCCCCGGAGCCTTTATTTGTTGGCCGGTTTGCGACCGGGAGCGGCGGGCGGGAAATATCCGGAAATCCGGCAGAGAAAACCTTCAACCGGCTTGCCGTTGTTGAATTTGGTAACGCTGCACTTGGAAATTTCGCCTTGGGCGGAGAGGTCCGCCAGCGAGAGGCGAACTTCGGAGAGAGAAATGCCGGTGGCGGCAGCAATCTCCGAGTCGAGTTTCTGGCCGTGCTTCTTCAGGTATTGGAGGACAGGTGAAGTGTGCATCTTGGATCCTTTCGTGAATATGCCATCGAGGACGATGAGCGCTAGGGCGATCCTCGCGTTGATGAATCCACTTGCAAAGTGCTTACATGGATGCTGCAAAGCAAAAAGCCCAGTCTCTGGACTGGGCTGTATGCTTAATAATCTGGTGGGGCGCGACAGATTCGAACTGTCGACCTACGGATTAAGAGTCCGCTGCTCTACCAACTGAGCTAGCGCCCCAGATTTCCCTTGCCGACTGGTGGGTCGGGCGAGATTCGAACTCGCGACCAACGGATTAAAAGTCCGCTGCTCTACCGACTGAGCTACCGACCCGCCTAGGGAGGGCCGAATTATATAGATGCCCTGGTGGAGCGTCAACGCAGTTTTCGAATTTTAGTGGATATTTCGCTCAATAAGCCAATGAATATTACAAACGAATGCTGCCAAAGATGGGTCGCTTGAATCAGCCAGCAAGGCGTCGGCAGATTTCCGTAGTCAGCACCGACTGGTTCATCGAATAGAAATGCAGGCCGGGGGCGCCGCCCTTGAGCAGGCGTTCGCACAGTTCGGTGACGACATCGAGACCGAAGGCGCGGATCGAGTAGGATTCGTCGCCGAAGCTCTCGAACTTCTTGCGCATCCAGCGCGGAATGTCGGCGCCGCAGGCGTCCGAGAAACGGGCTAGCTTGGTGAAGCCGACGATGGGCATGATGCCGGGCACGATCGGCACGTCGACGCCAAGCGCTTTGGCTTCATCGACGAAATGGAAGTAGGCGTCGGCGTTGTAGAAATACTGGGTGATCGCCGAATTGGCGCCGGCCTTGACCTTGCGCGCGAAGGCTTCGAGATCGTCCTTCGGGCTCCTGGCCTGCGGGTGCCATTCCGGATAGGCGGCGACTTCGAGACTAAACCAGTCGCCGGTTTCGGCCCGGATGAATTCAATCAGTTCGTTGGCGTAGCGGAATTCGCCGGTCTCGGCCATGCCCGAGGGCAGGTCGCCGCGCAGGGCGACGATGCGGCGGATGCCGGCGGCCTGGTAATCGGCCAGGATGTCGCGAATCGAGTCGCGCGTCGAGCCGATGCACGACAGGTGTGGTGCGGCGTCATGGCCTTCGGCGGCGATTTCCTTGACCACCGAGAAAGTGCGCTCACGGGTCGAGCCACCGGCTCCGAAGGTGACCGAGAAAAAACTGGGATGCAGCTTGGCCAGTTCGCTGCGCACGGTGCGCAGCTTGTCGACGCCTTCCGGAGTCTGGGGCGGGAAAAATTCGATGGAGATTTCAGGTTTCATTTGTTCAACCAGATGAAAAATTCGCGGTTGCCATCACCGCCGGTAATTGGACTGTCCAGCCAGGCGCGGACGGTGAGGCCGAGGTCGGCGGCACGCTGGCGCAGTTTGTTTTCGACTTTGCCATACAGCGCCGGGTCGCGGACGATGCCGCCCTTGCCGATGTTTTCCGGGCCGACTTCGAACTGCGGTTTGATCAGTATCAGGATGTCGCCGCCGGCGGCGAGCAGGGCCGGCAGTTGCGGCAGGATCAGGGTCATCGAGATGAAGGAGACATCGCCGACGATGAGGTCGAAACCACCGGCGGGGCAATTCTCGCCCAGATCGGCAGCTATCAGGCTGCGGCAATTGACGCCTTCGATGGCGGTCAGGCGTGGTTCGCCGAACAGGCGGCGACTCAACTGGCCATGCCCGACATCGACACCGACGACCTGACCGGCACTGGCCTGCAGCAGGCAATCGCTGAAGCCGCCGGTGGACTGGCCGACATCGAGACAGCGCTTGCCGCTCACGGAAATGCCGGTTTCGACCAGCGCGCCGGCCAGTTTCAGACCGCCGCGCGAGACGAAACGGTCTGCCGGGTCACTGGCTACGGTCAAGGTCGTTTCCGAGGCTAAATCCAGCGCCGGTTTCTTGACGATACCACCCGACCAACTGACCCGGCCGGCCGCGATCAGCCGTTGGGCGGCCGTGCGCGAGGCCGCCAGGCCGCTGTCGACGAGCAGTTGATCGACGCGTGCCACTCAGCGCTTGCCCGGGGAAAAGAGCATGGCACTGAGTGCCCAGGAAATCAGGCTGTAGGCGATGGAGCCAATCAGTGCCGACCAGAAACCGCCGGCATTGAAACCGTCGACGAGATGGCCGGCCAACTGGAAGAGCAGGGCGTTGATGACGAAGATGAACAGGCCCAGCGTCAGCAGCGTCACCGGCAGGGTCAGCAGGATTAGCAGCGGACGCAGCACAGCATTGATCAAGCCGAGAACCAGGGCGACGATCAATGCCGTGCCGAAACTCGCCACCTGGACCGACGGCACGACATAGGGCAGCGCCAGCAGGGCGAGCGCGTTGATGGTCCAGATGGCGAGCAGGCGCATGGCTTAGTAGCGGTAGTGGTCGGCCTTGTACGGGCCTTCCTTCGGCACGTTGATGTAGGCGGCCTGTTCGTCGGTCAGCTCGGACAGTTGGGCATTGAGCGTCTTGAGTTGCAGGCGGGCGACCTTTTCATCGAGGTGCTTGGGCAGCGTGTAGACGCCGATAGGGTACTTGTTGGAACCCTTGACGGCTTCCGTCCACAGTTCGATCTGGGCGATGGTCTGATTCGCGAAGCTGGAACTCATCACGTAGGACGGATGGCCCGTACCGCAGCCGAGGTTCACCAGGCGACCCTTGGCGAGCAGGATGATGCGCTTGCCGTCGGGGAAGATCACGTGATCGACTTGCGGCTTGATCTCTTCCCACTGGTATTTCTCGATCGAAGCGACATCGATTTCGTTGTCGAAGTGACCGATGTTGCAGACGATGGCGTTGTTCTTCATCTTCACCATGTGGTCATGGGTGATGACGTGGTAGTTGCCTGTGGTGGTGACGAAAATGTCGGCCTTGTCGGCGGCGTATTCCGTGGTGACGACGCGGTAGCCTTCCATGGCCGCCTGCAGGGCGCAGATCGGGTCGATTTCGGTGACCCAGACTTGCGCCGACAGGGCGCGCATGGCCTGGGCGCAGCCTTTGCCGACGTCGCCGTAACCGATGATGACGGCAACCTTGCCGGCGATCATCACATCGGTGGCGCGCTTGATGCCGTCGACCAGCGATTCGCGGCAGCCGTAGAGGTTGTCGAACTTGGACTTGGTCACCGAGTCATTGACATTGATCGCCGGGAACTTGAGTTCGCCGCGCTGGTGCATCTGGTACAGGCGATGCACGCCAGTCGTGGTTTCCTCGGTGACGCCCTTGACGGCAGCCAGACGCACGGAATACCAGGTCGGATCGACAGCCAGCTTGGCCTTGATGGCGGCGAAGAGGATGGTTTCTTCTTCGGAACCCGGCTTGGCCAGCACCGAGATGTCCTTCTCGGCACGGGCGCCGAGGTGCAGCAGCAGGGTGGCATCGCCGCCGTCGTCGAGGATCATGTTCGAGTAGCCGCCATCGGCCCACTCGAAGATGCGGTGGGTGTAATCCCAGTAGTCGACCAGGCTTTCGCCCTTGACGGCGAACACCGGGATGCCGTCGGCGGCGATCGCGGCGGCAGCGTGATCCTGCGTCGAGAAGATGTTGCACGAAGCCCAGCGGACTTCGGCGCCGAGCGCGGTCAGCGTCTCGATCAACACAGCGGTCTGGATGGTCATGTGCAGCGAACCGGTGATGCGCGCGCCCTTGAGCGGCTGCGTCGCCGCGAACTCGTCGCGGATGGCGATGAGGCCGGGCATTTCGGTTTCGGCAATGCGGATTTCCTTGCGACCCCAGTCGGCAAGGTTGATGTCGGCAATCACGTAATCTTTGAATTCAGCCACAGTAAGCTCCTAAATAACTGTGACGGGGCGGGGAATGACGGTACTCACCGGCGGCCCCCTGCGCCCGGCAGGGTTGATCAGTGAGCGCCGTTTTAAACCGAGCCTGGGAGTGACCTCCTGCAGCGCCCCTCGGTAGGTGACGGATTATAAACCGCTTTCAGGCCGTTTCGGCAGCCCAGTAGCGGTCCACATCCTTGATGCCCCATTTTTCGGCGTCCTCGCGGCCGGCGATTTTTTCGGCGCTGCGCGCCAGGTCGATGGTTTCCGGCTTGATGTAGGCTTGCGCCTTGCTGGAAAAAAACACCCTGACCCTGGGTTTGAGCAGCGATTGTTCTCCTTGCTCGACGACGACGCCGAGTTTGCCGGATTCGAGACGGACGAAGGAGCCGATCGGATAGATGCCGAGGCTTTTGACAAAGGCCTGGAAAACCTGCGGATCGAAATGACCTTGCCATTCGGCCATGCGCTTGATCGATTCGGCCGGATCCCAGCCCGCTTTGTATGGGCGGTTCGAAGTGATCGCATCATAAACGTCGCAAACGGCGCCCATCTTGGCAAACAGACTGATGTCCTTGTCTTGCAGGCCCTTCGGATAACCGCTGCCGTCGAGCTTCTCGTGGTGATGCAGGCAGACATCCTTGACCATGTCGCTGATGCCCTGGCCGGCCAATAGCAGTTTGTGTCCCTCTTTCGGGTGGGTCTTGATCAGGTCGAATTCGGCATCGCTCAGCTTGCCCGGCTTGCTCAGCACCTCGTGCGGCATCAGCGCCTTGCCGAGATCGTGCAGCAGGCCGGCCATGCCGGCATCGCGCGTCTGCGCATCGTCGAGAGCGAGCTGGCGGGAGAGGGCGATCATCAGCGCGCAGACGGCCACCGAGTGCATATAGGTGTAATCGTCGGAGGTCTTCAGGCGGGCCAGGCTGATCAGGGCACCCGGATTGCGCATGATCGAATTGGAAATTTCCTCGACCAGCGGTGCCGCTGCTTCGGCCTCGATGGCCTTGCCCATGCGCGCTTCCTGGAACATCAGGACAACGGCTTCCTTGCCGCGGGCGCAAATCTTGGCGGCGCGTTTGACTTCGTCGTTGAAGGAGGCCTTGGCCAGACTTTCCTGCGGCGGCGACGGGATGTCTGCCGCCGATGCGGCTTCTTCGTTGCCGATCTCTTCACCGGGTTCGATATCCTGGCCCTTGCTCAGGTCAATCCAGACCTCGCTGATCTGGCTTTCGCGGATCAGCGTGATGTCGTTCGGATCGGTCAGGACGAATTTTGTGCGCCAGAACGGATGATCAAGCCAGTCACCGCAAAATGCTTGCAGGTGCATGCCGAGACGAACGTGTTCAACGGAGATCTTTTTGAGCATATTTTTTAAAGGTAACAAAAATGGAGCCGGGTGGCTCCATTTTGTTTACCGGAATGCGGCACCGAAAAAATGCCCGGTGGACCATTCCAAATTACGGATTACTTTGAGGCTTTTCTTACAGCCCCGCGTCGTTGCGCAGCACCGCCGCGCGATCCGTTGCCTCCCAGGTGAATTCCGGTTCGTCGCGGCCGAAGTGGCCGTAAGCAGCGGTTTTCTGGTAGATCGGGCGCAGCAGGTCGAGCATGTTGACGATGCCCTTCGGGCGCAGGTCGAAGTGCTTGGTGATCAGCGCTGTGAGGGTTTCATTGCTGACCTTGCCGGTGCCGAAGGTATCGACCATGATCGAGGTCGGGTGAGCGACGCCGATGGCGTAGGAAATCTGCACCAGGCAGCGCGAGGCGAGGCCGGCGGCGACGATGTTCTTGGCGACATAACGACCGGCGTAGGCGGCGGAACGGTCGACCTTGGAAGGATCCTTGCCGGAGAAGGCGCCGCCGCCGTGCGGGGCGGCCCCGCCGTAGGTGTCGACGATGATCTTGCGGCCGGTCAGGCCGCAATCGCCTTGCGGGCCGCCGACGACGAAGCGGCCGGTCGGGTTGACCAGGAACTTGATGTCGCCCTTGATCAGCTCTTTCGGCAGCACCGGCTTGATGATCTGTTCGATGGTCGATTCACGCAGGTCTTCGAGACTGATATCTGGCGAATGCTGGGTGGACAGCACGACGGTGTCGATGGAATGCGGCTTGCCATCGACGTACTTGATGGTGACCTGCGACTTGGCATCCGGACGTGCCCAGGGCAGGCGGCCGTCCTTGCGCAGCAGCGCCTGGCGTTCGACGAGGCGGTGCGACAGGTAGATCGGCAGCGGCATCAGCGACGGCGTTTCGTCACAGGCGTAGCCGAACATCAGGCCCTGGTCACCGGCGCCCTGGTCGAGGCCGTCGTCGTAGGCCTTGTTGACGCCCTGAGCGATGTCCGGGCTTTGCTTGTCGTAGGCGACCAGTACGGCGCAACCCTTGTAGTCGATGCCGTATTCGGTATTGTCGTAGCCGATGCGCTTGATGGTGTCGCGGGCGACCTGAATGTAATCGACATTGGCATTAGTGGTGATTTCACCGGCCAGGACAACCAGGCCGGTGTTGCACAGAGTTTCTGCGGCGACGCGGGAATGCTTGTCCTGGGCCAGGATGGCGTCGAGGATGGCATCGGAAATCTGGTCGGCGACTTTGTCGGGATGGCCTTCGGAAACTGATTCCGAGGTGAAGAAATACTCGCTCATGGAAACTCCATTTGGTCCTTGATTCCGGCGTTACCGGCTTCGGACCACGAGCTGGCGACGCTTTAGCGGTATTTATTAGTCGCCCCGCAAGTTGTCTGTTTAACTCGACGACCGGATAATAGTAAACTTTTCACGGCAGGTTTCAACCCCCGGAGGGGCATGGTCTTTTTCTTTCGTCTTCTAAGTCGCCTGCCGTTGTGGCTGGTTCATGCGCTGGGCGCAGCGCTGGGCCGGCTGGCCTATCTGCTTTCCCCGACCTATCGGCGCCACCTTAACGAGAATTTGGCCCAGGCCGGAATCGAGCCGGTATTGCGGCTGTCCGTGGCGGCTGAGACGGGCAAGCAGATGCTGGAATTGTCGCGCATCTGGCTGCGACCGCTGGCCGAGGCCAATGCTCAGGTGGTTGACGTGGTCGGTTGGGAGCATGTCGAGGCGGCGCGCCAGGCGGGCAAGGGCATCGTCTTTTTGACCCCGCACTTGGGCTGCTTTGAAATCACTGCCCAGTATCTGTCGGCGCATTTCCCGATCACCGTGCTGTACCGGGCGCCGAAGCGGGCGAGTGCCCAATATCTGATCGAGACCGGCCGCCAGCGCGAGCAGTTGCATCTGGCGCCGGCCGATTTGTCCGGTGTGCGCGCTCTGATCAAAGCCTTGAAACGCGGTCAGGCCGTGGGCCTGCTGCCCGATCAGGCGCCAAAGACCGGCGAGGGGGTCTGGCTGGATTTCTTCGGCCGCCCGGCCTATACGATGACGCTAGCGGCGCGCCTGACGGAAACCGGGGCGACGACCTTGACGACCTGGGGCGAACGCTTGCCGGGCGGCCGTGGTTACCGGCTGCACTTTGCCTTGCCCCATCGCGAGTTGACGGGGGATACCTTGCATCGCGCCGGTCAGATCAACCATGAAATGGAATATCTGATCAGCCAGTGTCCGAGCCAGTATCTGTGGGGCTATAACCGCTACAAGCAGCCGGCCGGTGCCGAACCGCCGCCGCTTTCGGAAGGAAATGCCGCATGAAGGTGGCGCTAACCTATCTGCTGCTGGGCTTTCTTTGGCTATTGCACTGGTTGCCGTTGCCGGCGCTGCGTTGGTTGGGCAAGGGGCTGGGGCGGTTGCTATATGCTTTCGGCGACGAGCGCCGAAATGTCGCCCTGACCAATCTGCGCCTGTGCTTTCCGGACAAGACCGAGGCCGAGCGCGAGGCGCTGGCACGCCAGCATTTCATCGTCTTCGCCCAGTCAGCCGTTGACCGGACGCTTGGCTGGTGGGCCTCGAAGGAGCGTCTGCAGCGCCTGATCCGGATTCGTGGTCTGGAAATCCTGACCGAGTCCTACGGCCAGCCGACCATCCTGCTTTCGGCCCACTTCGTCGGCCTGGACGCCGGGGCGACGCGCATCACGATGGATGTCGAGGGATGCAATATTTATTCGCGGCAGAAAAACAAAGTTTTCGAGAGGGTCATGCAGAACGGCCGCAAGCGTTTCAAGGAAGGTGTTCAGCTCTCGCGCCAGGACGGTATGCGCAAGATCATCAAGGCGATCAAGGCCGGCTATCCGTTGTACTATTTTTCCGATATGGATTACGGTCCGGAGGAATCGATTTTCGTGCCCTTCTTTGGGGTGCAGGCGGCGACCATTACCGGGGTTTCCCGCCTGGCGCGGCTGACCGGAGCGCGGGTGGTGGTTGCTATTACGCGTCTGGTGGAAGATGGCTACGAGGTCGAAGTGATGCCGCCTTGGCAAAATTTTCCTGGCGAGAGCGTCGAGGCTGATACAGAATTCGTCAATCGCTTTATCGAAAGCCAGGTGTTGCGCATGCCGGAGCAGTATTTCTGGGTGCATAAACGCTTCAAGACCCGGCCACCCGGAGAACAGAGGTTTTACCAATGAGCTGCAGCCTGAATATCGAAATCCGCCCCGTGACGCCGCCCGATGTGCCGGCCATCTCGTCGCTGGCCCGCGAAATATGGCAGGCTACCTATCCGGGCATCATTACCCAGGAACAGATCGACTTCATGCTTGAGCAGCGCTACGGGCACGAACGCCTGTACGACGATCTCGAAGATGCCGACAAGTGGCTGGACCAGGCTTTCCAGGACGGGCGCCGGGTCGGCTTTGCCTTCAGCGAAATCTACAAGGGCGAGTTCAAGCTCGACAAGCTCTACATCCACCCCGATGTTCAGCGTCAGGGCGTCGGCGGCAAGTTGATCGAGCATGTCGCCCAGCGGGCGCAAAAGAAGGGTTATCCCTGCCTGATCCTGGCAGTCAACAAGCGCAACGAGAAGGCCATCGGCTCGTACAAGAAGTACGGCTTCGTGGTGCGCGAGGCGATTGTCGACGACATTGGCCGCGGTTTCGTGATGGACGATTTCATTATGGAGAAAAAACTTTAAGAATTTGAGATAACGTCCTGTGTCTGCTATCCTTTTTTAATTCATCAGCGGGGCGCCTTGTGAAGCTCAAATTCTCCAAAATGCATGGTCTGGGCAATGATTTCGTGGTCCTGGACGGCATTCGTCAGTCGATTTCTCTGACTCCGGAACAATTGTGTTATCTCGCCGATCGGCATTTCGGCGTCGGTTGCGACCAGATTCTGCTGGTCGAAGCGGCTGGCCAGCCGGGCGTCGATTTCCGCTACCGGATTTTCAATGCCGACGGCAGCGAGGTCGAACAGTGCGGCAACGGTGCCCGTTGTTTCGTGCGCTTCGTGCATGAAACCGGCCTCACCGAGAAGCGCGAAATCCGCGTCGAAACCAAGAGCGGCATCATCGCGCCGCGCCTCGAAGCGGACGGCAAGGTCACCGTCGATATGGGCGTGCCGCGCTTTTTGCCGGCCGAGATTCCCTTCCTGCATGACGAGGACGTGATCATTTATTCTCTCGACGTCGCCGATGAAACGCTCGATATCAGCGTCGTCTCGATGGGTAACCCGCATGCCGTGCAGGTGGTGACGGATGTCGAGCAGGCACCGGTCGCCGAACATGGGCCGCTGATCGAAAATCACCAGCGCTTCCCGCAGCGGGTGAACGCCGGCTTCATGCAGGTGGTCGACCGCCATGCCATCAAATTGCGGGTCTATGAACGCGGTTCGGGCGAGACCCTGGCCTGCGGCACGGGGGCCTGCGCCGCCGTGGTCGCCGGTATCCGGCGCGGTCTGCTCGACTCGCCGGTGCGTGTCACGACGCGCGGCGGCGAACTGACGATTGTCTGGGGTGGCACCGATCGTCCCGTTTTGATGACCGGTCCGGCCGTGACGGTCTTCTCTGGAGAAATTGAATTATGAGCGCGCTGTTCCCCGAAGAAGTTGCCGACTACCTGAAAAACAACCCTGGTTTTTTCGAGCAGTACGCCGATCTGATTTCGCAGATTTTCCTGCCGCATCCGCACGGCGGCCGGGCCATTTCGCTGGCCGAGCGGCAGATGCTGACACTGCGCGAAAAAAATCGTCAGTCGGAAAGCAAGCTGGCCGAGCTGATCGCCTTCGGTGAGGAGAATGACCAGATTTCCGAAAAGGTCCATCGCCTGGCGGTCGGCCTGATCGCTGCCGAGACCTTCCAGGCGGTGATTCATCTGCTCAATTTCCACCTGCGTGACGATTTCTCCGTACCGCATGTTGCCCTGCGTCTGTGGCACAAGCCGGACGATATCGAAGACCTGCCGGAATTCGCCGCGGTCAGCGAAGAACTGCAGGTTTTCGCCGAAACCCTGGGCCGCCCGTATTGCGGCTCGACGGCCGGTTTCGGCACGGCCTCGTGGTTCGGCGAGCATGCCAACCATATCCGTTCGCAGGCATTGATCGCCCTGCGCAACGGCGGCGGCACCATCGGCATGGTCGCGCTGGGCAGTGAAGAGGCGCAGCGTTTCTACGCCGACATGGGCACGCTCTATCTCGAACGTCTCGGCGAAATGGTTTCCGCCGCGCTGGCCCGAGTGACCAAGAGCGTGCTGTGACCCCGGGCGACGCCGTTGCCGCCTGGCTGGCCGAACTGGCCGAGCAGCGGCGGTTGTCGCCACATACCATCAGCAATTACCGGCGCGACCTGCAAAAACTCATCGCCGCCGCCGGTGAAACGCCGCTGGCCGGTTTGCACGGCCAGCAGATTCGCCGCTTCGTCGCCCAGCTACACGGTCAGGGACTGGGTGGCCGTTCATTGGCCCGTCTGCTTTCCGCCTGGCGCTGTTTCTTTGCTTGGTTGGGCGAGCGCGGTGCCGTGCCGGCCAATCCCTGCGCCGGCATCCGGGCGCCCAAATCGCCGCGCCTGCTGCCGAAGGCCTTGTCGGTCGATGAGGCCAATCGATTACTCGATGCCGTCGAGGATGACGATCCCGTGCTCGGGGCGCGCGACACGGCGATGTTCGAATTGTTTTACTCCTCCGGCCTGCGTCTGGCCGAACTGGCGGCGCTCGACCGCGAGGCGCTGGACAGCATCCTGCGCGAGGGTGAAGTGAGGGTTCTGGGAAAACGCAGTAAGGCGCGCCTGGTGCCGGTCGGCAGCATGGCGCAAAGGGCCATGGCGGCTTGGGCGGCGGTGCGCGACAACCTGGCCGGGGCCGAAGAAAACGCCTTGTTTGTCGGTGTGCGTGGCCGACGCATCAGCCATCGCATGATCGAGGAACGTCTGGCGCGGCGGGCGCTCCTGCTGGGTTTGCCGCGCCATGTGCATCCGCACATGCTGCGCCACTCCTTTGCCTCGCATGTGTTGCAATCTTCGGGCGACCTGCGCGCCGTGCAGGAAATGCTCGGTCATGCCAGCATTGCCTCGACGCAGGTCTATACGCATCTCGATTTCCAGCACCTGGCCCGGACTTACGACGCCGCGCATCCACGAGCCAAAAGAAAGCCTTAGCGCCGGGCTGTCCCGCGCTATTTCGGCAATTCCCGAAAATACCGGCGGCAATTGACCTTTTCTCTGCTACCCTCTATGATTCACGGTTTCAAAAAATAGCCGGAATCAAGGAGTTAGTCATGGCAATCAACCGCACCCGCCGTTCTTCCCTGGAACGCCGCAGCATTTCCAAGTCCGCCAAGCGCCTCTTCAAGGGCGACGGCAAGACTGCATTCAAGGTCATCTACGCCGCCGAATGCCACGCCCGTAACCGCAAGGCGCTGGGTAACTAAGCAGATACAGGTTTGTTCGGCCCCGGTTGCCTCGCGGTAACCGGGGCTTCTTGCTTTTGAGGTCGGGAAAAAACATGGCTCAGCTCATTCTCATGCCGGGTAAGGAACGTTCGGCGTTCAAGCAGCATCATCCCTGGGTCTTCGCCGGCTCCGTCGGGCGGCTGGAAGGCCGGGCCCGGCCGGGCGACACGGTCGAGGTCCTGGCCGACAACCTGCGGCCGCTCGGCCGTGCCGCCTACAGTCCGAAATCGCAGATTCGCGCCCGCTTCTGGACGTTCGATGCCGATGAGTCGATCGACGACGCCTTCTTCAAGCGCCGTGTCGCCGCCGCCGTGGCGCGCCGCCAGGCGCTGCCGGAATTGCGCGGCCAGCAGGGACTGCGCCTGATCCATGCCGAATCCGACGGCCTGCCCGGCGTCATCGCCGACCAGTACGGCGATACCGTGGTCGTCCAGCTAACCTCGGCCGGCGCCGACAAGTGGCGCAACGCCATTGTCGCCGGCCTGGTCAAGGCGACCGGCTGCGCCCGTGTCTATGAGCGTTCCGATTCCGACGTGCGCGGCATGGAAGGCCTGGAGCCGACCACCGGCTGGCTGTACGGCGAGGCCCCGGCGACGCCACTTTTCATCGATGAAAATGGTGTCCGCCTGGCGGTTGATGTCGTCGGCGGCCACAAGACCGGTTTCTATCTCGACCAGCGCGACAACCGCGCCCTGCTTGGCCAATTGGCGGCCGGCAAGGATGTCCTGAACTGTTTCTGCTACACCGCGGGCTTTTCGCTGCAGGCGCTGGCCGGCGGCGCGGCCAGCGTGCTCTCCATTGATTCTTCCGGCCCGGCGCTGGAGCAGGCCAAAGCCAATCTGGCGCTCAACCCGCAATTGCCTGCCGAACGGGCACGCTGGCAGGAAGCGGATGTCTTCCAGGCGCTGCGCGATTTCAAGAAAGAGGGCCGGCTGTTCGACCTGATCGTTCTTGATCCCCCCAAGTTTGCCCCGTCTGCCTCGCATGCCGAGCGCGCCGCCAAGGCCTACAAGGACATCAATGTCTTCGGTTGCAAGCTGTTGCAGCCGGGTGGTCTGTTGATGACCTATTCCTGTTCCGGCGGCATCGGCCTCGAACTGTTCCAGAAAATCGTCGCCGGCGCGGCGCATGACGCCGGCCGCACGGCGCGCATCGTTCGCCGTCTGGCCGGGGCGGCCGACCATCCGGTGGCGCTGAACTTTCCGGAAGGCGAGTATCTCAAGGGACTGCTCCTCCAGGTCGATTGAGAGCCGTCCTCAAGCTTTGCCACGTGAATGTAATTCGTCCCTGCTAAACTGAGTTCCATGCCTCGGCTGCCGCACCTCCTTCTCGTCGTCCTGCTTTTCCTTTCCCAGGTTTGGGCCGGGGCGCATGCGGTCGAGCACGCAGCGGGCAAGGGCGGCGTCCCAACCCACGCCTGCGAACTTTGTCTGGTGGCCCACGACCTTGGTTCGGCCCTGCCGTCGTTGCTTGTCCTGCCGCCGGTCGTCCTTGCCGGCCAGGCGCCGGAAACGCTGTCAGCGCATGCCCGGACGACCTTCCCGCCGCCGCAGGCCTGCCAGCGCGATCCCCCGATCCTCTGAAAATTGCCCTTTAAAGCGTTGACCGCCTGATGCGGCTTGTCTTATCGACAACCGCCGGCGGTCGAACCCGTGCATTTTCAGGAGAATCCCATGCCGAAATCCTTTGCCATGGCTGCCTTGCTAGCCGCTTCGTGCGGCGCCCAGGCGGCTGGCAGCGATGCCGATCTGGTCGCCATCCGCGCCCAGATTGCCGAAATGAAGCAAAGCTACGAACAGCGCATTGCCGCACTCGAAAACAGACTGGCCGAAGCGGAGAGCAAGTCCGCCCGTGCCGAACCGGCGCCCGTCGTCGAAACCATGGCAGCGTCCGCCCAATCCTCGGCCAGCGCCCTTAATCCCGAGGTATCGTTGATCCTCCAGGGCAAGGTCCGCCGGATGAAGGACCTCCCGAACCGCGGTATCAGCGGTTTCTTTCCGTCCGGGGTCGAGGGCGCCAACACTCGCGGTTTTTCGGCCGATGAGACCGAGCTCGTCCTGGCCGCCAACATCGATCCCTACTGGCGCGGCCAGGCCATCGTCGCGATGGCTGACGGGCAGGCGAATATCGAGGAGGCCTGGTTCCAGTCGCTGAGTATCGGCCATGGCGTCGGGCTCAAGGCCGGGCGTTTCCGTTCCGGCATCGGCTACCTCAACGAACAGCACCCGCATGCCCGCGATTTCGCCGATGCGCCGTTGATGTACCAGGCAATGTTCGGCGACAGTTACAGCCAGGATGGTGTGCAACTCAAATGGCTGGCCCCGACGCCGGTGTTTGTCGAGTTCGGCGCCGAACTTGGGCGGGGCGCCAATTTCCCGGGAACCGAGCGCAATCGCAACGGGGCCGGCGGTTCGGCGCTGTACGCGCACGTCGGAGACGACCTGGGAATTTCGCATAGCTGGCGGGTCGGTCTTTCCTGGTTAAAGACCAAGGCCAGCGAGCGCAGCGCCGAGTTTACTGATCTTGGCGGGGCGCCGGCGCAGGGGGCCTTCACCGGCGACTCGACGACCTGGTTGGCCGATTTTGTCTGGAAATGGGCGCCGAACGGTAATCCGAAATACCAGAACTTCAAGTTCCAGAGCGAGTATTTCTCACGCCGGGAAAGTGGCGAGCTGAATTGTACCGACGGTCTCTGCGGCGCCGGGGCAATTAGTAACTATCGCACGCAACAGCGTGGCTGGTATGCCCAGGGCGTTTACCAATTCGCTCCCGAGTGGCGGGCCGGTTTGCGTTACGAGCAACTCGATAGCGGAAGCCGGGACTTCGGCAGTAATGCGCTCAATCTGGTGGTCGACGCCTATACGCCAAAGAAATCCACGGCGATGCTCGACTATAGCTGGAGCGAGTTCTCCCGCCTGCGCCTGCAGTACGCCCAGGACAAATCGTTGCGGGGTATCACCGATAACCAGTGGACCCTGCAGTACATCATGAGTCTGGGTGCCCATGGCGCCCACAAGTTCTAGGAGATGACGATGAAAAAACGGATCACCATCCTTCTGCTCGCGCTGGCGGCATTGCCGGCTTGGGCCAATCTCAATATTTTCGCGACGGTGCCGGAGTGGGGCGCTCTGGCCAAGGAAATCGGCGGCGACAAGGTGCGGGTTTACACGGCGACGACGGCCTTCCAGGACCCGCACCGGATCGAGGCCAAGCCCTCGCTGCTGGCGCAGGCGCGGCAGGCTCAACTGGTGATCGCCGTCGGCGCCGACTTGGAAGTCGGCTGGTTGCCGTTGGTGCTGCGCGATTCCGGCAATGCGGCGATCCAGCCGGGACAGCCGGGCTATTTCGAGGCGGCGGCCTGGGTCAAGCGCCTGGATGTCCCAACGGTGCTCGATCGGGCCCATGGCGACGTACATTCCGGAGGCAATCCGCATATCCAGCTCGATCCGCGCAATATCCTGAAAGTCGGCGAAGCGCTGACGGCACGCCTTAGTGAACTGGATGCCGCCAACGCCGCAAGCTATCAGGCGGCGTTCAAGACCTTCGCCGGCAAATGGCGGAGCGCCATGGTGCGCTGGGAAAAGGAAGGGGCGCCTTTGCGCGGAGTTGCGGTTCTGGTCCATCACCAGTCCTTCATCTATCTTTCGAGCTGGCTGGGTATCAGGGAGGTCGGGTCGCTCGAGCCGAAACCTGGGATCGAACCGACCAGCGGCCAGCTTAGCGCCTTGCTCGCCCGTCAGCAGACGGTGCCGGCGAAAATGGTGCTGCGCACCGCTTACCAGCAGGATGGGCCGAGTCAGTGGATGGCCGGAAAGGCAGGTATTCCGGCCGTATTGTTGCCCTTTACGGTAGGCGGTACGGCGGAAGCCAGCGATCTTTTTGGCCTGTTTGATGACACCCTGCAACGTTTGCTGAAAGCCTTGCGGTGAATTGCCTGCTGCGTGCCGAGAACCTGATTGCCGGCTGGCAGTCAGCCGCCACCGAGGCGGTCGACCTGGTGCTGGCGGCCGGCGAAATCGTCGGCCTGACCGGTCCCAACGGGGTCGGCAAAAGCACCTTGCTGGCGGCTTTTGCCGGCCGCGCGCAAATTTTTTCGGGCAGCATCGAACTCCGGCGGGGCCTGCGCCTGGCCCTGCAGACCCAGGATATTCCTCCGGTCGTTGGCTTGCCGCTCTCGGGGCGCGAACTGTTGGCCTTGACCACGGCTGGCGCCGGCGGCTTGCCGCCGTGGTTGAGCGAGCGCCTCGATCTGCGTCTTGATCGCTTGTCCGGCGGTCAGCGCCATTACCTGGCGCTATGGGCAATTTTGCAGGCGCCGGCCGATCTGATCCTGCTCGATGAACCGACCAATAATCTCGACGCCGCCGGTGTCGGCCACCTGACAGCCCACCTGCGCGAACGGGCCGAGGCGGGGGCCGGCATTGTCGTGGTCAGCCACGATGCAGCTTTCGTCGAGGCCGTATGCGACCGGGTTGTCGTTCTTGGAGGCGGCAATGGGCAATGAGTTGTTTCTGGTTCCTTTTTTGACCGGTCTTGGGCTGGCCATCCTGCTGCCGCTACTCGGTTGCTATCTTCGTCTGCGTGACGAGTGGCTGGCGGCGCTTGCCTATTCACATATTGCGGCGGCCGGGGCCTTGCTGGCCTTGGTCGCCGGGTTGGCGCCGATGATTGGCGGCCTGGCGGCAGCGGGTTTGGCCGGTGCCGGCAAGCGTTTGTTTGCCCGGCGCCTGAGCGGCGGAGCCAGTTATGCCCTGCTCCTGCTCGGGGGGTGGTCGGTCGCCGTGCTGCTGGCCGCCAATCAGCCGCTGGCCGAACGCCTGGGGCATGCTATGTTCGATGGCCAGCTATACTTTGCCGGAAGCGAGCAACTGTGGTCGGTTTTCGTCTCGGGCGGGCTCGGACTGCTGATTTTGCGTCTGCTCTCGCAGCATTTATTGCTGGCCCATGTCTATCCGGATTTTTTCCGCGTCCGGGGTCTCAAGGCCTGGCCGATCCAGAGTGGTTTCGATCTGCTGGCCGCCCTATTGCTGGCCCTGGCAACGATGAACATGGGGATCATGGGGGCTTTTGCTCTGGTCTTCATCCCGCCCTGGCTCGCTTTCCGGCGTGGACGAAATTGGCGTAGCGGACTGTGGATGGCACTGTTGATCGGCATTCTCTCCTATTTTGCGGCTTTCATCGCCGCCTTGCTCTTGGATCAGCCATTCGGTCCGTTGCTGGCACTTTTGTTGATTTCGCTCGGGCTAGTCATTGCATGACGATCGGTGGCATGCTAAAACACAACCTCTGTTCGCGGAGTGGTTATGGTTTTTTCCTTTTTCAAGAAACAGTCCCAGAAAATGCCGGAGCGGCCCGCCGCCCGCCCCAAGGCTCCGGCGCCCGTGCCGGCCGTCAGCGTCCTGGCCAAGGACGAGTCGCCGAGGACTCCCGCTCCGCCGCTGGCGGATCTTGAATTTTCAACCGGCAATTTGCCTCCCGCCAAGCCGCTCGCCAAGACCCCTTCGCCCAGTACCGAAGTAAAGCCGCAGAAACCGCTGGCCGTGGTCGATGATCTTGATTTCACAATGGCCGAGTTCGATCGGGATTTTACCGATTCCAGCGTTATGGCGATCGACGTGGACCACGATGTCGATCCGCTCCAGGCTGATCTCGAACAGGCGGTCGTATTGTTTGCCAATGGGCAGGATGCCGCGGCTCGCGGTCTGCTTGAGGCGCTGATTCGCGCTTACCCGGGGATGGAAGGCCGGCGCTTCTGGCATTTGCTGTTCGACCTATTACAAATCATCGGCGATCGCGCTGCCTTTGAAAAACTCGGTTTCGACTTCGCCGAAGTCTGCGAAACCTCACCGCCGGCCTGGCGCCAAGAAGCGCCGACGAAGTCGCGGGAGGTTTCCGGGCCACAGGTATTTAGTTTGCAGGGGGTGTTGACCGCCGAGTGCGTTGCCCCCCTGGCGGAACTGGAAAACGTAATCAGTCAGAAACAGCCGGCGGTCATTAGCTGTGGCAAGTTGATTGGTTGCGATGATGATATCGCCGGACGATTTGCCGATTTGCTGGCCCGTGCTCGGCGGTCTGGTATTTCGCTGACCCTGGACGAGCCGGAGGGCTTTCTGCGCCGTCTGAACGACCGCCTGGTCGCCGGTGATGCCAGACATGCGCCCTCCTGGTTGTTGCTGCTCGAACTCTTGCAGCGCCATGGTACGCAGGAAGCGTTTGAGGAGCGCGCAGTCGATTATGCAGTGACTTTCGAACTCTCGCCGCCATCCTGGGATGATCGCCCGGTGGCGGTCAGCAAAAGTGTCGTGGCGCCGGTGCGGACGCGCGACGACGCCTATTACCTGAGTGGCGATTTGAAGAGTTGTCGATTCGAGGATCTGATCCCGGTGATCGAGCAAAATGAGATGCCGGTTCTCGATTTTTCCGGTGTGCGCCGGATGGATTTCTTTTCGGCCGGCCAACTGGTCAACCGGCTGGCCCCCTACAAGACGGCCGGACGCGATATCGTCGTCCGCAGTCCGAATCATCTGGTGGCCGAACTGATGGCGGTGGTCGGCTTGAACAAGCAGGCGCGCATCATCGTTCCCAAGTCTTGAGGTAGGAAAACATGGAGCAATATCACGGCACGACCATCCTGTCGGTGCGACGGGGTAACTCCGTCGCCATGGGCGGCGACGGTCAGGTGACCCTGGGCAATATCGTCATCAAGGCAACCGCCAAGAAGGTCCGCCGACTTTACCAGGGCCGTATCCTGGCCGGCTTTGCCGGCGGTACCGCGGATGCTTTTACGCTGTTCGAGCGCTTCGAGGCCAAGCTGGAAAAGCATCAGGGCAACCTGCTGCGCTCGGCCGTCGAACTGGCCAAGGACTGGCGTTCCGACCGCGCCCTGCGCCGCCTGGAAGCCATGCTCTCGGTGGCCGACCAGGAAGTCTCGCTGATCATCACCGGCAACGGCGACGTGCTGGAACCGGAGCAGGGCATCGTCGCCATCGGCTCGGGCGGTTCCTACGCCCAGAGTGCGGCACGGGCGCTGTTGGAAAATACCGAGCTGAGCCCGCGCGACATCGTCACCAAGTCGCTGGAAATCGCCGGCGACATCTGTATTTACACCAATCGCAATTTCACGATCGAGGTGCTCGAATGAGTGGAGGATCAGCGATGACGCCGCAAGAAATCGTTTCCGAACTGGACAAGCACATCGTCGGCCAGACCAATGCCAAGAAATCCGTGGCTATCGCCCTGCGCAACCGCTGGCGGCGGTCGCAGGTGGCCGAGCCGCTGCGCCAGGAAATCACCCCGAAGAACATCCTGATGATCGGCCCGACCGGCGTCGGCAAGACCGAAATCGCCCGGCGCCTGGCCCGCCTGGCCAACGCACCCTTCATCAAGATCGAAGCGACCAAGTTTACCGAAGTCGGCTATGTCGGCCGCGATGTCGAGACCATCATCCGCGACCTGGTCGAAATCGCCATCAAGAGTCACCGCGAACGCGCCATCAAGCAGATGCGTGCCCGCGCCGAGGATGCGGCCGAAGATCGCGTTCTCGACGTGTTGTTGCCGCCAGCCCGCAGCCCCGGCTTTTTCGCCGAAAACAGCGCGACGCCCGATGAAAACACAACCCGCCAGAAATTCCGCAAGAAGCTGCGCGAGGGCGAGCTGGACGACAAGGAAATCGACATCGAGCTGGCCGCGCCCGCTGTGCAGGCCGAAATTTTCGCGCCGCCCGGCATGGAGGAGCTGACCCAGCAGATCCAGGGCATGTTCCAGAACATGGGCGGCGGCAAGAAAAGGTCGCGCAAGCTGCCGATCAAGGAAGCGTTGAAGCTATTGACCGAAGAGGAGGCCGCCAAACTGGTCAATGATGAAGAAGTGAAGCTGGAGGCGGTGACCGCCGTCGAGCAGAACGGCATTGTTTTTCTCGACGAGCTGGACAAGATCGCCAGTCGTTCCGAGATGCAGGGCGCCGATGTCTCGCGCCAGGGCGTGCAGCGCGACCTGCTGCCGCTGGTCGAAGGGACGACGGTGTCGACCAAGTACGGCATGATCAAGACCGATCACATCCTGTTCATCGCTTCCGGCGCCTTTCACCTGTCCAAGCCCTCCGACCTGATTCCCGAGTTGCAGGGACGTTTCCCCATTCGGGTTGAACTGGATTCGCTGTCGGTCGCTGATTTCGAGTGCATCCTGACCCAGACCGATGCCTGCCTGACCCGCCAGTATCAGGCGCTGCTCGAAACCGAAGGTGTCGTGCTGGAATTCGCCGCCGACGGCATTCGCCGGCTGGCCGAGATCGCCTTCCAGGTGAACGAAAAGACCGAGAATATCGGTGCCCGCCGCCTGCACACGGTCATGGAAAAACTGCTCGAGGAAATTTCCTTCGAGGCGGGCAAGGCCGGTCAGGAGAAAATCCTCATTGACGCCGCCGCCGTTAATTCGCGGCTCGGCGAACTGGCGGCTGACGAAGATCTGTCGCGCTACGTGCTGTAACTGCCACCGTCGGGCTCAGGGTCATCCCTGATAGCCCGGCGGCGCCGCCTGCCCTGACAATCGGGCACATTTCGCTATTTTCCAAGGTGCCCGCGTGGACGAGCAAAGCCTGAGTTTTCGCCTGCTGGCCATCCTTTTTCCGATTTTCGCCATCGTCGCCGCCGGCTATTTCTACGCCCGCAAGCACAAGCCGGAAATGGCCGTCGCCAACCGGCTGAACATGGATGTTTTTGTGCCGGCCCTGGTTTTCGCCGCGATGGCTGGCAAGTCCTTCGACCTGGCGGCCTACGCACCGCTGGCGCTGGGTGGTTTCCTGGTGCTCGCCACCTGCGGCCTGCTCGCCTGGCCAATTGCCCGACTGTTCGGCATCCAGCCGAAAACGCTGGTGCCGCCGATGCTGTTCAATAATTCCGGCAATATCGGCCTGCCGCTCGCCGTGCTGGCCTGGGGCGAAAATGCGCTGCCGGCGGCGGTGATCCTGTTCATGGTCGAGAATACGCTGCATTTTTCCTTCGGTGCCCGCCTGCTCGATCCGACGACGCGCCTGCTGACCCTGTGGCGCATTCCGGTGGTTTTTGCGGCCATTGCCGGGTTGACCGTGGCGATCCTGAAAGTCCCTGTCTGGCAACCGGCGGTGATCGCCATCAAGATGCTCGGCGACGTTTCGGTGCCGCTGCTGCTCTTTTCGCTGGGCGTGCGGATGACCGATGTCTCTTTCGGTGAATGGAAACTATCGCTGGGCAGCGCCCTGCTGCGTCCGCTGGCCGGTATGGCGGTGGCCTACGGGGTGATCGCCCTGCTTGGTCTGCACGGGCGCGATGCGGCGATGCTGCTGGTGTTCGGCGCCTTGCCGCCGGCCGTGCTCAACTTCCTGTTCGCCGAGCGCTACAAGCAGGAGCCGCAACGGGTGGCGTCGATCGTGCTGGTCGGCAATCTGGCGGCGCTGGTTTTCCTGCCGCTGGCGCTGTTTCTGGTACTTTAGGGTTCAGGAAAGCCGGTTCAGTTGCCGGCGGTCGCGCTTGGTTGGCCGGCCATGGATTTCGGCGGCTGGCTCGTGTTCGAACTTGCGCCGGGCTTGTTCAGCTTCGCGGGCGGTGATGCTTTCGGTGGTTTCTGCGTAGAGCAGGCGCGCTTCGCTGGCCGGACCGCGTTTTTCCGAAAGCGCCAGGACGACGACTTCCCAGCGGGTGTCGCCGTTGAAGACATCCAGTCGGTCGCCGATTTTCACCTCACGCGCCGGCTTGGTCGGCGTCCCGTTGAGCCTGATCTTGCCGCCGCTGACGGCATCGGTGGCCAGGCTGCGCGTCTTGAAGAAACGCCGCCCACAGCCACTTGTCGATGCGGATGCCACTCAAGCCGGCAGGACCTGCTCGCCGGCGTAGAGTTGGGCTATGGTTTCGCGCTGGCGAATGACGTGCACCTGGTCGCCATCGACCATCAGCTCGACGGCACGTGGCCGGGTGTTGTAGTTCGAGGCCATGGCCATGCCGTAGGCGCCGGCCGACATCACGGCGAGCAGGTCGCCGGCTTCAATGGCGAGCGGCCGGGCCAGACCAAGGAAGTCGCCGGATTCGCAGACCGGGCCGACGATGTCGTAGTCGCGCGTCGCACCGGCGGTGTGCGGCACGACCGGCAGGATGTCATGCCAGGCTTCGTAAAGCGCCGGGCGCATCAGGTCGTTCATGGCGGCATCGATGATCGCGAAATTCTTGCCTTCACCGGGCTTCAGGAATTCGACGCGGGTCAGCAGCAGGCCGGCATTGCCGACCAGGCGACGGCCAGGTTCGAGCACGACCTTGAGGCCGCGTCCGGCCAGCTTGTCGAGCAGCGGCGTCAGGTAGGCAGCGACGGTCGGCTGGACCTGGTCGTCCTTGTACTTGATGCCGAGGCCGCCACCGAGGTCGAGGTGATGCACGGCGATGCCTTCGGCGCTCAACTGGTCGATCAGGGCCAGAACGCGGTCGAGCGCCTCGACGAAAGGCGCGGGGTCGAGCAGTTGCGAACCGATATGGCAGTCGATGCCGGCCACTTCGATGTTCGGCAGCGCAGCGGCACGGCGATAGAGGGCCAGTGCATCGTCGTAGGCGACGCCGAACTTGGCCTCCTTGAGACCGGTCGAGATATACGGGTGGGTCTTCGGATCGACATTCGGATTGACGCGCAGGCTGACCGGCGCCTTCTTGCCGCAGCGGCCGGCCACTTCGTTGAGGCGCTCCAGTTCGGGGGCGGACTCGATGTTGAAGCAGAAGATGCCGACCTCCAGCGCCAACTGCATTTCGGCAGCCGTCTTGCCAACGCCCGAGAAAACAACCTTTTGCGGATCGGCGCCGGCGGCCAGGACGCGTTGCAACTCGCCGCCGGAGACGATGTCGAAACCGGCGCCGAGGCGGGCGAACAGGTTGAGGATCGCCAGATTCGAGTTGGCCTTGACGGCATAGCAGACCAGCGCGCCGCTGCCGGCCGGGTGGCCGTTCAGGACGTCGAGGAATTCGCGCAGCGCGCCTGCGAGGGCGGCGCGGGAATAGACGTAGGCCGGCGTGCCGAACTGATCGGCGAGGGCGGGCAGGGCGACGGATTCGGCATGCAGGACGCCGTTCTTCAGGCTAAAGGAGCTCATTGGGAATTCGTTTTGGTGTCCGTGCTAACATCCGGGGCACTTGCCGTGGGTTGCTTGACGGTGGATTTGGCGGTGGGTTTGGCTGACGTCGGGTTGCCGAGCAAGGGTTCGGAAGCCGGTTTGGCCGGCAGCACGAGCGCAGTTTTCATGCCGCAGGCGGCAAGACATAAGGCCAGTAAAACGGCGATAACTCTGGACATTGGTGACGAATCGGTCAGCAAAGAGCGGGATGGTAGCATACGATGGAAGACAAGGAATTTAACGCACTGGCCGATGCAGCGTTGACCAGAATAGATGCGGCGCTTGAAGCCAGCGGCGCCGATGTGGATTTCGAACTGGCAGCCGGCGGGGTGCTCGAAATCGAGTTCAGCGATGGCAGCAAGATCATCGTCAATCGGCACGGCATAGCGCGGGAAATCTGGGTCGCCGCGCGCGCCGGCGGTTTCCACTTTCGCTGGGATGGCGAGGTCTGGCGCGATACCCGCGATGCAGGGGAGTTGATGGCTAAGTTGTCTGCGCTCGCCAGCCAGCAGGCCGGCGAGCGCATCACTCTGGCCTGATCAGTCACTGGGTGGTTTGTCCAGTTCCGGTTTGGGCGGTGGCGTCGCGGCTCCCTCCTCCTCCGCAGGCTGTTCCTTGGCAGCATTTTCGGCATAGACCAGGGTGCGATCACGGCCTTCGCCATGGGCGACCAGGCCATCCGGCATAGTCGGTAGCTGCACCGGAACATCCTTGAGCGCTCGGCTCATGTAGCCGATCCAGATCGGTAGCGCTGCCGCGCCGCCGGTTTCCTTGTCACCGAGTTTTTTCGGCTGGTCGAAGCCGATCCAGGCACAGCCGGCAACGGTCATCTGGTAGCCACAGAACCAGGCGTCAACATATTCGTTGGTGGTGCCGGTCTTGCCTGCCAGATCCTGCCGCTTGAGGGTGACCGACGCCCGGGCGGCGGTGCCGAAGATGGTGACGTCGCGCAGCATCGAATCCATCATGAAGGCATTGCGGGCGTCGATGGCGCGAATCGACTCATCGCCGGCCTGAACCTCGGCCGAGCGGGCGAGCACCTGATTTTTCTCGTCACGAATTTCACTGACGATATAGGGCTTGATCCGGAAACCGCCATTCGCGAAGACCGAGTAGGCCGTCACCATCTGCCACGGCGTCACCGAACCGGCGCCGAGGGCCATGGTCAGATAGGGTGGATGTTTTTCCGGGTCAAAGCCGAAACGACCGGTGTAATCCTGGGCGTACTGCGTGCCGATGGATTGCAGGATGCGGATCGAGACCATGTTTTTCGACTTGGCCAGTGCCGTCCGCATTTTCATCGGACCTTCGTACTTGCCATCATAGTTGTGCGGCTCCCAGGCTTGCGCGCCGGTCTGGCTCGACGGGATAACGATCGGTTCATCGGCGATCACGCTGCTTGGGGTGTAACCCTTTTCCAGCGAAGCCGAGTAGATGAACGGTTTGAAACTGGAACCCGGCTGGCGCCAGGCCTGGGTGACGTGATTAAACTTGTTGCGATTGAAATCGAAACCGCCGACCAGGGCGCGGATCGCGCCATCGTTGGGTGTGACCGCAACAAAAGCGGACTCGACCTCCGGTAGCTGACTGATCTGCCATGCGCCCTTGTCATCTTTCTGCAGACGGATGATGGCGCCGCGTTTGACACGCTTGTTCGGGGGGGCCTTGTCATCCAGCATCTTGGCCGCAAATTTCATCGCATCGCCGCTCAGGGTTAGCGTTTCCCCTCCTTTGCGGTAAGCACGAATCTGCTTGTTATCGGCGGCCAATACCAGGGCTGGAATCAGGTCGCCGGTATCGGCGATATCCTGTAGCGCTTCGTCGATGGCCTCGTCCTGGTCCGAGTGCAAGTCGGTCAGATCGAGATAGGATTCGGCGCCGCGGTAGCCATGGCGCCGGTCGTAGTCCATGACGCCTTTACGCAGGCTGGCGTAGGCGGCTTCCTGTTCGTCCTTGAGCAGGGTGGTGTAGACTTGCATGCCGCGTGTATAAACATCGTCGGGGAAACGTTCGGCAGCGAGTTGGCGGGCCATCTCGGCAGCGTATTCGGCGTGCACCGCGTAGTCACCCAGTTCGCGTTTGAGGATGAGCGGTTCATTGACGGCGGCTTCATACTGGGCCGTGGTGATGAAGCCCAGCTCGTGCATGCGGCGCAGGACATATTGCTGGCGAAGCTTGGCGCGTTTTGGATTGACGATCGGATTGTAGGCAGACGGCGCTTTCGGCAGGCCGGCCAGCATGGCGGCTTCGGCAATGGAAATGTCTTTTAGCGGTTTGCCGAAATAAATCTGCGCGGCAGCGGCAAAACCATAAGCTCTTTGGCCAAGGAAGATTTGATTGATATAGAGTTCAAAAATCTGGTCCTTGGATAGATTGTTTTCAATTTTGAAGGAAAGTAGCGCCTCGTAAAGTTTTCTCGTATAGGTTTTTTCGCCGGTCAGGAAGAAATTGCGAGCGACCTGTTGAGTAATCGTGGAGGCGCCCTGGCGCTTGCCTCCACCGAGCAGATTGGCGCCGGCGGCGCGCAGGATGCCAAAGTAATCAATGCCGCCATGCTGATAAAAACGGTCGTCTTCGGCCGAGAGAATGGCCTGTTTCATGACGTCCGGGACATTCTGGATGTGCACAAAGGCGCGGCGTTCTTCGCCGAATTCGCCGATCAAGTAGCCGTCTGCCGTATAAATGTGGAGCGGAATCTTGGGGCGGTAGTCGGTCAGAACTTCAAGTGAGGGAAGGTTGGGGTAAGCGAGTACCAGAACAATCAAACCGATGGCAACACCTATCGCAAAAATGCCGGCCAATATGAGGAGTGGATAGAGGATAATTCGAAGTGGAAGGGGCAATGAGGACAAGGTGATATTCGGTTGGATTGGTGTTGAATCGATTATACGCTGCCGCAGATGGCCGCTGCGAAAGTGCTTTACACACCGGGGGCTTGTTGCTAGGATTTCAAGTGGATTATTGGTTGTTTAGCTAACTTCGCATTTTGTAAGGACTTTTTGGGGGTCTGGTGCGCTTCGATATCTCAGCGTTAATAAATCCCAAGGCGCGTTCATTGCTCGGATTGGACATCAGTTCATCCGCAGTCAAGATGGTCGAATTGACCGCCAACGGGAAAGAGGGCTACCGCGTCGAGCGCTACACCATTGAGGTGTTGCCGAAAGATGCGGTTGCCGACGGCAATATTGCCAATCTTGATGGTGTCGTTGATTGCGTCAGGCGAGCCTGGAAACGCTTGGGGACATCCACGCGCAATGTGGCGATGGCTTTGCCGGGGTCGGCCGTGATCACCAAGAAAATTATCGTGCCGGCAGGCCTGCGCGATGAAGAACTTGAGGCTCAGGTCGAGTCCGAGGCGAATCAATACATTCCTTTTTCAATTGACGAAGTCAATCTTGATTATCAGGTTCTCGGGCCAGCTCCGTCGGTACCCGATGAAATGGAAGTGCTGATTGCCGCTTCCAAAAAAGAAAGGGTTGAAGATCGGGTGGCGGTGGCCGATGCGGCGGGACTCAAGGCAGTGATCGTCGATGTCGAGTCCCTGGCGTCGTTGGCGGCTTTTGAGCTGATCGAACGCCAATTGCCCGAGGCGGGGAAGAATCAGATCATCGCGCTAATCGATGCCGGTGCGAATGTCATGAATCTGACGGTGTTGCGCAATGGGCAACAGGTTTATGCCAGAGAACAGGCTTTCGGCGGTGGGCAACTGACGCTGGATATCTGCCGTCACTATGGTATGAATTATGAAGATGCCGAAGCGGCAAAACGTAGCGGGAATTTGCCGGAAGGCTATGAAGCCGAGTTGCTCAATCCCTTTATGGAAAATCTGGCGCTGGAAGTCTCGCGCGCCCTGCAATTTTTCTTCACCTCGACCCAATACAATCAGGTTGATCATCTGATCCTGGCCGGCGGTTGCGCTGTGATTCCGGGAGTTGACGAGGTCGTCGCAACGCGCACTCAGGTAAATACCCTGATAGCGAATCCGTTTGCCAACATGGTGCTGTCGGATCGGGTGCGGGCGAAGAGCCTGCTGGCCGACGCTTCTTCGCTGATGGTGGCGTGCGGTCTGGCTTTGCGGAGGTTTGATCCATCATGATTCGAATTAACCTCCTGCCACATCGCGAAGAGGCAAAAAAAGAACGAAGGCAACAATTTTTCGTTCTAGCGGGGCTGGTGACGGTGCTCGGTATTCTGATTGTATTCGCTGGATACACGGTAATCGCTGGGTACATTACGAGTCAGGAAGGGGCTAACGATTTTCTGAAAAAGGAAATTGCTGTTCTCGACAAGGAACTTGACCAGATCAAACGTCTGAAAGAGCAGACCCAGGCCTTGTTGGCCCGCAAGCAAGTTATCGAGGATTTGCAGCGCGACCGCGGCGAGACGGTTTATCTGTTGAGCGAAATGGTCAAGCAGGTGCCGGAGGGGATTTACCTCAAATCGCTCAAACAGGACGGATTGAATGTAAATATCACTGGTTATGCCCAGTCCAATGCCCGCGTTTCTGCGCTGATGCGTAATCTGGAAGGCTCTCCCTGGTTTCTGGCGCCACAACTGGTTGAGGTCAAGGCAATTGTTCTGAACGGGCGCCGTAGTAACGAGTTCGCGATGAATGTTTCGTTGAAACGGGTTCAGCCGGACGTTGGAAAGGTGAAGAAGTGAAACCCACATCCATATCTTTGCCCAATATCGATTTCCAGGCGATTGCCGACGATTTCCGGTACATGAACCCGAATGATCCAGGGGCATGGCCGCTGGTGCCAAAAATTACCATATTGCTTGGTTTGTTAATCGCGTTGTTGCTGGGTGGCTGGTGGTTTATCTGGGCAGATCAGCTTAGCGAGTTGGAGAGTAAACAAAAGGAAGAAGAAACCCTGCGCCAGCAATACCTGGAAAAAAAACGGCAGGCCGTCAATCTGGATTTATATACGCAACAACTGGCTGAAATTGATCGGTCATTTGGTGCCTTGCTCAAGCAATTGCCGGACAAATCGGAGGTTGATGCCCTTTTGGTCGAAATCAATCAGGCTGGGCTTGGTCGTGGGCTTCAATTCGAGTTGTTTCGTCCTGGTGCTGAAGTGATTAAGGATTTTTATGCGGAATTGCCGATAGCCGTAAAGATCAATGGTACGTACCATGATTTTGGCGCTTTTGCCGCTGATATTGCCAAGTTGCCGCGTATTGTTACCTTGAACAATATATCCATTGCGCCACTTAGGGACAGTGGCGTTTTAACGCTGGATGCAACCACCAAGACGTTCCGTTATCTTGATGAAGAAGAGGTTGCCAAGAAAAAGAAATCCACCCAAGGAGTTAAAAAGTGAACCGACTGATTCTCTTCACTTTGTGTGCTGCCTTGGGAGCTTGTTCGGGTAGCGAACACGAAGACTTGAAGCAATGGATGGCGGATAACTCCAAGGATTTGCGAGGCAATATTGCAAAGTTGCCTGAAGTCTTGCCTTACCAGCCAGTGCCCTACGAGGTTGAAGGTGTGCTTGATCCCTTCAAAGCAAGCAAAATCGAGCCGGAATCAAAGTCGCGTCAGGGGGCTGGCAAAGGCGGCGCTTTCCAGCCCGATTTTGAAGCGCGCGAACTGCGCAACAGTATGCTGGAAAAATATCCTCTCGAGTCTCTGAAAATGATTGGCTATCTCTATGTAAACAATCGGCCAATGGCAGTAGTTCAGGTTGAAGATAAGGTCAAGCAGATCAAGGTCGGTGACTATATCGGGCTTGATTTTGGCATGGTGACAAAAATTTCCGATAAAGATGTCGAGTTGCGTGAATTAATACAGGACTCTGCCGGTGATTGGAGCGAACGAAAAAGTTCGTTGTACCTGCAGAGCAAGGAGGGGAGCAAGAAATGAAATTTATCAAACACACCTTGGTCATGGCTTCGGCCTGCCTTGCCTTGGTTTCGCCGCTACGCGCTCAAACCGCGCCAGTCAATACCATTGAGGCGATCAATGTCGCCCAGCAGGGTAATGAAATCGCCGTCAAAATTGATCTCAAAGAGCCTTTGAATAGTCCGCCAGCCGGCTTTAGTGTGGCTAATCCGGCAAAGGTTGCTTTCGATTTTCTCGGGACAACTAACGGTTTGGGAAAGACCACTCAGGTTGTTAACGAAGGCGATTTGCATAGTCTAAATGTGGTCCAGGCCGGGGAGCGTACGCGTCTGGTTTTGAACCTGGTTCGTAACATGAATTACAAAACCCGTTTGGAGGGGAAATCATTCTATGTAATATTGGCCCCGGTTACGCGGATTAGCGATTCGGCTGCACAGAGGGTTACCCAGTTTGCTGAGGAGCGTTCTGTTGGTCAGCGGCATGCTGTGCGGGATGTTGTGTTTCGGCGTGGCAAGGATGGCGAAGGACGGATAGTTGTCGATTTGAGTGATGCCGGGACTGGCATCGACATTCGTCAGCAGGGGTCCAGTCTGATTGTTGATTTCATGAAGACATCGTTGCCCGATCAACTTCGTCGCAAGCTGGATGTGACGGATTTTGCGACGCCGGTAACGGCCGTGGAAACCAAGGCGCTGGGTGAAAATGTCCGGATGACAATAACCCCGAAGGGCTTGTGGGAACACAATGCGTATCAGAGCGATAATCAATTTATTGTCGAGGTAAAAAAGATAATCGAAGAGCCAAACAAGCTCGTGCAGGGCAGCAAAGTTGGCTATCAGGGGCCGAGGGTTAGTATCAATTATCAGAACGGTGATGTGCGGGCATTGTTGCGTCTGATGGCCGAAGAACTTGGCCTGAATGCAGTGATTAGCGAGACCGTGACCGGAACAACGACTCTCGTGCTCAAGGATGTGCCGGCCGATCAGGTAATTGACATAATCTTCCAGCAAAAAGGGCTGGATATGCGCAAGAAGGGCAACATCATCCTGATTGCTCCGCGTGACGAAATTGCGACTCGCGAAAAGCTGGAGTTTGAATCGAAACAACAAATCGGCGAGCTTGAGCCACTCCTGTTGGAACAGTACACTTTGAATTATCAGAAGGCGGTTGACGTGGCTCGCCTTCTGGCAGGTTTGCCTCCGATTGGGCAGGCCGGGGGGGCTGCTTCTTCATCGGCAGGGATCAATATCGCAGCGCAGCGAATTTTGAGCAAGCGGGGTAGTGCGGTCGCTGATCCTCAGTCCAATCTTCTGTTTGTAAATGATATTCCATCGAAACTTGACGAAATCCGCACGTTCATCAAGGCCATTGATATCGGAGCCAGGCAGGTCTTGATTGAGGCGCGGGTGGTTGAGGCCAATGACGATTTCAACAAACAGTTGGGCGCCAAGCTAAATTTCATCAATTCAAAATCGATAAATTTGGGTGGTGGAGTGAATGCAGTGGGTGGGAGTTACTCGCCTGCAACCCGTTCCTCTGTTACTACCGACGGGGTGACAAAGGTAAACGGGACGAGCGCTAGTCTGACGCAGAACTCCAATATCGGCGTTAATCTTCCGTCCTATACCTCATCGGGGGGGACATTGGCCCTTTCCCTATTCAATTCTGCGATTACGCGCATTCTGAATCTGGAAATCGCCGCTTTGGAGTCGGATGGTATAGGGAAAGTGATTTCCAGTCCGCGGGTTATTACCGCCAATAATGTGAAAGCAAAGATCGAGGATGGAACAGAAATTCCTTATGTGGTCACGAGCTTCAGTAACGGCACTACAACACAGACAGTAAGTTTCAAGCCAGCCAAATTGTCACTTGAAGTAACGCCGCAGATTACCCCGGAAGGCACGGTCAAGATGGCGCTCCTGATCAAAAAAGAGGATGCCGATTTTACCAATGCGGTTTTGGGGATTCCGCCAATCAAGAGTTCTATCGTCGAAACCAATGTTGTCGTTGAGAACGGCGGCACCGTGGTGGTCGGTGGTGTTTATATTACAAATGCGCAATCTGCTGTCGAGAAGGTGCCGTTGCTTGGCGACATCCCTTACCTTGGTGCGTTGTTCCGCGTCAAAACGGACAGCAACAAACGTCGCGAGCTCCTGATTTTCATCACCCCGCGCGTCATTTCAGACAAGGTGCGCTTCGACTGATCTCGTCCGATCTTCCCGAAAGCCGGCAGCGCCGGCTTTTTTTTTGGGTTCGTGGCGGACTCGGATAAAATCGACCCGTGAACAATCGTACCAATATCTATCTGGTCGGCCTGATGGGGGCTGGCAAAACGACGGTGGGGCGCCAGTTGGCGCGGCGGTTGGGACGGGTGTTTTTTGACTCGGACCATGAAATCGTCGCGCGCACCGGGGTGCCTATTCCGACCATTTTCGAGATTGAGGGCGAAGAGGGTTTCCGGCGTCGTGAGGCACAAACCATTGCCGAACTTGCCGAGGGGAGCAACATCGTCATGGCCACTGGCGGCGGTGTCGTGTTAAATCCGGAAAACCGGCGTCGGCTGCACGATACCGGTTGGGTGGTCTATTTGAACGTGCCGCCGAGGTTGCTCTACGAGCGTACGCGGCATGACCGGAATCGTCCCTTGTTGCGGGTCCCCGATCCGCTGAGTCGGCTCGAAGAACTGCATACGGTTCGCGATCCGCTTTACCGAGATGCGGCGCATTTTGTAGTCGACGGCTCGCATCTGGTAGCTTCGGGCATTGTGCAGCACTTATTGCGAGAGTTTAACCGTCTATGCAAAACCTGATTCAGACCCTGGAAGTCTCGCTGGAAGAGCGTTCGTATCCGATACATATCGGAAGCGGTGTGCTGTCCAATGCTGACCTGATCGGCCCTCATATCAAGCAGAAAAAAGTCGTCGTGGTCAGCAATACGACGGTGGCTCCCCTGTATCTGAAGATGCTCAGCGCAACGCTGGAAAAAATTGGGGTCGCCGTGTTGCCGGTTATTCTGCCGGACGGCGAGCAATATAAGACTTGGGAAACCCTGAACCTGATTTTCGATGCCTTGCTCGGCGCCCATTGTGAGCGAAGCACGACCTTGATCGCCCTGGGGGGAGGGGTCATCGGTGATATGGGGGGCTTTGCTGCAGCCTGTTACCAGCGCGGCATGCCGTTTATCCAGGTGCCAACCACCTTGCTTTCCCTGGTCGACTCTTCCGTTGGTGGCAAGACGGCGATTAATCATCCGCTGGGCAAGAACATGATCGGTGCGTTCTATCAGCCCAGGCTGGTGTTGGCCGATATATCGACGCTCGACACCCTGCCGGATCGGGAATTGAAAGCCGGCCTTGCCGAGGTAATCAAGTACGGTTTGATTCGTGATCCAGAGTTTTTCGTCTGGCTGGAAAATAATCTCGAAAAGCTGCTGGCCCGAGACAAGGTGGCCCTGGCCTATGCCGTGCATCGTTCATGCGCCAACAAAGCCGAAGTGGTTGCCGCCGACGAGCGGGAAACCGGGGAACGGGCCTTGCTCAATCTTGGTCATACCTTCGGGCACGCCATTGAAACAGGGCTTGGCTACGGGGTGTGGCTACATGGCGAAGCGGTGGCGGCCGGTACATTAATCGCGGCTGAACTCTCTTGCCGATTGGGATGGCTGTCGCCGGATGCCGTTCGGCGCATTGAACAACTGTTCGTGCGGGCCGAGCTGCCGGTCTATGGGGCGGCACTTGGCGCGGTGCGTTACCTTGAATTGATGCGGCACGACAAGAAGGTTCAGGACGGAAAAATGCGCTTGGTACTGCTCCGTGAAATTGGCCGGGCGGTGATGTCGGATGTGGCTGACGAAGGGCAAGTAGCGGCAGCAATTGAGGCTAGATGCACCTAAACTGTGGGGGCTGGCGTATCGATTTGCCGCATTGATGCGTCGCAGCATCTTGAATTGACAGGGGTTTGCCAGTATATTCGATGGTTGCCTCTAATTTTCGTACAGGCCGACGTGTCAGAAATGACGTGCGGCTTTTTTCATCATTGGCCTTGAGTCACCGGCCAAGTTATTTGAAGGAACGCGTGTGATGGAACCGGCAGTACCTGAGCAGCAGGGTTTGTACGACCCTGCCAACGAGCACGATGCTTGCGGTGTGGGCTTTGTGGCCCATTTCAAGGGCCAGAAAAGCCATAGCATCGTCGAGCAAGGTTTGTTGATCCTGAAGAATCTGGATCACCGCGGTGCCGTCGGTGCCGACCCGTTGCAGGGTGATGGTGCCGGTATTCTGATTCAGATTCCCGACCAGTTCTATCGTGAAGAAATGGCCAAGCTGGGCGTCAATTTGCCGCCGGTTGGTGAATACGGGGTCGGCATGGTCTTCCTGCCGCAGGAGGCTGCTTCGCGCCATGCCTGCGTCGAGGAAATCGAACGTTCGGTCAAGGCCGAAGGCCAGGTCGTGCTGGGCTGGCGCGATGTGCCGGTCAATGCCGAAATGCCGATGTCGCCGACCGTGCGCGCCAAGGAACCGGTGATCCGCCAGATTTTCGTCGGCCGTGGCCCGGACGTCTTCGTCACCGACGCGCTTGAGCGCAAGCTGTACATCATCCGCCGCCGTGCCGCGAATGCCATCAAGTCGCTGAAGCTCAAGCACGGTCAGGAATTCTACGTGCCGTCCTTCTCGGCCCGTACGGTGAACTACAAGGGCTTGCTGCTGGCTGACCAGGTCGGCGTGTACTACCTCGACCTGCAGGACAAGCGCACGACTTCCGCCTTGGCCATGGTGCATCAGCGCTTTTCGACCAATACCTTCCCGACCTGGGATCTGGCCCACCCGTTCCGCTATATCGCCCACAACGGCGAAATCAACACGGTACGCGGCAACGTCAACTGGTTCAAGGCGCGCGAACAGGCGATTTCCTCGCCGATTCTCGGCGACGACCTGAAGAAGGTCTGGCCGCTGCATTACCCCGGTCAATCGGACTCCGCCTCCTTCGACAACGCGCTCGAACTGCTGGTCATGGGCGGCTATTCGCTGGCCCAGGCAATGATGCTGATGATCCCGGAAGCCTGGGAAAAGCACACGACGATGGACGAGAACCGTCGCGCCTTCTACGAATACCATGCCGCCATGATGGAGCCGTGGGACGGCCCCGCCGCCGTGGCCTTCACCGACGGCCGCCAGATCGGTGCGACGCTTGACCGTAACGGTCTGCGTCCGGCCCGTTATCTGGTCACCGACGACGACCTCGTGGTCATGGCCTCCGAATCCGGCGTGTTGCCGATTCCGGAAAAGAAGATCGTCAAGAAGTGGCGCCTGCAGCCGGGCAAGATGTTCCTGATCGACATGGAACAAGGCCGCATCATCGACGACAAGGAACTCAAGGATTCCCTGGCCAAGGCCAAGCCCTATCGCGAGTGGATCGAGAAGATCCGTATCAAGCTCGATGAAGTGCCGGCCCCGGCCGAGTTGTGCGACAAGGCCCCGGCCTCGCTGCTCGATCGCCAGCAGGCCTTTGGCTACACTCAGGAAGACATCAAGGTCATCCTCGAGCCGATGGTCCAGAACGGCGAAGAAGCGACGGGTTCGATGGGTACCGACTCCGCGTTGCCGGTGTTGTCGAGCAAGAACAAGACGCTGTACACCTACTTCAAGCAGTTGTTCGCCCAGGTGACCAATCCGCCGATCGATCCGATCCGCGAAGAACTGGTCATGTCCCTGGTAACCTTCGTCGGACCGAAGCCGAACCTGCTCAATACTACCGATATCAACCCGCCGATTCGCCTCGAAGTCTCGCAGCCCGTGCTGACCAAGACCGATGTCGAGAAGCTGCGCCATATCGAGAAGTACACCAGTGGCAAGTTCCGTTCCATCGAACTGGATATCTGCTATCCGGTGGCCTGGGGCAAGGCTGGCGTTGAAGCCCGTCTCGCCTCGCTGGCGGCCGATGCCGAAGATGCCGTGCGTTCCGGCGCCAACATCCTGATCGTCTCCGACCGCAAGCTCGATGCCGGTCATGTGGCGATCCCGGCGCTGCTGGCGACGTCCGCCATCCACCAGCACCTGGTCAAGAAGGGCCTGCGCACCAGCACCGGCCTGGTGGTCGAAACCGGCTCGGCGCGCGAAACGCATCACTTCGCCTTGCTCGGCGGTTACGGTGCGGAAGCGGTGCACCCCTACCTGGCCCTCGAAACCATCGAAGGCTTTGCCAAGGGTGATGCCACCAAGGCCGACAAGTACGTCAAGAACTACGTCAAGGCGATCGGCAAGGGCCTGAACAAGGTGATGTCCAAGATGGGCATCTCGACCTACATGTCCTACACCGGCGCGCAGATTTTCGAAGCCATCGGCTTGCAGAAGGACTTCATCGAGAAGTACTTCACGGGCACGCCGTCCAATGTCGAAGGGATTGGCGTTTTTGAAGTTGCCGAAGAAGCCATCCGTCTGCATACCGAAGCCTTCTCGGCCGATCCGGTACTGGCCAGCATGCTCGACGCTGGCGGCGAGTACGCTTACCGCACACGTGGCGAAGAGCACATGTGGACGCCGGATTCAATCGCCAAGCTGCAGCATTCGACGCGTTCCGGCAAGTACGAGACCTACAAGGAATACGCCAAGCTGATCAACGATCAGAGCAAGCGTCAGCTGACCCTGCGCGGTCTGTTCGAATTCAAGCCGACCGGCGCGTCGGTGCCGCTGGAAGAAGTCGAGTCCGCCAAGGAAATCGTCAAGCGCTTTGCGACTGGCGCCATGTCCCTCGGCTCCATTTCGACGGAAGCCCACACCACGCTCGCCCTGGCGATGAACCGCATCGGCGGCAAGTCGAACACCGGCGAAGGTGGTGAGGATGCCAAGCGCTTCGCCCCGGTCAAGGCCGGTACGATGCTCTCCGACATCATCGGCAAGAGCCGTATCGAACGCGACATCGAGATGCAGGAAGGCGATTCGCTGCGTTCCGCCATCAAGCAGGTCGCCTCCGGCCGCTTCGGGGTGACCGCCGAATACCTGGTCAATGCCGACCAGATCCAGATCAAGATGGCACAAGGCGCCAAGCCGGGTGAAGGCGGCCAGTTGCCGGGGCACAAGGTGTCCGAATACATCGGCTTCCTGCGTCACTCGGTGCCGGGCGTCGGCCTGATTTCGCCGCCGCCGCACCATGACATCTATTCGATCGAGGATCTGGCTCAGCTAATTCACGACCTGAAGAATGCCAATTCGCAGGCTTCGATCTCGGTCAAGCTGGTTTCCGAAGTCGGTGTTGGCACGGTCGCTGCTGGCGTCTCCAAGGCCAAGGCCGATCACCTGGTGATCGCCGGCTTTGACGGCGGCACGGGCGCTTCGCCGCAATCCTCGATCAAGCATGCCGGTACGCCGTGGGAACTCGGCCTGTCCGAAACCCAGCAGACCCTGGTGCTGAACCGTCTGCGTTCGCGCATCCGCGTCCAGGTCGACGGCCAGATCAAGACCGGTCGTGACGTCGTTGTCGGCGCCCTGCTCGGCGCCGATGAATTCGGCTTCGCCACGGCGCCGCTGGTGGTCGAAGGCTGCATCATGATGCGCAAGTGTCACCTCAACACCTGTCCGGTCGGCGTTGCCACCCAAGATCCCGAACTGCGCAAGCGCTTTACCGGCCAGCCCGAGCACGTCGTCAATTTCTTCTTCTTCGTTGCCGAAGAAGTGCGCGAAATCATGGCGCAACTGGGCATTCGCAAGTTCGATGACCTCATCGGCCGGGTTGATCTGCTGAATACCCGTCCGGGCATCGAGCACTGGAAGGCCAAGGGGCTCGATTTCTCGAAGATCTTCTACCAGCCGAACGTCCCGGCCAGCGAGCCGCGTCGCCAGACCGACGGTCAGGACCATGGTCTGGCCAAGGCCCTCGATCACAAGCTGATCGAACAGGCCCGCCCGGCGCTGGAAAAGGCTCAGAAGGTGCAGATCGAGAGTTCCATCATCAACGTTAACCGCACCTGTGGCACCATGCTCTCCGGCGAAGTCGCCCGGCGTTACGGTGATGCCGGCCTGCCGGACGACACCATCCACGTCAAGCTGACCGGTACCGCCGGCCAGAGCTTCGCGGCCTTCCTGGCCAAGGGCGTGACGCTGGAACTGACCGGCGAAGGCAACGACTATGTCGGCAAGGGCCTGTCCGGTGGTCGCATCATCATCAAGCCGAGTGCCGATTTCCGTGGCAACACGCAGGAAAACATCATCGTCGGCAACACCGTCCTGTACGGTGCAACGGCCGGTGAAGCCTTCTTTGCCGGCGTCGGCGGCGAGCGTTTTGCCGTGCGCAACTCGGGTGGTACGGCAGTCGTCGAAGGCGTCGGTGATCACGGTTGTGAATACATGACCGGCGGTACGGTGGTCGTGCTGGGTGTCACCGGGCGCAATTTTGCGGCCGGCATGTCGGGCGGCATCGCCTACGTGCTGGACGAGGATGGTAGCTTCAAGCAGCGCGCCAACCTGGCTCAGGTCGCTCTGGAAAAGGTCGTGCCGGCCAACCGTCACGCCGCCGGCGAGCCGCTGCATCTCGGCCTGGCCGATGAAGTCCAGCTCAAGGACTTGATCACCCGCCACGTCGAATACACCGGCAGCACCACCGCCAAGGCCATCCTGGCCAACTGGGACGCCTATCGCGAGAAGTTCGTCAAAGTTTATCCGCACGAGTACAAGCGGGCGCTCACCGAGATGGCCGCTGCACAGAAGGAGGCCGCATAATGGGCAAGCCGACTGGTTTCATGGAATTCGAGCGTCTCTCCGAGTCTTACGACCCGGTTGAACAGCGCCTGAAGCACTACAAGGAATTCGTTCATACCCTGAACGACGAGGATGCCAAGACCCAGGGCGCGCGCTGCATGGATTGCGGCATTCCGTTCTGCAACAACGGCTGCCCGGTGAACAACATCATTCCCGACTGGAATGACCTGGTTTATCGCGGCAACTGGAAGCAGGCCCTGGACGTTCTGCATTCGACCAACAACTTCCCGGATTTCACCGGCCGCATCTGTCCGGCGCCCTGCGAAGCCGCCTGTACGCTGGGCATCAACGCGGCACCGGTGGGCATCAAGTCGATCGAGCATTTCATCATCGACAAGGGCTGGGAATCCGGTTGGGTCGTGCCGCAACCGCCGAAAACGAAGACCGGCAAGAAAGTCGCCGTCGTCGGTTCCGGCCCGGCCGGCCTGGCTGCCGCCCAGCAACTGGCGCGCGTCGGTCATGACGTGACGGTGTTCGAGAAGAGCGACCGTCTCGGCGGCCTGCTCGGCTACGGCATCCCCGACTTCAAGCTGGAAAAGTCGGTGATCGATCGGCGCATCGCCCAGATGGAAGCCGAAGGCGTCACCTTCAAGACCAAGGTGATCGTCGGCAGCAAGGAGTTGCCGACCGGCATCAATAACGACGCCACCACGTTCGTTTCCGCCGAGCAGTTGCAGAAGGATTTCGACGCGGTGATCCTCGCTGCCGGTTCCGAAGTGCCGCGCGACCTGCCGGTGCCGGGCCGCGAACTGAAGGGCATCTACGCTGCGCTGGAATTCCTCATTCCGCAGAACAAGGATGTCCAGCAGGGCAAGGCCAACCCGATCAATGTCAAGGGCAAGCACGTCATCGTCATCGGTGGCGGCGATACCGGTTCCGACTGCGTCGGTACCTCTAATCGTCACGGTGCCGCATCGGTGACCCAGTTCGAACTGATGCCGATGCCGCCGACCGAGGAAAACAAGGCGCTGACTTGGCCGTACTGGCCGTACAAGCTGCGTACCTCGTCGTCGCACGATGAAGGCTGTAGCCGCGATTTCGCGGTGGCCACCAAGAAGTTCATCGACGATGGTCAGGGCAAGGTCAAGGCGCTGCAGGCTGTTCGTGTCGAGTGGAAAGACGGCAAGATGAGCGAAGTCGCCGGTTCGGAATTTGAATTGCCATGCGACAACGCTTTCCTGGCGATGGGCTTCACCAATCCGGTCGGCGGTCTGCTCGAAGCCTTCGGGGTGGACAAGGACAACCGTGGCAACGCCAAGGCCAGCACCGATGGCGAAGGTTGCTACGCCACCAATGTCGCCAAGGTGTACGCTGCCGGCGACGTCCGTCGTGGCCAGTCGCTGGTGGTTTGGGCGATCCGCGAGGGTCGTCAGGCGGCACGCGAAGTCGACGCCTTCCTGATGGGGGCGACGACGCTGCCGCGCTAAGCGTTTCCTGAAACAGCCCAAAGGCCCTGCCGATCATGATCAGCAGGGCCTTTGTTTTTTTCACCGGCATCCTTGAACGTGGGAAAATGGCGTACGACTACAGGGGGAGAAAGAATGTCCACAGATCTGCAAACCGCTTTTCAGGTGACATCGCCAGCCGGGGGGCTGGATGGTCATATGCTGCTTATTTTGAGCATCATGGTCGGGGCCGGGATACTTGGCGGCGTGGCCAACTATTTTCTGGCCGATCGGCATGGCGATTCGGGGCGCCGCGACTGGCTCAAGTATCCGTTGCTGGGCGTCGTTGCCGCGCTCACCGTGCCGCTTTTTCTCAACATGATTTCCAGTACTCTGCTCGAAGGCGCACGAACCAAACCGGTCGACTTTTTTACCTTCGCCGGCTTTTGCCTGATTTACGTCGTGGCGGCCCGTCGTCTACTGGAAAACGTGGCCCAGCGGCTGAGCGGTCAGGTTGACCAGGTTCGCCGCGAACTGGGGCATTTGAAACAACAAAAACAGGCTGAGCAGATGCTGGCAAGCAATCGTGAAGAGCTTGTGGCGTTGCCCGATCAGAAGCCGGAACCGCGCGAAGTATTGTCCTACAACGATGTCGAAATCCTTCGCGCCCTGGCCGAAGAGAGTTTCGTCTATGGCAATCTCGCCGCCCTCTGTGACCGCACCGGTCTGGCCCGCGATTTCATCAGCCAGCGTCTGACGGTAATGAAGAATCTGGGCGTCATCGAAACCCGCATCAATGAAAAAAATGTCCTGCATTGGGGGGTTTCCGCCCGGGGCAAGGCTTTGCTCGGGGAAATCCTGAGCGGGCAGGACGAAAAGAAAACCGCATAACTCCCGCCGGCGCTGGCCCGGCATCAACCTGAAATCGAAACCATGAACATCGTTATTCTCGCCGCCGGTCAAGGCAAGCGCATGCATTCCAATTTGCCCAAGGTGCTCCATCCGATTGCCGGCAAGGCCCTGGCCCAGCACGTCATCGACACGGCTCGTACCTTGACGCCGGAAAAACTGGTGGTGGTGTTCGGACACGGCGGCGATGCCGTGCGTGCGACGCTGGCCGCCGCTGACCTGGCCTGGGCCAAACAGGAACCGCAACTGGGCACCGGCCATGCCGTGATGCAGGCGCTGCCGGAACTGGCGCCGAACGGCCAGACCCTGGTCCTCTACGGCGACGTGCCGCTGACCCGGGCCACCACCTTGAAACGCCTGCTGCAGGCCGGCAAGGATGGCCTGGCCATTCTTACCGTCGAACTCGCCAACCCGACCGGTTACGGGCGCATTGTCCGCGATGCCGCCGGCCAGGTGCTGCGCATCGTCGAGGAAAAGGATGCGACGCCGGCTGAAAAGGCGATCACCGAGGTCAATACCGGCATCATGGCCCTTCCCTCGGCCAAGCTGGCCGATTGGCTGGGCCGCTTGTCGAACAAAAACGCCCAGGGCGAGTATTACCTGACCGATGTCGTCGCCCTGGCGGTCGCCGAAGGCGTCTCCATCCACACGGCACAGCCGGATGGCGAGTGGGAGGTGCTCGGCGTCAACAGCAAAGTGCAACTGGCCGAACTGGAGCGCGTCCATCAGCGCAATATCGCCGACCGTTTATTGGTCGATGGCGTGCGCCTGGCCGATCCGGCCCGCCTCGATGTAAGGGGCGAATTGCGCCATGGGCGCGATGTTTCGATCGATGTCGGTTGTATTTTTGAAGGCAGTGTCGAACTGGGCGATGCCGTCGAAGTCGGCCCCTATTGCCTGTTGAAAAACGTCAAGGTCGGCGCCAGCACACGGATTGCCGCCTTCTGCCATTTCGAGGACGCGGTGATCGGTCCGGACGGCGTGCTCGGCCCCTATGCCCGCCTGCGGCCGGGGACCGAACTCGGCCGGGAAGTGCATATCGGCAATTTCGTCGAGATCAAAAATACCAAGATCGCCGCCCAGTCCAAGGCCAACCATCTGGCCTACATCGGCGACGCCGAGATCGGCCAGCGGGTCAACGTCGGGGCCGGCACCATCACCTGCAATTACGACGGGGCCAACAAGCATCTGACCATCATCGAGGACGATGTCTTCATCGGTTCCGATACCCAACTGGTGGCGCCGGTGACCGTTGGCCGGGGAGCCACCCTGGGGGCCGGAACGACGCTGACCAAGGATGCGCCGCCCGATGCGCTGACCATGTCGCGGGCCAAGCAAATGACGCTGGCGGGTTGGAAACGGCCGCAGAAGGTAAAAAAATGATCGATTTCTGGTTCATGGGTTTCGTCTTGCTGGTCGCCCTCTTGCTCGCCGTCGGCCTTGCCCTGTCGCTCGTCGGCTACCTGATGACCCTGCCGGCCTCCTTCGCTTTCGGATGGCGCTGCTGGCTGCCAACCCTCGTGCTGCCCTTTGTCGGACCGCTGTTCTTCGCCTGGGGGCATCGCCCCGAGTTCCTGCGGCCGGCCAAACAACTGCTCGCCGGCATGGTATTGCTTGCCCTGGCGGGCAGCGTAATGTATGGCGGTCTACCCTACCTGATCGACCATATGACGAATGGGGTCAGATGATCTGTCGTTGAACTCGCAATAAGCTCTGGGAGAACAAGATGTCCAAGTACACCACCGAAGCTATTCGTTCCATCGCGCTGGTCGGTCACGGCGCCGCCGGCAAAACCTCGCTGGCCGAGGCTCTGCTGCAGGCCACTGGAAGCATTCTGAACAAGGGCAGTATCGAGCGTGGCAGTACCGTCTGCGACTACGACGCCCAGGAAAAGGAGGCCGGTCACTCGCTCAATTCCGCCATTGTCAATTTTGCTTACGAAGACCGCCATATTCACCTGATCGACACCCCGGGCTATCCGGATTTCTCCGGCCCGTCCATCGCCGCCCTGGCCGGGGTCGATACCGCGCTGGTCGTGATCAACGCCCAAACCGGCGTCGAGTTGATGACCGAACGCATGATGCGTTACGCCGGCGAGCGTCAGTTGTGCCGGATGATCGTCATCAACAAGATCGATGCCGACAACCTCGATCTGCCCGGCCTGGTGGCCGATATCCGCGAACGTTTCGGCAAGCAGTGCATGCTCCTCGACCTGCCGGCCCACGGCGCGGCCGAAGTCGTCGAAGTGCTCGAACGAGCGGCCGGCGAAGCCGATTTCGCGTCCGTCGCCGCGGCTCACCGTGCCTTGATCGACCAGATCGTCGAAGAAGACGAAGACCTGCTCGCCCAATATCTCGAGGATGGCGCCGATCCGGCGGCGGCTGCCCTGCATGCGCCTTTCGAAAAAGCCTTGCGCGCCGGGCATCTGATTCCCATCCTCTTCGTTTCCGCCAAGACCGGCGCCGGCCTCAAGGAATTGCTGCATGTCCTGGCCACCTTGGCGCCCAGTCCGCGGGAAGGCAATCCCCCGCCTTTCTACCGCGGCGAGCCGGACGACCGCAGCGAACCCTTCGCGGCCGTGCCGGATGCCGGCCGGCATGTGCTGGCCCACGTCTTCAAAGTGGTGGCCGACCCCTACCTGGGCAAGATCGGTATCTTCCGCGTGCACCAGGGGACGGTGAAGAAGGATGCCCAGCTTTTCGTCGGTGACGGCAAGCGGCCGTTCCGGGTCACCCACCTCTACCAGTTGCAGGGCAAGGAGAGCAACGAAGTCGATGAACTGTTGCCGGGCGATATCGGCGCCATCGCCAAGGTCGAGGAAATCGATTTCGATAGCGTGCTGCACGATTCGCACGACGAAGACCATATTCACCTGGCGCCCCTGGCCTTCCCGACGCCGATGGCCGGTTTGGCGGTGGAAACCAGGAAGAAGGGCGACGAACAGCGCTTGTTCGACATTCTCAACAAGCTGGCCATCGAGGACCCGACCTTTATCGTCGAGCGCCATCCGAGCAGCAACGAAACGGTGATTCGTGGCCTCGGCGAAATCCATCTCAAGGCCAAGCTCGAGAAAATGGCTTCCCAGTACAAGCTGGAAGTCGACACCAAACCGCCCCGCATCGCCTACCGGGAAACCATTACCGGCTCGGCGGAAGGTATGCATCGGCACAAAAAGCAGAGCGGCGGCGCCGGCCAGTTCGGTGAAGTGCATCTGCGCATCGAACCGAAACAGCGCGGTGAAGGTTTCGAGTTCGTCGATGCGGTCAAGGGCGGCGTCATTCCCGGCGTCTTCATGGCGGCCGTCGAAAAAGGCGTTCAGCAGGGGCTGGAAGGCGGCGTCGTCGCCGGTTACGCCGTCGACGACCTCAAAGTCACCGTATACGACGGCAAGACCCACGCCGTGGACGGCAAGGAAGTGGCCTTCGTCACCGCCGGGCGCAAGGCGGTCATCGAAGCCATCCGCGCCGCTAAGCCGATCGTCCTGGAACCCATCGTCAGCATCGAGATCGTTGTTCCCGAAGCCGCCATCGGCGACCTGACCGGCGATCTGGCCAGCCGCCGCGGCCATATCACCGGCACCGAAGGGCGGGGTCACGGTATGACGGCGATCAGCGGCGAAGTGCCGCTGGCCGAACTCAATGACTATCAGTCAAGACTAAAATCGCTGACCGGCGGGCAGGGGAGTTACAGCATCGAATTGGCCCGCTACTCGGCGGTGCCGCCCAACGTGCAGCAGCAACTGGCGAGCAAGTTCCAGTTGCATGATGAAGACGAATAAGGGTGGGGTCTTCTGAACCAAGGCGGGCTGTTTTTCAGCCTGTTTTATAAAATCGAGTCGGGCCCGGCCTGGCCCCTTTTCCCTTTTTGTGCTTTTTTCTGTGCGGGCATCTTGAATAAATCAGCGTTTCCCTAACCCTCTGTCGGCCAGTTAACCGTCGCCAAAAACAAATATCCGGCGCCATACACCGTCTTGATGAAGGCCGGGCCTTGCGGATTGGCTTCCAGTTTTCGGCGCAGGCGGGAAATGCGGACGTCGATGCTGCGGTCGGTCGGCGCCAGGTCGCGGCTGCCCATCAGTTGTTCGCGCTGCAGGATACGGTTCGGATTGCTGACCAGAACTTTTAGCAGTTCGGCTTCCGACGTGCTGAGCAGGTGTTCCTCGCCGCTGCTGGCGAGCAGCGTGTTGTTGCCGAGGTTGAAGCGCCAGTCGCCGAATTCGGCGATTTCGTGGGGCTGGCTGGTGGCTTTCTTGTCCTTTTCCCGCCGCCGCAGGATACTGCGCACGCGGGCCACCAGTTCACGCGGTTCGAAGGGTTTCAAGATGTAATCGTCGGCCCCCAGTTCAAGGCCCATGACGCGATCGCTGACGTGGGCGCGGCCGGTCAGGATGACGATGCCGCAGGCCGATTGGGCGCGCACCCGCTGCATGACTTCGAGGCCATCCATGTCGGGCAGGCCGAGATCGATGATGCACAGGTCGGGGGCTAGCGTCCGCAGGCGGCGCAGCAGGTCGGCGGCGCTGCGGCACCAGACGGTGCGGAAGGCGAAGTCGCTGAGCACCTGTTCGATGATCCGGGCGACATCCGGATCGTCCTCGACGATGACGATCAGCTTGGGTGATTCGGGGTCGGTCGGGTGTTTCATGCGGAGCCTCGATGAATGCGCTGCAGGGCGCGGGCCAGATCCTGCCGGACAAAGGGTTTGCAGAGCAGCGGGCGGTCGCCGGCGGCGGACTGGTCGACTTCGTCGGCATAGCCGCTCATCAGCAGAATGCTCAATTGCGGATGGTGTTGCCCGACCCAGTCGGCCAGTTGTCGGCCATTGATGCCGCCGGGCATGATGATATCGCTGACGATAATCGCGATGTCGGGAATGTTTTCTATCATTTCCCGGGCCTGGGCGCCGTTCTCGGCCTCGATTACCGGGTAGCCGAGATCGATCAGTTGCTGGCGGACGACGCGGCGGACGTTCGGTTCATCCTCGACGAGCAGCACCAGTTCGCCGCCGAGAACAAGTGGCGTGTCGTCGAGTGGCGCCTCGTCGTCGTGCTCCGGGTGGGTCAGCGGCAAGGCCATGAGGACGGTGGTGCCCTGGCCGGGTTGGCTCTGGATGACGACGCCGCCACCCGACTGCTTGGCGAAACCGTAGGCCATCGACAGGCCGAGGCCGCTGCCCAGGCCGAAGCGTTTGGTGGTGAAGAAGGGTTCAAAAATCCGCGCCAGCGTCGCCGCATCCATGCCGCAGCCGTTATCCACCACTTCGATCATCGCGTAGGCCCCCGGCGCGACGTCGAAAGCCGCGGCGTCGGTGCTCAGTTCGAGCGGTCGAGCGGCGATGTGCAGGCTGCCGCCGGCCGGCATTGCGTCGCGGGCATTCAGGGCAAAGTTGAGCAGGGCGCTTTCCAGTTGCCCGGGGTCGACCAGGGCGTACAGGGCGGAGGGCAGGTCGGTGGACACGGCAATCGACTCCGGCAGCGAGCGGCGCACCAGTTTCGACAGGCTGGCGATCAGGCGGCCGATGTCGACGGCTTGCGGTTCGAGCGGTTGCTGGCGCGAGAAGGTGAGCAGGCGCTTGATCAGTTGCACGCCACGGCGTGCCGACTGCAGGGCCGGCTCGACGAATTCGTTGAGCGCGGCATCCTGCGGGTGATGATCCTGCAGGGCGGCCAGGTTGCCGATGACGACGGTCAGCAGGTTGTTGAAGTCGTGCGCCAGGCCGCCGGTCAATTGGCCGATGGCTTCCATTTTCTGGGCCTGGACGAGCGCCGCCTGCATGCGTTTCTGTTCGGTGATGTCGTGCGAGAAGACGAAAAAGCCCAGGGTTTCCCCTTCCAGGTTGATTTCCGGAACCAGCGTGCTGTGCGCAAAAACCGTCTGTCCTTGCCGTTCCATCTGGTATTCGTAACTGACCCGCTGGCCGGAGAGGGCCTTTTTGACCGGGTCGCGGACTTGGGCATAGACCTGCTCGCCGGTTATCTGGCGCACTGCGCGGCCGGTCACGGCGCCTTCCGGATGGCCGTACCAGTCGGCATAACCCTTGTTGGCGTACTGATAGACCTCCTCCTTGTCGACATAGCCGATGAGGATCGGGATGGTGTCGTTGATCAGCCGCAGGCGTTCCTCGCTGCGCCGCAGGGCGGCGGCGATACGGGTGTTTTCGCTATTCGCCCGGGTGAGGTTGGCATTGGCGTTTTCGAGCTGGGCGGTGCGCCGGCGGACGCGCTCTTCGAGCTGAATGTTCTGGTGTTCAGCCAGATTCTCGATGTAGCGCTGTTCGGTAATGTCGCTGTACAGGGTGACGAAACCCTTGTGCGGCAAGGGTTCGCCACGCAACAACAGAACCCGGCCATTGGGGCGTTGGCGCTCGCTGAGGTGGGGGGCGAAGCTCGCGGCCGCCGCTACCCGCTCGGCGATCTGGCTTTCCTTATCGCCCGGTCCGTATTCGCCGCGTTCGGCATTGAAGCGGATGAAGCTGGCGAAGGGAGCGCCGACATAGGCCATTTCGGCGGGGAAGTCGAGCAGGTGCAGGAAAGGGGCGTTCCAGGCAATTAGGCGCAGATCGGCGTCGAATACCGTCAATCCCTGATCCAGCAGGTCGAGTCCGGCCTGCAACATTTTGTTGGTTTGGTCGGGATCCGGCGATGCGGCGGCAATATCCATTGGTCGATTCTAGTGCAGGAGAAGGGCGGACAAGCCGTGCGTAACGATTCGTTACATTCGGCCAATAGTTTGGCAAGAGTGTTCTGCAATCCTTAGGAAAAAGTAATGCCAAAAAGAGAACAGCATTTTGCCAAAATCGTGAGGAGATATTTGTGGCAGTGAACCCGTATACCATCGGGCTGGAAAAGAATCCGGCCAATTATGTTCCGCTTTCCCCGCTCAGCTTCCTTGAGCGCTCGGCTTTCATCTATCCGAAACGAATTTCCGTCATCCAGGGTAGTCGGCAATATACCTGGAAAGAATCCTACGATCGTTGCCGGCAACTGGCTTCGGCGCTGATCGGTCGGGGCATTGGCAAGGGCGACACGGTCGCCGTGATGCAGCCCAACACCGCGCCGATGTTCGAATGCCATTTCGGCGTGCCGATGAGCGGCGCCGTCCTGAATACCATGAATACCCGTCTCGATCCCGAGGCCATTGCTTTCCAGCTCGCCCACGGCGAAGCCAAGGTGCTGATCACCGACCCGGAATTCTCGCCGGTCGTCAAAGCCGCGCTGGCCCTGCTCGATGGGCCGAAGCCGCTGGTCATCGATACCCTCGACCCCGATTTCACTGGCGGCGAAGCGCTCGGCGAAAAGGATTACGAAGCTTTCCTCAACGAAGGCGAACCGGATTTTGCCTGGCAACTGCCGGAAAACGAGTGGGACGCCATCGCCCTGAACTACACCTCGGGTACCACCGGCAATCCGAAGGGCGTCGTCTATCACCATCGCGGCGCCTACCTCAATGCCGCCTCCAACATCATTTCCTGGGGCATGCCGCCGCATTCCGTGTATTTGTGGACCCTGCCGATGTTCCACTGCAACGGCTGGTGTTTCCCGTGGACCCTGGCGGCCAACGCCGGGACCAGCGTTTCGTTGCGCAAGGTCGATCCTGCCCTGATCTTCGGCCTGATCAAGGAGCACAAGGTGACGCATATGTGCGGCGCACCGATTGTGTACGGGATGATGATCAATGCCCCGGCCGCCCTGAAGGAAGGCATCAGTCATCAGGTCAACGGCCTCATCGCCGGCGCCGCACCACCGGCGGCGATCATCGAGGGCTGCGAGACGATGGGTTTCAACATCACCCACGTCTATGGTCTGACCGAAACTTACGGTCCGGCTTCGGTCTGCGCCAAGCATCCGGAATGGGACAAATTGCCGATCGACCTGCGGGCCGCCCGCAACGGCCGGCAGGGCGTGCGCTACCACATGCAGGAAGCGATCGCCGTGCTCGATCCGGTGTCGATGGAAGCGGTGCCCTGGGATGGCGAAACCATGGGCGAAATCATGTTCCGTGGCAACCTTGTCATGAAGGGTTATCTGAAGAACGAAAAGGCGACGGCAGAAGCCTTCGCCGGCGGCTGGTTCCACACCGGCGACCTGGCGGTCGTGCATAGCGACGGCTACGTCAAGATCAAGGATCGCTCCAAGGACATCATCATTTCCGGCGGCGAGAATATTTCCTCGCTGGAAGTCGAGGACGTGCTCTATCGCCACCCGGCAGTTATCGCCGCCGCCGTCGTCGCCAAGCCCGACGACAAATGGGGCGAAGTGCCGGCCGCCTTCATCGAACTGAAGGACGGCGCGCACACCACGGAAGCCGAAATCATCGAGCATTGCCGCGCCCATCTCGCCCGTTTCAAAGTGCCGAAACAAGTGGTGTTCGGTGCCCTGCCCAAGACCTCGACCGGCAAGATCCAGAAGTACGTTCTGCGCCAGCACGCGCAATCCGCCCTCGCCATCGAGTAAGCTGTCTTTCCCCCTGTCGCCATGCCCTGGTCGGCAGGGGGTATCTTGTCCGGAACAGGAATCCCCATATGAAAATTCTCGTCCCCGTCAAACGGGTAGTGGACTACAACGTCAAGATTCGCGTCAAAGCGGACGGTAGCGGTGTCGATCTGGCCAACGTCAAGATGAGCATGAACCCGTTCGACGAAATCGCCGTCGAAGAAGCCGTGCGTTTGAAGGAAGCCGGCATCGCGACGGAAGTCATCGCCGTCTCCTGCGGCGTCGCCGCCTGCCAGGAAACCCTGCGCACCGCCATGGCCATCGGTGCCGATCGCGGCATCCTGGTCGATTGCGGCGATACCGACCTCCAGCCGCTGGCTGTCGCCAAGCTGCTCAAGGCTCTCTGCGACAAGGAAGCGCCGGGTCTGGTCATCTGTGGCAAGCAGGCCATCGACGACGACGCCAACCAGACCGGCCAGATGCTCGCCGCGTTGGCTGGCTGGCCGCAAGCCACCTTCGCCTCGAAAGTGGTGATTGCCGACGGCAAGGCCACGGTCACCCGCGAAATCGACGGCGGCCTGGAAACCCTGGAAATCTCGCTCCCGGCCGTCGTCACCACCGACCTGCGCCTCAACGAGCCGCGCTACGCCACGCTGCCCAACATCATGAAGGCCAAGAAGAAGCCGCTCGACACGGTCAAGCCCGCCGATCTCGGCGTCGATGTCGCGCCGCGCCTGACGACGCTCAAAGTCGCCGAACCGGCCAAGCGCAGCGCCGGCATCAAGGTTGCGGACGTCGCTGAACTGGTTAACAAACTGAAAAATGAAGCGAAGGTGATCTGACCATGACTATCCTCGTTATCGCCGAACACGATCACGCCAGCCTCAAGGCCGCCACCCTCAACACCGTCAGCGCCGCCGCCAAGATCGGTGGCGACATCCACGTCCTGGTCGCCGGCAGCAATTGCGCCGCCGCTGCCCAGCAAGCCGCCGGCCTGCAAGGCGTGAGCAGCGTCAAAGTAGCCGATGCCGCGCATTACGCCAGCCAGACCGCCGAGAACCTGACGGCGCTGATTCTCGCCCAGGCCGCAGCCTACAGCCACATCCTGGCGCCGGCCACGACCTTCGGCAAGAACCTGCTGCCGCGCGTTGCCGCCTTGCTCGACGTCGCCCAGATTTCCGAAATCACCGCCGTCGAATCCGCCGACACCTTTGTCCGTCCGATCTACGCCGGCAATGCGCTGGCCACGGTTAAGAGCGCCGATCCAGTGAAAGTAATCACCGTGCGCACCACCGCTTTCGATGCCGCCGCCAGCGGCAACGCCGCGCCGGTCGAAGCCATCGCTGCGGCGGCTGATACGGCGCAAAGCACACTGACCCATCGCGAACTGACCAAATCGGCACGCCCCGAACTCGGCGCCGCCAAGACCATCGTCTCCGGCGGGCGTGGCCTGGGCAGCGGCGAGAATTACCACAAGCTGCTCGAACCGCTGGCCGACAAGCTCAACGCGGCGCTCGGTGCCTCGCGTGCCGCCGTCGATGCCGGCTTCGTGCCCAACGACTACCAGGTCGGCCAGACCGGCAAGATCGTTGCGCCGCAGTTGTACATCGCGGTCGGCATTTCCGGGGCGATCCAGCACTTGGCGGGGATGAAGGAATCGAAAGTCATCGTCGCCATCAACAAGGATCCGGACGCACCGATCTTCCAGGTCGCCGATTACGGCCTGGTCGGTGACCTGTTTGAAGTCGTGCCACAATTGACGGCTGCCGTTTAAACCAACAAATATCCAGGAGATAAATTCATGAGCACCTATATCGCCCCGATTCGCGACATGCAGTTCGTCCTCAATGAAGTCGCCGGTCTCGAAGAGATTTGCGCGCTGCCCGGCAACGAAGAGTGTTCCGTCGAACTCGTCGAATCCATCCTTGAGGAAGCCGCCAAGTTCGCCACCGGCGTGCTCGACCCGATCAACCGCGTCGGCGACCGTCAGGGCCATGTCGTGAAAGACGGTGTGGTGACCACGGCACCCGGCTTCAAGGAAGCCTACAAGCTGTTCGCCGAAACCGGCTGGATGTCCATGCCCTTCTCGCCTGATTTCGGCGGCCAGGGCCTGCCGGCCGTCGTCGCGATGGCGGTGAACGAAATGTGGAAGGGCGCCAACATGGCCTTCGCCCTCTGCCCGATGCTCACCGGCGGCGCCATCGAAGCCATCGCCCACCACGCTTCCGAAGAACTGAAGCAGAAGTACCTGCCGAAGATGGTCGAAGGTACCTGGACCGGCACCATGAACCTGACCGAGCCGGCCGCCGGTTCCGATCTCGCCGCCATCTCGACCAAGGCCAAGCCGGCCGGCGACGGCAGCTACCTGGTCAGCGGCACCAAGATTTTCATCACCTGGGGCGAGCATGACGTCGCCGGGAACATCATCCACCTCGTGCTGGCCCGTCTGCCGGATGCGCCGCCGGGACTCAAGGGCATCTCGCTGTTCATCGTGCCGAAGTTCCTGGTCAATGACGATGGCTCGCTCGGCAAGCGTAACGACCTGATCTGTTCCTCGCTCGAACACAAGCTCGGCATCCACGGCAGCCCGACGGCAGTCATGTCCTACGGCGACAACGAAGGCGCCGTCGGCTACCTGGTTGGCGAAGAGAACAAGGGCATCGGCTACATGTTCACCATGATGAACCACGCCCGCGTCAATGTCGGCCTCGAAGGCGTCGGCATCGCCGAGCGCGCCTACCAGCACGCGCTGTGGTACGCCCGCGAACGCATCCAGGGCAAGATCATCGGCGACAAGACCGACGGCAAGAAGCCCATCCTGCATCACCCGGATGTCCGTCGCCTGCTCATGGACGTCAAGTCGCGTACCGAAGCCATGCGCACCCTGGCCTATTACGCCGCCGCCCAGATCGACAAGGCGCATGCCGGCGATGCCGTGGCGCAGGCCCGCATCGACCTGCTGACGCCGGTGGTCAAGGGCTGGAGCACGGAGCAGGGCGTCGAACTGTCCTCGAATGCGCTGCAGGTCTTCGGTGGCGTCGGCTTCATCGAGGAAACTGGAGCCGCCCAGTACTACCGCGATTCGCGCATCACCACCATTTACGAAGGCACGACGGCCATTCAGGCCAACGACCTGGTCGGCCGCAAGCTGGCCCGCGAGAAGGTGCCGGGTGCCGGGATGCAGGCGCTGCTCGCGGAAATGACCGCCACTGCCCAGGAATTGGAAGGCAACGGCCAATTAGCCAGCATCGCCGCCAACCTGAAGAGCGGTATTGTCGCCCTGGGCAAGGCCGCCGACTGGATTCTCGCCAATTACGAGAGCGCGCCGCAAGCCGTGCATGCCGGTTCCGTGCCTTTCCTCAAGCTCACCGGCATTGTCGTCGGCGGCTGGCTGATGGCCAAGTCGGCGGCGATTGCGGCCAAGCATATTGCCGACGGCACGTCCGACGGCTACTACACCGCCAAACTGGCCACGGCCGAGTATTTTGCCGCGCACCAGTTGCCCTTCGCCGCCGCCTACGCGGCCGAAGTGATCGGTGGTAGTGCTTCGACGCTGGGCCTGCCGGAAAACCTGTTCTAAGAATCGTGTTTCACATCGCCCTGCCCGCCACGCCGGACAGGGCGATAGTGGCAGCACTAAAGGAGACAGCATGCGTACAGATCGCGATGCAATGGAATACGACGTCGTGATCGTCGGTGGCGGCCCGTCCGGGCTGTCGGCGGCGATCCGCATCAAGCAGCTGGCGGCACAGGCCGGCAAGGAAACCTCGGTCTGCCTGCTGGAAAAAGGCTCGGAGATCGGCGCCCATATCCTGTCCGGCGCCGTGCTCGAGCCGCATGCGCTGGCCGAACTCTTTCCCGACTGGCAGGAACGCGGTGCGCCACTCAATACGCCGGCCGGCGAGGATCGCCTGCTCTATCTGACCGAAGGCGGCTCCTACAAGCTGCCGACGCCGCCGCAGATGGGCAATCACGGCAACTACATCATCAGCCTCGGCAACCTCGCCCGCTGGCTCGGCGAACAGGCCGAAGCCCTCGGTGTCGAGATTTACCCCGGTTTCGCCGCCGCCGAGGTGCTCTACCATGAGGATGGTTCGGTCAAGGGCGTCGCCACCGGCGATCTCGGCATCGGTAAGGACGGCCAGCCGACGGGCAATTTCCAGCCGGGCATGGAACTGCATGCCAAGCAGACCATTTTTGCCGAAGGCTGCCGCGGTTCGCTGACCAAGGAACTGTTCGCCAAGTTCAACCTGCGCGACGGCGTCGATCCGCAAACCTATGGTATCGGCATCAAGGAACTGTGGGAAATCGATCCGGCGAAACATCAGCCCGGCCTGATCATCCATAGCGTCGGCTGGCCGTTGAGTAGCGATACCTACGGCGGTTCCTTCCTCTACCATCTGGAAACCAACCTGGTCGCTGTCGGCATGGTGGTTGGCCTCGATTACAAGAACCCGTGGCTGTCGCCCTACGAGGAATTCCAGCGTTACAAGACGCATCCGGCTATCCGCGGCACCTTCGAAGGCGGCCGGCGCATTTCCTACGGGGCGCGGGCGTTGTCGGAAGGCGGTTTCCAGTCGGTGCCGAAACTGAGTTTCCCGGGCGGCCTGCTGGTCGGCGATACCGCCGGCTTCCTCAATGTGCCGAAGATCAAGGGCACGCACATGGCGATGAAGTCGGGCATGATCGCCGCCGAAGCGGTTTTCGCGCATCTCGGCAAGGAAAACGCCGGCGCCGAAGCCACCGAGTATCCCGAGCAGATCAAGCAAAGCTGGCTGTGGGAAGAACTCTACAAGGTGCGCAACATCCGTCCGGCCTTCAATTGGGGCCTTTTCGGCGCGCTCGCCTATGGTGCCATCGACACCTTCATCTTCCGCGGCAAGGCGCCGTGGACGCTGCGCAATCACGACGACCACACGCAACTGGGCGACAAGAACAGCCACGCCAAAATTGCCTACGCCAAGCCGGATGGCGTGCTGACCTTCGACCGCCTGTCCTCGGTCTTCCTCTCGGCCACCAACCACGAGGAAAACCAGCCCTGCCACCTGCGCCTGAAAGACCCGGGTGTGGCGATCAGCATCAATTACGCCTATTACGGTTCGCCGGAAACGCGCTATTGCCCGGCCGGCGTGTACGAAATCCTCGGTGAGGACGAAGGCCAGCCGCGCCTGCAGATCAACGCCCAGAACTGCCTGCACTGCAAGACCTGCGACATCAAGGACCCGACCCAGAACATCAACTGGACAGTACCGGAAGGCAGCGGCGGGCCGAACTACCCGAACATGTAGGCGGAGAAAGATATTCGGCGGTAAAGACTGCGGAGAATTGCAATCGTCGTCTTTATCCAAACGGGGCCTGCGGGCTCCGATTCCTTTGGGTTGTCGGCCAAAAGCCGCCATCCGCTGTTACCTTTCAAATTGACAAATATTTGTCGGTCTTGTCTTTGAACGATTCAAAACCCCTCAGCCGAAGCGGGATCAGATTAATTTCCACAAACAGAATTAACCTAGAAAACGCAGTTGAACCGCAGAGACGCTGAGGAAAAACAAAGGCTTGCCAGGATGATTCAGTCCACCTTCTGGGTGATCCGCAAAAGCCTTGCAAGCCACTGTTTTCACGTTCTTTTCTGCTTCTTTTCGACTCTGCGGTAGGGTTTCCCATCGTCTGCGTCAGCCAACGCCGCTCGATATGCCGGAAAGCGCGATTGCCAGCGGCTGCATCGATATCATTTTGTCACCCGAGGAGATTGCCCGGCCGGCCTTTGTGCGCGTTGGCGTACAGAGCTTCGCCGCAGTGCGGGGTAAGGTGAAATTCGGCGGGCGAGAAATCATCCGCGCTACACGAATCGCCGCCCGCCGCGAAAGGAGCTGCAAATGAACAATATTATTTACATCGTTGGCTTGGTTGTTGTTGTCATCGCTGTCTTGTCGTTTTTTGGCCTGCGCTAAGGCGCCGTAAGGCGCACGAAAGGAGTTGTGATGAAAGGTTTTGTGCAGGATATTGAAGGTCTTGCCGTCAAAAACGACAAGTTTCGCCAAGTGCTGTATACGGCCAAAAACTCGCAGCTTGTCCTGATGTCATTGAAACCTCAGGAAGACATCGGCGCCGAGATTCACAAGGTTGACCAGTTCTTCCGTGTCGAGGAAGGCTCCGGTGAGGCGGTGTTGAATGGTGCCCGGACGCCGATTCAAGCCGGCTTTGCGGTACTGGTCCCGGCCGGGGTCAATCACAACATCGTCAACACCGGCTCGGTGCCGCTGAAACTTTATACCCTCTACGCCCCGCCCAATCATCGCGACGGCGTCATTCACGAAAGCCGCGCCGACGCCGAGGGCGATACGGAACACTTCAACGGCAAAACAACGGAATAGCGGGCTGACTAGCCCCCATGCCTGGGGCTAGTCAGCCGCCCGGGCAAATTGCCGGGCGACGAAGGACCAGATCATCCGTGAGGCATCCGGACCTTTGGGGTCACTGTAGGAATGCCCGGCGGCGCCACCGCTCCAGGCATGGCCAAGGCGCTCGACGGCACAGTGCGTCGCAATCAGCCGGCCACTTTTTCGATAATCAGTGATGGTCGCCGCATAACGAGCCCCACGCTGCACCCGGCGCGGCTTGCTCGCCCTGGCGCCCACCCGTTCCCCCCAGCGCATGGCCGCTTCAGCGCCATTTCCCGGCGCCACCACGTGGTCCGCCGCGCCGTGGATAACCAGCAAGGCGGGCAGCCTGACATCGGGCGCTATGGCCGGGAGCGGCGAGGTCGTCACGCTTTGCCCGAACATCGCCTTGATGGCGCTGGCCGACGAATGCGCGACGCCCGGCGCGATTCCGGAATGCATGGCAATCGCCCGAAAGCGCTCCGGATGCTGCGTTGCCAGCAATACGGCCATGCCGGCCCCGGCTGAAATTCCGGCCAGGGCAACGCGACGGCGGTCGATCGCCTGCGTCAGGCAAACCTGTTCGATGGCCGCGCTGATCGAATGCGCTTCGGCTTGCGCCCGGCCTGTCCGGGTGTCGTACCAGTTCCAGCAGCCCTGCACATTCGCCAGGCGATCCTGTTCGGGATAGAGCACGAAAAAGCGCTCACGGGCTGCGATGGTGTTCATCCGACTGCTCGTTGCCAGCGCTTCGGCATCCTGCTCACAGCCATGCAGCATGACCAGTAATGGCAGGCTCTCGTTGCGCCGCACGCCGGACGGTTTGTAAAGCCGATAACGGCGCGGACCGGCGGTGCCGATGGCCAGCCCTGTCGTCCAGTTGGCCGAGGGCGCCATCGCTTTTTTGCCGCTCACCCGCTTGGCCGCCAGCGGAGTTGCCCGCAGGCTCTCCTTAAGCGCCTTGCTGCCAACGCGCATGGCCGTTCGCGTCATCGTTTTCAAGACGCTCTGGAAGGATCGGGTCCAGGCCGTTTTTCGTGTTCGCCTTGCCATTTGTTTTCTCTCGAACGGGTTCGATCTGTCGGCCGATTATCGAGCCAGGGCCTTGTCGTCTCCGTCTGCTACCCCACATTTTCCGAGCCTGGGCGCTATGGGGGCCAGCGCACAGATTACCGAAAAGGCCCGGCCTAAGCTCTTCAACTCAGGTGCCGGATCGCATTTTCGGCATTGACGCCCACCATCAATTTCATTCTCAGGAGCTAACCATGAACAAGGATCAAGCCAAGGGTCGTCTCGAAGAAGCCAAAGGCAAAGTCAAGGAAGTCGCCGGCAACCTCGTTGGCAACGACAATCTGGAGTTGAAAGGAAAGATACAAAAATCCGGCGGTAAAGCCCAGGCAGCCTACGGCGACCTGAAAGAAGGCATCAAGGATGCCAGCCAGAGGAAATAAGCGTTCGAAACCTTGGCGGAATCTACGGCCAATGCCCAAGTAAATTCAGGAGTATCAAATGAACGATATGATCAACACCGCCGTAATCAATGCCGGTCGCCTTAGCTCAAGAGTACTCAGCGCCAGTACGCTCAATGGCGACGACGTGTACAACCCGAAAGGCGAAAAGCTCGGCAGCATCAAGGAACTCATGCTGGACATCGAAAACGGTAAGGTTTGCTACGCCGTGCTGTCCTTCGGCGGCTTCCTCAGCCTCGGCGAAAAGCTTTTTGCCGTACCTTGGAGCGCCCTGACGGTCGATACCGAAAACAAGCGCTTTGTCATGGATACCGATGAAGAACGCCTGAAGAACGCGTCCGGATTCGATGCCGACAACTGGCCGAATATGGCCGATGCGAGCTGGGCTGCCGGTATCGACGCCTACTACCGAACGACTCCGCCGCTGGATACACGCACCTGATTTCTGTCTGCGGCCCAAGCGTGCCCGGCTCACCGGGCGTGGTTGGGCTTCGGCAAATGATTGGCACTATTCAAAGAAGGAGCTGAAATGCCAAAGAACTCATGGAGCGCCAAGCGTGAACGCCAGTATATGCACATCAAGGACAGCCTCCTCGAACGTGGCGAGGCCCCCAAAGTGGCGGTGGAGATTGCGGCGCGTACCGTCAATAAGGAGCGGGCCCAGCATGGCGAAGCCACCGAGGTGAGCGCTTCGTCGATCAACGATATTTCTGCCGGCCGGCGCGGCGGCCTGCGCTCGCATTCGGGGCCGGGTGGGCGAACATTGGCCCAATTGCGGAACGAGGCGAGCCAGCGCGGCGTGACCGGCCGCTCGCGGATGAACAAGGCGCAACTGGAAGAGGCATTGAAGCGCTAAGGAAGACCTGCTGCAGGGCGCCCCGGCGCCATGAACGGACCGGCTATCGTGGTGCCGTCACTTCGGCCGCTACTTGCCTGCGAACCCGGATCGGCCCACCGGATGGCACCTGCCGGAAGGGGGAATACGACACACTGTCCCCGGCTAGATGGCTTTTCGGCAATGTGCAGGTCGGCACTTGTGGTCAAAATCTGCAAAAGACGTCGCGCAATTGATTTGCCTGTGTGGGTATTTACGTGATCGCTGGCTTTGATATTCTGCCATTGTTGCAATGGCCCGCCATGTTGCTTACGGCTCTGGCGGCCTGGCTCATTGCCGCCCAGTCCAAACGCCGACGCGAAATCGGCTTCTGGTGTTTCCTCCTGAGCAATGGCTTATGGATGCTATGGGGATGGCATGACAAGGCCTATGCCCTCATGTTCCTGCAAGTTGTCCTGGCTGGTCTCAATATCCGCGGCTATCGCCGAGGGGGCGCCAGCCGGCGGGAGTTTCAGAAGCATCAATCCGGCTGACAAATATTCAATGCTCGTATCTCCAGCCGGCTCGCAAATTGTTTATCAGGGGAAAAAAGGAAAGATATATTGCCGCCGCGATCGCATTTTTCAGCAGGATTGAGTGAAATTGCCCCACTTTGCTGCCTGCTGCGGACCCGCAGCCAGGTCGCCGAGTGGGATGGCCGTGCCGCTGGTTAGGTGAGCAGGCGGGGCGGATCGAACCGAACCGCGAGCTGATCACCACCTGGTGGATTTCTGGCTGGTCGGGCACGGCGTACGGCACGTCGCACATCATTTCCTCGAAAATGCCGCGTAGAAGGGGCCCTGTGGGAGAAGAAGGGGGAGTTTCTGGTTGACGACGGTAAGCAGGAGCGGAGACACTTGCCGGATGTCATTTGAATTTGCTGTCTTCCGGAGCGCCGGGCCGAGTACGTGCACCTCAGCGACCAGCTTGAACGGGCTGCGCGGTGGTGTCAGGGTGTCACCGAAGACTGCGAACATTTTCTTTCGGATAGTGGCACGGTGATGCGCTGGATAAGGCGACTGTCGCCTGCTGTCGTCAGCTTCCTTGCCTTGTCCGCAACACAGGCCCTGGCCCGGGTCGGCGGAGGTGAGAACTTCGACTCCGGGAATTCCTCAAGCGACAGTGACGTCGCTATTGATGGCTTCATCGTCGATATCCTCTGGTGGCTGATCGTCAAGGAGCCGCAGGTGGGTATCCCGCTTACGATCACCATTTTCATCGCTGTCGTCGTCTGGAATAAGCTGAATGACGGTGACGTCTCGACGCGCAAGGCGATCGACCGGGCTGAGGCGAAGCAGCGCACCCAGGTCAGCCCCGCTGCGCTCGATGGTTGGGTGAACGCGCTCAAGGCGAGGGACCCGAAGTTTGATCCCGGGTACTTCCTTGAGCGGACGCGCCGCGAATTCCTCGAGTTGCAGGAAGCGTGGTTCAGGCGCGACCTCGAACCGGTGCGTCGCTACCTGTCAGACGCGACGTTTCAGCGCCTGACGACCCAGCTACGGCTGATGAATCTGGTCGGCGTGCGTGACGCTGTTGCCGATCCTGAGGTATTCGATCTGCAGATCATCCGGCTTGAGCAGAACGAAGCGTTCGACACGGTGCATGTTCGCATTTCCGCGCGGATTCACGACGACGAGGCCCCGGCGACGGCCAGCGACAGCGAAGCACGCGTCCTTGCCCGACGAAAATGGCCCGAGCGGTTCACCGAGGTTTGGACATTCGTGCGCAAGCCCGGCGCACAAACAAAGCCCGACAGCGACGTCAGCCAGGGTAAGTGTCCAAGCTGCGGTGCGCCGTTTGCCGGCGGTGCGGCGAACACCTGCGAGTTCTGCGGTGCCATCGTCAACAGCGGCACTTACGACTGGGTGCTGGCGGAGATCACGCAAGGCTCCCAGTACCAGTCCCGCTCCAAGGAGCCAAAGGGCTTCGCGCAGCAGCGCAAGAGCGATCCGGGGCTCACTACTCAAGTGCTCGAAGACCGTGCCTCGCTGCTCTTCTGGAAGTGGGTCGAGGCCCAGTCTATGGGTGATGCGGCACGGCTCGCCAAGGTCGCCAGTCCGTCGTTTATCGACAAGCTCAAGGCCGGCCTCGACCAGCTCGGCGAGCAAGGAAAGCAGAAGTACTTCATCGAGTGCGCGGCTGGCGCGGTCGATACGCAGCAGTTTAGTCAGACAGATGGCCGCAACGTCGCCGCCGTGGAGATCCGCTGGAGCGCGAGGATTGCTGTCGGCGCGAAGAATGGCCGTCCCCCTTCAGTGCCCAGCCAGCCGCAGCGCCATGTGCTGTTGCTCGAGCGGCGTAGCGGGGCGCAGACTGGCGCGTCGGGGATGTCGACCAGCCGCTGCCCATCGTGTGCCGCGCCGCTCAGCGATAACGGCCAGCCGACCTGCGAATTCTGCGGCACGGTGCTTTCGGCCGGTGAGGCCGACTGGGTGTTGCGCGACTTCGGGAGTTGGGAGTGGTGGCGGACGCAGGGCGAAACGTCTGTGGTATCGCGTGCAGGCTCCATCGCGCAGGATGTGCCCGGCCGTGAAGAGCGTGAGCGTCTGATCTACCTGATGGTGACGATGGCGAAAGCCGACGGTGAGGTCGACAAGAAGGAGAGGTGCCTGCTCCAGATGGCCTCGGGGCGATGGGGTATCCCCTGGGAGAACGTCGAGCTGGCCCTGAATGCGGCGGGTGACGCGCTCGCCAGCAATCCCGTGGCGAAGGGCTCGGCCGAGGCGGAGTCGTTCTTGCGCGATGTCGTCCAGCTCATGCTGGCCGACGGGAAGGTCGACGCGAAGGAGAAAAAACTTCTCAAGATGCTCGCGGCGCACCTGGGCCTCCTGGGGCGACTCTCCGAATTTCTCAAATGACCATGCGCACGCTGGTGTTGGGGGGCGCGTCGAGCCTTGCAAGGAGGTCGCCGGTTACTGCCGCCATCCTTACGCCATTAGCAATTTCGGCGGTTCGAACAGCGAGCTGATCACCACCTGGCGGATTTCCGGGTGGTCGGGCACGGCGTACAGCACGTCGCACATCATTTCCTCGAAAATGCCGCGCAGACTGCGCGCCCCGGCCTTGTATTCGATTGCCAGTTCGGCGATCTGGCGGAAAACCTCGGGTTCGACGCGCAGTTCAACGTTGTCGGCGTGCAGGATGGCGGCGAATTGCTTGTAGATGGCGTTTTTCGGCTCGGTCATGATGCGCACCAGCATCTCCTGCGTCAGCTCGTTCAAGCGGCTGACGATCGGCAGGCGGCCGGCGAATTCCGGGATCAGACCGAATTCGAGGAGGTCGGTGGGCTTGATGCGGGCGTTCAGACGGTCGAGGATGTTCTGGTCGTCGCCGCCTTCGCCGGTCGAGATGAAGCCGAAGGAGTGGGTCTTGGTGAGGATCTTGTCGAGGCCGACGAAGGCGCCGCCGCAAATGAACAGGATGTTGGTGGTGTCGATGTGGCGGCCGTCCTTGAGACGCACCGGGGCACCCTCCATGATCTTCAGCAGGGCGTGCTGGACGCTCTCGCCGGAGGTCGGGTTGGCCTGGCCGCCGCTGGCTTTCAATTTGTCGACTTCATCGACGAAGACGATGCCGCGCTGGGCGCTTTCCAGGTCGCCGCCGGCCCGGTCGAGCAGGCGATGGAGGATGGCTTCGATTTCGTCGCCGACAAACTGCGTCTGGGCCAGCGAGGTGGCGTCGGCGGTGACGAAGGGCACCTCGAGGATGCGCGCCAGGGTCTCGCAGAGCAGGGTCTTGCCGGTGCCGGTCGGGCCGATCAGCAGGATGTTGCTCTTGGTCAGTTCGACGGCATTCGGGGCGCTGTTCGCCATCCGGCGGAAATGGGCATAGATGGCGACGGCCAGCGTCTTTTTGGCTTCCTCCTGGCCGACGACGTGTTCGGCAAGCAGGCGGACGATTTCGCTGGGTTTGAGCAGGGCAGGCATCGGGGTTCCTCGTTGCGGAATGCCCCGATGCTAGTCTTCTCAGCCCTTTTCGGGAAGAACGATATTGACTTCCAGGACTTCGTAATTGCCCTGTTTTTCCAGGGAAACGCGGATGTCCTCGGTGTTCACCTTGACGTACTTGGAGATCACGGCGATCAGCTCGCGCTGCAGGTCGGGCAGGAAGTTGGCGCTGCTGCCGCCGCCATCGCGTTCATGGGCGATGATCAGTTGCAGGCGTTCCTTCGCCAGGTGGGCGGTTTTCGGCTTGTTGCCGAAGAGGATGGAAAGCAGTGACATCTTACTTGCCTCCGAACAGACGCTTCAGCAGGCCCGGCTTGACGTAATCGACGAAGCGCAGCGGCTTGTCGTCGCCGAGGAAGCGGGTGATCACGTCGTGATAGGCCTCGGCGGCGTCGGTTTCCTTCTGGTGGATGACCGGCGAGCCCTGGTTGGAGGCCTGCAGGACTTCTTCCGATTCCGGGATGACGCCGATGATGGGGACCCGCAGGATTTCCTGGATGTCCTTGTAGGAGAGCATTTCGCCGGCTTCGACGCGGCCCGGGTTGTAGCGCGTGATGAGCAGGTGTTCCTTGACCGGTTCGCGACCTTCGATGGCGCGCCGCGACTTGGCCTGGAGGATGCCGAGGATGCGATCGGAGTCGCGCACCGAGGAGACTTCCGGGTTGGTGACGACGAGCGCCTCGTCGGCAAAGGTCAGGGCCATGATGGCACCGGACTCGATACCGGCCGGCGAATCGCAGACGATGTAGTCGAAGCCCTGGTGTTCCAGTTCCTTGATCACCTTCTCGACGCCGGCTTCGGTCAGCGCGTCCTTGTCGCGGGTTTGCGAGGCGGGCAGGACGTAGAGGTTGTCGCAGTGCTTGTCCTTGATCAGCGCCTGGGTCAGCGTCGCTTCGCCGTTGATGACGTTGATCAGGTCATAGACGACGCGGCGTTCGCAACCCATGATCAGGTCGAGGTTGCGCAGGCCGACGTCGAAGTCGATGACGGCGGTCTTGAAGCCGCGCATCGCGAGGCCGGTGGAGAAGCTGGCGCTGGTGGTGGTCTTGCCGACCCCGCCTTTGCCGGAGGTAACGACGACGATTCTGGTCACGATAATTTCTCTCTGGGTAGTTGTTTGAATGAAGGGTTCACCGCAGGGCCAGGGGCGCTACCGTCAGGCGCAGCCCGTCGCCGTCTTCGCGCAGGCTGATGGTGGCCGGCTGGCGGGCCAGTTCGGCCGGTACCCCGGCTTCGAAGGTGCGATAGAGGCCGGCCACGGAGACCAGTTCGGCTTCCAGGCTGGTGGTGAAAATACGGGCGTTCTTGTCGCCGCTGGCGCCGGCCAGGGCGCGGCCGCGCAAGGGGGCATAGACGTGGATGTTGCCGTCGGCGATGACTTCGGCGCCGGCACTGATCATTGCCATGACGATCAGGTCGCTGCCCTTGGCATAGAAGCGCTGGCCGGAGCGCAGCGGCTTGTCGAGAATGACGGTGTGCGGGGCCGGGACCGGCTCGGGCGGCGGCGGGGCGGCAACGGCCGGCGCGGGCGGCGGGGCGGTCGGCACGTCGGCGGCTTTCGGGCGGCTCACCCGGCCCAGGGCTTCGGCGCCAACGGCCGGTAGCCCGGCGGCGTCGGCCGCCGCGGCGAGCGCTGCGGGCAGGCCGCGGGTGGCGATGGCGTGCAGGCCGGAGGCCTGCAGCAGTTGGCGAATTGCTGTCCAGTCGGCGGTGGCCGGCAGGTCGACGGCCTCGCTGAAATCGAGCACGGCCAGTTCGTTCTCGAAAAAGTCCGGGCTGTTGCCGGTCAGCTCGCCGAGGGCAGTGTGCAATAGGGCGAGGTCGGTACTGCGCAATTGCGTCTGGATGATCTTGAGCGTCGTGCCCTTGAACTGGATCGCGGAATCTTTTGCCATGCCTTGTTGCTATTGTTGCGGGAGGACGCGATTATCCCACACGCTGCTGCCCGACTTATGAAATTCGGCAATGTCGCGGTGCGCCCCGGGGCGGCCGGGGCTCAGCGGAAAATCCGGCAGGCGTTCTCGGTGCGCGCTTCGATCTTGCCGAACAGGAAGCCGAGATCCTCTTCCCAGTTCAGACCAATCGCCGCGCAGGCCTCTTCCGACAGCGTCGTGACCTGGTTGTCCAGGCGTTCGGTGAGGTCGAGGGCGTTGGCGAAAACTTCGGCAACGTGGATCAGGGCCACCAGCTTGTCATCGAGCGCCGGGCTCGGGTCGTGATGGAAGCCGATCGCCGCCACCACCCGGGGCGGCAGGCCCCACTGGCTGGCCAGGAGGGCGCCGATGGCGCAGTGGTCCATGCCGAAATAATGGCGTTCGACGTCGATGATGTTCTCTTGGCCGGCATTGAGGGCGGTGCGGACCATCTGGAATTCGAGCGGATAGAAACGGGCCATCCAGAGCTGGCCGATGTCGTGCAGCAAGCCGGCAACCAGCGCATAGTCGGGCGAAGAACGGGTAAAGCGGCCGAGTTCCTGGGCGGTAATCGCCACTGCCACGCTGTGTTCCCAGTAGTGCGCCGACATCTGGCTTTGCTGGGCAAAGACGGCGAGGCTGACGGCGAGGGCGATTTCCCGGACGCGGGCGAGGCCGATCAGGGAAATGGCCATCTGCACATTGCGTAACTGGCCCGAACGGCGGGCGCCGAGGGCGGCCGAGTTGGCGGCGGAAATAATGCGGGCGGTGATTACCGGGTCGGTCTCGACGAAGCGGACCAGGGCGCCGAGGGTAGCGTTGTCGTCGTCGAGGGTTTTCAGGATGTCATTTACGACGCGGGGAAAGGCCGGCAGGCGGATGGCCCGTTTGAAGACTTCGCCTTCGCTGAGCTGGACCATCAGCTTCTCCGGAAAGCGAGCACCGCCTGGTACAGGCGGGCTATGGTCGGATCGTTGAGATCGGCGCCCCGGAAAACGTGTTGCAGCCGCATTTCGTTCATGGCCCATTCGGCCTCGCGCTCTTCCGGGCTGCGTTCGTCGGGCAATTGGACGCAGACGAATTCGGCGTGGCGCACCGCCAATTGGTGGATGTTGCTCTCGGTCAAGGGGTGGCCGGCCGGCAGGCTGAAATCGCTGACCCCGTGATCGACCGGCACCGCCGGCGCGCCAAGCACCATGCCTTCTTCGACGTCGGATATCGGCAAATAGCGCAGGCGGGTGTCCATGACGGTCCATCGTGAAATGATCTACAACCCATGGTATCGGCGGAAAAGCACGGAATCAACAAGAATGATGCGGCGCCCCCCGCCCCCGCCGGTTAGAGACTGCCGTCGGGCGATTGTTCAACGGTAAAATAGCGCCCTCGCGGTGCTTGCCCCTGGCGTTTCGCCGCGCCCTTGCACCCCCTTCGAATTCCTTGCCGGAACTGCTCATGCTAGCCAAACTCTCTTCCTTCCCCGGAGTGACGGGCCCCGTGGTCATTATTGTGATGGACGGCTACGGCCTGCCGAAAAGCGAAGTCGGCAGCGCCATTGCCGCCGCCCGCAAGCCGACCCTCGAACGCCTCTTCGCCAATTACCCGAACATCCGCCTGCGCGCCCACGGCACCGCCGTCGGCATGCCGTCCGACGACGACATGGGTAATTCCGAAGTCGGCCACAATGCCATTGGCGCCGGCCAGGTCTATTCCCAGGGCGCCGCGCTGGTGGCCAACGCCATCGCCAGCGGCGCCATCTGGCAGGGCGAGGCCTGGCAGCAGATCGTCGCCGGCGCCAAGGCCGGGCGGGGTGTCGTCCATTTCATGGGGCTCTTTTCCGACGGCAATGTGCATAGCCACATCGACCACCTGAAAGCCATGGTCGTCCAGGCCAAGGCCGAAGGCATCAAGCGCGTGCGCATCCATGCCCTGCTCGACGGTCGCGACGTGCCGGAAACCAGCGCGCTGGATTACGTCGTGCCCTTCGAAGCCTTCCTGGCCGACATCAGCGATGCCGCTTTCGATGCCCGCATCGCTTCCGGCGGCGGCCGGCAGAACATCACCATGGACCGCTACGATGCCAACTGGCCGATGGTCGAAGCCGGCTGGCAGACCCACGTGCTGGGCCTAGGCCAGCAGTTCGCCAATGCCACGGCGGCGGTCAACGGCCTGCGCCAGCAGAACCCGGGGACCATCGACCAGGACCTGCCGCCCTTCGTCATCGGCGAGAATGGAAAACCCGTCGGCACGATTGAGGATGGCGACTCGGTCGTTTTCTTCAATTTCCGCGGCGACCGCGCCATCGAAATCAGCCGTGCCTTCGAGGAAGCGGCGTTCGCCAAGTTCGACCGGGTCCGCCTGCCGCAGGTGACTTACGCCGGCATGCTGCAGTACGACGGCGATCTCAAGTTGCCCAAGCGCTTCCTGGTGGCCCCGCCGGCGATCAAGGACACCACCGGCGAATGGTTCAGCAAGGCCGGCATCGCCCAGTTCGCCTGTTCGGAAACGCAGAAATTCGGCCATGTCACCTATTTCTGGAACGGCAACCGTTCCGGCAAGTTCGACGGCGAAACCTGGCTGGAAGTGCCGAGCGATGTCGTGCCCTTCGAGCAGCGGCCGTGGATGAAGGCGGCTGAAATCACCGACGCCATGATCGCCGCCCTGCAATCCGGTCAGTATCGGACCCTGCGCTGCAATTACGCCAATGGCGACATGGTCGGCCACACCGGCAACTTCCGCGCCGCGACCATGGCCGTCGAAGCCGTCGACCTGCAACTGGCCCGCCTGCTGCCGGTCATCGACGCGCTGGGCGGCGTCGCGCTGATCACCGCCGACCACGGCAATGCCGACGAAATGTACGAACTGGACAAGAAGACCAAGCAGCCGTCGCAGAATCAGGATGGCAGCTTCAAGGCGAAGACGGCACACACCCTGAATCCGGTGCCGCTGATCCTTTACGACAACGTCAGCGGCGGCAAGCTGGCCCTGCAGCAGACGGAAAAGGCCGGTTTGTCGAATATTGCCGCCACCGTCGCCAACCTGCTCGGGCTGGAAAAACATGCCGCCTGGGACGACAGCCTGCTCGACATCAAATAGCCCGGCCAAGCGGATATTGGTTACGCTATCGAATGTCGCCTGTCATTATCCGGAAAACCTCACCGCAAAGTCGCAGAGGAGCAGAGAGGCGCGCAAAAGCAGTCGCTTGCCTCAATGATTCGGCTGGCCCGGATGGGGCGCCGAATCATCCGGGCACGTCGTGGTTATTCCTCTGCGTCACTGCGGTTCAATGGTGTTTTCTAGGATTGTTGCGTCATTCTTGCCCGCCGGTTCGCCAGCCATCGCCGCGCATGGCTGGCCGGCCCCGGCCCGGCGGCGGGCGATCGCCGCGCCGGCCGTAACTCTTCGGACTTTCGCCCATGCCGCCTCTCAGTAATTCCGCCGTCCGCGTCATCTCCCATCCGGCCGACTTCGTCCTGCAAGTGCTGCGCGGTTTTCAACACAACCAGGGGCTGCTGCTGGCCGGCGCCATCGCCAATTACGCGCTGCTTTCGGTCTTGCCGCTGCTTATCCTGTCGATCATCGCCTTGTCGCATCTGGTCGATCAGGCGGCGCTCCTGGAAACCGTTGGGCGCTACCTGGAGTGGTTGGTGCCCAGCCAGTCGCGGGCCGTCCTGGCCGACGTTTCCGGCTTCCTCGAGAATCGCGCGGCAATTGGCGCGCTGCTGCTGGTCAGCATGCTGTTTTTCAGTTCCCAGGCTTTTTCGGTGCTGGAAAAGGCGATGGCCATCATCTTCGTCCATCGCGGAATGACCCGAAAACGCCATTTCCTGATCTCGGCGGTATTGCCCTATTGCTTTGTGCTGCTGCTCGCCTTTACCCTGCTGACGGTGACCATGGTTTCCGCCATCCTGCAGGCCGTGGCCCAGGAAAATATTCATTGGCTGGGGCGTGACTGGTCGCTGAGCGGCGTTTCCGGTTACCTCTTCTACGGCCTTGGTCTGCTCACCGAAACCCTGGTCCTCAGCGCCCTTTACCTGATCGCCCCGGTCGGTCGCATGCGCCTCAGTCACGCCTTGATCGGCGGTTTCAGCGCCGCCATGCTGTGGGAAATCCTGCGCCATATCCTGATCTGGTATTTCACCACCTTGTCCAAGGTCAGCGTGGTCTATGGCTCGCTGACCACGGCAGTGGTCACCCTGTTCACCATGGAACTCGCCGCCACCCTGGTTCTCCTGGGGGCGCAGGTGATCGCCGAGTACGAGCGCCTGGGCGACGCCTGAGGTCAATTTTCGGCCGTTTCGTGGTGCTTGCCAAAAAATGCCCATGTCGTTACACAATGCCTATGGAATGACGGCGGTCGATCGACTACTCTCGCCGCCGGCCCATAGCCACGGCCCGCGTCTCTCCGTCGGACGGGAGAGTTTATTGATCTGCCGCATTCGCATTAAGGAAAAATCCATGTCTCTGATTACCTGGTCGCAAGAAAGGTTTGCCACCCAAGTGGCGCAGCACGACGAAGAGCATCGTCAACTCTTCGAACTGCTCAATACCCTGCACCGCTCCATCGGCATAGGGGAGCACATCAGCACCGGCGAGGCCCTCGACAACCTGATCGCCTTCGTCGCCCAGCACTTCGCCGCTGAAGAGAGAAACATGTGTCTGGTCGATTATCCGGATTTCAAGCAGCACAAACTCGAACACGACAGTCTGGTGAAGCTCTGCCTCGACCTGCAGGCCGATTTTCATGCCGGCCTTGCCCCGCTCAATGAGCAGACCACCTTTTTCCTGCGCGACTGGCTATGTCGGCACATTCCCGCCACTGATTTCAAGTACGTGCCGGCGTTCACCGCCCGCGGCATTAACTAGGCCGCCGCGCCAGCGCGGCCGCTTCCGGCTGGCCGACTTTTCCCCTGGCCGGTTGATCTTTCCGGCGCCTCCCCTCAGAATGCGCTCGGCATTTGCTGCGGGGGGCGGGGGAATGAACAAGAAAATCGTGGCGGCGGCGCTCGTTGTCGTTCTTGGTGCGGCTATCGGCTGGGCAGTGGTGCGGGGCGGGCTGCCCGCGGCGCCGGTCGCCGAAGAGGCCCCGCCAGCGGCCGAAAATGCCGGGCTGGCCGGCAATCTGCGGGAAACCCTGGCCGCCTATCGCAAGATCATCGTCCTGTTTGCCGACGAAAAGGCCCTCTCGGCAAGTGAGCGCGAACCGGCCAACCAGGTCGGCCAGGCGCTGTTTCACGAGAATCGCCAGCGTATCGTCGATCTCGAAGCCGCGCTTGAGAGGCTGGTGGCTTCCGGGGCCGGCAAACGTTTCGAAACTATCGCCGGCCTGCTCGACTACATCGAAAGCGATCCCGACCTCTTCGACGCCGATCGCCTGGCCTTCCGCGAATTGCTGCGCAGCCTGCAGGAAGCCGTCGCCAAGGACGGTACGCTCCCGGCCATCAAACTGCACAAGCGGATCGGCGAAGACCTCGATGCCCTGGCCGAAATCGAGCGCAATTACGAAAAGGAAATCCGCCAGGTCTTCGGTCGCTTCGAGGCGCGGGCCATCGACTTGAAACGCGAGCGCTGGGATGACTACGTCGCCAAGTTGAAGACCCGTTACAACCGCGAGCAGATTCTCAAGGATTTCGGCGTCGTGCTGCCTTATCCGGCTGCCCCGGAAGTCGCCGAGCCCGGCATGCGTGGCAAGGCGAAGAAGGTCAGGGACGAATCCGAGGGCGAAGTTTTCGGCGTCAGCCTGCCGCCGAAAACCCTGGTCCTGACCTTCGATGACGGCCCGCACGGCACCTACACCAAGGAAATCGCCGCCATCCTCAAGCAATACGGCGCGCCGGCCATTTTCTTCGAAGTCGGCAGCAATCTCGGCACCGTCAATGCCGCCGGCCAACTCAAGCTGTCGCCGCGCGCCGAAGTCAGCCGGCAGTTGCTTGACGGCGGTTACGTCATTGCCAATCACAGCCTGACCCATGCCCAGTTGTCGAAAAAAAGCGGTGAGGCGCTGAAGACCGAAATCCTCAATACCGACGAACTGCTCAAAGCCGTCGATGCCCGTCGCTCGCAACTCTTCCGTTTCCCCTACGGGGCGCGCAATGCCGAGGGCCTGGGCGTGCTCGACGGCGCCCACCTGCGCTCGATGATGTGGAATATCGATTCCCTGGATTGGGCCGACCCGGTCCCGGCTTCCATCGCCGAGCGCGTGCTGACGACGGTGGACAAGGAAGGGCGCGGCATCATCCTCTTCCACGACATCCATGAACGCACCGTCAAGGCGCTGCCCGGCATTCTCGAGCGCCTCAGTGCCGCCGGCTACCAGTTCGCCGGCTGGGACGGCAACGCCTTCGTCGTCGCCAAGGGCGGCGTCGCCCAGGCCCAGCCGACGGCAGCCAGCGCTGCCGGCTACAGCGATTCCTGGGCCATCGTCATCGGCATCGACGACTACGCCAAGTGGCCGAAGCTGCAATACGCGGTGCGCGATGCCAAGGCCATCCGCGAAACGCTGATCGGCAAATTCGGTTTCGCCGATGAGCACGTCGTTTCCCTGGAAAACCGGGAAGCGACCCGCAGCGGCATCCTCGCCGCCTTCCACGACCGGCTGGCGCATGCCGGGATGAAGAAAAACGACCGCCTGTTCGTCTTCTTCGCCGGCCACGGCGCCACCCGCCAACTCAGTTCCGGGCGCGACCTGGGCTACATCGTGCCGGTCGATTCCGACCCCGGCCAGATGGCTACCGACGCCATCCCGATGACCGAATTGCAGAACATCGCCGAAAGCATCACCGCCAAGCACGCGCTGTTCATCATGGATGCCTGCTACAGCGGCCTCGGCCTGACCCGTGGCGCCGGCAACGCCAATTTCCTGCGCGACAACGGCAAGCGCCTCGGCCGCCAGATGCTGACCGCCGGCGGAGCCGACCAACTGGTCGCCGATGGCGGCCCGAACGGTCATTCGGTATTCACCTGGGCCTTGCTGCAGGGCCTCAACGGCAAGGGCGACTTGAACGGCGACGGCCTGATCACCGCCACCGAGCTGGCCGCCTACGTCGCCCCGGCGGTGGCCGCGGCCTCCCACCAGACGCCGGCCTTCGGCAGCCTGCCGGGGTCGGAAGGCGGCGATTTTGTTTTCGAATTGCCCAGCGAAGCCGAATTCCTCAGCGCCGACACCAAGCAGTTGCCGAGCGAGGCCATCGCCCTTAACAGCAAGCTCGACGCCAGCCGGCCGCCCCCGCCGCTGCCGCCGGCCGGCGACAAACCCGCCGCCGCAGTGGTCGCGGCCAGCGTCGTCGTCAAGGACCTGCAAGGTGGCGAGCAAAAGATCACGCCGCCCGTCGCCGTGCCGACCAGCGCCCGCCAACTCGCCCAACGGGCCAACGACCGCGGTCTGCAGCTCTACAAGGAAAAACTCTACGCCGAGGCTGAAGCGCAATTCACCGAAGCCCTGAAACAGCGCCCGGATTTTGCGCTGGCCGCCAACAACCTCGGTTTCGTCTTCTACAAACAGGAAAAGTACCGCGAAGCCGCCCGCTGGTTTGAAAACACCATCAAGATCGACCCCTCCCGGGCGATTGCCTACCTCAACCTGGGCGATGCGTTGAGCAAGGCGGGCGACGCTGAAAAGGCCAGGCAGGCCTATCAAACCTACCTCGAACTGGCGCCGAACGGGTCCGGGGCCGGGTATGTCAAAGGGCAGTTGGCGAAGGGCTAGGGGGGCCGGGGGAACGATGCGGGTTAATCCTAGGGAGCGCGCCGGATAGCGGCGCCCAATTTATCCTAAAAACCTTACCGCAGAGTCGCAAAGGAGCAGAGAAGAACGTGAAAACAATGGCTTGCAAGGCTTTTGTGGCTCACCCGGAAGGTGTGCTGAATCATCCTGGCAAGCCTTTGTTTTTCCTCAGCATCTCTGCGTCTCTGCGGTTCAATTGCGTTTTCTAGGTTCAGTCGTTCGCCACTAATTCCTGCCCATCGTTGAAACGAATCCGTTGCGGTTCCCAGTCGATGACGAGGTCGTCGAGCGGCATCGCGAGGTAGGCGCGATCGGCCTCGCTGGCTGCCCGGTTGGTGTTGGCGCAGCGGATCTCGCTGCTTTCGCCGGAGCGGATCGGGCGGTTGTGGGTGATATAGCAGGAACTCAGTTCGCCGAGCGCGTAGCGGTCACTGCCGGCCTTGCGGATACGCACGTTGGCGGTCAGGGACTGGATGCCGACCGCGTTCGAGTTGTTCTGCAGGCGGTAGGTGCTGACCATGATCGGCCGCTCGTTACTGCCGCCGAGCGCCGCCTTGGCGCGCGCGCTCGGCGCCATCAGTGGCTGGCCGACGAGTTCGCCGAGGGGGACGATCTCGCGCTTGACCAGGCTGATGTCGAGGGCGGCGCGGAGCGGGGCCAGGGCGGCTTCGCGTTCGGCTTCCCTGGCCTTCAACTTGGCCATGAGCCCGGCTTGTTTGTCGAGGAATTGCTTCTGCAGTTTGATGGCTTCGGCAAACGTTCGTGCCGTCAGCGGTTCGTCGGGATCGGCGAATTTGGCGGGAAGGACGTCGCCGTGGCTGCGCTCGAGATAGCCGAGAACGAGTTCGCGATCGGCCGCCGGCAGCTTGCCCAGTTGCGGCGCGAGCGGGCTGAGATCGGCCACCTCGAGGGGCAGGGCAGTGCGATACGGGTCGCGCTGAACGCTAACGCCCCAGGCGATCAAAGCCCCGAGGCCGAGGACGAGAAGCAGACGAAACACGATGCCTTCCTTTCTTATTGGTTAGCTCAGTCGAACATAAGGCAAAACGCTGGCGGCCGAACGGGGCTGAGCGGTGGTCGGTCGCAGCGGACCGGCTATTTCGCCCGTCGGAAGCCGGCAATTTCCGAATAGGTTATTGAAACGGTTTCATCGAGCGGGCGTTCGTGCAGTTTTGTCCAGCTAACGCCGTAGGAGCGCGCCTGCAGAATCCATTTGAACGGTGCCACCCAGCGGAAAAGAAAGGCCGGCAGTAGCGGGCGGGCCATCTGCTGGCTGGCTTCCGGGGATATGCCGCGACCGGCTGCCAGGTCGCGGGCGGCGAGGGCCAGGGCGCGGCTCTGGGCACGCATGACGAAACGGGCCGCGGAGAGCGGTTTGCCGTGCAGTATTTCGCCGGCTCCCATGGCCAGGCCGCCGCCCCAGTTGAGGCCGCTGGCCTGGGCGAAGGCGCGCAGAATGCGCAGGGCGGTGCGGTTGTGCACGGCTTCCGGGAAGCCGCAGTTGATGATGCCGACCACGCTTTTCACCTGGTGCGGCTGGCTGCCCAACTGTTCGCCAAGACGTTCGAGGGCATGCGTCGCCAGGCTGGGCAGGGCGTCGACGTAGAGCGGCGCGGCGATGACCAGCAGTTCGCCGCCGAGCAAGGTGGCGAGGGCCTTGTCGGCCCGGTGGCCGTCTTTGACGAAGCTGATGGCGCGGACCAGGCTGGTCTTTACTCCGGCCCGTTCCAGGCCGGCCGCCAGCCCGCGGGCCAGCGATTCGGATGTGCTCTGGCCCTTCGGGCGGGCGCTGCCGATCAGGATGCTGGCGGTGCGGGGCGGTCGGCTGCGCCGGGGGTCGAAAGGGTCGGCGGCGCAGGCCAGGGCGAGGGCATCCGCCGCGGGGACCGGCAGCGCCTCGCCGGGGGCGCGGCGCAGGCTGGCCCGGACGGCGGCGGTGACGGCTTCCGGCCAGCGGCCATCGCGCAGCGAGACGACCAGCGAGCGATAACTCGGGGCAAGCAGGTTGATGGCATTGCCGCCGGCCAGCTCGGCGAAAATGCTCTGCGTCTCGGCATTCGGCTGTTCGCTCAGCGCGATGCAGAGCAGGGCCGGGTATTTGGCGTAGCGCGGCAGATGGCGCGTCAGGCCGGCGCGCTGGTGGAAGAAGGAATCGATCAGCGGAATCAGGCGATCGACGGCCCTTTTCAGGGCCGAGGAATAGCCGCCGAAGACCAGCGGGGTAAGGAAGATCAGCAGATCGGCATCGTGGATGGCCTGGGCGATATCCTGCGCTTCGTCCTGACTTCGGCAGCGGCCGGGAGTCTTGGTCCAGCATTCGAAGTCGCCGAGACAGGGCGCCAGCATCAGATCGGCCAGCGCGAAGTGGGTGATGGTGGCGCCCTCCTGGGACGCCACCTGTCCGATGCATTGGTTGGCCGCCGATTGGCCGGCCGTGCCGTCGAGAATGACCAGTTTCATGGTGTTTGGTGGCTCGCGAGAAGTCCCCTTGCGGCGCAGCGAGCGGGATGCCGGCGGCGCCAAGGTAAAAGAGAAAAGCCCTGGAAGGCGCAGAGTATCCGTGACAACATCATTTCAGGTCAATGCCGAAATCATTTCGGTTGGCGGGACGGCTGCCGCAGTGTCTGCAAGCCCATGCTTTCGGCTACCATGCTGCAACAGTTGCTTCCGACCGTCCGCGCTATCGTTGCCAGAAGGCCGCCCCATGCCTGCTTCAGAGCTTCAGCCCGGATCGGGCAAGCCCTCCCCGCCTTGGTCGCCAGGCGATGAACGGCCGGCCAGTTTTTTTCAGCGTCTCTATTTCCTGTTCTGCCCGAGCCCGGATTTCGCCGACCAAAAATTTCGCGACCATCGCCAGTTGACCATCATCGTCTCGGCGATTCTGGCGTTGCTCTGGCCGGCGCTGTGGGGCTGGGATGTGGTGACGGACCCGCTGGGCGCGGCCAATACCATCACCTTGCGCCTGTTGTTTTTATTGACCTTCGGCCTGACGCTGGGCTTTGTCTTCGGGGAACGCTGTCGCCGTTCGCTTGCCTTCGCCGGCCTGCTGGGCGGACTGGCCATGGAAGCCAATTTCGTCGAGATCCTCAATCGGCTTGAAGGCGGCATGGTGTACGGCCTGGCCGGTTTCATGTATTGCATGTTCCTGGCGGTTCTCGTCTTCCAGTGTTTTTCCCTGGCCCTGAACATCGGCTACACCGTGCTCGCCGCGGCCTTGCCGCATGCGCTTTCCTGGCTCGGACTGGCGCACGACTTTCCGCACCTGCAGTATGCCGTGCTGATCTGGCCGGCCGCCGCACTCGCCATCCTGACCCAGGTGGCGCTCGCCTATCACTATCTACTACGCTACCAGTTGCAGCGCCAACTGGAACTGCTGTCCAATACCGACCCGCTGTCCGGGGCCAGTAACCGCCGTTTTTTCATGCCCCAACTCGGCCGGGAAATGGTCCGGGCCCGCCGCATGAAACAGAAGCTGGCCCTGCTGATGCTCGATATCGACCATTTCAAGCGGGTTAACGACAGCTATGGCCATCCGACCGGCGACCTGGTGATTTGTCGGGTGACCGATGTCTGCCGTCAGGTGTCGCGCCAAATCGACGTCGTGGCTCGCCTGGGCGGTGAGGAATTTGCCGTGCTGCTACCGGGCAGCGATTTGTCGCAGGCGGTCGGGGTCGCGGAGCGGATTCGCAAATTGATCGAAGTCGGCGAGGTACAAAGCCTGGATCACGGAAGTTTCCGCTTTACGGTCAGTATCGGTGTCGCCGAACTCGGCCCCGGCGATGCCGTCGAAATCGACTTGCTGGCGCGCGCCGATGCGGCGCTCTATCGGGCCAAGGAAAGCGGCCGCAACCGCGTCCTTCCGGCGAGCGCCGGCGCCGGCGCGGAGCGGGCCGGGCAAAATTTAGCGGCGATCTGAACAAAGCTCGGTGTCGGCGGTCTGTCAAACAGCGCTTGCGAGATTTTGCGATGAACCGAGAGACCAGCCCTTCGTTGCTCTACCGATATTTCTTCTTTGCCTGGCTGTTTCGCGATGTCGATCGCGGCAGCCGGTTGGAGCGGAATGCGGCCTGGCGGCATAACCAGGCCCACTCGCATTGCTTGCTGATCTACCTGAAGCGCTGGTTGTTCCTCGATTGTTCGACCTTTACCGCCGGCTTTCTGAGTTCCCTGGCCTTTGAGGGGCACTGGGCCTGCATTCCTTTCTACATCGCCTTTTCGCTGGCCCTGCCGGTCAGTTCGGTGATTGTCGTGGCCTGGCTGGGCTTGCGGCACCTGCCCGGCCCGTGAGTTCGGCGGGCGGCGCATAGCTGATGCGATAGATGGCGCCGGCCAGATCGTCGGCGACCAGGAGCGAACCGTCGGGCAGAACGAGCAGATCGGCCGGCCGTCCCCAGGCCCGTTCGCCCTGTAGCCAGCCGCTGGCGAAAACCTCGTAGGCGACCGCCTGGCCGTCGCGCAGGCGGACTAGGGAAAGGCGGTAGCCGATTTTCCGGGAACGGTTCCACGAGCCGTGTTCGGCAATGAAAATCTGCTCGCGGTAGGGTTCGGGGAACATCTTGCCGGTGTAGAAACGCATGCCGAGGGCGGCGGCGTGCGGCGCCAACTTCTGCGCCGGCGGGGTGAATTCCCGGCACGGGCGACGGCCGGCGAAGTCGCCATCCGGCAGGTCGCCGCCATGGCAATAGGGGTAACCGAAATGCAGGCCGCGGCGGGGCGCGTGATTGAGTTCGTCGGGTGGCAGGTCGTCGCCCAGTTGGTCGCGGCCGTTGTCGGTAAACCACAGTTCCCCGGTCCCCGGCTGCCAGTCGAAGCCGACACTGTTGCGAATGCCCCGGGCGAAGACTTGACGCTCGCTGCCATCCGGATTCATGCGCTGGATGTTGGCGTAGCGTAGCGGGTCGGGGTCGCAGATATTGCAGGGCGCCCCGACCGGAACGTAGAGCTTGCCGTCCGGGCCGAAAGCAATGAATTTCCAGCCGTGGTGCGTTTCCCGCGGCAATTGGTCGGTGACGACGACGGCGGGTGGCGCTTCGGCCAGGGCTTCGTCGACCCGGTCGTAGCGCAGGATGCGATCGACCGCCGAGACGTAGAGGCTGCCTTGCCGGTAGGCGACGCCAGCCGGGAGTTGCAAGGCGCTCGCCAAGACGCGTACTTCCCGGGCGTGATAGTCCGGGCCGAAGGGCACGGCGTGCACTTTGCCGGCGCCCAGCGAACCGACGAACAGTGTCCCACCCTTGGCGTCGTAATGCCCCAGCGCCATCTGGCGGGCGTTGTCGACCCGTGCCCAGAGTTCGATACGGAAGCCGGGCGGCAGTTTGATATTTTCCAGCGGCAACTCGGCAGCCGCCAGTTTAAGGGCGAGCAGGGGGCAGAGAAGGGCAAACAGGCAACGGCGGAGAAACATGTCACGACCTCGCGGGTTCACGGCGCCAAGAGCTTGTTCAGACCATCGCCCCGGACGGAGTTCCCTCCTCTCGCCCCAATCCCGGAAACTTACCGCAGAGTCTCCGCGTCTCTGCGCCTCAATGGCATTTGAGGGTTAGTGCCACCAGAACCAGGTGAAAATCGGCCACGGCAACAGGGCGAAGGAAAGATCGGGCGGGACCGCTATCCACGCCTCCCAGGCCGCTGGCCGCGGACTGTGGTGGCCGGTCAGCTGGCGGTTGTAGGCCAGGCGCGTCTCGGGACGGCGCAGCGTGTTGTAGGCTTCACCCACTGCCTTGAACTTGTTTTCGCCATCGGCATCTGCGGTGACGTCAGGGTGGAAGCGTTTGGCCAGCCGCCGGTAGGCGGTCTTGATTTCTGCACCGGAGGCGGACTGGTCGATCTCCAAAGTACAGTAGTGGTCGTGGCATTGCATCGCTAACTCCTTCTCGGCGGCAGTTCGCTGCCGCGTAACATTAGCGATTTCCCGTACCGTTTGTACTATTCGCCATGTATTCGTATTCCAGACTACGGCAGCGGCAGAAATCGTCGGTGTGCCAGCCCACAGTATGGCTGTTTTTGCAATAATGGTTGATGTATTTTCGTGCTGAAAAATCAAGGAGTTCCATGTACTACATCATCGAAAGCGGTAAGTCCTTCTACGAAGCGTCGGTTGATCTGGAGGAAGTGGTCTTGCGCCTCGGGTTTGGCGTCCTGCATATCCACGATTTGGGGGCGACCTTGCGCCGTAAAGGGCTGGATTTCGATGAGGAGGCCAAGGTTTTTGAAATCTTCAATCCGCGCCAGGCGGAAAAACTGCTGGCCATCGACATGCGTCTGAACATGGCTTTGCCGTGGCGGATTTCGGTCTATACCGAGAATGGCGCGACGAAAATCGGCCTGCTCCGGCCACAGCCCATGCTGGCGGCGCTTTCGGCCGATACCGAACTGGCCCGGGTGGCCCGCGAGGTCGAGGAAAAGATGATCCAGATGGTCGACGAGGCGCGTTGACGCGACTGACTCACGGCCCCGAAGCGATCGTCGCTCACGACATCAGCCGCGGCAAACCGAGCTCGAAAACGACACCCTCTGCCAGGTTGCGCGCCGTGATCGTACCGCCCATCTTGGCCATGTAGGTGCGGGCGACGAACAGTCCCTGGCCACGTTGGCCGCCGGCCGGCTGTTCGGAAACGCCGTATTCGAAAATGCGGCCGAGCAGTTCGTCGGGAATCGCCGGGCCGCGGTTGTGGATGCTGATGGTCGCGGTGCTGTCGTTGCTGGTCAGGTCGATGACGATGGGCGTGCCGGGCGTGCGGTGGCGGTCGGCATTTTTCAGGACATGGGCGAAGACGTCCTCGAGCGGGAATTCGTCGGCGCGTACCAGTAACGGCTCGACCGGGCCGACGTAACGCACCTCGGCGATGCCGGCATTGGCCGCGACATTGGCGGCAAAGCCGGCGATATCGACGGCGGCGACATTCAGGCGGCTGCTTTCAAATGCCTCGCTCGGGCTGGCGCTGCCGTAGAGCACGCGCACCGCCTGCTGCATGCGGCTGATGTAGCGCTGGCTCGGGTCGTCGGCACTGCCGTGCAGGGCGAGCAGGGATTGCAGCGGCGACATGATCTCGTGGCCGACGGCATGCCACATGTCCTTTTCCTGCGCGGCGCGAATCTTCTCGCGCTCGACGTCTTCCTTGACGCGGCGCAGCAGGTCGTTGAGGCCGGTGGCCAGGATGCCGAGCTCGTCGTGGCCGCGCAGGTCGGCGAGGTCGTAGGCCTCCAACCCGCCGTCGGCATGCACGCTTTTCGACAGGCCGCGCGTGCGTCGGGTGAGCTGGGCGATGCGCCGGATGATGCCGATCTCGATGACCAGCCAGGCCAGCCCGATGGCGCCGAGCATGGCGCCGACGAACCATGAGACGCGCGTCGCCACGGTGCTCAGTACCTTGTTCACGCTGCGCGCATCGCCCTTGAGCAGGATGCGGTAATTGCCGAGCGGCGTCGTCACCTCGTCCGTCAGTTCAACGACCGGCGCTTCCAGGCTTTCGACGGGCAGCCGGCGGATCAGCCGGGTGAGCAGCGGCGAGGATTGTTCGAGCGCCTCGTCGCGGCCGGCGAGTTGGATGATTTCAGCTTCCTTGCCGTCGGCATGGCGGATGCTCAGGCTTTCGCCGGGCAGCAGCAGGCCGCCCAGGCTGTCGAGCGAGAAGGGCGGCACGGCGCCCGATGTGTTGCTGTCGAACAGGACGCCTGCTGCGCCGGGCGCCAGCACTTCGACGCGCACCTTGAACTGGTCGAGATCGGGCGGTGGCCAGGTCGGCTTGTCGCGCAGGAACAGCGCATCGCGCAGCACTTCGACGGGCAGGCGTAGCGAGAAGAAGGATTTGCGGGCACAGGTCTCGGCATCGGCCCCAGGGCCAGCCGTTGCTTCTATGGTCGCATCGCCCTTCAGGCAATGGCCGTCCTGCCAGACCCAGCCGCGGAATTCCCTGACTGGCTTGGCGCCCGTGTAGTCGCGGCCGTCCTGTTCGACATAGCCGGTGAAGCGGCCGCGCTGGCCTTCCCATTTGCCGTTGCCGGCCAGCGGCTCGAAAGGCGCCAGCCAGCGGTAGGTCTGGCCGCGCAGGTTGGCCGTGACACGCAGCCGGTGGGCGCCGTCGAGCATCTCGTCGCCGATGCGGTGGGCGAGCAAGGGGCCGCTCGCGAAAGTGCCGGCGGCGTAGATGAAACCGCCGGCCCAGGGGTTGTTGCCGATGGCGACGCAAAGACTGCCGGATTGCGGATACTGGACCAGGCAGCCGGCCATCTCGACGGCGTTCTGCACCTTGTTCTGGTCGTCGAAATCGATCGCCGAATAAGGCAGCACGACCGGCTGGCCGGTGCTCGCGGCACGCGCATCGCGGCGCGGATTGAGCAGCGCCAGTTGGCCGGCCGGATGGTGCAGGCGGGCGATGATCTGTTCCTTGGTCTTGCCCAGGCTGGCCTGGTAGTTGTCGTAGCTGCGCTGCTTTTCCTCCTGCAATACCGTAACGGCCATGGCCACGACAGCCAGGGCGAGCGCCAGGAAGGCGCCGCGAAAAAGCAGGCGCAGGCGGAAGGAGGCGAGCCAGGCCAACGCTGGTTTCATTGATCCGACCAGCGGAAGCCGCGCATCGGGATGTTTTCGATGCGCTCGAAGCTGTCGTCAAGCTCGCGGAAGGCCTCGCGGATGGTGCTGATGTGCTTCCTGATGTTGTCGCGGTTACGGCCGCTTTTCACAACCTGGAACAGCTCGTCGTAGGAGACGACATCGCCGCGCCGTTCGTACAGCGTGGCCAAAATGCGCTGCGCGGTGAGCGGCAGGTTCACGCGCTGGCCGCGCCACAGCGGTGTGTTCTGGCGCAGCGGGTCGAGGGCCAATTCGGCGTTGCCGGTTTCTGCTTTCGCCGGGCCACGGTCACGCGTCGCGCGCAGGATTTCGAGGAAAGTATCGGTGAAGTCACCTTCCTCGAAGGTCGTCTTCTGCAGGTAATCCCAGGCATCGAGCGCCTTCATGATGCTGCGGTAAATGGCCGCCGGCATGGCCGAAACGACCAGCACCGGCGTGCCGCGCGCGCCCTTGTTGATGGCGTTGATGATGGCGACACCGGCATTGCGCTCGCGACCGAGTTCGATATCCAGCGTGACCAGCGCGTAATCTTCGCGGGCCACGGCGGCCTCCGCCTCGTCGCGGGTAAACCACTGGTCGACCACAATATCCGGCCGGGCGGCGAGTATCCATTCCTTCAACTGCTGGCTGGTCGGCAGGTCGTCTTCGATGACGGCGACTTTGATCATGACGGGCTCCATTTCGATGGCGCCAAGTATCGCCGCTTTTGCCGCGAGATGCATGCTGGTGGCGTGAGTCTTTGTTCACGCAGAGGGGTGGGCGCCAGCGTCTTCGAGTCAGGCGGCTAGCGGGTTACGCTGCGCTAACCCATCCTGCTCTGGCTATGCCAGGCGGCAAGCAAGCAGTCGGGATTTGGGCAAAAAATGGATGATTTCCTGCGGGCGCCCCGGTAAATGTCCTGAATTCCGTAACATTTCTTGAAATCTCTGTTGGGCGAGGCGGTTGGCTCGTGCCTGCAAGGAGGAGCAACAAAGCTGATCGCGAAGAGTAAATCCTGTCGGAGCGTGATATCGCACTGCATGTTGAGCGCCTGCTTATCGACCTTGGAAAGCTTGGCATAAGGTCGAGGTTTAGCCATATCCCAACGACAACAGACAGTACATCGGCCACTCCCGCCGTTCGATTGGCTAGCTGTATCAGTCGGCAATGAGGCGGTTTGCTGTCGCTCGTATGCAAACCAGGCTGAGGTACGGCTTTCTCCTCAGGCGAACGCGGCTCATCATCGATCAATACCGCGAAAAACGGACTCAATGGACGCAGCATCATAGTGGCTAACAAAGCGTACTGATCGGTAATATCTGCCGGCCTCCTCATGCCCCAAACTGGTTACGCTTTGCAGTGGAATGCCCCGGCGGAGTGCATTTTGTATGCAATTTAGAGGCGCTTGATGCGGACACTGCAGGGATTCCCGATTCAAGGCGGCAAAACAATTCATAAAAATTCATATATCGAACAGTTCTTTAGAAAATACATTCCAAAAGGCAGATAGATTGGCACATTGCATGCAATCTCTCCAGTGCTTTCACCACTCTGGAGATCTACATGAACCCCCGATTCACCAAGCTTTCACGCTGGCTGGCGGCGCTTCCCCTGGCGCTCACCCTGCATGGCGGTTTGCATGCAGAAACTGTCGCCAGGTATGGCATTTCGATGGCCGACATCCCGCTGACCACCGGTCAGCCGGATCGTGGCGCCGGCGCCTACCAGTTCACCGGCCACACCCTGTACGACCCGCTGGTCGCCTGGGAGGCCAATGTCGGCAATCGTCCGGGCAAGCTGGTGCCGGGCCTGGCCAGCGAGTGGAAGGTCGATGCCAAGGACAACAAGAAGTGGGTCTTCACGTTGCGCAAGGGCGTCAAGTTCCACGACGGTTCCGAGTTCAACGCCGACGCCGTGGTCTGGAACCTCGACAAGGTGCTGGCCGACAAGTCGCCGCAGTTCGATGCCAAGCAGAGCGCCCAGGTGCGCCCGCGCATTCCGTCGATTGCCTCCTATCGCAAGGTCGGCGACTACTCGGTCGAAATCACGACCAAGGATATCGACGCGCTGTTCCCCTATCAGTTGCCGTGGTTCCTGATTTCCAGCCCGACGCAGTGGGAAAAGATGGGCAAGGACTGGAACAAGGTCGCCAGCAAGCCGTCCGGCACCGGTCCCTTCAAGCTCGACAAGCTGGTGCCGCGCGAGCGGGCCGACCTGGTCAAGAACACCGCCTACTGGGACAAGGCGCGCATGGCCAAGACGGATCGCATCGTGCTGGTGCCGATTCCCGACGCGATGACCCGCGCCAATGCGCTGTTGAACGGCCAGGTCGATATCATCGAAACGCCGCCGCCCGATGTGCTGCCGCAATTGAAGGGGGCCGGCTTCAAGCTGGTGCAGAACGTCACGCCGCATGTCTGGCCGTATCACTTCTCGACCCAGCCCGGCTCGCCATGGACCGACATCCGGGTACGCAAGGCCGCCAACCTGGCGATCGACCGCAGCGCCGTGGTCAGCCTGATGAGCGGGCTGGCAACGCCGGCCAAGGGGCAGCTTGACCAGACCAGCCCGTGGTTCGGCAAGCCGGCCTTCAAGATCGGCTACGACCTGCCCGCCGCGCGTGCCCTGATGGCCCAGGCCGGTTACAGCCAGGCCAAGCCGCTCAAGGCCAAGGTCATCATCGCCCAGGGCGGGACCGGCCAGATGCTGTCCTTGCCGATGAACGAGTTCATCCAGCAGAGCCTGGCCGAAATCGGCATCCAGGTGACTTTCGAAGTGGTCGAGCTGGAGAACCTCTACCTGCACTGGCGTAGCGGTGCCAAGGCCGACATGAACGCCGGCAAGGGCATCTCCGCGATCAACCTCGGTTACGTTACCGCCGACCCGTTCTACGCGCTGACCCGCTTTGCCGACAGCCGTTACGTCGCACCGAACGGCGTGAACTGGGGGGGCTACAACAACCCGAAGGTCGATGCCGCGATCGACCAGATCCGTACCACCTTCGATACCAAGAAGCAGGACGGGCTGCTCTCCTTCGTGCATCAATCGATGGTCGACGACGCGCTGATGCTGTGGGTGGTGCATGACGTCAATCCGCACGCCATCTCGCCCAAGGTCAAGGAATTCATCCAGGCCCAGCACTGGTTCCAGGACCTGACCACCATCCGCATGTGATCCACCGGGCCGGGGTTCGCCCCGGCCATTCACCGGCCCCGGCCGGATTGAAGAAAGCGCCTCATGTTTGCCTACATCATCAAGCGTCTGATCTACGCCATCCCCATCGCGCTGAGCGTGACGGTGGTTTCCTTCGTGCTGGTCTACCTGGCACCGGGCGATCCGCTCAACGCCATCGCCCCGGCCGATGCACCGGAAGAAGTCATCGTCGCCCTGAAGAGCGCCTACGGCCTCGACAAGCCGGTGCCGGTGCAATACGGCCTGTGGCTGCTGCGCGCCGTGCAGGGCGATCTCGGCACCTCGATCGCCTCAGGTCGCGCCGTCACCGCCGAAGTGCTGAGCGCCGTCAGCAACACGCTGCTGCTCGCCGGCATGGCCGCGCTGGGCGGCGTGCTGATCGGCTGCATCCTCGGCGCCCTGGCTGGCTACCGCCACGGCACCTGGATCGACCGTGTCGCCACCGTGATCTCGGTGATCGGCGTCAGCATTCCCCACTACTGGCTGGGCCTTGTGCTCACCATCGTCTTCTCCATCTGGCTGCCCTGGTTTCCGGCCATGGGCGCCGGCCCCGGCGGTTCCTCGGAATGGTTGTGGGATGTCGAGCACCTGCGCCACCTGGTGCTGCCGGCGCTCACCCTGTCGGTGATCCCGATGGGCATCATCACCCGCACCGTGCGTGCCCTCGTTGCCGACATGCTGGAACAGGAATTCGTCACCGCGCTGCGCGCCCGCGGCCTGTCCGGCGTCGCCGTCTTCCGCCACATCGCCAAGAACACGGCGCCGACCGTGCTCGCCGTCGCCGGCCTGCAGATCGGCTACCTGATGGGCGGCTCGATCCTGGTCGAGACCGTCTTCGCCTGGCCGGGTACTGGCTTCCTGCTCAACACCGCGATCTTCCAGCGCGACATTCCGCTGCTGCAGGGAACCATCCTCGTGCTCTGCATGTTCTTCGTCGTCCTCAACCTGCTGGTGGACATCCTGCAACCGCTGATCGACCCGCGCATGGGCCGCGGCTAAACGGAGACTATCGATGTCTGCTTCTCTCGAACTTTCCCTGCGGGCCGCCGCCGTAGCCGCTCCGGCCCCGAGCCGCAGCTACTGGCTGGTCGTCTGGCGCCAGTTGCGGCACGATCCGATGGCGCTGGCCGCCGGCCTGGTCCTGCTGATCATCATCGGCGCCGCCGTCTTCGCGCCCTGGCTGGCGCCGGCCGATCCCTACAAGGCGAGCATGATCAAACGCCTGTTGCCGATCGGCAGCCCCTGCTTCCTGCTCGGCACCGACGAACTCGGCCGCGACATGCTCTCCCGCCTGATGCACGGCGGTCGCCTGTCGCTGCTCATGGGCGTCGTGCCGGTACTCGCCGCCTTCGGCATCGGCACCGCGATCGGCCTGTTTGCCGGCTACGTCGGCGGCAAGGTCAACATGGTCATCATGCGCGTCCTCGACGTGTTCTACGCCTTCCCCTCGGTGCTGCTCGCCGTGGCGATTTCCGGCGCGCTCGGGCCGGGTATGAGCAACAGCCTGCTGGCGCTGACCTTGGTCTTCGTGCCGCAGGTAGTGCGGGTGGCCGAAAGCGTCACCACCCAGGTGCGCCAGCTCGACTACATCGAGGCGGCGCGGATGAGCGGTGCCGGCGCCTTTTCGATCATCCGCGTGCATGTGCTGGGCAACGTGCTCGGCCCGGTTTTCGTCTATGCGACCGGCCTGCTCAGCGTCAGCATGATCCTCGCTTCCGGCCTCTCCTTCCTCGGCCTCGGCGTCAAGCCGCCGGAGCCGGAGTGGGGGCTGATGCTCAACACGCTGCGCTCGGCAATCTACGTCAATCCCTGGATCGCGGCGCTGCCCGGCGCCCTGATCTTCGTCACTTCAATCGCATTCAATCTGCTCGCAGACAGCGTGCGCTCGGCCATGGACATCCGTCGATGAATACCACTTCCTACTCCCAGGCTCCGGTTCAGGACCGGGGCGGTCCGGCCCAGCCGCTGCTGGTCGTGCGCAATCTGAAGAAATACTTCGCCGTACGCGGTCAACCGCTGGAAAAGAGCAAAAAGTTCGTCCATGCCGTCGATGGCGTCAGCTTCTCGGTGCCCAAGGGCAAGACGCTGGGCATCGTCGGCGAATCCGGCTGCGGCAAATCGACCACCGCCCGCCTGATCGCCCGGCTGATGGCGGCCGATTCGGGCAACATGGTGTTCGACGGCGAGGGCGTCGATGAATTCGGCGGCATCCGCTTGAAGGAATTCCGGCGCAGCCTGCAGATGGTTTTCCAGGACTCCTTCGCTTCGCTCAACCCGCGTCTGACCATCGCCGAAACCATCGCCTACGGACCGCGCGTGCACGGCATGCCGGCCGCCGAGGCGATGCGCCAGGCACACGCACTGCTGGCACGCGTCGGTCTGGAACCTGCACAGTTCGCCAGCCGTTATCCGCACGAGTTGTCCGGTGGCCAGCGCCAGCGCGTCAATATCGCCCGCGCCCTGGCCTTCGATCCGCGCCTGGTCATCCTTGACGAGGCCGTCGCGGCACTCGACAAGTCGGTGCAGGCGCAGGTACTCAACCTGCTGCAGGAACTCAAGGCCGAGCGTCAGCTGACCTACCTGTTCATCTCGCACGACCTGCACGTGGTGCATTACATCTCCGACTACGTGATGGTGATGTACCTCGGCCAGGTCGTCGAAACCGGCCCGGTCGAGCGCATCTACGGCCAGGCGGCGCATCCCTACACGCGGGCGTTGCTCTCCGCCGTGCCCTCGATGGACCCGGACAACCGGACGCAGGCTTCGCCGCTGGCTGGCGACCCGCCCAACCCGATCAACCCGCCGAGCGGCTGCCGCTTCCATGATCGCTGTCCGCATGCGCATCCGGTCTGCGCCGCCAAAGCGCCGCTGCTGATCGGCCTGCCCGGTGAACCGGCGCACCAGGCCGCCTGCCATCTCAACGACCCGACTTCGGGTCATCCCGCTGCCCTTACGGAGGTTCAGCCATGACTACCCCCCTGGTTTCCCTGCAGGATCTGTCGGTGCAGTTTTGTGGCAGCCGTACCGCCAGCGCGCTGAACGAAGTCAACATCGAACTCGGCGCCGGCGAAGTGCTCGGTCTGCTCGGCGAATCCGGCTCCGGCAAGAGCGTCACGCTACGCACCCTGCTGCGCCTGCACCCTGAACGGACGACGAAAATCCAGGGCAAGATGCTGGTCGACGGTCAGGATGTGCTCGCCCTCAAGGGCCGGGCGCTCGATCTCTATCGCGGCGGTACGGTTTCCATGGTCTTCCAGGAACCCGGCCTGGCTTTCGACCCGGTCTACACCATCGGCCAGCAGGTTACCGAGGCCATCCGCGCCCACGCCGCGGTCGATGAACAGGCGGCACGCGCCCAGGCCTTGCAGATGCTCGAACGGGTGCAGATTCCGCAGGCAAAACGGCGTTTCGACGCCTATCCGCACGAACTGTCCGGCGGCATGCGCCAGCGCGCGATGATCGCGCTGGCCTTGGCCTGCCAGCCCAAACTGCTGCTCGCCGATGAGCCGACCACGGCGCTCGACGCCACGGTTCAGATCCAGATCCTGCTGCTGTTGCGCCAACTGCAGCGCGAAACCGGCATGTCGGTGATTTTCGTGACGCACGACATCGCCGCCGCCGTCGAAGTCGCTGACCGCATCGCCGTCATGTACGCCGGCCGCATCGTCGAACAGGGGCCGGTCAGCCAGATCGTCCGCGCGCCGCGTCATCCTTATACGGCCGGCCTGCTGGCCGCGACGGTCGGCACCGAGAACCGCGGGCAGCCGCTGTTGGCGGTGCCCGGTGCGCCGCCCAATCTGGCCGCATTGCCGCCCGGCTGCAGTTTCGCGCCGCGCTGCGTGCACGCCAGCGAACAATGCCGGTGCGAGGTACCGCCCCTGCAATCGGTTGGCACGCAGGCGCTGGCTTGCTGGCATCCGCTCATGCCGTTGGCGGAGGCTGCCTGATGAGCGTCCTTTCCTTTGAAGATGGCCGTGGCCGGGGCGGTCTGGCCGATGATGTCTGCCGCCGTATCGCCGATGAAATCGTTCTCGGCAACCTGGCGCCCGGTTCGCGTCTCGACGAAGTCAGCCTGGCCGCCCGTTTCAACGTCTCACGGACGCCGGTGCGCGAGGCGCTCAAGCAACTCGCCATCATGGGCCTGGTCGATACCCGGCCGAATCGCGGTTCGGTCGTTGCCGAGCTGACCGTCGATCAACTCGACCAGATGTTCGAAGCGATCGGCGAGCTGGAGGCCGCCTGCGCCCGCCATGCCGCGCTGCGCATGACCGAGGCGGACCGCAGCCGCATGCGCGAACTGCATGCGGAGGGCAGGGCGGCGATGCAGGCGGGCGATATCGATCGCTACGATGCGGCCAACCTGGAACTGCACGCGACCATCATCCGCGGTTGCTACAACCCGGTGCTGATCGAACTGGCAACCAGCCTGCGCCATCGCGTCTCACCCTTCCGCCGGACGCAGTTCCGCAATCTCGAGCGGATGGGCGAATCCTTCGAAGAGCATTCGGTGATCGTCGAAGCCATCCTTGCCCACGATGTCATCACCACTTACCGGGAGATGCGCTCACATCTGCTCTCGGCACGCAGCGCCACCAATCGTGTTGCGCCGGCCTGGGGGCTCCCGTCCACCAGCAAACAAAACTTGAAGGGCGAATCGGCATGAAACCCATCCTCGCAACCCGCGGCGCCGTTGTCGCCTCCCATTCCCTCGCCGCCCAGGCCGGCCTCGACATCCTGCGCGACGGCGGCAACGCCATCGAGGCGACCATTGCCGTTGCCGCCACGCTGGCTGTGGTTTATCCGCACATGACCGGCATCGGTGGCGACGGCTTCTGGCTGATGCATGCGCCGGGCCAGCCGATGCGCTCGATTGATGCCTGTGGCGCGGCCGGTGCCGGCGTCACACGCGAACTTTACGGCAGCTTGACGAGCATTCCCTGGCGCGGTCCGCTGGCCGCCAATACGGTGGCCGGTACGCTCTCCGGCTGGGGCGCGGCCTACGAATTCAGCCGCCGCGAGTGGGGCGGTCGCCTGCCTTTCGCCCGCCTGCTCGAAAGCGCCATCCACTATGCGCGGGAAGGCTTCCCGGTGACTCACAGCCAGGAAGAAAACACGCGCAATAAATTGGCGGAACTGCAGGCCCAGCCCGGCTTCGCCGACGCATTCCTGGCCGATGGCAAGGTGCCGGCCTATGGTCAGCGGCATCGTTTTCCGGCCCTCGCGGCAACGCTCGAACAACTGGCGCGGGCCGGTGCCGACGATTTCTATCGTGGCGAACTGGCGCAGCAGATCGGCGCCGACCTGGCCGCCGTCGGCAGTCCGATTACCGCAGCCGATCTCGCCTGCCACCAGGCCGAAATCAAGGCGCCGCTCGAGGTGCAGTTGTCCTGCGGCAAGGTCTACAACATGGCGCCGCCGACCCAGGGCCTTGCATCGCTACTCATCCTCGGCATCTACGACCGCATTCGCCAGGCCGGCTGGAGTCCGGACAACGTCGAAGGTATCCATGCGCTGGTCGAAGCCACCAAGCAGGCCTTCATTGTGCGTGACAAGTACGTCACCGATCCGGCAGCAATGCAGATCGATCCATCCGGCCTGCTCGGCGACTCGACTCTGGACGCGCTGGCTGCCGCCGTGCCGCTCGGCAAGGCCAGTCCGTGGCCGGCGCCGAACTCGGATGGCGACACCACCTGGATGGGCGTCGTCGATGCCGAAGGCCGTGCGGTGAGCATGATCCAGAGCATCTACTTCGAATTCGGCAGCGGCGTCGTCCTGCCGCAGACCGGCATCTGGTGGCAGAACCGCGGCTGCTCCTTCGATCTGCGGCCGAACCAGTTGCGCAGCCTGGCGCCGGGGCGCAAACCCTTCCACACGCTGAACCCCGCGATGGCCCGTCTCGACGACGGTCGCCTGCTGGTATACGGCACGATGGGTGGCGAAGGCCAGCCGCAGACGCAAGCGGCCGTCTTTTCGCGTTACGTCTGGGGCGGCCACAATGTCCGTTCGGCGGTTGCCGCGCCGCGCTGGTTGCTGGGCCGGACCTGGGCGGAGCAGAGTACGAGCTTGAAGCTGGAGTCGCGCTATGCGCCGGAAATCATCGACAAATTGCGCGCGCTGGGCCACCCGGTCGAAGTGGCGGGCGATTTCGATGAGCGCATGGGGCACGCCGGGGCGCTTGTCCTGCATCCGGACGGCTGGATCGAGGGCGGCGAAGATCCGCGCAGCGACGGCTGCGTCGCGGCCTGGTAGGCTGCCGCGCCCGGACTTCATCGAACCCCAACAAGGTCATTCAACATGAAATTCAAATTCGACTGGTTTCTCAAAGGCATGCTGGTCGCCGTCGCCCTTGCCTTCATCTGGCCGGCGCCCGGCGCCAAGGGCGGCTTCCTGCATCCGGAACTGCTCAACAAGATCGGTATCGCCCTGGTCTTCTTTCTCAACGGCCTGGGCCTCTCGCTCGCCTCGCTCAAGGACGGCGCCTTGCGCTGGAAGGTGCATCTGCTGATCCAGGCCAGCACCTTCCTCGTCTTCCCCGTCCTTGGCTGGCTGCTGCTCAAGGCTTCCGGCGGCTGGATGGCGGCCGACCTGCAAACCGGCTTCTTTTACCTGTGCGCGCTGCCGTCTACCGTTTCGTCATCGGTCGCGCTGACCGTGGCAGCGCGCGGCAACGTGCCGGTTGCCGTTTTCAACGCCACCCTGTCGAGCCTGCTCGGCGTCGTCCTGACGCCGTTCTGGATGGCCTGGATCCTTGGCAGCGGCGGGGGCGGCTTCGACGTCTGGCCGGTCATCATCGACCTGCTGCTCTGGCTGGTGCTGCCGCTGGTGCTCGGTCAGCTCTCGCGTCCTGCACTCGCTACCTGGGCCAGCCACAATAAAGGCCGTATCCAGATCGTCGACCGGCTGACCATCCTGACCCTGGTTTACACCTCCTTTGCCGATACGGTGAAGGAGGGCGTCTGGTCCAACTACGGGCCGGTTATCCTTCTCGAAACCATCATCGGCAGCGCACTTCTGTTCGCTATCGTGCTGCTTCTGACCCGCTTCCTGGCGCGTCTGCTCGGCCTGCCGATAGAGGACAGGATCGCCGCAGTCTTCTGCGGCTCGAAGAAGACGCTGGCCTCCGGCGTGCCAATGGCTCACCTGATCTTCGGCGCCAATCCGGCGCTCGGCCTGATCCTGATGCCGATCATGATTTACCACCCGCTGCAACTCGCTGTCGGCGGCGCCTTAGCACAACGTTGGGCGGGAAGAACTGAGTAAGTAAGCTTGGCAAAACGGGGGCTTTAAGTTGTGAGCTGCTTAGAACGGCCCCTGTTTGTCGGAGCAAGTCTGATTTCCTGGCCCCGTTCCCCATTCTCGATCGACGCAGGGCGAAAAGCGTGACGATATAAATTATGGGTTGGAGTGTGAGTTTGTCTGTACTGAAAGCGGCCGTGCAACGCGATTCTTTACCGACCATCAGGTAACCGACCTGTCGTTGACCGAAACAGGCAGGATCGCGATGCAGCTTTTCATTATCGGGTTCTTTGCGTAATCGGCCTTTGCAGTCATCCGGTTTAGGCGGACGTAGTCGGTAAGTTGCCATTCCATTTTCTCATTCGCTCGCCGCCACCGGTGTTGGCGCACCGGGCGCGGTGTCATCGCCCCGAGTGCGCCGTGCGGCCCGCCTAGTTTGCGCCGCCGCCCATGGCCTTGTAGAAGGTCACCTGATTGGCCAGGCCGGCCAGGCGGACGGAAATCAGGTTTTGCTGCGCGCTGTATTCGGCACGCTGCGCATCGAGAACTGCCAGGTAGCTATCCACGCCCTTGTCGAAGCGGGCCCGCGACAGGCGATGGCTGGCCGAAGTCGCCTCGACCAGTGCCTGCTGCGCGGCCAACTGCTCCTGCAGCGGGACGTTCTGGACCAGGGTGTCGGCGACCTCGCGGAACGCGGTCTGGATGGCCTTTTCATACTGCGCCAGCGCAATCTGCTGTTGCACCTTGGCGGCATCTAGATTGGCCCTGATCCGGCCGGCATCGAAAATCGGCAGCGTGATCTGCGGCACAAAGCGCCAGGCTGACGAGCCGGAAGCGAATAGTTCGGAAAGCTGGTTGCTCGCCGAACCGCCGCTCGCCGTCAGCGTGATGCTTGGGAAAAAGGCGGCGCGGGCGGCGCCGATGTTGGCATTGGCCGCCTGCAACTGGCGTTCGGCCTGCAGCACATCAGGACGGCGCTGCAGCAGCTCGGACGGCAGGCCACCCGGAATGCCGGCGCTGCCGGCCACGCTGGCCAGCGCATCGACCTCCATGATCTCGGCCGGCAGATCGCCGCCGGCCAGCAGCACCAGCGCGTTGCGATCCAGCGCCAGTTGGCCGGTGTAGCGTGCCACGTCGGCGCGTGCCGTCTCGATGCTGGTTTGCGCCTGATGCAGGTCGAGCGCCGAGGCGCTGCCCAGTTCGAAACGACGCCTGGTCAACTCATAGGTCGCCTGCTGGCTGCGCAGGGTCTGGCTGGCCAGTTGCCGGCGCTCGCTGTCGGCGGCCAGCGTCAGGTAGGCCGTCGCCACTTCGCCGATCAGGCTGATCTGGACGCTGCGCCGCGCTTCTTCGGTGGCCATGAACTGGTATTGCGCCTGATCCTTCAGGCTGCGAATGCGCCCAAAGAAATCCAGCTCGTAGGCGGCAAAGCCGAGATTGGCGCTGTACTCATGCGACACCGTCGCTTGCCCGGTGCCCGACAGGCTGGCCGGAACGCGCTGAGCGGTACTGCTGGCCCCGGCATTGATGCCGGGAAACAGGTCGGCGCGCTGGATCTGGTATTGGGCGCGGGCTTTTTCTATATTCAGCCCGGCCACCCGCAGGTCGCGGTTGTTGCGCAGCGTCAGCGCGATCAACTGGCGTAGCTTGGGATCGGTGAAATATTGCTCCCAGCCGATATCGGCCGGCAACGCTGCGCCCTCGGCAGTTGCGCCGGCCGGCCAGGCAGCCGGTAGCGGTGCAGCCGGGGTGAAGTAGTCGGGCGCCAGCGTCGTGCACCCGCCGAGCAGCATGGCGCTCAGTGCGGCAGCGAGAATGGTCCGGTGCATATCAGTGCTCCTCCTGGGTGATCTGTGCTGTCTTGCCGGGGAAAATGCGGCGCACCGCGACGAAGAAGAGCGGTACGAACAGCACGGCAAGCACGGTGGCGCTCAGCATGCCGCCGATCACGCCGATGCCGATCGCGTTTTGGGCGCCGGAGCCGGCGCCATTCGAGATGGCCAGCGGCAGCACGCCGAGGATGAAGGCCAGCGAGGTCATGATGATCGGCCGCAGGCGCAGGCGCACGGCTTCCAGCGTCGCTTCGACCAGTTCCTTGCCGTGTTCCATCTGTTCCTTGGCGAACTCGATGATCAGGATGGCGTTCTTGGTCGACAGCCCGATGATCATCAGCAGGCCGACCTGGAAATAGACGTCGTTCGACAAGCCGCCCAGCGAGGCGGCCGCCAGCGCGCCGATGACACCGAGCGGCACCACCAGCATCACCGCGAAGGGAATCGACCAGCTTTCATAGAGCGCCGCCAGGCACAGGAAGACGACCAGCAATGAGATGCCGTACAGGGCCGGGGCTTGCGACCCCGACATGCGTTCCTGGTAGGACAGCCCGGTCCATTCGTAGCCGATGCCGGCCGGCAGCTTGGCGGCCATCGCTTCCATCTGCGCCATGGCTTCGCCGGTACTGTGCCCCGGTGCCGCATCGCCCATGATTTCCGCTGCGGCCAGGCCGTTGTAGCGTTCCAGGCGCGGCGAACCATAGGACCAGTGGGCGGAGGCAAAGGCCGAGAACGGCACCATGTCGCCGGCCCGGTTGCGGACAAACCACTTGTTGAAGTCTTCCGGCTGCATCCGGGCCGAAGCGTCGCCCTGCAGGAAAACCCGCTTGACGCGTCCCTTGTCGATGAAGTCGTTGACGTAGGAGCTGCCCCAGGCGGTCTGCAGGGTGTTGTTGATATCGGCCTGGCTCAGGCCCAGCGCGCCGGCCTTGGCCAGATCGATGTCGAGCTGGTATTCCGGCGTATCTTCCTGGCCGTTGGGGCGCACGGCGATCAGGGCCGGGTTTTGCGCCGCCATGCCGAGCAACTGGTTGCGGGCTTCCATCAATTTGGCGTGGCCGAGACCGCCGCGGTCCTGCAACTGGAAGTCGAAACCGGTGGCGTTACCGAGTTCGACCACGGCCGGCGGGGCGAAGGCAAAGGCCATCGCATTGCGGAAGGTCGAGAAATACGCCATGGCCCGTCCGGCCACCGCCGCCACCTTGAGTTCCGGCCGCTTGCGCTCGCTCCAGTCGCGCAGGTTGGCGAAGGCCAGGCCGGTGTTCTGGCCGCTGCCCCCGAAGCTGAAGCCGATCACGGTGAACACCGAGTCGACGGCTTCCTTCTGGTCTTCGAGGAAGTGATGCTCGATTTTCTCGATGACCTCCAGCGTCCGCTCGCTGGTCGAGCCGGCCGGCAGCGTCACCTGGGCCATCAGGAAGCCCTGGTCTTCGTCCGGCAGGAAGGCGGTGGGCAGGCGCATGAACAGCGCCGCCATGCCGAGGATGATCAGACCGTAGATCAGCAGATAGCGCTTGCTGCGCCCGAGCATCCGCTGAATCAGCGACTGGCTGCCGCTGTTGGTGCGCTCGAAGAGGCGGTTGAAGCGGCTGAAGAAGGCGCCCAGCGGGCCGTCCTCGCCGACGGCATGGCCCTTCTCGACCGGCTTGAGCAGGGTGGCGCAGAGCGCCGGGGTGAGGATCAGCGCAACGATGACGGAGAGCACCATGGCAGATACCAGGGTGATCGAGAACTGGCGATAGATGACGCCGGTCGAGCCGCCGAAGAAGGCCATCGGCACGAAGACGGCGGACAGGACGAGGGCGATGCCGATCAGCGCCCCGGTGATCTGGCCCATCGATTTCCGGGTCGCCTCCTTGGGCGACAGACCTTCCTCGGTCATCACCCGTTCGACGTTTTCGACGACGACGATGGCGTCATCGACCAGCAGGCCGATCGCCAGCACGACCCCGAACAGGGTCAGGGTATTGATCGAATAGCCGGCCGCGGCAAGCACGCCGAAGGTGCCGAGCAGCACGACCGGGACGGCAATGGTCGGGATCAGCGTGGCGCGGAAATTCTGCAGGAACAGGTACATCACCAGGAAAACCAGGAAAATGGCTTCGGCCAGCGTCTTGACCACTTCCTCGATCGAAATCCTGACGAAGGGCGTGGTGTCGTAGGCCAGCACCGCCTTCATGCCGGCCGGGAAGAAGGGCGACAGTTCCTTCATCTTGGCATTGACCGCTTCGGCCGTCGCCAGCGCGTTGGCCCCGGTGGCCAGCTTGATGGCGAGGCCGGTGGCCGGCTTGCCGTTGTAGCGCGAGATCACGTCGTAGCTTTCGCCGCCGAGTTCGATGCGGGCGACGTCGCGCAAGTGCACCGTGGCGCCGTTGGCGGTCGTGCGCAGGATGATGTTGCCGAACTGCTCGGGCGTCTGCAGGCGGCTCTGCGCCGTCACCGTGGCATTGAGTTGCTGCCCCTTGAGCAGCGGCATGCCGCCCAGTTGGCCGGCCGAAACCTGGGCATTCTGGGCCGTGATGGCATCGCTGACATCGCCCGTCGTCAGGCGATAGTTCTGCAGCTTGGCCGGATCAAGCCAGATGCGCATGGCGTACTTGCTGCCGAACAGCTGGGTTTCGCCGATCCCGTTGATGCGGGCGACGACGTCCTGGATGTTGGCGGCGACATAGTCCCCAAGGTCGATGTCGTTCATGCTGCCATCTTCGGAGACGAAGCCGAGGATCATCAGGAAATTCGAGGTTGCCTTGGCGACCTGCACCCCCTGCCGCTGCACTTCCTGCGGCAGCATCGGGGTGGCCAGGGCCAGCTTGTTCTGGACCTGGACCTGGGCGATGTCGGGATCGGTGCCGGTATCGAAAGTCAGCGTGATGGTGACGGTACCCGCCGAGTCGCTGGCGGAGGACATGTAGGCCAGGTGGTCGATGCCCTTCATCTTCTGTTCGATGACCTGGGTGACGGTGTCCTCGACCGTCTTGGCCGAAGCGCCCGGGTAGGTGGCGCTGATCGAGACGGCGGGCGGCGCGATCAGCGGGTATTGGGAAACCGGCAGCGTGCGGATGGCGAGCACGCCGGCCAGCATGATCACGATGGCGATCACCCAGGCGAAGATGGGCCGGTCAATGAAAAATCGCGACATGGAATTGTCTCCTTACTGCTGCTTGCCGGCAGCCGGTGCCGCGGACTGCTCCGCCGCCGTTGCGGGAACGGGATGAACCGTGGCGCCGGGAGCGATCCGTTGCAGGCCGTCGACAATCAGCTTGTCGCCGGCCTTGAGGCCTTCGCTGACCAGCCATTTGTCGCCGATGGTCCGGCGCGTCTTGAGCACGCGCAATTCGACCTTGTTGTCGGGGCCGACCACCAGTGCTGTCGGATTGCCCTTGGTATCGCGGGTCACGCCCTGCTGCGGCGCCAGGATGGCCTGTTCCTCGGCGCCCTCTTCGAGTACGGCCCGGACATACATGCCGGGCAGCAACTCTCCCTTGGGATTCGGAAAGACGGCACGCAGTGTGATGCTGCCGGTGCTCTGGTCGACCGTGATATCGGAAAACTGCAGCTTGCCGGCCAGCGGGTAGGTGCTGCCGTCTTCAAGGATCAGCTTGACCGCCGCCTGGTTGGCCCCGGCCGTCTTGAGCTGGCCGCTGGCCAGGTCGCGCCTGAGGCGGAGCAGATCGGCGCTCGACTGCGTGACGTCGACATAAATCGTGTCGAGCTGCTGCACGGTCGCCAGCGCAGACGCTTGCCCGGTCGTCACCAGGGCGCCGGGCGTCACGCTGGAACGGCCGATCCGTCCCGCGATCGGGGAGGTGACGCGGGTGTAGGCGAGATTGATGCGCGCCGTCTCAAGTGCCGCCCTGGCTGCCGCGACATCGGCCTGCGCCTGCTTGAGCGCGGCCTGGCTGTCGTCGTTCTCCTGCTGGCTGACCGCTTTGATGACAACCAATTCTTCGTAGCGGGACGCCTTGTTGCGAATGCTGATCAGGCTCGCCTCGGCCTTGGCCAGGCTGGCCCGGGCGCTGTCGTAGGTGGCCTGGTAGCTGGCCGGATCGATCTGGTACAGCGCCTGGCCGGCCTTGACGTCGGCGCCTTCGACAAACAGGCGCTTCTGGATGATGCCGCCGACTTGCGGACGGACCTCGGAGACCTGGAAGGCGGAAGTTCTGCCCGACAACTCGGTGGTCAGGGTGAGCGCCTGCGCCCGGATCTCGACAATGCCGACATCCGGCGCCGCAGCGGCCGCTTCGGTATTCGCCGGCTGCCCGCAACCGCTCAACATCAGCCCACATGCGAATGCGGCGCCTGCCGCGAGTTTCCAATCAATTCTGCTTGCCATGACCAACCTCGTTTGACGGGTAAAAGGGGCAAATCCTGTCATCCATGGATGAAAAGAATGAACATTCATTCTAGTTAGAGCGTTCATTCTATATTAGAATCCGGAAAAGCATCAAGACTTTGTTCCAACGGCGAGTATCAATGTTGCTCTTCCCCCGGAGCGAAATGTTTCGAGCACGGCGCAGTGCACTCGATTACCAGCCATCAAGGACAGAAATATCCGTCCGGCCAGACAGGAAACGGCAATGAATTCCACTTCCCAAGACCTTCCCAGCGAGCAGCCTCGCGCCGAATTACGCAAGATCCAGGTGCTGGATGCGGCCACCGAGTGCTTCCGGAAAAATGGCTTCCACAACACGAGCATGCTGCAGATATCCAAGGCGGCCCGCATGAGCGTGGGACACATCTACCACTACTTCGAGAACAAGGAAGCCATCATCTCGGCCATCGTGGACCGCGAACTGCAGTCCCTGCAGAGCATTCTCCTGCGCATCAGGGACAGGAGCGCAGGCGGCGACCTGCTGCGCGCCGCGGCCGCCGAGGCGCAGTATGCCGTCGATGAAATACTGCACGACCAGAATGCCCCGCTGATCCTTGAAATCATCGCCGAAGCCGCGCGCAACCCATCGGTGGCTGCGATTGTTCAGGAATCGGACCAACAGGGGATGTCCTATTTCAAGGCCCTGATCGAAGACGGTCTGCGGCTGCGCGGCCTGGATTTCAACGAGAGCGACCTGGATGGGCCGCTCGAAGTTCTTTATGCGGTATTCGAAGGTTTCAGCATTCGCGCCATCCGCAACCCGAAAATGAATATCGTCGCGGTGGTCAGCGCGCTGCACCGGACGCTGGAGTTCATCATCGAAGAACTCATCGCCAAATCGCCCGTGGTATCCGCTAAGGGATAGAAGCGGCAAGCCGTCATCGAGGCGCACAGCATCGATGAACGCTTTCTGGATCGGTCCGGGTTTGCGCGTCCAGGGCGAAGTCGATTGCGCGTTCAATGCCATGCTATGGCTGATCGTCGCCATGCGCTGGTGCGCCGGTTCGTGCGCTCGCGCTTCCAGGGGGCAGCCAGCGATTGGCAGCCGAGTCGCTCAAGTCCGACAGCCTCCTGGGCTCGCGTTGTCTCAGGAGTCGAGGCCAAGATCTTTGACGAAATGGTGGTCCGGGTGAATTTTCTCTACCGGAATTCCCAGTTGTAGAGCGGTGATCTGGATAACTCGCTGTAGCACATAGTCACGCGACCATTCCTCCCGTCTTGGGGCGCGAACGTAAGGAACAAGATCTCCGATTGTGCGCATGCTCGAGGGCAACACGTCTGCCATTTTGTCGGTGACTATATTGGTGGCAAACCAGAAGGCAACAAACGCCCCCAGCGCCATTCCTATCGGAAAATTTCCACGAAGCAGTAGAGCCAAGACAAGTAGCGGTACCCCAAGAGTCAATGGGTAGTAAATGGACTTCCTGCACTGCAACTGCGGAAGCTGTGTTGCTTCGACGGAAGAGGCTAATTCCTGCCACTGCCGCCGTCTGTTGTCCTTCAGGAAATGATCTATCGGCGAAGCAGGACGGACATCTTGGCGCATGGCACCGAATTGACTGACCAGCACCGAACGTATTCGATAGAACGCGGCTTGCGACAAACAGCGGCCGTTGTCGATGCTCAGCGTTCCAAGGCGGGATGCGACATAGTTGGCAAGGATTCTTGGTGTAGTGAGGCTGATGGCATCCGCATCGTCAATGGTGATTCCGAATTCCTCCTCTACAGCCAAGACGAGTTCGACACTATCAAGGCCCACGATATGACTCCAGAAACAAGGCGCTTATTCGCCGACAGATCCAGTATCGCCGTTTTTTTCCTTGCCCGCATGCCCATGGCGTGAGCATTTGTTCACACCCCGGAAGCCTCACACCCGCCGCCTTACCAAACTCGCCCCGCCTCGCCATGGCTTGCTCCTGGCATGTGGCGGCACGATGGCAGCCATGGAAAGCCGGGCTGCGGATCGATCTTCCCGAGTGCCGGATACGGGGCCTGACCCGAAGCTGAAGATCAAATTGTGGAGGAAGAAATCATGTCGGAACGTCTGAACTACATTGTTCTCAAACTGCGTCGGTCCATTGGCCGTGCCGGATCATGCACTGCAGCGGCGATCGGTCGCGGTGTCGGCCATGTCGCCGGCCGCGTGCATGGCGCGCGTTTGACGCTGATTGCACTGGCCGTCGTTGGGCTGGGCGGCTATGGCATGTACAAACATCCGCCGATGCAGAGCGTGGCGCGCGGTGAAGCGGCGGTGCGCGTCAATCAGCTGACCGGCAATGCGACGGAAGTGCGCGAAGGTGGCGTGCTGGTCATTCCCGGCCTGCATGAACTGCGCCGCTTCTCGCTGCGCGACCAGATCTACCGCCCGGAAGGTGGCGACACGGCCGACGGCACGGCGCCCTTCCAGAGCATCGAAGGGCTGTCGATCGGCGTCGATATCAGCGTACGCTACGCCCTCGACCCGAACCGCATCGCCAGCATGGCCCGCGCCCTGCCCGACGACATCGGCGGCGAAGTCGTGCATCCGGCCGTGCAGGGCGTGCTCTACAAGACCCTGGCCCGCTACACGGTGCGCGAAATCTTCTCGAGCAAGCGGTCAGAGATCGTTCAGCTCATTGAAGGCGAGTTGCAGCCGCTGCTCGAAAAGGACGGCATCAAGCTGCAGGCCGTGCTGATCGGCAAGATCGACCTGCCGGCCGATTACAAGGCGGGCATGGAAAATCTGCTGGCCGAGGAGTTGTCGAGCGAAAAGATGAAATACACGCTCGAACTCAAGGAAAAGCAGGTCAAGCAGACCGAGTTCGAAGCCATGGCCGACAAGGTGCGCCGCGAAACGGCGGCCGCCGCGGCCGGCGAGGAGCAGATCATCGCCGCCAAGGCGCAGGCCGAGGCGATGAAACACGTGCTGCCCTTCAAGCAGAAGCAGATCGAGCAACGCAGCCTGGAGGCCGAAGCCGAGAAAATCACCCGCATCAAGGGCGCCGAAGCCAACTCGCAGGCGCGGCAGATCGAAGCCCAGGGCGAGGCCGAATCGCGCCGCAAGCTGGCCGATGCCGAGGCCTACCGTCAGGATCGCCTGGGCAAGCTGGCCAGCGAGCAACTGGCGCGCGACGGTGCGTTGATCCAGAAAAATCCGCTGCTCATCCAGAAGACGCTGGCCGACAAACTGTCCGACAAGATTTCGGTGATCATCGCGCCGCCGCCGTCTGATGGCGGTTTCATCGGCAACACCCTGCTCGGTGCCGGCAAGCAACGCAACCCTCCGGTCAACCCGAATGACGGCCAGGAAGCCGGCCAACAGGAAGGGCAATAATCATGCTGGCCGCCGCACTCACTGTCATCGCCATCGTTACCCAGGACCAGTCTGCCCTGCGCAATGCGCCGAAGGATTCCGCCGCCCAGCAGGCCATGCTCTGGCAAGGTGACAGCCTGGAAATCCGCGGCGAGAAGGGCGATTTCCTGCAGGTCTATGATCATCGCCGCGAACGCGCCGGCTATATCAAGGCGACCCAGGTCCGCGTCCAGTCGCTGAAGCCGGAAAGCGCGCCGGAACTGCTCTCGGTGGTGCGCTTCCTGAAGGACACGCCGGGTTCGGAAGCACTCGGCATCAGCTACGCCGCCGCCTACCTGCGCGCCGCCCCGGCCGCGGCGATCAATGGCGAGGTTTTCGAGGCTCTGGGCAGCATGGCCGAACGCCTGGCCCGCCGCGCCTCGGCCGGCAAGCCCGGCAAGGCTGGCGAAATCACCGCGGCGCATCTCGAAGTGGTGGCCAATTACGGCGTCACCATGAACAGTTTCGAGCGCGACGGCCAGGTCCAGCTTTGCTACAACGGCGACGCCCAGCGCCGCGTGCTGGCCCTGCCCTCGACCGACATCGAGAAAGCCCTGGCCGCGCTGGCGCTGACCAGACACGAATGCGTGGCGAGCAATCTCAACCCGGTCGAGCGCTTCAATCTCGACAACTGGCGGGCCGACGTGCTGGAGCGCGTCGAACTGGCAAAGCTGCCGGAAGTCCTGAAAAATCGCCTGCATCTGCGCAAGGCCGGGGTCTGGGCGAGTCTCGCCTACCAACGCGCCCGCCGCCCGGAATTTGCCGCAGCCGCCGTGCAGGAAGCCGCCAATCGGTCGATTGCCGAACTGGCCGTGATCAACAAGAGTGAACTCATGGAAAGCGATGCCGCCGTCTACAGCGATGCGGCGATCCGCGTCGGCGCTTCGCGCTGGGCGGCCGAAGCGGGCCTGCCGACGGTGGCCGCGAAAACGCCGGCCAGGGTCACGGTGGCGGTGACGCCCGGCCAGCCCGGCGAAAGCTGCGTGCATCTGGTCGACGCCAAACACGACGTGAACAATCCGCTCTTTACCCGCTGCACCTACGGCATCGTCTGGCCGGCCTCGGTGACCACCAGCCCGTCCGGCGAAAGCGTGGCGCTGGCCGTGCAGCCGCTCGATACCTGGCGTGAGATGTGGGTCTTCCGCAAGGCCGGCGCAGACTGGAGCGTGGACATCGTGCCGCCAGCCCTCGACAACCCCAATCTCGGCTACGTCGAATTCGCCGGCTGGGTGCCGGGCAACGTGCAGATGCTGGCGGCGCGCGAAGCCAAGGTCGATGGCCGCTACAGGATCAGCTTCGAAACCCTCAAGCTGAGCAGCCTGGAAACCGAGAAACAGGCCGACAAGCCGGGCAATCTATCGACCTTCTACCGCTGGCAGGACCCGCGCTGGAAGGGTGGCACGGTGGCGGTGCGCTAGTCGGCGATGGCTGGGCAAGGCAGATGAAGGGCTATTCCAAGGCGCGTGATGCAACATGGGTTGGGTGGGGAGGTGTGGGCAAAATTCCGGACACGCCCGTTTCCCAGGATGAAGCCCATCGATTCTCTCCTCGCGCTGGTTGCCTTGCCGGCACCGATCGGTGCCGTCGCCTGTACCAACAAGGCGCGGATCTATCGACTGTCGTTCGAGGTAGCCGACTTCAATGCCAGGTCAGCCTGAGGGATCAGCCTAAAAACCTTACCGAAGAGTCGAAAAGGAGCAGAGAAAAACGTAAAAACAGTGGCTTGCAAGGTTTTTGCGGCTCCCCCAGAAGGGGTGCCGAATCATCCCGGCAAGCCATTGTTTTACCTCTGCGTCTCCGCGGTTCAATTGCGTTTTCTAGGATCAAGCTTTTCGCCTACCGCCGGTGGTGGCAAAGCGGCATTCAAGGCGGCGAACTCGTTATTCACCGCCTCGATTTCGGCGCGAATGTCGTCGCTGCGCACGCTCGCATCCTGGCGTAGCTTTGTTTCCAGGCGTAACGCTTCTTCCGCCAAGCGGTCCGCGCCAAGCGTGGCCGCGGCGCCCTTGACGCTGTGCGCCAGGCGTCGTGCCGTATCTTTGTCGCCCTCGGCAAGGCACTCGATAAGTTGCGCCATGTCTCCCGCATGTACTTCGACAAAACTGTGCAGCAGGTCGAGATAGCGCTCGCTGTTGCCGCGTACCGCAGCCATGCCGCGCGCGACATCGAGGCCCGATACGTGGCCCAGTATGGCCAGGGGGGCGGCCGTGCCGACGCCCTCGGGCAAGTCTCTTGCCGCAACGGCTTGTCCTGTTGCTGGCGGGGGCGGAACTTCGGCACTTCCGGCGGGCAGCCATTTCAGCAGGGTGGTGTAGAGATCGGCTGGATCGACTGGCTTGGCGATGAAGTCGTTCATGCCCGCTGCTTCACAGGCACGGCGATCTTCGTCGAAGGCGTTGGCCGTCATCGCCAGGATCGGAATTTGCCGCCAGCCGGGCAGGGCGCGGATGGCTTGAGTCGCGTCGAGACCATCCATGTTGGGCATTTGCATGTCCATCAGGATCAGGTCGTAGCGATGTTGTTGCACCTTGACGACCGCTTCGAGGCCATCCCCGGCGGTATCGACCGCCAGGCCGACGCCGTGCAGCAGTTCGAGGGCCACTTCGCGGTTGATGGCATTGTCTTCGGCGAGCAGCAGGCGGGCGCCGCCACACCGCGCCCGAAGTTGTTGTTCGGCATCGCTCGCCGGGAGACTCGCCCCCTGGGTTTGGATGCCATGGCCTCGTTGCAGCGGAACGCAGAACCAGAAAGTGCTGCCCACCCCGACCGTGCTGTCGACGCCGACTTCGCCGCCCATCAGGCTGATTAGGCGCCGGGTGATGGCCAATCCCAGGCCGGTGCCGCCATAGCGACGCGTCGTCGATACGTCGGCCTGCTCGAAGGCGTGGAACAGTCTGTCGCGCTGTTCGGCGCCAATGCCGATGCCGGTATCCCGGACTTCGAAGCGGACCCGCACCGTATCACCTTGTTCTTCGAGCAGGCTGGCGCGCAGTGCGATGCCGCCGCGCTCGGTGAATTTGACCGCGTTGCTGGCATAGTTGAGCAGTGCCTGGCGCAAGCGCATGCTGTCGCCGCGCAGCCAGAGGGGAACATGGTCGCCGTCGACAGCGATGTCCAGTCCCTTGGCTTGGGCCGTATCGCCGATCAGGGAGCGGACATGGTCGAGCACGGCGCCGAGGGCAAAGTCGTCCTGCTCCAGTTGCAGCTTGCCTGCCTCGATCTTCGAGAGGTCGAGGATGTCGTTGATGATGGAGAGCAGGTGCCGCCCGGCACCATTAATCTTGTCGAGCCGCTCGACCTGCTCCGGCGAGGCCTGATCTCGCAGCAGATGGGTGAGACCGATGATGGCGTTCATCGGCGTCCGGATCTCGTGGCTCATGTTGGCGATGAAGGCGCTCTTGGCCTGATTGGCCCCGTCGGCACGCTTCTGCGCTTCGGCCAGTTGCGCGGTGCGGTTGGCGACCCGCTGTTCGAGCTCCTGGTTGAGTTTGACGATTTCTTCTTCGGCCTTCCGCTGGTCGATACGGCCGCGCAGTATCCGGATACCGAATGCCAGATCGTCGCTCAGCTTTTCCAGGAGACGCTGTTCGTCCTCAGTAAAGGCATTAGGTTCGCTGGCATAGATGTTGAGCACACCGAATGTGCTGGCGCTTTCATCCTTGAGCGGGATAGCGATGCTGGAACGATAGCCGCGCTGCACGGCCGCGTCGCGCCAGGGCGCCGCTTGCGGGGCGCTGGCGAAGTCCTGGATGCAGACGCGCTCTCCGCTCCTGATGGCAGCTCCGCTCGGGCCGCGCCCTTCTTCCGTATCGGCCCAGGATATCCTGGCTTGTTCCAGGTAGCCGGCTTCGGCGCCCGCCCAGGCGATCGGGCGGATGGTCGCCGCCGCATCGTTTTCGACATAACCCACCCAGGCCATACGGTAGCCTGCCTCGTCGCTGACGATACGGCAGATATCCTTGATCAGGGTCGGCTCATCCTCAGCCCGCATCAGGGTCTGGCTGCAACTGCTGATGGCTCGCAGTTCGCGATTCAGCCGATGCAGGGCTTCTTCTTCCGCCACCACCTCACGCGTGGTGGCCCTGGCGATATTCCAGGAAAACAGAGCGCCGCCCAGCAATGCCGCGAAACTCACGGCCAGTACCCCGCGCAGACTGGCCAGGGCTTGCCAGAACAGCTCGTTGAGATTGACTCCCAGATGCAGCACGGCGGCCCCCGCCGGCACCGCCTGGGCAATATCGAGCCATTGCCCGCCGGCCTGATCCCGAAACGGGGTCATCGTTGCCTGCTGCATGGAGAACGGCCCCAGGCCCAGTAGCGCCCGGGGCACCCCATCTGGAAACGAGTACACGTAGGGTTTGGCGTGGCGTTCCAGAAAGGCGTAACCCACGGCCTTATCCTTTTTCACCACCTCGGAGATGAGCTTGTCCAGCGCCACCCGGTCGTCCCACAGCACCAGGTTTGTCATCTGCAAAATCAGCGTTCGAATCTGCCCCTGGTAGATGGTCTGCGCGTACTGACGCTGATTGATTACACTCGACGCGCCTGAAGCCAGGGTGACCGCCAGGATCAGCACGACCAGCAAGCCCAGCGCGCGCAGGAAAATCCGCCGGCGCAGATTGATACGAATCACCGTTTCTCCTTCAACTCGCGCTGCATCTGGCGTACCGAGTCGTACATGGCATCGTTGCCGACGGCGAAACGTTCAATCTGGATATTCTTCAGCAAGGCTGCGGCCTGAGGATCTTCATGCAGATGCAGGACCACCTCGCGCAATTGTCGTTTGAATTCCGGGTCCAGCGCCGGATGCACCACTATCGGCGGGATGCCATAGGGCGGCGATTTGTCGATGATGCGCGTGCGCGCCGTATCGACCGGGTTGGTCGCGTTGATGTACTCCCAGATCAGCGAATCCACCGCTGCACCGTCAGCCAGGCCATCGGCCACGGCCTTGATCGAGTTGTCGTGGCTGTTGGTGAAGAAAGTTTCGCCAAAGAAGCTCTTGGGGGTTTCGCCCCGGCGGCTCAGCACGTAGGCGGGAACCAGATAGCCGGTGTTGGAATTGGGGTCGGTGAAGGCGAAACGTCGGCCGCGCAAGCCCGCGAAATCCTTGACGGGGCCATCGCGACTGACGATGAAATAGGAATGGTAGACCATGCCGCCATGGGCGACCGGCACGGCCAGCAACTCCATGCCGAAGCGCTCGTGCCCATCAACGTAAGGACCGGCGCAGACAAAGGCGAGATCGATCTCGCGCTGCTCCAGCAAGGCATTGACTTCGGCGTAGGTCTTGCGCTGAACAAAGATGACCTCGCGGCCCATGTGCCGACCGATCAGACGCAGCAGATCGAAATAGCTGTTTTCGGTATCCTTGGGCGAGATCATCGCCGACACCGCGATGCGCAGCGCCGCCTCCGGCCGTGGCCCGGTTTCCCCCTTGACCACCTCGGTCATATTTACCTGACGCGAAGTCGGCTCCCGCAGGAACCACATCAGTGCCGCCACCGCGGCTATCGCCGAGAGTGCCAATACGGGGATCAATCCCCGCTTCATCCGTTTCATGGCTGTATCCCCCCGATACCCCACAAAGTGCAGTGCGTAGACTATAGACGCTTTAGCCTGTCGGCGTCCGATCGGCAATGAAAAAGGGGCCTCGACCCTGCTGTTGGATCAGACTCCGACCCACTTTGTGCGGTGGAGTCAGTACGGACTGGAGTGAGTAAAGTCGGTTGGTGATGGCCTTGCGAATGTAGCGATTTAACCCGCTTGGATAAATGGTGCAAAGTGAGCAATTGCGGTCAGGATTTGCCGTCGCATCGCACGCATAGTGCTTTCTGTGAACTGAGGAAGAATGATGAACGACACACAGGCAAAAAGCTACGCAGCGCGATTCGAGAAGGTGCTCGACTACATCGAGTCCAACCTGGGCGAACCGCTATGCCTGGAACACCTGAGCCGCGTCGCGAATTTCTCCAGATTTCACTTTCATCGGCAATTCGCCGAATACGTCGGCACCAGCGTTGGCCGCTACATCCTGTTATTGCGCTTGCGGCAAGCCAGCTATCAACTCGCCTTCAACCGCCAAACCAGGATCATCGACATCGCCCTGGATGCCGGCTTCGAAAACCCGGAATCGTTCACGCGTGCCTTCAGGAACAGCTTCGGCCAGTCGCCATCGGAATTCAGGCGACAAGCGGACTGGGAATCCTGGCATGAACGCTATCGCTTCCGTATCCCGGAAAGGAAAAAAATCGTGCAAGTCGAGATTGTCGATTTCAAAACCACCCGCATTGCCGTCATGGCGCATCGCGGCCCCAGCGAAAGAGTCAATGATTCCGTCGCTCAATTTGTCGCCTGGCGCAAGGAAAGCGGCCTCTCCCCAATAGTAAGCAGCCGAACTTTCGGCATTGCCTATGACAATCCGGATACCACCGAGCCGGCAGAATTCCGCTTCGACATCTGTGGCGAAGTGAGCGAGGCGGTGCCGCCCAACCCGCAGGGCGTGGTCACGAAAAACATTCCCGGCGGTCGCTGTGCGCGGGTGCGGCATCACGGCTCCCATGTCCGGATCGGCGAAAGCATCTACCCCCTATACCGTGACTGGCTACCGGAAAGTGGTGAGGAGTTGCGCGATTTTCCGCTCTATTTTCACTACCTCAACCTGCTGCCGGAAACGCCCGAAAATGAATTGGTGACCGATATCTATCTGCCTTTGAAGTAGCGGGTTGAAGCCGTTGCCGTTTGCAACACCCCCTGGCTTAAGGGGGGGTTGCTTGCTACCACGGATCCCGGCGCTTACGGCGCGACGCAAGGCGTACCAGGTGATTCCGCGTAACGCCGCGCATCCGCAGCAATCCCGGCAGCCAGCAGGGCTATCGCGCGCTGTTGCGCGCCGACCAGTTGGGGATAGCTGCCCGGCGCTGCGATGTCGAATTGAGCATGGCAAGTGAGCGGCTTGTTCGTCGCATCATTGACGAAAGCAAGCGTCCACTCTGTTTCGAGTTGGACCCGCTGGCCAAGCCAGGCATCCAGACGGCGCACCTGGAGTTTGACGCGCAAAACGCGGTCTCCCTTGGCGCGGGGGAGTCCGGCAACATCTTGTGTTCCCAGGCTGCGGGTCAGGCTATCGGACAATGCGTCGCGAAATTCGTCAGCGAAAGTCGTCGTCCAGCGTTCGCTATCGAGAATGACAATGCCGTTTTCGCCTTGGCGGACGACCAGGGTTTGCCGATCGACCTGGGTTGGCAGGCTGACCGGCAGAATGTCGAGGCGGAAGCCAAGCGGCGGTTTTGTCGGCGCCTTGATCTCCTGAACCGGCGCCATCAGTGTGTAGTAGTGAACGGGCGACGATGCACAGCCGGACAAGCCCAGCCCACAGGCAGTCAGTACCCACCAAGGGAGAAAGCGTTTCATGGTGCGGATTCCTGAGTATTGGCCGGGGCGCGGGTTCCGGCACCGGTGGGTTTGGGGTCATCCGGCCGGCCGCGTAGTAAGGATTCCGGATGGCGTCCCAACAAGTCGGTGAGTTCTCGTACCGACTGGGCGGCGCGTCGCACTTCCTGCAAGCTCTGGTTCAGGTTCTGTTGTAGCGGCGCGTCGTCGGCGAGCATGCCTTGCGCGCTGCCGAAGGTTTGTTGCGCTTGTTGCAGCGTGCGCGTGGCTTCGGGCAATACTTGCGCATTGGTTTGCTGCAAAGTCCGATCCAGGTTGGCCAGGCTGGCATCGAGATGGCGGCCAATCGAGTCCAGGGGAATCTTGTCGAGCTTGCCGACGATGTTTGCCACTTGCTCCTGCAACTGATCGAAATCGCCGTTGATGGTCGGCAGGATGAGCGGGCGGGCGGTAATATCGAAAGCGACCTTGGGCGCCTTCGAAACGAAGTCGATGGAGATATAGAGTTGTCCCGTCAGTAGATTGGCTGAGCGGGCCTGGGCGCGCAAACCATGCTCCACCATGCGGCGCATGAATAATGCCGGATCGGTTCCCTCCTTGGTTTTGGGCAGTTTATCCAGGGCTCGTCCGAGGCGCTGGGGATAGAGTTCGATGCCAACCACGGAGGGAAAGCGTTGTTTGATCTGGTCGTAGTCGAGATTGATCGAGACGACCCGTCCGAGTTCCTGGCCGGCGAACTGAACCGGGGCGCCAATCGACAAGCCGGGCAGCGAACGCTCGAAATGCAGTTCGATGTACTGCGACGGACCATCGGGAGGCGCCATCGCCGTCTGCTGGTCTTTCGCCAGCTCATACACGGTTTGTGTCGTGTTCGGTTTATCCGCTGCGCCCAAGGCCGGTGTGGCGAAGGCGATGCCACCGGCGAGCAGGGTAGACAGCGATTGGGTATTGAGCTTCAGGCCGTTTGCCCCCAACGAGACATCGACGCCGCTGGCATTCCAGAAGCGCGTCTGGGCGGTAACGAAACTGTCGTAGGGGGCGTCGATGAAAATCTGCAAGCTGACCCCGCGTCCGTCCTGATCCAGTTGATATGACGCCAGGCGCCCGACCTGGATGCGCCGATAGTAAATTGGCGAGCCGATATCCAGAGAACCGAGGTCCTCTGCATGCAGCACGAAACTCTTGCCGGGCGCCCCGTTGATGATCGTCGGCGGTGTTTCCAGACCGACGAAATTCCTGCCCGACGCCTCGGACTGCCCCGCATCAATGCCCAGGTAGGCACCCGAAAACAGGGTGTCGATCCCCGAGACGCCAGCCAGACCGATGCGCGGACGCACGATCCAGAAGCGTGAGTCGGCCCGCACCAGGTGGTCCGCACTCTTGTCCATGGATACCGCTACGACGACGTGCGAGCCGTCGTCGCTCAAGGTGATCCCGGAGACCAGCCCAACCGTCACATCCTTGTATTTCACCGGGGTCTTGCCCGCTTCCAGACCGGTCGCCGCCTGAAAAACGATGGTGATCTCCGGTCCGGCGGCAAGCCAGGCATGGACGAGCATGGAAATGCCGATCAGCGCCGCGACCAGCGGCACCAACCAGATCAGCGAGGGGAATCGACGCCGCTCAAGCACGCCGGGCTGGCCGGGTTGGGGCGGAGTTTCAGGGGCTTCACTCATGTGTCCTCACTATCCCAGATCAAGCGTGGGTCAAATTGCATGGCTGAAAGCATGGTCAGGATAACCACCATGCCGAAAAACAGAATACCGCTGCGCGGCTCGATATCGCTCAGCGACTGGAACTTGACCAGCGCGGCAACAATGGCCACTACCAGCACATCGAGCATCGACCAATAGCCGACAAGTTCAACCAGGCGATAGAGTCGCGCCCGCTCGCGCCTGGCCCAGGCACTGCGGCGCTGCACCGTAATCAGCAACAGGCCGAGAATCACGAACTTGCTGCAGGGCACGACAACGCTGGCGATAAAGATCACCAGGGCAACGCCATAGGAACCGCCATGCCAGAATTCGATCACGCCTTGTAGGATGGTGTTGTCGCTGCCGCTACCCAGTCGGCTGGTAAACATCACCGGCAGCACGTTGGCCGGGATGTAGAAGAGCAGGCCGGCGATCAACAAGGCCCAGGCGCGGGCAATGCTATTGGGGCGGCGCCGGTGCAGGACGGCAGTGCAGCGTGGACAGCGCCCGTGACCGGTGCTGTCGAGCGCATCTTCAAGCACCATCCCGCAAGCATGGCAAGCCAGGACATGCAATTGATGGGCACGGGGAGGTAAGCTCATGCCTGACTTTCCGGTTGCGGCGGTTCGACTTCGACCATCTCCCATAACCAATGAATATCGCGATTGGCAATGATCGTGATCAGGATCATCAGCACCGCCATGGCCCAGATGCCGGGACCCGGCGCGACTTCCATAAAGCTGGAAAGCTTGATGATCGCCACCAGGAGGCCCAGCATGCAAACCTCGACCATGCTCCATGGCCGCAAGACGACGAGCATCCGCATGGCCGTGGCAAAGCCCGGGGCGCGCCTTTTACGGCGCGCGAAAACGAGAATCCAGCCGAGTAAGGCAATCTGCAGAAAAGGTACGACGATGATCGACAGTGCCGCCGGCACGGCAATCGGTGCCGCCGGACCATGCGCCAGCGCGGCGGCGGATTGCCACAGCGTCGCTTCGTTATGCAGGCCCTGCAGGCTGATACGGACCACCGGGCATAAATTGGCAATCATGAACATGATTGCCGCGGCGATGGTCAGCGCCAGCCAGCGTTCCGTATCCAGGCTGCTGGCCCGGTACAGCAGCGCCAGGCAGCGCTCGCAGCGCGCGACTTGACCATTTGCCAAGGCGACGCGCTGATACACGCTATCGCAATGCTCGCAGACCACCCATTCCGGGAAGGTTTTCAATCCGTCGCCGCTCATCTCTCTGAATCAGGCTCCTAATGCCCGCCTCCCGCTGCCGGATCGATTTTTCGCTGCGGCCGGGGTGCGAGCCAGATGGCAAATGCGGCGATGATGAAGCTGATTGCGACGATTGTCATCACCTGATTGGTTGCCAGCATCACGGCTTGCGCGTTGATCAGCCGGTCAATGTTTTGCAGGGTGGTTTCGCCAGTGTTACCCATGCCTTCGAAAAATCTTTGCAACATCTGGTCGGCATCGCTCACGGCAACCAATTCGGCATGGTTGACCGTCGTCTGGTCATCCCACAGCGTGGTGATCAACGAGGTGGCAAAGGCCCCCGAGAGCGTTCGCAGAAAGTTCATCAAGCCGGCGGCTGAAGCCATTTCCGCTTCTTCAACGCTGGCCATGGCCAGTCCGGTCAGCGGAATGAAAAAGAAGGGCAAGCCCAGGCCCATCGCCATCAGTGGCATCGCCACTTGCCAGTAGCCCATGTCCGTGCTTGCGATGGTGCGCCAAAGACAGACGACCCCCAGCCAGAGAACGCCCCAGAATACCAGCTTGCGCGAGTCGACCTTGGCGGAGAGTCCGGCCGCCAGCGGTGCAGCGAATACGGCAAAAATCCCGGTCCAAGCCGTTGCCATTCCTGCCGAAGTCGAGGTGTAGCCCATGTAGGTTTGTAGCCACTGCGGCGTGAGCACATTGGCGCCAAAAAATGCCGCAAAAGCCAGGCTGATCGTCAGCACACTGGCCGAGAAGCCGCGATGGCGGAAGACCCGCAGATCGACCACCGGGTGTTCTTCATGCAGTTCCCAGATCAGGAAGGTGACGAAGCCGATTGCCGCGATGATGCCCAGGACGACAATTTCTGCAGAGGCAAACCAGTCCAGGTTCTTCCCTTCGTCGAGAAGCAGTTGCAGCGAACCGACCCAGACAATCAACAAAACGAGCCCGACTTGATCGATCGGATTGCGGATCAAGGGTTCTTCATAGCGGTTGAGCAATTTCCAGGCAATGAAGGCGCAGGCAAAGGCAATCGGCAAATTGATGTTGAAAATCCACGGCCAGGAGTACTCGTCGCAGATATAGCCGCCGAGAATCGGGCCCAGCACGGGGGCGACCAGGGTCGTCATCGACCAGATGCCGACCGCCGCCGTGGCTTTTTCCTTCGGGAAGATCCGCAACAGCAGCGTTTGCGAAAGCGGCATCAACGGGCCGCCGGCAAAGCCCTGGCAAATACGCGCAAAGACCAGCATGCCGAGCGAGTTGGCCAGGCCGCAGAGGGCGGAAAAGCCCCCAAACAAGGCCATGGCCACGGTAAAGACCCGAACGGCACCGAAGCGGGCGGCGAGCCAGCCAGTCAGCGGTACGGTGATCGCCTCGGCCACGGCGTAGGAAGTAATGACCCAGGTGCCCTGGCTGGTCGTCGCCCCCAGGCTACCGGCAATGGTCGGCACGGAAACATTGGCGATGGTCATGTCGAGTACGGCAACAAAATTTGCCGCCGCCAGGATGATCGCCGCAAACCAGAGCATGCCGCCGCTCAGCGGCTGCTCCGGCGAAGGCTGTGTGGTCGTCCGACTCATTTTGTTTCCTTAGTTGGCCAACTTGCTGGTGTCGATCTTGACGGCCATCGACAGACCGGCCTTCAAAGGATTGGCTTGCAATTCGTCGGCGTTCAAACGAATGCGGATGGGCAGGCGCTGCACCACCTTGATCCAGTTGCCGGTGGCGTTTTGCGCCGGAATCGCGGCAAAGGCGGCACCGGAGCCGGCGGAGAATCCTTCCACGACGCCGTGATAGCTCACCGCACTGCCATAGATGTCGGCCGTGACCGTGGCAATCTGCCCGATGCGGACATTTTCCAGTTGTCCTTCCTTGAAATTCGCATCAACGTGCATTTCCTGCACCGGCACCACCGAAAGCAGCGTGGTGCCAGCCTGGACGCGCTGCCCCAGTTGCACCTGGCGCTTGGCGACGACGCCATCGACCGGTGAGCGAATGACAGTGCGTTCCAGATCAATAACAGCCTGGTCGCGTTTGGCGCGGGCCAGGGCGACTTCCGGATTGGTTTCTTCATCGGCGCCGGCAATCAGAACTGCATTGGCCTCCTTCGAGCCGAGCGTCGCCGAACGATTGGCCTGGGCCTGGCTGGCACTCGCCTTGGCGGCGGCAAGATTGGCCTTGGCCGTGGCATAGGTGCTTTGCGCACGGGTCAGTTCGTCACCGGAAACCGAACCGGAGGCGATCAAGGCTTCGCGCCGCTTGAGATCGATACTGGCGCGTGCGAAATCGGCTTCAGCAGAGTCAAGCTGGGCAGCGGCGCGCTTTTCCTCGGCGTCGCGGGCGGCAACCTGGGCGGTGAGTCCATAGTCGTTGGCGACATAGCCTTTGACCCGGCGGATGGCGCGCCCCAGTTCAGCCTCGGCTTGCGCCAGGGTCAACTTGGCGTCGGTCGGGTCGATCGTCACCAGGATGTCGCCTTTCTTGACCGGCTGCGTATCCTTGACCCGAACCTCGGCAATGGTTCCGGAAACGGAAGGCGTGACCTGGGCGATTTCGACGGCGGCATAGGCATTGTCCGTGGAAACAAAATGCGATCCATAGAGGATCCAATAGGCTGCAAGAAGCAAGGCGATGACGGCAAGCGCGCCGCCAAACCCGATCAGCAGCTTGTTCCGGCGTTCGCTGATGGCGCTTCTGTCTTGTGGTTGTGCAGTAACTTCTGACATGTCGGTAATCTCCGAGGGATTTAGTTGTTCGTCTGGTAGCCGCCACCGAGCGCGCGAATGAGCGCGATATCGAGGCTTGCCGAACGCGATCTCAGGTCGGTGAGGGCGCGTAGATTGGTCAATAGGGCGTCCTCGGCGGAGAGCACTTCCAGGTAGCTGGAAAGTCCGCCTTCATAGCGATTGCGCGCCACCTGGTAGGCTTCGCTGGCCGCAGCGACGGCTTGCTCGCTCTTGTTCAGGCGGGCGCCGAGAGCTTTCTGGCTGACCGCCGAATCGGCGACGTCCTGCAAGGCTTGCGTCACCGTCTTGTTGTAGCTGGCGACTGCTTCTTCATAGCGCGCCCGCGCACCGCGCAGCTCGCCTTGCAGACGCCCGGCATTGAAAATTGGCAGGGAAATGGCCGGGCCGACACTGCCGATACTCGAACCGCCTTTGTCCAGCAGGTTGAGTCCCAGGGATTGCACGCCGATAAACGCCGCCAGATTGATGTTGGGATAGAAGCCGGCCTTCTTCTCGTCGACGCGCTTTGCATAAGCTTCGACCTGAAGGCGCGAGGCGACGATGTCGGGCCGTCGTCCCAGTAGATTGACCGCGAGTTCAGCCGGCAGGGCAAAGTGGTGAGCGAATTTGAATTGCGGCCGCGCGATTTCGAGACCGCGGTCTGGTCCGGCACCGAGCAAGGCGGCGAGACGATTGCGCTGCAGGCCGATCTGCTCGTCGACCTGAAGCAGATCGCCTTCGGCGGCGGCCTGCCTGGCCTCGGCTTCGCGCAGGCTGCCGCGCGTTTCGAGACCATTGGCAAAGCGTTGAGCGAACAGTTCTGCCGTTGTGGTGCGAACTTTAACGGCCTCGGCCAGCGTATCGCGCGTGGCGAAAAGGTGGGCCAGTTCGGCATAGTCGGTGGCGATACTGCTCGCCAGCGTCAACCGGGCCTGCGCCAATTCCGCCTGGCTGGCCTGCAATTCCGATGTGGCCGCGGCCAGGGCTGCGCGATTCTTGCCCCAGAAGTCGATTTCCCAGCTGAAGTCGATAGTTGCCCGACCATAGTCCTGCCAGCCATCCGGCGTCATGCTGCGCGGCGTGAGGTAGTTGTAGCTCTGCTTCTGTTCGGTGACCGAGCCGTTGGCCGTGACCTGGGGATAGAGGGCCGCGTTGGAAACCTGCCGGCTGGACTCGGCGGCATGCAGGCGGGCGGCGGCGACCGCCATGTCGGGCGAGTTGGCGAGCCCCTCTTGAATCAAGGTATCAAGTTGCGAGTCGCCATAGTGTTGCCACCATTGATCATCCGGCCAAGCGACAGCGGGAGCCGACAAGGAAGAGGCATTTTGGTACTGATCGATCCCTCTGCTTGCCGGCAGCGGTTGTGCCGAGGGGAGACCGGCGCAACCGGCCAGCGCGGCCGAAACGGCCATGGCGAGACATGCTCTCGACGGAAACACCCGGCTCAGTGCAAAAGTTGCTTGAGAAGACATAGGAACCTCATAACTATACTATACAGTGCAGTCTAGTTATGAGGTCTCGCTAAGTCAAGCTATACTAGACATATAAGTCTAGTTAAGGGAATGTCATGAGAGCCAAAAGTGAAGAAAAGCGCCAAAGCATTCTGAATGCCGCCTCAGAAGTCTTCAGGGTGACTGGCTTCGAAGGCGCCTCAATGTCGGATATTTGCGCCAAGGCCGGCTACTCCCGGGCAACCCTGTACAGCTATTTCCCCTCCAAGGAAGCGCTGTTTCTGGAAATAATGCTCGCCGGAGGTCAATCTCAGGCTGAAGCGATTACCGCCGCACTGGATCCGGCAACGCCAAATATAAAAGAGTCACTCATCCATTTCGGTAAGGCCTTGCTGACCTTCATCTACTCCCCGGAAATTCTGGCGTTGCGTCGCCTGGCGATCGCCGAAGCGACGCGATCAGATTTTGGGCACCTGTTCTATACGCGCAGTCGCAAGCAGGGCGAGGTCGTCCTTACTGCCTTTCTGAAACAGGCCATGGATGCCGGAAAGTTGCGCCAAGTGGACTCTTCAGTCGCCGTGGCTCATTTAAGCGGCTTGCTGGAGTCTGAGCTGGAAGAAATGTTCTACCGTTCCGAAATTGTGCCGCTGGATCCGTTGTATATCGATCGCATTACCAACAGCGCAGTTAATGTTTTCATGGCGGCCTATGGGCTATAGGAATCAACTGTCAGGGTTTACCGACGGCGAGGCAATATTGAGTATCAGCTTCCTGAATTGGCGAGCTCACTCTGAATAACGTAGTGAAGCCGCGAAACATAGCCATTATTCGCTGCCAAAAGTGACGCAATTTTGGGTCACTCTTGGCAGATGAAGCTTCGGGGAAAGCTCTGATTCCACTAAATAAAGTTCGTCGAGCGATTCGTTTAAGAAACCGATGGTTGGGGGTGAAGAATAAAGTGTGTCGAAAGGCGACTTGCGGCTCTTGAGGCAATCCAGAGCAGCAACTGATTGGTAGCAAAGGCCGACTTGTTGCTAGTTGTCATTGGCATGAGGCCGGAGTTCGGCCAAAGCGGCCGGTGACCTGCTCGATAGAAAACAGCCGGTTTTGAATACAGACCAGCCATTCGCAATTTGAGACATTAGAGGGTTTAAAGCATCTGCACCTTGAACCATGCCGCATACCGCCTTGCTCTCCAGTACGCTGGATGCCAACAATCCGGAAGGGGCTCTCTCAATCATTGGGACGTCACCCACCGACGATCACGATTTGACGCCACCAAGTAGCCAGAGAGTCAGCTCGCATACTGGGCAATGCCATTACCGAATGACCAATTCTCTTTTTTAACCTCGACCAGATTGATGAAGACATCTTCCTGCCGAACACCTGCTTCTCGATTCAGTCCTTCAGCAATCGTCTTGTATAGAAGGCGCTTCTGATCTGTCGAACGTCCTTCATTGAGCGTGATCTGAATAAACACCAACCCGTCGGTTCGCTTAATCCCAAGATAGCTGGGGTCATAGATGAAATGGTCATCGTCGTGCTCCGCGAGAACCTGAAAATTATCCCGATCGGGGACGTTAATAGCCGCCTTCATTGATTCATAGACCACTTTGCCCAACTTTTTGGCGTAGGAGACGTCAGGGTTTCTTTTAATGTCGATACGAACGAGAGGCATCTATCTCTCCTTTAAGGTTTCTTGAGTGGGCGGCCTGGTTGCGCGATAAATGCATCGTGTCTGATGCAGCGAAAAGCGCCACCAAGCCCGGATTATTCATCAATAATCGGTGTAGCCCTTTTCCCCTGGCGTATAGAAGGTGGCGAAATCAGGCGCCACCAGTTCCTGCCCCGACTTCAGCTTGGCTACGAGATCCGGATTTGAGATAAACGGACGACCAAAAGCCACCAGATCGCCAAGCTGTGCACCAAGATCTGCATCGGCTCGAGCAACGTCGTAGCCTCCTGACAGAATGTACTTTCCCTCGAAGGCAGCACGAATGCCGGCCTTCAAGTTGGGGCTGACTGCTGGTGCGCCCATGGCACTGTGATCCACGATGTGGATATAGAGCAGGCCGAGCCCATTCAACGCATCAATCAAACGCAAGTACAGCACATCCATCTCGGCATCAGGTGCTTGGCCGTTGAACACGCCATACGGCGAGATACGCATGCCAACGTGCTCGGCTCCAATGGCCGCGACGGTTGCCTTGGCAACTTCGGTAGCGAAACGGATGCGGTTTTCGACCGTGCCACCCCAGCGGTCATCGCGCTGATTGGAGGCTGTATTGAGAAATTGGTCGATCAGATAACCATTCGCAGCATGCAATTCGACGCCATCAAAGCCGGCCTGCATAGCCAGTTTGGCCGATGCCGCATATTCGGCGATGCTCTGGGCAATGTCGTCCTCGTTCATTTCGCGTGGCACGGGATGCGCTTGCATTCCGTCGCTGTCGGTCCATGTCTCGCCGGGAACGGCGATCGCCGAAGGTGCGATGACGCTGGCGCCGAGCGGGAGATTCGAGGAATGGCTGACCCGCCCGGTATGCATCAATTGCACGAAAATTTTGCCGCCAGCCTGATGGACGCCATCGGTCACCCGTCGCCAGCCCTGTACCTGCTCCTCATTGAATAACCCGGGAATGCGTGGATAACCCAGACCATTGGGTGAAGGTGAAGTGCCTTCGGTGATGATCAATCCGGCATCTGCGCGAAGGCGGTAATACTCCTCCATCAGGGCATTGGGCAGATTCCCGATCGCGCGGCTACGTGTCAGTGGTGCCATGACGATGCGGTTCTTTAGCGGCAGATTGCCGAGTTGGGTCGGGGTAAATAACATGCTGCTCATAAAATTCTCCTGGGTATGGGATTTATATCCGGTCAGTTAGGAAGAAATGCTTTCTGCCTTTCTTCTGTCAGTGGGCAGCGATGCATTCATTGCATCTGGATGACAACTTTTCCTTTCGCGTGTCCTTTGGCAAGATATTCAAGCGCCTCCTTTGCCTGCTCGAACGGAAACACCTTGTCGATCACGGGCTGGACCCGCCCCGTCTCGAGAAGTTTGCCGATTTCATTGAGCTGAGCGCCGTCGGGACGCACAAAAAGAAATGAGTAGGTGAGGTCACGCTTCTTCGCAAGACGCATGATCTTGCGGCTCATCAGCCCGAACACGAATGTCAGTACGAAGTTCAAGCGTTTGGTACGAGCAAACGCCGCATCCAGTGGTCCGATGATCGAAACGATCTTGCTTCCGGGCTTGAGGATGCCAAGGGATTTCTCAATAGCGTCCCCCCTGACCGTGCCAAGCACCGCATCGTAACCGTGCAGCACTTTCTCGAATTCCTGTTTCTTATAGTCGACAACCTCGTCTGCGCCAAGGCGGCTCACCAACTGGACATTACCCGTGCTAGTGGTCGTTCCCACTTTGGCGCCTAAGTACTTGGCCAACTGGATCGCAAACGTGCCAATGCCGCCAGACCCTGCGGGGATGAACACTTTCTGGCCGGCGTGAAGATTGAGACGTTCCTTCAGCGTCTGCCAAGAGGTGAGCCCGACCATCGGAATCGACGCGGCCTGCACGAAATCAAGATTGGAGGGCTTCGGCGCGGCAGCACTCTCTGGGACGACCGCAAATTCGGCAATTGAGCCCGTGCCAAGGTCAAAAATACTGGCAAAGACGGCATCGCCCACCTTGAAACGAGTTACGTTGCTGCCGACCTCTGTTACCACTCCGGCCAGATCGCTTCCCAGCGTCGCTGGAAGCTTGAAATGCAGGACCGGTTTGAACATGCCCGTTGGAACCATGTTGTCGACCGGGTTCACGCTGGCGGCGTGGACTTTTACCAGCAATTCGTTAGCCTTCAGCGTGGGGCGGGCAACTTCGGCAAAACCTATCTCAGGAGATTTGCCATAGCGTTTGAATGTGAGCGCTTTCATATTGTTTTGACTCCGTTGTAATCAATGTGTTGTGAGGAGACTGGAACAGATCGGCCCCAACCACGAGATCGGCAAGTGTCTGAGTGCTGACCATCATGCGTTGAAGGGCCAGCGCTCAACCAGGCGCCCGCAAGCGCCGCGTACGAAAGGTGCCCCAACCTCCGCTTAAAGCAGACTTCAAGAAAGCTGACAGCCCGCTTTCGTCGGGACGCGGCGATTTGCCTCTTGCAATTCGCTTGAGTTGGCGTTCGTACCACCACACCTCCATGACCCCCATGCGATCAACTGCCTTGAGACCGGTGATGATCGGACGGACCTGCTGCGGGCTGTCACGTCCTTGCAGCAAGGCGGCGGGTGCGTCAGGGTCGATCGCCAGCAGCCGGGCCAGGCCCACCACATCCAGCGCGCCGGAACTAAGGGCTGCGTTCATGCCGGCCGCTGTGCGGAAGCCTCCAGTTACCATCAGTGGCACCCTCACTGCGGCACGCACCTTCTCGGCAAATTCAAGGAAGTAGGCTTCGCGGGCAAGGGTGGAACCCTTCTTGGGTTCTTGCATATTGACGCCCATGCCAGGGGCCTCGTAGGTGCCGCCTGATATCTCGATCAGGTCGATGCCCGCATCGGCCAGCGCCCGGATCGTCTCGATCGACTCCTCTTCCGTAAAGCCTCCGCGCTGAAAGTCGGTCGAGTTGAGCTTGATCCCCACCGGGAAGTCTGGCCCGACTTGGCGGCGGATTTCTGTGTAGACGGCCAGTACGAAGCGCCACCGGTTTTCGAGGCTGCCGCCCCACTCGTCGCTACGCCGGTTGTGGTGCGGAGAGAGGAACTGGCTGACCAGATAACCATGCGCCCCGTGGATCTGCACGCCACTGAATCCGGCCTTTTTGCAGATGGCTGCGCTTCGGCCGAATCGCTCGATGATGTTCTGTATCTCGGACGGGGTGGCTTCGCGCGGGGTCTCGAATAATGCCGCCATGTCCTCGCGGAAAGGCACAGCCGAGGGGGCAAGGTTGTACGTATTCAAGCCCTTGGCGGATTGTTTGCCCGGATGATTGAGCTGAACCCAAACTGCCGCCCCTTGCTGCATCGCTGCTTGCGCCCATTGCCTGAGGACAGGCAAGTCTGTCTCGTCCTCGATCGCCACATTGCCTGGCTCGCCCAGTGCGCGGCGGTCGATCATCACGTTACCCGTCAATATCATTCCCAGCCCCGAGGAACCCCAGCGCCGGTACAGCTCTACCAATTCCGGGGTCGGGCGATTGTCGTAGGTCGCCAGCGTTTCACTCATTGCGGCTTTGGCCAGTCGATTGCGCAGTACGGTGCCGTTGGGGAGGGTCAAAGCTTGATTCAGCAGGTCTGTTTTCATGGAGGCCTCAGAAGGCGGTACGGTCATAGGGAGAAACAATCTTCGGGGGCTGGAGAAATGCCGTCAGCCCCTGGAACCACATCACTTCGCGAAAGTCACCGCTGATGGTCAAGTCTTTGCTGCCCACGCCCCTGATGAAGGCTGCCTGGGGATCCTTGGCGGACAGAATAGAAAAACCTTTGGCCGCACTGGTAAAGCTGAGTGTGAACTGGGGATTCGGCGTCAAACCGGCGAAGGAGCGGATCGCCCCATTTTCGATGACATAGTGGCGACCGGCACCGGAAGCCGTGCGAATCTGAAATACCAAGCGTTTGGCCCCAACAAAATGTGCGCAGTCGGGGTTGTGCTTGATCTTTCGTTGCAACATCTGGGCGAGTGCCCACAACAGGAATTTGAATTTAAGCATTTCGGGCATCCTTTTAGAGGCGGAGAGCGCGCGCTCGGACTATGGCTGCCATCACGTCACTCGCTCAGAAACTGGACTGCGTGACGCAGGAAGCGCTGCGGGTACTGGAACTGTGCGCCGTGGCCAGCGTCGGGGTAGATGAACAACTGAGCGTTCGGCATGTTGCGAGCCATATAGAACGAGTTGATGCTCGGGATCATCACGTCGTTCACCCCATTGAGAATGAACGTAGGGTGCTGAATGCCGCGTAGATAGGCAAAGGGATCGTCCTCCGACAGTCTTGGCAGATAGAGTACGTTGGCCTCGATCTGGGCAATCGCTGCCTCCTGAGAGGACGGCGGATCCTGGTCCTTGCGCTGGTGACGCCGTTCCCAGAACTCTTTCGCAGCCTGCTCGGCCTGGGCCGAGCGGCCGAAGAACAGGTACAGGAAGTCTTCGAAATCGGGAACGGGATTGACCGCGGTGGTCAGCACGCGTTGCTCCATGTCGGGGTTGCCACCACGCGGGCCGGTACCCAACAACATCAGTTTGCGCACCAGAGTGGGATGACGCCAGGTCAGATCCAGTGCCTGGAAGCCGCCGAGCGAAAAGCCCAGAAGGTCGATCTGCTGCAAACCCAGTGCTCGCACAAAGGCTGCTGCGTCGTCGGCCATGTCCTCAATTCGGGTACGCGGTTTGCCGCTGGACGACGCAACACCACGACCGTTATAGAGGATGACTTCACGGCCATCGGCGAGACCGTCGGTCATCAAAGGGTCCCAATTATCCATACCACCACGAAAGTGTTGCAGGAACAACAAGGGCGGCTGGTTTGATGCGGCATTGCCCCAGCGACGATAGGCGAAATTGTCGCCGTCGATTTCCACAAAGCGGGTAGTGGCGGTTAGGTGGGTATGGCTCATGTTGAAATCCTTCGGTGGGTGGGTTCAGGCTTCGATCTCAAGTCACGCTTCGCGCCGGTAGCACAAATCGTTTAGCGGCCAAGGAACTCAATTGCGCTGGGCACGAATTCGGCGTGGAACTGGAATATGCCGCCATGCCCGGCATCGGGATAAATGATCAAAGTGCTGTTCGTCAGGCGCTTGGCGAGATCACGCGAATTGCTGGTCGGAACCATCCGATCGTCGTCGCCATTGACTACAAGAACGGGTTGCTTGATCACCGAGAGATCGGCCGGATGCTTCTGCCCCCACGCATCGAGCGCCTGAAGCTGCTTCACGTAGGCCCAGACGGCAATTTCCTTGTCGCGATTTTCGCTGCGCTCTTGCAAGCGTTTTATGAAGGCCTTGCCTGCTTCGATGCCGATTGGCGTGCGCGTAAAAAAGAGGTACTGCTTCGGGTCTTGGCCGGTCAATGTCGCGCGGAGCAAGTCAAAGTTCGCCACACCCGCCACGTTGCTGATGCCTGGCCCGCCAGCGGGTCCGGTACCCGCCAGGATCAACTTGCGCACTAGTTGCGGCTCCTTCAGCACGATTTCCTGCGCAATCATTCCTCCCATCGAGAAGCCGAAGAGATCAACTTGCTTGAATCCCTTGGCCTTGATGAAAGCAATGGCATCGTCTGCCATCTGTTCCATCGCATTCGACGGTGAGCCACTGGATGCCCCGATACCTCGGTTGTCGAAGGCGATCACATGGTGCTTCGCGGCAATCCCGTCGACGATCCGCGGATCCCAGTTGTCCAGAACAGCGGCCAGGTGAGCGAGAAATATGACCGGGGTGCCGCCATTCTGCTGTCCAAGCTCGCGGTATGCGAAATCCACACCATCAGCAGACAGGATCTGAGTGGGAACATCTTTCCATGTCGCCACTTGCGAGTTTGCTGTAACGGTTGTGGCGACGCTTGTCGAATTCAAGTCGCTGGCTTTGACGTGAGGAGAAACAAGCACTGCAGCTAACGTGAGGAGGCCAAGTGCTTTTTTCATTAAATTGGACATCGAATTTGTTCCAAGAGGAGAGAATGCGGCAACGGTCAGGCTTGTGGCCGATAGCGCTCAGCCGCGTGTGTTTGTCGAATGTCGGACAACAAGCCTTGACGTGCTCCATCCAGAGCATCCCAGCGCTCGGCTACATGCAGCGGCGGAATCGTGACCAGCTCGCGACGATCGAAGCCGAGCAGTGCCGCATCGACCAACTCAGCAACCTCCATCACCTCGGGGAGGGTGTTGACGTCAATGCCGGCGCGCTCCCAAATTTCGGTACGGGTCGCTGCAGGCAGCACTGCTTGCACATAGACGCCCTTTGGCGACAACTCAAAGTTCAGGCCCTGTGAAAGAAACAGAACGAAGGCTTTTGTGGCACCGTAGATCGACATGCCGAACTCAGGTGCAAAACCCACCACCGAGCCAATATTGACGATCGAACCCGTACCGGACTGTGCGAAGCGGGGAGCGATTGCGGCTGCGAGCCGCGTCAAGGCGGTGGTGTTGAGCGTGATCAGGCGTTCGATAGCCTCCGGAGATTGGTCCAGGAAGCCCCCTGCTTGAGCTATGCCCGCGTTGTTAATCAAGATGCCGATCCGAGCGTCATCACGCAAACGAGTTTCAAGGACCGACAGATCGGTCGATTGCGTCAGATCGGCCTGAACCACTTCGACGGCCACGTTGTTTTCTACGCGCAGGCGCTCCGCCAATTTATCCAGGCGCAATTTGTCACGCGCTACAAGGACGAGGTCATGGCCGCGACGGGCGAAGCGCTCGGCGTAGGTGGCGCCGATGCCACTTGAAGCGCCGGTGATGAAGACGGTGGGAAGCGTGGTCATGGATGATTTCCTTTTCAAAATGTTTTGGTATGACCCAAGCACAGCTGTGCTTTAGATGGATGAAACAGGGCAACCGTCGATGCGAACAACCGGCGGATTAGGTTCTGAAGGCAATTTCTTGAACATGTTGTTGTGGCTTTCGGTGTTGGCCTGGACTCAATAATGACGACCGTAATCTATAATGTCAACACTTTGATTACGATTAACATCAATGTATGATTAAGTTTTAGAGATAAACACCGTGGACGAGAAATGAAAGTCACCAAGGCGCAGGCGCAGGCCAACAGGGCGCACGTTGTTGAGACGGCATCAGCCTTGTTTCGGGAGCGTGGCTACGATGGCGTTGGTGTTGCCGATCTAATGGCTGCAGCCGGGTTTACCCACGGCGGCTTTTACAAACACTTCGGTTCCAAGGCTGATCTGATGGCGGAAGCGGCAGCCTGTGCGATCGCTCAATCTACAGCCCTGAGCGCCGGCGCGGACATGTCTGAATCGGTGCGCCAGTATCTCTCCCGCGAGCACCGTGATAGCCGCGCAACCGGCTGCGCACTGGCTGCCCTGTGCGGAGATGCCGCCCGTCAGCCAGAAGCGGTTCGGGCTACCTTTGCTGCTGGTATCGAGAGCCTGGTGGCTGCCTGGCTCAGCGAGACTGCCCCCACGAATGATGAAGACTCGGCCCGGTTGCGAGCGAAGACTCTCAACACGCTTGCGCACCTAGCGGGTGCCATGATCATGTCAAGGTCATGTCCGGACGATTCACCCCTTGCGGATGAAATCCTGTCAGTATGCCGCAATGAAATTCTCGCTTCGCTTAACCCAAGCGTAACCGGGCAAGTAACTGCGCAAAATGACGGCATCGACAGCGTTGCCAAACCGAAGCAGGGATAGGGGGCTAATTGATTTCTCAAGAAGCCGCGTTTCGGCGCTTCATACCCACTGAATGCAGATGGTCAAGCTGAAAGTAAGCAGTGAATCTCTGCATTTGGAGTGTCCGGAATGTGTCGGTAGTTCGCACATGGCTGAATTGCTGCAAGGGTTGCCGAAAGCAGGATAGCAGCCACCTGATAATCGCATGCAAATTGACCCGCCGAGTGGCAGCTAAGTACCTCATTGCCGTCTGAGTCTGACTGATGGCTCAAAGTCGGCTTTGGCCGATCTGCCGAAGTTCGATTTTGATTTGCAGGAAATGACAAAGGGGCCTTCCGGCCCCTTCTGCTTGTTTAGACTCCGACCAACTTTATTCGGTAGACTCACAGTATCTGTTGAAGCGCTTATTCGACTGTCACCGATTTCGCCAGATTGCGCGGCTTGTCCACATCCGTGCCCTTGACCAGCGCGACGTGATACGACAGCAGTTGCAGCGGGATGACGTGCAGGATGGGGGAGAGTTCGCCGTAGTGTTCGGGCAGGCGCAGCAGGTGGATGTCTTCCGCTTCGCGGATTTCCGAGTCGGCGTCGGCGAAGACGTAGAGTTCGCCGCCGCGGGCCTGGACTTCGCGCAGGTTGGATTTTAGTTTGTCGAGCAGTTGGTCATTCGGCGCCACCGAGATCACCGGCATGTTGGCGTCCACCAAGGCCAGCGGCCCGTGCTTGAGTTCGCCGGCCGGGTAGGCTTCGGCGTGGATGTAGGAGATTTCCTTGAGTTTCAGGGCGCCTTCGAGGGCGATCGGGTAGTGCCGGCCGCGCCCGAGGAAGAGGGCGTGGTGCTTGTCGGCGAAGCGTTTGGCCCAGCTTTTGATTGCCGGTTCGAGTTGGAGCACCTTGTTGATGGCCACCGGCAGGTGGCGCAACTGGTCGATGTAGGTGGCTTCCTGCTCGGCGCTTAAGCGGCCCTTGACCTTGGCCATGACCAGGGTCAGTACGAACAGCGCGGCGAGTTGGGTGGTGAAAGCCTTGGTCGAGGCGACGCCGATTTCCGGGCCGGCGCGGGTGATGAAGCGCAGGCTGCATTCACGCACGATGGCCGATTCCGGGACGTTGCAGATGGCCAGGGTTTTCGGCTGGCCGAGCGCCTTGGCGTGGCGCAGCGCGGCCAGGGTATCGGCGGTTTCGCCGGATTGCGAGATGGCGACGATGAGCTGGCGCGGGTTGGGTACTGAGGTGCGATAGCGGTATTCGCTGGCGATTTCGACATTGCACGGCACGCCGGCGATGGCTTCGAGCCAGTAGCGGGCGGTGTAGCCGGAGTGGCTGCTGGTGCCGCAGGCGAGGATCAGGATGGAGTCGACATCGGCGAGCAGGTCGGCCGCCGCGGCGCCGAAAATGCCGGGCTGGATGCTCTTGCTGCCGCCAACGATTTCCAGCGTATTGGCCAGGGCTTCCGGCTGCTCGAAGATTTCCTTCTGCATGTAGTGCTGGTAATTGCCAAGTTCGACGGCGGCGGCGGAAAGCTGCGAGACATGCACGGGGCGTTCGACCGGCGTGCCGTCGAGGCGGGCGATCTTGACGCTGTGTGCGGTCAGTTCGGCGATGTCGCCGTTTTCCAGGTACACCATGTTGCGGGTGACCTGGAGCAGGGCCGAGGCATCGGAGGCGGCGTAGTTGCCGGCTTCGGAAACGCCAAGCAGCAGCGGCGAACCCTCGCGGGCGACGACGACCTTGCCGGGCTGGTTCTGGTCGATGACGGCGATGGCGAAGGCGCCGACCAGGCGGCGGCAGGCGATCTGTACCGCTTTGAACAGGTCCGGCTCGCCTTGCAGGCTGGCCTGGATCAGGTGGGCGATGCTTTCGGTGTCGGTATCCGAGGTGAATTCGTAACCCTGGGCCGTCAGCTCGCGGCGCAGGGTTTCGTAATTCTCGATGATGCCGTTATGGACGACGGCAATGGTTCCCGAGACATGCGGGTGGGCGTTCTTCTCGCAAGGCACGCCGTGCGTCGCCCAACGGGTGTGGGCGATGCCGGTGACGGCGCGGGTGCCGGTGGCGGCGGCTTCCAGTTCGGCGACGCGGCCGGTCGAGCGGACGCGCTCGATGGCTCCAGCGCCAATCACCGCCAGACCGGCCGAGTCATAACCACGATACTCAAGCTTTTTCAGGCCCTCGATAAGGACGGGAACAATGTTGTTGCCGGCAGCGGCTGCGACGATTCCACACATATTAGCTATTAGCTCTTAGTTAGTTGTTAGAGGGGTTGCTAGCGACTAATGACTAGCGACTAAATACTGTAATAACTGCGGTACCAGGCGACGAAGCGATCAACGCCTTCCTGGATCGGGGTCGAGGGGGCGAAACCGACCCACTCGTTCAACAGCGCGGTATCGGCGTAGGTCGCCGGGACATCGCCGTCCTGCATCGGCAGCAGGCGTTTTTCCGCTTTCTTACCGATCGCCGATTCGATGGCGCCGATAAAGTCGAGCAACTGCACCGGATCGTTGTTGCCGATGTTGAAGACGCGGTAGGGAACGTTGCTGGTCGCCGGGTCGGCCTCATCCGGCAGGTAGCCGGGGTTCGGTTCGGCAACGCGGTCCATGCTGCGGATGACGCCTTCGACGATATCGTCGATGTAGGTGAAGTCGCGCTGCATGTTGCCATAGTTGAAGACGTCGATCGGCCGGTCGCCGAGAATGGCGCCGGCGAAAAGAAACGGCGACATGTCGGGGCGACCCCACGGGCCATAAACGGTAAAGAAGCGCAGGCCGGTCGTCGGCAGGCCGTAGAGGTGGCTGTAGGTGTGCGCCATCAGCTCGTTGGCCTTCTTGGTCGCGGCATACAGGCTGACCGGGTGGTCGACGCTGTCGTGCTCGGAGAAGGGCATTTTCGTATTGCCGCCATAGACGCTGGAACTGGAGGCATAGACCAGGTGCTGCACCTTGTTGTGGCGGCAGCCTTCGAGGATATTCACGAAGCCGACCAGATTGCTGTCCACGTAAGCGTGCGGATTCTTGATCGAGTAGCGCACGCCGGCCTGGGCCGCAAGGTGGATGACGCGGTCGAATTTCTCGTCGGCAAAGAGTTGCTCGATGCCGGGACGGTCGGCGATGTCGAGTTTGATGAAGCGGAAGTTGGCATGCGGCTGGAGTTGGGCGAGACGCGCTTCCTTCAGCGAAACTTCGTAATAGTCGTTGAGATTGTCGATGCCGACCACTTCGTCGCCGCGCGCCAGCAGGCGGAGGGCGGTGCTCATGCCGATAAACCCGGCGGCGCCGGTGACGAGAATTTTCACGGGTTCAGTCCTGCGTGGAAAGTGGGGATTTTACCGCAGTGCAGCATCAGATTTGCCATGCTCCAGCATTTTGGAATATTTGATGAAACTGTTGAAACAGCCGATGGCGATATGAATCAGCCCGGGCAGGCCGTCGCGAAAGCCCTGGCGGATGAAATAGAACTTGACGAAACGGACCAGCGGGCTGAGGGCGATGCGCCCGAAACCGGTCTTCTTGCCGGCGGCCAGCGCCATCTCGGCGGCCAGCGAGGTGTAGCGGTTCTGTTTGCTCAGGTAGGCGGCCAGCGATTCGGCGGAGTCATGCAGCAGGTCGCCGGCCAGCGTGCCGATGGCGCCGTCGCTGATAACTTTTTCGTGTACCGCGTCGTCCGACCAGCGCGCCCGGCGCCGGTCGAAGAGGCGCAGGCTCCAGTCCGGATAGCCTTCGCCGTGTTTCAGGTAGCGGCCGAGAAAACGGTTGCAGCGGGCAAAGCGGTAGGCGCCGTTGGCCGGCGCGCCCAGGGCGTTTTCGATACTGGCTTGCAATTCGGGCGTCACCCGTTCGTCGGCATCCAGGCACAAGACCCAATCGTGGCGGGCGGATTCGACGGCAAACTGCTTCTGCGGCCCAAAGCCCAGCCAAGCTTGCTGAACGACGCGGGCGCCATGGCGCTCGGCCAGTTCAACAGTGCCATCGCTGCTGCCGGAATCGACGACGACAATGTCGTCGGCGAACTGCGCACTACGCAGGCAGGCTTCGAGCTGCGTCGCCGCATTGAGCGTGATGATGGCAACTGATAGCGGCTGGCGGGGAGCGGGCATTTATAATTGCGGCTTTGAAAAGACGTCATTTTATCTGCCGATGCGCATCCTGCTCGTGAAAACTTCTTCGCTTGGCGACGTCATCCACAATTTGCCGGTGGTCAGCGACATCCGCCAACATTTCCCCGAGGCGGTCATCGACTGGTGCGTCGAGGAGAGTTTTGCGGCCATTCCCCGTTTGCATCCCGACGTCGAACAGGTTATCCCGGTCGCTCTCCGGCGCTGGCGCAGGAATCTGTTCAAGGCACAGACCTGGCGGGAAATTGGCGTCTGTCGCCAGGCCTTGCAGGGCGAGTATTACGCGGCGGTGATCGACACCCAGGGTTTGCTGAAAAGCGCCTACCTCGCTGGTCGGGCGCGTGGTCCGCGCGCTGGCTATGCCGCCGACTCGATCCGCGAGCCGATCGCTGCCGGGCTTTACGACCGGCGCTTCAGCGTTTCCCGCGATCTGCATGCCGTTGTCCGCAATCGCCAACTGGCAGCCGCCGCGCTCGGTTATGAACTTGCCTCGGCGGTGGATTATGGCATCGCGGTGGCGCCGGCCAAGTTCGACTGGCTGCCGGACTCACCTTACGTCGTTCTCCTGACGGCCACCAGCCGCGACGACAAGTTGTGGCCCGATGAACACTGGCTGGCCCTCGGCCAGGCGCTGCATGCCCGGGGCTTGCGGGCCGTCCTGCCCGGCGGCACGCAGCCCGAGCGCGAGCGGGCCGCCCGCCTGGTGGCCGGCATTCCGGGTGCGCTGGCGGCACCGCCGCTGACCATCCCGGATCTCGCGGCGGTGCTGGCCGGCGCCCGAGCCGCGGTCGGTGTCGATACCGGGCTAAGCCACCTGGCCGTCGCCCTGAAAGTCCCGACCGTCGCCCTGTACACCGCCACCGATCCGGGCCTGACCGGGGTGCTCGGTGCCGGGTTCTACCGCAATCTCGGCGGCCGGGCGCAGATTCCCGAGGTCTCTGCCGTGCTCGCCGAATTGCAGCCGGTACTCGCCTGATGGCGCGTCTGCTCTATTCGCTGCTGCTTTACCTGATCACGCCGCTGATCTGGCTGCGCCTGCTCTGGCGCGCCCGCAAACAGCCGGAATACCTGCACCAACTGGGCGAACGTTACGGTTTCTACGGCCCGCTGGCACCGGCCAAGCTGATCTGGGTGCATGCCGTCTCGGTCGGCGAGACGCGCGCCGCCCAACCGCTGATCGAAGGCTTGCAGGCGCGCTGGCCGGAGCATCGCATCCTGCTCACCGGCATGACGCCGACCGGGCGCCAAGCGGGGCGGCAGGTCTATGGCGAGAAGGTGATCCAGGCCTATCTGCCCTATGACTATCCCGGCGCCGTAGGCCGCTTTTTCCGGCATTTTTCGCCGGCTTTCGGCCTGCTGATGGAAACCGAAATCTGGCCCAATCTGCTGGCCGGCGCTCAGGTGGCGGGGGTTCCGGTGGTCCTGGCCAATGCCCGGTTGTCAGCGCGTTCGGCGCGCGGTTACGGCAAATTGCCGGCTCTGGTGCGGCCGGCCTTTGCTTCGCTGGCCGGCGTGGCCGCGCAAACGGCGGGCGATGCCGAGCGCTTGAGCGGTCTCGGCGCGCCACGGGTCGAGATCTGCGGCAATCTCAAATTCGACGTGATGCCGGCGGCCGCGCAGCTTGCCCTTGGCCAGGGCTGGCGGGCCGCCATCGGCGAGCGGCCAGTGTGGCTGGCGGCCAGTACGCGCGAAGGCGAAGAAGAGCTGGTGCTTGATGCCTTCGCCCGGTTGGCTTGGCCAGAAGCCCTGTTGGTGCTGGTGCCGCGCCATCCACAGCGTTTCGCCGAAGTCGCCGCTCTGCTGCAGCGCCGCGGTCTCGCCGCCGGGCGCCGTAGCGCCGCCTTGCCGCAGCTTGAAACGCAGGTCTGGCTGGGCGACAGCATGGGCGAAATGGCGGCCTATTACGCCATGGCCGATGTCGCTTTCATCGGCGGCAGCCTGTTGCCGCTCGGCGGGCAGAACCTCATCGAGGCCGCCGCCTGCGGCTGTCCGGTGCTGGTCGGGCCGCATACCTTCAATTTCCTGCAGGCGACCGAAGATGCCATTGCCGCTGGGGCGGCGCGGCGGGTGGCCGACGTGGCGGAACTGGGGCAGGCGGTAGCTGCCTTGTTGCGGGAAAAGAATGAACTGGCCGCGATGTGCCGGGCAGCCGCTGAATTTGCCGCGGCCCATCAGGGCGCGGCGCAGCGCACGCTGGCGCTTATTGCGCGCTGGACGGGTCGAGCAGGGTGTTGACCTGGGCCACGTCGTCGTCGCCCAGGGCGCCGACGGCGGCCTTCAGACGCAGTTGTGCCATCAGGGTGTCGAGCGTCGCCTTGGCCAGGTCGCGGCGGGTGACGTAGACCTGATTCTCGGCATTCAACACGTCGATATTGATGCGCACGCCGACTTCATAACCCAGTTTGTTCGATTCGAGGGCCGACTGCGACGAAACCAGCGCGGCTTTCAGGGCCCGCACCTGGGCCAACCCATTGGCGACACCCAGATAGTACTGGCGGGCGGCCAGGGTTGCGCTGCGGCGGCTTGCTTCGAGGCCGGATTCGGCCGCCTGCCGGTTGGCGGCGGCTTCGCGCTGGCGGGAGACGGTCAGGCCGCCCTGGAAGAGTGGGATGTTGAGCTGCAGGCCGACGTTGGTATAGTCGGTGTCGTAGGAGCCCGGAACGCCAGATAGGGTCGAGAAGGATTTCGAATGTCCCTGGTTGGCCACCAGATCGAGAGTTGGATAATGGCCGGCCCGCTGTTTGTCGACTTCGCGCGCCGCGATGTCGGCATTGGCCTGTTGCACCTGGACGGCCAGGCTGTCCTTTTCGGCGGCGGCGACCCACTGCTTCATGTCGTTCGGCTGCGGCGGCGTGAGCGGTGCATCCTTGCGGACGCTGGCCAGGGCGCCGGCTTCCTGGCCGAGAATCGCCGCCAGGGCATGCTGCTTGATCTCCAGGTCGCTTTCGGCGGCGATCTCCTGGGCCTGGGCCAGATCGTAACGGGCCTGCGCTTCATGGGTGTCGGTGATGGTGGCCGTGCCGACTTCGAAATTCTTCTTGGCCGACTCCAGTTGCTGGGCGATGGCCGCTTTGTTGGCGCGTACCGCGGCCAGGCTCTCGGTGCCGTAATTGACGTCGAAATAGGCCTGGGCGACGCGCAGGATCAAGTCCTGGCGGGCCTGGGCGAAATTCGCTTCGGCCTGCGCCACCTGAATTTCCGACTGCCGGTAACCGACCCAGTTCTGCCAGCGGAACAAGGGCTGGGAGAGGGTTAACTGATAGCCGTTGGAGTTGTAGTTGGGTTTGGTAATTGTCGGGCCGTTATGGGCCGAGATTTCATTCTTGTTCCATACCGTGTTGCCCGACAGGCTGATGCTGGGTAGCAATCCGGCGCGGCCCTGGGGCATCTTTTCACGGCCGGCGTCGCGCACCGCACGGGCGGCGGCAAAGGTCGGATCATTGTCCTGGGCCTGGCGATAAACCTGCATCAGGTCGGCGGCGAAGAGCGGCGAGCTGAGCAGCGGCGAAACGATCAACCAGGCAAGTTTTTTCATGCTGTCCTCAATAACGGCGCAGGCTGGCGTCTACTTCATTGGCCCAGGCGTCGACGCCTCCTGCCAGGTTATGAACGGCCGCATAGCCCTGGCGCTCCAGGAACATCGCGACCTGCATGCTGCGCCCGCCGTGATGGCAGATGACCACGATATCCCGGTCGGTCGGTAGTTCGGCGCAGCGGGCCGGCACGACGTGCATCGGAATGTGTTGCGTATCCGGCAGATGGCAAAGCTCGTATTCCCAGGCTTCGCGCACGTCGAGCAGGAGCGGTTGGGGACGGCTGGCATCGGCCAGCCATTCGGCAAGTTGGCGTGGGCGAAGTTGTTGCATCAGAAAATAAAGCTGTCCTTGGCGGGCGTCCCGTCGAGCGCCGGAACGACCGTTTCGAACAGGTTGATGGTGTTGTAGATGCCGTCGGCGGTACAGGTGATCAACTGGGCTTCCATGACCGGTGCTTCGCCGACGATGACTGCCAAGCGGCCGCCGACGCGTAATTGCTTGAGCAGGGCGTCGGGCAGCACGGGCACCGAGCCGGAAACGACGATGGCGTCGTAGGGAGCGTTTTGCGACCAGCCCTTGGCGCCATCGGCGACTTCGATGCTGACATTGGTGACACCGGCCCGTTCGAGATTCTGCCGGGCGAAGTCGGCCAGTTCCGGGCGCACTTCGACAGTGACCACGTGTTCGGCGCGGGCGGCCAGCAGGGCGGCCATGTAGCCGCTGCCGGTGCCGATTTCGAGAACCTTGTCGGTTTTCTTGATGGTCAGTTCCTGCAGCAGCTTGGCTTCGACGCGCGGCGCCAGCATGACCTGACCGCTGCCGAGCGGGATTTCCATGTCGGCGAAGGCCAGATTGCGATAGGCGGCCGGCACGAAGTCCTCGCGCTTGACAACGAAAAGCAGGTCGAGAACCTGCGGATCCAGCACCTCCCAGGGGCGGATCTGTTGTTCGATCATGTTGAAACGGGCTTGCTCGATATTCATGTGGGGGTCTCCGCAGGCGTAATATTAGCACAAGCTAATATATTGATTCCGACAAAGCAAAATTATACCTGACTCTCCGCCTCCCTTTTGCCCAGGCCCTGCCGTACGAGGTCCATGTGGACCGCCAGATAGTGGGCCGGATCGGCCTCGACGCTTTCGCAGCCGGCCAGTGAAAAACGCCAGATGAGCAGCATCAGGATCGGGGCAATGATGACGTCGATGGTCGTTTCAACGTCCAGCCGGCGAAATTCGCCGCTCGCCATGCCGCGTTCCAGTGCCGTGCCAACCAGGGCGCGGCCGCGGCGGATGACGTTTTCGTAATAGAACTGGGCAATTTCCGGGAAATTCCGCGCTTCGGCGACCATCAGCTTGGGAATCCCGGCGAAAGCGGTCCGGCCGATTTTTTCCCACCAGTGGTCGAGCAGTTTTTCCAGCAATTCGAAACTGCTCCCCGTGTGGCGGGCGGCAATCGCCTCGTTTTCGAGCAATACCGGGACGATACCTTCCTGAATCACCGCTTTGAAAAGCGCTTCCTTGCTGTCGAAGTACAGGTAGAGCGTGCCTTTCGAAACGCCGGCGCGGATCGCGACATCTTCCAGGCGGGTGGCGGCGTAGCCTTTGTCGACGAAGAGACCGAGCGCAGCCGCCATCAGTTCGGCGGGGCGGGCTTCCTTGCGGCGTTTGCGAATGGGGGCGGCGGACATGAGTAACTTAATGACTGTTCGGTCATTAAGTTACCACCGCCGTTTGTGGCAGGTCAACGACCTTCCTTGATCAGGCGATCCGCCGTCGGTTGAATCGGTCGGGCGTTATTGCGGTAGAGCCGCGAGAAAATACCGATTTGTTCCGCCGAGGCCTGCACCGGTTGTTTCATGACCAGCCACAGGACGCCTTCCGAGCAGGGGGGCGTGGTCAGCGAGCCCATGTAGGTGTAGTAGTTGCGGCTGGCCGGAAGCACGGTGGCCGGATCGATGATCAGGTCCGGCGGCGCCACCGGGACGTTCTTTTCCAGCGGCAGGTTGTTCCACAGCATCTGGATGAAGGGATTCTCGCTGCCCCGCTCGAGCAGTACGGCGACCACCGCCAACTGGCCGTCGTCGGCCTTGTGCACGAGATGCACCACCATGTCGAAGCGCTGGCCATTGATCTTTTCCTCGGACGGGCGATGGAAATGGAACTGCACCAGTTCGTAACTCTTGCCGGTCAGGGAGATGGAACTGTCACCGACCGCGACCTGAACGGTATGGCCGTTGTCGGTAATGCGGAAGGTTGAGGGGCGGTAATTGAACTTGATCTGTTCCAGGTCGACCTTGATGCCATCCCGGATATCGATCGGCGACTGGCGCCGGCCGGTAGCGCAGGCCTTATTTTGCGGATCCAGTCTGGACCAGTTGTCGGGACCGCCTTCGCCTTCGTAGTCCCAGTGGATTTGCGAATGCTGAATGGCCGGCTCGCTGTGGGCCAGTTCCAGCATATAGCCTTCGTTTTTGGCCGCTTTCCGGATTCGGCTCGGGGTCGGCGTCGGCAGGGTATGGACAATGATGGTCGATGACTTGGGCGGCGGCGGTGGCGGCGACACTTCCTTGGCGGGCGGGCTTTCCTTGACCGCCTGGGATCCCTTGTCGGTCTCCATGGCCGCTTTCAGATTCGGGCGAATCGAGCTGATCGGCGTGCTTTCCTGGAGTTTGACAACTTCCGCCTGCCCGGCGTGGTCGGCGCTTTTGGCCGGGGCGAGCGGCTTGTCCGGCTTGGCCAGTTCCTTCTTGAGGAGCGCCTCATTGGCCAGTTTGAGCTGCTCGGCCGCCTCGTTGGCCTTTTGCGCCACGACGACCGGACTATCCTTGGCCGGACGACAGACTTCGTGCAGCACCTTGTCGTCGAGCGTGCCGCTGCGCACCGGCAGGTCGGGGCCCTTGATGTCTTCTTCGCGAATGACGTCGGTTTCGTTCTTCTTGAAAATGCGCTTGATCGTGCTGGCGTTGCGCGAGGTGCAGTCGTAGCGGGTGATGGCCTCGATGAAGCGGTAGCCGGTACCGGTCTTGCTGTCGATCAACTCCTTCTCGAGGATGACCCTGGCCTGCGCCTGAACCTTGCCGCCGTCCTCGCGCTTGATGCTGGTGCGGTCAAGCTCGATTTTCTTCCCCGGTTCGGAGGAAATCGTCTGCCAGGTAGGTGCCGCCAGGGCAGCCCAGGGCAGGCTGGCCAGCAAGACGGCAATGGTGAGAAGGCGCATCAAAAACCTCTGTTATCTTTTTCGATTAAATTCTAGCGCTTGGCAATGTTATTTCGGCCAGATTGGCGAAATCTTGAGGGAAGAATGACCTGCCTTGCATTTTGCCTGTGTTTCCAGTAACTTGCGACCCACTCGTTAGGGGTGCCCGGCAGTGCAGGGGCTGAGAAAAACCCTTCGAACCTGACCGGGTCATGCCGTCGTAGGGAAACGAATTCCGCACTTGCGGAACCTGATCGCTCCTTGCCCGTCTTACCCCGTTGCACCCATGCAAGGAAGAACCATGAACGCCACCGAACAATTTCTCGCCGCCAACGCCCATGTGGACGCGGCCGCTGTCCAGCCGCTGCCCAATTCGCGCAAGGTCTATATCGAAGGCAGCCGCCCTGACATTCAGGTGCCGATGCGCGCAATTTCGCAGGACGACACGCCGACTGCCTTCGGTGGTGAAAAGAATCCGCCGATCTATGTTTACGACTGCTCCGGTCCCTATTCCGACCCGGCTGCCAAAATCGACATCCGCAGCGGTCTGCCCGCCCTGCGCGCCGGCTGGATCGCCGAGCGCGGCGATGTCGAGGAATTGCCCGGCCTGAGCTCCGAGTTCGGCCAGAAACGGGCCGACGACAAATCCCTCGACGAACTGCGCTTCCCCGGCCTGCACCGTAAACCCTTGCGCGCCAAGGCCGGCAAGAACGTCAGCCAGATGCACTACGCCCGCCTGGGCATCATCACGCCGGAGATGGAATACGTAGCCATCCGCGAAAACAACAATCGTCGCGCCTACATCGAATCGCTGCGGGCAACCGGCAAAATGGGCGAAAAGATGGCTGCCCTGCTTGGCCGCCAGCATCCCGGCCAAAACTTTGGCGCCTCGATCCCGGAAGAAATCACCCCGGAATTCGTGCGCAGCGAAATCGCCCGCGGCCGCGCCATCATCCCGAACAACATCAACCACCCGGAAAGCGAGCCGATG
>JAGTRU010000034.1 GCA_018261905.1 Pseudomonadota bacterium | reverse complement strand
CAGGCGCACGCCGGGAATCGAGGACAGGCCGCGCGTCGCATAGACCAGCAGGTCGTGCTCGTAGCGGGCGATGTTCTCGATGCCGATGCGTTCGACGTAATCGAGCGCCGCACCCAGACCCACCGCGTCGGCGATGTTGCCGGTGCCGGCTTCGAACTTGCTCGGAGCGGGCTGGAACAGCGTCTTCTCGAAGGTGACGTCGGCAATCATGTTGCCGCCGCCCTGCCAGGGAGGCATCTGCTCCAACAGCGCCGCCTTGCCGTAAACCACGCCGATGCCGGTCGGACCGAAGATCTTGTGACCCGAGAAGACGAAGAAATCGGCATCAAGCGCCTGCACATTGACGCGCAGATGGGAAACCGATTGCGCGCCATCGACCAGCACCTTGGCGCCGGCCGCGTGGGCCATGTCGATGACCTGCTTGATCGGCGTCACCGTACCCAGCGCGTTGGAGACCTGGGTCACCGAAACGAGCTTGGTCCTGGCGTTAAGCAGCTTCTGGAGTTCGTCCAGTTTGAGCTGCCCGCTGTCGTCGACCGGGATGACGCGAATCTTCGCACCCACCTGCGCCGCCAGTTGTTGCCAGGGCACGATGTTGGCGTGGTGTTCGAGCAGCGAGACGACGATCTCGTCGCCTTCGCCGATGTTCTGGACGCCCCAGGTCTTGGCGACCAGGTTGATGGCTTCCGTCGCACCGCGCACGAAGATGATCTCGTCGGCCGAACCGGCGCCAAGGAAACGCTGCACCTTGTTGCGTGCGGCCTCGTAGGCGTCGGTCGCCCGCGCCGCCAGTTCATGCGCCGCACGGTGAATATTGGAATTCTCGTGGGCGTAGAAGTAGGCGAGACGGTCGATCACCGACTGCGGCTTCTGCGTCGTCGCGGCGTTGTCGAACCAGACCAGCGGCTTGCCATTGACGCGTTCCTGCAGGATCGGGAAGTCGCGGCGCACAGCATTGACGTCGAAGGGCGGACGCGCAGACGGAGCGATCTCCGGCTCGCGCGCCGCATCCAGGAAATAGAAATTGCCCGGATTTTGCGGTTGCCCCTGGGGCCAGCCGTTGCCTCTATGGTCGGTCAGATCGGCTGATTTTCGGTCATTGCCGATATCCGCCAGCAGCGCCAGCAGTTCGCCCTGCCCCGGCAGGCCGAAGCTCTGCGCGACAACACGGTTCTCCGGCTTGGCCGGCACGCCGGACTGCGCGTACGGACTGGCTTCGCCGATGAAGTAGTACGGCGAGCCCGGTGGCGAAACTGGCAGCGACTCGGTAAAAGCGCTCGGCGGCTGTGGCGGCGTAACGCTGGGCAGCGAGGCCGCATAGGCTTCCGGCACACCGAACTGGCCCAAACCACCCTCCTCCCCCTTCAAGGGGGAGGCCGGGAGGGGGATGGGTCGAAGCGTCGGAGCGTCGCCGAGAGACAAGTCGGACCTATGGAACCCATCCCCACCCCAACCGGAGGGCTGGCTCTGCATAGTCAGCCCGTTCGGACGGCGCAGAGCAGTGCTCTGCGAAACCCCGTCCTCACCCCCTTGAAGGGGAGGGAGTGGAGCCGGCGCGCCGCCCGCATTGGGTGAAGACGGCAACGAGTTCAACGACGGTTCAGGCGCGCCCGGCAACCGCCGGAAGAATTCCGATGCCATCCGTCCAAGCGTGGCCTCGTCAGGAAGTCCGGGCGCCGATCCGGCGCTCAGCCCCTCGACGCCATTACTTGTAGGTGTCGGGATATTCATGGTACTTGCCGATCTCCACATCTTCGAGGACTGCAATCGCATCCGGCACCAGCACGGCCAGCGAGCAATACAGCGAAATCAGGTAGGACGCGATGGCGTTGCGGTTGATGCCCATGAAGCGCACCGACAGACCCGGGCTCTGTTCGCCGGCCAGACCGGGCTGGAACAGACCAACCACGCCCTGGCGCTTTTCGCCGACGCGCAGCAGGATGATGCTGGTCTTGCCGCCATCAACCGGGATCTTGTCCGACGGAATCAGCGGGATACCGCGCCAGGTCAGGAACTGGGCGCCGAACAGCGAAACGGTCGGCGGCGGCACGCCACGGCGGGTGCATTCGCGACCGAAGGCAGCGATGGCCAGCGGATGCGCCAGGAAGAAGGCGGGTTCTTTCCAGACCTTGGTCAACAGGTCATCAAGATCGTCCGGGGTCGGCGCGCCGGTCAGCGTCGAAATGCGCTGCTCGTCGGCGATGTTGGCGAGGAGGCCGTAATCCGGATTGTTGATGAGTTCGGATTCCTGACGTTCCTTGATCGTCTCGATGGTCAGGCGCAGTTGTTCCTTGATCTGGTCATGCGGGCTGCTGTACAGGTCGGAAACGCGGGTATGCACGTCGAGGATGGTGTTGACGGCATTGAGGAAGTATTCGCGCGGCTGCTCGTCGTAATCGACGAAGGTGTTCGGCAGCTCGGACTCATCGCGCTGCGAGCAGGCCACGCGCACATCGGCCGGGTTCTTGACGGTGTTCAGGCGGTAGATACCGGCTTCGACCGGCAGCCATTGCAGCAGGTGCACCAGCCAGCGCGGGCTGATGGTCGATAGCTGGGCCGTGGTCTTGGTGGCATTCGCCAACTGCCGTGCGGCATTGTCGCCCAGGGCAGTGGCTTCGGGATGTTGAGCCATGTAACTCTCCTTAGATCAGGAATGAAAATGTTTATAAGAAAATTAGCTAAGCATTCTCGTGAGCGGCCCCGGCCGACTCAACATGCTATAGCCATCAACGGATTGCTTATTTCAGGCGGCTTCCTGCTCGCAGTGCGACAGCAGGCAGGACAGGCTGATGTTCAGTGCCCCCGCCAGCTTGGCCGCCGTGGCCAGCGACGGAATGACCTTGCCGCGCTCGACCTCGCCGAGATAGGAGCGGTTGAGGTCGGCCTTTTCGGCCAGCAATTCCTGCGACCAGCCGTGGTGTTCGCGGAAATGCCGGACGGAGCGGCCGAAGGTGGAAATGAATTCGGTCATTGGACAACCCGCCCGGCGCCGCCCGGTTCCTGCTTGACGCTGGCCTGCGAGACATGACTGCCCGGCGGCACGCTGCGCGTCAGCCAGACGTTGCCGCCGATGCTCGAACCATGGCCGATGGTGATGCGGCCGAGGATGGTCGCCCCGGCATAGACGACGACTTCGTCCTCGAGAATCGGATGCCGTGGCGCGCCCTTTTCCAGCGCCCCGCTTTCGTCCTGGGTAAAGCGCTTGGCGCCCAGGGTCACCGCCTGATAGAGGCGGACGCGCCGACCGATGATGGTCGTTTCGCCGATCACCACACCCGTGCCATGATCGATGAAGAAGCCGGGACCGATGGTCGCCCCCGGATGAATGTCGATACCGGTGATCGAATGGGCGATCTCGGACAGGATGCGGGCAACCAGCGGTGCGCCCAACACATACAAGGTATGGGCCAGCCGGTAATAGATCACCGCCAGGATGCCCGGATAGCAGAGCAGCACTTCATCGACGCTGCGCGCCGCCGGGTCGCCCGAATAGGCGGCCTCGACATCGGAATCGAGCAGGCCGCGCAGGGCCGGCAACTGCTGGGCGAAGGCCCGGACGATCTCGGCCGCCTGCGACTCGACATCGTTCTTTTCCTCGCACTGCAGACGCCGGTTGTAGCCCAGTTCTAGCTCGACCTGGCCGAACAGCGCATTGAGCGCCGCATCCAGCGTGTGGCCGACGTAGAAGTCTTCGCCTTCCTGATGCAGATCGGCCGGCCCGAGGCGCATCGGGAAAAGCGCGCCGCACAGCGCTTCGGCAATTTCCTTCAGCGCCTCGCGCGACGGGAATTCGCGCACGGCGAATTCCCGGCTGCGCTGCTGCTGCGCGCGCCAGCGATCGCGGGCGGCGTGCAACTCGGCAACGATTTCCTTGACGCCCCAGCCGCCAACCTGCTCGTAGGCGAGGGACGAGTTGGCGACCGGGTGCCTCATGCGGCCAGCCCGGCTTCGTTGAACAAGCCTTCGAAGAGGATCGAGCTCAGGTAACGCTCACCGGAATCGGGCAGGATGACGACGATGGTCTTGCCTTCGTTTTCCGGCTTCTGGGCCAGACGCGCGGCAGCAGCCACGGCGGCACCGCTCGAGATGCCGGAAATGATGCCTTCTTCCTTGGCCAGACGACGGGCGTAGAGCACGGCATCCTCATTGGAAACCTGCTCGATGCTGTCGACCAGCGCCAGATCGAGGGTCAGCGGCACGAAACCGGCGCCGATGCCCTGGATCTTGTGCGGGCCGGGCTTGATCGGCTCGCCGGCGCGGGCCTGCGTGAGCACCGGGCTGGTCGCCGGTTCGACGGCCACCGACTGGATCGCCTTGCCCTTGGTTTGCTTGATGAAGCGCGAAACGCCGGTGATGGTGCCACCGGTGCCGACGCCGGCAACGAAGATATCGACCGCACCGTCGGTGTCGTTCCAGATTTCCGGGCCGGTCGTGGCTTCGTGGATGGCCGGATTGGCCGGGTTCTTGAACTGTTGCAGCAGCACGTACTTGGCATCGGAAGCGGCGATTTCCTCGGCCTTGGCGATGGCACCCGGCATGCCCTTGGCGCCTTCGGTGAGCACCAGCTTGGCGCCGAAGGCGGTGAGCAGCTTGCGCCGTTCGATACTCATCGTTTCCGGCATGGTCAGGGTCAGCGGAATGCCCTTGGCGGCGGCGACGAAGGCCAGCGCGATGCCGGTGTTGCCCGAGGTCGGCTCGACCAGTTCCTTGCCGGCGCCGAGCAGGCCGCGCTTTTCGGCGTCCTCGATGAGCGCCTTGCCGATCCGGTCCTTGACCGAGTAGGCCGGGTTGCGCCCTTCGATCTTGGCCAGCACGGTGGCCTTGGCGCCGTCGAGAATGCGGTTGAGCTTGATCAGCGGCGTGCCGCCGATCGACTGCGAATTATCGGTAAATGACTTGGACATGCTGTTCTCCTGTGAATTGAATGGATTAATCCTGGACCCACGGCAGGCCGGCATGGCGCCAGCCGTTGAAGGCGCCACGCCGCTGCTGCGCGTCGAGATCGCCCTCGAAACCTTCGTTGATATTGAAAACGTTGCTGAAACCGGCCTTGGTCGCTGCTTCGGCCGCCGCCGCCGAACGCTTGCCACTACGGCAGAGCAGCACGAAGACCTCGCCCTTGCCGCCCTTGCTTTCCAGTTCCTTGGCGAAACGCGGATTACGCGACAGCGACAGGCCGGTCGCCCAGGCGACATGCTTCGAATCCGGCACATGGCCGACGAACTTGCGTTCCTCGAGGGTGCGCACATCGACCAGCACGGCCTCGCCACAGCTCACCAGTTGCCAGGCATCACGCGGCGACAGACTCCCGGCATAGGGCAAAGCCTCGGCCTGGGCGCGCTGACGGGCGTTTTCGAGAATCGGCGAGACACCTGCGGAATAAGTCTCCCCGGCATGGTGCGCTGCGGCGCTGGCCGACTGCGGGCGATCAATCACGAGATCGGACATCGATGTTCCTTTCGCTTCTTGGCGGCCGGTGTTTGCTCGCCGGCGCGGGTTGAAATCGGCGTCGTCAAAACTGGGCAACGACGTCTGTAGCCACCAATTTATTCCTCGCCCCTCATGCCAAGAACGAATAAAAATTCACATCGATATAAGAATTTCGGGCGCCAAACCGGGCCGGCCGGAACTCGCGAACGGCATATCGAAATAGCCAGAAAGTCTTTGGCGAAAGCTGCCCGGCGCGGCAAGCTGGCAGTCAGCCGCCGGATTTAATCGATAACTTGCCCGGGCGGGATACAAATTCAGGGCTAAAGCGTCGCTCGCTCCACCCTCCCCGGGAGCCGGCCTCGCCGGATATACCGGGGAGCAAGGAGCAACACCATGGTTCTGACCCTCGAACTGCCGATCCGGCAAATCACCCCGCAACACGCCTACGAACAGCGCTTCGGCGCCCTGCCCTGCTGGCTGGACGAGATCGACCCGGCCGAAGCCTTGTCCCTGTTACGTTTCGCCTTGCGCCGGGGGGCGCCGCTGGCCCCCGCTGATTACCTGCATTGAGCTATCACACGGCGACATCGGCCAGCGCGCTGCTTAGCTGGCCGATGCTGCGCCGGCTGAAAACAATGGGTACCGCCATATCGTCGGCCGCCCGGCGAATCTTCCTGGCCAAACCGTGATTGATGAAATCCACCATGACCACCACGACACGGGTATCGAGTGGAATCGAGCGATGGCATTCGCTCTGCTTGCGTCCGCTCCAGTGGCGCACCGGGCCGAAGCCCTGCTGCGCCAGAAAGTCCTTGTACGTTCCTACCCGGTCACCACCGACGATTAATGCCGACATGATCAGCTCCCTGAAAGATTGACAGACTCAATCTAAAGGCAGGGCTCGGCAGGCAGAACGAGTTTATTGTTGGAAGAACATAAACCCGTTTTTCATAAGCATTGATTAGCTGGCGACAAAAGCGCGCAGCGCGTCGAGCACGGCATCCGGCCGCTCGGCCATCAGCGCGTGGCCGCTGCCTTCGATGCTGACCAGCCGGGCACCGGGGATGAAGCCGAGCAGCGCTTTGGCCGCTTTCGGCGAGGTCATCCGGTCCTGGCTGCCGGCGATGATGAGCAAGGGCGCGGCGATGCCGGCCAGGCTTTCCGGGCTGCGGGCATAGGCATTGCAGGCAGTCATGTCGACGTGAAAGACGCCCTTCTTCTGGCGCTCCATGAGCCGCTGGTTCATGCCGAGCAGCCACAGGCCGGGTACCGTGTTGCCGCCGATCTGGCCACTCGCCGAGTAGGAGAAGGCATTGATCATCGCCACCGCCTTCGGCTCGTCGTCACGCGTTGCATCAAGCAAAGCCTGCGACACCGGCATCGGCAGCGAGGTGCCGATGAGTGCGGCTTTGGCGACGCGCCCCAGGAAACGGGTGGCGACTTCCAGCGCCACCAGCGAGCCCATGCTGTGACCGATCACGATGGCTTTTTCGACACCGGCGGCGTCGAGCAAGGCGACGATCCACTCGGCCAGCGCTTCGATCGACGGCAGCGCCTCGCCGTCGCTGCGGCCGTGACCGGGCAGATCGGGTACCAGCACCGAGTAGCCGTGGTGGGCGAACCACCGGCTCTGCAGCCCCCAGCAGGAATGGTCCTGCTGCGCGCCATGAATGAAGACGACAACCGGCTGCTGCGCGATGGCTTCGCGCGCCAACTTCTTGCCGCCGGTGTAAACGTAGGCCGGCTGGCCGGAAACATTGATTTCCATGCTCAGGCCTTTGCTGCGGCAGCCAAACCGCGATTGATATCTTCGATCAGGTCATCCGCATCCTCTAGGCCGATCGACAGGCGGATGGTCCCCGGATGGATGCCGGCAGCGACCAGCGCCTCGTCCGACATGCGGAAATGCGTGGTCGACGCCGGATGGATGACCAGCGACTTGGCATCGCCGACATTGGCCAGGTGCGAAAACACCTTCAGCGCCTCGATGAACTTGCGGCCGGCTGCCCGGCCGCCGCTCAGGTTGAAGGTGAACACCGAACTGCTGCCCCGCGGCAACAGTTTCTTCGCCAGTTCGTGGTCGCGGTGGTCCGGCAGATCGGGATGGACCACCGCCTGCACCGCCCCACCGACCAGCGAGGACAAATGCGTCACCACTTTGCGGGTGTTTTCAATATGGCGCGCCATGCGCAGCGGCAGGGTTTCCAGGCCCTGCAGTATCTGGAAGCTGGAGAGCGGGCTGAGGCAGGCGCCGAAGTCGCGCAGCCCCTCGCGGCGGGCACGCAGCAGGAAGGCGGCGACCGTCGATTCCTCGGTGAACACCATGTCGTGGAAGCCGGCATAGGGTTCGGCCAGGGTCGGGAATTTGCCGCTGGCAGACCAATCGAAGGCGCCGGAATCGACCACCACGCCGCCGATCACCGTACCGTGGCCGGAGAGGAACTTGGTCGCCGAATGGAAGACGAGGTCGGCGCCATGCTCGAAAGGCCGCAACAGGTAAGGCGTCGTGAAGGTCGAATCAACCAGCAGCGGCAAGCCGTGCTCGTGGGCCAGGGCTGAAACGCGCGGGATGTCGAGCACATCCAGCCCCGGATTACCCAGGGTTTCGCCGAACAGCAGGCGGGTTTCCGGGCGGATGGCGGCACGCCAGGCATCGAGATCGCGCGGATCGACGAAGGTGGTGGTGATGCCGAAGCGCGGCAGCGTGTATTCGAGCAGGTTGTGCGAACCGCCGTACAACGAACGGCTGGCCACGATATGCCCGCCGGCGCCCATCAGCGTGGTGATCGCCAGATGCATGGCGGCCTGGCCGGAAGCCACGGCAATACCGCCAACCCCGCCTTCGAGCGCCGCCATGCGCTCTTCGAACACGGCGTTGGTCGGGTTGGAAATGCGCGAATAGACATGGCCGCCGCGTTCCATATTGAACAGCGACGCGGCCTGCTCGGCATCCTTGAAAACGAAGGACGAGGTCAGGTAGATCGGCTGGGCGCGGGCGCCGTACTGGCTGTCCGGCACCTGGCCGGCATGCAGCGAAAGCGTATCGAATTTGTAGCTCACCGGCCCGCCCCCGAGCCGACCATTGGTTTTTCCAATCTCATGTTGCGTTCTCCGTTACCCATCGTTGGGCGATCAATTTTTTCGGGAATATAGTTTTTGGCCAAGCGACCACGAACTATGAAATTGTTCGTAGCTTATACAAATCCCCGATAAACGATGCGGCAAGGCCCACCCGCAAGGCAGACGGTCAAGCCGGCACGCCCTCCTCGGCACTGAGCTCGACGTCGCCGAGCAGGCCGAAACGCTTCATCTGGGCGCGCAGGATATTGCGCGAGATGCCCAGCCGCTTGGCGGTTCTGACCTGATTGCGGCCGCAATGATCGAAGGCGGTGAGAACCAGGGTGCGCTCGAATTCCTCGGCGACGTCGGGCAAATCGCCATCGAGAATAGTGCGCACCAGGTTTTCCAGACGCGCCCGGTGCGACAACTCGTCCTGCCCCGCCGCCAGCCCATCCGGACGGCTGACGTTCATCAGGCGCAGGTCTTCGCCATGAATGGTTTCGTCGGAGCAGAGTATGGTCGCATAGTGCAGAACGTTTTCCAGTTCGCGGATATTGCCCGGCCAACTGTACGCCAGCAGCCGGGCGCCGGCCTCGTGCGCCAGGGCGATCGACTTCAGCCCGAGTTTGCGCCGGTAGACTTCGGCAAAATGGTAGGCCAGCGGCAGGATGTCGCCCGGCCGCTCGCGCAGCGGCGGCAACTTGACGGTCGCGACGTTCAGGCGGTAGTAGAGATCGGAGCGGAAATGCCCGGCCTGGATGGCCTGGTCGAGTTCGACATTGGTCGCCGCGATCAGGCGAATATCGAGCGCGATGCTCTTGCGCGACCCCAGGCGGGTCACCTGGCGCTCCTGCAAGACGCGCAACAGTTTGACCTGCAGCGAGAGCGGGATATCGCCGATTTCGTCGAGGAACAGCGTGCCGCCATTGGCCGCCTCGAACCAGCCGGCGCGGGCCTGGGCGGCACCAGTGAAGGCCCCCGCCTCGTGGCCGAAGAGCTCGGCTTCGACCAGCGTTTCGTTGAAGGCCCCGCAGTTGATCGCGACAAACGGCCCCTGGCGCCCGCTGCGTTCGTGCACATGGCGGGCGACCAGTTCCTTGCCGGTCCCGGTTTCGCCGATGATCAGCACCGAAGCATCGCTCGGCGCGATCTTGTCGATATGTTCGAGTAGCGCCTGCGAGCGCGGATCGTCGAAAACCAGGGCCTTGGCCCGGATCGACAAGGCCAGCTCATCGGTATTGGGAAAAGTCAGCAGTTTTACGCTATTGGCCATGAAAACCCCTTGTTCGCTCGATGCCAAGTCAAAAAATTTGGGTATTTCCCTGGGCAAAGATGGGAAATACCGGATTGGCGGCCAGTCTAGCGGCCGGGCCACGGCATTAAAACGACAAAAAAATTACGTGCTTATATCCTTAAGCCCCTGCCGGGCCATGGAGCGCGCGGTGATCGGGGCGATCTATTGCTGGCCGCCGGATGCGATTTCGCCCAAGCTTACCTCTATGCCCAGGCGCTGCCGGCCGAGCAATTCGAGCAATGGGCCTGGCCGGCGTCCGCTGTTGCCGGTGCAGCACCCGCGGCCGCCCGACTGACCTGAATTCAACAGTGCAGCCCCTCGCCCGGCGGTACGGGGAACGACACAAGCCGGCGCGAACGGCGTGGCCAGCGGCAATCCACCAAGTGGCGCGATAGTTGCTAAGAGGCCAGGGGGAAGTTGCACGACCGGCCGTCGAAGCTACCTTTCGGCCACCCGGCCAATTGATCTACGGCCAGGCCGCGCGGGCTTTCTCGCCTTTCCATCAATTACCTCCCGAAAGAACTGTCCGTGAAAAAAATCCACATGCTTTGCGCCCTGCTCCTGGGTCTCGTCGCCAGCGCCGCCTTCGCCCAGCAGGCAGCGCCCACCGCCCAGCCATGGAACTACAAGACCAAACAACTGAACCGCGCGGAAATCGACGGTTTGCTGGCCAAGCCCGCCCAGGTCGTCGTCATCGACGTCCGCCGCCCCGACGAACTGATCAGCAAGGGCAGCTTCCCGGCGTACCTGAGCATCCAGAGCAAGGAACTGGAAAACCACCTCGCCTACATCCCGCGGGATCGCCAAATCATCACCGTTTCGAATCGCGCCCATCGCGCCGGTGCCGCCGGCGACCTGCTGAGCGGCAAGGGCTTCAAGGTGGCCGGCGCGGCCGGCTCGCTGGATTACGAAGAGCAGGGCGGCACGATCGCCCGGATTACCCCGCCCCCGCCGAAAACGGCGCCCTAAGGAAACGCATATTCCTCACCAGGCGTACAAGGAGCGGGTTCAGTCGCGAATGGCGATCTGTTTCATGCACTTTCGCGGCTGAAGCCGCTCCCGGACGGCGAGGCGCCATCACCACTTACCCGAATCGGGTGGCGGGACGCTGCATCTCGAGCAAAACATTTCGATACATTTTCCCTCCGGATATTGCGGCATACTGGCCCCCAGCCGGCTGCTCAGCAGAGCGGCAGAAGATCAGCGGAGAATGTGGCAGCAGCCGATTGCCCCCGCCCTCTGTCCGGCCCCAAATTTCGGAGAATTCAATTGAGTAGAAAATTCTGGTGGGTAGTGCTGTTTCTTGCCACCGGCGCCCATGCGCTGGAGCTCTCACCCCAGGAGCAGCAGTCGCAGGCCGCCTATCTGGCCGCCGAACTGATGTCCCGCTTTCATTACAAGCCAACGGCACTCGACGATGCCTTGTCGGAAAAAATCTTCGATCGTTATCTGAAATCGCTGGATTCGGAAAAATACTTTTTTACCCAGAGCGACATCGACCAGATTTCGGTACTGCGCCCCCACCTCGACGATGCCATTCGAGCCCAGGAACTGGCCCCGGCTTTCGGCATATTCAATCTCTACACGCAACGGGTGGTCGAGCGCTTCACCTATGCCAAGAGCTTGCTCAAGACGGGCTTCGATTTCCAGCAGAGCGAAAGCATGCAATTTTCGCGCGACAAGGAAGCCTGGCCGAAAAGCGAGGAAGAGCTCGGCCAACTGTGGCGCAAGCGCGTCAAGAACGACTGGCTGCGCCTGAAACTGGCCGGCAAGGACGACAAGAGCATCGTCGAAACCCTGGACAAGCGCTATGACGCTTCGATTCGCCGGGTCAGCCGGGTCAAAAGCGAGGATGCCTTCCAGGTATTCATGAATGCCTTTACCTCTTCCATCGAGCCGCATACCAATTATCTCGGGCCGCGCGCTTCGGAAAATTTCGATATCTCGATGCGTCTTTCGCTGGTCGGCATCGGCGCCGTGCTCGAGGAGAAAGACGAATACACCACCATCCGCGAAATCGTGGCCGGCAGTCCGGCCGCCCGCTCCGGCCTGCTCAAGGTCGGCGACCGGATCGTCGGAGTCGGTCAGGGCGAACGCAGCACGCCGGTCGATGTGCTGGGCTGGCGTCTCGACGATACGGTCCGCCTGATTCGCGGCGAAGCCGATTCGGTGGTGTTGCTGGAGATCCTGCCGGTCAATGCCGGGCCGACCGACAAACACAAGCTGGTGCCGCTGGTCCGCAAAAAAATCACCCTCGATACGCAGGCCGCGAAGAAAACGGTGATTCCGGTCAGCGATGGCGGCATCACCCGCCAGATCGGCGTCATTTCCCTACCCTCGTTCTATGAAGATTTCGCCGCCCGGCAAAAAGGCGAACGCGATTTCAAGAGTGCCGCCCGCGATGTCGAACGCATTCTCGGCGAATTGAAAAAGCAGAAAGTCGATAGCGTCCTGATCGACTTGCGCAACAACGGCGGCGGTTCCCTGCTGGAGGCCATCGAACTCACCGGCCTGTTCATCGACCAGGGACCGGTCGTCCAGCAACGCGACGCGCGGGGCCGGATCAGCGTCGAGGGCGATACCCGGGCCGGCGTCGCCTGGAGCGGTCCGCTCGGCGTCCTGATCAATCGCGACTCGGCCTCGGCCTCGGAAATATTCGCCGCCGCCATCCAGGATTACGGGCGCGGCCTGATCATCGGCGAGCCGAGCTATGGCAAGGGTACCGTGCAGAGCATGCTCGACCTCGACCGCATCGCCCGCAACGAAAAACCGCGCTTTGGCGAACTGAAAATGACCGTCGCCCAGTTTTTCCGGATCAACGGCGGCACCACCCAACTGCGCGGCGTGACGCCGGACATCGGCTTCCCCGGCGAAGTCGATGCGGAAAACCAGGGCGAATCGGGTTTCGACAATGCCCTGCCCTGGATTCAGATCGCCGCCGCCGACTACACCCCGGTCAGCAAGCTCGACGATCAGTTGCCGCTACTGCGCAGTCGCCACGAAGACCGGCTGAAGAACGACAAGTTGTTCCAGTTCCAGCAGGAGGACATCGCGGAAATCAACGAACTCCGCAAGAAAAACCTGATCTCGCTGAACGAAGCGGAACGCCGTCGGGAACGAACTATCCAGGAAGCTCGGCAGAGCGCCCGCAAGGCGCTGAGCAATGCCAAAAACACCGGCCCGGAGGGCGGCAAGGACAAGGGCTCGATCCTCCACGATGATGGCCTGCAAGCCGAGGAACGTTCGCTGAGCAACGATCTGGCGGCGGCCGCAGAAAGAAAGAACGCCAAGGATGCCCTGCTCGACGAAGCCGCCCATATCCTCAGCGACCAGGTCGCTCTTTTCAAAAGCGCGCCGCAACTGGCAACCCGGGCTGGCCGCAGCGTACCGCTCCGGGACTAGACCCAACCGCCGTCCCCGCCGCCTCCCAGGGCGGCGACGACGGGCTGTTGGCCGACCAGCAGCCACTGCCCGGCAAGCAGCAGCCCAGGCCCGCGCCCCGGCCTGCCGGGCGGCTCGCCAAATATCCAATAAGCCTTCAAATTCAATCCGCTAGATCACCCGCACCGCCCCAACAGCCGGCTCCTGCCGCCTGGTACGGATATTGCCGTTTGGATCACTCCATCTGTCTAAACTGCAGCACCGTTTTGGAGGTTTCATGCGTCGAGATAAGTTTCCCGTTCTTGGTCTGAGCGCCGCCCTGATCATATCCGCCGGCCCGGCCCACGCCGCATCGTTGCAGGAGGCCGCGACCGCCCTTGCGGTGAGCGGCACCCGGAGCATCGAGTTCACCGGCCGCGGCCATTGGTATCAGTTCGGCCAGGCGCCGAGTGCCGTACTACCCTGGCCGCAATTCGACGTCAGCAAGTATGTAGCCGACATCAATTACGACACATCCAGCGCCCAGGTACAGATCACCCGCCTACAGGCCGACGACCCGCAACGCCGCCGCCCGGCCCCGACCACGCAATGGCTCAAGCAGTACGTCAGCGGTCGGTTCGCCTGGAACCTGCCGGTCGACAGCGCGCCGCAAAGCCCGACGCCGCAGCCCGCCGCTTTCGAAGAACGGCGGGCCGAAATCTGGGCTACGCCGCATGGCTTCATCAAGGCGGCACAGGCCAATAACGCCAGCAGCAAAGCGGCCAAGGACGGCCTCGAAGTGAGCTTCACGGTGGCCGGCAAATACCGCGTCGTCGGCACCATCAACGCCCGGAACGAGGTTGTACGGGTGCAGACCTGGATCGACTCGCCAGTCCTCGGCGACACCCTGGTCGACACGAAATTCTCCGACTACCGGGATTTCAAGGGGGTTCACTTCCCGAGCCGGATCGTCCGCGAACAAGGCGGCCACCCGGTACTCGCCCTCCAGGTGAACGACGTCAAGGCCAACCCCGAGGTCGCCATCGCCGTTCCCGACAGCGTTGCCCAGGCCGCGCCGACCGCCATCACCGTCAAGGTCGACAAGCTGGCCGACGGCGTCTATTACCTGACCGGCGGCACGCACCACAGTGTCGCCATCGAGCAACGCGATCATGTCGTGCTGGTCGAGGCGCCGCTCAACGAAGCCCGTTCGCTGGCCCTGATCGAGAAGATCCAGGAAATCATCCCGGGCAAGCCGATCAAGTATCTGGTCAATTCGCATTTCCACTTCGACCACGCGGGCGGCCTGCGCACCTTCGTCGATGCCGGTTCGACCATCGTCACCCACAAACTGAACGCGGCCTACTACAAGAAAGCCTGGGCGGCGCCACACGGCATCAACCCGGACCGTCTGGCCAGTTCGAAGAAGGCGGCGAAATTCGAAACCTTCGGCGACAAGCATGTGCTCAGCGACGGCGCGCGCCGGATCGAACTGCATGCGCTCGACGGTAGCGGCCATAACGACGGCTTCGCGCTGATCTACCTGCCGGCCGAGAAAATCCTCATCGAAGCCGACGCCTTCACGCCGAGCGCCGCCGGCGCCCCCCTGCCCGCTTCGCCGAATCCGTACAGCGTCAATCTCTACGACACCATCCAGAAACTCAAACTGGACGTCGACCAGATCGCTCCGCTGCACGGCCGCCTGGTCAAACTGGCCGACCTCAAGGCCGCCATCGGGGTCAAGTAGCCGGTGACGCCGGGGCCGCACCGTCGGCCCCGGCCCACCCGGGTCTTAAGGCGCCGGACGGGAGTCCGCTTTCAATTTCTGCACGACTTCCAGCGCTTTTTCGACATTGGCCGTCGGCGTCACGCCGCCAATGGTGGCAGCGATCTTGCCGTCCGGGGTGACGACGAAGGTCGTCCGTTCGGCGAAACCATGGTCGATCTCCTCGCCCTTGCTGTCCTTGATCCCGGGCAGCGCGCCCGACACTTTCAGTTCGTAGGACTTGGCGATCTGCCCGCCGGCATCGGCAGCGACGATCAGCTTACCGGCGCAATAGTCGGGATCGGCCGAGAATTTGTTGAGGCGGCCGATGCTGTCCAGCGAAACGCCGACCACGGAGGCGCCGGCCGCGGTAAAGCGGTCAATGCTTTCGGCAAAGGTATGGGCCTGGATATTGCACCCGCGGGTATAGGCCGCGGGGTAGAAATAGACAACGACCGGACCTTTCTTCAAGGCTTCCTTCAGCGAAAACGGGAAGTCCTTGCCGGCCAGCGAAGCCCGGGTCTGGAAATCCGGCGCGACGCTGCCGGCATTCAGGGCAGCCTGGGCCGGCAGGGCAATGCAAGCGGCCCACAGGCCGGCGATGAGAAGTCGTTTCATGTCTTGTCCCGAAATAAAATCATTCAAAAATACGCGCCACGGCGCAGGGACCGAAAGCTCATTGCAGACTGGAAACGTAGTCGGCCAGCGCATCGATTTCCCTATCCGTCAGCCCTTGCGCCACGGCATTCATGATGCCGCCCGGGCTATTGCGACGTTCGCCGGCCCGCCACTCGATCAACTGCTTTTGCAGGTAACGTCGATGCTGCCCGGCCAGGCGCGGATATTCCGGCTGGGCTGGCGTATGACAGCCAGCGCAAGGCAGAATTCCCCGCCCCGCATCGCCGTTCAGAAAGAGATTCCGGCCGAGCGGATCGGCTTCCCGGCGATCGCCGGCGACCAGCTTCTGGCTGGCGAAATAGGCGGCGATATCGGCCAGATCGGCATCGGCAACGGTTTTCGCCATGATTGCCATGGTGTCGTTGCTGCGTTTCCCGGAGCGGAATTCGGCGAACTGCTTGATGATGTAGCCGACCTGTTGCCCGGCCAGGCGCGGGAACTTGCCGATATTGCCGACCCCGTCCTCGATATCGTTGGCGTTGCCGTCGTGCCCGTGGCACTCGACGCAACGTTCGTCCTCGGCCTTGGCCTTGCCGGCCAGCGCGTTACCTTTCGGCCATGGCGCAGCGGCGGGCGCCAGCCCCCCCGCCTTGCCGCTCTCGGCCTGCGCCGGCCACCCGACACACAAGGCGAAAAACCCGCCGACAAGCGCTCGCGCCAGGTGTCCCATTCATGACTTCTTGTAAAAGTTATGGCAGGACTTGCAGGCCCGCGACAATTCGGTGGTTTTCAGGTTGGCCGTCTCGAAATCCTGGCGGCCAGCCGATTTGACGATGGCATCGCTGAGTTCACGACTTTGCCGGGAGAGGGTCACCGCATCCGGCGCATCGCCTTTGTCGACGTAGAAAGCCTCGATCTGCGCAAACATGACGGCCAGTTCACGGGCATCGGCGATGCTGCCCGGCGCGTTGCTGATCCCGACATTGCCGGTCAGGCTCTTGTGGGTATCCTCGACGGTACGCATGAAGTCGTCGTCGATCGTGCTCTGGGCGGCGAAGACACTACCGGCAAAAAGGGCCGCCAGCAGGAGAAGTGTTCTTGATGTATGCATGGGTATTGGAAAATATTTGATGGCTTCTTGCTGCTCGGCCGGGCGGCAAAACAGCCCGGGAAGCCAACGGCTCCCGGGCTGCCTGATGGTGCCCCGGCTCAGGCGAGCAACTCCTTGACCACCTTGCCGTACACCACGGTCGGCCGTTCGGAACGACCGTTGTTCAGGAAAGTCGTCTTCAGGTGATCGAGGCCGAGCAGGTGCAGCACGGTGGCATGCAGGTCATAGGTATCGACCGCCGTGTCCTTGTCCGCCACCTGCAGGCCGATGTCGTCGGTCGCGCCGTGGGTGTAGCCCGCCTTGACACCGGCGCCGGCCATCCACTGGGTGTAGCCCCAGGGATTGTGGTCACGGCCGGTACCGCTTTCGCCCCAGGAGGTGCGGCCAAATTCGGAGGTCCACACCACCAGCGTCGATTCCAGCAGACCGCGCGACTTGAGGTCGGCGAGCAGGCCTGCGATCGGCTTGTCCACCATGCGGGCCTGGGTGCCGTGGTTGCCTTCCAGATCGCTGTGGGCATCCCAGCTGCGGCGCTCGGCATCGGAAATGTTTTCCGGGTGGCCGGAGACGACATGCACGAAACGCACACCGCGTTCGACCAGGCGGCGAGCCCGCAGCAGCACCTTGCCGTAGCTTTCGCTGGTCTTGTCGTCGAGGCCGTAGAGTTTCTTGGTGGCATCCGATTCCTTGTCCAGATCGACGGCTTCCGGGGCGGCGCGCTGCATGCGGTCGGCCAGTTCGTAGGATTCCAGGCGGGCGCGCAGTTCGGTGTCGCTCGGACGACGATCGGCACCGATGTTGTTCAGCGTTTTGAGCAGGTCGAGCGAGCCGCGCTGCTGGGCAGCCGAACGCAATTCCGGGCGTTCGAGGTAGAGGATCGGCGAATCACCGGGACGGAAAGGCGTGCCCTGATAGACGGCGGGCAGGAAGCCGGAGCTCCAGTTCACCGAACCGGCGCTCGGCTCGCGGTCGCCGTTGTAGAGCACGACGTAGGACGGCAGATCCGGATTCATCGAGCCCAGGGCGAAATTCACCCAGGCGCCCAGGGACGGACGGCCAGGATTGACGTCGCCGGTGTTGAGCTTGAGGATGGAAATGTCGTGGGTCGCACCGACCGTCACGCTGGACTTGATGAAGGCCAGCTTGTCGGCGTGCTGCGCCAGGTTGGGCAGCAGGTTGGAGAACCAGGCACCGCTCTCGCCGTACTGTTTCCAGGTCCGCTTGTCGGAGGCAAACAGTTTGCCGACACCGCCCTGCGTACTGGTCTTGATGCCCTTCATGAAGGAGGCCGGGGTCGGCTGGCCGGCCAGCTTGATCAGCTCGGGCTTGTAGTCGTACAGGTCGAGCGTCGAAGGCGCGCCGTTCTGGTGCAACCAGATGACCGACTTGACCTTACCCTCGAAATGCGGCTTTTTGGGGGCCAGCGGATCGGCCAGTTCGGCCGCCGAAGCGGCATTGATGAAGCCGATGCCGGGGATGAAGGTGCTGGCAGCAGCGCCCCCCAGGCCGAGGCCGGACTTGATCAGAAAATCGCGACGATTGTTACTCATGTCTTTGTTCCTTGAATATTGAATACTTAAAAGCGGTAAGCGAAGTCGTTGGAGTTGGCGACGGTATGCACCAGATCGACGAAGGCGGCACCATGCACCGGGTTCACCAGCTTCGGATCCTTGACGCCAACCGGCACGGCCACTTCGAATTTGCCATTGACCACCTTCTGCTGCACGGCAGCTTCTTCCTTGACCAGGAAGGCCTTCAGCGCGGCGCTTTCGGCCTTGCTCGGCTCACGCGAGAAGAGGATCTGGTAGAGGCGGCTGATCTGGGCGTTCTCGTCCTTGCCGGCTTCGTTGATGACCCGACCGGCCAGGGCTTGCGACCAATTGACCGTGATATCGCTGTTGAACAGGGTCAGGGCCTGCAGCGGCGTCGTCGTCACGTCACGCTTGTGGTGGGCTTGCGACGGATTGGCCGGATCGAAGTTGGAAAGCAGCGGATACGGCAGGCTGCGGCGGCTGAAGATGTAAATGCTGCGGCGATTCCAGTCTTCCTTGTCCTTCGACACCACCCATGCCCGGTTACCGTCGAAATCGGCGGCACCGGTGACCAGGGCCTTGTTGATCGGCGGGAAGACGGCCGGGCCACCGACCTTGTCGTTCAGCTCGCCCGAAGCGTAAAGCAGCGCATCGCGGATTTCCTCGGCTTCCAGACGCTTGCGCGGATAGACGGCGAGCAGCTTGTTCTGCGGATCGGCCTTGGCAACATCTGCACGCTCGGCAGAAGATTGGCGATAGACGCTGGACAGCAGGATGTCACGTTGCAGCTTCTTGACGCTCCAGCCGTTCTTGACGAAATTGTCGGCCAGGTAATCGAGCAGTTCCGGGTTGGTCGGCTTTTCGCCGGCCCGACCGAAGTCGGCCGGGGTCGGCACGATGCCCTTGTCGAACAGCTGGGCCCAGACACGATTGACGTAAACACGGGCGGTCAGCGGGTTGTTGGCGCTCGACAACCAGCTGGCCAGGGCCGTGCGACGCCCCGACGAAGTTGCGGTCGGCTTGATTTCCACCTTGTCGCCACCCCACAGCGCCGGGATGACCGGCTGGACTTCCTCAAGCGGCCGTTCGTGGATACCGCCGAAGCGCACGAAAGTCGGCGGTGCATCGGCATGCCCCAGCTCGGTCGCCGTGGTGATATTGGTCGAACCGCTCAGCGGACGCTGATCGTCAAACTTGCGCAGCTCTGCCTGAAGCTTCTGGTATTCCTTCCAGGCCTCCGGCTTGTCCGCACTATATTGCGGGTGACCTTCCTTGCTGGCTTCGCGCAGATAGCCGGCAACACCGCCATCGGCGCCGGCCACGGTCTTGTGCCGGAAATTGACCCAGCGGTCGAGCGGATTCCAGTCCTTTTCCGGCTTGAAGATCGATTCGCGGCTATCGGTCAGATAACGTTCCTTCTGATACTTGACTGCGGCTTCGCGATACTTGTCGTCGATGGCGCGCTGCTGGTCGCGAATCTCCTTGGTTGCCGCGCGATACTTGGCCTGCTGTTCGGCAAACTTCTTGTCCCAGGCAGACTCGGTGCCCTTGACGAGCGGTGACGACTGGTCGAACGAGGTATTGGCAAAGAAGGCCTGCAGCTGGAAGTAATCCTTCTGGCTCAGCTTGTCCGTCTTGTGGTTGTGGCAACGGGCGCAACCGGTGGTCGAGGCCAGGAAGGTCTCGCCAATGGTGTCGGTGATGTCGGTGGCAATCTGGTACTTGCGCTGCACCAGGTCGCGCGAATTGGCGTTATCCGGGTAACCGGCCAGGAAGCCGGTGGCGATCTTCGCCTCCTGGCTGTCCGGGTACAGTTCGTCGCCCGCTACCTGCTCCTTGATGAAGCGATCGAAGGGCTTGTCCTGGTTGAAGGCGGTGATCACGTAATCGCGATAGCGCCAGTTGTTCGGCCGGGTATTGTCGTTCTGGAAACCCGAGCTGTCGGCATAACGCGCCAGATCCAGCCAGCGGCGGGCCTGACGCTCGCCGAAGTGATGCGAGGCGAGCAGGCGATCAACCAGCTTCTCGTAGGCGTCCGGCGACTTGTCATTGACGAAGGCCTTGACCTCCTCCGGCGTCGGCAGCAGCCCCCAGGCATCAAGCGTCGCCCGGCGAATGAAGGTGGCGCGATCGGTTTCCGGCGACGGCTTCAGGCCCTTGGACTCCAGTTGGGCCAGGATGAAGGCATCAATCGGCTTGCGCACCCAGGATTTCTGCACGACCACCGGCACTGCGGGAGCAGCCACGGCGACATACGGCGACCACTTGGCCGCCGGCTTCTCGTCGGCGGCATTGGCCGCGACAGCCGAGAGCGCCACCAGTACGGCTAAATACGTTTTCTTTTTCATTACCAGCCCCTTGTTTCAAGAGAAGTTTGCAAAACAGACGGGGAGGTAATAGCAGCCATCGTGCCACCGGCATTTATTTACCCGACAACGGGCCAAATAACAAATACAGGCAATTGAATACAAAGGTATTTATAAAAACGGCACAAAACACGGTTGGCATTTTTCCGGTATGCCAACGAGCTTTCATCAAGAAACGGATGTTGAGCCGACAACACCCGGCGCTCCGAACTGTTGGCCCAACAACAGCCCATGACAAAAGGGGCCGCAGCGCCGCCGACGCCATTCCCGAAAGCATGCCGGGCACAGCAGTCGCGGCTGCTGCCAGCGCAACAGCAACTCGCTCAGAGTGCTGAGCCCGGGGCAGCAATAAAGCATTAAAAAACAATTAATCAACAACTTACAACATGGCCCGCATCATGCTTTAAGTCCCCCGCAGCGAAATGGATGACCCAGCCCCCAGCGGCATGCAGTTATCGGAAACCAAAGGACGGGTAGTCCATATTTGAATAGAGGGAGTTATCTACGTGAAGCACATCGCAAGAAAAAAAATCGTCAGCTCGATCAGCCTGGCCCTGCTCGCCCTGGCCAGCAACGCCCAGGCCGCCGCCCCGAGCACGGAAGAATTGTTGAAGCAGTTGCAGACCCTGCGCGCCACCGTCGACGCTTTGCAGAAACAGGTACAGGAACAATCGGAAAGCCTCGCCAAAACCCGGGAAGCCATTCCGGAGGGAGCCGAAGTAGCGACCTCGGCCGACATCGACGGCCTGCGCTCGGCGCTGGAGGATTACAAATACGACTCAGCGCGCAACCGGGAATACAGCACGGCGCTGACCACCCGCGGCCTGACCATCGGCGGAACGCTGACCGGCAGTTACACCTCATCCACCAGCCCATCCGTCGCCAGTTCGAACCGGCCGCAGGGTACACCGGCCGAAAACTCCTTCGGCGTCGGCGCCTCGCTGAGCTTTGCCGGCAACCTGTATCGGGATTACAACGACGGGCGCAACCTCGACTACAAGCTGGGCCTGGCCTTCAGCGCTCCGAAATTCTCCAACAGTGCGGCCAGCACAAATTCTCCGGCCCAGGGCGACAGCGTTGTCCGGCTGACCGATGTCTATTTGCAATACTCGCTGTTCAAGACCAACGGTGGCCTCGAAAACGAGAAACTGACAGTCGCCTTCGGCCAGCAAAAAATCCCCTTCGGCCTGGAAGCCCAGGTCTCGGACGAACTGAAGCCGACCGTCGCCACCGCCCAGTTTCTCGGGACCAGCGCCCTCAACAATATCGGGCAGCGCCAGATCGGCCTGATTTTCCGCGGCGACATCGAACCGACCGTCGATTACGGCTTCAACTACCGCGCGCCGCTGGTCGAATACGCCTTCGGCATTGTCAATGGCAACGGCGCCAACACCAGCGACAACAATTCCCGCAAGGACTACCTGGGTCGCCTGACCTTCACGCTGCCGGTCGATTACAACAGCCTGTTCCGCGAACTGAAGATCGGCGCCTCCTACTACGCCGGTTCGAAAAACCTGAACAGCACGACCTCACCCTGGCCAGTCCTCGCGGATACCGCCAGGAGCAACCGGACCGGCTTCGATATTTCCTACAACCACAACCCCTTCGGCCTGACCTACGAGCGGGCGGAGGGTTCCGACGATGCCCTGCTCACCCCGGGAACGACGACCGACCCCACGACCAAACGGATCAGCAGCCGGGGGCAGGTCCTGACCGCTTTCTTCAACTTCGGCGATATCGCCCAGTGGTCGAAGAACCTCAACCGGGTCGGCAAGTTCGACGATTTCTGGCCGAGCACCTCACAGGTCTATTACCGCTACGACCATTGGGACCCGGATACCCATATCGCCAAGAACGAAATTCTCAAACAAACCATCGGCTACAACCTGTTCTTTGCCCAGACCACCAAGTTCCAGATCGGCCTGACCCATACCTCTTACCCCAACCAGAACAAGTCGGCCATCGATGACCTGACCGCCCTGTTCCAGTACGGCTTCTAAGCCGCTCATGATTCGCGAAAGTTGAAAATGAAAAAAATCGTCTCCCTTGCCGCAGCCACCCTGTTCAGCCTGGGCCTTCCCCTGAGCAGCTTCGCCCAGGAAAACCCCAAAATCATCCGCCTCGCCTTCTCCGGCGCCGGCACCGGCGGCAAGCCGGCTTCCGGCGGCAGTTTTCTCGCCACCGCCCACCAGAAGGGCGAAATCGAGAAGGAATTCGAGAAAGACGGCATCAAGGTCAGCTGGACCTTCTTCGTCGGCGCCGGCCCGGCCACCAACGAGGCACTGGCCCTGAAAAAAATCGATTTCGCCACCCAGGGCGACTTGCCGCTCACCGTCGCCCGTTCGAACGGCCTGCGTACCCGCATCATCATGAAGGGCAGCCAGTTCAGCCGGAACTACATCGTCGTTCCCACCGCCTCGCCGATCAAAACCATCGACGATCTGAAGGGCAAGAAATTTGCCGTCCAGAAGGGCACGGCCGGGCAACTGCGCCTGAACCGCGTGCTCGAGAAATTCGGTCTAAAGGAAAGCGACCTCAAGGTCATCGACATGAATGACGACTCGGCCAAGGCGGCCCTGTCCACCGGCGACGTCGACGCCTACATCACCTCGTCGACCGACCTGGTCAGCCGCGGCCTGGTGCGGCGCATCTACAAGATCGACGATCCCAAGGTTAACGCCCCGTCGCAGATCTGGGTCGCCGAGGAGTTCGAAACCCAGTACCCGCATATCGTGCAGCGCGTCGTCAATGCGCTGGTCCGCACCGCTGCCTGGGCTTCGGAAGAAAAGAACCGCGAAGAGCAATATCGCCTGTGGGCCAAGACCGGCACGCCCTATTCCGACTACAAGGAAGATTTCAAGGGCGACCAGATGCGTGACCGTCTGAACCCGCTACTCGACGAGTATTACGTCAGCAGCCTGGCCAAGTCCGTCGCCGAAGCCAAGCAGTTCCGTTTCACGCGTCGCGAAGTCCAACTGGCCGGCTGGGTCGAACCGAAGTATCTGAACCAGGCCCTCAAGGAGCAAAAGCTCGAAGGCTACTGGGACGAGTTCGACGCCGAAGCCAAGCGCAAGAAGGCGGGGGCTGCGAAATAAGCAGCGCTGCGTAGCCATCACCAACCGATACCGACCCCGCATCCGCCTGACGGATACGGGTTTTCGGTTTCCCGAGCAGATGAATCCCGGAACCGATTTGAAGAGGGGAACAAGACATGAATGCGATACAGAGTTTGGACAACGCCCAGGTCCTCGAACCGCTGGGCTCCGCCCTGCCCCGGCTGCACCTGCCGGATTGCCGCGGCCTGACGCCCCTTCTCAAACGGCTGGCCTATGGCCTGGCTTTCCCGCTATTCCTGCTCTTCCTGTGGCAGACGGCCACCGAAAGGGTCTGGCTGCCGCCGCAGATCCTGCCCGAACCGGCCTTCGTCTGGGAAACCCTGCTCGACATGCTGGGTACCGGCGAACTCAAGGGCCATCTGCTGGCCAGCCTGCAACGCGTCGCCTGGAGCCTGCTGATCGGCGGCACGCTGGGCCTCGCCATCGGTTTCGCCATGGGCCTGTCGCGCACGGCCAAGGCATATCTCTATCCGAGCTTCTCGCTCTTCTCGCAATTTCCGGTGATCGCCTGGTCGCCGCTGATGATCATCTTTTTCGGCATCGACGAGGCGCTGAAGATTTCCACGATCACCGTCGCCGTCATCGTGCCCTTCGCCGTAGCCACCTACAAGGGCATCGAGAATGTCCCGAACAAGCTGATGGAGGTCGGCCGCATCTACCGTTTCAGCTTCCGCCAGACGCTCTGGCACATTGCCCTGCCGGCCGCCCTGCCGGCCATTCTGGGCGGCGTCCGCCAGGGCGCCATGCAAGCCTGGCTGGCCCTGGTCTTCGTCGAGTTGCTGGCCTCCAGCGAAGGACTCGGCTACCTGCTGGTCTATTCCCGCAACCTCATGCAGCTCGATGTGGTGATGGTCTGCATGGCGGTCATCGGCGCCGTCGGCCTGCTCTTCGACCTCGCCCTGACCCAACTCGAACGCCATTTCAGCAAATGGGCACCGAAAGGATATTGAAGCCATGAACCTCAAGCAAACGCTGCAATCCCTGCCCGTTGATCCGCGCGGCCTGGTCCTGCCAGTGCTTTTTCTCATCGTCTGGCAAAGCGTCACGGCCCTGCACTGGGTCGATACGCGCATCATCGTGCCGCCCAGTGAAGTTCTGGCCGTCGGCTGGAAATGGTTATCCAGCGGCCAGTTACTCAGCGGTCTGGGCGCCAGCCTGCAACGCGACGTCAGCGGCTTTCTCGTCGGTGCGCTGGCCGGCGTGACGATCGGCGTCCTGCTCGGCGCCTCACGCCTGGCCAACGCCGTTTTCGGGCCGACCTTCCACACCCTCAAGCATATTTCCCTGTTCGCCTGGATCCCACTGCTCTCAGCCTTCTTCGGCCGCGACGACCTGGCGAAGATCGTCTTCATCGCCTTTTCCACCCTATACCCGGTAGCGCTCGGCACCCTCGAAGGCGTGCGCGGCATCCCCAAAAGCCAGCTAGAAGTCGCCCGGGTCTATCGTTTCACCCGCTGGCAATCGCTGACCCGGCTGATCCTTCCGGCCGCCTCGCCGCAAATCCTCTCTGGCCTGCACCTCGGCCTGATCTACGCCTGGCTCGCCACCATCGGCGGCGAGTTCCTGCTCATCGGCATCGGCGAAGGCATCGGCCTGACGGTCATCCGTGGCCGGGCCAGTTTCCATGTCGACCTGATCATTTTCGGCATGCTGATCATCGGCCTGGTCGGCATGGCGATGAACGAACTGGCGACCCGGGCCGAGTCCCGGCTCCTGCACTGGCGTGGTGCTCAGCACTGAGCCAGGCCACATTCCTCTTCCCGGACTATTTGGAGATTACCCATGGCACACGCCGGCACCCTCAGCATCAACCAACTGAACAAGCAATACACGGTCAAAGGTGAAACGCTGGAGATCCTGGAAAATGTTTCCCTCTCCATCGCCCCCGGCGAATTCGTCAGCATCGTCGGCACCAGCGGCTGCGGAAAATCGACGCTGCTGCGCCTGATCATTGGCCTGGAAGCCGACTACCAGGGCGAAATCCTGCTCGACGGCAAGCCCGTTTCCGGCACCAGCCTGGAGCGCGGTATCGTCTTCCAGGAACACCGCCTGTTTCCATGGCTGACGGTCGAACAGAACATCGGCCTTGCGCTCGAAAACTCGACGCTTTCCGATCAGGAAAAGAAGCGCTCGATCCAGGAACACATCGAACTGGTCGGCCTGGCCGGCTTCGAGAAAGCCCACCCCCACCAACTCTCCGGCGGCATGTCGCAACGTGTCGCAATCGCCCGTGGCCTGGTCAATCGCCCGGAAATCCTGCTCCTCGATGAACCCTTCGGCGCCCTCGACGCGATGACCAAGTACAAGCTGCAAAACGAACTGCAGCACATCTGGCAAACCGAAGGCATCACCATGATCCTGGTCACCCACGACGTCGAGGAAGCCGTCTACCTCGGCGACCGCGTCGTCGTCATGGAACCCCGCCCCGGCCGCATCCGCCGCATCGTCCCGGTGCCGCTGGCCCGCCCGCGCCAGCGCAGCGACCTGGAATTCGTCCGGATCAAGGAAGACATCCTGGCGGAATTCGGCATCAATCGTGAGGAAAGAAAAGCCGGCATCCTCGAACTGGCGGCTTGAACCCGCCAGCCTGGCACTCGGCCGGAATGACCAGGCCAGAGAACTACCGCCGCCCTACCCGTCGAGGTTCGCAGTTAAGATGGAGCACGCGCTTGGCATGACCCTCTGAGGTGCTCGCATGGAACCGTTGCAACTGAGCAAGGCTTTTACCCTGATGGAGTCGGGGCCGGTGGTGCTGGTGACAACCCATGACGGAACCAAAGACAACATCATGACCATCTCCTGGACCATGGTGATGGATTTCACGCCGGTGTTTGCCATCACCACGGGCGAGTGGAATCACTCCTTCAAAGCGTTGCGCAAGAACCGCGAGTGCGTCATCGCCATTCCCACCGTCGACCTGCTGGACACGGTGGTAGGCATCGGCACCTGCTCCGGGGCGGACACCGACAAATTTGCCAGGTTCAGGCTCACCCCGGTGCCGGCCAGGCTCGTCAGGCCGCCCTTGATCGAGGAGTGCCTGGCCAACATCGAGTGCACGGTCATCGACATCGTCGAAAAGCACAACATTGTGGTACTGAAGGCGGTTGCCGCCTACCTCGACACCGCCCGCCAGGAGAAGCGCATGGTGCACGCGGTTGGCGACGGAACCTTCATCGTCGACGGGCGCAGGATCGACAGGAAGAAGATGATGGCAACCAAGCTGCCAGCGGGGATTTAGCGTTGGTTGGCTTGCCTGATGGCTGAAGTCGACCATGACCAGCCGTAGCGACCGCTAGAGACCTAGCAGAGAGAACGACAGGTAACTAATGTGTAACCCGCTGCTCGTGGTCTTCGCCAAAAACCATGGTCATAAATTCCTGACCAACCAAAAATAATGACCATAGGAACCTGAGCAAATTCGGCATCAATTATCAAGCAGAAAAGCCGGCGTACTCGAACTGGCCGCTTGATCGACTCGGGTTTGGGCGGGATGACCAGGCCATCCCGCGACGCAAGTTCACGTCACGATTTCCAGCCGCAGCCGGCAAAGATGGCTTCGTAGTTCGGGTAAAATGCCCCGGACATTGCGTTCAAAACGCCCGAAAAAGCACTCTCCGGCAAAAAGGCAATCTGATGGCGAAAACGCCAACCAATAAAAGCGACTCATCCGCCAATCTCGGCTTCGAAGCCAAACTCTGGCTCACCGCCGACAAACTGCGCGACACGCTGCTGCCGAAGTTGCTAAGTGGGGAGTTAAACGTAGCGGCGGTCGCCAATCAGTAGAGGCCAATCCATGATCCCAAGCGATAACAAGGAACTGAGCCGTGAAGAACTCTACGAGCGGATATGGTCATCGCCGATGACTCAGGTTGCGGCAGAGTTGGGCATCTCCGATGTGGCGCTGGCCAAGCGTTGCAAGAAACTGAATGTGCCCAAGCCACCGGTGGGCTATTGGGCCAAGGTTGCTGCCGGGCAAACGCCAATAAAGCAGGCGTTGCCTGCCGAACCCAAGCCTATCGAATACGAACCGCTGGATGCGCCGGTCGTTGGCACGTTGCAGGTACCAGCATCTCTCTTCCAATTGCACCCGATGGCAATGGAGTTGATGACTTTGCTGCGCGCTGCCGTTCCAGATACGGATCAACGGCTCAAGGTTGAGAATCGCGCAGTTCCCTGTGTAACGGTTTCAAAGGCGTTGATTGAGCCTGCCGTCAAGGCCCTGCACGTCATCCTCACCGCCGTGGAGGCGCGCGGGATTCGCTATTGCCAGTCCCGCAGCAAATATGACGTAGCCCATTTTGAAAAGGGGCGTGACCGCCTGAACCTGACGATTGAAGAAGCTACGGTGATGGTCACGCGCGCACCCACGGCCCAGGAAAAACGGCATCCGACCGCGCGGTGGCAAACTCAATTCCCCGAACCTTCCGGAAAACTCTCCATTTTCATCAGCACAGAACGGCATGCCGTTCGACCGAAAACCTGGACGGAAAGCGACAAGTTGCCTCTTGAAGAAGTCCTTGCCAAGGTAGTTCAGGCGATTTGCAAGCATTACGCAGATTTGGAAAGAGAGCATGCGCAGACTGCGGAACGACTGCGTAAGCAGTGGGAAGCCTATGACATTCAGCAGCAAGAGGAAAAAAAGCAGCAGCATGCGGCCAGCCTTGACGCGGTGGAGCATATGCGAAACGAAGATTTGCTGAAGGCGGCTGAGTGGTGGCGACTGCATCAGGTGACGATGGCGTTCATCAATGAGTGCGAGCAGCGGTGGCGGAGTATTCCTCCCTGCGCACTGACTGCGGAGCAGCAGGCGTGCCTGATCTGGGCGCGAGAAAGTGCCGATGCAATGTCGCCGTTTGAGGCTGGCTATCCCAACCCGGCCAACGATGGGGCTTTTGATCCGGCCGCGGTGCCTGCCGGCGGGCCTTATCCGCCCAAGCGGGATTTTCCCTGGCCGCCAACGATGCCGAAAATTCCGCCACCCGTTCAACCCGGCGCTCACTCCTTTGGCCACACGCCAGAGCCCAAGCAACAATTCCCATTCTGGCTGAAGCATCCACGGAGATAAAAACCATGAGTAAACGTACCCGGCGAACCGGAGGCGGAGTGGGACTTGTTTGGTGAGGTGGTGCTGGTTGGGCGCTTGCGTGAGGCGATCCGACGGCTGAACCCGGCCATTCCCCAGAAGCCGCTGGCAGTTGTCTCCATTTTGAAAATAGCGGTATCTCCCATCGAAAGGAGGCTAACCCCATGAGCAACGAACCCTTGCCCAAATCCGAATTCATCCTTTACCAGACAGAGGATGGCCGGACGCGCGTTCAGTGCCGCTTTGACGATGAAACGCTGTGGCTGACCCAGGCACAGATTGCCGACCTGTTCCAGACCACACCGCAAAATGTGACGCTGCATCTGAAAGCCATCTTTGCCGAGGGGGAACTGGACGAGGCGGCAACTTGTAAGGATTACTTACAAGTTCGTCCCGAAGGCGGGCGTGAGGTCACCAGGAAGCTGCGCCATTACCGGCTGGAGGCGATTCTCGCTGTCGGTTTTCGCGTCCGCAGCCAGCGCGGCACACAGTTCCGCCAGTGGGCCACGGCGCGCTTGGGCGAGTACCTGATGAAGGGCTTCGCCATGGACGACGAGCGGCTCAAGAATCCGCCGGGCAAGGGCCAGAAGGATTACTTCGACGAGCTGCTGGAGCGCATCCGCGACATTCGTTCGTCGGAGCGGCGCTTCTATCAGAAGGTGCTCGATATCTACGCGACGAGTGTGGACTACACGCCGGACGCCGAGCAGTCCCACCGCTTTTTTGCCGCCGTGCAGAACAAGATGCACTGGGCGACGCACGGCCACACGGCGGCCGAGATCATCCACGAGCGCGCCGATTCGACTAAGCCGCACATGGGGCTGCTGACGACCCGCCCCGGCGGTATCGTGCGCAAGGACGATGTCGCCATCGCCAAGAACTACCTGACCGAGGACGAACTTCTGGTGCTCAACCGCATCGTGAACCTCTACATCGAATACGCGGAGTTGCAGGCGTTGGAGCGCAAGCCGATGACGATGCGCGACTGGGTCACCAAGCTCGATGAGTTTCTAAAAATCTCCGGCCGCGAACTCCTGGATCACGCGGGCAAGATTTCCGCCGATGATGCGCGCACCAAGGCCGAGTTCGAATATGCCCGCTATCGCGCCCTGCTGGACGCGCAGCCGCAGCGTGTGGATGAAGATTTTGAAAAGGCGGCAAAGACGTTGAAGCAGCTACCCCGCCCTAAAAAAAAGAAGGCGCCGAAACCATGAGCCTCAACGAATCGATCGTCGAAGACGCCGCCCTGGCATGGTTCGGTGCGGGGCCAGGATTCGCGTGATGGCAAAACGCATTCTGAACAAATATGGCTATCCGCCCGACCTGCAAGAAGAAGCGGTCAAGACAGTACTCGCCCAGGCTGAGTTACTGTCGGCCGGATGGGTGGAAGCTTAGAGGCCGTTTGCCGCCTTCCTGGCTACCGCCAAACTCGCCAATTCCCTAGGTGTCACCTTAGCCCCTTCGAGCAGAGAACTGGACGGATTGGCGACCAGCGCATCTTCGGCGGCTATGCCGTCCAGAATCTCGATTTCCCGGCCAAGATCGCGGCCCAGCTTGACCTTCTTGAAGAGCAGCCGGTTTTCGCCGTCCACCGTCGCGATGCGCGGCGCCTCCTGGCTGATGATCACCGTGTTGGCTGGCACCACCAGGGCCTTGACGCCGCTTTGCAGATTGATGCCGACTTCGACGAAGGTGCCGGGCAGCAGTTTGCGTTCGGGATTGGGCAACACCACGTCGATCTGGCGCGAACGGGTGACCGGGTCGAGCGCACCGGCGATATGCTCGATGCGGGCAGCGATTTTCTGGCCGGGCAGTTCATTGACCTTGATGCTGACCTCCTGCCCTTCCCTGACCTCGCCGGCATAGACCTGCGGCACCCACAGGCTGAGGCGCAGGGTGTCGTTCTGGGCGATGGCGAAAAGCTCCTTGCCGCCGGCACTGATCAGGTTGCCGACCTCGATGCTGCGCCGGGTGATGATGCCGTCGAAGGGCGCGACGATGCGGCGGAAGCCTTCGAGCTGTTCGAGGCGCTTGACGTTGGCGTCGGCGGCCAGGAAATCGGCCGCCGCCTGATCGCGGGCACTGCGCTTGTCCTCGAAATCCTGCTGCGAGACGCCATCGATGGCGCGCAGGCCGTCCCAGCGCTCGAAGGTCTGCCGCGCCTGGCTCAGGCGCACCTTGATCTGTTCGCGGGCGGCGCGCGCCTGGGCAAGTTCCTGCTCCTGCTCGGGGGCATCGATGCGGGCCAGCAATTCGCCCTTTTTCACCGATTCGCCGATGGTCTTGTACCAGGCCGAGACATAGCCGGCGCTGCGCGCGTAGATGGTCGTCTCGCTGCCGCCGCGCAGGGTTGCCGGCAATTCGACGCTGCGCTTGAGCTGGCCGGCCTTGGCATGGACGATGGAGACGGTGTACGGCAGGCTGCTCTCAGTCCTTTCCTGTAGCGCCTGGGCCTCCTGAAAATTGAAGGCCAGGCGCAGGCCGCCGCCAACCAGCAGCAAGGCCAGGCCGACCGTGCCGATGCGCCTAACGTAGCGCAGTGTGTGGTGCGGATTCGCACTGACGGCCAGGGGGTGGATTTGCGGATCATTCATGGCGGGATTTCCGTCGGGGGGTTCAGGCATGGGCCGGACTGTGTGGCAGGCCGGTGCGTTCCAGCCGCTGATGCAGGCTGGCAAAGACGATAGGGACAAAAAGCAGGGTCGAGAAAGTGGCGAAAGCCAGGCCGCCGATCACCGCCCGGCCGAGTGGTGCGTTCTGTTCGCCGCCCTCGCCCCAGCCCAGCGCCATCGGCAACATGCCGGCGATCATCGCGAAGGCGGTCATCAGCACCGGCCGCAGGCGCGTCGCGCCGGCTTCGAGCGCCGCCGTCACAGGCGGCACACCGTCGGCCAACCGGCTGCGCGCGAAGGAAACAAGCAGGATGCTGTTGGCGGTCGCCACCCCCATGGTCATGATGGTCCCGGTCAGGGCCGGGACGCTGAGCGTCGTACCCGACAGGAACAGCGTCCAGGCGATGCCGGCCAGGGCGGCGGGCAAGGCGCTGATGATGATCAGCGGATCAAGCCAGGACTGAAAATTGACGACGACCAGCAGGTAGACGAGCACGATGGCGACGGCCAGCCCAAGCGCCAGGCCGACGAAGGACGTATTCAGCGTCTGAATCTGCCCGCGTACCACCAGTTCGGCGGCACGCGGCAGCTTGTCGCGCGTCTCTTCGACCAGGCGGTCGATATCGCGGCTGACCCCGCCGAGATCACGGCCGTCGACATTGGCGTAGATGTTGAACATGTTGCTGACGTTGTAATGGGTGACCATGGCCGCCTGCGCCGAACGTTTGACACTGACCAGGTTGCCGAGCAACTGCGGCTCGCCGCCAGCGGTACCGGATCCAACTGGCGTCCGCAGCAGCGCATCGATGCTGTCGATATCGATTTCCCGACTTTTCACGCCGACGTTGTAGGTGTTGCCATTGGCCGGATTGAGCCAGAAGGTCGGCGTCGTCTGCATGCTGCCGGACAGCGAAATCAGCAGGTTCTCGGCGACGTTGCGCGCCGACAGGCCGAGTTGCTGCAACTGGCTGCGGTCCATTTCGAGCGCCAGGGCCGGCTTGTTCCAGCGCTGGTAGATATGGGCATCGACAATGCCGGGAATCTCCCGCAAACGGCTGTTGAACTCGACGGCGAGCGGCCTGATCTCGGCCGGCTTGCCACCGAGGAACTGGATATCGATTGGCGCCGGCGTACCGAAGTTCAGGGTCTGGCTGACCTGGTCGGCCGGCTGGAAGAAAAATTCCACACCAGGGAAACGCCCGGCCAGTTCGCTGCGCAGGTCGTTCATGTATTCGGCGCTGGCCCGGTGGCCGGGGCGCAGCGAAATCATGATCTCGGTATCGGCGGTTTCCACCGTGCCGGAATTGCCGAACAGCGTATTGCGGGTGCTGTAGGGGCCACCGATGATGTCCAGGATATCGCCCAGCTCGCCGGCCGGAATGCGCTGGCGGATCACCGTTTCGACCTGATCGACGAGGCGCGGCATTTCTTCCAGCCGGGTCCCGGAGGGCGCCCGCAGATGCAACCGGAGCTGACCGGTATCGACCGCCGGGAACAGATCCTGGCCGAGTAGCGGCACCAGGCCGAGCGACAGCACGCAAAAGGCGAAGAAACCGAAGCCGAAGCGCCGGCCGTGATTGAGCACGCTGGCCAGCAGAATCACATAATGCTCGCGCAGCAGCTCGAAATAATGATTGAAGCGCTGATGCAGGCGATTGAAGTGATGGGCGACGACATTACCGGCCGGCGCTGCCTGGCGGGCGTGGTGGCCGGCCATCATGTACATCACCAGGGTCGGCACCAGGGTGCGCGACAAGGCGTAGGAAGCCAGCATGGCAAAGACCACAGCCTCGGCCAGCGGCACGAACAGCGAGCGGGCGACGCCGGTCAGGAAGAACATCGGGACGAAGACGATGCAGATGCACAGGGTGGAGACGAAGGCCGGCACGGCGATTTCCGCGGCGCCGTCGAGAATGGCCTGGCGCGGGTTCTTGCCCAGCGCCATCTGGCGTTCGATGTTCTCGATCTCGACCGTCGCATCGTCGACCAGGATGCCCACCGCCAGAGCCAGTCCGCCCAGGGTCATCAAATTGATGGTCTGGCCGATCAGGAACAGCACGATCAGCGAGCACATGATGGACAGCGGGATCGACACGGCGATGATGCAGGTGCTGCGCCAGTTGCCGAGAAAAAGCAGGATCATCGCGGCGGTCAGGCCGGCGGCGATCAGCGCTTCGTGCACGACATTGCTGACCGCCGCCTTGACGAAGACCGACTGGTCGAACATGAGTTTCAGTTCGATGCCCGGCGGAAACTGCTCGGCGATCTTGGCCATCGATGCCTTGACGTGGTCGACGACCTCCAGCGTCGACGTCCGGCCGACCTTGAAGATCGAGGCCAGCACCCCGGCCTCGCCGTTCTGGCGGGCTATCGTCGCCAACGGCGAGGCCCCGTCGCGGACATTGGCGACATCGCGCAGGAAGACGGTGCTGCCATTGACCGTACGGATCGGAATATCGCCAAGCGCCGCCACCGAAGGAATGGCACCGTTCAGGGCGATGTCGAACTCGCTGTCGCCGAGTTTCATGCTGCCGGTCGGCAGGATCAGGTTCTGCGCGCCGAGGGCGCTGACCAGGTCGGCCGGAGTCAGACCGCGGGCGAGCAGCGCCGGATTGTCGATATCAACCGACACCTGGCGGCTCGCCGCACCGTAGGGATAGGTCAGCGAAACGCCCTTCTTGGCCTGCAGAATGGGCCGCACCGACAGGCTCAGCAGATCGCCGACCTCGGCATAGGACACCGTCTGGCTGGCGATACCCAACTGGACCAGCGGCAGGTCGGAGGCCGAATACTGGATCACCTGCGGCGGCATGGTGCCGGCCGGTACCGAGCGGAATACCGAATTGCTGCTCGACAGCACCTGGGCCATGGCTGTGCGGATATCGGTCCCCGGCTGGAAAAACACCTTGATCACCGAGGCGCCGGGCAAGGTCAGCGATTCGGTATGTTCGATGCCGTCGATCAGGGTCATCGAACGCTCGACCGTGCTCGTCACGCGATCCGCCATTTCCTTGGCGTTCATGCCCTTGTAGTCCCAGAGCATGGCGACGACCGGGATGTCGATATCGGGAAAGATGTCCGTCGCCATGTTGCGCAGGACGTAGGGCATGGAAAGCAGGATGAGCAGCGCCGCCACGATGAACGTGTAGGGGCGACGCAGGGCGATATTGACGATCCACATATGAAACCAATCTGGCAGCCGTGACCGCCCATCAGGCATGGCGCACGGACATCGAAGACAAAGCCCAAGACGTAAGCAATAGTCGAACCACAACGAAACCGTCGAAAATACAACGACTTGATTTATCCCCGCAGGCGCCATCTGCTGCCTGCGCAACATTTCAGGCTGCGAGTTTCTGCTCTGGCAACAGCTATGGGCAAAACAAGGCTTGGATTTTCCGGGGAAGGCAGGCTGGATAGCCGCCCAGGCTGTGCGATCCTGTGCTCCGAACAGCAGTCCTGAATGGTAAAATCAGCAGACGATTATGAGATGACGAGGACCTGCGATGAAAAAAATCAGCAAGTTGGCGACGCGGCAAAAAGCCGTCACGAATGTCCTCGCCTCGCTGCGCATCGAGCAACTGACCCCCAGCCCGAGCGTCGTCAAGGGACTGCGTAGCTATCTCGCCGGCGAAACCACCACCGCCAAACTGCTTGCCGATGTAATGAGCCACCATGTCGCGGTACGACGGGTCTGACAGCTACACCTTCCCTGACTCTGAAATACTGAAGAACAAGGCGGATCTGCACGACCAGGCAGCGCTGGATGCATTCGAAGCCGATGCCACGGCGATTCGCCTGCTGGAGTTGATTGAGCACCCGATTCAGGGAAATTTCGATCTCGCCCACCTGAAAGCGATACACCGTCATTTATTTCAGGATGTGTACGACTGGGCTGGACAACTGCGTACCGTCGACATCAGCAAAGGCAGCAGCCGCTTCGGCAACTGTGGATTGATCGAAGCCTACCTCGGTCAGGAGCTTGCCAAAATTTCCGGGGAAAATTTTCTGATCGGATTCAAACCGGAAACTTTCGTCGAACGACTCGCCCACTACCTGAGCGAAATCAATGCCGCCCATCCATTCCGCGAGGGCAATGGCCGCGTTCAGCGTGCTTTCTGCTCGCAACTGGCAGAACAGGCTGGCTACTTCATAGACTTCGCCGAAGTGAGCCACGGGGAAATGTATGCGGCGATGATCGCCAGTTTCCATGGCGACAACAAGCCGCTGGAATCGCTCCTAGGAAGGATCGGCGCGATTATTGAGTAGCATAAAAAGCAGTGCGCCCGAGCCGGGCGCACATGCAACAGGCCCGGTCACCCGGGCCTCGTCACCTCAACTCCCCTGACTTTCCGTCGCCAGCTCCGGCTCGGGATTCACCACCTGGGCAGCCCGCTTCTTGTTCTTCGGCATGAAGGTGAATTTCAGACGCTTCCAGCCAATGAACAGCGAACTGACGCTGAGCACCAGGCCGAAGCCGATCCACAGCAGCATCCACGCATCCCAGGCCGGGCGCACGTAAAGGAAGCCGATATCCCAGTAATGCAGGGCATTGAACAGCCAGCGATAGGCGCGCCTGCTGTTGTCCTGGCGCAGCAGCAGGCGGCCATCCTGCGGATCGAGGTAGAAACGGGTACCAACTTCGTCGTCGAGATCAACGCGCACCACCGGCAACGGCCGGTCATAGGAACCCCGGCCATGGCGCAGGTAGTAATAGCTGTCGTATTCGCTGAGCAGCGAATGGGTGGCATTGACCTTGTCGCCGGCCAGGCGCTGCACGGCATCGGTCAGCGCGACGCTGCCGAAGCTCTCGACGGAAGCGGCCACCGGCTGGCGCTGGCCATTGCGGTCGTAGGCCAGGAGCACGGCCTGATCGCCGAGGCGGCGCCAGCTCAGTTCGACGGCGTGCCCGGCCGTGCCATCGAGCGCCACCGGCTTCCAGTCGCGGGCCGCCGCCGGCAGGCCGTTGCCGTAGTAGCGGACCAGCTCTTCGCGGCTCGGCGTGGCCGGCGTGAACAGCTTCCAGGTATTGCCGTTGACGAAGCCGCTGAGCGCCCAGAGGAAGGCAAAACTGCCACCGATCAGGCCGGCCCAGAAATGCCAGCGGAACCAGAAAGCGTGATAGGGGTGAACCCGGCCCTCGGCATAGGTCGCCTTGCCGAACAGGCCCGGCCGCCAGCGCAGCCAGCCGACGATGAGTCCGGTCAGGCAGGCGACGAAGGCGACGATCACCGACCACATCAGGATCTCGGCACGCGACTCGCTCCAGCCGGTGAGATCGAGGAAACGGAAGAAATGCAGCCAGTTGCCGGCCCAGTACAGGCCGCGCTCGACACTTGTCGAGGCATGCACGACATCGCCGCTCTTCGCCGAAATATAGAGTTCGCTGCCCGCACCGTCATCGACCGCAAAATGGTGGAAGGGGCGCAGCGCATCCTGGTTGCGGACGATCATCGGCTTGTCGATGGTTTCCAGGAAATGGACCGGCGTCGCCAGGCCGCTAGCTTCGTTGCCATTGACCCACTGCTCGGCGATCCGGCCGGCCGTCTCGGCCGAGGTTTCCTGCACATGCCCGTCGATGGCGGAAATCGCGAAGCGCTTGCCGGAGGTATCCTCAACCAGCCATTGCGGCTGCCCGGCATGGCGCAGCAGGCGGGCTTCGGTAATCGTGTTGTCAACCCTTTTGGCCGGCGCCTTGCCAGCCTCGGCAGCGGGTGCAGCACTGGCTGGCTTACCGGCAGCAGCGGCCTGCTTGCTCTCGGCGGCACTGCGTTCCCAGGCTTCACCCAGGCTCAGCCAGCCGGCCTCGGCCTGCAGCGGCTCGGCATGTGCCAGTTGCTGCGGCCGGCTCTGGTTCATCTGCACGGAATGCAGGATGACCAGCCCGGAAAAGAACCACAGGGTCATGAACAGGGCCAGGGCGACCCCTGCCCAGCGGTGCACAAGAAATAGCAGGCGTTTCATCGGCATGCCTCACAAAATATTTATCCAGCATGGCGCCGGAATTCAAAAAAAGCTGCCGTCACGCTTAGCATGGACGGCAGCTTCAAGCGGGCGGCATCAAGCCGCCAGCCCGACTTAGTCCTTCTTCTTGAAATCGTCGTGGCAAGCCTTGCAGGTACCCTGCAGCTTGCCGAACTGGACCTTGACCGCAGCCTGATCGCCGCTGGCGGCGACCTTGGCCAATTCGTTGGCTTCCTTGACGAAATTGCCGGCCAGTTCGCCAACGCGCTTGCCATCGGTGAACAGTTCCGGCTTGACGGTGGTGTCATGCCAGCCCTTGCCCTGCTCGGTGCCCGGCGCATACAGGGCGCCGAGGCCGGAACTGGCGATGGCCGCGGTGCTGTTGGCGGCGCGGATCACTTCTTCCTTGTTGTAGGTACCTTCGACATTGGCCTTGATGCGGGCGCTGTTCCAGGCGACGACCTGGTACACCGACTGCCGCCACTTGATCAGGGTTTCCGGTTTCGGGGCCTGCTGGGCCAGGGCGCTGGCGGAAACGACGACAGCCAGGGCGGCGACCAGGGGTTTGATGGAATGCTTCATTGTTGCTCCTGTATTGAAAAGGGCAGCGCAACACGCGCTGCCGCTGATGGGGGATTTGATTACCAGGCCGGCGCCGCAACAGCGGCCGGTGGGGGTGGCGGTTCGGCCGGCAGCAGGCCGCCGCTGGCGGCATAAACGGTGGTGCTGGCGATCAGAGCGGCAACGGTAAAGGCGATGGCGCTACGCAGCGGGCTGTGGTGATGTTCGACAGGCGCGGCCTTGGCCAGTACCGGATCACTGGCTTTCCAGCCGGTCAGCATCGGTTTGAGCAGGCTTTCCTTCTTGACCCGCGTGTAGAAGGCAATCGCCGCCAGGTGCAGACCGACGATGCCGAGCAGGCCGTAAAAGACCAGCGAGTGCAGGCCGCGTGACTGGTCCGAGGCTTCCTTGCTGAGCAGGCCGGCGAGCGGCCCCTGGAAGGTGATGTCGTCATTGGCAAACAGGCCGCTGAACACCTGGGCGGCGGTCAGCGTCAGCAGCGCCAGTACGGCCAGCGCACCGAGCGGGTTATGGCCGATGCCCTGCCACTCGCCCTTGAGGTAGGCCTTGATGGCGCGCGGACCACGAATGAAATTGGCAAAGCGGGCGGTCGGCGAACCGACGAAGCCCCAGACGATGCGGAAGATGACCAAGCCAAGAATGAACAGGCCGCTGCGGCCATGCCATTCGATCAGGTCGCCACCGATCTTGCCGGTGACCACGGCGGCGACGATGCCGCCGGCCAGCGCCCAGTGAAACAGCCGGGTCGGCAGATCCCATACACGTTGACGGCTCATCTGGATTCTCCTCAGGCGCGCAGATGCTGGTTGAAGAAGGCGACGGTGCGCTGCCAGGCCAGTTTGGCGGCAGCCTGATCGAAGCGCGGCGTGGTGTCGTTGTTGAAGCCGTGCTGGACGCCCGGATAGATATAGGCTTCGTAATGCACTCCGGCGGCTTTCAGGGCGGCTTCGTATTTCGGCCAGCCGGCATTGATGCGCTCGTCGTTCTCGGCGTACTGGATGAGCAGCGGCGCCTTGATCTTGGCGACCTCCTCGACCGGCGGCTGGTTGCCGTAGAACGGCACGCCGGCCGCCAAGTCGGGCAGGCGGGTGGCGAGGAAATTGACGACACCGCCGCCGTAGCAAAAGCCGACGGTACCGACCTTGCCGTTGCCTTCCGGCAGTTTTTTCAGGAAACCGGCCGCGGCGATGAAATCCTCGCGCGTCTTGGTCTGGTCGAGCTTGGGGAACAGTTCGCGCGCCTTGTCTTCATCGCCGGGATAGCCGCCAAGCGGGAACAGCGCATCCGGTGCGAAGGCGATGAAGCCGTCGAGCGCCAGGCGGCGGGCGATGTCCTCGATGTGCGGATTGAGGCCGCGGTTTTCATGCACGACCAGTACCGTCGGCAGCTTGCCTTTGGCCTGCGCCGGCTGCGCCAGGTAGCCACGCAGCGTGCCGTAGCCCTGCGGTGAAGGAATTTCAACAAAACGCGCCTTGATGCGGGGATCGTCGCCACGCACCTGCTGGGCCTCGGCGAAGCGCGGGCTGAGCGCCTGCAGCAGGCCTTCGGCGGTCGCCGCACCGACCGCGAACTTGCCGGCCGACTTGAGGAAATCACGGCGCGGAATCAGGCCATGCACGTATTTATCGAACAATTTGAGGACTTCCGGGTGGAAATCCTTGGCGGTCAGTCGGCTCATGGGGATTTGTCCTTTATCGGTCTGGATGATTACTTGGCACGGCCGGCGTAGCCCGCCGTCTGCGTCGCGATCTTGTAGGCCGAACCGCGGCCGACGACATACAGATTCTTCTTGCCAGCCCCGGCGAAGGCCAGGTTCTGCGGCTTCTTCGGCAGGGCGATGCGGCCCAGGGCTTCGCCGGCGGCACTGAACACTTCAATGCCGACATTGGAAGCGACATAGAGGCGACCCTTTTCGTCAACCGCCAGACCGTCGGCGCCACTCGCCCAGACCCCGCTGTCGTTCTTGTTCCAGCCGGCCAGCTTGGCAAAATTGCGGCGGGCACCAACCGAGCCGTCGGCCGCAATGTCGTAGGCCAGCACGTGCTCGCCGTTGGTATTGGCGACGTAGAGCACCTTTTCATCCGGGCTCAACTGGATGCCGTTCGGCCGCTCGATATCGGCCGCCAGACGCTGCAGCGCGCCTTCCGGGCTGATGTAATAGACGGCAGGCTTGGCGAAGACCTTGGTCGGCGCCGGCTGGTTGGGTGCGACATTCACGCCGGAATCGGTGAAATAGACGCCGCCGCGCTTGTTCACCACCAGATCATTCGGCCGACCGAAGGGCAGACCGTCGAAATTGTCAGCCAGGGTGCGCGCCTGGGCAGCCGGGTAGACCACGCCGACCCGGGTATCGGCAACCTGCACAGAAATCAGTTCGCCCTTGGCATTGAAGCCCAGGCCGTTCGAGCCGTTGCTGTTTTCCAGGAAAGTCGAAGTCGTGCCGTCGGCAGCGATGCGCGTGATGCGATTGGCCTGGGTTTCGGTAAAGGCAAAACCGCCATCGGGCAGCGCGACCGGGCCTTCGGTGCCCTTGAAGCCGTCCTTGATCAACTCGATTTTTGCACCGGCGGCGACGACACCCGGAATGGCCTGGGAAACCGCTTCCTGGGCATGCGCTCCAGCCAGCGCCAGAGTGCTGCCGACGGCCAGCGCCAGCTGGCGCAATTTCAGGGAAAGACCGGCCTGGCCGGAACGATAAAGAGAGGTGCGCGACATGGGGTAACTCCGAATGCGTGGGTATCAGGGTGGCGATGCAGGCCAAAGCCGGCCGCGAGTATTGAGCAAGGGGGATAGCAGCTAGTGTGCCAAGCCGATGGCCAGCCCGGGCAATGACTGACCAGCGCGCGTAAAGACCCTGATTTAAATAGGGAAAAAGGGAAACATGGGGCAACTTCGCCAACCGGGTGCGCGTCGCCTCTAGCCCGTCGCCTGCATCGTCACTGTTGCCAGGGAAACACCCTGCCCCGGCCCGCTGCTGCACCTGCAGCAAAATCGGGAAATGCCCGCCGGACGCACGATCCGCGCCGCTGCGAACTGCGCAAAATCGATATAACTTAAGAATAAATTCTTGTTTCTACCGCTGAAAAACTTTCCGTACAGTGCATCGGTCATTCAACTAAACGGAGAAACACTCATGCTGCACCGCCGCACCCTCATCGCCGCCACCCTGGCCCTCGGCCTGATCGGCAATGCCTTCGCCGCCACCGAACTGCTCAACGTCTCCTACGATCCGACCCGCGAGCTCTACCAGGAATACAACGCCGCCTTCGCCAAGCACTGGAAAGCCAAGACCGGCGAAGACGTCACCGTCAACGCCTCGCACGGCGGTTCCGGCAAACAGGCCCGCGGTGTCATCGACGGCCTCGACGCCGACGTCGTAACCCTGGCCCTAGCCGGTGACATCGACGCCATTGCTGACAAGGGCATCCTGGCCAAGGACTGGCAAAAGAAGCTGCCATTGAACGCCTCGCCCTACACCTCGACCATCGTGCTGCTGGTGCGCAAGGGCAACCCGAAGGGCATCAAGGACTGGAACGATCTGGCCAAGCCGGGCGTTGCCGTCATCACCCCGAACCCGAAGACCTCCGGCGGCGCCCGCTGGAACTACCTGGCCGCCTGGGGCTACGCCAAGGGCCTGCCCGGCGGCAGCGATGCGACCGCCCAGGAATTCGTCAAGAAGGTCTTCGCCAACGTCAAGGTTCTTGACTCCGGCGCCCGTGGCTCGACAACCACCTTCGTCGAACGTGGCATCGGCGACGTGCTGATCGCCTGGGAAAACGAAGCCTACCTGTCGGTCAAGGAATTCGGTTCGGACAAGTTCGACATCATCACCCCGTCCGTCTCCATCCTGGCCGAACCGCCGGTCGCCGTGGTCGACAAGGTGGTCGACAAGCGCGGCACCCGCAAGGTCGCCACCGAGTACCTGAACTACCTGTACTCCACCGAAGGGCAGGACATCGCCGGCAAGAATTTCTACCGCCCGACCGACAAGAAGGTCGCCGCCAAGTACGCCAAGCAGTTCGCCCCGGTCAAGTTGTTCACCATCGACAAGGTGTTCGGCGGCTGGACGACGACCCAGAAGACGCACTTCGCCGACGGCGGTGTGTTCGACAAAATCCAGGAGCAAATCCAGACCAAGAAATAATTCGTCCGGCCCGCACTTTGACCCAAGAGGGCGCCTCGGCGCCCTCTTTCCTTTTGTCGGCGCCCCCGCCAAAAACGACACGAATCCCCCGTAGGAGCGACTTCAGTCGCGAATGGCGATCGGCCGAAAGCCCTTTCGCGGCTGAAGCCGCTCCCACGCTCCAGGCCACCGCCAGCCGCCGCCCGACTCGGTGCACCAGCGCACACTCATTGACCGCCCCACCCTAGCGTTCCCACACCGTGATCAGGCGCCGCGAGCCGAACATGGCAACCGGCGAGATTGCCGGCTCGTCGAGCGGCACGCGCCGCCCATAGCGCTCCTTGATTTTCTGTCGCACGGCGGGGTCGCCAAGATTGAATTCCCGGATTTTCTGCAACTCGCCCAGTTCGATACCGAGGGCTCGCTGGTAGATTTTCCAGACCAGTTCGGAACAGTAGATTCGCTCATCCGACCATCCGAAGGCCGGATCGTAAGGACGCCCGGCAAATCCCCCGGCCGCCCGGCGCAGGCGCGCGACCGCCGAGGCATCGAGCAGCGCCGGGGCATCGCGCAGGCGTCTTGCCACGACATGACCGCCGACACCGCGCCCAATCCAGCGCGCCAAAGGCGTGTATTGAACCCGACCGACTGCCTCGAAAACAAAGGCTTGTCCCTGACGGACGAAGACGATCCCCATGTGACTATAGGGGGAACCGGTTGCCCGTTGCACGGCCAGGCTCTGGGCCGAGCGCGAGGTCTGGAAGACGATGTCGCCGTCGCGCAGGGGCAACGTCTCGGCCACGGCGGCGCCGGCGGCGAGCAGCAGACCGCCCATGGCAAGCCACCGGCGGATGACGGCCAATGCCCGAAGCGCCGTCATTTTGTGCACATCCGCGCCGGATTGGTCCGCAAATATTGCGCCGCCAACGATGCCGCCGTCGCCTGCTCGGCCGCCGTCAAGGGCTCGTAGGTCCGCCCGAACGGCCAGCCATAGGCCCAGCGATAAGAAGTGAAGATATTGGGATCACCGCCGACGCGCACGCCGTTGTACATCAGGTCGGCCAGCGCGACACTGCCGGAAGATTGCAGGACACAGGTCCGCAAGGCCTGGTCGGCGGCCAGTCGCTGCTCCGCGGTGCCGCCGCGCCAGTAGGCAAGGTCATGGCTGACGCAGCAGGTGCACCAATCCGTCTCGGATAGCGGCGAACGATCGGGAAACATGCTGCAGCCGTCAGTGGTAAACGGCGCAAGGATGGCGGGCGGTTGGGAAAAGGCACACCCGGCAAGTAGCGCAATGCCGAGCATGAAGACGGGACGCAAGCGGGGAAACGACAACATGTAGGTTTGAACACGGGGAGCGGCGATTCGCGCATAGTAGCCGAGCCAGAGCAAGAACATTGGCATTGTCGATTGCGGAAGGCGCTTTTTCTTTCTGGCCACCCAGCCCGGGGCAAAAGCCAAGTGCTCGCCAATCGCCCGGGCTTGTTGACATCGCCGGGCAAATACACGCTTGCCGATGATCCGCCTGAAGCAAGCAGGGGGACGCGCCCGGAGCGATTCGAACGCCCGACCCCTTGGTTCGTAGCCAAGTACTCTATCCAGCTGAGCTACGGGCGCACTGTCAGAGCCGCGCATTATACGGACTCTCGGCAAAAACGCCAGAGATTTCCTGATTTTTTGCTATTGGCCGATTTCGGCCGGCCTGGCAGGCCGATTCCGCCAGGGTTGGGACGCATCGTAACTACCTGGAAACCGGTAATTGTCACTAGGGAAATCCGGGAATACCAAAAGACAAGGCTTCCCGTAACATCCGCATTCCCGGCGAAAAGCCCGGCCGGACGGGCAGACAGGCCCGATCTGCGGGGCGCCTGAACATCTGCCGGCAGAAAAGGTCCAACGGACGACAACTATTGCCTGGAAGTGCATGGTGGGAAAAATGAAAGAAATCGACATCAACCGCCATGCACTCCTCGAGATTCCTGCCTTGGCAAACCAGGAAAGAGAAGCGCACGATGCGCTTTATCGTACCGCCTTTGCCACCCTGCCCTTCCCGACCTGGATCAAGGATAGCGAAGGCCGTTTCCTGGCCGTCAATGAGGCTTTCGCCCGAATTTTCGGGGTAGCCGATACGAATAGCCTGCGGGGCAAGACCGACTTCGACCTGGTTCCCCCGGCCTTGGCCGAGGCCTATCGCGCCGACGACCAAAGCGTCGTCGCCGCGCGGCAAAGCAAGGTCATCGAAGAGGAAATTCCCGACCACGGCATCCGCAAATGGTTTGAGACGTTCAAGACGCCGATCGCCAAGTCGGACGGCAAGATTATCGGGACGATCGGCTTTGCCAGGGACATCACCCAGCGCAAGAAGGACCAGAGCGCACTGGCCGAAAGCGAGGAGCGTTTTCGCCTGATCTTCGAGAACAGCGGCGATGCGATTCTGTTTGCCTGGGCGGACGGCCGCATCGAATCGGCCAATCCGGCGGCCTGCGAATTGTTTGGCTTCAGCGAAGAGGAACTGCGCCAGCGCGGACGCTCCGGAATCATCGACATGAGCGACCCGCAGATCCCGCTCGCCATCGGCGAACGGGACGGCAGCGGCTCTTTTCGCGGCGAATTCCGTTGCCTTGGCAAGGATGAGCGCGTTTTTCCCACCGAGCTGATTTCCACCACGTTCACCAACACGAAGGGCGAGTTGCGCGCCATCATTCACCTGCAAGACATTTCTCATCGCAAGCAGCTCGAGCGCCTGAAGGAAGAACAACTGGCCTGGCTACGGCTGCACCACAATGCGCTGGCGGCGATCAGCCAAGGTGTCGTCATCACCGATGCCAACGAAGGAATCACCTACGTAAACGCCGGCTTTGAAAAAATCACCGGGTATTCCCTGGCCGAAATCAGCGGTCGCAATTGCACCTTCCTCTTTGGCCCGGAAACCTGCCAGGCAACCGTCTCCACGATCTGGACGGCGATGCTGAACGGCCAGCCATTCCACGGTGAAATCCTGAATTACCGCAAGGACGGCAACGCTTTCTGGAACGAACTGTCGATCGTTCCGATCACCAGCGACAGCGGCGCAATCACCCAGTTTGTCGGCGTCCTGCGCGATGTCACGACCAGCAAACAAGCCGACGAGCAACTGCGCAAGTACGCCAGCGAAATTGAAGATCTCTACCAGAATGCCCCTTGCGGCTATCACTCGATCAACAAGGATGGCGTCTACGCCAGGGTTAACGATACCGAACTGCAATGGCTGGGCTATTCCCGGCAAGAAGTCATCGGCCGAAAACTGGTCGACTTTCTCAATCCACCGACCGTGCCGCTCTTCATGGCCTATTTCGAGCGCCTGAAAGAAACAGCCGCCCCCTCGCATGCCGAAATTGAATTCATCTGCCGGGATGGCAGCATCCTGCCGGTATTGGTCAGTTCTTCGGCCCTCCTTGACGAGGCGGGCAACTTTTTCCTGAGCCGGGCCAACGTCTATGACTTGCGCGACCAGAAAAAAGCCGACGAAGAACGCGCCAGCCAGAGCCGCAAGCTGGAGGCCATGTCGCGCCACCTGGTTGCCTATCAGGAGGACATCCGGCGACAACTCTCGGCCGACCTGCATGATCGGACTAGTCCGAACCTGGCCGCCATTTCCATCAACCTGAGCATGCTGGCGAGCGAACTGGCCGCCCGCGACTCGACCGAGATCAGCTCGCGCCTTGAAGACACCCGCGCCCTGATCGAAGATACGGCAGCCAGCATCCGTGAGATCAGCAGCGAATTGCGCCCGCCGCTACTCGATTACGCCGGCTTGCTACCCGCCATGGAGAGCCATCTCGATGACTTTTCCCGGCGCACCGGCATCGCCGCAGAAATCCGCTGCCCTGATCGACAACTCCGGCCGCGTCTCGAACTGGCCTCGATTCTGTTCCGCATCTTCAAGGAAGCCCTGACCAACTGTGCCAAGCATGCCCGTGCTACCAAGGCCGAAGTAACGCTGGCGCAACACCCCGAGGGGACAATCGTGCTCAGCGTGGCCGATAACGGCATCGGCTTCGACAGCGGGCTGCTCAAAGCCGAGCGGCCGTTGGGCGGACTTGGCCTGATCAACATGAAAGAAGCGATCGAATTTGCCGGTGGCACATTCTCGGTCGACGCCCAACCGGGAAAAGGGACGCGTATCCATGTCCAAATCTGAGACCAAGGTCGCAACACGATGAAACTGCGGGTTCTACTGGTCGATGACCACAAGATGTTTCGCGAGGCGCTTCGCGCCCTGCTCGAACGCAGCAGCGAGATCGAGGTGGTCGGCGAAACGGGAAACGGGATTGACACCTTGAAGCTGGTCGCCGCGACCTCGCCCGACATTGTCTGCATGGACATCGGGCTGCCCGGCATGAACGGGGTCGAAACGACGCGCCGTCTGAAGGCGGCGCATCCCACGGTGAAGATCATCGCGCTGTCGATCTACAATCAGCGCCGTTATGTTCTGGACATGATCGAGGCCGGGGCCAACGCCTACATCACCAAGGACGAAGCCAGCGACGAATTGCTCCGCGCCATCGATGCCGTCCAGCGCGACCGCAGCTACCTGTGCCCCGACGTCGCGACGCTGATCACCCAGGGCATCAGCCGCCACGACAAGAACAGCGCCACCCCGGTGCGCCTGGGTGAGCGCGAACAGCAGGTCCTGCGCCAGGTCGCCAAGGGCAGCACGTCGATTCAAATCGCCGCCCGGATGAATATTGCGGTGTCCACGGTCGAGGTCCATCGCCGCAACATCATGCGCAAGCTCGATTTGCATAGCGTTGCCGAACTCACCCGCTATGTCATCGACCGCGGGCTTGATCACGAATAAGCCCACGGAGCAAGCCGAACCGCCCGATGCTACGGGTATACCGGTAGTCAACGATAAGCATAATCATGAATATCGGCGGCCCTCCTGCTGGCGTAGCATGGGTCGTAAGCGCTCGGCATTGTGTCGGGCCAATAAAAATATTCAAGCCGAGTTGCCTCCGTGTTGCGCAACATGAAAAAGCACAAAACCAAGGGCCTTACGGGCTCTGCCGAGCCTGGCGAAAAGATCGACTTTTCATCGGCTGATGCGGCGACACAGAAAGCGGGCCAGCCGATAGACGCGCCGCACCTGCTCGCCTCTGACTGGCCGGCAAGGCGACTCCGCCGCCATACCAGCAACGCGCCCCTCCACTGCACCAAAAACTTCGCCAGTTGCCGACAGGGCTGATCGCCTGCCGTGCCGGTGTCGGGATGACCGCCGCCCCTGAAGTGCGACGACCATCGCTCGGCGCAACAAACACTTGATGAACCTGCCAGGAACCCCATGAAAACCATTTTTCTCGTAGATGACTCGGCCACCATCCTGCTCAGCATTTCCAACATCCTGAGCAAGGCCGGCTATGGCGTCGACAAGGCAGCGAATGCCGAGGAGGCGCTGCGCAAACTGAAGACCGGCCTCAAGATCGATCTGATGATTACCGACCTCAACATGCCGGGCATGAACGGAATCGACCTGATCAAGGAAGTTCGCAAGCTGCCCGCCTACAAATTCATCCCCATTCTTTTCCTCACCACCGAATCACAGCAAGCCAGGAAACAAGAGGCCAAGGCAGCCGGCGCATCGGGCTGGATCGTCAAACCGGCAACGGCGGACGAGTTGCTCAACACGATCAAACTGGTCATCCGCTGACAATGGACTTCAAAATCCTTCTGCAGCGGACCCTGATTGTCTTTCTTACGTCAGCCATCACGGCCAGTAGCGCAGTGTATTTCCTGCATGACTGGTATCACACGACGGTCGCCGGTTTTCTCGGCCTGGCCCAGCCCCTGGTCGACACCCTGGGCACCTTCGCCATCATCAGCCTCACCTACCTGGCCTCGCGCGCCGTATCCGTCGCCTTCTACGACGACCAGCAATTGGGCTTCAAGCGACTGGCCTCAGACGAGGAAAGCAAATTGCGCATGTTCTACCGGGTTTCCGAAGAAGTGTCGGGAGAATTGGAGCAGGTGAGCAATTTCAACGAGGTCGTTCGCAAACAGTTGCTTGGCGTGGTGGACGACACCGAAAAAGCCGCTTTCGACATTGCCGAACGCTTGCAGACCATCGATGACGTGGTTACCCGACTCGACCGCTTCGTCACCGGCACGACCGACGAAGCTGCCCAGATGGTGCGCGATTCGGAAATCCGGATTGAAAAGAACCGCGGCATCATCGGCAAAATTGAAGGGTACGTGCAGCAACGTCTGCACGAAGCACAGCAGGACCAGGTCCGGGTCAAACAAGTCGTCCTCGAAGCGCGCTCGCTCGAATCGCTGGTCCAACTGATCAAGCATGTCGCCGGGCAAACCAACCTGCTGGCCCTCAATGCCGCGATCGAGGCGGCGCGGGCCGGCGAAGCGGGACGCGGTTTTGCCGTGGTGGCCGATGAAGTGAGGAAACTTTCCGGCGAAACCGAAATTGCCGTGGTCAAGATCAGCCAGGGTATCGCATCGGTCAGCAACCATATCGAAGCCCAGTTTGAGGACAAGCTTTCCAGCGTCAATCTGGAAAAGGAAAAACAACTGCTGGAGATTTTCTCCGGCCAACTCACCGAACTGGGTCGTCACTACGAAGCGCTGATGCAGCACGAAGCCGGCGTCCTCGGTGAAATCCGGCAAAGCAGCGGGCAACTCGCCACGATGTTCCTCGAAGCCCAGGCCAGCGTCCAGTTCCAGGATGTCAGCCGGCAGCAGATCGAGCACGTTATCCAGGCCCTCTGCCAACTCGACGAACACGCCAAGCTACTGGCCGGGCGCCTGCGCTCGTATCAGAACGCCGAACCCACCTACACCCCGATCGCGCAGCATCTGGAAACGCTCTACAGCCGCTACGTCATGGAGCAGCAACGCAGCACCCACGACTCGGCGCTGAAGCGTGCTCAAGCGACAGCGGCCCCGGCCGCATCCCGGGTCGAACTGTTTTGAGGGAAATCGACATGCCGTCCAGTCCGCTTTCGATCAGCGAAGACCTCACCATCTACCACGCCCTGGCGCTGAAGGACAAACTCCTCGCGGCCCTGGCCGAGACCAGCGAGCTGGAACTGAATCTGTCGCACGTCGAGGCCATCGATACCGCCGGGCTGCAATTGCTCGTGCTGCTCAAGAAAGAAGCCCGGCGGAGCGGCAAGTGCGTGCGTATCGTCGCCCATAGCCAGGCCGTCAGCTCGCTCGTCGAGTTCTGCAACATGGCCGCCGAATTCGGTGATCCGCTGGTCATCCCCGCCGCTCACGCCGCGCCACGCTAGGGGAAAATCATGGACGAAATCACCGGCGTATTCATTCAGGAAACACGCGAACAATTGGCCGAAATGGAGGCATGCCTGCTCCAACTGGAACAAAACCCCGACAACCAGGACGACATCAATAGCATTTTTCGCGCCGCTCACACCATCAAGGGCGGCGCCGGGGTCATCGAATGCCACTTTATCGAAGCCTTTACGCACCGCGTTGAGAATCTCCTTGATGCCCTGCGCAATGGCGATCTGGCCATTACCCCGCGACTCGCCACGCTTTTGCTCGAATGCTGCGACCACATGGGCAATCTGGTCGATGTCCTGAGCGCCGAGACCAGCGAACTGGCCAGCGAATTGCAGGAGCGCGGCGAAACCCTGACCGAACTCCTGAAAGGTTTTCTCGCCCCACCCGGTGCCGTTCCGGAAGCGCCCGCCTCGTCTCTGGCGCGGCACGACCCGACGGTCGAGGTCGAAAGTTCCGGCGGCGGCTTTGTCCTTACCGACAGTTGGCATATCTCGGTGCGTTTCGGCGAAAACGTGCTGCGCGGCGGCATGGAACCGTTGTCCTTCATTCGCTACCTGAGCAACCTCGGCGAAATCGTCGGCCTGGCGACCATCACCGATGCCATCCCCGACGCCGACGCCATGGACCCGGAATCCTGTTACATCGGCTTCGAAATCCAGTTGCAGACGCGCAGTTCCAAGGCCGACATCGAGCGCGTCTTTGATTTTGTCCGCGACGACTGCGATCTGCGCATCCTGCCCCCCAACAGCAAGCTATCGGAATACATCGGGCGCATTCAGGAATTGCCGGAAGACAGCATGCGCCTCGGTGAAATCCTGGTCCGCTGCGGCGCCCTGACCCAGGCCGAAGTCGACCACGGCTTGCTCAGCCAGAAAATTTCGGCCCAGCACCGAGAGGCCGACGGCGACACCATCGCACCGCAACTCGGAGAAATCCTGGTCGACAACCGGGTGGTGCATAAGGCGGTCGTCGACGCAGCCGTCGTCAAGCAAGGCCAGGTCAATGAAAAGAAAGCCAAGGAGGCCCGCCTGGTCCGCGTCCAGGCCGACAAGCTGGACCAACTGATCGACCTGGTCGGCGAACTGGTGATTGCCGGCGCCTCGGCCAATCTGCTGGCCAAGAAGAGCCGACAAATGAGCCTGGTTGAAGCAACCTCGGTGCTCTCGCGACTCGTTGAAAATATCCGCGATGCCGCCCTGCAACTGCGCATGGTGCAGATCGGCGAGACTTTCACCCGCTTCAACCGGGTGGTCCGCGACGTGGCCAAGGAACTGGACAAGGAAATCGAGCTCGAGATCAGCGGGGCGGAGACTGAACTCGACAAGACGGTGGTCGAGAAAATCGGCGATCCGTTGATGCACCTGGTGCGCAACTCGCTGGATCACGGCATCGAGCCCGCCGCCCTTCGGCGGGAACGGGGCAAGCCGGTGTGCGGCAAGGTGTCGCTGAACGCCTTTCATGACTCCGGCAGCATCGTCATCGAAGTGGCCGATGACGGCGGTGGCCTGAATCGCCAGAAGATCGTCGCCAAGGCAATTGAGCGGGGCATCATCCAGCCCGGCCACGCCCTCTCCGATGCCGAGATTGTCAATCTGATCTTTGAACCGGGTTTCTCGACCGTGGATCAGGTTTCCAAGCTCTCCGGGCGCGGCGTCGGCCTGGATGTCGTGCGCCGCAATATCCAGTCCCTGCGCGGCGCCGTCAATGTCAGTTCGAACGAAGGCCGGGGCACGACTTTCAGCATTCGCCTGCCACTGACGCTGGCCATTATCGACGGCTTCCTGGTGGGGGTCGGCCAAGCCGCCTACGTCATCCCGCTGGATACCGTGGTCGAATGCATCGAGCTGAAAAATCCGCCGAGCGGTCGCAATTTTCTCAACCTGCGCGGCGAAGCCCTGCCCTTTGTCCGTCTGCGCGACCTGTTTGCCGTCGCCGGCCAAGCGCCGAACCGCGAAAGCATCGTCGTCGTCCACTTCGGCGGACAAAAAGCCGGCATCGTCGTCGATCAACTGATGGGCGAATTCCAGACCGTCATCAAACCGCTCGGCGCAATGTTCCCGCATCTACGCGGCATCGGCGGTTCAACCATTCTCGGCAGCGGCGAAGTCGCCTTGATTCTCGATGTCGCAGCATTGGTCGAGATCGTCAGCCAGGCCGAGGCAAATACGCTAGTGCCGGACCAAACCCCGTTGTCCCAGACAACTCTTACCCATCATAAGCGTGCCATTCAACAAGAGGTAAACCATGTTCAAGAATCTTAAAATTGGTGTTCGGCTCGGACTCGGCTTCGGGTTTGTCGTCGTGCTGCTGCTGGCCATTTCTTCACTCGCCGTCCTCAGGGTCAGCGGTCTGAATGACGAGATTCGCGACATGGTCAATGACAAGTTTCCGAAAACCGTGGCGGCCAATGACATCATCGACCAGGTCAACCTGGCCGCCCGCATTACCCGCAATGCCATCCTCAGCCAGAAACCGGATGACGCCGCCACCGAATTGGGCCGCCTCGCTGCCGCCAGCAAGATCATCAACGAACGTCTCGACAAATTGGAAAAAACAATCACCACGGAAGGCGGCAAGAAAGCCCTGGCCCAGGTCGGCGAAGCGCGCAAGGGCTACGTCACCGACCTCAACAAATTGCGCGAACTGATTGCCAGCGGCAAACGCGACGAAGCAACCACTTTGCTGTTCGGCAGCATGCGTAATTCACAGACCGACTACCTGAGTTCGATCGGCAAACTGATCGAGTTCCAGACCGAACTGATGGAAAAATCCGGGCAGCGCGCCAATGACGCCGCAGAAAATGCCAAGACTATGATTCTTGCGCTTGCCATCGGCGCCATCCTGATTGCCCTGGCTTTCGCCTACTGGGTCACCCGCTCCATCACCGGCCCGATTAACCAAGCCGTGCAGGCCGCCAGCCGACTCGCCGAAGGCGATCTGACGGTCAAGCTGGAATCCGACAGCAAGGACGAAGTCGGGCAGTTGATGAATGCCATGCAAAACATGATCGTCAAGCTGACGCAAATCATCGGCGAAGTCCGCAGCGCCGCCGACAATCTGACCAATGCCGCCGGCCAGGTCTCGTCGACGGCCCAGTCGCTATCGCAATCCTCCAGCGAGCAAGCCGCTTCGGTCGAGGAAACCACCGCCTCGATGGAGCAGATGACCACCTCCATTGCGCAAAACACCGAGAACGCCAAGGTCACCGACGGCATGGCCGCCAAGGCCGCCCGCGAAGCGGCCGACGGCGGCGCGGCAGTGGTGCAGACGGTGGAGGCGATGAAGAGCATTGCCGACAAGATCGGCATCATCGACGACATCGCCTACCAGACCAATCTGTTGGCCCTCAACGCGGCCATCGAAGCGGCCCGGGCTGGCGATCACGGCAAGGGCTTTGCCGTCGTCGCCGCCGAAGTGCGCAAGCTGGCCGAACGCTCGCAGGTCGCCGCCCAGGAAATCGGCGACCTGGCCTCGACCTCGGTCAAGCAGGCAGAACGGGCCGGGACGCTGCTCAATGAAATCGTCCCGTCGATCCGCAAGACATCCGATCTGGTTCAGGAAATCGCCGCCGCCTCGAGCGAGCAGACGTCCGGCGTCACCCAAATCAACAGCGCCATGGGGCAGTTGAACCAGGCCACTCAACAGAATGCCTCGGCTTCCGAAGAACTGGCGGCGACCGCCGAAGAATTGGGTTCGCAGGCCGAGCAGTTGCAGCAGACCATGACCTTCTTCCGCCTCGACAACAACGCCCGCCCCGGCTCCCGTGGCGCGTTGCCGCCTTCCCGCCAAAGCGGCAGTGGGTCGGCCCGCCCCGCGCCCTACGCAAAAGCCAGCCACCTCAATGCAGGTGACTTCGAGCGTTATTGAGACAAGGACATGGGACAACTCGTCGAAAGCCATGGATACACCGTCACGGCCCAAGCCAGCGCGGCACCTTCCCAATATCTGACCTTTTCCCTGGGCGGCGAGATGTTTGCCGTCGGGATTCTCAACGTCAAGGAAATCATCGAGTACGGAAGTCTGACCGAAATTCCGCTGATGCCGCCCTTCATTCGCGGCGTCATCAATCTGCGCGGCAGCGTCGTACCGGTCATCGATCTGGCGGCCCGCTTCGCTAACGAACCGACCGTAATCGGCAAACGCACCTGCATTGTCATCGTCGAAATTCAGGAAGCAGACACCCGCCACGATGTCGGGATCATTGTCGATGCCGTCTCCGAAGTACTGGAAATCCCGCTCAGCGAAATCGAGCCGCCACCGTCGTTCGGCGCCGGGCTACGGGCCGATTTTATTTTTGGCATGGGCAAGGTGGCCGGCAAGTTTGTTATCCTGCTCAACCTGGAAAAAATTCTTTCCATCGCGGAAATTTCCACCCTTACCGGCGCCGAAAAGCCCAGCATCGATCCAGCCTTGCCCGAGCCGCTCTGATGCCGAACTGGCGTATCCTTTGCCAACAATTAATACCCGACCGGCAGTTCTGGGCCACTATAACGCATGGACTACGCCAAGCTTCCCTCCGGGGAAATCGAACATCAGGCCCGCACCATCCATCCCGGCGCCTGGGCGATCGAACCTGAACGACCGCTGGCAACGCTGCTCGGCTCGTGCGTTGCGGTTTGCCTGTTTGACCGGCAAATGAAAGTTGGCGGCCTGAATCACTTCATGCTGCCGACGATGCGCCGCGCCGATAACGATGATGTCGACTCCCTGCTCTCCGGCAGCTTCGCCATGGAATCCCTGCTCAACGCCCTGCTCCAGCGCGGCGCCCGCAAGACGCACCTGCAGGCCAAGGCATTTGGCGGCGGCACGATCATCGACGCCAGCGGACCATTGATGAACATCGGTCTGCGCAACACCACCTTTGCCCGGGAATGGCTGGAACGCGAAGGGATTCCCTTGCTGGCCTCGGACTTCCTCGGCCCGTGGACGCGCAAGGTCCTGTTCATTCCGACGACGGGCGACGCCTATTGTCGGCGCATGATTACCAACATGGCGACCGCCGCCGTCATCGCCCGGGAGGAACGGGCCTATGCTACGTCCCTGCGCCGAAAACCGCCCCCGGCCGAAAACAAGATCGAGATATTCTGATGCCGGCAAGCAAGTTCATCGGCGAACAGCCAAGTCCGATCAAGGAGGTTTTTCTCAATCCGGGCGAATTCCATTTCGCCGCCGGACGAACCCGCATTTCAACCCTGCTCGGCTCCTGTGTTTCGATTACCTTGTGGCATCCCCGCCGGATGATCGGCGGCATGTGCCATTTCATGCTCACCGAAAGAGTCCGGCCGGTCGGCGTGCCGCTCGATGGTCGCTTTGCCGACGAGGCTTTCGAACTATTCCTGGAACAGGTCAAGGCGGCGGGAACCCGACCCGGCGAATACCAGGCAAAACTGTTCGGCGGTGCCAACATGTTCAGCGGCCCCGCCAGCGAGCCGATGGAAATCGGCCGGCGCAACGTCGGCTACGGACGGCAACTGCTGGCGGCACAGCATATTGCCATCCTCGCCGAACATGTCGGCGGCAACGGCCGCCGCAAATTGCACTTCGACCTGTGGAGCGGCAACGTCTGGCTGGCCTTTCCCCAGGGCTCGAATGCGCAGATCCGGAATAGCCATGGCTGCGCGGAGTAAACTCGTCATCGGCGAATACCCGGTGGGACAAGTCGGCTTCGCTGAAGAGTTCCTTAAGGGGTAACGCGATGAATCTGCAACAAGCCCAAGATACGCTGGCCGCCGATGCCGGGCAGGCCGACCTGGTATTTCCCACCAATGCCAAGATTGCCTTGCGTATCCAGAAACTTCTCGAGGATCCGGATTGTTCGATCGAACAATTGAGCAAACTGTTATCGGCCGAACCGTTCCTGCTTTCCCGGCTGCTCAATATCGCCAACTCGGTGGCCTATAACCGCTCCGGTCGAACCATGAGCGATGTGCGCTCCGCCATTTCACTACTCGGCTTCAATACCCTGCGCCCGCTGGTCACTGCGGTTCTCATCCGGCAAATGCAGGGCATGTCGCAAGCACCGGCACAGCGGGCGTTGGCCGGACGCTTGTGGGAACACACGGCACATGTCGCCGCCCTGGCCCGCGTCATCGCCCAGCGCGTGACGCAGCAGGATCCCGATGCCGCATTCTTCGCCGGCATCATCCACGAGGTCGGCGGCTTTTACCTGATCTCGCAAGGCACTCGTTTCCCCGAACTGCTGGACAACGGCCTGGCCTGGTGGCGCGAGACTGGCGAAGCGCGCATCGGGCGCGCCGTCGTCGGCGTACTCGGCGTCCCCGAAAACATCCGGAACGCCCAGGAAAGTCTGTGGCACGGCTATTTGTCGATGCCACCGCAATCCCTCGGCGACACCCTGCTGCTGGCCGACCAGCTTTCGCCGCTCGCTTCGCCGCTGAGCGGAATCGATGAAATAGCCAGAGAGGCCCCGCCGGCCGATCTCGACCTGATGATCGACGATGTCATGCTGAGCGGCATCCTCGCCGAATCGGCGGAGGAAGTGAACTCCCTGATCGAGGCCCTGAAAGGCTAATCCGCCGGGCCGAGTCCCGACCGGGAGCAAGGTCCGAAGCGCGGAAGAATAAAAGCAATCGACCAAGACAAAACGGGAGCCGCCGGCTCCCGTTTTGTCTTCTTGAAACAGCTTACTGCAGTTCTTCCAGACGAATGCGCTTGACCTTGCCCTTTTGCGCCGAGAGACCCTCGATCTTGGCAATCGCCGCATCGGCGGCGCTTTCCCGGCAGACGTGGGTGAGGATGATGATGTCGGTCTCGCCTTCGCCCTCTTCCGGCTCGCGCTGCAGCATGGCATCGATCGAGATGCCCTGGTCGGCGAGGATGCGGGTGACGTCGGCGAGCACGCCCGGCTTGTCCTCGACGCGCAGGCGCAGGTAGTAGCCGGTCTCGATCTCGCTCATCGGCAGGATCGGCAGGTTGGACATGGCGTTCGGCTGGAAGGCCAGGTGCGGCACGCGATGCGCCGCATCGGCGGTGGCCAGGCGGGTGACATCGACCAGATCGGCAATCACGGCCGATGCGGTCGGCTCGGCGCCGGCGCCCTTGCCGTAGTACATCGTTGCGCCGACGGCATCGCCCTTGACCAGCACGGCATTCATCGCCCCTTCGACATTGGCGATCAGGCGCTTGCTCGGGATCAAGGTCGGGTGCACGCGCAGTTCGATACCGTTGTCGCGACGCTTGGCGATGCCGAGCAGCTTGATGCGGTAGCCGAGCTGCTCGGCGTACTTGATGTCGGAAGCTTCGAGCTTGGTGATGCCTTCGATGTAGGCCTTGTCGAACTGCACCGGGATGCCGAAAGCGATGGAGGCGATCAGCGTCGCCTTGTGCGCGGCATCGACGCCTTCGATATCGAAGGTCGGATCGGCTTCGGCATAGCCCAGGCGTTGCGCTTCCTTGAGCACGGTGTCAAAGGACAGGCCCTTGTCGCGCATTTCGGAAAGGATGAAATTGGTCGTGCCGTTGATGATGCCCGCCGCCCATTCGATGCGGTTGGCCGAGAGGCCTTCGCGCAGCGCCTTGATGACCGGGATGCCACCGGCGACCGCCGCTTCGAAGGCGACCATGACGCCCTTGTCCTGCGCGGCACTGAAGATTTCCGTGCCATGCACGGCGAGCAGCGCCTTGTTGGCGGTGACCACATGCTTGCCATTGGCGATCGCCTGCATCACGACTTCCTTGGCGACGCCATAGCCGCCAATCAGTTCGACGATGATGTCGATTTCCGGGTCATTGACCAGCGAGAAAGCGTCGTCGGTGACGCGCGCCTCACCGCCGGTGACTTGCTTCGCCAGTTCGACATTCTTGTCGGCCACGGCAGTAATGCGAATCGGCCGGCCGGCGCGGCGGGCAATTTCGTCCGCATTGCGCTTGAGTACAGTCCAGGTGCCACCGCCGACGGTGCCGATGCCGATAAGGCCAACATTGATAGGTTTCATATTAGTTGTTAGTAATTAGTAGTTAGTTGTTAGCAAATAGGGGTTAGTGGCGGGTTTGCTAGCAACTAGTGACTAGCAACTCCCGACTAATTAGTGCCGTGCCGTTTGCGGTAGTTTTCCAGGAAGCGGGCGATGCGGCCGATGGCTTCCTTGAGGTCATCTTCATGCGGCAGGAAGACCAGGCGGAAGTGGTCGGGATGCGGCCAGTTGAAGCCAGTGCCTTGGACCAGCAGGACTTTTTCTTCCTGCAGCAGTTCGGTGATGAAGGCCTGATCGTTCTTGATCGGATAGATCTTGGGATCGAGCTTCGGGAACATGTACAGCGTCGCCTTCGGCTTGACGCAAGTGACGCCCGGGATAGCCGTGATCAGGTCGTGGGCGATATCGCGCTGGCGGCGCATGCGGCCACCTTCCCCGACCAGATCGTCGATGCTCTGGTAACCGCCGAGCGCCGTCTGGATGCCATGCTGGCCCGGCGCATTGGCACACAGGCGCATCGAGGACAACATATCGAGACCTTCGATGTAATCCTTGGCATGCCGCTTATCGCCGGACACCACCAGCCAGCCGGCCCGGTAGCCGCAGGAGCGGTAGTTCTTGGACAGACCATTGAAAGTGATGGTCAGCACGTCTTCGGACAAGGAGGCAATCGAGGTATGGGTGATACCGTCGTAGAGCACCTTGTCGTACACCTCGTCGGCGTAGATGATCAGGTGATGCTGACGGGCGAGATCGACGATTTCCTTGAGCAACTCGTCCGGATACAGCGCCCCGGTCGGGTTGTTCGGATTGATGATGACGATCGCCTTGGTGTGCTTGTTGATCTTCTTGCGAATATCGTCGAGATCGGGATACCAGCCGTTTTCCTCGTCGCACAGGTAATGCTTCGGGGTGCCGCCGGACAGGCTGATCGCCGCGGTCCACAACGGATAGTCAGGAGCCGGCACGAGCACTTCATCTTCCGCATCGAGCAGGGCATTCATCGCCATCACGATCAGCTCGGAGACGCCATTGCCGACGTAGATATCGTCCAGCGTCACACCCTTGATCCCCTTCTGCTGGGTGTAGTGCATGATCGCCTTGCGCGCCGCGAAGATCCCCTTGGAGTCGGTATAGCCGGCCGCGTTGGGCAGGTTGCGGATCATGTCCTGCTGAATTTCTTCAGGCGAATCAAAACCGAAGGCGGCGAGGTTGCCGATGTTCAGCTTGATGATCTTGTGGCCCTCGTCCTCCATCTGCTTGGCCTTCTGCAGCACGGGACCGCGAATGTCGTAGCAGACGTTGGCAAGCTTGGCGGACTTCTTGATTTGTTTCATGACTCCATCCATCGGGGAAGCAACCAGCGACAATCGGCCGGAGTGCCGTACTCCAAAAGGTATAATCCTACTTTATCGCATGGTGCACCGCAATTTCGGCGGGCCTTTCGGACTGATATCGTCGTGAAACTACACCAATCCAACATCGCCGGACTCAACATGTTCACCGCTTACGGCGCGGACTATGTTGCCGTCAACCAAGAAAAATATGGCAAGAACCTGATCCTGCTGCCGTCAACCATTATCCACGAATGGTCGAACGCGACGCCGGAAACCCTGAGCCTGGCTGACATGCAGAAGCTGCTGACACTGGGTACGGAAATCGTGCTCCTCGGCACCGGCAGCCGCCTGCGCTTCCCGCCAGCCCCCCTGCTCCGCCCGTTTGCCCCGGCCGGCATCGGGCTGGAAGTCATGGACCTGCAAGCCGCCTGCCGAACCTACAACATCCTCGCCGCCGAAGGCCGCAAGGTGGCCGCCGCCCTTATCTTTGACTGAACTCAGCCGGTCCCGCCGACCCAGTCATCGATGTCCGCCGGCGGATCGGCCTTGATTCCCGGCGCCCCCATCCATTCGGCAAACGAATGGTGGGCAATATCGAGCATCCGACGCTGGATCGTCACCCGACGCTCGGCGCCACCACCGATTGGCCCCCGATCGACTGCCCGCCGCTCATTCCCGAGCCGGCGATCATGCTTCATCCCAGTAGTACGAATAAACATTTGCTATTCCGGCCGTGCCACGTATGTCTGCTGATGGGTAAAAAGGGCAACCGGGTCATCCGGGAAAGCCCCCAAGATAAACCCCATGTCATACCGTCCGCTAATGTAACACAGGCCCCCAAAGACACAGAATCGCGGGCAAGCCGATGCCCCTCATTCCGAGCATCAATTCGCGGCAGCGGATTTCGTCGCCGAACCATAGCTATTTTGCCAAGAGCCAGACAGCGAGACTTCGTCGTCACAAACCGGTCACAGAGAGTCGGTAAGCAACCGATTCAATAACCCAGAGTGGTGTGCCCGGAGGGACTCGAACCCCCGACCTGCTGCTTAGAAGGCAGCTGCTCTATCCAGTTGAGCTACGGGCACTTGAGGTTGAAGCAAGGATGGATTTGGTCGGGGCGGTGGGATTCGAACTCACGACCCTCTGCTCCCAAAGCAGATGCGCTACCAGGCTGCGCTACGCCCCGACACGAGAGGACGCATTCTATCACCAGCCGGAAACCCGCACCAGATCAAGAGCCTATCTTCGGCAAATAAACTTTCCTTGCGGTTACCCCGGCTTTCTGATATTTAATCGCCTTTTTCGTCACTAGGACGCACAAGAGAAAATGGCAGAAGAACTACTCCACAAACATTTCGCGCCGTACGAACCCAAAGCGGGGGAGGAGTACATGAGCACGAAACAACTCGCCCACTTCCGCAAGATCCTGGAGTCGGTCAAGAAGGAACTGAGCGAGGATATCGACCGCACGGTGCACACCATGCAGGATGAGGCAACGGTATTTGCCGACCCGAATGATCGCGCCAGCCAGGAAACGGATATCGCCATCGAATTGCGCAATCGTGACCGCGAACGCAAACTGATCAAGAAGATCGACGAGACACTGAGCAGCATCGACAGCGGCGACTACGGCTTCTGCACCAAGTGCGGCGTCGAAATCGGCACCAAGCGCCTGGAGGCCCGCCCCACCGCAACGCTGTGCATTGATTGCAAAACCCTGGACGAAATGAAGGAAAGGCAAATGGCGAAGTAATTCGCACCATTTGCTTTCCACCGCACCTCCCACTGGAAGCGTAAAAAAGGGCACCTCGCGGTGCCCTTTTGCTTGCCCTGACTGGCAGCCCCACCGAGGCGGGAGCCACCAGGCCAACAATTACTGTTGTGGCTCGACCGGCGCAGCAGCACCCTCTTCGGCGGCAACGGCCTTCATCGACAGCTTGACGCGACCGCGGTCGTCGGTTTCGAGAACCTTGACGCGAACGATCTGGCCTTCCTTGACGTAGTCTTCAACCTTGTTGACGCGCTCCTGGGCGATCTGCGAGATATGCAGCAGACCATCCTTGCCCGGCAGCACGGAAACGATCGCACCGAAATCAAGAATCTTCAGCACGGTGCCTTCGTAGATCTTGCCGATCTCGACTTCCGCCGTGATCGCATCGATGCGCGAACGGGCCGCAGCGGCAGCTTCGCCGCTGGTGGCAGCGATGGTGATCGTGCCGTCGTCCTGGATGTCGATCGTGGTGCCGGTTTCTTCGGTCAGGGCGCGAATGACAGCGCCGCCCTTGCCGATCACGTCACGGATCTTTTCCGGATTGATCTTGAAGGTGTACAGACGCGGTGCGTAGGCCGACATTTCTTCACGCGGACCAGCAGCGGCTTCCTGCATCAGGCCGAGGATGTGAATACGGGCATCCTTGGCTTGCGCCAGGGCGACCTGCATGATTTCCTTGGTGATGCCCTGGATCTTGATGTCCATCTGCAGCGCGGTGATGCCAGCGGTCGAGCCAGCCACCTTGAAGTCCATGTCGCCGAGGTGATCTTCATCACCCAGGATATCGGTCAGCACGGCGAAACGGTTGCCGTCCTTGATCAGACCCATGGCGATACCGGCAACGTGCGCCTTGAGTGGCACGCCGGCGTCCAGCAGGGCCAGACAGCCGCCACAGACGGAAGCCATCGACGACGAACCGTTGGATTCGGTGATTTCCGAAACCAGGCGCATCGAGTAGGAGAAATCTTCCGGCTTCGGCAGCACGGCGAGCAGCGCACGCTTTGCCAGACGGCCGTGACCGATTTCGCGACGCTTCGGCGTACCAACACGACCACATTCGCCGGTGGCGTACGGGGGCATGTTGTAGTGCAGCATGAAGCGGTCGCGGTATTCGCCAGCCAGCGCGTCGATGATCTGTTCGTCGCGGTTGGTGCCGAGCGTGGCGACAGCCAGCGCCTGGGTTTCGCCACGCGTGAACAGAGCCGAACCGTGGGTGCGCGGCAGAACGCCGGAACGCATGGTGATCGGACGCACGGTGCGCGTGTCGCGACCGTCGATACGCGGAGCACCCGACAGGATGCGGCCGCGCACGATGGAAGCTTCGATTTCGTGGAACAGGTTGCCGACGGTGTTTTCATCCGGGGCACCCTCGCCTACGCACAGCGCGGCAATGGCTTCAGCACGGATGACCTTGACGGCCTGGCTGCGCGTTTGCTTGACGGTGATGTTGTAGGCTTCTTCGAGCTTGGCACCAACCAGATCCTTGAGCTTGGCGACCAGGGCTTCGTCCTGGGCCGGCGCTTGCCAGTCCCATTCCGGCTTGCCGGCTTCTTCGACCAGTTCGTTGATGGCGTTGATCGCCTTCTGCATTTCGGTGTGACCGAAAACGACGGCGCCGAGCATGACTTCTTCGGACAGCTGGTCGGCTTCGGATTCAACCATCAGCACGGCGGCTTCGGTACCGGCGACGACGAGGTCGAGCTGGCTACCCTTGAGCTGGCTCAGGGTCGGGCACAGGACGTACTGGCCGTCGATGTAGCCGACGCGGGCAGCACCGATCGGGCCGTTGAACGGCACGCCGGAGATGGCCAGGGCAGCGGAGGCGCCGAGCAGGGCCGGGATGTCGGAATCGACAGCGGGCGGATCGGGCGATCGATCAGGCGGCAGGTCAGCGTTTCCTTTTCGGAAGGACGGCCTTCGCGCTTGAAGAAACCACCGGGGATACGGCCGGCGGCATAGGTCTTTTCCTGATAATCAACGGTCAAGGGGAAGAAATCCTGGCCCGGCTTGGCATTCTTGGCTGCCACAACGGTGACCAGAACCACGGTTTCTTCCATCGAAACGAGGACGGCGCCGCCAGCCTGGCGGGCGACTTCGCCGGTTTCCAGAGTGATCTGATGATCACCGTAGGCGAAGGTTTTTTTCACGACATTAAACATATATTCCTTTCACTCTCATCACAATTAACAACAATAACAACAACTTACAACAACGAAAAAACGGCTTCGGAAAAAGCAAAAAAGCGGCCGGGAGATATCCGGGCCGCTCTTTCTTGGCTTTGATCCTGCTTACTTGCGCAGACCAAGGCGGGTAATCAGGGTACGGTAGGCATCAATGTTCTTGCCCTTGAGGTAATCGAGCAGCTTGCGACGCTGATTGACCATGCGCAGCAGACCACGACGCGAGTGGTGATCCTTCTTGTGTTCCTTGAAGTGCGGGGTCAGGTCGTTGATGCGGGCGGTCAGCAGCGCGACTTGAACTTCAGGAGATCCGGTGTCGCCTTGGGCGCGCTGGAAATCGGCGACGACGCCGGCTTTGATTTCGGTAGTGAATGCCATTTCAAACTCTCTTTCATGGTTACGACGCCGCCCCGGTTTGATAGAGCCAGCGCCAGTTATTTAAAATTTTTCCGTTGGCGACGGAAAGCGCGCGAGTATATCAGCTTACGGCGCCAATTGCACCAGGCGTTTTGGCCAAAGGCGACCATCCGGCCCCGGCTCGCCGACGCCAATCAATTGCCCGCCTGCATAAACGCGAATTTTTCCGCTCAGGCCTTCCGGCAGATCAACCGGATTGCCGTGCCGGAAACGCTGCTCCGCCTCACCTTCGACCGTGACGATCGGCAGGGTATGGACCAGCGCATCGACCGGTTGCAGGTGCCCTGCCCGGCCCGCCTCATCGAGTGCCATCAGCTCATCGAGCGTGACGGCATTGGCCAGATCGAGATCACCGACCACGGTGCGCCGCAAGGCGGCCAGGTGGGCACCGCAACCCAGCGCGTTGCCGATATCAGCGGCCAGCACGCGGATATAGGTCCCCTTGCTGCAGGCGACGCGCAGGGTCAGCGAGTCGCCGGCAAAAGCCAGGCACTCGAGGGAATAGATGGTGATGGCACGCGGTTCGCGTTCGACTTCGATGCCTTGGCGCGCCAGTTCGTAGAGCGGCCGACCATCGCGCTTGAGCGCCGAATGCATGGGCGGGATCTGCTGCAGGTCGCCGGTGAATTGCGGCAGGACACGCGCCACATCGCTTTCCGAGACGACCACCGGCGCCGTCGCAATGATCTTGCCGTCGACATCGCCGGAGTCGGTGGTAATGCCCAACTTGAGCACGGCTTCGTAGGTCTTGTCGGCATCGAGCAGATCAGCCGAGAACTTGGTGGCTTCGCCGAAACAGAGCGGCAGCAGGCCGGTCGCCCGCGGATCGAGCGTTCCGGTATGGCCGCCCTTGGCGGCAGAAAACAGACGACGCGCCTTTTGTAGCGCGTCGTTCGAAGTCAGGCCTATAGGTTTGTCCAGCAACAGGACGCCATCGACCCGTTGCCAGGTCTTTTTGACACGCTGCATGGGGATCAGTCTTCCGGCGTCAGGTCGCTGAGCGCCGAAGCCTGGTCAATCAGTTGCGACATGCTGGCGCCACGCTCCAGCGAGTTGTCGTAGACGAAATGCAACTCCGGCAGCGTATGGATGTGAATCCGCCGCCCCAATTCGCGGCGCAGGAAACCCGAAGCACGCTTGAGGCCGACCTGAATCTCGGCCAGATGTTCGCTATCAAGAGTCGTGAAAAAGACCTTGGCGTGAGCATAATCCGGCGTCAACTCGACGGCCGTCAGACTGATCATGCCAACACGCGGGTCTTTCAACTCGACGCGAATGAGGTCGGCCAGATCGCGGCGAACCTGCTCCGCGACCCGGTCACTGCGCTGAAAACCTTTCTTCATTACAGAGTACGCGCCACTTCCTGGATTTCGTAGACTTCGAGGTGATCGCCTTCTTGAATATCGTTGTTATTCCTGAGCGACAGACCACATTCGAAATTGCTGCGAACTTCCTTGACGTCATCCTTGAAGCGCTTGAGCGATTCCAGCTCGCCGTCCCACTGTACGACGTTGTTGCGCAGCAGACGGATGCGGGAATTGCGCTTGATGACGCCTTCCTGCACATAACAGCCGGCAATATTACCCACCTTCGAAACGGTGATGACCTGACGAATTTCGACCATACCGGTAATCTGCTCGCGCTTCTCAGGCGACAGCATCCCGGACAGCGCAGCCTTGACCTCGTCGACCGCGTCGTAAATCACGTTGTAGTAACGGATATCGACGCCGAAGGTCTCGGCCAGCTTGCGTGCCCCGACATCGGCCCGGGTATTGAAGCCGATGATGACGGCACCCGAAGCCTGCGCCAGATTGACGTCGGATTCGCTGATCGCACCGACCGCACCGTGAATGACACTGACCCGAACCTCTTCGTTGGCCAGCTTGGCCAGGGTCTGCACCAGAGCTTCCTGGGAACCCTGGACGTCGGCCTTGACGATCAAGGCCAGCGTCTTGATTTCGCCTTCCTTCATCTGTTCGAACATATTTTCGAGCTTGGCAGCCTGCTGGCGGGCCAGCTTGACGTCGCGGAATTTGCCCTGACGGAACAGCGCGATTTCGCGGGCCTTCTTTTCGTCGGTCAGGACAATGGCTTCCTCACCGGCAGCCGGTACATCCGACAGACCGAGAATTTCGACCGGAATCGACGGACCGGCTTCGTTGATCGGCTTGCCATTTTCGTCGAGCATGGCACGCACCCGGCCAGAAACCTGACCGGCCAGCACGACATCGCCGCGCTTCAAGGTACCGGACAGCACCAGCATGGTCGCCACGGCGCCACGGCCCTTGTCGAGGCGAGCTTCGATGATCAGGCCCTTGGCCGGCGCATCCTTCTGCGCCTTCAATTCGAGAATTTCTGCCTGCAGCAGCACCTGTTCGAGCAGTTCGTCGATGCCAGTACCCTTCTTGGCGGAAACCGACACGAAGGGCGAATCGCCACCGTACTCTTCGGGAATGACGCCTTCGGCAACCAGTTCCTGTTTGACACGGTCCGGATTGGCATCCGGCTTGTCCATCTTGTTGATCGCCACGACCAGCGGCACACCGGCCGCCTTGGCATGGTGGATGGCTTCCTTGGTTTGCGGCATGACACCGTCGTCGGCCGCCACCACCAGGATGACGATGTCGGTTGCCTTGGCACCACGGGCCCGCATCGCGGTAAATGCTTCGTGACCCGGGGTATCGAGGAAGGTCACCATGCCTCGGTCGGTTTCGACGTGGTAGGCACCGATGTGCTGGGTAATGCCGCCGGCTTCGCCCGCCGCCACCTTGGCACGACGAATATGGTCGAGCAGCGAGGTCTTGCCATGGTCGACGTGGCCCATGACGGTAACCACCGGCGCGCGCGGCTCGAGCGGCACATCCTTGTGCTCGGCCGACTCTTCGAGGAAGGCATCCGGATCGTCAAGCTTGGCAGCCAGTGCCTTGTGGCCCATTTCTTCGACGACGATCATCGCCGTTTCCTGGTCCAACACCTGGTTGATGGTGACCATCGAACCCATCTTCATCATCACCTTGATGACTTCAATGGCCTTCACCGCCATCTTGTGGGCCAGATCGGACACCGAAATGGTTTCCGGAATATGCACTTCGCGAACGACCTGCTCGGTCGGCGCCTGGAAGCTGCCCTGCCCGTCATCGACCGCATGGCCGTGCTTCTTGTGACCCTGGCGCCCGCTCTTCCACGAACTACCGGTATCGGAGGAACGCGTCTTGATGCCCGGCTTCTTCTTGCCATCATCGGCACGGCTATTGCCGCCCTTCTTGGCATCCTTGCCCGGCGCATCCGGCTTCTTGTGCAAGGTTCCCTTGTCGGCAGCCGGCGCTTCCTGCGTCTTGGCCTGAGCGGCCGCCTGCTGCTTGGCCTGCTCGGCTTCCTTGGCCGCGACAGCGGCCAATTCGGCCTGTTGGCGCAAGCGGCTCAATTCGGCTTCGCGAGCCTGCTTTTGTTTGAGCTCGCGCTCCTGGATTTCACGCAACTGGTTATGGCGGCGCATCTGCTCTTCGCGGGCCCGCAGTTCCTGCTCACCAATAATCGAGGCACGCGTCGGAGCAACGGCAACCGTGGCCGGCGCGGCAGCGACTTCGGGCTCCGGCGCCACTTCGACGACCGGCACTTCAACCACCGGCTCGGGTTCCGGCGCAGGCTCCGGTTCCGGTTCCGGCTCTGGGGCGATCTCAACGACCGGCTCGGGAATCGGCTCCGCTATCGGAATGATTTCGGCAACCGGGGCTTCGACCGGCAATTCCAATTCTTCGAGCGCCGCATCCGGCACCTGGTCGCCCAGCTCGCGCTTGACCAGGACGCGCTTCTTGCGCACCTCGACCTGCACGGTACGGGCTCGGCCATTGGCGTCAGTTGCCTTGATTTCCGAGGTCTGCTTGCGGGTCAGGGTGATCTTGGTCTTCGACTCGTCACCATGCGCACGGCGCAGGTAATCGAGCAAACGGGCCTTGTCCTGATCGGTCAGGGCACCACTGCTGTCTTGCGTCGCCACCCCGGCCTTGCTCAATTGCTCAAGCAGGGCCGCGACCGGCATTTTCAGTTCAACGGCAAATTGTGAAACAGTTGTTGCGGACATATTTGCTACCTCCCGCTCACTCAAACCAGTGAGCACGTGCCTTCAGAATAAGTTCCTTGGCACGCTCGTCGTCGATGCCGGTCATTTCAGTCAGTTCATCAACCGCCAGTTCGGCGAGATCATCGCGCGTCTTGACGTTGTGACCGGCCAGTTTTGCTGCCAGCTCCTTGCTCATGCCTTCCAGACCGATCAAATCATCGGCCACGTTTTCCAGCTGTTCTTCGGTGGCAATGGCTTCGGTCAGCAACACGTTACGGGCCCGGTTACGCAGCTCGTTGACGATATCTTCGTCGAGACCATTGATTTCCAACATTTCGGCCAGCGGCACATAGGCCACTTCTTCCAGCGTCGAGAAGCCTTCCTCGATCAGCAGATCGGCCAGCTCTTCGTCGATATCCAGCTTTTCCATGAAGACGACGCGGGTCACCGCGTATTCGGCTTCCGAACGCTTGGCCGACTCGTCCTGGGTCATCAGGTTGATGGTCCAGCCGGTCAGCTCGGAGGCCAGACGCACATTCTGGCCGCTACGGCCGATGGCGATGGCCAGGTTGTCTTCGTCGACGACGACATCCATAACATGCTTCTCTTCATCGACCACGATGGAGGAAACCTCGGCCGGCGACAGGGCGCCGATCACGAACTGGGCCGGATCGGCCGACCACAGCACGATATCGATATTCTCGCCGCCGATTTCGTTACGCACGGCGGTAACGCGGGAACCGCGCAAACCAACGCAGGTACCGATCGGGTCCACGCGCGGATCGTTGGACTTGACGGCAATCTTGGCGCGCAGACCGGGGTCGCGGGCACAGGCCTTGAGTTCCATGAGACCGTCGGAGATTTCCGGCACTTCCATTTCGAACAGCTTGATGACGAATTCCGGCGCGGTACGCGACAGGATGATCTGCGGACCACGCGCATTGCGATCAATGCGCAACAGGTAGGCACGGACACGGTCGCCGATGCGTAGGTTTTCCTTGGGAATCATTTGGTCGCGCGGCAGCATGGCTTCGATCTTGCCCGCTTCGATGATGGCGTTGCCACGCTCCATGCGCTTGATGGTGCCGGAAACAACATGTTCCTTGCGATCCAGGAAGTCGGTCAGGATCTGTTCGCGCTCGGCATCGCGGATCTTCTGCAGAATGACCTGCTTGGCCGCCTGGGCACCGATGCGACCAAAATCGATCGGCTCCAGCCCTTCTTCGAGCGTATCGCCGACTTCGATTTCCGGATCATCCTTTTGCGCATCGGACAACGGCTTTTCCAGGTATTCATTGACGTATTCGTTGTCAGGAACGACCTGCCAGCGACGGAAGGAGTCGTAGTTACCGGTATTACGGTCGATCGAGACACGCACATGGGCTAAAACCTCCTAGTCCTTCAGTCGAAACGAGGCACCAGACGTGCCTTCTCGATATTGGTGAATTCCAGTTCCACATCATCTTTTTCCAGGCGAAGACCAACCTTGCCATCTTTGCAACCGAGCAGCTCGCCCTGGAAATTACGGCGACCCCCCTGCGGAATACGTACCTTGATTTGAATATCCTGACCGGCAAAGCGTTCGAAATCGGCGGCCTTCTTGACCACGCGATCCAGACCCGGCGAAGAAATTTCGAGACGGTCATAATCGACATTCTCGACTTCGAAAACGCGCGACAGTTGATTGGAGACTTTGGCGCAATCTTCGACATCAATGCCGCTCTCGCGACCCTGCACATCGATGAAGACGCGAATGGTACGGGCGCGTGGCGACATCTCGACATCAACGAGTTCATAACCCAGACCAACAACGGTCGTTTCAAGCAGCGTATTTAAATCCATGGCCACAAATAAAAAATGGGCGAAACGCCCACCTTACAAAAAAGATGCCCCACCGGAAACGGCGGGAGGAACAAACCCGTGAATTATAACGGATTTATTCCCCCCGGTAAATGAATCCGGGTAACTTTATGCGCTCTCCGGCGGCATTGGCGGCGGATTGATCGATTTTTCCAGCTCGCGCAGCAAAGCCTTGACATCCGTCTCGGCGAGTTCGCGCACCCAGCCGCGTTTCAATTGCGGCGGCAGGTTGAAGGGGCCATAGCGCACACGGATCAGACGACTGACCGTCACCCCGACCGCTTCGAACATGCGACGCACTTCGCGGTTGCGACCTTCGAAAATGGTGACGCGATACCAGTGGTTGGCCCCTTCGCCTCCGCCATCGGTGAGGCTGGCGAAATTGGCCGGACCATCTTCCAGTTCGATGCCATCGAGCAACTGCTTTTGCGCTTCCAGAGTCAGGTCACCGAGCACACGTACGGCGTATTCGCGAACCAGTTCGGAACTCGGGTGCATCAGCTTGTTGGCCAGTTCGCCGGACGTCGTAAACAGCAGCAAACCGGAGGTATTGAAATCGAGACGTCCGACAGCGATCCAGCGCCCACCGCGAATGCGCGGCAAGGCAGCAAACACGGAAGGACGGCCATCCGGATCGTCGCGCGAGACGATTTCGCCTTCCGGCTTGTGGTACATCACGACACGCGGCGTCTTGGTGGTGGTGAAGCGGACATTGACCAGGCGCCCGCCGATCTTGACCTTGTCGGTCGGCACGATGCTCTGGCCGAGATGGGCCAGGACGCCATTGACCGTGATCCGGCCGGCGGCGATCCACTCTTCCATTTCACGCCGCGAACCGATGCCGGCCTGGGCCAGCACCTTCTGCAGACGCTCTGGCTTGGATTCGAGCAGCAGCTTGCCGTTGCGCCCAACCGTGCCGCGATTGGCCCGCCCCGACTGCGGCCCGAGCCGCTGGCGCTTGGGCTTCTCGACCACTTCGGTCGGCGGCAGATCACCAGCATCCTGACGCGCTGCCGGTTCACGCGCGGCATCCCGAGCCGGGCCGCGCGCCGCGCCCATCTTGAAGCGCGGACGCTCGCCGGCTTTTTCCGGGCGGTTCTCGGCACCCGCGCCGGTTTTCGGCGACGAGCGCAGTGGTGTACGTTTAGTTTTCATTGTTCAGCTCCAGTGTCTGGCTGATTTGTTCGAGCGGCGGCAGTTCGCTGACGCTACGCAGGCCCAGATCATCAAGAAATTGTTTCGTTGTGGCAAACAGTGCCGGTCGGCCCGGCGTCTCGCGATGGCCGACAACGTCGATCCAGCCGCGCTCTTCGAGCGTTTTTACGACATTGGCGTTAACCGCGACGCCGCGGATTTCCTCGATATCGCCGCGCGTCACCGGCTGGCGATAGGCGATGATGGCCAGGGTCTCCAGCATGGCCCGCGAATAACGCGGCGGCTTTTCCGGATTCAGCCGCTCCAGGTAAGGCAGGTATTCGGCGCGCGTCCGGAAACGCCAGCCGGAAGCGAGCTGGATCAGTTCGACCGGCCGCTCGCTCCATTCTTCGCGCAACTGGTCGAGCAGCTTGCGCAGCATCTCGGTGGACAGCTCCTCGTCGAACATCTTGCGCAGTTCGAGCGGCGTCATCGGCTCGCGGGCAGCGAGCAGCGCCGCCTCAAGAATCCTCTTGACCTGACTCGCTTCCACCTTGATGCACTCTCACGTAAATCGGCGCGAACGCCTCGGTTTGGGTAAATTCGACCAGTTTTTCGCGGGCCAGCTCAAGCATTGCTAGGAAATGCACGACCAGCCCGGGCGCCCCCATGGCCGGGTCGAACATCGTTTCAAACTGGACAAAACCGCCGCGCTCCTGCAACAAACGCAGGATGATGCCCATATGTTCGCGCACCGACAACTCTTCGCGCCCGATCTGGTGGTGCTTGTTCAGCCGTGCCTGGCGCACCACCGCCATCCAGGCCTCTTTCAGGTCGTCAACCGAAACCTCCGGCAAACGCACATACAGCGACTTCTCGACCAGGGTTTCCACCCAGAAAAACTCACGCTCGGCCTGCGGCATTTCATTGAGGCGCTGACCGGCGACCTTCATCTGCTCGTATTCCATCAAGCGACGCACCAATTCGGCGCGCGGGTCTTCGGCCTCGTCGCCCTCGCCGATCTTGTGGCGCGGCAACAGCATGCGCGACTTGATCTCGATCAGCATCGCCGCCATCACCAGGTAATCGGCCGCCAACTCCAGGTTGGTCGCCTGCATGCTGTCGATGTAGGCCAGATATTGCTTGGTCAGCGGCGCCATCGGGATATCGAGGATATCGACGTTGGCCTTGCGGATCAGGTAAAGCAGCAGGTCAAGCGGCCCTTCGAAGGCATCCAGCATGATGGCCAGCGCATCGGGCGGAATGTACAGATCTTGCGGCAGATGTTCGAGCGGCTGACCGTAGATCCGGGCAACCGGCTCGAACAACGCCGCCTGCACCGGACCCGGCTCGAACAGGACATCCGCCGCCGCACTCATCTCAGGAGGCCGCGGCGCGGCCCTTGCCCCGGTAATGCAGATGCAGGTTGCGCAGATAGATAACGACGGGCAATGCCTGACCGAAGATGAATACCGGATCCTTGCGATGAATGGCATAGATGACCAGGACCAGGCTGCCGCCCAGGCTGAAATACCAGAAGGCGACCGGAATCACCACCCGCTTGGCCTTTTCGCTACTCCACCACTGGACGACGAAGCGCATCATGAACAGCGCCTGGCCGCCAAAGCCGATACCGATCCAGATCAGCGATTCCCAATCGTAACCGAACATCAGTGGTATTCCAGCCCCATCGCCTCGCGCACGTCGCGCATGGTTTCCCGGGCGTACTCGCGGGCCTTCTCGCAGCCGTCGGCAATGATGTTCTTGACCAGCGTCGGATCATCGAGATAGACCTGCGCCCGTTCGCGCATCGGCGCCTGTTCGCGCAGGATGCCGTCGATCACCGGCTGCTTGCACTCGATACAGCCGATGCCGGCGGTACGGCAGCCCTGCTGCACCCACTCCTTGCAACCTTCGTTGGAGTAAACCAGATGCAATTGCCAGACCGGGCACTTGGTCGGCTCGCCCGGATCGTGGCGGCGGACGCGGGCCGGATCGGTCGGCATGCTCTTGACCTTCTTGGCCACCGAGTCTTCCGACTCGCGCATGGTGATGGTGTTGTTGTAGGACTTGGACATCTTCTGCCCATCCAGCCCCGGCATCTTGGAAGCCTCGGTCAACAGATAACCCGGTTCGACCAGGATCATCTTGCCGGTACCTTCCAGGAAGCCGAACAGGCGCTCACGATCGACCGCCGACAGATGCTGGATTTCATTGAGCATAGCCTTGGCCTGCTCGACGGCTTCCTTGTCGCCGTTCTGCTGAAAGCGGGTGCGCAACTCTTCGTAGAGTCTGGCCTTCTTGCTGCCCAAGCGTTTGACCGCTTCGCGTGCCTTGTCCTCGAACCCGGGCTCGCGGCCATACATGTGATTGAAGCGGCGCGCCAGTTCGCGAGTGAATTCGACGTGCGGAATCTGGTCTTCGCCGACCGGCACCTTGTCGGCGCGGTAGATCAGGATGTCGGCGCTCATCAGCAGCGGGTAACCGAGGAAGCCGTAGGTCGTCAGATCCTTGCCGGCCAGTTTTTCCTGCTGGTCCTTGTAGGTCGGCACGCGCTCCAGCCAGCCAAGCGGCGTCATCATCGACATCAGCAGGTGCAGCTCAGCGTGTTCCGGCACTTTCGACTGGATGAACATGGTCGCCTGGTTGGGATCGACGCCGGCCGCCAGCCAGTCGATGATCATGTCCCAGGTCGCCTGCTCGATGCCCTGCGGGTTGTCGTAATGGGTGGTCAGCGCATGCCAGTCGGCGGCAAAAAACAGGCAGGGATATTCATGCTGGAGCTTGACCCAGTTCTTGAGAACCCCGTGGTAGTGGCCGAGATGGAGGGAGCCCGTGGGGCGCATGCCGGATAGAACACGTTCTGCGTACATAGTCGATCAATAAAGTCCAAAAATGGATTCGATAATCCGCGCCGAAAGAATGACCAGCGGATTCATGATGGTGGCGAGGATACCGGTGAACATCAGAAGCAGCAAAATCGGGAAGCCCCAGCGCTCGAGCTGGGCAAATTTCCACGACAAGCCGTGCGGCAAAAGGCTGACGGCAACCCGTCCGCCATCGAGCGGCGGCAGCGGCAAGAGATTGAGCACCATGAGCACACAATTGACGATGATGCCCGTCTTGCTCATTTCGGAAAGCGGCACGGTGTAATCATTGACCGGCATCAGCCAGGCCAGCTTGAGCACAAAGGCCCAACCGAAAGCCATGAACAGGTTAGCCGCCGGCCCGGCCAGGGCCACCCACAGCATGTCGCGCTTGGGATGACGCAGGCGGCCGAAATCGACCGGCACCGGCTTGGCGTAGCCGAACAGGAAGGTCCCGCTGGAAAAGAGCAGAATGACGACCGGAATGATGATGGTGCCGACCAGGTCGATGTGACGAATCGGGTTCAGCGTGATACGCCCGGCCAGCCAGGCGGTCGGATCGCCGAAATAGCGCGCCACATAGCCGTGCGCCGCTTCGTGCAGGGTGATCGCGAAAATGACCGGCAGGGCTGAAATGGCAATGGTCTGGATCAGGCTTTCCATCATCTTTCCCTCAATCCAGCCCGAACAGCGCCAGCGAACCGCGCCCGGCGCGGATCAGCTCCGGCGTCGAGCCAGTCAGGTCGATGACCGTCGTCGGCTCGGTACTGCACGGGCCGGCATCAAGAATCAGCTCCAGTTGATCCTCAAGGCGATCCTGAATTTCCCAACCCTCAGTCAGCGGAAACTCGTCGCCCGGCAATTGCAGCGTTGTCGTCAGCAGCGGTTCGTTCAATTCTTCGAGCAGCGCCAGCGCCACCGGATGGTTCGGCACCCGCACGCCGATGGTCTTGCGCTTGGGGTGGATAACCCGGCGCGGCAATTCCTTGGTGCCTTCGAGAATGAAGGTGTAGCTGCCCGGTGTCGCCGCCTTGAGCAAACGATACTGGGCATTATCGACCCGGGCGAAATGGGCGATTTCGGAAAGATCGCGGACCATCAGGGTCAAATGGTGACGATCATCGATCTGGCGAATCAGGCGGATGCGATCCAGGGCTTCCTTGTCGCCAAGATGGCAGCCCAGGGCATAACAGGAATCGGTCGGCAAGGCGACGATGGCGCCATTGCGGATGAATTCGGCGGCCTGCACGAGCAGGCGCGGCTGCGGGGTATCGGGATGAATGTTTACGACGCGGGCCATAGTTCAAGCAATCAGACGCCAGACCGGTTTCAGGTCTTCCGGCAGTTGGGGGAGCCGACCGAGGTCGACATAACTTTCTTCCGGCCCGTGAAAATCCGAGCCACGTGAGGCATGGAAAGCGAAGTGCCGGGCCAGCCGTGCGTAATGCAAGACATGGTCGGGCGAATGGCTGCCGCAGACAATCTCGATGGCACGCCCGCCGAGATCCTTGAAATCACCGAGAAAACGCCGCATGTCGCCATTCGACAGCAGCTTGTAACGCGCCGGGTGAGCAACGACGGCAACGCCGCCAGCCGCCGATATCCAGCCGACGGCATCGGGCAGAGTCGCCCAGCGATGATCGACATAGCCCGGTTTGCCCGGCGTCAGGTAATGCTGGAACACCCCCGACACATCCTTGGCGATGCCGATCGACACCAGGTAGCGGGCAAAATGGGCGCGCGATATCAGACTGGGATTGGCGGCGTAGGTCAAGGCGCCTTCATAAACCCCGGGAATACCGATCGCCGCCAGGGCCTCGCCCATCCGCCGGGCCCGTTCGACCCGGCCCTGACGCAGGTCATCAAGACCGCTGACCAGCGCCGGATGCGTCGCATCGAAGCCAAGACCGACGATGTGGATAGGGGCCTTGTTCCATTCGATGGAAATCTCGACACCATTGACAAAGCCCATCCCGGCCTCTTCCGCCTCTGCCCGCGCGACGGCCAAGCCGCCCAGATCGTCATGATCGGTCAGTGCCCAGAGATCGACCCCATTCGCCGCGGCGCGCCTCGCCACCTCGCTCGGCGACAGCAGGCCGTCGGAAACGGAAGAATGGCAATGGAAATCGAAATTGGTTGGGGTCACAGGCAGGCAATACAAGGCAAAGCGGGAGTTTAACATGAAGGAGAAGCCCCTCTTGGTGCGGCGCAGCATGTTTTGGGGATAGCACTGCGTGATTTGGGCATTAATTTTGATGAAATGTTGCGCACCGGGTAACGCCAAACAGGTTTTCCTGATAGCCGAGAACCCCACCTTTCCCACGGCAAGCACCCAAGCAAGTTGCCTCCCCGCCCCCATCCCGCTATAGTGCCCGCATTCCATGGGAGAGCGCAGATCAACTCTGCCGCCGAAGGCGCAATTTCACCCGAAAACGCTCAGGCAAAAGGACCGTGGAATCATGGGCTTGACTCATGAAACTCTGGAGAGCGGCGTCAACAGCGCCCACCGATGGGGCAAATCTCTCAGGTATCGAGGACAGAGGGGTGAAACGCAAGATTCGTTCTTTCGTTTCACCCCTTTTCCGTTTCTAGAAGCAACGTTAACAAACGTTTGTAAAGGATTGATATGCTGAAGAAAACAGTGCTCAACAACGCCCACCGCGCAATGCAGGCCCGGATGGTTGATTTCGGCGGCTGGGACATGCCGGTCAACTACGGCTCGCAGATCGAGGAACACCATGCGGTACGCAACGACTGCGGCATGTTCGACGTTTCGCACATGTGCCCGGTCGATGTCGTCGGCACCGATTGCCGCGCCTTCCTGTCGCGCCTCGTCGCCAACGATGTTGCCAAGCTGCAGACCTCCGGCAAGGCGCTCTACTCGGCCATGCTCAACGAGGCCGGCGGCGTCATCGACGACCTGATCATCTATTTTCTGACGGAAACCCGCTTCCGCATCGTCGTCAATGCTGGCACAGCCCTCAAGGATCTGGCCTGGATGCAGACCAGAGCGGCCGAATGGCAACTCGATGTGACGATCACCCAGCGCCGCGATGGCGCCAACAACCTCGGCATCATCGCCGTGCAGGGCCCGCATGCCCGCGCCAAGGTCTGGGAAGTGCTGCCGCAGGCCAAGGCCGCGACCGAAGGCCTGAAAGCCTTCTTTGCCGCCGAAGTGGACCAGTATTTCATCGCCAGCACCGGCTATACCGGCGAAGATGGTTTTGAAATCATGCTGCCGGCCGCTGAAGCCGAAGTCATGTGGAACAAGCTGCACGCCGCCAGCGTCGCGCCCTGCGGCCTCGGCGCCCGCGATACGCTACGCCTCGAAGCCGGCATGAATCTTTACGGCCAGGACATGGACGAGACGGTTTCGCCGCTCGATGCCGGTCTGGCCTGGACGGTCGCCACGAAGGATGAGCGCGACTTCGTTGGCAAGGCCGCCCTGCTCGCCAACGGTCAGCAGAAGCAGTTCCTCGGCCTCATCCTGCTCGACAAGGGTGTGCTGCGTGGCCATCAGAAGGTCATCACGGCGCAAGGCGAGGGTGAGATCACCTCCGGCAGCTTCTCGCCAACGTTGCAGCAGTCAATCGCCCTGGCCCGCCTGCCGCTCGGCGTTGCCATCGGCGACGAAGTCGAAGTCGATATTCGCGGCAAGCAGCTCAAGGCCAAGGTTGTCAAACCCGTATTCGCCCGCAACGGCAAGGCTCTTATCTAACCATTTAAATCCGTAATTTATGTCTATAATGAACATGAATTATAGACATATACGGAGGCCGCCATGAACTGGAATATCGCCCAAGCCAAACAGCACTTCTCGGATGTCGTCAAACAGGCGGCGACCGAGCCGCAAATCATCTACAACCGCAACACCCCGGTTGCCGTCATGATTGCGGCCGAAGACCTGGCGGAATACCGGGCGTGGAAGGAAGGACGGCAGCAAAAGACGCTCGGCGAAGCATTTGCCGAGTTACGTCGCTTAGCCGCCGGCCACCCGGATCCATTGCCCGAGCCGGACCGCTTCGCCGCGATGCGCCCCAATGCTTTTGCCGAAATGCTCGATGAGGAATACCCGGAACATGCAGCTGGTTGACACCAACATCATCAGTGAATTGCTCCGCCCCCGTCCCAACCCGGGCGTATTGGCCTGGGCCGACCAGCAAGGCGAGCTTGCCATTGCCGCCATTTCAGTCGATGAATCAGTGTACGGACTCATCCGCAATCGCAACCCCGCGTTACTTGCTGCCTACGAGAATCTGCTGCGCACGCGTTGCGAAGTTTTACCCATGACGCAGGATATCGCTCACCGCGCCGGAACGCTGCGTGGCGAGTTTTCCCTACGCGGCATTACGCGCTCGCAAGCCGACATGCTCATCGCGGCCGCCGCCCAAGCCCACAACTTAACTTTGGTCACCCGTAATACTCGCGATTTTGAGGGCTGCGGGATCGGCCTGCTGAACCCATTTACAGATTGATTTTTTAAGGAAACCACCATGTCGAACGTCCCCGCCAATCTCAAGTACACCGCTTCCCACGAATGGGTCCTGCTCAACGCTGACGGCACCGTCACCATCGGGATCACCGACCACGCCCAGGAAGCCCTCGGCGACCTCGTCTTCGTCGAACTGCCGGAAGTCGGCGCCACCTTTGCAGCCGAGAAGGAAATCGCCGTCGTCGAATCCGTCAAGGCTGCCGCCGATGTCTATGCCCCGCTGGCCGGCGAAGTCGTCGAAGTCAATCAGGCCGTGGTCGACGCCCCGGAATCGGTTAACCAGGACGCCTATGCCGCCTGGCTGTTCAAGCTCAAGCCGGCCAATGTCGCCGACCTCGACAAGATGCTCGATGCCGCCGGCTACCAGGCCATCGCCGACTAAGCATGCCGCGAACCGGGTTGGCCCGTTGGCGTAACCCGACGTTTTCTGTGTCGGGTTATGCCCTGCGGGCTAACCCGACCGATTTGTAGTGCGCCCCATTAGGATCCCCATGCCGCTGAATCTTCCCCTTTCCGCGCTGGAGCAGAGTGACGAGTTCATTTCCCGTCACATCGGCCCCTGCGCCGCTGAAACCACTGCCATGCTGGCCGCCATCGGCGCCTCCAGCCTGGAACAGCTAATCGACCAGACCATTCCCGCCGCCATCCGCCTGCCGGCCGACCTGCCCTTGCCGGCCCCGCGCCGCGAGCACGAAGCGCTGGCCGACCTCAAGGCCATCGCCAGCAAGAACAAGATCAACAAGTCCTGCATCGGCATGGGTTATTACGACACGCTGACGCCCAAGGTCATCCTGCGCAACGTGCTGGAAAATCCGGGCTGGTACACCGCCTACACGCCCTACCAGGCCGAAATCGCCCAGGGTCGCCTGGAAGCGCTGCTCAACTTCCAGCAGGTCATCATCGACCTGACCGGCCTGGAAATCGCCAACGCCTCGCTGCTCGACGAAGCCACGGCCGCCGCCGAAGCCATGACCATGGCGCGCCGCGTTTCCAAGTCGAAATCCAACCGTTTCCTGGTCGATGCCGCCTGCTTCCCGCAGACCATCGACGTGGTGAAAACCCGCGCCGGCTATTTCGGCTTCGAGCTGGTGATCGCCTCAGCCGAAACACTGCCCGAAGGCGAATTCTTCGGCGCCCTGCTGCAATACCCGAACGACAAGGGCGAAGTGCGCGACCTGACGGCAACGATTGCCTGCCTGAAAGCCAAGGGCGCCACCGTCGCCGTGGCCAGCGACCTGATGGCCCTGGTCCTGCTCAAGTCGCCCGGCACCATGGGCGCCGACATCGCGCTCGGTTCCAGCCAGCGCTTCGGCATCCCGATGGGCTTCGGCGGCCCGCACGCCGCCTTCTTCGCCACCCGCATCGCCCATGTCCGGTCGATGCCCGGCCGCATTATCGGCGTTTCCAAGGATGCGCGCGGCAACACCGCGCTGCGCATGGCGCTGCAAACCCGCGAGCAGCACATCCGCCGCGAGAAGGCCAATTCCAACATCTGCACCTCGCAGGTACTGCTCGCCAACATGGCCGGCATGTATGCCGTCTATCACGGCCCGCAAGGTCTGCGCACCATTGCCAGCCGCATCCACCGGCTGACCGAAATCCTCGCCGAAGGCCTGAAGCGCGCCGAGATCAAGGTACTGAACCACACCTTCTTCGATACCCTGCACATCGATCTCGGCGCCCGTGCCGAAACCGTGTTCCGCGATGCCGCGGCTGCCGGCTTCAACCTGCGCCACGTGTCCACCGGGGTGCTTGGCATTTCCCTGGACGAAACGACAACCCGCCAGGATGTCGCCGCGCTGTTCCGGCTGATGACCCACATCACGCTCGACATGGCGGCCATCGACCACCAGGTTGCCGCCGCCAACCCGGCGCTGCCGGTCGAACTGCTGCGCACCGATGCCATCCTCAGTCACCCGGTGTTCAACACCCACCACACCGAACACGAGATGCTGCGCTACCTGAAGTCGCTGCAGAACAAGGATCTGGCGCTTGATCACTCGATGATCTCGCTCGGCTCCTGCACCATGAAGCTCAACGCGACCAGCGAAATGATCCCGGTCAGCTGGCCGGAATTTGCCAACCTGCACCCCTTCGCACCACGCGACCAGGTCGGCGGTTATCTCGAAATGATCGCCAGCCTGACCGAATGGCTGAAGATCGTCACCGGCTTCGACGCCATCTGCATGCAACCGAACTCCGGCGCCCAGGGCGAATACGCCGGCCTGGTGGCGATTGCCCGCTACCACGCGAGCCGCGGCGACAGCCACCGCAAGATCTGCCTGATCCCGAAATCGGCGCACGGCACCAACCCGGCCACCGCCCAGATGGCCGGCATGCAGGTTGTCGTCGTCGATTGCGATGAAAACGGCAATGTCGATGTCGCCGACCTCAAAGCCAAGGCCGAGCAGCACAAGGACGATCTGGCCTGCCTGATGATCACCTACCCGTCCACGCACGGCGTGTTCGAGGAAGCCATCCGCGACATCTGCGCCATCGTGCATGCCAACGGCGGCCAGGTGTACATGGACGGCGCCAACCTCAACGCCCAGGTCGGCCTGACCGCACCGGGTTTCATCGGCGCCGACGTCAGCCACATGAATCTGCACAAGACCTTCGCCATCCCGCACGGCGGCGGCGGACCGGGCATGGGCCCGATCGGTCTGAAAGCCCATCTGGCACCGTTCATGGCCGATCACGCCGTTGCCGCCACGGGCGGCACAGAGCGTGTCAACGCCGGCCAGGGCGCAGTTTCTGCCGCACCGTTCGGCTCGGCCTCAATCCTGCCGATTTCCTGGATGTACCTGGCCATGCTCGGCGGCGCTGGCGTCAAGAAGGCAACGCAAGTCGCCATTCTCAACGCCAACTACGTCGCCAGCCAGCTCAACGCCCACTATCCGGTGCTGTATACCGGCAAGAACGGCCGCGTCGCGCACGAGTGCATTCTCGACATCCGCCCGCTCAAGGCGGCGACCGGCATCAGCGAAAGCGACATCGCCAAGCGCCTGATGGATTACGGCTTCCACGCCCCGACCGTGAGCTTCCCGGTGGCCGGCACGATCATGGTCGAGCCGACCGAATCCGAATCGCAAGCCGAACTGGATCGTTTCATCGCAGCCATGGTGGCCATCCGCGAGGAAATCCGCCAGGTCGAAAACGGCCTCTGGGCGCCCGACAACAATCCGCTGAAGAATGCCCCGCACACCCAGGCCGACATCATCGATGCCGACTGGCAGCATCCGTACAGCCGCCAGCAGGCCGTCTTCCCGCTGCCCTGGGTGGCGGCCAACAAGTTCTGGCCGAGCGTCAATCGCATCGATGATGTGTTTGGCGACCGCAACCTGAATTGCGCCTGCCCAAGCGCCAACTGACCGGGCTTTTCGCGACAGGCGCTGACCATGGCGTCAGCGCCTGTCGCCGGCAAGCGGAAGAAACCGACTCAGCTTTCCCGCACCAGCCAACGATTGACGATCTTGATCCTCTCCAGATCGAGACTGCCGGTCAGTGACATCAGCCTGACCCGGGCCATCGCGTACTGGTAGCGTGCATTGGCCAGGTTGCGGACGGACGTGGCCTTCTGCTGCAGGGCGTTGAGCACGTCCAGCGAGGTCCGCAGGCCGGCCTGGACGCCTTTGCGCGTCGACACGAGGGCCTGTTCCGCCGAATGCACGACAACCTCGTTGGCGCGGATATTCTCCTGGCCTTCGACAACACTTTGAAATTCCTTGCGTACCTGCAATTGCAGGGCGCGGCGCACGGCCTCGCCCTGTTCCTGCAGCCGGTCGACATTGGCCAGGGCCTGGCGCACGGTCGATTGCGTATAGCCGCCGGAAAAGAGCGGAACGCTGACCTGCAGGCCGAGCTGGGTGGTCGTATTCTTTTGGTTGATGGTCGTCTCGCTGTCGCTGTCCGTCTTGCGGTAGAGCATGAACGCATCGACGGTCGGCAGATGCCCGGCCTTGGCCTTGGCCACCTCCTGCCGAGCCGCCTCCAGCATGGCATTGAGTTGGCGCATTTGCGGATTGCGCTCCACCGTCTGCGCCATCCACTCCTCCAGACTGGCCGGTTGCAGCGGACCGAGATCGAGGCGCGCCGGATCGAGCTTGGCCAGACTCGCGATGGGAATATTGACCAGAGTCTCGAGTTGATGCTTGGTAAAGCGTTTGTTCTGCTTGGCCTGCAGTTCCTGCGCCAGGGTCAGGTCATAACGGGCCTGGGCTTCGTCGATATCGGTGCGCGTCCCTTCGCCGAACTTGAATGCCTGTTTGGCCGCATTCAACTGACCGAGATAGGCTTCCTTCTGGGCGACGATAAAGGCCAGCGAGTCTTCCGCCAGCAAGGCATCGAAATAGGCACCGGCGACGCGGTTGCCCAGATTTTGCTCCTCGCCGTCGAGCTTGGCCTGATAGCCATCCATGTTCACTTCGGCTTGCTTGTAGGCGGCCCAGGCTTGCGGGCGGTAGAGCGGCTGGCGCAGGGTCAGCGAATAATTGGAAGTGCTGTAATCGAGCTCTTGTTCAGGACGACCTTGTTGCACTTGCGTCGTACTGGCCCGGCTGCTCGAGCCCGCCCCCTGCAGATTGGGCAACAACTGCGAGCGGGCCTGCGGCAGGCTTTCGCGGGCCGCCTCGGCTTCGGCGCGGGCGGCCCGGAAAGTCGGTTCGTTGGCCAGCGCCTGCTGATAAAGTTCGAGCAGATCGACGGCACCGACCGAATTGCTGGCGGCCATGCCGAACAACAGACAGGGCAGCAGGCGGCGACGGGCCAGGGGAAACAGGATGCGGGCCAAGGGAAGCATGGTCTCACTCTTCTTTCATGGCGCCGGCGATACGCTTGGTCAGCGGATGCAGGAAATAGGTCAGGACAGTGCGCGAACCGGTCTTGAAGATCACTTCGACCGGCATCCCCGCCTGCAGTTGTCGACCGCCCAGTTCCCTGGCTCCTTCCGGCGTAATCGAGACGCGCGCCAGATAGTAGGAAATGCTACCCTGACTGCCCTGCGGCTCGCTGATCAGATCGGTCGAAATGGATTCGATGCGGCCCGCCACCACCAGTTGCGGCGAGTGAGCGAAAGCGGAAAAGCGGACGTCGGCATCGAGCCCTGGCCGCACCCGATCGACCATGTGGGGCGGAACGCGCGTTTCGATGAGCAGCACTTCATCCGACGGCACCACATCCATCAGCTTCTGGCCGGGCTGGATCACCGCGCCGACCGACTGCACCGCCAGGCCGACGACCTGGCCATCGGCTGGCGAACGGATGGTCGTTTGCGCCAACTCCTCGCCGACCGCCTTGAATTTTTCGGCATCGGCCTGGACTTCACGCAGCACATCGGCGAGCTGGGCATCGATTTCCTTGCGTTGATCCTGCTTGCGTTGCAGCGCATGCAGGCGCAATTCCGAAATGGAACGGCGCAGGCGCAGGATGTTGCCCTGCAGCTCGGCAATGCTGCCGGAAACCTCCGAGGCGCTACGCTCCATTTCGAGTTGGCGGTTGCGCGGGGCATAGCCCTCGCCGACCAGTTCGCGAATCCCCTTGAGTTGTTCCTGAAGCAGCGCCAGCTGACTCTGGCGCTGGATCAGCATGTTGCTGTTGCCCTGCAGTTGGGCCTCATTGCCCTGGATCGACTCCTCAATGGCGGCGATTTCGGTTTTCAGCGCCGCCCGCCGCGAGGCGAATAGCTGTTTTTGCAGGGCGACGTGCTGCTGCACCAGCGGGTCGCCATCGGCCTTCAGCAGATCCTGGTGGAAATCGATGCTGGCGGCCCCCGACTGCTCGGCCAGCAAACGCCCTTCGGTGGCGCGCACCGTCAGGTAATGCTGGCGCACCGATTCGAAATTGGCCCGCACGTAGGAATCGTCCAGGCGAAACAGGATATCGCCGGCGCCGACGCGCTGCCCTTCCTTGACCAGGACCTGGCGGACGATGCCGCCCTGCAGGTGCTGGACCGCCTTGCGCTTGGTATCGATGGCGACCATGCCCGAGGTCGGGACGCCTTCGTCAAGCGGGGCAAAGGACAGCCAGAGCAGGAAACCGCCGAGGCCGAGGCCGAGCACCCACAAGCCGAGGCGCATCGGCTGGCGGGTATCCGTCAGCATCCGGTGTTCGACCTCAACCTCGTGGAGCTGCGGCAAGCCCTCCCCGGGCTGGCTGCGAAACTGAGAAATTCCATTACGAGCGGACATGACTGATTCCTCAAAAGGTTAACTACCGAGACTGCTCAAGACCGACGGGGCACCGCACAATCACCCGACCACCGGCCGTAACACCCCATGGTAGCGAGGCTCCGGGGGCATTTCCTGACGCTTGCCATACCACTGAATCTGGCCGTCATTCATCATCAGCACCCGATCGCTGATGCCGAGGATGTGTTTGCGATGGGTCACCAGCAGGATGGTCTTTCCCTGCGCCTTGAGCGCCTGAATGGCGTCGGACAGGGCCTGCTCGCCGGCATCGTCGAGGTTGGCATTGGGTTCGTCGAGGACCACGAGATTGGGCTCGCCGTAGAGCGCCCGGGCCAGTGCGATGCGCTGGCGCATGCCGCCGGAAAGGTGGCTGCCGCCTTGCCCGATCAGCGTGTTGTAGCCGCGCGGGAAGCGCAACACCATTTCGTGCACGCCGGCCAGTTGGGCAGCACGAATAACCTGCGGCGAATCGACCTCGCCGAAGCGGGCGATATTCTCGGCGACGTTGCCCTCGAAGAGTTGCACATCCTGCGGCAGATAACCGATGCAGGGGCCGAGCTCCGAGCGCGGCCAGGCGCCGACCGGCTCACCGTCGAGCAGCACCTGCCCGGTGACATCCGGCCAGACACCGAGCACGACGCGGAGTAGCGAAGATTTGCCCGAGCCCGACGGACCGACGATAGCCACCACCTCGCCGGCCGCAATGTCGAGCGAGATGTCTTGCAGTACCGGCTGGGCGCGGCCGGGCACCGTCGCCAGCACATCCTGCAGGTGCAGTTGGCCGCGCGGCGCGCCATGGAAGATATTGAAAGCACGCTCCGGATAGGCGGCAAGCAGGCTTTCGAGTCGGCCGAACGCGGCGCGTGCCGAGACAAAGGCCCGCCAGGTCCCGATCAATTGTTCGACCGGTGCCACGGCCCGCCCCATGAGCAGGCTGGCGGCGACCATCGCGCCGGCGGAAAGACTACCGTCGATGACCAGCAAGGCACCAGCCCCCAACACCAACGACTGCAGGGAATAGCGCACGAACTTGGTCAGCGACTTGATGCGCGTCGCCTGATCCTGAGCCTTGCCGTTGAGGTCCAGATAATTTTGATGGCGGCCGAGCAGCCGCTGCCGCAAGCCTTCGGCCATGCCCATCGCTTCCACCACCTCGGCATTACGCAGCTTGTTGTGCAGGTAATAACCGGCCTGGGCCTGCGCTTCGAGGGCCAGTTGGGTCGGCTGCTGGGTCAGGCGGTCGTTCTGCCAGGCCAGGATGCCGAGGCCGATGACGCCGAGCAGGGAAATGGCGCCGAGCAACGGGTGCAGAAGAAAAAGCACGGCGAGGTAGATGGGCGTCCACGGCGCATCGAAAAAGGCGAAGGCGCCGCTGGCCGTCAAGAACTGGCGAATATTATTGAGATCGGCAAAGGCGCCGCTCGCTGCCGAGCCCGAACGTTTCAGGCGGGCTTCGAAGCTGGCGGCGAAAACCCGCTGGTTGAGCAACTCCCCGAGGCGCATACCGACCCGCACCAGCAGCCGCGAGCGGGCCCATTCGGCGAAGGCGATCGAGGCGAAAAAGAACAGCGTGATCGCCGACAGGGCAAGCAGCGTCAGCTCGCTCTGGCTGACCAGCACCCGGTCGTAGATTTGCAACATGTACAGGGACGGCGCCAGCATCAGCAGATTGCTGACCATGCTGAACAGGCCGACGCCCCAGGCCTCGCGCTTGAACTTGGCGAGCGTCGCGGCCAGTTCGCTGCGTTGGGAGAACGAAATGTCATTGAGCGGCGGAATCATGGGGTCACCATCGCGGGAGTAGTGCCGACCGGGGATGGCGCGATGGCCTGATTGGCCCGCGCCAAGGAAGCGAGAACTTCGTCACGCGCTCCGTAAGCCTGCACCGCACCATCGCGCATGATCAGGATGCGATCGACCGCCGGCAGGATATGCGGCCGATGGGAAATGATCAGCGTCGTCGCGCCCTGCGCCTTGAGGGCCTGCAGCGCAAACAGCAGGGCCTGCTCGCCGGCGTCGTCGAGGCTGGAGTTCGGTTCGTCGAGCACGATCAGGCGCGGCGCGCCATACACCGCACGGGCCAGAGCCACCCGTTGCCGCTGGCCGCCGGAGAGAAAACAGCCATCGTCGCCGATCGGTGCGTCGTAGCCTTCGGGCAAGGCGGCGATCAGCTCGTGCAGGCCGACGACCCGGGCCGCCGCCTCGACCTTGGCCAGATCGAGTTTGCCGAAACGTGAAATATTCTCGGCAAAGGAGCCTTCGAACAGTTCGACATCCTGCGGCACATAGCCGATATGCGGCCCCAGCTCGGCCTTGTTCCATTCGTGGATATCGGCCCCGTCGAGCCGTACCTTGCCGCTCGTCGTCGGCCACAAGCCGACCAGCAAACGGGCCAGCGACGACTTACCCGAACCGGTCGGGCCGATGATCGCCACCGTTGTGCCGGCCGGCACGGCGAAACTCATGCCACGAATAATCGGAAACGGCACGCCCGGTGCCGAGGCGACCACGCTTTCGACGGCGAGCGCACCGCTCGGTGCCGGCAGCGGCATATCCAGAGGCTTCGGCGGCGCGGCCTGCAACAACTCGTCGAGCCGAAGATAAGCCTCGCGGGCATTGATCAGCAACTTCCACTGGCCGATCAACTGCACCAGCGGCGCCACAGCCCGCCCCCCGAGGACCGAGGCAACAATCATCATGCCGCCGCTGGGAAAATCGCCACGAATCATCAGCCAGGCCCCCATGCCGAGCAGCAGCGAGCTTTGCGTCAGGTTCAGGAATTTCGAGAGCGCCGCATTCATCCCGGCATGATCGGAAGCTTCCGCCTGCGCCGCCAGCAGCTTGCCCTGCTTCTCCGTCCAGCGCCGGGAAAGCGAGCCGAGCATGCCCATCGCCTCGACCACCTCGGCATTGCGCAGGCTACTCTCGGCATAGGTCTGCGCCTCCGCCGCATGCTGATTGGCCCGGCTCAAGGGCTGATGGCTTTTGTTCTCGGTGGCCAGCGCCAGCACGGCCAGCGCCAGCGCGCCGATCAGGGCGGCAACGCCCATCCAGAAGTTGATCAGGAAGATCACAACCAGCAACATCAGCGAGATGGGCGCATCGAGCAACGCCAGAATGGCTGGGCTACAGACGAAATCACGCAACGTACGAAAATCGCTCCAGCCCCGGCTACTCCCCGGGCTACCACCGAGCCGGGCAGCAAAGAGCGCACTGAAAACCCGGACATTGAGCTGCGCATCGAACTGCAGGCTCGCCCGCTGCAGCATCTCGGCACGCACCCATTCGAGGATTTCCATCATCGCGTAGGCGGCCAGGACCAGCACGGTAAGCATCAACAAGGTGGCGTGACTGCGACTATTCAGCACCCGGTCGTACACCTCCAGCATGTAAGCCGTCGGGACCAGCACCAGCAAATTGGTCACCACGCTGAACAGCAAGACGCGCTTAAAAACGCCGCGCAGGCCGAGCAAGGCTTCCAACAACTCAGAGGTCTGGATAAATGGCGGCTTCATCGGGCATTCCATTAGAAGATTGATCGATTGACGAAGTTGAGAAGCGTGCTTTTGTTGGTGTTATGGCAGCCGAACATAGTGCGGCTCTCGGAAAACCAACTTACCCCTCCTGAAGGCAGCAGTTTTTCAGTGCCCCCCTCCCTGAGCTGACAGGAGTAACAGAGCATCATATGTGCCTGACCGCCCCCGTCCGCCACCATAGACAGCAATAGCCTGTTTTACTTGGCTTTATCCGCCAGGACTCCATTGGCAAATCGGCGCAGGCAGACGACTTATCCCCAAACATGGGGAAACGCCCCCATTTGCGAGGCCGCGAACAACACAGCATCCGGCACCAGGAAGTAGAAAAGAGAAAGGCCTCAAGGAAAGCAGCAAAACTGAGCTGCGCCCCTTGAGGCCTTTCGTGCAGGAGGGTGCGGGTAAAACGCCTAGGCCAGGATGAAATCGGCC
>JAGTRU010000060.1 GCA_018261905.1 Pseudomonadota bacterium | reverse complement strand
ACACGCGGCTTGATCCAGGCGATGTCGTCGCCGATGGTGGTGATCTTCCAGCCGTCGAGGGTCTTCGGCGGAATCAGCATGGCGAAGTTGGTCTTGCCGCAGGCCGACGGGAAGGCGGCGGCGACGTAGGACTTTTCACCTTGCGGCGATTCGACGCCGAGGATGAGCATGTGTTCGGCCAGCCAGCCTTGATCGCGCGCCATGTTGGAGGCGATGCGCAGGGCGAAGCACTTCTTGCCGAGCAGGGCGTTGCCGCCGTAGCCGGAGCCGTAGGACCAGATTTCGCGGGTTTCCGGGTAATGCACGATGTACTTGACGGTCGGGTTGCACGGCCACTTGCTGTCTTGCTGGCCGGCTTCGAGCGGGGCGCCGACGGAATGCACGCAGGGGACGAACTCGCCGTCGCTGCCGAGCACGTCGAAAACCTGCTTGCCCATGCGGGTCATCGTGCGCATGTTGGTGACGACGTAGGCCGAGTCGGTGATTTCGAAACCGATGTGGGCGATCGGCGAACCGAGCGGCCCCATGCTGAACGGGATGACGTACATGGTACGGCCCTTCATGCAGCCCTTGAACACGCCGTTCAGGGTCTGGCGCATGACGGCGGGGTCTTCCCAGTTGTTGGTCGGGCCGGCGTCTTCCTTCTTGGCCGAGCAGATGTAGGTGCGGTCTTCGACGCGGGCGACGTCGGACGGGTCGGAGCAGGCCAGATAGGAATTCGGGCGCTTGGCTTCGTTGAGTTTGACGAAGATGCCGGCCTCTACCATTTCGCCGCACAGGCGGTCATACTCTTCCTGCGATCCGTCGGCCCAGTAAATTTGGTCCGGCTGGGTCAGCTCGGCGATTTCGGCGACCCATTTCTTCAGGGCTTCGTGTTTGACGTAGTCAGGTGCGTTCAGCGGTGCGGTCATGGCGGTGTCTCTCTCTAAGTTTCTGAAATAGCTAAGTTTCACGCCAGTCGCCGGGAGCTGCCACCAAGACTGAAAGCGGCTGAAGGCCGTCGGCTGGGAAGCCGGTAATTATGCATCAGATAAGGGTAAACATCTACTTGACTTTGCCCCTCTACGTGATTTCCGGGGGGTGAGGGCGCCGCCTAGGCGTGGTATTATCTTTCGCGATTCGAAACAGCGTTTCATCATATAAAATGGAGGCAGACATGGATCCCCGACAGTTGCGCGAAGCCGCGCTCTATTACCACCGCCACCCGAAGCCGGGCAAGATCGCGGTAACCCCGATCAAACAACTGACCAATCAGTACGATCTGTCGATGGCGTATTCGCCGGGCGTCGCGTTCGCCTGCGAGGAAATCGTCGCCGATCCACGCGAGGCGAGCACGCTGACCTCGCGCGCCAATCTGGTTGGCGTCATCACCAATGGCACGGCCGTCCTCGGTCTCGGCCCGATCGGCGCGCTCGCCGCCAAGCCGGTGATGGAAGGGAAGGGCGTGCTGTTCAAGAAATTCGCCAATATCGATGTTTTCGACCTGGAAATCGACGAGCGCGATCCGGACAAGCTGATCGATACCATTGCTTCGCTGGAGCCGACTTTCGGCGGCATCAACCTGGAAGACATCAAGGCGCCGGAGTGCTTCTATATCGAGAAGAAGCTGCGCGAGCGGATGAAGATTCCGGTCTTCCACGACGACCAGCATGGTACGGCGATCGTCGTCGGGGCGGCGGTGCTCAACGGCCTGCATCTGATTGGCAAGGATCTGACCAGCGTCAAGATCGTCACTTCCGGGGCCGGTGCTGCCGCGTTGGCCTGTCTCGACCTGCTGGTCATGCTTGGTGTGCCGGTGGCCAACATCTGGGTGACCGACATCAAGGGTTTGGTCTATGAAGGTCGCGTCGAGGAAATGGACGAAATCAAGGCGCGCTACGCCAAGAATACAGAGCAGCGCACGCTGGGCGAAGCGATCGCCGACGCCGATGTCTTCCTTGGCCTGTCGGCCGGCGGTGTGCTGAAGCCGGAAATGGTCGCCAAGATGGCGGCCAATCCGTTGATCATGGCGCTCGCCAACCCGACCCCGGAAATCACCCCGGAACTGGTCAAGAGTGTGCGTGACGACGCCATCATGTGTACCGGCCGTTCGGATTATCCGAATCAGGTCAACAACGTGCTGTGCTTCCCCTTCATCTTCCGCGGGGCGCTCGATGTCGGGGCGACGACGATTACCGAGGAAATGAAGATGGCGGCGGTCAAGGCCATCGCCGAACTGGCTCGCGCCGAGCAGTCGGAAGTGGTCGCTTCGGCCTATGGGACGAAAGTGGCCAGTTTTGGTCCGGAATACCTGATCCCCAACCCCTTTGATCCGCGCCTGATCGTCAAGATCGCCCCCGCCGTGGCCAAGGCGGGTATGGACTCCGGTGTGGCGACGCGGCCGATCAAGGACTGGGATGCCTATCTGCAGGGCCTGAACGAATTTGTCTACCACTCCGGCCTGATCATGAAGCCAGTCTTCTCGCAGGCCAAACAGGCGCCGAAGCGCATTGTCTTTGCCGAGGGCGAGGACGAGCGCGTGCTGCGGGCGGTCCAGGTGATTCGCGATGAGGGCATTGCCTGGCCGATCCTGATCGGTCGGCATGACGATATCAGTCGGCGAATCGAGGCGGCCGGCCTGCGGATTCGCGAGGGCGAGGATTTTGAAGTCATTCACGCCGATAACTGCGAATTTTTCGACCAGCACTTCGATGAGTTCTCGCAGACTTATCATGGCCTGACCGAGCGCCGGGGGGTGTCGCCGGACTATGCCCGTCGCGAAGTTCGCCGTCGGGCAACCCTTTATGGTGCGTTGATGGTTCGCCTGGGCTATGCCGACGGCCTGATCTGCGGCACCTTTGGCCGGCACGAGACGCACCGGGAGTATGTCGAGAATGTCATCGGGACGCGGCCGGGGCTGGATCGCCTGTATGCGATGAATCTGCTGATGTTGCCGGAGCGCACCGTGTTCATCGGGGACACCTACGTCAATTACAACCCCACGGCCGAACAACTGGCTGACATGACGCTGCTGGCGGCGGAGGAAATCCGCAATTTCGGCATCCAGCCGAAAGTGGCGCTGCTCTCGCATTCGACCTTTGGTACGGAAGATACGCCGACCTCGCTGAAAATGCGTGCCGTGCTTGCCCTTCTCAATCAGCGGGCGCCAGCCCTCGAGGTAGAGGGTGAAATGCACGGCGATGCGGCACTCGACGAGCAGATTCGTCTGGCTGCGTTCCCGAATTCCCGCCTCAAGGGGCAGGCCAATTTGCTGGTGATGCCGACCCTCGACGCAGCGAATATCTCGTTCAATTTGCTGAAAGTGGCGGCCGGCGACAACTTGACGGTCGGGCCCATTTTGCTCGGAGCGGCGAAGCCGGTGAATATCCTGACTCCCACTGCAACGGTTCGCCGCATCGTCAATATGACAGCCCTTACAGTGGTTGACGCTGTATAAATTGTTGCATTAAGTTGTTGTTGTATCTATTTATTTTTATTGTGATTTCACTATCTCCAGCCAATCTGGGCTACAATTTCCCCGTGTTGGCAGGAGATAGCGAATGAAACATAATCTTAGGGCAGCTCTGTTGCTCGGAGCCCTTTTAGGCCTGGGGCTGAACGCTCCGCTGCAAGCGGCGCCGGTCAAGAAATCGGCGCACCACGTTGCGCAAAAAGGCGAGGCGTCGAACAGCAAGAAAGTGCATGCGGCAAACAAGTCGTCCGCGCGTTCGCTACATGCCAAGAATTCAGCCAAGAACCCCCTCAAGTCGGTCCATGCCGCCGCTCGATCTGCTAAGGCGGCGCACGCCCATGCCTCTGCCGCGCCAGCCCGCTCGCCGCTGCGGCGGGCTTCAATGGCCGACGTCGATCCGAGTCGCTTGGCCCTGTACTCATCGTCGGCGCTGGTTATCGATCAAAACACCGGCCATACCGTACTGGAAAAGCACGCCGATACGGTGACGCCGATTGCTTCAATTTCCAAATTGATGACGGCCATGGTGGTCCTCGATGCCAAGCTCGATCTGCATGAAGTCATTGCGATCAGCGATGAGGATGTCGACGGCTTGAAGGGGACGCGTTCCCGTCTGCCGGTGGGGACGACCATGACCCGCGAAACGGCCATGCTGCTGGCGCTGATGTCTTCAGAGAACCGGGCGGCACATGCCCTGGGGCGGCATTATCCGGGGGGCATGCCGGCTTTCGTGAACGCCATGAATCGCAAGGCGCAGGCACTGGGGATGAACAATTCACGCTTTGAGGAGCCGACTGGCCTGTCGAGCAATAATGTTTCCACCGCGCATGACTTGGCGCGCATGGTTGCCGCAGCGGCGCGTTATCCGGAAATCCGCGCCTATTCGACGACGGGTGAGGCGAAGGTCGAACTGAATGGCCGGATCAGTGATTTTCATAATACCAATGCGCTGGTACGTAGTGAAAACTGGGAAATTGGTCTGTCCAAGACGGGATACATTTCCGAGGCGGGGCGTTGCTTGGTTATGCAGGCGCGGGTCGCTGACCGTCCGGTGGTGATCGTCCTGCTCGACTCAGTCGGCAAAATGACCCGGGTTGGCGATGCCAACCGGATCAAGCGCTGGATGGAAAGTGCCGCCCTGGCCGTGGAGCGGCGTGCTGCCTGAGCGTTGGCGCGATGCTGAAAGTGAAGGCCGCTTGCAGCGGCCTTTATTTTTTCGGGCTGGTGTAGCCGAGGGCTTGCGAAACCTTGTCCGCTGCCCGCTTGATCTGGGCAATCCAGTTCGGGTCGTGACGATCGGCCGGGGCGGAGACGGAGAGGGCGGCGATAATCGTCCCTTCGTCGTCGCGGATTGGTGCGGCGACGCACTTGAGGCCGATTTCTGCCTCTTCGTCGTCGTAGGCAACATCGTGGCGGCGGACCTTGTCGAGTTCTTTTTCCAAGGCCTGCAGCGTGGTCAGGGAATGGGGCGTCTTGCCTGGCAGGCCGGTACGTTTGGCGTAGTCGCGGACTTTTTGCGGACCGTCGGCGGCGAGAAAGAGTTTGCCCAGGGAGGTCAGGTGCAGTGGTGCGCGGCCGCCGACCAGGTAGACGACGCGAACCAGCGAGCGGCCCGACGAAGTGCGTTCAAGGTAGACGATTTCGTCGTCGTGGCGGGCGCCGAGATTGATCGCTTCGCCGATGTTTTCGTGCAACTCTTGCATGAAAGGCAGGGCCACTTCGCGGAGGCTGATGCGCGATTTGACAATGGCGCCCAGTTCGAGCAGCCGGATGCCCAGACGATAGGTTCCGGCGTCCTGGCGTTCGACAAAGCGGGCATTGGTCATGGCTGCCAGAATGCGATGGGCGGTTGACGGGTGCAGTTCGGTAACCGCTGCCAGGTGTTTTAGGCTGGCCGCCTCCGGCGAGTCAGCCAGGGCGTCGAGCAGTGACATCATGCGTTCGATGACCTGGATGGAACCGGGATTTTTGGCTGGCCCGTGGGCAACTTCGGACAACTGGATTCCTTTATTGGTGCTGTTTGAGTAGCATTAGCCACTTTATTTTCTTGTGCGGCGCAATATTAGCATGCGTGTAGCCCTCTACGTTACCTGTCTGGTGGACCTGATGCGACCTGCGGTCGGCATGGCGGCCCTGCGTCTGCTTGAGGCCGCCGGCTGCGCAGTGGTTGTGCCGGCCGAGCAGACCTGCTGCGGCCAACCGGCATGGAGCGCGGGGAATCGCCAGTTGGCGGCAGATATGGCGCGCCGGGCGATTGCCCAACTGGAGGGCTATGACTACGTGGTTATTCCCTCGGGATCCTGCGCCGACCAGATACGCAACGTCTATCCGCAACTTTTGGCCGCCGATGTCGCGTGGGCGCGGCGGGCTGCTGCCTTGGCCGAACGTAGCTACGAATTGAGCAGCTTTCTGGCAGAGGTACTGCATTATGCCGGGCCGCTAGCCGAGTTTTCCGGTCGCGTTACTTATCACGACTCCTGCAAGGGGCTGCGCAATCTGGGGATCAAACAGCAGCCACGCGAACTGCTGCTCAAGGTGCCCGGCCTTCAGCTACAGGAAATGGGCGATTGCGAGGAGTGTTGCGGATTCGGTGGCGCCTTCTCGGTCAAGTTCGGCGATATCTCGACGCAGATCGTCGACCGCAAATGCGACTCCATCGCTCAAGCTGGCGCGGCTGCCGTGGTTGGCGGCGATCTCGGCTGTCTGATCAATATCGAAGGACGATTGCGGCGGCGCGGCGACGAGACGACGCAGGTCTTGCACATTGCCGAGGTGTTGGCCGGGAAGGAGGTTTGATGGCGGCAGCCAAGCATTCACAGGCCATGTTCTTTCAGGCACGGGCCGGCGAGAAGATCCGCAACAAGGTCCTGCAGAAAGCCTTGCAGAAAGCCAAGCCGCTGTTCGTCGGCAAGCGGGCCAAGGCGATCGCGGCGTTGCCCGACGACGGTTTCGAGTTCGAGGCCCTGCGCACGGCTTGTGTCGATATCCGCAATCGCGTGCTGGGCGATCTCGATGTCTGGCTCGAGTTATTCGAAGAGCGAGCCCGGGCTACCGGCGCCGAGGTATTGTGGGCCCGGGACGGGGATGAAATCTGCGAGTTGGTGATCGACGTGGCGCGTCGGCATGGCGTGACCAAGGCGACCAAGTCGAAATCGATGCTGTCGGAAGAGGCGCGTCTGAACGAGGCGCTGGCGGCGGCCGGTATTCGCCCGGTAGAAACCGATCTCGGCGAATACATTATCCAGCTAGCCGGCGAAACGCCGTCCCATATCATCGCGCCGGCTGTTCATAAGACCATCGACGAGGTCGAGGCGCTCTTTGCCGAGGAGCACGGACGTCCCATCGAAAGCCGGACGTCGGCCGATATCCCGGCGATGACGCGGGAGGCGCGCGAAGTCCTGCGCCAGCATTTTCTGAGTGCCGAGATGGGGATTACCGGTGCCAATTTCCTGATCGCCGAAACCGGCAGTGCCGCCCTGGTGACCAACGAAGGTAACGGCCGCATGGTGACGACCTTGCCGAAAGTGCATGTGGTGATCACCGGCATCGAGAAAATCGTCCCCACCCTGGAAGATTTCGCGACCCTGATGCGACTGTTGCCACGTTCGGCGACCGGGCAGAGTATTTCCAACTATGTCTCCCTGCTGACTGGCACAAAACAGCCGGGCGATGGCGAGGGGCCGGAAAAAACGGTGTTCATTCTGGTCGACAATGGGCGGGCCAATCTGCTCGGTTCCGCCTATCAGGAGATGTTGCGCTGCATTCGCTGCGGCGCCTGCATGAATCATTGCCCGGTCTATTTTTCGCTCGGCGGCCATGCCTACGGCTGGGTTTATCCGGGTCCGATGGGTGCGGTCCTGACCCCGCTCTACACCGGGATCGAGAATGCCCTCGACCTGCCGCACGCGTCGACCGGTTGCAACCAGTGCGCGAGCGTCTGCCCGGTCCGCATTCCGCTGCCCGATTTGATGCATCGGCTGCGCGAAGAACAGGTCGAACGCGGTCTGCGCCCGTGGTCGGAAAGTTGGGCGCTCAAGGCATGGGCCTGGCTGGCCGGCAAGCCGGCCCTCTATCGCTGGGTGGTGCGCCGGGTGTCCCGCTATCTGCAATGGTTGGCTGATGCCGACGGGCGTATCCACATACTCGGTCTGGCGCCAGGCTGGAGCGTCGGGCGTGATCTGCACGTGCCGGCCGGCCGCACCTTCCACGAACTTTACGCTGCAAGAAAGAGAGCATAAACATGGATTTTTCCCCCGAAGGTCCGATGGCCATTCCCATGTGGGTCAATGGCCATGCCTTTCTAACCGTCAGTACCGATTTTTTTGTCGTGACCAATCCGGTTAGTGGCGAAGCCATTCGCCGCGTGCCGTTGTGTGGTGCGCCGGAGGCCGCCGAGGCGGTGGCTGCGGCGCGCGGGGCACAAGCAAGGTGGGCGGAAATGGGCCTGCCGGCCCGGCGAATTTGTCTGGGCAAGCTGGCCGATGCTCTGGAGGGCTACGCCGGCCATTTTGCCAAGCTGCTGCGCGAGGAGGTTGCTGGCGATGAGGCGCAGGCCGCGGCCGAGGTGGGGGCAGCGATTGATGCCTTGCGTTCAGCCGCGGTCGGCGAAACCGGAGTTTTTGCCCTGGTCCTCGATGCTGATCGGCCGCTTGCCTCCTTTGCCGAAGCGATGGCCCCGGCGCTGATGGCGGGCGCCGCACTGGTCGTCAAGCCAAGTCCGAAAGCGCCTTCCGCCGTCTATGCCTTGTGCGAATTGTCGGCGCGGGCCGACTGGCCGGCCGGGGTGCTCAATTTGCTGCAGGGCGACAGTGCGGCAATCGAGGGGCTGTGCGCGGCCGGTGTTGAGCGCCTGGTCTATGCCGGCAACCCGTTGCTCGGCGAGAAAATCCGGACGATTGCCGAAGCCCGCGGCGTTCCTTACGAGGCACGGCCGTTGTGACTCCGCGCATTGTCCAGTTGGAGGGCGAGTCGCTGATCGCCGATGTGCGGCGGCCGGCCTTCGCTCACCAATGGATCGAGTATCCCGCAACGGCAGAGGAGCAGGTCGGCGACCGACTGCAGGGGGCGACGATTGCCATCAGCAACAAGGTGCCGCTGTCGGCCGCGGTGATCCGGCGCCTGCCCGACCTGAGAATGATCGCGGTGTCGGCGACCGGCGCCAATAACATCGATCTCGAAGCCTGTCGCGAGCGTTCTATCGTTGTCTCGAACATCCGCGGCTATGCCCGGCATACCGTGCCCGAACATGTCTTCGCGCTGCTCCTGGCGCTCTCGCGCAATTTATTCGCCTGGCGCGAAAGTGTGCAGGCCGGTCGCTGGCAGAAGTCCAAACAATTCTGTCTCTTCGATCACCCGATCCGCGACCTGCACGGTGCGACGCTCGGCCTGATTGGCAGCGGCAGTCTCGGCCAGGGCGTGGCCCGGCTGGCCGAGGCTTTCGGGATGCGCGTCTTGCGTGCCGAGCATAAGGGGGCGCCGAGCGTTCGTCCGGGGTATACGGCTTTCGCTGCCGTCCTTCGGGAAGCGGATGCCATCACCCTGCATTGCCCGCTAAATGCCGAGACCAGCAATCTGATCTCGGTCGCCGAACTGCGGGCGATGAAATCGAGTGCCCTGCTGATCAATACCGGTCGCGGCGGCCTGGTCGACGAGCTTGCTCTGATTCAAGCCTTGCGCGCCGGCTGGATTGCCGGCGCCGGTTTCGATGTGCTGGGCGTCGAGCCGCCGCCGCAGGGTCATCCGATGCTGGCTCCCGAATTGCTGGCGCTGCCCAATTTTCTGCTGACGCCGCACGTCGCCTGGGCCAGTCGGCCGGCCATGCAGGCGCTGGCGGATCAGTTGATCGAGAATATCGAGGCTTTTGTTGCCGGCGAGCCGAGGAACCGGCTCGCATGAGCGCGCGTCACGAGATTCTTCAGCGGGTCCGGGCCGGCGTCGGCAAAGCGACTTACGCCGCGCGGCGAGCCGCTGCCGAAGCATCGCTGCGGGCGCCGCTACGTGGCCCGCAACCGTCCATCGGTGACGATCTGGTGGCGCGTTTTCAGGACAAGGCGTTGAGCCTGGCGAGCAGCATCGAGCGGATCTCGGATCCGGCCGCGCTGCCGGGGGCGATCAAACGTTTTCTCGCGGCCGGAGGCTTGCCCGGGCAAGCGGTGGTGAGTGCCGATCTGGCGTCTCTCGATTGGCTGGGCAGTGGCCTCGAGGTGGCCGTACGGCCGGCCGTCGATGCCGATCGGGTCGGCATTTCCAGTTGTTTCTGCGCGATTGCCGAAACCGGCACCCTGATGCTCTTGTCCGGCGCCGAAACCCCCGCAACCGTCAGTCTGCTGCCGGAAACGCATATTGCGTTGGTTCCGCGGGCGCGTATCGTCGCCACCATGGAAGATGCGTTCGCCTTGTTGCGCGCTGAGCGCGGCGGCCTGCCGCGCGCCATCAATTTCATTTCCGGCCCCTCACGGACCGGCGATATCGAACAAACCATCGTCCTCGGCGCCCACGGGCCGTGCCGGGTGCATCTGATTCTGAGCGGAGAAAGCTTATGAGTATTACCTTTGCCGTGCGCGGCGAATACATTCAGCTCGACCAGTTGCTCAAGGCCACCGGTCTGTGCGATTCCGGTGGTGCGGCCCATGCCTTGATCGCCGATGGCCTGGTCAAGGTCGATTCCGCTGTCGAGATGCGCAAGCGGGCCAAATTGCGCCCCGGTCAGAAAGTCAGCTTGGCCGGCGAAACGGTGCTCCTGGTCGCCGAGTGAGGCTGGCTCGGGCGCGTTGGTGACGGATCAGCCGGCGTGGTTGGGAGCGGTGGTCTTGCCGAAATACATCAGCCACTCGGATTCCGAGACGGCGCATTCTTCAATGGTCGGGATGCGTCTTTCGGTCGTCCGCCGGCGCTCTTTCCAGCCGCTGGGTGGGCCGATGTCCTGCTGACGGCGGTCGTCTTTCTGTCGTCGGTTAATGATCGTGTACATGGTTCGATGGCTTATCCGGATTGCATTTCCTGAAGTTTACACGAATGTCCGATGGCCGGGCTTTTCTGGTCTGCAATGTCTGGGCGGCGGACGAAAAAAAGCGGGAGGCAAGCTCCCGCCGAGTGCTGATCCGTGGCGGTCAGGGCAGCATGAATGAGGCCTTTTCGCGAACCTTGATATCGTCATTTTCAGCTGCGACAATCTCGAAATGAATCGGGTTGGCCCCCTTGTTGCCCGCCTCCGGCTGGGCGCGGATAACCGTCATGAACGATTGCAGCGTGGCCGCCGGCACGTCGACTTCGTCAACGCCAGCGATCGACACCCCGGGTAGCCCATCGACCTTGATCTTGTAGTGATGAGCGCGCTCTTCGGTGTTCATGATCTGCAGGGTGAATATGTTCTCGATCTGGCCATCGTCGGCTTCGCGGGCCAGCGTCGAGCGGTCACGGATGATGTCTACCTTGAGCGGGATGCGGTGCGCCAGGAACCAGGTGGTCAAGATGGTGATCAGGAGCAGAATTGCCGTGTAAAGCAAAATGCGCGGGCGGATGATGTGCCTGAAAATATCCTGGCGTGTCATATGATGGGCCAGTGCATTTTCGGTGGAGTAGCGAATCAGGCCGCGCGGCAGGCCAACCTTGTCCATTACCGGGTCGCAGACGTCGATACAGGCGGCGCAACCGATGCATTCATATTGCAGTCCATTGCGGATGTCGATGCCGGTCGGGCAGACCTGGACGCAAAGACCGCAGTCAATACAGTCACCGAGACCGGCGGCCTTGACGTCGACGCCCTTCTTGCGGGCCCCTCGTTGTTCGCCGCGTTCCGTGTCGTAGCTGACGATCAGGGTGTCCGGGTCGAACATCACACTCTGGAAGCGAGCGTAGGGACACATGTATTTGCAGACCTGTTCGCGCATGAAGCCGGCCATCAGGTAGGTGAAGCCGCCGTAGAAGAAAATCCAGAAAATTTCCCAGGAGCCGAGATTGTTGGTGCGGACGTTTTCGATCAGTTCTTTGACTGGCGTGAAGTAGCCGACCAGGGTGAATCCCGTCCACAACGAGAGGAGCAGCCACAAGCCGTGCTTGGTGGCACGAATGCGCAGTTTGCGAGGCGTCCATGGTTCGTTGTCGAGTTTGACGCGGGCATTGCGTTCGCCCTCGATCCAGTTTTCTATCCACATGAAGAGCTGGGTATAAACCGTCTGCGGGCAGGCATAGCCACAAAACAGACGACCAGCGATGGCGGTGACCAGAAAAAGGCCATAGGCCGACACGATGAGCAGCGCCGACAGATAGATCACATCCTGAGGCCAGAAAACGGTGCCAAAAATATAGAACTTGCGTTCGACCAGATGCAGAAGGAGCGCCTGTCGGCCATTCCATTCCAGCCAGAGGCCGCCGTAAAAAATGATCTGGGTGAGCAGGACGAGGGCGATTCGCCAGTTGTCGAAATAGCCGCGCACGCCCTTGGCGAAGATTTTCTTGCGTTTTTCGTAAAAGGAGATCCCGGTGGGGGTCATTTCTCCTGGTTTTTCGGCGGGCTGTTTCATCTCGGCTTTCATGAAAGAGAAAAAATGGGTTGGAAACCGGCGGTACCAACGGCCAAGGGTGACTGCGTCAAAGCATGCCTGCGGGGCGAACGAAAAAAGACGTAGTCAGACCAGGCCCACCTTGATAGTGCCAGATCCAGAAAAAATCGAAGTGGGCGCTTTGGCAGTCTGGATATTGCCGGTTTCCTGCGAGACTTATTATCAAGATGCATGCCTGCGGCGCGTCTTCGCCTAGTTGGTTCAAAATCAATTGCTTATATTTGCAAGTTTGACACAGCTTCAAGGTGTTGTGTCAGAATTGGCGGACAATTTTGTCAAAACTGGCGGGTATGGCGTGACAGCGCATTTTCTTGGTGAACTTATTTCCTTCCTTGATGGCCTGCCCGAGCCGCGCATCATCATGGATGCAGAATACCGCATCATTGCTGCCAATGCGGCCTATCTGAAGGAGTTCGGTGACGCCCGGGCGGTGGTCGGGCGCTGCTGTTACGAAGTCTCGCATCACTTTACGACGCCCTGCGACCTGGCTGGCGAATCTTGTCCTCTTCGGCAGAGTCTGGAGGCCGGAAAACCTCAGCGCGTCCTGCATTTGCACCATACGCCACGTGGCGAAGTGCATGTTGATGTGGAAACCACGCCGATTCGCGATGATCAGGGAAATATTGCCTATTTTGTCGAAACCATGCGGGTTGTCCGTCAGGCCAGTGGACGGGCGGCGGCACAAGGTCTGGTCGGCCGTTCGCCGGCCTTTGTCGGGATGCTGGAAAAGGTCATGCGGGTTGCTAACTCGAACGCTGCGGTTTTGTTGCTTGGCGAAACGGGCACCGGCAAGGAGCTGGTCGCCCATGCCATTCATGAGGCCAGCGGGCGTGCGAACGGTCCGTTTGTTGCCGTCGATTGTGCCGGGATGACGGAGTCGCTTTTCGAAAGCGAACTGTTCGGTTATGAAAAAGGCGCCTTCACCGGCGCCGCTCATCGTAAGCAGGGCCTGGTCGAGGCCGCTAGCGGCGGGACGCTGTTCCTCGACGAGATTGGCGAATTGCCGCTCGCGCTTCAGGTCAAATTACTCCGCCTGCTGGAAACCGGAACCTATCGCCGGGTTGGCGGCCTTGATTGGCTGCCCGCCGACTTCCGGCTGATCGCTGCAACCCATCGCGATCTGGAAGGGATGGTACAGGCCGAGAGCTTTCGCCGTGACCTGTACTTCCGGATCAATACCTTTCCCATCCGGACCCCGGCCCTACACGAGCGAAGCGACGATATTCCGCTGCTCGCCACCTCCTTGCTGGAACGCGTCGACCGCAAGCCGGGGCGCCGCTTCGCGCCGGGGGCCATGGCCTGGTTGTCGGGGCGCCGCTACAGTGGCAATATCCGCGAACTGCGTAATCTGATCGAACGGGCGACGCTGTTGGCCGATGACGATGTTATCAGCCTGCAAAATCTGACTTCCATGGCGGATGCTCGGCCGGTCACGCCAATTGCCGCCAACTCGACTTTCCAAGTCGATGGCATGGTCGACTTGGCGACCCTGGAAAATCGCTACCTGGCTTGGGCCGAAAAGCAGTTGCCGGGTGATTTTCCCGCTTTGGCCAGGCAATTGGGGATTAGTCCGCGGACCTTGTATCGGAAAATACAGGGTTTGCGGGAGGGCTGAGGGGGCGGTTGTATTGGTTACCAAAGCGTTTAACTTTAAGCCTGCAAAAAACGACATAATCCGCCGTCGCCAATTGATCGAAACTTTCCATGTCCGCTTCCAAGCTCCTGATCGCCGCCTTGCTTCCTCTTGCCGTCGCTGCCTGCGGCGAACCGGCCGATACCCATCCCGGTCAGCCGGTGACCCATCGCCGGGCTGCTTTTGAAAAGATACTCCACGCCTTTGAGCCGATGGGCGTTCAGCTACGCAAGCAGCAATACAAGGCCGAGACGTTTCTGGAACGGGCCAAGGAACTGGCCAGTGTCAAGGATGGCCCGTGGGAGTATTTCGGCCCCGCTACCAATTATCCGCCGACCCACGCCACCGCCAAGGTTTGGAGCGAGCCCAGGCAATTTGAAAGCGAGCGGCAGGCCTTCTTGGCCGCCACCGACCGCTTGCTTGTCGCCGCCGAAAGCCGCGACGAGAAAAATGTCGCCGCGGCCTACGAGGCTGTTCATGAGCAGTGCCGCAGTTGCCACAAGGCATTCAAAGAACAATAGCCAAGCGGCGACCGGCCGGAGGCCGGCGACAGCAAATTTCGATCAGGTTCTTTCTGTTCGCTGTCATTCGATCCGATCGGTCGGCTCTCGTCCTTTGCCCAGTACCGGAGAGTGGGCGACCCGCTTAGGCGGTTAGCGAAAGCGATGAACTGGCCGTGCTACCTTGGCTGCTGTAAGCCTGCAAAAGAGCCAGTATGCGCTTCATAGTTTCGTTATCGGTCGCGCTCGATGTTGTCGTATTGCTTGAACTGTTGGCCTCAGAGGACTCCTTGTGAGCCATGGCCTCGGCTCGGCTGACCTTGCCATCGCCATTGCTGTCGGCGGCGCTGAAGTTGCTGACTACACTATTCATCAGACTGGCTAGCCCGCTGTCTTGTGTTGTGCTGGCGATCGCGCTCATTTGATCTTGGGTCAGTCCGGTATCGCTGCTTTCGGTCGAACTGCTGTTGGTTTGCTGGTAAGCCATCGCCTCGGCGCCGCTGACCTTGCCGTCGCCGTTGGTGTCGGCGGCGCTGAAGTTGCTGGCGGCATTGCTCATCAGGCTGGCCAGCTTGCTGTCGGTTGTCGTGCTGGCGATCGACGTCAGTTCATCTTCGGTCAGCCCGGCATCGTTTTGGTTGCCCTCTGCCGGCGGGGGCGGCGGCGGGGGCATGCCATGGCCCATGGCGCTGGCCATTCGGCTGGCATCGTACTGGCTGTTTAGCTGGTCGGATAGCGCTTGCAGCGTCGAGGCTAGCTCGTCCTCGGTGACTTTGCCGTCGTTGTTGTTGTCCAGAGAGCTGAAGAGCTTGCTGGCCGAGTTGCTGGCGTCGCTGGCGTTGCTGTCCAGCAAACTGAAAGCGCTGCTCAGATCGCTTTCGCTGATATAGCCCTTGTTGCTGGTATCCAGTTGCGAAAAAAGTGTACTGGTCCAGGATGAGACGGAACCACTAATGCTGCTGACCATGATGACCTCCTGAGAATTGTCGCGAAGTTATTGAGCCAGACGTGGCGCCCGGCTCACTCTTGTTGAGCAAGTTATCGGCCCGAGCAGCCGGAAATGAGCGGTGCTTTCTGTTAAGTGGAGTAAAACTTTGTTAAGCGCTGAGCAGCTTGGCTTGATTTCGGTCAGAGGAATGTCCTCGGTCGTACTGCGGGTGGAAAATTTTCCGGGGGTGGCAATTTTTGCCGGCATTCTCTAACTAGCTGTTATATAAGAGAAATTTTATAATTTTCCGCATTTTTGATGGTCGCTGTCGGCAATGGGTTGGTTTCGAGTAAGGCGCTTGCCGCCTTTGGAAATAAGTTGGCAGTGAGCTGTCGGCAAGCCAATGGCAAGGCCAGTAGGAGCAGGGAGGCGGAGTTTGGGGGGAATGACGCCGCAATTTCGTAGAGGGGACGATCCGGGTATTGTTGTTCGGGGCGCGGTTAAACGCGGTCAGGCGGCGGTAAAAGTCTGTAAATGAGAAGTTCGCTTTCTGGTGACAAGGCGGCGGCTTCGCTATCATCAAAGCATTGCCATCAATGAGTCTTTCATGAGTTCCGCCATTCAAATCCTGCTGGTTGACGACGACGTCGAGCTGGCCAGTATGTTGTGCGATTATCTGGTTCAGGAGGGGTATGCCGCCACTGCAGTTCACGACGGGTTGGCTGGCGTCAGCGAGGCACTGACTGGCAAGTACTCGGTTGTAGTTCTTGATGTGATGATGCCGCGTCTAAATGGCATAGAGGCCTTGCGAAAAATCCGCGCTGGCAGCAATGTCCCGGTCCTGATGCTGACCGCCAAGGGAGATGACATGGATCGTATCGTCGGCCTTGAGCTGGGCGCCGATGACTATGTGCCAAAACCCTGCTTGCCGCGCGAACTGGTAGCGCGCTTGCGAGCCATCTTGCGCCGTAGCGTGCTGGCGACGGAGGCGGCCAGCGTAGCCCCTTTGCAGGTTGGATTGCTGTCGGTTTTCCCCGCGCAGCGTCGGGTCGAGTGGGATGCTCAGGCGGTCGAACTGACCGGCACTGAATTTAATTTGCTAGAAATTTTGGCCCGCAACGCTGGCCGGCCGGTGAGCAAAAGTGATCTTTCCGAGCAGGCGTTGAGCCGCCCATTGGCGCGTTTCGACCGCAGTATCGATGTGCATCTGTCGAGCATTAGGCACAAGCTTGGTTGCTTGACCGATGGGCGTTCTTGCATTCAGACCGTTTACCGTCAAGGCTATCAGTTGATTCGAGAATAAGTTGGGGCGCCTGTTCTGGAAGTTTTTCCTTTTCATATGGCTGGCCCAGTTGGCTGGGATGCTTGGGGTCGGTACCATTTTTTGGCTGGAGCATCGTCAGGCGGATTCTCGACGACCACTCGCCGGGCCTGTCCCCGGCGGGCCGTCGTGGATAGGGGGGCGGGAAGCGCCTTTGCCGGGGTGTCCGCCCGGTCCGCCGCCGCAGTTCAGGCCCGACCTCCTGCCTGATATGCCGCCTTCTGGGGGAAGAGGTGCTCCGGAGTTCGGGATACGCTTTCCCTTGTTGCCTTTTCTCGGTGCCTTACTGGCCAGCTTGGGCTGTGCCATCGCGCTGGCTTGGTATTTCGCCAAGCCGATCCGGCACTTACGGGGCGCATTCGAGGCCGCAGCGGAGGGAAATCTTGCGTTGCGGATCGGCCATGATATGGGGCGGCGGCGGGATGAATTGGCCGATCTCGGTCGTGATTTTGATCGCATGACCGAGCGCCTGTGTGCCCTGATGAGCGCCCAGCGCAATCTTCTGCATGATGTCTCGCATGAGATGCGTTCGCCGCTTGCCCGCCTGCAGGCGGCCATCGGTCTTGCCCGCCAGCAACCGGCCCGGATGGAGGATTCTCTGCTCCGTATCGAGCGGGAAAGCGAACGCATGAACCGCTTGGTCGGTGAGTTGCTCACCCTGTCACGTCTGGATGCCGGCGTGACCGGTGTGCAGGAAAACGTTGATCTGGGTGAGCTACTGAGCAATATTGTCGAGGATGCGCGTTTTGAGGGGGCGACGCGTCAATTGCGAATCGATTTTGTCGCCGATGAAATGCTCGAAATTATGGCCAACGCCGAATTGTTACATCGAGCGATTGAAAATATTGTGCGCAATGCTTTGCGCTACTCACCGGATGGTGGCGTGATTCGGATTGAAGCCGGACGCCTTCCCGGTGCCTTGCGCCTGGCCGTTATTGACCAGGGGCCGGGGGTTCCCGAGGCCGAGCTGGAGACTATCTTCAGTCCGTTCTTCCGGGAGGGCGGTCAGGTATCGGGGGATGGCTACGGTCTTGGTCTGGCCATCGCCAAACGCGTGGTCTTGGCGCATAACGGCAAGATCAGGGCGCGCAATCAACCGTCCGGCGGCTTGTCGGTCGAAATCTTGCTGACGATGTCATAACCTCTTACAAAAACTTACATAACTCAAATTGTTCTTCACTATAATCGGCGCGTTCCGGGCATAAATTATGCCTATGTTATTTTTGGTTCCGCCGTTAAGTGATTGGTTTTTAGCAGGTTTTGGCGGCTTGATTGATGATTACTATTGATTGAATACCCATGAAACCTAACGTCATATTTGTTGCTCTTTTTACCATTGTATTTCCCGCCCTGGCCGCCGCTGCTCCGGCCGGCGCCCCGGTTACCCTGAAGGAAGTGGCGCAGCAGGCGGTACTGAACAGCCCGGATGTCACCGCGAAATGGCATAACTACAAGGCGGCGGAAGAAGAAATCGGCGTCGCCCGCGGCGGCTTCCTGCCGCGGGTCGACCTGACGGCCGGG
>JAGTRU010000033.1 GCA_018261905.1 Pseudomonadota bacterium | reverse complement strand
CAAATTGGTAGTCGCTTTCCCCGTACTGGACACAATAACTGCGGGGCCGGGCATCGGCCAGGAAGGTGGCGACGTCGTCGCTCCACTGCCAGGCGGCGATGTCGGCGTAGTCGGCGAAGAGGGTATCAATGATGTCGACGACGCGACGTTCCTGGAACACCCGGTTATGCCGGCCACGGCTGAGTAGCCAGACCCAGGGCACGACCGTGATGCGATACCGGGCGAAGCCGCCGTCGGCCCCCAGTTTCTGCGCGGCCCGGACAAGGCCGCTGCGGGCGTAGTCGCTGCCGTCAGAGAGGCGGGTCTTGAGGGTGACGGCACGGCCGAGGAAAGCCTTGAGTTCGAGGTAGGCATCGGTGGCCAGCAGGTCGATGCAATACTCAAACCCCTCCGAGAGGCACTCCTTGCCCCACCAGGCTTCGACCGCCACGGGCGGACCGCCTTCGGCGCGCCAGATCAAATCGTAGAGGCGGGTGTCGGAGGTGAAAAGCGGGGGCATGCGGGTCTCGCTGGCGGAATCGGAGAGGGTAAATCATTTGTTGTTGCGTCATGACAAATGATTGACTGCGAATTTTACGCGTTTCGGGCGGGATATTGCAGTGTAATTTTGCCAATGGCATGTTTTTGTGCTTGCGCTTCCCGGGTGCCAAGTCGGTCCGGCCACGGCTTAGGAAAGCACAGATTTATTCCCCACCGTTCGGGCCGAGCCTGGCGAGGCAATTGTCGTTTGGTTGGCGTCCCCCGGATTTTGGCGCAATGTGTTTCGCTTATTGCTTGAGACCGCCCTGTGTTTTTTCTGCTCGTGCGCGGGAGACGAGCATTCTGAAAGCATTTCGCCCAGGCGTAAAGGAAATCCCGGCCTGGCCTGGCGTTACCGCCGATCAGGCGTCGAAATGCAGGGCGATGCTGGCGAGCAGTTTGGGGAGCGGCAGGTTTTCTTCGCTTTCCAGGATGCCCGGCACCGGGTGCGGGTATTCGAAGAAAATGCCGTAGGTGCCGGCTTTCTGGCCGTGCACGTAGATGTGGGCGCGCAGCTTGGCGAGTTCGGTGTGGCGCAGGGTGACGATCTGCGGATCGTTGCCGGCGTCGGTTTCGATGTCGCAGGTGCTGGCGACGCGCTCGTCGAGCGAAACGAGAACGCGGCGGATTTCCCGTGACTTGGGCGCGGCCCAGGGATTGAGGTTCATCGCAGCAGTGCCGGGGTGATCTGCGCTAGCCAGGTGTCGAGGCGTTCTTCGGTGAGCAGCGGCTGGTTGATCTGGTCGATGGCCAGGCCGAGGAAGTCGTCGCCATCGACGGCCTGCGATGCCTTGAATTCGTAGCCGGCCGTCGGCCAGCGACCGACGACGGTTGCGCCAGCAGCAACGACGGCATCGTGAATGATGCCGATGGCGTCGACGAATTCGTCCGGGTACTTTTTCTGGTCGCCCAGGCCGTAGATGGCAATGGTCTTGCCCCTCAGGTCGGCCGCGGCCAGTTGCGGCAGGAATTCCTCCCAGCTCGCCTGGGTCAGGCCGGTGGACAGGCCGGGCAGTTCGCCTTCGCCGAGCGTCGGGCTGCCGAGGATCAGCGCATCGTAGGCGAGGAAATCGGCCAGCGTCGTGCGCCCGATATTGACCGGCGCCGCGGCTGCATCGCCGAGCTTCTTGGCGATCTGCTTGGCGAGCAGCCGGGTGCGCCCGGTGTCGGTGCCGAAAAAGATGCCGATGCTGGCCATGGGATCAGGTGGTCGCCGGTTCTTCCTGGGTCAGCTCTTCCGGCAGGCAGCCGACCGGGTCGCCGAGCGCGCCTTCCGGGCCGTTTTCGAAACGGATCAGATAGACGTGCTGGGTTTCGTCTGCTTCGGCGTAGCCGGTCTGGATGACCATGCCGCGCATACCGGCCGGGGCGATTAGGCCTTCCTCGTCGTCGACGCCGGGCATGCCGCCATCGTTGAGGATATCGACGGCGGCATAGACCAGCTCGCCGATTTCGTATTGGTAGTCTTCCATGATCTCAGCTCCAGACGTCGGGGGGGGCGAGCAGGCGTTCGACCGGCTGGTCGAACAGCAGGTGTTCGTCGATGATGACGCCGACGTCTTCGGGTTTGACGCCGGTGTACATGATGCCTTCCGGATAGACCAGGACGCTCGGCCCGACATGGCAGGGACCGAGGCAGCCGGTATTGGTCAGCTGGATGCCGGAAGACCACAGGTTGCGGGCGGTGAACTCATCCGAGAAGGCCTGCCAGGTCTGGGCGCAGCCCTTTTCCTGACAGGAACTGCGCGGGTGGCCGCTGGGGCGCCCCTGGACGCAGACGAAGACGTGTTTCTTGGGTTTGGCCATCAGACTCTCCTTGTTGATGGCTAAACCAATGCAAGGGGAGTGCCAGGTCTAAAGGCCGTAAATTCAGTGGTTTGGGCAGTGTTGTCGCTGTCGCATTTGCGACAAAAGCGGGCTGGCCGCCAACTGCCGGTGGTTGGCGGGGGCGCGCCGCCGCCGGGGCCGGGGCGGGATTTGCCGCGGCTCCGGCGGTCGGCGCCGGCGGTGATCAGTGCACCGGGATGGAACGCGAACGCAGCGCGCCGGGTTCGGCCTTGGGCAGCTCGATGCGCAGGACGCCGTTGTGGTAGGTCGCCTGCGCCGCGTCGAGCAGGACCTCGGCGGTCAGCGGGATTTCCCGGCGGAAGCTGCCGTAGGCGCATTGCACGACCTGCCAGCGGCCTTCGCTGCTTTCGCGCTGGAAACGCTTCTCGCCGGTGACGACCAGGGTCTTGTCGAGCACTTCGATGGCGAAATCCTTCTTTTCCATGCCCGGGACTTCCAGCCTGACCACCAGGCGCTTGCCGTCCTCGAAGACGTCGCCGCCCAACATCGACCAGGCATGGCCGGGCAGGTAAGTGAGGTCGTCCACTTCCTGGCGGGACGGCGCACTGGTGGCGCTGCCGGTGTGGAAATGGGTGAGCGCGCTGGCGGCGGACTGGCGCAGATGCTGCCAGCCTTCGGCCAGGGAGTGCCAGAGCGACTCGACACTTTCCTTCATGCTGTCCAGTTTCATGATTTTCTCCTTGCCCAGCGGCGGTTACGTCACGGCGATGGCGATCTTGCGCGGCAGGGCGTGTTCGGCCTTGGGGATGCGCAGTCGGAGCACGCCTTGCTCGAACTCGGCGCTGACCTTGTCGGCATCGAGTTCGCGCGACAGCGTGAAGCTGCGCCGGTAGCGCGGCTGGCTGACCTCGGCGTGCGTCGATTCCATGCCTTCCGGTAGCTTGAGGTCAAGCTCCGCCTCGATGTTCAGGGTGTCGGCCTCGATGTGCAGGTGGAGGTTTTCCTTGCTCACGCCGGGCAGGTCGGCGTACAGGGTGATGCCGGCGGCGTCCTCGATGACGTCGACCGGCGGCAGCAATGCCCCGGCCTCGCGACGGGCGGCTTGTTCCTTGTTGATAGTGGTCGTGTCGTTCATCTCGGTCTCCTATTGAATGTTGATCCGCCGCGGCAGGGTCGCGGCCTGGCGCTGGATGCTGATATGCAGGACGCCGTCGCGGTACTTGGCCGTTACGGCATTGGCGTCGATGTCGTCGGGCAGGCTGACGACGCGGCGGAAGCGCCCGCTGAAGCGTTCGTCGATATGGGCCGTCGCCTTGGCATCCGGCGGCGGCAGGATGCTCTTGCGTTCGCCGGCCAGGGTGAGGACGCCTTTTTCCAGCTGGACATCGATGCTGGCCGGGTCGATGCCGGGCGCGAAGGCATAGATCTCGACCGACTGCGGCGTGCTGCCGACATTGAGGGCCGGGAAGCCGCCCCGGGCAAAACCGCGGATACTCGGTGACAGGTCGAAGTTCTGGCGCATCTCACTTTGCAGGCGTTCCAGCTCGGAGAGAAAGTCGCGGGGGAACGGGGTTCGATAGAGCATGGAGTTTCTCCTTTCGCAGCAAACGGACGCCGGGGGTGGCGCCCTCCGCTTTCACATATAGGTGCCGCTGGCAAAAGTTCAAGCGCTTGAAGTTGGGGGCCTGCGCACCTATATCTTGAAGGGAACGATGCTTTAGGGAGTCCCGCATGCAATACCAGGACTATTACCAGATACTCGGGGTTGCCCGCGACGAGACGGCGGAAAACATCAAGAAGGCTTTCCGCAAGCTGGCGCGCAAATACCATCCCGACGTCTCCAAGGAAGCCGATGCCGATCAGCGCATGAAGGAGATCAACGAGGCCTATACGGTGCTTTCCGACCCCGAGAAACGGGCGGCCTACGACCAGCTCGGGCGCGGCTTCCAGCCCGGCCAGGATTTCCGCCCGCCGCCCGATTGGGATGCCGGCTTCGAGTTTTCCCGGGGCGGTTTCGCGCCGCAGGGCAGCGCCGATTTCAGCGACTTCTTCGCCGAGCTGTTCGGCCGCATGGGCGGCAGCGGCGGCGCTTTCTACCATCAGCACGGCCATTTCCGCGGGCGCGGTGAGGATCACCACGCCAAGGTCCTGCTCGATATCGAAGATGCCTTCAGCAGTCCGACCCGGCAGATTTCGCTGCGCCTGCCGCAGCTCGATGCCCAGGGCCACGTCCAGTTGCTGTCGCGGACCCTGAATGTGCGCATTCCGCTCGGCATTTACGCCGGCCAGGTCATCCGCCTGGCCGGCCAGGGCGGGCCGGGCAGCGGTGGCGCGGCGGCCGGTGACCTGCTGCTGGAAGTCCAGTTCCGTCCGCACCCAAGCTGGCGGGCGGAAGGCCGTGATCTCTACCTGGACCTGCCGGTGGCGCCCTGGGAGGCGGCCTTGGGCGCCGTCATCAAGCTGCGCCTGCCGGGCGGCGAGATCAAGGTGCGCATTCCCGAAGGCGCCCAGAGCGGCCGGCAACTGCGGGTGCGCGGCAAGGGCATCCCGGGCAATCCGGCCGGCGATCTGTGGCTCGATCTGCGCGTCGTGCTGCCCACCGCCGACAGTCCGCGGGCCCGGCAGCTATACGAAACCATGGCGCGGGAACTCGCCTTCGATCCCCGGAGTTGAATGATGCGCGACGATGAAATCCTGATCGGTTGCCTGCTCGAGCAGGACGCCCTGTCCCTGGAACTGGCGGCGGCCGCCTGCCGGGTTGAGCCCGACTGGCTGTTGCAACATCTCGAGGCCGGCTTGCTGAGCCAGGTCGAAAGCGTCGCCGGCAACTGGCGTCTGTCCGGCCCGGCCCTGCTGCGCGTCCGGCGCCTGCGCCAGTTCGAGAGCGATTTCGATGCCGTTCCCGAACTGGCGGCGCTGGTCGCCGACCTGCTCGAGGAAATCGACCAGCTACGGGCGCGCTTGCGCCAAGGCGGGCGTTAAGCCGGTCGTGCTCAAACGGCGATTTTCAGGCGTTCGTTCAGCCAGCGCCCGATATCGGCGATTTCCTCGGGGCAGACGGAATGCGGCATCGGGTATTCGTGCCAGGCGATGCGGTAAGCCTGGCCTTGCAGGAAGTCATGCGCCTGCCGGCCCAGCGCCAGCGGCACGACATCGTCGTCGCTGCCGTGGCCGGCAAAGATCGGCGTCTGCCGGTTGGCGCCGAGCGTCTCTTCGGCCAGCAGGGCGGGGGCGGGAAGGTAGGCGGACAGCGCGATGATGCCGGCCAGCGTTTGCCGATGGCTCAAGCCGACGCTGTAGGCCAGGGCGCCGCCTTGCGAAAATCCAGCCAGGACGATCTGCGAACAGGGGATGCCGAGTTCGTTCTGGCGGGCGATCAGGGCGCGGATCGCGGCGCTGCTGACGAGGATGCCGGCTTCGTCCACGCCGCGCTTGCTGCCGTCGATGGAGGTGATGTCGTACCAGGCCGGCATCACGTAGCCGCCGTTGCAGGTCACCGGGATGGCTGGCGCATGCGGAAAGATGAAGCGCACGGCGAGCGACTTGGCCAGCCCGAGATGCGGGACGATGGGGGCAAAGTCGCTACCGTCGGCGCCCAGACCGTGCAGCCAGATGACGGCGAATTGCGGGTTGGCGGCGGTTTCGATTTCGATGGCAGGGAGCAGGGCGGGCATGGCAGGGGTTCCTTGGCGTAGCGGCGGGGTAGCAAAGATTAACCTTTGCGGCGACGATTTGTTAGTGATCGGATGGCTGGCGTCGGGTTATCCTTATGCCATGACGACTATCGAAACCACGCTCGACGAAATCGCCTCCCGTCTGTTGCAGGCGGATCGCGTGCTGTTCATCACCGGGGCCGGCGTTTCGGCCGATTCCGGCCTGCCGACCTATCGCGGCGTCAGTGGCCTCTACAATGGCGAGCATACCGAAGATGGCCTGGCCATTGAGGATGCCCTATCCGGCGAGGTATTTGCCCGGCGCCCCGACATCACCTGGAAATACCTCGCCCAGATCGAGGAAACCTGCCGCGGCGCCCAGCCCAATGCGGCGCATCTGGCGATTGCCGAACTGGAGCGCTACCTTTCCCGGGTCACCGTGTTTACCCAGAATGTCGACGGTCTGCACCGCCAGGCCGGCAGCAGCGAAGTCATCGAAATCCACGGCAACCTGCAGAAGCTGGTGTGCACCGGCTGCGACTTCAGCGAAAGCGTGGACGACCTGAGCGGCCATCAGTTGCCGCCGCTGTGCCCGGCCTGCGGCAGCGTCTTGCGGCCGAGGATCGTGCTGTTCGGCGAAGCCCTGCCGGAAGCGGCCATGGATCACTTTCTCGCGGCCCTCGACGAGGGTTTCGACATGGTGTTTACCATCGGCACCTCGGGCGTCTTTCCCTATATTGCCGAACCGGTGGCGTGGGCGGCGCAGAGCGGGATTCCGACGGTCGAGATCAATCCCTTGCAGACCCGCCTCAGTCCGCTGGTCGATTATCACCTGCCGCTCGGCGCCGCCCGGGCGATGACGGCGATCATGACCCGCCTGCGGGCAGCCCGGGCCTAGCGGCGCGTTATTGGCGATCAGGCGGCATGTGCGCCGTGCTTTTCGCGGACCATCTCGTCGAGCGCCGCGATGACCCCGTCGCTGCCGCGTTCGACCGCTTCAAAGGCCGAGAACAGCCGGCCCTGGATGTCGAAGTCGGTTTCCCAGCCCTGGCCCATGAATTCGAGGGCACGGTGCATGTTCTGGTGCACGTCGCGGTGCGGTGAGGCAATCCGCTTGAAGGCAGCGACCTGGCCGAAGACCGAAATGGTGGCCTCGCTGGCCAGCCATTTGCCAAGGCGGCAGCCGCTTTCGCTGACCTTGATGGCCGTTGCATTGTCGGATTCGATGCCGCGGTTGATCGCCATGTAACCGTTCTGCTTGTAGATGAAGTGATCGACCTTGGCCAGTGAGGCGAAGCTGACGTCATGGACGTAGCGGATCTGGGCCATGGCGGTGGCCGAGGATTCGGCGACGGCAGCGAAACGTTGGTCGAAATCGCCGATCGTATGGCGGGATTCGGAGGCGATACCGCGCATTTCTTGCGAATTGTTGAGCATTTTGTCGGCATCCCCCTGCAGGGTTTGCATGATGCCGGAAATGGCCGTCGAGGCGTTTTTCGAATTTTCCGCCAGCTTGCGTACTTCATCGGCGACGACCGCGAAGCCGCGACCGTGCTCGCCGGCGCGGGCGGCTTCGATGGCGGCATTGAGGGCGAGCAGGTTGGTCTGGTCGGCAATGGTGGCGATCAGGCTGACCGAGCGGGCAATTTCCTCGCGGTGGCCGTTGAACTCGTTGATTGCCCGGCTGGTTTCCTCGATTTTTTCGACCAGACGGTTCATGCCATCCACCACCAGCGTGATTGCTGCGCTGCTTTCTTCAGCGGCGCAGGCGTTGGCTGTCGACAGCTTGGCCAGTTCGTCGGTCGAGGCGACGATGCCGAGCATGTCCTGCTGGCTGGTCTTCATGTTCTTCAGCAGATTTTCGGCATTGAGCTGGCCGAGGCGGGACAACAGGTTGTTGCGCATTTCCTGGTGGTAGTTGGCGAGCAGGATATCGAGCGACTGGTTGGCGCCGTCCACCGCTTCGCGGAAAACCCCGTGCAGGCTGCTGCTTTCCATGTGCTGCTGGAACTGGTTGTGGCTGGCCGCTTTGAGGGCTTCGCGTTGAGCCCGGAAGCAGGTTTCCATCTGTTCCAGCATGGCGTTGACGTTGCCGCAGACGCGGCCCAGTTCGTCGCGGCGGGTGCTGGCCGGAATGCGGGCGCCGATGACGCCGTCGGCGACTTCGCCGGCGACGCGACTGATCTCCTGCAGGGGATTCAGCGCCACCTTGAGCTTGTGCAGGTAGAAGAGACCGCTGCCGATGCCGAAACACATCAGCAGGAACATCCATACCGCGTCCAGCCATTGCCAGCCGTGCGTCGCCATCCCGATCAGGCCGGCGATGAGCAGTAGCGCGTTGAGAAAAATGACTTCGAAAACGGCACTGGCGAGGAAAGGAGAACGCTGCATGGGGAATTCCGGGCTGATGGCGAATAGGCTAATTCTATTCGACGTGTGTTACGGCACTTGGACGATTGGCAAGAATCCTAGAAAGCGCAATTGAACCGCAGAGATGCCGAGCAAAAGGAAAGGCTTGCCCAGCTTATTCGGCACCCGTTCTGGGGACGCTGCAAAATACGTTGCAAGCGACTGTTTTGACGTTCTTCTCTGCTGCTTTGCGACTCTCTGGTAGGTTTTTAGGACAATCGGGCTGACTAACGACTTTAAAATTGTTTGACCTCGATGTTCAACGTCTGGATGCGGTAGGCGATCTGGCGCGGCGTCATGCCCAGGATGCGGGCGGCCTTGGCCTGGACCCAGCCGGCCTGTTCGAGGGCGGCGATGACGCGTTCCTTTTCCGACAGGTTGGGATCGTCGATATCGACTTCCGAAGCCAGGCTGGAGACCGGATTGGCGGTCGCCACCGGGGCCATGCTGCGTCCCGGCTTCGGCGAACTGCGTTCGCGGCTGCTCGGGAAGCGGATTAGGTCGACGTCGATCTTGCCGTCCTCGGAGAGTACGGCAGCGCGCTCCAGGCAGTTTTCCAGTTCGCGCACATTGCCCGGCCATTCGTGGCTGGCCAGCCGGCGTTGCGCCATGTCGGTCAGGCTCAACTTGCGTTTCTGGTCGTTGCCGATCTTGGTCAGCAGGTGGCGGGCGATTTCCGGGATGTCCTCAATGCGCTCGCGCAGCGGTGGCAAAAAGAGCGGCATGACGTTCAAGCGATAGAACAAGTCCTCGCGGAAGTCGCCCATGTCGACGGCGGTTTCCAGGTCGCGGTGCGTCGCGGCGATGATTCGCACATCGACCTTGATGGTCTTGCTGCCGCCGACCCGCTCGAATTCGCCTTCCTGCAGGATGCGCAGCAGCTTGGCCTGGAAGGGGGCGGAAACCTCGCCGATTTCGTCGAGAAACAGCGTGCCGCCGTGCGCCTGTTCGAAACGGCCCTTGCGCGACTCGACGGCGCCGGTAAAGGCACCGCGTTCGTGGCCGAAGAGTTCGGATTCGAGCAGGTTCTCGGGCAGGGCGGCGCAGTTGAGCTTGACCAGCGCATTGCGGGCGCGCGGCGAGTTGTAGTGGATGGCGTTGGCGATCAGTTCCTTGCCGGTGCCGGTCTCGCCGCGGATCAACACGGTGGTGTTCCACTTGGCGACCAGGCGGGCCTGATCGAACACCCGGCGCATCACCGCCGAGCGGCCGACCATGCTGTCGAAGCCGAACTGGTGGCGGACGGTGCGGCGCAGCAGGTCGCGCTCTTCGAGCAGCGAGGTCTTTTCCTGCTGGACATCGAGCGACAGGCGCAGATTCTGCCCAAGCAGGTTGGCGACCATTTCGACAAACTGGGCGCGTTCCTCGAGCAGGCCGTCGTCCGGCTGCTCCGGCTGGACGGCGAGGACCCCCTGCAGATTGCCGCCGACCTTGATCGGGACGGCGATGAACGGCAGTTCCGGCCGGTAGACGCCCTGGCGGTTGAGGAAGCGCGGCTCGTCGGCGACGCGGACCAGCTTGATGGTCCGTTGTTTTTCCAGGACCAGGCCGATGATGCCTTCGCCCGGGCCGTACTGGACGTCGGCCAGCTCCGGGCCGTTCGGGTTGTACAGGGTGTGGATGCCGAGCTTGCCAGTTTCCGGATCGACGACGCTGATCAGGCCGCAGGAGAGGCCGGCTTCGTCGTGCAGGACGCGCAGCACGTCATGCAGCGTTTCCTTGAAGGCGAGCGAGCGGCTGAGGACGCGGCTGACCGCATAGAGCGCCGCGAGCAGCAGGATGTTGAGCTCGTGCGTGCGGCAGTAGCCATTGGCTGGCGGGCAGTCGTCGGCGGCGTGGATGATGTGTTCGTGCATGCTGTTCTCTGCTCTTGTTCTTCTTAGATCGGGTCGCCGTCGAGACGAAACTCGACAATCGCCGCACAGCCGCCGCTCGGGCTTTCCGCCAGGTCGATGATGCCGCCGTGGTCGGCCACCACCTGCTGGGCCCGCGACAGGCCGGTGCCGATATGGCGACCGCTGCCGTTCTTGGCCGTGAAGAAGGGCTCGAACGCCTTGTGCCGCCATTCGTGCGGGATGCCGGGGCCGGTGTCCATGACGGCAATGACGATGCAGTCGCGCTCGACGGCGCTGGTCAGGCTAAGTTCGCGGCGCTTCCAGCCCTTGATGTTCATCGCTTCGATGGCGTTGTCGACCAGGGCCTTGAACAGCATGCGTAGCTGCAGCGGCCGGCCGATGATCGGCGGCAGCGTCGCCGCCGGTTGCCAGTCGACCATGACGCCAGCGCTGAGCAGGCGCGGCGTGCAGATTTCCAGCACATCGCGCAGGATTTCGTTGAGATTGATGCGCACGGCGATTTCCTGCGGGCTTTGCGGAATCACTTGGCGCAGCATTTCCATGTGCTCGCGACTGGCCGCCAGGGCCTGTTGCAGCACGCCGGCGCTGGCCGGGTCGCGGCGTTGCAGGACGGAAACCGCCGAGGCCATGACGTTCATCGGTTCTTCGAGGCGGAAAATGGCGGCCGACAGGCCTTCACGAATCGCCGCGGTGCGTTCCTCGTCGGCCAGCACGGCTTGCAGCACGGCGGCGCGGGCCTTTTCCTGCTCCTCGCGCAGCGACGTGATGTCGGAAATTACCAATAGCAGCCCCGACTGGTTGCCGGTACTGAAATAACTGTCGGCCCCGTCGCTGTGCATTTCGATCACCGAGGCGCTGACCGAAAGCCAGCGCGGCCGGCCGGCCGGCCGGTCGATGCGCGATTCGCGGCTGACGAAGTTGCATTTTTCCGGGCGTTTGGCCAGGGTTTCCTGCCACTGCGGCATCAAGCTGTCGAGCAGGGTATGGGCCGGCTCGCGGACGCGCAGGTCGCTGACCAGTTTCTTGTATTCCTGGTTGTCGAGCACGATGCGGCCGCTCTGGTCGAGCAGGGCAAAGGCCATCGGCGCCGAGTCGACGACCGATTCGATCAGGTGTTTCTGATTGAGGACCAGGCTTTCCAGACGATGCATTTCGGTAATGTCGCGATGCATGCCGAGGAAATGCGTGGTGTTCCCCTTGCTGTCGACGACCGGCGAAATGTGCAGCTCGGCCAGATACAGTTCGCCGCCCTTGCGGGCATTGAGGACTTTCCCGGTCCATGCCCGCTGGGCTGAAAGTTCCCGCCACATGGACTGGTAGAGCTCGGGCGGGGTGGTGTGGTTGGAGAGTAGCGATTCGTTCTGGCCGACGATTTCGTCCGGCGTGTAGCCGGTGACGTGGGCGAAGGCGGCGTTGGCAAACAGGATGTTGGCCTTGGGGTCGGTAATCGAGATCGCCAGGTCGGCCTGGTCCACGGCCTGACGATAGGCTTCGGGCGGCAGTTCCTTCTTTTGCGGCGCGTTGGGTGCCTGGGCACGGGTGACAGCCGACATGAAAATGCTCCTAAATAGTACGTTGGGTCGAGTCGTGGGCTTGCTTGTCCAGTGTTAAAGCAGGTTCCGTGCCGTTCGTTCGATGTTGGCCAGGGGATGGCGTGGCGTCGGGCCTTCGGAGCAAATGCGACGAAATTCCTGTCGTTTTTGCGACATTGTGTCTGGTGAAATAGGCACCACAGTGGTGCGTAATGCACTAAAAACGCGGATTCATGGGTTTTTAAGCCCTCCCACTCAGAAAATGGGAATGTTTTTCTCGGTTTCGGGTCGTCGTTGCGCTTCGTGTGGCGCTGGCACAGATGCTGCTCTTAGAGGGGCAAGCCAATCACCCGTCTGATCATGACTACTTCTCAAACCGTGCCTGTCGCCAGCCCGCCCAAAATGTTCAAACATGGCGTGATCCTCTGCCTGTTTTGTCTGGGCTTCGGATTGATTCTGGCAATTACTAATGAGATCACGCTCGATGATATCGCGGCGCGCGCCATTGAAGATAAGCAGAACTCGCTGAGCCAGGTTCTGCCCGACGATCTCCATGACAACAACCCGGTCACCGATACGCTGACCATGGCCAATGCCGAGGGCAAGGAGCTGACCGTGTTCCGGGCCAGGAAAGGCGGCAAGGTTACCGGCGTCGCCTACGAAATCTTCGGTACCGGCTACGCCGGCGAAATCAAGCTGATGATGGGCATCGATGCCGACGGCAAGCTGCTCGGCGTGCGCGTCCTGGCCCACAAGGAAACGCCGGGCCTGGGCGACAAGATCGAAGTCAAGAAGGGACCGTGGATCGAGCGTTTCACCGGCCTCTCGCTGGGCAACCCGCCGCTTGAACGCTGGAAGGTGAAAAAGGACGGCGGTGACTTCGATCAGTTCGCCGGCGCCACGATCACGCCGCGCGGTGTGATGGTTGCCATTCGCAGCGGACTGGAATTTTTCGCAGAGAACAAAACCCGTTTGACGGAGGCTAACTGACATGGCAAACAGCGACTACAAGACGATCGTCAAGGACGGTTTGTGGGACAACAACGGCGTGTTCAGCATGCTGCTCGGCATGTGTCCCGCCATGGCGATGACGACCAGTGCCACCAATGGCTTCGGTATGGGCCTGGCGACTGCTGTGGTGATGGCGGCATCGAGCTGGCTGGTCGCCATCTTCCGCAACCGGATCACGACGGAGGTGCGGATTCCGGTTTATATCCTGATCGTCGCCGCCATGGTGACGGTGGTCGACCTCGGCATGAATGCCTGGATGCATGAACTGTATAAGGTGCTCGGCCTGTTCATTCCGCTGATCGTTTCCAATTGCCTGCCGCTGGCCCGCCTCGAAGCCTTCGCCGCCAAGCAGCCGCCGGTTTCCGCCCTGCTCGACGGCCTGTTCATGGGCCTCGGCTTCACCATCGCCCTGACCGCCATCGGGGCGGTGCGGGAAATCATCGGCTCCGGTACCTTGTTTGCCGATGCTTCCCTGCTCCTCGGGCCGACTTTCAAGGTTATCGAGATGCGTCTGTTGCCCGCCGATATGGGCGTCCTGATGATGATCCTGCCGCCCGGCGGTTTCATCGTCACCGGGCTGCTGGTCGTCGTCAAGCGCCTGCTCGACCTGCGGGCCGGCAAGGAAATCCAGATGACCGGCGCCCATGCCGTGTGATCGATGAGTCTCCAGACCATGACCCAATTACCAGTGATTACGAACGCCGCGGCGCGCTCGGTCGAGGGGATAGCCAGGGTTGTTCGTGTTACGGACGATCAGCTCTGGCTTGAACCCGAACAGACGACCAGTTGCGGCCACTGTTCCTCAAGCGCCAGTTGCGGCATCGATACCCGCCAGGCACCGGGGATCGGTAGCGTGAGCAGCCGGCTCCAGGCGCGGCGTTTCGTGGTCGACAATCCGGGCGGTGCCTTGGGCTTTCGCGAAGGTGATCGCCTGGTGGTCGGGGTCAGCGAGGGGTCGCTGTTGAGTGCTTCGCTGACCGCTTACGGATTGCCCCTGGCTTGTGCGCTGACGGCCGGCTCGATTGTGCAGGGGCTGTACGGTGACGATTTAACCTCGCTGCTCGGGATGGCTGGCGGGCTGGTGCTGGGCTTGCTCGGGGCGCGCTTCATGGCGCGTCGCCTTGCGGCGCGGGGCGATCTGGCCCCGCATATCCTGCGCCGGGCCCGGCCTGACGAAACCTGCGGAAATACTTAGGAAAAGACCATGAGAGATTTTGCCTTGATGATGATCGGCGCGGCCCTGGTGAACAATGTGATCCTGGCGCGCTTCCTCGGACTTTGTTCGTTCATGGGGGTGACGACGCGGGTCGATACGGCGGCCGGCATGGGCCTGGCGACGACCTTCGTCATTACCGTCTCGTCGATGGCCGACTGGGCGGTCCAGCACTATTTGCTCGATGCCTACGGCCTCGGCTTCCTGCGCACCGTGACCTTCATCCTGGTCATCGCCAGTGCGGTGCAATTCACCGAGATGACGATCAAGAAAGTGTCGCCCAAGCTCTTTCAGATGCTTGGTATCTACCTGCCGCTCATCACCACCAACTGCGCGGTGCTCGGCGTCGCGCTGCTGCTGGTCGAAGGCAAGATGGGCTTCATGAGCTCGACGATGTTCGCCTTCGCGTCTTCCGTCGGTTACAGCCTGGTTATGATCATTTTTGCCGGCCTGCGCGAGCGTCTCGCGCTGGTCCAGGTGCCGCGCCTGTTCGCCGGCCCGCCGATCGCCTTCATCGTCGCCGGCATGCTGGCCATGGCGTTCATGGGCTTCTCGGGCATCGCCACGAGCTAATCGTTTAACAAGTTTGGCAGGAGGAGAATCTCATGTTGATGTCCGTTGGAAGTCTCGCAGCCATGGGGCTGGCCCTCGGGAGCGTGCTGGGCGTTGCCTCGCGTTACCTGTCGGTGGAAGCTGATCCGATCGAGGCCGAGTTGCTGGCCATGTTGCCCGGCTCGCAGTGCGGCCAGTGCGGCTACGTCGGTTGCGGCCAAGCCGCCGCGGCGCTGGCCAAGGGCGAAGCACCGGTCACCCTGTGCCCGCCGGGCGGCAAGGCGACTGTCGAAGCCCTCGCCGCTAAACTCGGCGTCAAGGTCGACCTTTCCCAGGTAGTCGATAGCGGGCCGCAGATCGCCGAAGTGACCGAAGAAATCTGCGTCGGTTGCTGCCGTTGCATCAAGGTCTGCCCGACCGACGCGATCATCGGTGCCGCCAAGCAGATCCACAACGTGATCCGCGAAGCCTGTACCGGCTGTTCCTCCTGTATCGACGTCTGCCCGACGGAAGCGCTGGCGATGATGCCCATCCCGGTCACGCTGCAACACTGGACCTGGCCGAAGCCGGCGTCCGCCCAACACTGAGGATACGATGATGGGATTTCTCGATCGCTTTCTGAAAACACCGAACTGGGGCGTCCATCCGGAAGATCACAAGCGTCCGGCTGCCGATGTGCCGCTGCGCCTCTTTCCGTCGCCCGAGCGCATTTTCATGCCGCTGCACCAGCACGTCGGTGGGGCCGCCCGGCCGATCGTCATGGTTGGCCAGAAAGTGCTCAAGGGGCAGTTGATTGCCCAAGCCCAGGGCAATATCTCGGCCCCCATCCACGCCTCGGTTTCCGGCACCATCAGCGCGGTCGGCGAAGTCACCGCGCCGCACCCGTCCGGCCTGCCCTTCAAGGCAATCACCATCGATTCCGATGGCGAGAATCGCTGGATCGATAGCGAGCCGCTGGCCGATCCGTTCTCGGCCGCGCCTGAGGAGATCACCAAGCGTACGGCCGCCGCCGGCGTCGTCGGCCTCGGCGGGGCGACCTTCCCGGCTGCCCCCAAGTTCGCGCTGGGCAAGCGCCTCAAGGTGACGACGCTGATCGTCAATGGCGGCGAGTGCGAACCCTACCTGTCGAGCGACGACCGCATCATGCGCGATTACCCGGAGATGGTGATCGACGGCGCCCGGCTGGTCATGCATGCGATCGGCGCGACGCAAGCGCTGGTCGGCATCGAGAACAACAAGCCCGAGGCCATCGCGGCCATGCGCCAGGCCGCTGCGGCCTTCCCCGAGATCAAGATTTGCCCGCTGCCGGCGCTCTACCCGATGGGTTCCGACCGCCAGCTGATCAAGGTCCTGACCGGTATTGAAGTGCCTTCCGACGCCCGCGCCGCCGAAACCGGCGTGCTGGTGCACAACGTCTCGACCTGCGCCGCCGTGCATAAGGCGATCCGCCTCGGCCAGCCGCTGGTCGAACGCATCATCACCATCAACGGCGGCGCCATTGCCGCGCCGGGCAATCTCTACGCACCGCTCGGCACCATGATCAGCGACCTGTTTGCCTTTGTCGGTCTTAAGGAAGCCCCGTCGCGACTGATCCTTGGCGGGCCGATGATGGGCACGCCGCTGCTCCACGACCGGATTCCCATCGTCAAGGGCGCCTCCGGCATCCTCGCCTTCAATGCGGCCGAAGCCTTCGTCCCCGAAGCCGGCCCCTGCATCCGCTGCGGCAACTGCACCAAGGCCTGTCCGATGGGCCTGCTGCCGCTCGAAATGGCCGCCCGCATCCGGGTCGGCGATCTCGAGGGGGCGGAAAAATTCGAGCTGCAGGATTGCATCTCCTGTGGTTGCTGCGCCTATGTCTGTCCGTCGCACATCCCGCTCGTTCAGTATTTCAGCCACGCCAAGGGTGAGCTGACGGCGGCCGAGCGGAGCAAGTTGCGTACCGAAGCGACCAAGCGTCTGGTCGAGGCGAAGACCGCCCGCATCGAGCGCGAAGAGCGCGAGAAACTGGAAGCGGCGGCCCGCCGCAAGGCCGAACGCGACGCCGCCAAGGCCGCCGCCGCAAAAGCTGCGACACCCGTTGCAGAACAGACTCAGGGAGCTTCAGCATGAGCCAATCCTACGGAATGCCCGTCGCGGCACCGCACACCACGACGACCAACAGCCCGACCCGCATCATGAGCCTGGTGATGCTGGCCCTGGCCCCGGCGACTATCTACGGTTTCTGGCTCTACGGCTGGCCGGCCATCTTTCTCTGGGTCATCACCATCGCCTCGGCGATGCTCGGCGAAGCCTTCTCCCTACGTCTGATGAATCGCCATGCGGCTCCCATCCTGCTCGACGGTTCGGCCATCCTCACCGGCTGGCTGCTGGCGGTTTCCCTGCCGCCCTGGGCACCGTGGTGGATCGGCGCGTTCGGCGGGTTCTTCGCGACCATGCTGGGCAAGCAGGCTTTCGGCGGACTGGGGCAGAACCTGTTCAATCCGGCCATGGTGGCCCGGGTTGCGCTGCTCATCTCGTTCCCGGTGCAGATGACCGCCTGGGTGGCGCCGCTGCCGCTCTTCAGTGTCGGCGCCCCGGGCATCCTCGACGGCTTGCTGATCATCCTCAAGGGCGTGCCACCGGCGCTCGATGCGGTGACCAGTGCGACGACCCTGGGTTTCGGCAAGACCGAGTTGTCGCGCGGCATCACTCTGCTCGAGTCGATGCAGCACGCGCCGGCCCTGTCGTTCATCGGCAGTCGTCCCGGCAGCCTCGGTGAAACCGCCGCCTGGCTGATTCTCGCCGGCGGCGTGGCGCTGATGTTCCTGCGCATTATCAGCTGGCACATCCCGCTCGCCATGCTGGCCGGTATCGCCATTCCCGCTGCTATCCTGCACGCGGTCGATCCGGCCCGCTATCTCGACATGGGCTCCCATCTGTTGTCGGGGGGCGCGATGCTCGGCGCTTTCTTCATCGCCACCGATTACGTGACCTCGCCCAATTCGCCGCGCGGCCAGCTGATTTTCGGTTTTGGTTGCGGGCTATTTACCTACATCATCCGCACCTGGGCGGGTTATCCCGAGGGCGTGGCGTTCGCGGTGCTGCTCATGAATGCCACCACGCCGATTATCGATACCTATTTCAAACCGCGTATTTACGGTCGTGACAGCAAGGGTAAGCCCCTGCAAACGACGAATTGATGGAGGTCACAGGCTATGCAAATTGGTGTCGCCTATTCCGAACTCGGCCAGCAGGTCTGGCTGAATTTCGAGGTTCCCGATGTATCGACTGTCGGCGAGGGAATCCAGCGTTCAGGGATACTTGAACAGTTCCCAAATATTAATTTATCAATTCAGAAGGTTGGCGTGTTCGGACGTCTGGTAAAGTTGGATTCAGCGCTGAAACCGGGAGACCGGATCGAGATTTACCGGGCAATCATTGCTGATCCGGAAACCGTTCCGCGGCGGGACAGAAACGAAGATGACTAGGCGACATGGCGTTAGGCCATGTCAATTGCTGGACGCTCAAGAAAATATGTGGGAATATTTCCCACATATTGTTTTTTAGGATACGTAGATGAAGCTCGTGATCGCTGCTGTGGGGGAGCGTGCGCCAGGTGAAAGCCGGGTTGCCCTGGTGCCCGAAACAGCCAAGAAATTTGCCGCTCTTGGCGCCAGCCTGCGTCTGGAGAAAAGCGCCGGGAGTAGTAGCCATTTCCTGGACTCCGACTATGCCGAGGTCAGCATGGTCGATGGCGGTGGCGAAGCTTACGCCGGCGCCGGCCTGATCCTGCGGGTGACGCCGCCGAGCCTGGAAGAAATCACCCAGATCCCGGAAGGCGCGGTGCTCATCGGCCTGTTGAAACCTTTCGAAGACAAGGCCCGGCTGGCGGCAATGAATGCCCGTAAGATCACCGCCTTCTCGCTCGAATTGCTGCCGCGTATCTCGCGCGCCCAGAGCATGGACGCCCTGTCCAGCCAGGGCGCCTGTGCCGGCTACCAGTGCGGCCTGATCGCCGCGGCGCGCTGCACCAAGTTCTTCCCGATGCTGACCACCGCCGCCGGTACCATCCGTCCGGCCCGCGTCCTCGTTATCGGCGCCGGCGTCGCCGGCCTGCAGGCGATTGCCACTTGCAAGCGCCTCGGCGCCATGGTCGAAGCCTATGACGTGCGCGCCGCCGCCCGTGAACAGATCGAATCGCTCGGCGCCAAGTTCGTCGATACCGGGGTTTCGGCCGACGGTGCCGGCGGTTACGCCCGCGAACTGACCGCCGAGGAAAAGGCCGCGCAGGCCGAGAAGCTGGCCAAGGCCGTCGCCATGGCCGACGTTGTGATTACCACGGCGGCGATTCCCGGCAAGAAGGCGCCGGTCATCATCACTGGCGACATGGTGGCGCGCATGAAATACGGCGCCATCATCGTCGACATGGCGGCGGAGTCCGGCGGCAATTGCGCGCTGACCCAGCCCGGCGAGCATGTCATCGCCAATGACGTCAATATCCACGGCCCCTTGAATCTTCCCTCGCGCATGCCGACGCATGCTTCCGAGCTTTACGCCAAGAATCTCTACAACTTCCTCTCGCCGTGGATCAAGGACGGCGAACTGGTCATCGACTGGGCGGACGAAGTGGTAGCCGGCACCTTGCTGTGCAAGGACGGCGCGACGGTGCATGCCACCGTGAAACAGGTCATGGGAGACGCGTAATGGACGGCTTACTCGCTTTATATATCTTCACGCTCGCTGCTTTCACCGGCTACGAGATCATCGCCAAGGTGCCGGTCATCCTGCACACGCCGCTGATGTCCGGTTCCAACTTCGTGCACGGCGTGGTCGTGGTCGGCGCCATGCTCATGTTGGGCACGGCCGATACGCCCGTCCAGCAGGCCATCGGCTTCTTTGCCGTGGCGCTGGGCGCGGCCAACGCGGCCGGCGGCTACGTCGTTACCGAACGCATGCTCGCCATGTTCAAGAAGAAGGAAGCCTGATCATGACGCCGCCCATCTACATTCAAGGCGCTTGGTACCTCGGCGCGCTGCTTTTCATCTTCGGTTTGAAGGGCATGGGGTCGCCGGCTTCCGCCCGCAAGGGTATCGTCATCGCCGGTTACGGCATGCTGCTGGCGATTGCCGCCACCTTCCTCATTCCCGGTCTGCAGAACCTGGCGCTGATGGCCCTGGCCCTCGGACTCGGCGGTGCGGTGGCCTGGATCTCCGGCAAGAAGGTCAAGATGACCGACATGCCGCAGATGGTCGCCATCTACAACGGCATGGGCGGCGGTGCCGCCGCCGCGATTGCCGCCATCGAGTTCGCCAAGGGCGAAACGCACAGCCTGGTCACCATCGTGCTGGCGGTGATCGGCGCGCTGATCGGCGCCGTCTCTTTCACCGGCTCCTGCGTCGCCTGGGCCAAGCTGCAGGGTGTGCTGAAAAAAGCGCACCGGCTGCCGGCGCAGAATGCCGTCAATGTCGTGCTGGCACTGGTCGCCATCGGGCTCGGTAGTGCCATGGTCATCCTCGCCCCGGCCCAGCCGCAACTGATCTTTGCCTTCTTCGCCGTTGCCCTGGTGCTTGGCCTGATCGTCACGCTGCCCATCGGCGGCGCCGACATGCCGGTGGTGATCTCGCTGTTCAACGCCTTCACCGGCCTGGCCGTCGGCTTCGAAGGCTACGTCCTCGGCAACCCGGCGCTGATCATTGCCGGTATCGTCGTCGGCGCGGCCGGCACGCTGCTCACCCAGTTGATGGCCAAGGCGATGAACCGGCCGCTGACCAACATCCTGTTTACGCCGATGGTGGCAACGGGGCCGGGCGAGGCGATCAGCGGCACGATGAAGGAACTCTCGGCGCTCGATGCCGCAGCCTTGATGCGTTACGCCAGCAAGGTCATCATCGTCCCGGGTTACGGCATGGCGGTGGCGCACGCCCAGCACAAGGTCTGGGAAATGACCGAGATTCTGGAAGAAGCCGGCGTCGAGGTGAAGTTCGCCATCCACCCGGTGGCCGGGCGGATGCCGGGCCACATGAACGTGCTGCTGGCCGAAGCTGGCGTGCCCTACGACAAGATCATGGATCTGGAAGAAATCAACGGCGAATTTGGCCAGACCGACGTGGCGCTGATCATCGGTGCCAACGACGTGGTTAATCCGAGCGCCCGTACCGACAAGTCGAGTCCGATCTACGGCATGCCCATCCTCAATGCCGACATGGCGCAGAACGTCATTGTTATCAAGCGCGGCAAGGGCACCGGTTACTCCGGCGTCGAAAATGCGCTGTTCTATACCGACAACTGCCGCATGCTCTACGGTGACGCCCAGCCGATGGCCGGCGAAATCATCCAGCAATTGAAGGCGATGGGCTAATAGGAATTCGGCGCCGGCTGGCGCTGGATTTCCCCAATCGACAGGCGACAGGCCGGCAGTTATTCTGCCGGCCTGTTTCTTTATCGATCGATGCCATGAAATACGGAAAAATTGCCGGCCTGTTCCTCGCCGCCTACCTGCTGAACCTTGCCGCGCCAGTACTTCTCGGCCACCTGGCGCACCTCGATGCCACCGAGGCGGCGATTGCCAATACCTTGTGGTGTCTCGGGCTGTTCCTGGTCTTCGGCTGGGCTTGCAGCAAACTGGCGGAAGGGACGATTTTCCCCAACTTCACCCTGCAATTGCTGATCGGCATCGTGCTGCACGATGCCCTGGCGCCCATCGCGCCGCAGATCATGATTCCGGTCGTGGTGTGCACGGCGCTCGCCGCCATCATCCTCAAGGGCGGCGGCGACGAGGTGGATAAGCTGGATTTCGTCAAGATCGCTTTTCCCACCCTGATGCTTGCGGTGCTCGGCTATCTCATCACCTTTTTCGTGATGTTCCCGATCCTGATGGCCTGCGGGCTGGACGGCAAAACCTCGGCGCTGCTCTCGGCGATTATCGGTTCGACCGATCCGGCGGCGCTGATTCCGACCCTGAAGAACATCGTCTTCAAGGACGGCTACCAGCGCCTCAACGATATTGCCGTTGCCGAAAGCGCGCTCAACGACGCGGTTGGTGCGATCTTTACGGCGGCCGTTGCCACCATGGTTCTGGCCGGGACGCCGGTCGATTCGCTGGGCGGCCTGGCGACCGGTCTGTTCAGTGCCGACAACCTGCTGCTGCTCGGCAAGCAGTTCGCCTTCGGTACTGTCGCCGGGATGGTCGGCTGGGGTGCCATGCATGGCTACGAACGCTACAAGTCGCGCGACCACCTGCGCGAGGTCGGCGAGACCGCCTACGATTTCGCCATCGTGCTGGCGGTGCCGCTGGTGACTTTCCTGCTGGCCCAGATCATCCACGGCAACGGCTTTCTCGCCGCCTTCGTCGCCGGCCTGCTGGCCAACTACAACCATGGCCGGGAATATTTCCACAAGACGCTGCACACCATGGAGATCAAGGTCGAGAGCATCGCCAAGCCGACCATTTTCATGATGGTCGGGCCTTTCGTCGCCCTCGGCGATCTTCGGGATACCGCCGCCCTCGGTCTGGTCGTGGCGCTGGCCTTCATCCTTGTTGCCAGGCCGCTGGCCGTCATGCTTTCCCTGTTGCCGACCGGGCTCGGCTTGAAAGACAAGCTCTTCCTGAGTGTCGTCCGCGAGACCGGGGTTATCCCCGTCGTGCTGGCCGTCATCACGGTGGCCCAGTTTCCCGAACTGAAACTGCTGATGCCTTTGACCGCCTGGGTGGTGATCTGGACCCTGACCCTGTTGCCGGCAATCACGCCGTGGTGGACGCGCCGGCTGGGGATCGCGTAATGGCTGATTTTTGTCGCCTTCACGACAAAAAACGGCCGATTTCTGCACCAGGTTTGTGCGTCGAAATTAATAACTAACTACATGATAAATCAGGAAAAATAGCTCATATAATGCGCCCCATTTTCCACGCAAAACAGGCCGCATTCATGACTAATATTTCTTCCGCCAACTACCCGACCCACCTCGGCGAAAACCACGGTTATCGCTTCGACGGCGATTTCGTCCAGCTCAATGCCGAAGTCAGCTTTTCCGACGACGATCTGGCCTCGGACCAGCGCTGGGTTTTGCAGTTGTGGGCCAGCCAGCAGGGTTTTGCCGGCGGTCTGAATGGCGTCAAGGTGGCGGAAATGGCCATCGCGCCGCGGGCCGGCGGTTTGCTGGCCGACGGTTGTTGCGCCGCCATGCCGCCGGCCGGGGCCGGCGAGCAGCAACTGGCCCTGGCGCTGGTTGCCTTCGCGGCCGATGGTCAAGCCGAGGTCCGTGACCTGGCGGCCTACCCGGCGCGCGAGAATTTCTTCCTGCCCAGTCTGATGGGCGAGGTCGGGTGCTCGGTGGCTGACGGCATTGCCGCGTTGACGATCGAGGCGATCAGCAACCCGCGTGCCGCCGACAACCTGAGCGGCACGCTGAACCTGGAAGTGTGGGCGCTCGATGCGCCGTATGCCGGCGGTAGCTGGGCCGGTACGCCGGTGGCCAGCCTGGTGCTCGGCGTGCTGGCCGGCGGCAGTGCCTGGACGGCGTGCCATTTCGACGTGCCGGCGGCCATGCCGGCGGAAGGCGCCGCCCTGACCGTGATGCTGCGCGAGTGGACGCCGGCCGGTTACGTGACCCGCGATTACCGCAATTTCGTCGCGGCGCCGGTCAAGGCCGAAGAAGCCCCGGCCGTCGTAGCCGAATCCATCGTGGAAACCACGGCGGCAGTCGTGGCAAAACCTGCCAAAGCGGCCAAGACGCCGGCCGCCGAAGAAAAGAAGGCCGTAGCTGAGCCGGCCAAGAAATCGGCCAAGAAAGCTGCCGCCAGCAAGGCTGTCGTCAAGGCGGTGTCGGTCAACAAGGCCAGCGAAGCCGAATTGCTCGCCGTCAAAGGTCTGCCGCCCAGCGTCGCCCGCGCCATCATCGCCGCCCGGCCGTTTGCCACGCTGGAGGATGTTTGTCGGGCCAAGGGCATGGGGCCGAAGATGTTGGCCAAGCTGCGCGATTTGCTGGTCCTGTAAGCGCGCCGTCGCGCCGGCTTGACGAGTCGGCGCCGGCGGCGGAGTGGCGCCGCGAAAATTCCGAACACGGTACTATTCGCCGATGAGGAAAAATCGGTCAGCCATGCGCGGTTGTTGGGGCGCCCTCCGGCCCCGGCAATGGCCAATCAGTTACCACGAGATCGTCGCCCTTGCCCGGAAAGGGGAAAGCCCATGCGCACCAACTTGAATAAGTTCGTCGTCTTGTTATTGGCGGGGGTTGCCTTGCTCGCCGGCTGTTCCGCGCCGCCGGCACGCCAGGCGGGGGCCGTGAGCCCGCCGCCGCCGGTCGAGCAGGGCGTGCCGCCCGCCGAAGCGCCTTCCTTGGAGAGCTCAAAAGCGTCGGATGAAAAAATTACGGCTGCCATCAGCGACGATTTCAATGTCTATTTCGCCGTTGGTTCAAGCACCATCAGCGAGGTCGAAAAGGAAAAACTGCGCGGCCATGCCGAGCGGCTAAAGGAAGATAAGCAGCTACATGTCACTTTGTTCGGGCACGCCGATGACACGGGAAGTCGCTCCTACAACCTGGCCCTGACCGATATGCGAGTTTCGGCGGTGAGCAAACAACTTCGCTCCTTCGGCGTTTCGGCTCGGCAAATGCGGCGCAATGTGATTGGCCGGGAGCGGCGGGCCAGTCACTGTAAATTCGAGGCCTGTCGGCAGAAACTGCGCCGGGTCGAACTGGTCTATTCGCGCCGCTGATCTGCCGGGATGGGCGTCGTGTTTGTCGCAAGGGCCGCTACTTGTCGCATAGCCGACAATTTATCGTTTATTTTTTCCATATAAAACAATGGATTGAATGTGGCACCTGTTTTGCTAATTGTTCCCCAGACCTCTGGAGAACCGTATGAAAGCCAGCGAAATCCAGGCCCTGCTCGACGAGCCGGCCTGTAGCCACAATACTAAGGAAAAGTCCGGTTGCGCCAAGCCCAAGCCAGGTGCGACGGCGGGCGGCTGTTCTTTTGACGGCGCGCAGATCGCGCTGTTGCCGATTGCCGATGTCGCGCACATTGTGCATGGCCCGATCGCCTGTGCCGGTTCCTCCTGGGATAACCGCGGCACGCGTTCTTCCGGCGTGACGCTGTACAAGATCGGCATGACCACCGACCTGTCGGAAACCGACGTCGTCATGGGGCGCAGCGAAAAGCGCCTGTTCCATGCCATCAAGCAGGCCATCGACAGCTACGCGCCGCAGGCCGTCTTCATCTACAACACCTGCGTCACGGCGCTGATCGGCGACGATGTCGAAGCGGTCTGTCGCGACGCCACGGCACGCTGGGGCACGCCTGTGATTCCGGTCGATGCCGCCGGTTTCTACGGCACCAAGAATCTCGGCAACCGGCTGGCCGGCGAAGCGATGTTCAAGCACGTCATTGGCACCGCTGAACCGGTGCCCGCTTCGCCGCGTGCCGACGGCCTGCCGACCTACGACGTCAATCTGATTGGCGAATACAACATTGCCGGCGAATTCTGGAATGTCGCGCCGCTCTTCGACGAACTCGGCCTGCGCATTCTCTGTACGCTTTCCGGCGATTCGCGCTTCCATGAAGTGCAGACCATGCACCGCGCCAAGGTGAACATGGTGGTCTGCGCCAAGGCGCTGCTCAACGTGGCGCGCAAGATGCAGGACGATTTCGGCATTCCCTTCTTCGAAGGCAGTTTCTACGGCGTCGCCGACGTCTCCAACGCGCTGCGCGATTTCGCCAAACTGATCGGCGACTCGGATCTGATCGCCCGCACCGAAGTCGTCATCGCTCGCGAAGAAGCCAAGTCCAACGCTGAACTCGAACCCTGGCGTGTTCGTCTGAAAGACAAGCGCGTCCTGCTCTACACCGGCGGCGTCAAGTCGTGGTCGATCGTCTCGGCCTTGCAGGATCTGGGCATGAAGGTGGTGGCCACGGGCACCAAGAAGTCCACGGAAGAAGACAAGGCGCGCATCCGCGAACTGATGGGTGAAGATACCAAGATGATCGACGACGGCAGCCCCAAGGCGCTGTTGTCGACCTATCACGAATACCAGGCCGACATCCTGATCGCCGGCGGCCGCAATCTCTACACGGCGCTCAAGGCGCGCATCCCCTTCCTCGACATCAACCAGGAACGCGAATTCGGCTATGCCGGCTACAGCGGCATGGTCGAACTGGCGCGGCAATTGGCCCTGTCGATGGAAAGCCCGGTCTGGGCAGCGGTGCGCAAACCGGCGCCGTGGGCCAAGGCCAGCGGGCCGGGGACGGTGCTGGCGGGGTGATCGCCGGTTCCTGGTTGGGGTGGCGTGGTGAAGCCTTTGCCTTGATCGGTACAGTGAAGGGCTGTTGAGAACCCTGTCATTGGCCGTTTCGAGGATCCAACGGCAGGTAACCGCGTACATCAGCCCTTCCTTCCAGCGGATCACAAGAGGGGCGTCGGCCAACGCTGACATTCCGGGAACTTGCAGGGAACGACTGGATTACGACCAATTGCTGACCTCTATAGCCTTCATTTTCGGCTATCCGGGGATTGCCTCAATCAAAATAGTCAGTGAGTCATGGACTTCGAGTGCTTCTATGCCCTTGTCGAAGCGGCCTAGTTTGACGAGTCCTTTGGAATAGCCGAAGTCCCGGTAGAAAACCGCTGATGGTGACGCCGAGCAGCGCCCGCGCCGCCATCAACACTGAGAAGTCAGGTGCTGCCGCGATCAGCAGCAACGACAGCAGCATCGGTACCGTCAGCCCGAGCAGTACGTGGCGGTGATCCAGGCGCGGGCGGCCAGACCATCGGCGGCCTGGAGGCACGGATGGAAATCCGACTGCTTGCTCGCACGACACGCAGCGTCTCGCCGACGGCGGCCGGCGAACGCCTGTTGCAGGCGATTGGTCATCGTTTCGACGAAATCGAGGCCGAACTGGACGCCCCGACGGAAATGCGCGACAAACCGGCCGGCACCGTGCACATCACCTGCACTGATCACGCCCTGAGCACCTTGTTGATGCCCAAGCTCGGCGCGCTGCTGCTTGAGTATCCCGATATCAAGCTGGAGTTCGACATCAACTACGGGCTCCGGGACATCGTCGCGGATCGCTTCGACGCTGGCGTGCGCCTGGGTGACTACATCGACAAGGACATGATTGCGCTCCCCATCAGCCCATCACTGCGGATGGCCGCCGCGCCTCGCCGTCCTATTTCGCCAGGCACCCGGCGCCGACGACACCGAACGATCTGACGGCCCATCGTTGCATCAATTTCCGGACCTCGGGCGATGGCGGTCTGTACGCCTGGGAGTTCGAACGCGATGGCCGCAAGTTGAACGTCTGTGTAGACGGCCCGCTCATCCTCAACACCTCGGCTCATATCGTCGAAGCAGCGCTGGCCGGCCTGGGCATCGCTTTCGTTCTGGAAGACGAGTTTGCGTCGCATATTGAGGAGGGCCGCCTAGTGCGCGTGCTCGAAGACTGGAGCCCCCCGTTTGCCGGCTACCACCTGTATTACCCAAGCCGCCGCCAGCCGTCACCGGCGTTCAAACTGGTGGTCGACGCCTTGCGTCTATAGACGACAAATCATGGATTGGTGGGGAAATCGCCTCGACGCGGGCTTGCTGTCGACCGCCGGAGCAATCGGTACCGAACTATCTCCCCTGGCCGCCAAATGCCCGAATGAACAGCGCCACATTCGAACGCACCAGCTTTGCATCCTCGCTCTCGTTCGGCTTGTCCAGACCCAGCATCGTTCGAATGTGCGCGCTACCAAGGAATAGCGCCAGGAACTGATCAGCGGCCTCATCGGGCGAAGCGACAGAAAGACTGCCTACCGCATTGGCGTCTCGCAGATAGCCTGCCACCTGGCGAACAAGTTTCTCCGGCCCCTCCCGGTAGAAGGCGCCACAGGCCTCGACATGTTCACCTGCCGCCGCAAACATCATCCGAAACGAGCCTAGCGAGTCATCGGAGCGCATCAACTTCAGGAACGATGTGCCAATCACCGAGAGAGTCGCCTCCGGATTGTTTGAATCCAGCGCGCCAGGGGGCAATGAGGTCACGACCACATCGGTACAACCGCCGACTGCCGCCTCGAACAAAGCTTCCTTGGTCGGAAAGTAACTGTAGATCGTCACCTTGGAGACGCCGGATAGCTTGGCGATGGCTTCGATGCTGGCCCGGGCGAAGCCGTGCTCGATAAATTGCCCCGCGGCCGCTTCTAAAACCCGCTTAACGCGCTCAGGGTCGCGCGGCCGGCCGCGCTTGGGAGTGCCTGCTTCCATTGTTTACTTGACCGTTCAGTAAATATACGTAAATAATGTTTACTACTGCGTTCAGTATATCAAGTCTGACACCCATGGAACACCCAATCCAAAACACCAAAATGGCATATCACCCAAGTCTCGCACTCCTCGCCATCACGCTTGCCTTGGCGGGTTGTGCCGGCAACCCCGATGTACCGAAGCCGGGCACCTCGCTCAGCCAAGCCTTTCGCCATGTTGGAGAGGCGCGGCCAGACGATTCTTCGGCCAATCTTCAATGGTGGCGGCAGTTCGGGGACGAGCAACTGGCACAGCTTGTGGAACGCGCAGCCAAGGCCAACCACGACATCCGGATTGCCGTAGAACGGGCAAAGCAGGCCCGAGCCGGGACGGTGGCGAGCGAATCGCGGTTGTTTCCCAGCCTCGATCTGACGGCCTCCCGCTCCGATAGCCGAACCGGTCTGCCAACGGCAGTCAAACAATCGATGCCCGATACCAAGGCGACGCGCGCCGGTGTCGAGGTCGCCTGGGAGATTGATTTGTTCGGCGGCGCCAGGGCCGCGGCCAGTGCGGCGGAAAAAGACGCGGCGGCAAGCACGTTCGGCGTTTCCGGCGCCCAGTTGGTCGCCGCGAGCGAAGTGGCGCGGCAATACTTCATTTGGCACGGTGCCCGGCAGCGCCTGGCGGTTCTCGAATCCCTGCTGCAAACGCAACGCGACACCGAGCGCCTGACGCGCAGCCGCCATCGCGAAGGCATGGCCAGCGAGTTCGATGTCGCCCGAGCCGCCGGCGAGACCTTGAGCATGGAAGCTTCGCTGCCGCCATTGCGGACGCTGATGCTCGTTACCGAGAGTCGCATTGCCGTGCTGACTGGCTCCGACGCCTCGATGCCTGTCCCGGAACTTCATGCGGCCGCCGAGCAATTTCACTGGCATTCCCCAACAGCGCCATTCACCGGTCAACCGGCGGATTTGCTAAGGCGCCGCCCGGATCTCCTGGCTGCCGAACAACGCCTCGCAGCCGAGTCGTCGCGCCTGGACGAGGCCAAGGCAAACCGTTTTCCCAAGATATTCCTGAGTGCCCTGTTCGGCTCTCAGAAACTGACACTCAACGATGCGCTGAGCCTGTCGGCATCGCGTTACTCCAACGTCGCGGCGGCTTTCGTGCTGCCGATCTTCAACGCCGGACGCATCCAGGCGGGAATCGATACCCAGTCGGCGCGTGAGCGGGAATCCCTGCTTTCCTATGAGCAGGCCATCCTCGGCGCGATAGAGGATGTCGAAAACAGCCTTGCCGCGCTGGCCGGCGAACGGCAACGCGTGGATTCGCTGACGGCTGCGGCCACGGAACGGGAACGGGCGGTCGCGCATGCTAGCTCGCTATTCCGCGAGGGGCAGATCGACCTTCTGCAATTGCTCGACGTCCAGCGTGCCCAACTTGCCACAGAGCTGACGCTTGCCGAAAGCAAGGCGCAGCAGGCCATCGACTACGTTCAGCTCTACAAAGCACTGGGTGGCGGCTGGCAGGCCATGCCCGCCCCGGTCAATGCACCCATTGCGACAAATTCATCTTCTGGAGCCAAACCATGATCGGAACATTCGAGCCGACGCGCATCTCGTGCCGATGGACGCTGCGCACGGCAATCACCCTCGCTTTCGCCACCGGGCTTGCCGCTTGCGGCGAAAAGTCACCGCCGCAACTCAAGCCGCATCCCGTTCTGGTGGTCACGGCGCATAACGTTTCCGGCGGATATGAGCGCACCTTCACCGGCGTTGTCCGGGCGCGCTATGAATCCGATCAGGGGTTCCGGACTGGCGGCAAGGTCGCCGCCCGTTTGGTCGAAGTCGGGCAAAACGTCGTCGCCGGGCAAGCCCTTGCCCGGCTTGACCCGGCCGATTACGAACTCGGATTACGCGCCGCAGAAGACCAATTGCAGGCGGCAAAGGTGGACGCTGAGCAGGCTGCATCGGACGAAGCACGCTTCCGGCGCCTGCTCGCCGATCACTCGGTTTCCGTCGCCGACCACGAGCGGCAAAAAGCCCGCTCGGATGCGGCAGCAGCGCGCCAGGCACAGGCTTCGCGCCAACTTGATTTAGCCCGCAACCGGAGCAAATACGCAACCCTCGTTGCCGAGTTCGACGGGGTGATTACTTCGGTGCGCTTCGAGGTCGGCCAGGTCGTTGCCGAAGGCCAGCCCATCGTGACCATCGCCAAGCCCTCCGAACTGGAGGTGGTTGCCGATCTACCCGAGGATCTTGCCGGTAGCGCCCGCGCCATCACGGCATCGGCCAGCCTGTGGGATACCCCTGAGCTCACGCTCCCCCTCAAACTGCGGGAACTGTCGCCGGCGGCGTCCGCCCAGACCCGTACCTTCCGCGCCCGTTTCAGCATTCTCGACAAGTCGCCAGCCACCCGCCAGGCCTTGCATCTCGGGGTAACAGCCAAGCTGCACCTGGCAGCCAGGGATGGGGAACTGGCCGCTGTGCTGCCAGCCACTGCCGTCTGGAAGAGCGACGGCAAAAGCATGGTCTGGCAGATAGAAAATGCCGGCAGCAAAATCGTTGCCCAACCGGTGGAAGTGATCCGCTATACGGATGAGGCCGTGCTGGTGCGGGGCATAGCAGATGGCACCAAGGTGGTATCCGCGGGCGTCCAGAAGCTGACGCCTGGGCTTGAGGTGCTTCCTGTCGAGCGCACGACCAGCGGAGTGAACCTGAGCATACCGCCCGTTCAAGCCGCCAAGGTGCCGGGGAACGTGCTGTGAAGGAACTCAACCTCTCCAAATGGGCCGTCACGCACCAGGCCATGGTGCTCTTCATGATCCTGGCGATACTCGTCGCCGGCGTCTTCTCGTATACGCAGCTCGGGCGCTCGGAGGATCCGAACTTCAATGTTCCGCTGCTGACGGCAGTTGTCGTATGGCCTGGTGCCACGGCACAGGAGGTTCAGGATCAGGTGATGAACCGCATGGAGCGCCGGCTGCGCGAACTGAATGGCTTCGACTATGTGAAGACCTTCTCCCGCCAGGGCTATGGCGCCATCTCCCTGCGCATGAAAGGTGGCCTGCCCAAGCAGCAACTCACCGATGCCTGGTACCAGGCGCGCAAGAAGATCGGCGATTCCAGGCAAGAATTTCCCGATGGCGTGCGCGGCCCCTATTTCAATGACGAGTTCAACGACGTCTACATGTCCCTCTATGCGCTGCAAGGCGATGGACTGTCGATGGCCGAGCTTCTCGAATACGCGGAGAAGATCAAGGTCGACTTGCACAGCGTGCCGACCCTGAGCAAGGTCGACATCCTCGGCAAGCAAGCCGAAAAGGTCTACGTCGAGTTGTCTACAAAACGCCTTGCCGCCTTGGGCATAGCGCCGCAGGAGGTGATGGATGCCCTGGTCCGGCAAAACATGATGAGCCCTTCCGGTTCGGTCGATACCCGTTCCGACCGGGTACTGGCACGGGTCGACGGCGCCCTGCACGGCGCCGCAGACGTTGCGAAAGTGAGCATCGAGGCAGGCGGCCGGCTCGTCCGGCTGTCCGATATCGCGACCGTGCGCGCCGGTTACGAAGATCCCCCGAGTTTTGTCATTCGGCACAACGGTCACCCGGTGCTGGTCCTCGCCACCACCATGACGCCGAACGCCAACATTCTGAAGGTGGGCAAGGCGGTTGACGAACGGATGGCGGAGATTCAGGCAGGCTTGCCGGCCGGGATTTCGGTGGAGAAGTATGCCGATCAGCCGAAAGTGGTCGAGGAATCCGTGTGGGAGTTCGAGCGTTCGTTTCTGGAGGCGCTCGCCATCGTGCTGGCCGTTTCCTTTTTGTCGCTAGGTCGCCAAGCCGGGATCGTTGTTGCGGCCTCGGTGCCACTGGTGCTGGGCATCGTCCTCTTCGTCATGTATCTGGCCGGCTGGAATCTGGACCGGATTTCGCTCGGATCGCTGATCATTGCGCTCGGCCTGCTCGTCGACGATGCAATCATTGCCGTCGAGATGATGGTCCTGAAACTTGAGCAGGACTGGGATCGGTTCGAGGCAGCGACCTTCGCCTACACCTCAACGGCCTTTCCCATGCTGACCGGCACCATGGTGACGGTGGCTGGCTTCATGCCCGTCGGCTTCGCCCGGTCCATCTCCGGCGAATATGCGGGGGGAATCTTCTGGGTGGTCGGGGTGGCGCTGATTGCTTCCTGGTTCGTCGCCGTCATCTTTACCCCATATCTCGGGATCAAACTATTGCCGGCCAGCTTGGCGACCGGTACGCATGCCGACCCCTACGACAAGCCGATCTATCACCGTTTGAGCAAGTGGGTGGACTGGTGCGTTACGCATCGCTGGAAAGTGTTGATTGCCACCGCTAGCCTCTTCCTCCTGGCCGGCGTCGGGATGGGCCTGGTGCAGCAGCAGTTCTTCCCCACCGCCTCGCGCCCGGAGCTAATGGTCGAACTGCGCATGCAGGAGGGCGCCTCGTTCGAAGCGACTCAGGAGCAGGTCAAGCTATTCGAGAAAGTCCTCGCACAGGATGCGGATGCCCAGCATTTCACGGTCTACACCGGTAGCGGCACACCGCGCTTCTACCTGTCCATGGAACCGGAACTGCCCAACCCCGGCTACGCCCAGTTTGTCATCATGACCTCCGGCATTGAAGCACGGGAAGCCTTGCGCACCCGCCTGCTTGAATACTTCGCCCGGGATGAGGCACAGCCGCTGGTGCGCGGTCGCGTGTTGCGGCTTGAGTTTGGCCCGCCGGTCGGCTTCCCGGTCCAGTTCCGCGTAATCGGCCCGGATCCCGACACCGTGCGCGGCATCGCCTATCGGGTACGCGATATCGTTGGGGAAAGCCCCCTGGTGCGCGATACCCAGCTCAACTGGAACGAACGCGTCCGCACCCAGCGAGTCCACGTCGATCAGGACAAGGCCCGTCTGTTGGGTCTGTCGTCGGCCGATGTGTCGGCGACCTTGCAGACCGTCCTGTCCGGTGCGCCAGTGACGCAAATCCGCCGTGGCGAGGACTTGATCGATGTCGTGGTACGTTCTGACGTCGGTGAACGAAAGACGCTGGAGAGCCTGGGCGACATCAATTTGTTCTCCCGCACCGGCGCCGTGGTCCCGCTGTCGCAGATCGCCCGCATCGAATCGACTTTCGAGGAGCCCGTGCTGTGGCGCTGGAACCGCAACATGGCGATTACCGTGCGTAGCGACCTGGCGGATGGCGTCCAGGGGCCCTATGCCACAGACAAGATCTGGCCATCGTTGAAGCCGGTGCTCGACAGTCTGCCGAACGGTTACCGGATCGAGAAGGGCGGCGCCATCGAGGAAGCCGACAAGTCGAATCTTGCGTTGCTGGCGATCTTCCCGGCGATGTTGCTGGTCATGCTGACTTTCCTGATGATGCAGCTACACAGCTTCTCCAGGATGTTCATGGTCTTCATGACGGCGCCGCTGGGGCTGATCGGCGTGGTGCCGGCCTTGCTGATCTTCAATGCGCCGTTTGGCTTCGTCGCGCTGCTCGGCGTCATCGCCCTGGGCGGCATGATCATGCGCAACTCAGTGATCCTCGTCGACCAGATCGAGCAGGACATCGCTGCCGGCACGCAAGCCTGGCAAGCCATTGTGGATGCCACGGTACGTCGTACCCGCCCTGTCGTCCTGACGGCTGCTGCGGCGGTCCTCGCCATGATTCCCCTGACGCGTAGCGTCTTCTGGGGGCCGATGGCAATTGCGATCATGGGCGGGTTGATTGTCGCCACCGCCCTTACGCTCGGCTTCGTTCCCGCGCTATATGCCGCCTGGTTCAAGGTGCAGCGTCCTTCCCATTTTGTGGTTCCACCCAGCATTAAAGGAGACTTGATTCATGAACAATGACAAGCGTGTCGCCCTGATCACCGGGGCTTCATCCGGCATTGGCCGGATAACGGCGGTGGCCCTCAAGCAGGCCGGATACCGCGTGTTCGGCACCAGCCGCAAGGCAGTCAGCAGCGATGTTGACGGCATCACGATGCTGATCTGCGATGTGACCGATGAGACGTCGGTACAGCAGATGGTCGCCGAAGTGTTGAAGCAGGCGGGGCGCATCGACCTGCTGGTCAACAATGCAGGCATTGGTTTGCTGGGTGGCGCAGAAGAATCTTCATCGGCGCAGGCTCAGGCGCTGTTCGATGTGAACGTCTTTGGCCTGCTGCGCGTGACCAATGCGGTGTTGCCCACCCTGCGCCACCAGAAACGGGGCCGGATCATCAACATGAGTTCCCTGTTGGGGCTGATCCCGTCGCCCTACAATGCGCTGTATGCCTCGACGAAGCATGCGGTCGAGGGCTATTCCGAATCGCTCGACCACGAACTGCGCACGTTCGGTATCCGGGTCGTACTGGTCGAGCCCGGCCTGACTAGCACCGCGTTCGAAGACAACCTCGTGCGACCGGATCGGCAACTCCCCTTTTACGACTTGGAACGCTCCCGCATGGGAGTCTTGATGCGGAACTGGGTTCAGACTGGCGACAAACCGGAGGTGGTTGCGGCTGTCGTAGTGCAAGCTGCAAATGCAGCGGAACCCAAAAGGCGCTACCCGGCAGGGAAACAGGCACGCCAGGTTAGCTTATTGCGGCGCTTTCTCCCTGAGTCCATGGTCGACAGGGCGCTGCGCAAGTTCAACGGCATGCCGGTCTAAGCGAAATTTTGGAGGACATTTTCATGATGAAAAAAGCCGATGCTGAGTTGCTTTATCTGGACGATATTCAAGTCGGCCAAAAATTCGCTAGCGCCAGCTACACCGTGGACGAAGTGCAAATCAAAGCTTTTGCCAGCCAGTTCGATCCGCAACCCTTTCACCTTGATGAGCAAGCCGCCCGCGCCAGTTTGTTTGGCGGACTTGCCGCCAGCGGCTGGCATACCGCCGCGATCACCATGCAGTTGATCGTGACCAGCAGCGCACGCTTTGCCGGTGGTGTCATTGGCGCCGGTTGCGAAATCAGTTGGCCAACTCCTACACGCCCCGGCGACGTCCTGAGTGTTGAAAGTGAAGTGCTACAGGTATCGCCTTCGCGCTCGCGTCCTGAGCGCGGCATCGTGACCATCCGCAACAAGACGCACAATCAAGCCGGTGAAGTCGTGCAGCTAATGACTGCCAAGCTCGTTGTTTTTCGGCGACTTCAAGCAGACGGCTGACTGGGTAGTAGTGCAAAATCGGCCAGTTATATTGATCGTCACCAGCGGCTGATTGGCAGGTATCCATCGCATTGCCGCCTTAATCTGGCTACCGGCTCACGGGCCCCCGTGGCTGAGTTGCTCGCGTCGGCGGTCCGGCAAGTTTCAGAGCGAAGTCGTCGTTCAGAACATTGCTTCCAGAGATAAGCGACCGTCCGCATAATGGCCGAACGCTGCCAGATGACGATTGTATTGTTCTTGCGCCCAGCTTCCGGTCTCTTTCGTCGTTGCATTTTTCGTGCGCCGGTAAAAACATTCCCCCCTCTGTGTGACGCAGGTTACATATCGCCGGAATCGCAGACGGTAGGATGGTTTCCGAGCCTCAACCCGAATCTGCCAGCGTGGCTCGGAACAGGAAATCGCGGTTAGTCCCGCCGATGATTTCTGTCTGGCGGGGCGCACAGCAGCGAGAACGATCATGTCCGGGAAAAAGCAGGAAAGCAGCGCCGCCGCCTATCAAAGCGTGTTGATGTTCACCAAGTACCAGAAGATTTACGCCAAGCGGGCGCGGGGCTTTTTCGACAACTGGCGGGTGTTGATGGTGATCATCACGCAGGCCGTCTTTTACGGCGGCCTGTGGCTGGAGTGGAATGGCCGGCAGGCCCTGCTGCTGCATCTGGTCGAGCGCAAGTTCTATATTTTCGGCCTGGTCTTCTGGCCGCAGGACATCATTTATCTGACGGCCATGCTGATCGTCTCGGCCTATGCCCTTTTCCTGGTGACCGCCATCGCGGGTCGGCTGTTTTGTGGCTACGCTTGTCCCCAGACGGTCTATACCCAGTTGTTCATGTGGATCGAGAACTGGGTCGAAGGCGAGCGCAACGACCGGATCAAGCTCGACAACGGGCCGCTGACCCTGCGCAAGATCCGCATCAAGCTGACCAAGCATCTGCTATGGGGCGCGCTGGCCTTGTGGACGGGATTTACGCTGGCCGGCTATTTCAGTCCGGTCAGGGAGTTGTGGCAAAACCTGCTGAGCTGGAATCTCGGCGGTTGGGAAACCTTCTGGATTTTCTTCTACGGAGGATTTACCTACCTGATGGCCGGCAACATGCGCGAGCTGGTGTGCCGCCATATGTGTCCCTACGCCCGTTTCCAGAGTGCGATGTTCGATCCCGATACCCTGGTCATCACCTACGACAGCCAGCGCGGCGAGCCGCGCGGGCAAGGCACATCCGGCGCGGATTCGGCGAGCGGGCAGGGCGATTGCGTCGATTGCGGCTTGTGCGTCCGGGTCTGTCCGACCGGTATCGATATTCGCAATGGCTTGCAATACGAGTGCATCGGCTGTGCTTCCTGTGTCGATGTATGTAATCAGGTCATGGAAAAAATCGGGCAGCCCCGGGGGCTGGTCCGCTATTCGACGGAAAATGCGCTGGCCCGGCATTTCGGCCGCCAGGAAATCATCAAGCATGTCATGCGGCCACGCGTTCTTGGTTACAGCGCGGTTCTCGTGCTGGTCGCAGTGTTGGCGGCGTGGTTCCTGGCGCACCGGATTCCCCTGAAGGTGGATGTCATCCGTGATCGCAACATGCTGTCCCGCGAAATCGAGGATGGCCGGATCGAGAACCTGTACACCCTGAATCTCATGAACACCGAGGAACAGCCCCATCGCTACACGCTGGTCGCGCAGGGTCTGCCGGGTATGGCCGTGGCGGGCAGCGGCGAGGTCGATGTGCCGGCGGCCTCGTCCCGTTCGGTCATCGTCAGCCTGCGGGCGCCTGCAGAAAGTGGTGTGAAGGGAGCCAATCCTGTCTACTTCGAGATTGTCGCGGCCGAGAACCCGGAGATCCGGGTGCGGGAAAAAGCCTCCTTCCTGATGCCCTGATGAGTGAACTTATTTGATTTTGTGGTGTCACCGTCTGACGTTTGTTGTGTTTCCTACACGGCGATTGTTGTTTAAGTCATTGTTTTTATGTGCGTAGCTGCTTGGCGCGTTCCTTGCTGAGAGGAGGGTAATCTCAACGAGGCTTGTCCAAATGGCTGAAATCATTCATACCAAGAAGGCACTGGCGGTTAATCCGCTTAAGGTGAGTCAGCCGATTGGCGCCTCGCTGGCCTTTCTCGGCCTCAATCGCAGCCTGCCGCTGATGCACGGCTCGCAGGGCTGCACGGCCTTCGGCAAAGTCTTCTTCGTGCGCCATTTCCGCGAACCGATCCCGTTGCAGACGACGGCGATGGATCAGGTATCGACCATCATGGGTGCCGACGAGAACATCATCGAGGCGCTGCGCACGTTGTCCGACAAGAGCAAGCCGGAAATCATCGGCCTCGTCACGACCGGCCTCTCGGAAACGCAGGGCACCGACATCCTGCGCTCGGTCAAGGAATTCCGCGCTGCCCATCCGGAGTTCGATCATGTCGCGGTGGTTCCGGTCAGTACGCCGGATTACGTCGGTTGCCTGGAAAGCGGTTATGCGCTGGCCATCGAGTCGTTGATCCAGGTCCTGGTGCCGGAAAGCAGTTGCGTCGGCAAGCGGCCGAAACAGGTCAATGTGCTGGCTTCGGCCATGCTGACGCCGGGCGATATCGAGGCGATCAAGGACTGGACCGAAGCCTTTGGTCTGCGTCCGGTCGTCGTGCCGGACATCGGCGATTCGCTGGATGGCCATCTGGTCGAGGCCGAGACTTCTTCGCTGACCATCGGCGGCACGCCGCGTAGCGAAATCGAGGCGATGGGTGAGTCGATCGCGACGCTGGTCATCGGCCCCTCGCTGGCCAAGGCCGCCAATATCCTGAAAACCCGTACCGGCGTGCCCGATTTTCGTTTTGACGGCCTCATGGGCCTCGACGATTGCGACGCTTTCACGCAGGTCCTGGCCGATATTTCCGGCAAGCCGGTGCCGGAAAAGATCGAACGGCATCGCGCCCAGTTGCAGGATGCGATGGTCGATAGTCATTTTATGATCGGTTTCGCCCGCATCGCGCTGGCTGCTGATCCCGACTTGCTCGGTATGCAGGTGCGCTTCCTGACCAGCATGGGGGCCGAAATCGTTAGCGCCGTCAGCCCGGCCAAGCATGAAAGCCTGAGCACCTTGCCGATCAAGAGCGTCATCGTCGGCGATCTCGAGGACATGGAAAAGCAGGCGCGGGCGGCCGGGGCGCAACTGGTCATTGCCAATTCGCACGCCGTCGATACCGCGCACCGTCTCGGCCTGCCGCTCTTGCGCGCCGGTTTTCCGCAGTACGACCACGTGGGCGGTTACGCCCGCACCTGGGTGGGTTACCGCGGTACGCGGCAGGCCCTTTTCGATCTCGCCAACCTGATGCTGGGGCAACACCATGAACCCGAACCCTATCGATCAAGCTACTGGGCAGACACTCGCCCCGGTGAACAACATGTCATCTCGTCGTCTGCAGTTGGTCTGGTCCATTAAGCAGGAGCCCGCCGCCATGATCAAGGTTGCTTTTGCTACCACGGACCGCTTGCGCGTCAATCAGCACTTCGGCGCCGCCGAGGGGTTCGCCATCTACGAGGTGACGCCCGAGAAGGCGACGCTGGTCGGCATCGGCGAATTCGCCGAGGAGTCGATGGACGGCAACGAGGACAAATTGATCGCCAAGGTCGATTTCCTCGCAGGCTGCGCGGCGGTCTACGTCATGGCGATCGGTGCCTCGGCGATCAAGAAACTGATGGCCAAAGGCATCCAGCCGATCCGCACCAGCGAAGTCGATGCTGTCGACGAGTTGCTCGCCGAAATTTCCAAAGCGATGACCGAGGGCGGCGTCGCCTGGGTCGATCGGGCGGTTGCGGCGCAGGCCAAGAAGACCGAGGACCGCTTCGCCAATATGGAAGAAGAGGGGTGGCAGGGATGAAAGCCGGCATGATCGAGCACTGGGGCATGGTCCAACACGTCGACGCTGGCCGGGCCACGGTCGTCGTCGAGCGGACCGCCTGTGGTGTTTGCGGTCATGGCGGTCATTGCGGCATGAGCAAGCATGCCGTCGGCGGGCAGGCGGCGGTGCTCAACCTGCCGGCGCCCAGCGGTTTGCAAGCCGGGGATTTCGTCAATGTCGGATTGCCGGAAGCCAAACTGACGCTCGCTGCGTTGCTCGGCTATCTGTTTCCCGCGCTGGCAACGCTGGCCGGAGCCCTGATCGGGATTTCGGCGGGCGGCACGGAGGCGACGACGGCGCTCGGGGCGGCCGCGGGGTTTGCCGGATCGCTGGTCGTGGCCCGCTTCGCGATCACCTTTACCCCCGGCCTGTCGCCCCGGCCGCAACTTCTTCCCTCTTCCTTTTCATCCGCCAATTTTTCCCAGGAGTAACACCATGACCGAAGCCATTGCTGCCGATCCGATTTTCGCCACCGATTTTGTCAAGGAAATGGCCCGCCAGATGCGCGCTCTTGATACCTACGGTACTTACACCGGGTGGACCGTCGAGAAAATCCTCGATCCCTACATCCTGACCAAGGAACGCAAGGCCGGTATTCCGCTGATCGGCGATCCGGACGACGAAACCATTTCCCGCGTCAAGGCTTTCTACAACGCCATCGCCGTGTTGATCGAAAAGGAATGCAAGCTGCTTGCCGTGCCGTTGGTGCATCTGACGCACGAAGGTTTCGGTCGCGCCATCATCACCGTCGGCAAGCTGGTCGCCGTCGAGAAGACGCTGCGCGACGTGCATCGCTTCGGCTTCCCGAGCCTCTCCAAGATGAAGGACGAAGCCGACAAGCTGCTCGGTATCGCTCTTGAGCGCATCGGGCAATACCCGGAAGTCGCCGGGCTCTGAGCCAGGTTTATCAACATCAAAACTTGTCGTCACAGGAGGTTAGCTTGACCGAGGAAGAAATCAAAAACTTGGACAAGGAAGTCAAAAAGCTAAAGCGCATCTCGTCCGAGTGGGCATCGCAAATGCACGATCTGGTTGAGGATCGTTTGCCCGCCGGCTATCTCGAAATCCCGGGCCTGGCCCAATCCACGTACGACGCCTGCAAGGCATGGGCAGAAGCCAATGCCAAGCTGGCTGCCATTCAGAAAGGTTGAATCATGAGTTCTTACACTGCACTTACCCGTGGCGGCGCCGAATGGGTGCCCGAATTTGTTACCGCCATCAATCAGGAAAAGTGCATCGGCTGCGGCCGTTGCTACAAGGTCTGCCCGCGCGACGTGCTCGACCTGATCGATTCCGATGCCGATGATGACGAAGACGAAAGCGCTTCCGCCAAGATGAGCATCAAGGACATCAACGACTGTATCGGTTGTGGTGCCTGTGGTCGCGTCTGCCCGAAGACCTGCTACAGCTACGCGCCGCTGGCCGCCTGAGCAAGCCCGGCATGCTGATGAGTGCCGACGGCCCGGCCAAGCCCGACCCGGTTCTCGGGGCGGAGATTTGCCTGGCCGTTCGGCGGCAGGTTGAAAAACTCGGTCTGGAGATCGGCGATGAGCCGGTCTGGGCCGAGGCGGCTTTCGTCGAGCAGGTCGATCCCTTCTCGGGGGAGCGCAGCCTGGTCGGCACCTGGCGCGGCAAGGCCCGTTACGGCACGGTGACGCTGTTCCCGGATGGCCGGGTCTTTGCCGAATACCAGGTGCTCTTGCCGCATCCGAAAATGCCCGGCTACTACGTTGAGGCTGTGCAGGTCTGGGGGCGCGCCGGCGCCCTGAAGGGCGATCCGGTGCTGGCCGCGTTTGCCGCGTGATTCTTTATTTGACCGGAGTTGCCTGATGTCTGAAACCACCGAACTGCCCCGTCTGGTCATCCTGCACAAACAAAGTACCAGTGCCCGGGTTCGCTTCATGACCCTGGGCGACAGCGTGCTGGCCTTCTCGCCCTTGCCGGAACCGGCCGCATTGCGCGCCGAGGATTATTCCTCCAAGCTCAGTTTTCACCCGACAGCGGCGCTGCGGGCGGCTGAGAAAAAACTGGGGCTGGCCGAAGGCGGGCTGGAACCGGTACCCGATTTCTGTATCTGGCTGGATACGCCGCACGGCGACCAGGCCGTGCTGCTGGCCGCGTGCACCAGTATCGATCCGCCGTTTGCGGCGGCGGAAAAGCAGGGCGGGAAATTCATCGCCATTACCGAGGCGCGGCGTCTGCCGCTGGTCGAGCGCGAAATCCTGCGGCGTACTTACGAACACGTTTTGGGCTGATTGTCGCAAAAGCGACAATGCATCACGCCAGTAACAAGTCAATAAATTCAGTCGGTTAAGCGTTTTTCAGGGCATGGCACAGGGCTTGCAATGATTAGCCCATCTACTCTGGGAGAAACGCCATGATCAATCTGACCCCCGCTGCCGTTAAAGCCGTACAACGCTTTATTCGTGGTTCTGAAACGCCGGTTATCGGCCTGCGCCTGGTTATCTCGGGTGGTGGCTGCTCCGGTCTGCAGTACGGCATGAAGCTCGAATCCGAGAAGGCCGAGGATGACTGGGAACTGGAAGTCGACGGCGTCAAGCTGCTGGTCGATCCGATGACCATGCCGATGATCGACAACGTCACGGTCGATTTCATCGACACCCTGACGCATACCGGTTTCAAATTCGACAACCCCAACGCCAGCGCCCAGTGTTCCTGCGGCTCCTCGTTCTCGGTTTAAGGAGCAGACAACATGTGGGAATACTCTGACAAGGTTCGCGAACACTTCTTCAACCCGCGCAACTCCGGCCCGCTGGAAGAAGCCAACGGCATCGGCGATGTCGGTTCCATCCAGTGCGGCGACGCGCTGCGCCTGATGCTCAAGGTCGAGCCGGAAACCGAAATCATCCTCGACGCGCATTTCCAGACTTTTGGTTGCGGTTCGGCGATTGCTTCTTCGTCGGCGCTGACCGAGATGGTCAAGGGCATGACGCTGGATCAGGCGCTGGAAGTCTCCAACCAGAACATTGCCGACTATCTCGACGGCCTGCCGCCGGAAAAGATGCACTGTTCCGTGATGGGCCGCGAAGCCCTGCAAGCCGCCATCGCCAACTATCGCGGTGAAGAATGGTCCGATGACCACGAAGAAGGCGCCCTGATCTGCAAATGCTTCGCCATCGACGCGGTGATGATCGAGGATGTGGTCAAGGCCAACAACCTCAACACCGTCGAGGAAGTCACCTTCTACACCAAGGCCGGTGGTGGTTGTGCCGCCTGCCATGAAGGCATCGAGGAAATCCTGGCCAAGGTCATGGCCGACCGCACCGGACCCGGTGAAGTCTCGCCGCCGCCGGCTTGCCCGGCTACGCCGGAAGCCAAGAAACCTTCTACAACCAAGCTGACGCTGGTGCAGAAAATCAAGAAAATCGAGGAAGTGCTCGAGTCCGTCCGTCCGATGCTGCAGCGCGACCATGGCGATGTCGATCTGGCTGACGTCCAGGGCAAGAAGATCTATGTGCACCTGAAGGGCGCCTGCTCCGGTTGCATGATGGAAGCGGCTACCCTGGGTGGCATCCAGCAGAAGATGATCGAAGCCCTCGGTGAGCTGGTGCAAGTCCTGCCGGCGTCGCACATGCCGGCTGAAGTATAAAAAACCAAGTCCCCAATCCCAACAGAGAACCCAAAGGACTGCGCCATGGAACCGATCTATCTGGACAACAATGCCACGACGCGCTGTGACCCGGCCGTCGTGGAAGCCATGCTCCCTTTTTTCACCGAGCATTTCGGCAATGCCTCGTCGATTCACGCTTTCGGTAGCGAAGTCGGCAAGGCGCTGAAGAAGGCCCGTGCTCAGGTGCAGGCACTGATTGGTGCCGAGCATGACTCGGAAATCATCTTTACTTCCTGTGGTACCGAGTCCGACTCGACCGCCATCCTCTCGGCGCTCAAGGCGCAGCCGGAACGCAACACGGTGATCACCACCAATGTCGAGCATCCGGCCATCCTGACGCTGTGCGAATGGCTGGAAAAGGAAAACTACATCGTCCACAAGCTGAAAGTGGACAAGAAGGGTCGGATCGACATCGACGAATACAAGTCGCTGTTGAACGACCGTGTCGCCATCGTTTCCGTGATGTGGGCCAATAATGAGACTGGTACGATTTTCCCCGTGGAAGAAATGGCCGAACTGGCCAGCGCCAAAGGCATCATGTTCCATACCGATGCCGTCCAGGCCGTTGGCAAGATCCAGATCGATCTGAAGAACACCAAGATCGACATGCTTTCCCTGTCCGGGCACAAGTTGCATGCCCCCAAGGGGATTGGTGTCCTCTATCTGCGTCGTGGCTGCCGCTTCCGCCCGCTGCTCCGTGGCGGTCACCAGGAACGCGGACGGCGGGCCGGTACCGAGAACTCGGCGTCCATCGTCGGTCTTGGCGTCGCCTGCGAACTCGCCATGCAACACATGGCCGAGGAGAACACGACGGTCAAGCGTCTGCGCGACAAGCTGGAAAAGGGCCTGCTCAGCCAGATCACCCATTGCTTCCCGACTGGCGATGTCAGCAACCGTCTGCCCAACACCAGCAACATCGCCTTTGAATACATCGAGGGTGAAGGCATCCTGATGCTGCTGAACAAGGTGGGGATTGCAGGCAGTTCCGGTTCCGCCTGTACCTCGGGCTCGCTGGAACCGTCGCATGTGATGCGCGCCATGGGTATTCCCTACACCGCCGCACATGGCACGATCCGTTTCTCGCTGTCGCGTTACAACACCGAAGCCGAAATCGACCGGGTGATCGAGGCGGTGCCGCCGATCGTCGCCCAGTTACGCAAACTTTCACCGTACTGGACGGACAACGGGCCGGCCGCCAATCCTGAAGCGGCGTTCGCCCCGACCTACGCCTGACGGTAAACCTCTCTCTCCGCAGTAACCTCGGTTGGCCCCGGAAGCGATTCCGGGGCCCTTTTTTTGTTTATGGTCCGAAATGGCTCGAATCGGCAAAAATGCCCTAAAACACCATCAATCGATAAATATCCCCAGAGCCTATTGACGGCGGTTAGTAAGTCTATATAATGCGCCCCTCCTTGCAGCGCTTGGGTTTCGGCGGGGCGGGGAGGAGCAAGTGGGCGGGGAAGTTTGAACGGCGGCGAGCAAAAAAGATTCATCGAAATGCTTGACGAAGTTTAGAAAGTTCTTCATAATCTCGCCTCTCTGCTGCTGACGAATCAAACGAGACGGCGCAGCGAAGCAAGCAGTTCTTTAACAATTTGAACAATCGATAGGTGTGGGTGCCTTGATACGCAGTGACTTCGGTCACACAAAGTATTAAAGGCAATCACACGGATG
>JAGTRU010000032.1 GCA_018261905.1 Pseudomonadota bacterium | reverse complement strand
AGCGCCGATGATAGTGAGCTTCCGCTCGCGAAAGTAGGTCACCGCCAGGCTCCCAATGCTCAGCCCCGTTACTTCTCAGTAACGGGGCTGTTTGCGTTTTGCTTGCTGATTAGCCAAATAGCGTAATCTTGATTTTTTGCCAAAGACTCAAACTCCCCCACCAAGCCAATCCTTTTTCCCTGAACAACTTGCCGGCTTCGGTCAGTGTCAGGCGATGGGCGCCAAATTCGGTTTTTCCTGCATCGCTGATAAATCCCGATTCCATCAGAAAGCGAGCGATAGCGGGTTGCACTTGTTGGCCGGCGATGATCCAGCGTGTGCCGTAGCCTTCGTCGTCGCCGGTGAGCATGAGGATTGGTTCGAATTTGCCGATCAGGCGCAGCACTTGCAGTGTCTCTGAACGGCTGGGGATGGTGCTGGTCGGCATAGCGTTTTGCATAGTGTTTAGTACGGAACATGTCGTGGATTGGCGACCCAGCTCTCAAGCGGAGACAGGGCGCCAGGGGTTGGATGGTGTTCCATGAGAATGCTACGCGCCGAGAAGTGGCGGTTCAACTCCTGGTAGAGTTCGTCGTCGCAGAAACCTATGGCCGCCGCTTCGCTGCGGCTGTTGGCAAAAACGATGCGTTCGATGCGCGCCCAGTAGGCGGCGGACAGGCACATCGGACAGGGTTCGCTGGAGGCGTAGAGCGTGCAGCCGGCCAGGTGGAAGTGGCCAAGACTGGCGCAGGCGCTGCGGATGGCGCCGATTTCGGCATGCGCCGTCGGGTCGTGGCTGGCGACGACGCGATTCCAGGCTTCGGCGACGATCTTGCCGTCATGGACGATGACGGCGCCGAACGGGCCACCTTCGCCGCTCTCGCTGCCCAGTCGTGCCAGTTCGACGGCACGGGCGAGGAAGATATCGTCGGATTCCATGATTACTCCGCAGAAAAACTTGCCTGCGTCGACACTAGCACAGTCGCTCGGTTGCCCGCGGCCGAACTCAGGCGACCCACCAGTAACGCACGATATGGAAGAAAACCGGTGCCGAGAAGCTGATCGAGTCGACGCGATCGAGCATGCCGCCGTGGCCCTCGATCATCGCCCCCCAGTCCTTGACCCCACGGTCGCGCTTGATGGCCGACAGGACCAGGCCGCCGAAAAAGCCGAAAATGTTGATGCACAGCGCAATCAGCGCTGCCTGCCAGGGGGCGAAGGGGGTGATCCACCACAGCGCGGCGCCGAGCGCAGTCGAGGTCAGGATGCCGCCGAGCAGTCCCTCGACTGTTTTCGAGGGCGAGATTTCCGGCGCGAGTTTGCGCCGCCCGAGCAGTTTTCCCCAGATGTACTGGAAGACGTCGCTCGATTGCACGATGAGGACGAGGAAGGCGATGAGTTGCAGGTTGCGTCCGGTGAAGCCGGGAATGTCGAGGGTCAGCAGCGCCGGGACGTGCGACAGGCAATAAACGCAGATCATCAGGCCCCACTGGACCTTGGCGGCGCGCTCGAAGAAGCGCTTGGTGTCGGCCCCCAGGCTTGCCGAAATGGGCAGCAACAGGAAGGCATAGACCGGGATGAAGATGGAGAACAGGCCGTACCAGTCGATGGCGATCAAGGCGTACTGCAGCGGCAGGAAGAAAAAGAAACTCCAGACCAGGGCGCCGTGGTCGCCGCTGCGCGTGTAGGTCACCGAGATGAATTCGCGCAGGGCCTGAAAGGAAATGAAGGCGAACAGCAGGATCACGCTGCCGCGGCCGCCCCAGAACACGGCGCCGAGCAGGGCGACCATGACCCACCAGGCATTGATCCGGGCATTCAGGTTGGCAATGACCGGGTTGCGCGTCCCGGCCGGCTGGCGCCAGGCGAGAAAGCCGCCGATGGCGCTGGCCACGGCAAGCAGGGCGGCGACGCCGGCAAAGATCAGGAGCAGGGTTTGGTTCGGGCTGTGGGCGGGCATGCTCAATCCTTGGCCGGGGAAAGTGCGAGCAGGGCGTTCCGGCAGCGCAGCAGGAAGTCGCTCCGGTTTTCGCCGATGGCGGGCCGCAGGGCCGGCCCGAAACTCAGGCTGCATAACAGGGGGACGGGAATCAGACTGCCCTTGGGCATGGCCCGGCCGAGGTTTTCTATCCACACCGGGACGAATTCGATCTCCGGATGGGCCTGGGCCAGATGGTGTATGCCACTCTTGAAGGGCAGCAGTTCATCGCCGAGGTTGCGCGTGCCCTCGGGGAAAATGATCAGCGATTCGCCGGCCTGTAGCGGGGCGCTCATGGCTGCCAGCGGGTTGGCATCGTGCCTGACTTGGCGGTCGATCAAAACGCCGCGGAAAATCCGTTCGATCAGGTAGCGGCGCAGGCGTCCGCGCAACCAGTAGTCGGCTCCGGCGACCGGCCGCGTCCGGCGCCGGAGCTCGGGCGGCAGGCAGGCCCAGATGAGCAGGAAATCGCCGTGGCTGCGATGATTGGCGAAATAGATGCGCGGCTGGGGTGAAGGACGGTTGTCCAGCCACAGGGCGCGCACGCCGGTCACCAGCTTGGCGAACTGGCAGAAGGCGGCGGCGATGACGTGTTCCAGATGCATGGCGGAAATCAGCGCAGGAGCAGGAGTGCGGCAGCACCCAGCGTGCCGGCGATTTGCCCGCCGAGCGCCAGGAGCTGGCCGAGGACGAGGCGGCGGACGCCGGCGACGCGTTCGCCGAGCGTTCGTTCCGGCAGGCGCTTCGCCAGGCGCGCCACAAGCAGAGCCTGATCGAAGGCAGCAAGGCCGGTTATTGCGGTATTTTCCGGCTGCGCCAGCCAGTGGGCGAAGATCGCGCGGTCGAAGCCGGTGCGCAGGGCGTAGAACACTTGCGCGAGGCCGGCCAGGAGAATGCCGACCAACAGGAACGGCCAGACGGAACAAGGCGCTGGAAGTACGCAGGCGAGCAGGGCGATAGCGGTGAATAATCGACTCCAGGCATCGATGCGCTGGCCGGTTTCGCACAGGGCGGCGCCGATGGCAGCCTGGGCCTGCTCTGCGGTCATGCCGGTTCCTCCAGGGCGGGTTCAAGCGCGCGCAGCGCTTTCTGCCAAAGCGGGCCGAGGACGACGGATGGACGTTGCCGGCAAACCTGCCCAATGGCCTCGTCCAGGTTGCTGTGTCGGCCGCTGTGGCGCAACCAGACGGCGACCGCCGCCGCACTGCGCGAATAGCCCAGGGCGCAGGCGACCAGTACCGGGCCGTGGCGGCGCTGCGCCTCGATGGCCCGGGCGGCGGCCAGCAGGGCTTGCGGCGAGGCCGGCACGAGATCCAGGCTGGGCGCGCCGATGTAATTCCCGGCGATGGCCGGCGCCGACAGTTCGGCGCTTAGGTCGATCAGGGCGGCAAAACGGCCGGCGGCGAATTGTGTGCGGCTCGGCAGGCGGCCCAGCCAGACGTTGTCGGCGATCAGGTCGGGCTGCGGATGGCGGCGGGTCCATAGTCGGGAATTGATCCAGACGCCGAGGATGTAGGGTGCCAGCAGCCAGCGTACGGCCAGGCTTTGCCGGCCGGCCTGTTTCTGGAAGCCGGCGGCGCCCGCCCAGGCATAGTTCCAGGCGACGAGCAGCAGGGCGAGGGTGGGCCAGGCCAGCAGCCAGGCGATGCCGCCAAGCGCGTCGGCCGCTGCCAGAAAGACCAGCGCGCCTCCGCAGTAGAGCGCAGCCAGCCGGGTATGGCCGGCATCCTCGCCGCGTTTCAAAGGCGTTGTTAGCTCGCCCTCCGGCCACAGCCACAGGCAGAACAGGCCGACGGCAGCGCCGGTCGGCACGTCGATCAAATGGTGCTGCCAGGTGGTCAGCACGGAAATTCCGATGAGCAATGCCCAGGCATGGGTCAGGAAACGCAGCGGCCAGCCGGTCGGCAGGCGGGCGAACTGGAACCAGATCAGGACGAGCAGGCCGATGTGCAGCGAAGGTGCCTGGTTGTAGGGTTGGTCGAAACTGGTCAGGGCGGTGAACAGGGCGCCGAACAGGCCGTCGGCCGGGGGACGCTCGAAGGCAAAACGGAGCGGCCAGGCAAGGAAACAGGCGACCGAGATTAACTGCGCCGTGAACAGGCGCAGGGCATGCCGGTCCACTTCGCGGGCGTTTCGGCAGCAAAGGAAGGAGAGGCCGTAGAACAGGTCGATGGTCCAGTAGGGAACAATGGTCCACGGCAGGAAGGGAATCTGTCGCTCCCAGGCGAAGAACAGGCTGCCGGCGGTAGCTTGCGTCGCGGCCAACTGGTTGGCGTAGCCATAGCTGAGGAAAAAGACCGGCCCGAGGAAGAGCAGCCAGACGACGCTGCGTTGCCAGGGGCGGAGTATTTTCAAACTCATGCCGGTCGGCGGCGGGCCAGCGATACGGTGAAGATGCCCCATTGGTCGATGCGCTGGTCGATTTTCTCGAAACCGGCGTCGCGCACCAGTTGGTCCATCTCGGCCTGCGTGCGGCGGCGCATGACCCAGGCCTGACCGTCGCGGTGGCTGGTCAGGGCGCGGGCGATCAGTTCCAGCTGCGGGTGCCAGGGTTGGCCGGTGTAGATCAGGTAGCCGCCGGGGGCGATGGCGTCGGCCATGCCGGCCAGCGAGGTGGCAACGGCGTCATTGTCCGGGAACAATTCGTAGAGGCCGGAGACGATGCCCAGCGTCGGCGACGGTGAGGCCGCCGCGACCGAGGCGCGGTCGAAGGCATCGCCGCGCTCGAAACGGGCGATGTCGGCCAGACCCTTGGCGGCGATCAGGGCGCTGCCCTGTTCGACATTGAGCGGGCTGAAATCGCGCAGCAGGATGGATTCCGGTTTGCCGGCGCCAGCCAGGGCTTCCAGCACATAACGGCCATGGCCGGCGGCGATGTCGAGAATGCGCGCCGGGACGCCGGCCGCCTGCAGGCGGGCGAGTGTGGCGCGCAGCAGTTCCTCGATGTGCAGCTTGCGTTGGCGGATGCCTTTCCAGCCGATGGCGTCGAGGTATTGGCGGTCGATCAGACGGCCGAGCGGGCCGGCGCCGGCCGGCGTGTTGCGATAAACGTAATCGAGCGTGCTGCCTGAATCGAAGCCGGTGCGGTGGCCGAGGGCAACGCCTTCCGAGAGCAGGCCGCCGAGCTTCATGTTGGCCCGGTAGGCTGCCCAGTACAGGCCGCGCGGGCTGAGTGCCGGCAGCGTGCGGGCGAGGGTCTGAGCCTCATCGAAGGTGGTGCCCTGGCGGTGCGCCTGGCGCAAGTCCGGGCGCGACCACTCGTTGGCGAACTGGCGCAGGATGAAGCCGCGGGCCAGCTTCGTGGCCCGGGCGCGGTCCTTTTCGCCGAAGGTGTCGTGATAGAAGCCATCAAGGACGTGCTTTTCCTTGACGCTGCTGCCCAGTTTGGCGAAGAACTCGTGTTGCGGGCCGTGATGCACCACCCAGTCGGCGCCGGAGATCAGTAGCTGGGTTGGGATGGTGATGGCCTGGGCGTCGGCGACGATGCGCTCGGCAGCTTCGTAAAGCGCCAGCAGGATGTTGACCGAGATCGGCCGGCTGATCAGCGGGTCGCTGTCGTAGGAGGCCTGGTGTTCCGGATCGTGGGTCAGGAATTTCGATTTGACGTAGCTGTTGACGAAGAAATTGCCGCGCAGCGCCTGCATTAGTTTCAGTCCGGGGCGGGCGAAGGGCACGTAGAGCTTGACCTTGAAGGCCGGCGAGGCGAGCACCAGGCAGCGCACGCGTGGCGCGTAATCGTGCGCCCAGGTGCTGATGAGCACGGCGCCGACGCTCTGGGCGAGCACCGCCATGTCGGTTTCGTCGGTCTGCCAGGTGTCGCGCACATGTTCGACGAAGGTCTGCACGTCGCGTACCGACTGCGCGAAGCTCGGCGAATAGCCGCGCACGCCGGGCGACTTGCCATGGCCACGGGCATCCCAGGCGTAGAAATCGAAATCCGGCAGGTCGAGTTCATCGACCAGATGGGCCATGCGCGCGCCGTGTTCGTGGCCGCGATGGAACAGCAGCACGGCGCCCCGGCGATTGGCCGAGGTGGCCGGCCAGCGGCGGTAGAACAGGGATTCGCCGTCGGCGGTGGTGAAATGGTGTTCTTCAGCGATTCGGGTCATGGTTTGGAGGCGGCGATGCCGCTATGGATACGGTTGATGGTGTTCAGGACGATGCCGGCCCAGGCGGCCGGCAGCAGCCAGAAGGCGATTTCCGGGAGTTGGCCGGCGAGGCCCAGCCACAGGCCGAGGGTGCCGAACAGGAAGGCGCGGTCGCTCTTGCCGAGCGGGCCGTCGTACTGGCGCGGTGCGCCGACCATGGGGCCGAGGGCGCCGGCCATTTCGGAAACGGCGGAGAGAAAGATCAGCAGGCCGATGCTCACCCCGCCGAAGGGCGCCACGAAGGCGAAGGGCAGGTAGAGCGCGGCGTCGGAGACGACGTCGCTGAGTTCGTTCAGATAGGCGCCGAGCGGCGTCTTCTGGTCGAATTCCCGGGCCAGCATGCCGTCGATGGCATTCAGCGCCATGCGCAGGAACATCCATAGCGGCAGCAGTAGGAATAACTGACTATGCGTCGGGCCGGCCAGGCACAGCAGGGTGCCGAGCCCGAGCGACAGGACCATCGCCGCCAGCGTCACACTGTTGGCAGTAATGCCGGTGGTGGCCAGACGTACCACCAGCGGCCGCAGTATTCCCTGGAAGGCCGGCTTCAGTTGATAAATGGACAACATGCTTGGGAAATGACCGAAGGGTAAAAAAATTCCGTTCGATTATACACATGGTGAATTTTGTGGGTGCCTGATAGCGATTTCCTGTGACCGCGAGCGGGGCGCCGCCGATGGTATGATTACGCCCCCGCAGGTGGCGCAATCCGGCGCCGCGGGATGACTTCGATGCGCCTGACCAAACTCAAACTCGCCGGCTTCAAATCCTTCGTCGATCCGACCGCTGTTGCCCTGCCCGGGCAACTGGTCGGCGTCGTTGGCCCCAATGGCTGCGGCAAATCCAACATCATGGACGCCGTGCGCTGGGTGCTGGGCGAGTCGAAGGCCTCGGAACTGCGCGGCGAGTCGATGATGGACGTCATCTTCAACGGCTCGTCGAACCGCAAGCCGGTGTCGCGTGCCTCCGTCGAGCTGATCTTCGAGAACCTGCTCGGCCGGGCGCTTGGCCAGTGGTCGCAATATGCCGAGCTGTCGGTCAAGCGCACGCTGACGCGGCAGGGCCAGTCGGACTACTTCATCAACAATCTGAAAGTCCGGCGCAAGGACATCACCGATCTGTTCCTCGGCACCGGCCTCGGGCCGCGTGCCTACGCCATCATCGGCCAGGGCATGATTTCGCGCATCATCGAGGCCAAGCCGGACGACCTACGCGTCTTCCTCGAAGAAGCGGCCGGCGTCTCGCGCTACAAGGAAAGACGCAAGGACACGAATGGCCGGCTTGAGGATACCCGCGAGAACCTGACCCGGGTCGAGGATATTCGCCTCGAACTCGGCAGCCAGATGGAAAAGCTCGAAGCGCAGGCCGAAGTCGCCCGCCGCTACCACGCCTTGAACGAACAACTGGTGCAGCGTCAGCAGATCCTCTGGTTGCTCAGGAAGCGCGAAGCTGAGGCTGAACGCCAGCGTCTGTCGCTCGAAGTCGAACGGGCGACCACCGATCTCGAAGCGCAGAGCGCCGCGCTGCGCGAAACCGAGGCGCGCGCCGAGGAAATGCGCGAAACCCATTTCGCCGCCGGCGATGCGCTGCATCTGGCGCAGAGCGAGATGTACGCGGCCAATGCCGAGGTCGCCAAGCTCGAAGCCGAAATCCGCCACCGGCGCGAATCGCGCAGCCAGCTCGAGGCGCGCATCGTGCAACTGGAAGGCGAACTGGCGCAATGGACGGCGACGGCAGAAAAACTCGCCGAAGACCGTCTGCGCTGGGAAGAAACGGAAGAAATTACCCGCCTCAAGGTTGAGGAAGCCGAAGAACGTCTGCACGCCCAGATGAATCTGGCGCCGCAGGTCGAGGAAGACCACGCCCAGGCGCTCGACGAACTGCAACGCATGAAAACGCGCACGGCCAACGGCGAACAGCGTCTGGAAGTCGAGCTGACCCACAAGTCGCACGCCCAGCGCGCCTTGCAGGCCATCGCCCAGCGCCGCGAGCGTTTGCGCGAGGAAAGCGGCGGCCAGGATGCGCCGGACGCCATGGACCTCGCCGAGAAGGAAGAAGAACTCGACCTGCTGCGCGAGGAACTGGCCGGCGACCAGGATCACTTGCAGCAATTGCAGCAGGAACTGCCGCAGCTCGACGCCCGGCGCAAGCAGGTGCAGGCCGAATTGCAGCGCATCGAGCGCGAACTGGCGGCCGGGCAGGCGCGGCAGGCGGCGCTCGAACAGATGCAGGCGCGCACCCGCGACTCCGGCACGCTGCCCGAGTGGCTGCAACGCCATGGCTTGCATGACGCCAAGCCGCTCTGGCAGCAGATTCACGTCGAAGCCGGCTGGGAGTCGGCGGTCGAAGCCGTGCTGCGTGAACGCCTCTCGGCCATCGCCTGCGACGACCCGGCCAAGCTTGACGAATGGCTGCACGACCGGCCGGATGCCAAGCTCTCGGTGTTGCTGCCGGCGACGTTGGCCGATGGCGAAAAAGCCGGTCGCCTGGTCGAGCGTGTGCGCAGCGACCAGCCAGCCATCGCCGCCGTCCTGGCCGACTGGCTGGGCCCGGTACTGACTGCCGCGACGCTGGACGAAGCCCTGCAACGGCGCGCCGAGTTGCCTCCTGGCGCGGTGCTGGTGACGGCCGACGGCGACCTGCTGAGCCGCAGCAGCATCACCTTTTTCGCGCCCGACAAGGGCGAACACGGCTTGCTCGAACGCCAGCGCGAAATCGAGACCCTGGCCGAAGGCATCGCGCTTTACGACGCGCAGGCCGCCGATCTGCGCGAGCAACTGGAAATGCTCGACGAGCAGTTTTCCGACAAGCAGGAAGAAATCGGCGAAATCCGCCAGTACGTCACCGACCGCCAGCAACGCGTGCATGCCGTGCAGCTTGAAGTGTTGAAACTAACCCAGACCATCGAGCGCTACCGCGAGCAGAAGGAGCGCCTGCAGGAGCAGATGGCCGAGCTGGCCGAGGAAGAGGAAGCCGAGCGCGAACGCGAAATGGCGGCCGACGAGAAGATCGCCGAGGTGCGCGATGGTCTGGCGCGCATCCGCGTGCTGGTCGCCGGTGCCCAGTCGCGGCTCGACGAATGCGAGCGGGCCGTGCGCGCCGAGCGCGAACGCAATGCCGATTTCGACCGCGCCTTGCGCGAGGCGCAGTTCTCGCTGCGCGAGGCGCAGGGCAAGCTACAGGACGTTTTCGCCCAGCAGGCGACGGCGCAGCGCGAACTGAACCGCATCCAGAAAGATCTCGCGCAGTGCGCCGAGCAGGTCGAGGCGGCGCCGGCCGATGTCATGGAAGACAATCTGCAGGCGGCGCTCGAATTACGCCAGGAAAAGGAAAAGGCGCTGGCCGCGACGCGCGATGCGCTGGAAGCGGCGACCCATGCGCTGCGCGGCCTCGAAGAACAGCGCATGAAAATCGAGCAGGGCCTCGAACCGCTGCGCGTGCGCATCGGCGACCTGAAACTCAAGGAGCAGGCGGCGGCCCTCAATACCGAACAGTTCGCCTTGCAGCTTCTTGAAGCTGGTGCCGACGAGGCGGCGCTGCTGCCTGAGCTCGGCAATGCCCGGGCGGCCAGTCTGCAGGGCGAAATCACCCGGCTTGGCAACGCCATCGCCGAACTCGGCGCGGTCAATCTGGCGGCCTTGCTGGAACTCGAAACGGCGACCGAGCGCAAGGGCTACCTCGACATGCAGGCGGCCGACCTCAACGAGGCGATGGAAACGCTCGAGAACGCCATCCGGCGCATCGACCGCGAGACTCGCGACCTGCTGCAAACGACTTTCGACACGGTCAACGGCCATTTCGGCCAGTTGTTCCCTGAACTGTTCGGCGGCGGCCGCGCCGAGCTGGTGATGACCGGCGAGGAAATCCTCGATGCCGGCGTCCAGGTCATTGCCCAGCCGCCAGGCAAGAAGAATTCGACCATTCACCTGCTCTCCGGCGGCGAAAAGGCGCTGACGGCGATTGCCCTGGTCTTTTCGATGTTCCAGTTGAACCCGGCGCCGTTCTGCCTGCTCGACGAAGTCGATGCGCCGCTCGACGACTCGAACACCGAGCGTTTTTGCGGCATGGTGAAGAAAATGTCAGGCGCAACGCAGTTCCTGTTCATTTCCCATAATAAAATTGCGATGGAAATGGCCGAGCAGCTAGTCGGCGTCACCATGCAGGAATCCGGCGTGTCGCGCGTGGTGGAAGTGGATATCGAGGAAGCTTTGAAGATGAGGGATGCATGACCGAACTCCAGTTGGGATTGATTGGCCTGGGCGCGACAGCAGTGGTTGGCGTGCTTGCCTACAACAAGTGGCAGGAATTCCGGCATCGCAAACTGGCCGAAGCCGTGTTCAAACCGCAGCACGCCGATGTATTGCTGGGTGGCGGCGCGAAAGAGCCGGTCAGAGCGGAGGCGGTTGGGCGTAGCGAACCGGAAATCCGTATCGAGGAAACCTCGTCCGTTGCCGAGCGGCTGGAGCCGGTTTTTGCCAACAGTTATGCCGGCGAGCCGGAACCCGAACCCGAGGAGGAAGCAGAAGCTCCGGTGGAGGACGACGAGCCGCCACCGGAACCGATCAGGGCGCGGCAACCGGCCATGCCGCTGGCCGAGTCGCGGGCGACACGGCTGACTATCGATCCCCCCGGGCTGGTCGAAGAGACCGAGCCGGAACTCGCTGCCGGTCCGGTGCCGGCCGAATTGCTTGATCCACGTCTGGAATTTGTCGTGGCCATGGAGTTGGTCGAGCCGGTAGCGGTGGCCCAGGTCCTGCACTCGCAGCGCGATGCCCTGCATCGCTTGAGCAAGCCGGTGCACTGGATCGGTTTCAACGAGCGGAGCCGCGAATGGGAGCGCCTGCTGCCAGGAAGCAAGCTGGAAGTTCGCCGCCTGCGCATCGGCCTGCAACTGGTCAATCGATTGGGGCCGGTTTCCGAAGGAGAGGTCACGCTGTTCGCCAACGCCATGCGTGCCTTGGCCGACGAACTGATGGCGGTAGCCGACATGCCGTCTTCCCGCGTCCTCGACCTGGCGGCCGAAATCGATCGCTTCTGTGCTGCCGTCGATCTCGAAATCGGCATCAATCTGGTCAGTCGGGGCAGCGCCTTTGCCGGCACCAAGATCCGGGCGCTGGCTGAAGCGGCCGGCATGGTGCTTGGTATCGACGGCCTATTCACCCGCTATGACGACGAGGGGCATGCCCAGTTCAGCCTGCAGAATTACGAAAGTACGCAGTTCTCCGCCGACACGGTGCGCACGCTGAGTACCCATGGCTTGACCTTTCTGCTCGATGTGCCGCGGGTCGATCACGGCGAGCGGGTGTTCGGGCAGATGGCCGAACTCGCCAAACGCTTTGCCGAAGCCTTGCAGGGCGCGCTGGTCGACGACAATCGCCAGCCCCTGTCCGATTCGCAGCTTGAACATATCCGCCGCGAATTCATCGGCAAGCCGCAGGCGACGATGGCCAGTTTCGGTCTGCCGGCCGGTTCGGCCCAGGCTCTGCGGTTATTCTCCTGATGGCGGCTGTCGTTGCAGCGGAGCGCGCCGCCCAGCTCCGCACAGAAATCGAGCGCCATAATCACGCCTATTACGGACTCGACAACCCGAGCATTCCGGATGCCGAGTACGACAAGCTATTTCGGGAATTGCAGGACCTTGAGCAGCAATATCCCGAGTTGCTGATGCCGGATTCGCCGACCCAGCGGGTCGGCGGAACACCCTTGAAGGAATTCCCGCCACGTCGCCACGGCGTGCCCATGCTCTCGCTGAACAACGCCTTTGCCGCGGAAGAGGTCGAAGCCTTCGATCAGCGCGTGCGCGACGGCCTGGAAAGCATTGCCGCCATCGAGTATGCCGTCGAGCCGAAGTTTGACGGCCTAGCCATCAGCCTGACTTACGAAAACGGCATCTTCACCAGCGGTGCGACGCGTGGCGACGGGGCGACCGGCGAAGAGGTGACCCCTAACCTGCGTACCCTGCGCTGCCTGCCGTTGCGCCTGCGTGGCGAGGGCTGGCCGGCGCTGATCGAGGTGCGCGGCGAAGTGCTGATGTTCAAGGCGGATTTCGCCGCTCTCAACGAACGCCAGCGCGCCCGCGCCGACAAGGAATTCGCCAACCCGCGCAATGCCGCGGCCGGCAGCCTGCGCCAGCTCGATTCGAAAATTACTGCCGGCCGGCCGTTGTCTTTTTTCGCCTACGGCGTCGGGGCGGGCGCCGAGCAACTGGCCGTCAAAACTCATGCCGAACTGATGGATTTGCTCGCCGCCTGGGGGTTTCCGGTAGCCGTCGAGCGCCGCGTGGTCAACGGGGCGAAGGGCTTGCTCGGCTATTTCGCCGAAATTGGCGCCAAGCGTCCCGATCTGCCCTACGACATCGATGGTGTGGTGTACAAGGTCAACAAGCTGGCAGCCCAGGCGCGACTGGGTTTTGTCTCGCGGGCGCCGCGTTTTGCCATCGCCCACAAATTTCCGGCCGAAGAAGCCTTGACCGAGGTGCTCGGCATCGACGTCCAGGTCGGCCGGACCGGCGCCATCACGCCGGTGGCCCGTCTCAAGCCGGTCTTCGTCGGCGGCGTCACGGTCACCAACGCGACGCTGCATAACGAGGACGAGGTGCGGCGCAAAGATGTTCGCCTGGGTGATACGGTGATCGTGCGCCGGGCCGGCGACGTGATTCCCGAGGTGGTTTCCGTCGTATTCGAGAAGCGGCCGGCGCGCGACTTGTTTGGTGGCGAGCCGTTGCATCTGCCTTTCGTGATGCCGACGCGTTGTCCCGAGTGCGATTCGCTGATCGCGAAATCCGAGGACGAGGCGATCGCCCGCTGTACCGGCGGTTTGTTCTGTCCGGCCCAGCGCAAGCAGGCCTTGATCCATTTCGCGGCGCGGCGGGCGATGGATATCGAGGGCCTCGGCGACAAACTGGTCGAACAGCTTGTTGATGCCGGCCTGCTGCATACGCCAGCCGACATCTATGGCCTGACCGTCGAAACGCTGGTCGGGTTGGAGCGCATGGGCGAGAAATCGGCCCAGAACCTGGTGGACGCCATTGAAAAAAGCAAAGCGACGACGCTCGCCCGTTTCATCTTTGCCCTTGGCATCCGCAATGTTGGTGAGGCGACGGCGCGCGATCTGGCCCGCCATTTCGGCCGCCTGGACGCCTTGCTTGCCGCCGATGGCGAAGCCCTGCAACGGGTCCCGGAGGTCGGGCCGGTGGTGGCTGCCAGTCTTTCTGCCTTTCTCGCCGAAACGCATAATCAGCAGGTCATCACGGCCTTGCGGGCGGCGGGTGTGAACTGGTCGGATGCCGATCCCGTGGCGGCGACCGCGCAGATTTTTACCGGTCAGACGCTGGTTCTCACCGGTACCCTGCCGACCCTGAAACGCGATGCGGCAAAGGCGATGATCGAAGCCGCCGGCGGCAAGGTGGCGGGTTCGGTTTCGAAGAAGACCGCTTACGTGGTGGCCGGCGAGGAAGCCGGCTCCAAGCTGGAAAAAGCGCGGGAACTGGGCGTTCCGGTGATTGATGAAAACGAATTATTGGCAATGTTCGAACAGGGAGAAAAACAATGAAGAAAGTCAGGAAGGCCGTCTTTCCGGTCGCCGGGATGGGTACCCGATTTTTGCCGGCGACCAAGGCCAGCCCCAAGGAAATGCTACCGATCGTCGATAAGCCGCTGATCCAGTTCGCCGTCGAGGAAGCGGTAGCTGCAGGCATTACCGACATGGTGTTCGTCACCGGTCGTTCCAAGCGCTCGATCGAGGATCACTTCGATAAGGCCTATGAGTTGGAGAGCGAACTGGAAGCACGCGGCAAGCATGAATTGCTCGAATTCGTCCGCGACATGATTCCGAAGAGCATCAACTGCATCTATATCCGTCAGGCCGAAGCGCTCGGCCTTGGTCATGCCGTGCTGTGCGCCAAGCCGGTGATCGGTGACGAGCCGTTCGCCGTCCTGTTGGCCGACGATCTGCTGGATGGTGAGGTGCCGGTGATGAAGCAGATGACCGATACCTATGATTATTACCGTTGTTCGGTCCTCGGCGTGCAGGACGTACCGCGCGCCGACACCGGCAGCTACGGCATCGTCGATGCCCGGCGGGTGGCCGATCGCCTGGAGCAGGTCAATGCCATCGTCGAGAAGCCGAGACCGGAAGATGCGCCGTCCACGCTGGCTGTGGTTGGCCGGTATATCCTGACGCCGCGCATTTTCCATCACCTGGAAAGCATCAAGCCCGGGGCCGGCGGCGAGATTCAATTGACCGACGGCATTGCCTCGCTGCTCAGCGAAGAGCAGGTCCTGGCCTACCGCTATGCCGGGACACGCTATGATTGCGGGTCCAAACTGGGCTACTTGCAGGCGACGGTGGTCTTCGGTCAACGTCATCATGAAGTCGGGCCGGCTTTTGATGCTTATCTGAAGAGTCTGGGGAACTAAATGAACGCACAACAAGCTCGGACCATGCTGCTCAATGCCGACCTAATCCACTCGGAAACCACCGTTCAGACGGCCCTGGCCGATGTCGCCGGACGCATCCGAGCCCGTCTGGCCGACAAGAACCCGCTGGTGTTGTGCGTGATGACCGGCGGCGTGATCTTTACCGGGCAATTGTTGCCGAAGCTCGATTTCCCGCTTGATTTCGACTACCTGCACGCCACCCGTTATGGTCCGGAAACCCAGGGGGGCAAGATTTCCTGGCGCATGGCGCCATGGATGTCGGTCAAGGGGCGGACGGTATTAGTGGTGGACGACATTCTCGATGAAGGGGTCACCCTGGCCGCGGTCAAGGAAAGTCTGATCCGCCTGGGGGCGGAAGAGGTGTTGCTGGCGGTGTTTACCGACAAGCTGAACGGTAAGAACAAGCCGATCGCGGCCGATTTCGTCGGCTTGCCGGTGCCGGATCGTTTCGTTTTCGGTTACGGCATGGACGTTGACGGCGCCTGGCGCAACCTGCCGGCCATTTACGCTTTAAAGGAAGACTGATGAGCGGGGCGACTGTCGCCGATTTCATCGGCTACTGGGAAGAGGAAGGCGCAGCCTACGTCCGGCGCGGTGATTACGAATGGATGGCGGCGCTGGTGCCGGGCAAGAGCGTGCTGGAAGTCGGCTGCGGGGTCGGTTATGCCACCCAGGCGCTGGCCGCCCGTGGCTTGAGTGTGCTCGCTGTCGATAGTCTGGTCGAATGTCTGGACGCCACCCGGGGGCGTACCGCCGGTCAGGAGGTGAGCCTGATCCAGTGCGAAGTGACGGCGCTCGATGCCGAGCAGCGCGCCCGTATCGAAGCGTTTGCGCCGGAAACCGTGGTCTGCTGGTTGATGGGGGCTCCGGCCGAAACCACCGGGGCAACGCCGAGCGATGCCGGGCAGGCGGTCGCCGCCTATCGCGAAAAAATCCATCGGGCGGTGGCCGAGCTGGCCGCCAGTCTGCCCAGCGTGAGCGCCCTGCATTACGTCGATCGAACGGCGATCCCCTGGCAGGCCAAGGATATCGGTCGCGATACCCTGGTCCGTTACCACAGCGGCAAGACCTTGCTTGATCTGCCGTTTGCCGCCGAGCGCAGAAATGCCCTCTATCGCAAGCTGGATGACGCTACCCTCGATCTCGAAAAAATCCGCAAATCGCACCCGTCGCTGAAAAGCGTGGTGCCGACGCTGGCTTCGCTGCTGGCCGAAAGGAAAAAATAATATGCTGGCAATCATCGGCGGAAGTGGTCTGACGACGCTGTCCAACCTGGACGTTTCGCACCGTGAAGTGGTTCGCACCCCCTACGGCGAGCCGTCGGGTCCCGTCGTTTTTGGCCAGATCTGCGGCCAGCCGGCGATGTTCCTGCCGCGCCACGGCTATGGCCACACGATTCCGCCGCATATGGTCAATTACCGCGCCAATCTCTGGGCGCTGCATCACCATAAGGCCAGCGGCATCATTTCCGTGGCCTCGGTCGGCGGCATTCGCCCCGACCTGCAGCCGGGCGATATCGTCTTGCCGGACCAGATCATCGATTACACCTGGGGCCGCAAGTCGACCTATTTTGACGGCAACGGCACGCCGGTCACCCATATCGATTTCACCGAGCCCTATGATGCCGAGCTTTGTCGGCGCATCCGCGAAGCCGGCGAAGCCCTGAATATCGAGATCAAGATCGGTGGCGTCTATGCCGCCACGCAAGGACCACGCCTTGAAACGGCAGCCGAAGTCAATCGTCTGGAGCGGGATGGCGTGGATCTGGTCGGCATGACCGGTATGCCGGAGGCGGCGCTGGCCCGCGAACTGGGCTTGCCTTATGCGGCCATCAACGTCGTCGCCAATCATGCCGCCGGGCGCGGTAGCAGCGCCCATGGGATCCATTTTGAAAGTCTGGATGACGTCTTGCAGGGGGCAATGGGGCGTGTCCGGGCGGTCATCGAGAAGCTGGTCGGCTGTCAACTGGAACCCTGTCAGGAATCGGCCGCTTCCTGACCGCCGCGTAAGGGGCGTTGCCTTTTCGGCTTGCCCCTTGCCGCTGCTCTCTAAACCTTCAAGCGTTCCATCAATTCCGTTTCCAAACGGATGCGGCTGGTGCTTTCGCGCAGGTCGCCGCCGCTGATCAGGAAGACGTCTTCCGCCCGTTCGCCGAGCGTCGTGATCTTGGCGGTGTGCAGGTTGGCACCGTGTTCGGCCAGGGTGTTGGCGACCGCGTAAAGGAGGCCGGGGCGGTCGGCCGCGGTTAGCGAGAGGATGAAATGGGTGCCGCGTTCGTCGCCCTGGATACTGGCTTCCGGCTTGATCGGGAAATGCTTGACCTGCCGTGACAGGCGGCCGGACGACGGGGCTTCGGGTGGGAGCTGTTGTATCAGGCGCTGCTCCAGCTCGTGTTCGATGTAGCTGACCATCTCGCGGTCGGTGTCGCGGTTTTCGATGTCGAGGACAACGAAGCTGTCGAGGGCGTAACCGTGGGCCGTGGTGTGAATCTTGGCATCGACGATACTGTAGCCGTTGCGCGCGAAGAAGCCGACGATGCGGGCAAAGAGATCGGGCTGGTCCTGGGTGTACACCATCACCTGCAGACCTTCGCCTTCCTGGTAGAGGCGGGCGCGGACGACGGGCTGGTTGTTGTAGATCCGGTAATGCAGCGAGCGCGTATGCCAAGCGATTTCTTCCGCCGAATGGCGCAGGAAATATACCGTGTCGAGTTGTTTCCACAAGCGTTCATGGACGGTTTCGGAGAGCGCGAAAAAGCGCAGCAGGCGCATGGCTTCGGCCTGGCGCTGGGCGATGATGCCCTGGCGGGCGGGGGCTTCATCATGCTCGAGGTGATGCAGGGTCAGGTAGTAAAGGTCGGCCAGTAACTTGCCTTTCCACTGGTTCCAGACCTTCGGGCTGGTGCCCCGGATGTCGGCATGGGTGAGCAGGTAGAGCGCGGCCAGATGGCGCGCATCGCCGACCCGTTGGCTGAAATTGGCAATCACGTCGGGGTCGCTGAGGTCTTCCTTTTGCGCCACCTGGGACATGTTCAGATGATTGCCCACCAGCCAGACGACGAGTTCGGTATCTGCCGGGGTCAGGCCGTGGGCTTGGCAGAACTCCCGGGCGTCTTCCGTTCCCAGTGCCGAATGGTCGCCGCCGCGGCCTTTGGCGATGTCGTGGAAGAGGGCGGCGATGTAAAGCAGCCAGGGCGCATCGAACTCGCTCATGACCCGCGAACAGAGCGGGTATTCGTGGGCGAATTCGCTCATCGTGAAGCGCCGGAGGTTGCGCAGGACCTGCAGGATATGCTGGTCGACGGTGTATACATGGAACAGGTCATGCTGCATCTGGCCGACGATCCGCCCGAAATTCGGCAGGTAGGCGCCGAGAATGTCGAGTTGGTTCATCCGCCGGAATTCGTGGATGATGCCGCGGTCGCTTTGCAGGAGACGCAAAAAGGCGGCCTTGTTGGCCGGGTCGGCGCGGAATTTCGGGTCGATGCGCTCGCCGGCCCGCCATAGGGCACGCAAGGTGCGGGCAGTCATGCCGTGCAGCTCGTGGCGTTCCTGCATCAGCAGGAAACTGTCGAAAATGGCCCCCGGCTTGCGGACATAGAGGTCTTCGTCGCGCAGGTCGAGTAGATTGCCGACCATCTGGAAATCCTCGTCGAGGATTTGCGGCGTCTGTTCGTTTTGCGGCGACAGCGCGGCGCCCATGTTCTGCAACAGGATGGTGTTGAGTACGGTGATCGACTTGGCGTTGCGGTAATACGCCTGCATGAACTGCTCGGAGGCGCGTTTGGCCTCGTTCGAGGCAAAGCCGAACTGGGCGGCGAGGCCGTTCTGGTAATCGAAAAGCAGGCGGTCTTCGCGCCGGCCGACGGTGAGGTGTAGACGGATGCGCAGATGGCGCAGGTAGTCTTCACTGTTTTCGGCTTGACGGGCGCCTTCGCTGGTGACGATGCCGTTTTTTTCCAGTTCGGCCCAGGTCGAGCCATAGCCGGCCGCCTTGGCGATCCAGAAAATGACCTGCAGGTCGCGTTGGCCGCCGGGGGCTTCCTTGCAATTGGGTTCCAGGCTGTAGGGCGTTTCGTTGAAACGCAGATAGCGTTCCTGCTGCTCGAGTTTCTTGGCTTCGAAAAAAGCCCGGGGGTCGAGATTGCCGGCCAGGCGTTTTTGGAAGGTCGAGAAGAGTTTGTGGCTGCCGGTCAGCCAGCGTGCTTCCAGCAAGGCGGTTTGCACCGTGATGTCGTTGGCGGATTCGTCGAGACATTCCTGCACGGTGCGAACGCTATGGCCGATTTCCAGGCCGATGTCCCAGAAATGGCCGATCAGTTTTTCCAGCTTCCCCTGCAGGGCCGGGCTGGCCTCGCCGGGGAGCAGGATCAGCAAGTCGATGTCGGAGGCCGGGTAGAGCTCTCCCCGTCCGTAACCGCCGACCGCCGCCAGGGCGAGGGTGGCCGGGAAAGCCAGCGAGGCCCACAGGCGCTGCAGAACGGAATCGACTTCCAGGCTGCGCGAACGGAGGAGGGCCAGAGCGTCGCCATTCTGTGCGTAATCCTGTTGCAGTTTGTTTTGAATGGATTTTACTTCGGCACGCAGGGTGGCGACGTCGCAACTCATTACTTGATCCATTCCGGCTTGGGGCGGCTGCCGGCGGAAAGGGTCATGATTTCGTAGCCGGTTTCGGTGACCAGCAGGGTGTGCTCGAATTGCGCGGAAAGGCTGCGGTCCTTGGTGACGATGGTCCAGCCGTCGTTCATTTCGCGGATTGCCGCCTTGCCGGCATTGATCATCGGCTCAATGGTGAACATCATCCCCGGTTCCAGGCGTGGGCCACTGCCGGCCTTGCCGTAATGCAGGACCTGTGGGTCTTCGTGGAATTTCTTGCCGATGCCGTGGCCGCAGAATTCGCGAACCACCGAATAGCCGTTCTTTTCGGCGTGTTTCTGGATCACTGCGCCGATATCGCCGAGATAGGCGCCGGCGCGGACGACCGAAATGCCCAGCCACATGCATTCGAAGGTAATTTCGCAGAGGCGTTTGGCCTGGATCGAGCCTTCGCCGACGATGAACATGCGGCTGGTGTCGCCGTGATAACCGTCCTTGATGGTGGTGATGTCGAGATTGACGATGTCGCCGTTCTTCAGGACGCGATCGCTCGGCACGCCGTGGCAGACCTGCTGGTTGATCGAGGTGCAGATCGACTTGGGGTAGGGGTCGTAGCCGGAAGGCGCGTAATTGAGCGGGGCGGGAATGCAGCCCTGGACATTGACCATCAGGTCATGGCAAAGGCGGTCGAGTTCTTCGGTGGTCACGCCAACTTTGACAAAGGGCTCGATGTAGTCGAGGACTTCAGAGGCGAGTCGGCCGGCGACGCGCATTTTTTCGATTTCTTCCGGCGTCTTGATTGTGATGCTCATGGCTGTTCTGTTCAACGTAGGTGAATGGTCAAGGATAAATGATGGACACTGTTTCGCAAAATCGGGGCGAGGGGAATGGCATACTGGCGCCCTTTTCCTGTCTTAAATCACGAGTGCATCGATGAGTGTTTTTTTGTTGGGTAAGGACGGTCAGCTTGGTTGGCAATTGCAGCGCGCCCTGGCGCCCCAGGGGCGGCTGGTTGCCTGCGGGCGAGCTGAGTGCAATTTGGCCGACCCGGGGCAAATTCGTTCCCTGGTGCGGGCAATTAAACCGACGGTGATTGTCAATGCTGCGGCTTATACCGCAGTCGACAAGGCTGAATCGGAGCCGGAGCTGGCTTTCTGTATCAATGGCCAGGTCCCGGGTATTCTGGCTGAGGAGGCGGCGAGCCTGGGGGCGCTGCTGGTACATTATTCGACGGACTATGTTTACGATGGGCGGAAGCTTACGCCTTACCTCGAGACCGATGTGCCGGCGCCGCAAAGCGTTTATGGGCGGAGCAAGTTGGCCGGCGAGGAGGCGATCCGGGCGGTCGGCGGCAAATCCCTGATCTTTCGTACTAGCTGGGTATTCGGCGAGCGCGGCGGCAATTTCGTCAAAACCATTCTCCGTCTGGCCGGCGAAAAGGCCAGTCTGAACGTGGTCGATGACCAGATCGGCTCGCCAACGCCGGCCGAACTGATCGCCACGGTGACGACGATCGCGCTGGCCATGTTGCGCCGCGGACAGTTGCTGGAAAACGGAGAAAACCGGTTGTATCACCTGGCGGCGACGCGGCCGGTTAGCTGGTGCGAGTTCGCCAGGAGCATTATCGCGGCCGCCGCCAAGCTGCCGGGGGCCAATCTGCTGCTGCAGCCGGAGGCTATTCGCTCGATCACGACGGCGGAATATCCGACGCCGGCCGCCCGGCCGGCCAATTCCCGACTCGATTGTGGGCGCCTGGAAAACGATTTCGCTCTCCAGATGCCCGACTGGCAACCGGCACTCGAACGTGTTCTGCAGGTGCTGGCGGGCAAATAGAACGGTCAATGAGCTTTTTAGTCGACTGTTCTGCTGCTATAATTGCGCGGTTTTTCTGGGCCGTATAGCCCAAAGAAACGGTTGGGCACGTGGTGTGGCCAACCAAAATCCTCACATCCGCCGATTAAGGGTGCGCGCCAGAATACAAGAATGGCGGGCGTTTCCGGTGGGTGGCGGTTCAACCCTTAAGGAGTTTTACTATGTCCGTTACTATGCGCGAAATGCTGGAGGCTGGTGTTCACTTCGGCCACCAAACCCGTTTCTGGTCCCCCAAGATGGCCCCGTACATCTTCGGCGCCCGCAACAAGATTCACATCGTCAATCTTGAAAAGACCCTGGCCAAGTACAACGAAGCCATCGCTTTCGTGAAGAAGCTGTCTTCCAATCGCGGCAATATCCTGTTTGTCGGCACCAAGCGTCAGGCCCGCGAAATCATCGCCCAGGAAGCCCAGCGCGCTGGCGCGCCGTTCGTTGACCAGCGCTGGCTGGGTGGCATGCTGACCAACTTCAAGACGGTCAAGACCTCGATCAAGCGTCTGAAGGAAATGGAAATCGCCGTTGAAGCCGGTGATCTGGAAAAGATGCCGAAGAAGGAAGCGCTGACCTTCCGTCGCGAACTGGAAAAGCTGCAGAAGTCCATCGGTGGCATCAAGGATATGGCCGGTCTGCCGGATGCCATCTTCGTGATCGACGTCGGTTACCACAAGATTGCCATCACCGAAGCCGAAAAGCTCGGTATTCCGGTCATCGGCGTGGTCGATACCAACCACTCGCCGGCTGGCGTGGCTTACGTCATCCCGGGTAACGATGACTCGTCCCGCGCCATCCAGCTCTACGCCCGTGGCGTTGCCGATGCCATCCTCGAAGGCCGCAGCCAGGTTGTTCAGGATATCGTTGCCGCCGGCGGTGACGACGAGTTCGTTGAAGTTCAGGACGAAGCAGCGCAATAAGCTTGCAATGGCGGGGCCATAGGCTCCGCCTGTTTTATCAGCTCAGGAGATAAGTATGGCGGCAATTACCGCAGGCATGGTGGCAGAACTGCGCGGCAAGACCGACGCGCCCATGATGGAATGCAAGAAGGCGCTGACCGAAGCCGATGGTGACATGGTCAAGGCCGAGGAAATCCTTCGCGTCAAGCTGGGTAACAAGGCTTCCAAGGCCGCGACCCGCATCGCCGCCGAAGGTATCGTGGCGATCAGCATCTCGGCTGATGGTAAGCTCGGTGCGATGATCGAAGTCAATAGCGAAACCGACTTCGTCGCCAAGAACGACGAATTCATCGCTCTGGCCAATGGCAGCGCCGCTTTGGTGGCTTCCGGCAATCCGGCTGACGTGGCTGCCCTGTCGGCGCTGCCGATGGGCGAAGGTACCGTCGAGTCGACCCGTTCCGCACTGGTCGGCAAGATCGGCGAAAACATGACGATCCGTCGTTTCGTGCGTTTCGAAGCCAAGGGCAAGCTGCTGTCCTACATCCACGGTGGTTCCAAGGTCGGTGTCGTGGTTGATCTGGTCGGTGGTGATGACCAGCTAGGCAAGGATCTGGCGATGCACATCGCTGCTTCCAAGCCGAAGTCGCTCGATGCCTCCGGCGTTCCCGCCGAGCTGCTCGATACCGAGCGTCGCGTCGCCATCGAAAAGGCCCGCGAAGCTGGCAAGCCGGAAGCGATGCTGGAAAAGATCGCCGAAGGTACCGTGCAGAAGTATCTGAAGGACGTCACCCTGCTCAGCCAGGTTTTCGTCAAGGCCGAAGACGGCAAGCAAACCATCGAGCAGCTACTCAAGGCCAAGGGCGCTTCCGTCGCTGGCTTCAGCCTGTTCCTGGTCGGTGAAGGCATCGAGAAGAAGGTTGATGACTTTGCCGCCGAAGTGGCTGCCCAGGCTGCCGCTGCTGCTGCCAAGAAGTAATCGTTAAGGAAAAAGCGCCGATGACTACACCCAAATACAAGCGGATCCTCCTCAAACTCTCCGGCGAGGCCCTGATGGGCAACGACGCCTACGGCATCAACCCGCAGACCATCGCCGGGATTGTTGCGGAGATCAGGGCGGTATCCGACCTCGGGGTGGAAATCGGCGTCGTGATTGGCGGCGGCAACATCTTTCGCGGCATGGCCGGTACGGCCACCGGGATGGATAGAGCCACCGCCGATTACATGGGCATGCTGGCCACGGTGATGAATGCCATGGCGCTGTCCGATGCCATGCGCCAGGGCGGTCTGAACGCCCGCGTGCAGTCGGCGCTGAATATCGAACAGGTGGTCGAGCCCTACATCCGCGGCAAGGCCATTCGCTATCTCGAAGAGGGCAAGGTTGTCATCTTCGGGGCCGGTACCGGCAACCCCTTCTTCACCACCGATACTGCTGCAGCCCTGCGCGGTTCGGAAATCGGTGCGGAAATCGTGCTCAAGGCGACCAAGGTTGATGGCATTTATACTGCCGACCCGAAGAAGGATCCTTCCGCCACGCGTTTTGACAAGATCAGCTTCAACGAAGCGATCTCCAGTAATCTGGCGGTCATGGATGCGACCGCCTTCGCGCTGTGTCGCGACCAGAAATTGCCGATCAATGTGTTCTCCATTTTCAAGGCCGGCGCGCTGAAGCGCGTGGTTTGTGGCGAAGATGAAGGCACGCTGGTCTATTGCTGAGGGAGAATAAGATGATTGCCGAACTCAAATCCACCGCTGAAAGCAAGATGCAGCGATCGCTCGAGTCGCTCAAGAACGATCTGCAGAAAATTCGTACCGGTCGGGCTCATATCGGTCTGCTCGACCATGTGCATGTCGATTACTACGGGTCGCCGGTGCCAGTCAATCAAGTGGCCAATATTACCCTGATCGATGCCCGTACCATTGGTGTGCAGCCCTGGGAAAAGCCGATGCTGCAAAAAGTCGAGAAGGCCATTCGCGATTCCGATCTCGGTCTTAACCCGGCCTCGCAGGGCGACCTGATTCGCGTGCCGATGCCGGCCCTGACCGAAGAGCGCCGCCGCGATCTGATCAAGGTGGTCAAGACCGAAGGCGAAGCGGCCAAGGTGGCGATCCGCAATTTGCGTCGCGATGCCAATAATCATCTGAAAGATGCCCTGAAGAAGGGTGAAATTCCCGAGGACGACGAGCGTCGAGCCCAGGACGATGTGCAGAAACTGACCGATCGTTACATTGCCGAAGTCGACAAGATGCTCGCCGCCAAAGAGGCCGAGCTGATGCAGGTTTGAGCAATACCCCGACCGCGCTGCCCCGCTGAATGGCTCTTTTCTCGAGTTCGACGCGCCAGGTTCCGACGATTGCCGCCGTGCCCAAGCACGTTGCCGTCATCATGGATGGCAACGGTCGCTGGGCCAAGAAACGCTTCCTGCCGCGGGTCGCCGGGCATGTCAAGGGCGTTGAGCTGGTCCGCGAAATGGTCCGTGCCTGTCTGGAACAGGGCATCGAGTACCTGACCCTGTTTGCCTTTTCTTCCGAAAACTGGCGGCGACCCCAGGAAGAGGTTTCTCTGCTCATGCAATTGTTCGTCAAGGCGCTTGAGCAGGAGGTCGACAAGCTCCATCGCAACGGCGTCCGCCTGCGCATCATCGGCGACCTTTCGCCTTTCGATGCCCGTCTGCAGCAACTGATCGCTGATGCTCAGGTCAAGACTGCCGGCAATACCCGCCTCAACCTGACTGTCGCGGCCAATTACGGCGGGCGCTGGGACGTCATGCAGGGGGTCAACAAGATGCTGGCGGCCCAGCCGGAAAAACGCGAAGGCTGGAGCGAGGCCGACCTCGATCCCTATCTCTCGATGCATTATGCGCCGGAGCCGGACCTCTTCATTCGTACCGGTGGCGAGGAGCGCATCAGCAATTTCCTGCTCTGGCAACTGGCCTATACCGAGCTCTATTTCACACCGACGCTGTGGCCCGATTTCAATACCGAGGAATTCGCCAAGGCCATTGCCTCGTATCAGCAGCGCGAGCGTCGATTCGGGCGGACCAGCGAGCAATTGACGGAAAAACCGCATGCTTAAGACCCGTGTCATCACGGCCCTGGTCCTGATGGCGCTGCTCCTGCCCAGTATTTTTCTTCTGCCCCAGGCCGCCTGGGCTTTGCTGGTGGCCGCTTTTATCGGGGTTGCGGCCTGGGAGTGGGGAGCCTTGCTGAAGTGGTCGGACAACGCTCGCCGTCTGCTCGGCGTGGCGACGGCCGTGCTCTGCGGTGGCATTTCGCTGCTCGATCCGCTTGCCCTCGGTACGGTCGGGCAGTTTGCCCCGGCGACGGGCTGGCCGTTGGTGTTCTACGTCCTTTCGGCGGTCTTCTGGTGTCTGCTGATGCCCTTCTGGCTGCGCGCCCAGTGGGCGCTTGGCGGTGTTTCCGGTTTGTTGGTCGGGGCTGTCGTTCTGTTACCGACCTGGCTGGCCATGGTGCAATTGCGCACCCTGGGCCCCTGGGGCTTGCTCGGTATTTTTGCCGTCGTCTGGATGGCCGACATTGCCGCCTATTTTTCGGGGCGCGCTTTCGGTAAGCGCAAGATGGCACCGACCATCAGTCCGGGCAAGACCTGGGCCGGGGCCTATGGCGCCGTTGTTGGCGTCGTGGTCTACGGTCTGGTCGTGCGTTTTGGCGCCGGCTTGCAGACGCCATCGTTGGCGCTGTGGATTGTGGCGCTGCTGTTCGTGACGGTCATCAGCATCATTGGCGATCTTTACGAATCACTTCTCAAGCGCAAGGCCGGTATCAAGGATAGCAGCAACGTGCTGCCCGGCCATGGCGGCGTCCTCGACCGTATCGACAGCCTGACCTCGACGCTGCCGGTGGTGGCCTTGTTGCTGGCGCTCTACCAGGCCTCATGAAATTGCAAAACATCACGCTGCTGGGTTCGACCGGTTCGATCGGGGTCAGTACCTTGGATGTCATGCGTCGGCATCCCGACCGTTACCGAGCTTTTGCGCTGTGCGCACACAGCCAGGTGGACAAGCTGTTCGCGCAGTGTCTGGAGTTCCGGCCGCGCTTTGCCGTGCTGCGCGATGCTCACCTGGCTCAGCAACTGACTGAGCACTGCCGGGCCGCCGGGTTGGCGACTGAAGTTCGCCATGGGGTCGAAGCCCTGATCGAATTGGCGGCGCGGCCCGAAGTCGACGCCGTGATGGCGGCGATCGTTGGCGCCGCCGGCCTGGAGCCGACCTTGGCCGCCGCCCGGGCCGGCAAGCGGGTGCTGCTGGCCAACAAGGAAGTGCTGGTCATGGCCGGCGAGTTATTCATGCATGCCGTGCATACGCATGGCGCTACCTTGTTGCCGGTCGATAGCGAACACAATGCCATTTTCCAGGCCCTGCCGACCGATTTTTCCCGCGGTCTGGAGGATTGCGGGGTGCGTCGCATTCTGCTGACGGCTTCCGGTGGTCCGTTCCGTACTGTGCCGCTGGCCGAATTGGCGAACGTTACTCCGGAGCAGGCTTGCGCTCACCCGAACTGGGTCATGGGGCGCAAGATTTCGGTCGATTCGGCGACCATGATGAACAAGGGTCTGGAAGTTATCGAGGCCCACTGGCTGTTTGCCGCGCCGCCGGCGATGATCCAGGTCGTCGTCCATCCGCAGAGTGTGATCCATTCGGCGGTCGAGTATGCTGACGGCTCGGTACTGGCGCAACTGGGCAACCCGGATATGCGGACTCCGATTGCCTATGCCCTGGCTTATCCGGAGCGCATTGCGGCAGGGGTTGAACCCCTGGATCTGTTCAAGGTTGGGCGTCTCGATTTTCATCCGCCCGATTTTGTCCGTTTCCGCTGCTTGCAACTGGCTTACGACGCGTTGGCCGAAGGCGGCACGGCGGCAGCCATTTTGAATGCTGCCAATGAAGTGGCGGTGGCTGCCTTTCTTGATCGCGAGTTGCCCTTTCTGGGTATCGCGGAAATCAACGAGGCAACGCTGGCGGCCTTGCCGGCCGGCCCGCAGCGCAGTCTGGCCGATGTTCTGGCGGCGGATGCGGAAGCCCGCCAGGTGGCGAGCCGGATGATACGTGATCGTCATTTCTCGTGACTGATCTGCCGTTCTATCTTGCTGCTTTTCTTCTGGTACTTGGCGTACTGATCGTCGTTCACGAGTTTGGCCACTATGTCGCGGCCCGTCTCTGCGGCGTCAAGGTGTTGCGCTTCTCGCTCGGTTTTGGTCCGGTGCTGTGGCAGAAAAAGCTGGGACGCGAACAAACGGAGTGGGCGGTCAGTATTTTTCCGCTGGGTGGTTACGTCAAGATGCTCGATGAGGGGGAGGATGAAGTTGCGGCGGATCAATTGGACCGCGCCTTCAATCGGCAAAGCGTCGGCAAGCGCAGTCTGATCGTCGGCGCCGGGCCGCTCGCCAATTTCCTGCTGGCCATCGTCCTCTATTGGGGCATCTTTATGCACGGCACGCAGGAATTGCTGCCCGTGCTCGGCAAGCCGCCGGTCGATTCGCCGGCGGCTTTGGCCGGAATCAACAATGGAGAGCTGGTGCGCTTGGTCGATGGGGCGCCGGTGGCGACCTGGGATGGCCTGCGCTGGACTTTGCTGCAAAAAGCGGTTGATCAGGAAAGTACGGAACTTGAGGTGATCAATGAGCAGCAGGAAATTTCGCTGCGCCGGCTATATTTGCAGGCAGCCGGCGACAATGGCTGGGAAGGTGATGCACTGGAACGGCTGGGGATCAATTTTTACCGCCCGAAACTCCCCGCCGTGCTCGGTCAGGTGGTGAATGGCAGGCCGGGCGAGCGGGCTGGTTTGCAAGCCGGCGACCGGGTGCTGGCAATTGATGGGGGGGCGATTGCCGGTTGGTTCGATCTGGTCGAGAAGATCAGCGCCTCGGCCGGCGTCAGTTGCCGGCTGACCGTGGAGCGCCAGGGGCAGGTGCTGGAAATGGAGCTGATCCCGGAATCGGTTGAGGAGCGCGGGCGGACCGTCGGAAAAATCGGTGTTGGGGTGGCTGATTCCGGTGAGGCCCGTCGGGAGGTGCGTACCTTTGTCAGTTACGGCTTTTTTGCGGCAGGTGGCAAGGCAATTGCAGAAACCTGGGATAAGTCGATATTCAGTTTGCTTATGCTGGGTAAGATGTTGACGGGTGAGGTGTCGTGGAAAAATCTCTCCGGTCCGGTGACCATTGCCGATTATGCCGGACAGTCGGCGCGCCTGGGAGTGGAGTACTACCTGAAGTTCATGGCGCTGGTCAGTATCAGTCTTGGTGTCCTGAATCTGCTGCCCATCCCGGTGCTGGATGGGGGGCATTTGATGTATCATATGATAGAAGTCGTCAGGCGGCGCCCGCTTTCCGAGCGGGCCATGGAGATTGGACAACGAATCGGTTTGTTCATTCTTTTTATGCTGATGGCTTTTGCCTTTTTTAATGACATAAACCGCCTGGTTGCTGGCTGAATGATGAACAAATCGCTGCTGTCTGTCCTGATTGCTGGCCTATTCGCCACACCCGTCCTGGCTTTCGAGTCTTTTACGGTCAAGGATATCCGTGTTGAGGGAATCCAGCGCACCGAGGCTGGTACCGTCTTCAGCTATCTTCCGGTCAAGGTGGGCGATACGCTGACCGACGAAAAGGCGGCGCAATCGATCAAAACCCTGTTTGCCACGGGTTTCTTCAAGGATGTCCGAATCGAGATCGACAAGGATGTGATGGTCGTCATGGTGCAGGAGCGCCCGGCCATCGCCAAGCTTGATTTCGTCGGCATGAAGGAGTTTGAGAAGGATGTCATTACCAAGGCCCTCAAGGATACGGGGATTGCCGAAGGCCGCATCTTCGATCGCGCCCTGCTCGAAAAGGCCGAGCAGGAACTGAAGCGTCAGTATCTGACGCGAGGCAAATATGGCGTCAACATCACGACGACGATAACGCCGCTGGAGCGCAATCGGGTCGGCATCAATTTCAATATCGAAGAAGGGGCGGCGGCCAAGATTCGCCAGATCAACTTCGTCGGCGCCAAGTCTTTCAGCGACAAGGAACTGCTTGCTCAATTCCAGTTGTCGACGCCGGGTTGGCTCAGTTGGTATACCAAGAACGACCAGTATTCCCGGCAAAAGCTTTCGGCCGATCTGGAAAAACTGAAGTCCTTCTACATGAACCAGGGCTATCTCGAGTTCTCGGTAGAGTCGACGCAGGTTTCCATTTCTGCTGAAAAGCAGGATGTCTTCATAACGGTCAATGTCACTGAAGGCGAGCGCTATCAGGTTTCATCGGTGAAACTGGCCGGCTATTTCGATATCCCCGAAGACGAGTTCCGCAAGCTGATTACGGTCAAGGCCGGCGATGTTTTCTCACGCGAACGCCTGAACGAGACGACCAAGGCAATCAGCGATCGCCTGGGCAAGGAGGGCTATGCCTTTGCCAATGTCAATGCGGCGCCGGAAATCAACAAGGAAACCCGTAAAGTCGCCTTCACCATTTTTATCGATCCGGGCAAACGGGTTTATGTGCGGCGGATCAATGTGACCGGCAATACGCGGACGCGTGATGAAGTCATTCGCCGTGAAATTCGCCAGATGGAAGGTGGTTGGTATGATGCCGATCGGGTCACCGCCTCCAAGCAGCGCGTTGACCGGCTTGGCTATTTTACCGATGTAACTGTCGAAACCCCGGCTGTACCGGGGACGGCCGATCAGATCGACGTCAATATGGGGGTCGTCGAAAAGCCGACCGGCAATTTGATGCTCGGGGTGGGGACGTCGAGTACCGATAAGGTTATTCTTTCCGGGTCGATTGCCCAGAATAATTTCATGGGTAGTGGCAACAATGTGGCCATTCAGGTCAATTCCGCCAAGACGTATCGGACCTACGCCTTTTCGTATACCAATCCCTACTTTACGACGGACGGGGTAAGTCAGGGCTTCGATATTTATCATCGAACGGTGAATACCAGCTCAACCTCCATTGCGACCTACAGCTCGGCGTCAACTGGAGCTGGCGTGCGTTTCGGTTTTCCGATTGGTGAAAAAGAATCGCTGGGTTTCGGAGTGGGCTTCGATTCGACAAAAATCACGACCTATGACACCAGTCCTTCTTATTACAAAACCTTCGTCCAGGAGTTCGGTAATACCAACCTGTCAGTTCCGCTCACGCTGAACTGGGCCAGCGACAGCAAGGACAGCTATTTCTTTCCGACCAAGGGGACTTTCCAGAAGGCAGGCATTGAGGTTGCCGTGCCCGGTGGTGATCTGAAGTATTATCGCCTCAACTATCAGTTGCAACACTTCATCCCCTTGAACACCAAGTTCACGCTGATGTTGAATGGCGAAGTGGGTTACGCCAATGGCTATGGTGGCATGGCATTGCCGTTCTTCAAGAATTTCTATGCCGGCGGTGTTGGCTCCGTGCGTGGCTACAAGGCGTCATCGCTGGGGCCCATCGCGACAGATATTTCAACCTCGTCGCAATATCGTATCGGCGGCAATACCCGGGTGGTCGGCAATGCCGAATTGCTCTGGGGCTTTCCCGGTATGGAAAAAAGTTTCCGGATGGGCTGGTTCTTCGATGCCGGTCAGGTTTATGGTAGTCAGCCAGCGAACGATACCTTGAGTACCTATTCCGCATCGTCCGGCTTGCGCTATTCGACCGGTCTCTCCGCCGCCTGGATTTCCCCGATGGGGCCGCTCAAGTTCAGTCTGGGCCGGCCGCTTAACAAGAAAGAGGGCGATCAGTCGGAACTCTTCCAGTTCCAGTTGGGCACTACATTTTGATTCAGGAGTATCAAGTTGAAAATTAAGTCTCTAGTTCTCGCATCATTAATGTCGGCGCTGTTGATGACTAGCGTCGGTGCGACCGAATTGAAAGTGGGTTATGTCAATACCCAGCGCATTTTCCGCGATGCCCCGGCAGCACAGAAGGCGGCGAAGAAGCTGGAAGGCGAGTTCGCCAAGCGCGATCAGGATTTGCAACGCATGGCCAAACAATTGCAGGGCTTGCAGGAAAACCTGGAAAAGAATTCGGTGACCATGGCCGAAGCGGACCGGCGTACCAAGGAAAAGGAATTCGGCGAATTGTCGCGTGAATTCCAGCGCAAGCAGCGCGAGTTCCGCGAAGATCTGAATCTGCGGCAGAATGAAGAAAATGCAGCGGTGATCGAGAAGGCCAACAAGGCCATCAAGCAGATCGCCGAAACCGAAAAATATGACCTGATTCTGCAGGATGTCGTTTGGGTCAGTCCGCGTCTGGATATTACCGAGCGTGTGATCAAGGCACTTGCTGAAGGCAAGTAATGCCGGAGGCGGTTAGCATTCAAGTGTCCCTGGCTGAGATCGCCGCCCGTCTGGGCGGCGATGTGCTTGGTGACGCACAAACACAGGTTCGCGCCGTAGCACCGCTGGAATCCGCAGGGACGGGGGATATCAGTTTCCTGGCGAATCCGAAGTACAAGGCGCAACTGCTGGGGACTCGGGCATCCGCCGTCATCGTGCCGCCGGATTTCGCCGATGCCGTCGACCTGCCGCGCATCGTGACCCGGAATCCCTACGCCTATTACGCGCGCCTGGCGACCTTGCTCAATCCTCCTGCATCGGTGATCCCGGGGGTTCACCCGAGCGCGCTGTCTGCCTCGGTCGTGCCGGCCAGTGCCAGTATCGGGCCGAATGCCTGCATCGGGCGCGACGTTAGGCTGGGTGAAGGGGTTGCCATTCACGCCGGTTGCGTTATCGGCGATGGTGTCAGTATCGGCGACGGTACGGTGCTTTACGCCAATGTCACGATCTACGCCGGTTGCCAGATTGGTAGAAACACGATCATCCACGCCAGTGCAGTGATCGGTGCCGATGGTTTCGGCTTCGCACCCGACCAGGGAAAATGGGTCAAGATTCCGCAAATCGGCAGGGTCCTCATCGGCGATGACGTCGAGATCGGCGCCAGTACGTCGATCGATCGCGGAGCGCTGGAAGATACGGTGATTGGCGATGGCTGCAAGCTCGACAATCTGGTTCATGTTGGCCATAACTGCCGGATCGGCAAGAACTGTCTGCTCTGCGGCTGCGTCGGCATCGCCGGCAGCACGACCTTGCAGGACAATGTGATTGTCGGCGGCGCCGGCATGATTGAAGGACACATCACCATCGCCTCCGGGGTTGTGATTTCCGGCGCGACGACTGTGACCAAGAGCATCAAGAAGCCTGGCCGTTACACCAGTATTTTCCCGATGAACGAACATGCCGACTGGTTGCATAACGCGGCCCACGCTAAGAGTCTGGTAAAACTGGCCGAACGAGTCGCCGAACTCGAAAAAAAACTTAAAAATACCAAGGAAGAGGGTTAATAAAATGGATATCCAGGAAATTCTTGAACACTTGCCGCATCGCTACCCCTTCCTGCTCGTCGATCGCGTGCTCGAACTGGAACCCAACAAGTCGATTCACGCCTACAAGAACGTAACGATCAACGAACCTTTCTTTGTCGGCCATTTTCCGCACCATCCTGTGATGCCGGGCGTGCTGATCATGGAAGCGCTGGCCCAGGCGGCCGGCATTCTGTCCTTCAAGTCGATGAATGAAAAGCCATCGCCGGATACCGTGTTCTATTTTGCCGGTATCGACGAGGCACGTTTCAAGAAGCCCGTGGTGCCGGGCGATCAGTTGCATCTGCATATCCAGCTCGAACGTCAGATGCGCGGTGTCTGGAAATTTATCGCCGAAGCGCGTGTTGACGGTCAACTGGCCGCTTCCGCCAAACTGATGTGCGCCAAGCGGGACCTCTGAGATGATTCATCCGACTGCCATTGTCGATCCGGGCGCCAGGATCGGCGCCAATGTCGAGATCGGCGCCTATTCCATCATCGGCCCCGATGTCGAGATCGGTGACGGGAGCAAGATTGGTCCGCACACCATCATCAAGGGCCATACCCGCATCGGCCGCGACAACCATATCTTTCAGTTCTGTTCGCTGGGCGAAGTGCCGCAGGACAAGAAATACGCCGGCGAGCCGACGCGTCTGGAAATTGGCGACCGCAACACGATCCGCGAATTCTGCACCTTCAATCTGGGCACCGTGCAGGATGCCGGCGTCACCCGCCTGGGCGATGACAACTGGATCATGGCTTACGTGCATATCGCGCACGATTGCCAGGTCGGTAACAAGGTGACTTTCGCCAACAATGCCTCGCTGGCCGGCCATGTCGTGGTCGACGACTGGGCCATCCTGGGCGGCTTCACCGGCGTACACCAGTTCTGCCGCATCGGCGTCCATGTCATGACGGCTGTCAGCACGGTGATCCTGCAGGATGTGCCGCCTTACCTGATGGCCGCCGGCAATACGGCAACGCCTTACGGTATCAATGTTGAGGGTTTGAAGCGGCGCGGTTTCAATGCCGACTCGATTACCTCGCTGAAGCGGGCCTATCGCACGTTGTACAAGTCCGGGCTGTTGCTTGAGGAGGCCAAGGCCAAGCTGACCGAGGATGCCAAGACGCAACCCGACGTCCAGCGCTTTGTCGATTTCCTCGAACACTCCAAGCGCGGCATCATCCGCTGATGGCCGGCGTGGTCCGGATAGCGGTGGTGGCGGGCGAGGCCTCCGGGGATCTCCTGGCCAGCCATCTGATTGCCGCGCTTAAAAGCAAATTGCCGGATGCCGTTTTCTATGGCATCGGGGGGCCGAAGATGGAGGGGCAGGGGTTCGACGCCTGGTGGCCGCTGGAAAAATTGGCGGTCATGGGCTATGTCGATGCCCTCAAACATTATCGCGAGATCGCCGGCATTCGTCGCCAGCTAAAGAGGCGCCTGCTCGAACTGCGGCCCGATATTTTTATCGGGGTCGACGCGCCGGACTTCAACCTCGGCCTGGAAACCGATCTCAAGGCGGCCGGCATCAAGACCATCCACTATGTCAGTCCCTCGATCTGGGCCTGGCGCGGTGGTCGCATCAAGAAAATCGGCCGCGCCGTCAATCGCGTTCTGGCGCTCTTTCCGATGGAGCCGCCGCTCTACGAAAGGGAGCATATTCCGGTGACCTATGTCGGCCATCCGATGGCCGACAGCATACCGCTCGAAACCAATATGTTGGCCGTACGTGAAAAGCTCTCGCTGCCACGCGATGTGCCGATCATCGCGTTGTTGCCGGGCAGCCGCCAGGGCGAGTTGGCGATGATGGCGGAAACCTTCGTCCAGACGGCCAAGCTGATTCGCGACCAGCATCTGCCGACGGCCGTCTTCGTCGTGCCGCTGACTACCCGCGAAACGCGTTTGCAGTTCGAGATGGCGATTTATACGCAACAGGCTGCCGACGTGCCGTTTCGGCTGCTCTTCGGGCATGCCCAGGACGCGCTGGGCGCCGCCGATGTCTCGCTGGTGGCGAGCGGTACGGCAACGCTCGAAGCGGCGCTGATCAAGCGGCCGATGGTCATCACCTACAAGATCGCCAAACTCTCCTACTGGATCATGAAGCGCATGGCCTATCAGGCCTTCGTCGGCCTGCCGAATATCCTGGCCGGTCGTTCGGTGGTGCCGGAAATTCTGCAGGATGAAGCAACGCCGGAAAATCTTGCCGAGGCGCTGGTCAAGTTGTACCAGGACAAGGACAACGCCCGGGTAGTGGCCGAGGTGTTCACCGATCTGCATCTGCAGTTGCGCCAGAACACCGCCGAGAAGGCAGCCAACGCCGTGATTGCATGCCTGAACTGATCATCCCGCCCGGGCTTGTCTGCGGAATCGACGAGGCCGGGCGCGGACCGTTGGCCGGCTCGGTGGTGGCGGCGGCGGTGATTCTCGATCCGGGACGGCCGATTGCCGGACTCAATGATTCGAAAAAGCTGTCCGAAAAGAAGCGCGATGCGCTGGCCATCCTGATCCGCGAACGGGCCGTTGCCTGGTGCGTCGCCTCGGCCTCGGTCGAGGAAATCGACCGCCTGAACATCCTGCACGCCACAATGCTTGCCATGCAGCGCGCCGTGGCGGGGTTGTCCGTGCGGCCGACTGCGGCTCTGGTTGATGGCAATCGCTGTCCGCAACTGGACATTCCGGTTGAAGCCATCGTCAAGGGTGATGGCAAGATCGCCTCGATCGCCGCTGCCTCCATCCTCGCCAAGACGGTGCGCGATGCCGAAATGCTGGTCCTGCATGCGCAGTATCCGCAATATGGTTTCGACCGGCATATGGGCTACCCGACGGCGGCGCACTTCGCGGCGCTGGAAGAATATGGCGCCTCGCCGGTACACCGACGCAGCTTCGGCCCGGTGGCCAAACAGCTGTCCCTGCTATGAAGTTGATTCAGTCGCGCGACAACCCCTTTTTCAAGTCGCTCAAACGCCTCGCCGAATCCGGCCGCGAGCGGCGCAAGAGCGGCCGGACCCTGCTCGATGGCGTGCATCTGGTTGAAGCCTTCGAAGCGGCCTGCGGCCCGGTCGAAACCCTGGTGGTCGCCGAATCGGCCCTGGCGGCCGGCGAGATTGCCCACTATGTCGAAGGCCGCGAGTTCATCGTGCTGGCCGATGTACTGATGCGCGATCTCGGTCTGGTCGATACGCCGAGCGGTTTGCTTGCCGTGGCGCCCATGCCAGCCCGTTCGGCGGCGCCGGATCTGCATCAGGATGCCGTTCTACTCGATGCCGTGCAGGATCCGGGCAATGTCGGGACACTATTGCGGACGGCAGCCGCGGCCGGTGTGAAACAGGTACTGCTGGCGCCGGGGGGCGCTTCACCATGGTCGCCCAAGGTGCTGCGCGCCGGGCAGGGGGCGCATTTCGTCCTGGCCATTCATGAAGAGGTCGATCTGGCGGCGTTTATGGATGGCTTCCGGGGTGTCACGGCGGTGACCTGCCTGGATGGGGCGACTTCGCTTTATGAGGCGAAATGGCAGGGGCCACTGGCCTGGGTTTTTGGCGCCGAGGGGCAGGGGGTTAGCGCTGAGTTGATTGCCGCGGCGCGGCTGCGGGTCAGGATTCCGATGCCGGGGGGGGTGGAGTCGCTGAATGTGGCTGCGGCAGCGGCAGTTTGTTTGTTTGAGATGGTGCGGCGGAAGTTAGCTTAAGTTTTCTGCTGACTAAACGGAGCTGCGGCATGGTTTTAACCGCTGTTTTCCGCCTTGCGGGCGGGCGTACTTTCTTTTGCTTCGCCAAAAGAAAGTAGCCAAAGAAAAGGCGACCCCAAGGTCGGCGCCCCCTTCGGGGGTCCCTTGCGCTACTCGAAACCGGCGGGGGCTGCGGAACTCGGCCCTGCGGGCCTCAGACAGTCCTCGCCCTTTATCCGCCGCTTTCTGCGTTGCTCAGCGCCTCTCATGGGGGCCCAAAAAGCGTCACGGAACGATGGCTCTGCCCAAGAAGAACTGAGATCGGTTTTTTGCGGCCAACAGCTAGAAAAAGCGAAAAACTGTTTCCACAGGTTCAGCCGAGACGCTTTGCCGGGCCCCTTGGGAGGTGCCGAGCAACGCAGAAGCGCCGGGGGCCTTCGGCGAGCACTGTTTGAGGGGCGTAGCCCCGAGTTGCGCAGCCGCCCGGCGTTTCGAGTAGCGCAGGGAAACCCCGAAGGGGGCACCGACCCAGGGTCGCCTTCTTTTTGCTTACTTTTTGGCTACGCCGAAATCTGGCCTATCAGGCCAGATTTTCTTGGCGAACAAGAAAGCGCAGCTTCCGCGCAGCGAAAAAGTGAGACGCCCCGCAAGGGCGGAACACCACGCCGAACGAAGGCACGGCGCAGAAATTCGGGCTATACCCACCAACTAGAAAAATGGCGCAAATCCAATCCGCGCCTTCCCCCTTACCGCAATTTCAATTCCTGCAAAATCGTCGTCGAGATTTCCTCGATCGACTTGGTCGACGAATCCAGCCAGCGTATCCCTTCGCGGCGCATCATTTTTTCCGCCTCGGCGATTTCGTAGCGGCAATTGGCCAGTGAGGCGTACTTGCTGTCGGCACGGCGTTCTTCGCGGATATGGTGGAGGCGTTCCGGCTGGATGGTTAGACCGAACAGTTTCGAACGGTGTTTTTCCAGCGTGCCCGGCAGATAGCCACGGTCGAAGTCTTCCGGGATCAGCGGGAAATTGGCGGCCTTGAGGCCGAACTGCATGGCCAGGTAGAGCGAGGTCGGGGTCTTGCCACAGCGCGAGACGGCGACCAGGATGACATCGGCTTCGGCCAGGTCGCGGTCGGTGATGCCATCATCGTGGGCCAGGGTGTAATTGATCGCCTCGATGCGATTCTTGTAATCCGAACTGTCGGCCGAACCATGCGAGCGGCCGACGGTGTGGCTGGACTTGACGCCGAGTTCGGCTTCGAGCGGGGCCAGGAAGGTTTCGAAATAGGACAGGCAGAAGGCGTCGGCCTGGTGCACGATGGCGGCAAGTTTCTGGTTGACCAGCGTCGTGAACACGATCGGCCGCATGCCGTCGACTTCGCCCTGGGCGTTGATGCGGACGACGGCTTCCTGGGCCTGTTCGACGGTGTCGAGGAAGGGAATGCGGATCTGCTTGAATTCCACTTCCTCGAATTGGGTTAGAAGACTGTGACCGAGGGCTTCGGCGGTCAGGCCGGTGCCGTCGGAAACGAAAAATACGGTACGTTTTTTGATGGTAGGCATGCCCGGATTTTAACCGCTGTTGCGCAATCCGGAAGCGATGCCGTTGATCGTCAGGTGGATGCCGCGCGCCACCCGTTCGTCGGTTTCGCCGGCCCGGTGACGGTGCAGCAGTTCGACCTGCAGGTGGTTGAGCGGGTCCATGTAGGGGGCGCGCAGTTGCAACGAGCGTTTGAGCAGTGGATTGTCGGCCAGCAATTCGTCCTGTTCGAGGATGGCCAGCAGGTGCTTCTTGGTCAGCTCCCACTCGCCCTTGATCCGGCCGAAAATGCGGGTGCGCAGTTCACTATCGCCGACCAGTTCGGCATAGCGCGAGGCAATGGCGAGATCGGTCTTGGCCAGTACCATGTCCATGTTCGACAACAGGCTCTTGAAGAATGGCCAGGAGTTGACCATGCGGCGCAGCGTGGCCAGCCCCTCGGTCTTGCCCTGCAAGTAGCCGTCGACGGCGGAACCGAAGCCATACCAGCCGGGCAGCATCAGCCGGCATTGCGCCCAGCTAAAGACCCAGGGAATGGCGCGCAGGTCCTCGATGCGTTCCGACGGTTTGCGCGAGGCCGGGCGGCTGCCGATGTTCAGGCTGGCGATTTCGGAAACCACGGTCGATTGCCGGAAATAGGTAGTGAAGCCCGGCGTTTCATAGACCAGGTCGCGATAGGCGGCGAAGGCGCGTTGCGACAGTTCGTCCATCACCGGGTGGAATGGCTCGGCCGGCTCGACGCGGTTTTCGTGATCGGTCAGGCTGGCTTCCAGCGTCGCGGCGAGCAGCACTTCGAGGTTGCGCCGACCGGTATCCGGGGCGCCGTACTTGGTTGAAATGACTTCGCCCTGTTCGGTCAGCCGGATCTGGCCGGAAACGGCGCCGGCCGGTTGGGCCAGGATGGCATGGTAGGAGGGGCCGCCGCCGCGGCCGACCGAACCGCCACGGCCGTGAAAGAGGCGCAGACGGACGCCGTGTTCGGCGAAGACGCGGGTCAGCTCGATTTCCGCCTTGTACAGTTCCCAGCCTGAGGTCAGGAAGCCGCCATCCTTGTTGCTGTCGGAGTAGCCGAGCATGACTTCGTGCTCGTCGCCGCGGCCGGCGATTAACTCGCGGTAGGCCGGCAATTTGAAGAGGCTGGCCATGGTGGCGGCGCTCTTCTGCAAATCCTCGATGGTTTCAAAGAGCGGGATGATGTTGACGTCGAGTTGCGATTTCGGCCCCGGTCGCAGCAGGCCGGCTTCCTTGAGGAGCAGGGCGAGTTCGAGCAAATCGGAGACGCCGTCGGTCTTGGAAATGATGAAATTGGGCAGGGCGGCGGCGCCGTAGGTGGCGCGCAGTTCGCGGGCGGCGAAGAAGATGGCCAACTCGCCGGTGGTTTCTTCGGAGTAGTCGAGATAGGGTGAATAGAGCGGGCGCGGTGTGCTGATTTCCTCGACCAGCAGCTTGATCCGTTCGCCTTCGTCGAGGCTCTCGTAATCCGGGCAGCGGCCGGCCCCGGCCAGCAGTTCGGCGACGCTGCGAGCGTGGATTTCCGAGTTCTGCCGCAGGTCGATTGGTGCCAGGTGGAAGCCGAAAACCTGCACGGCGCGCAGCAGGCGGCGCAAACGGCCGCCGGCCAGGTTGGCGCTGCCGTTGAGTTTCAGGGAGTTGGCCAGGATCTTGAGATCGGCGCGTAGCGTTTCCGGGGTGGCATAGGCCGCGGCGTGGCCGATTTCATGGCGGACCGGCTCAACATGGTCGAGAGCCCGGGCGGTGGCGGCAAGGCGGGCGTAGATGCCGGACAGGGCGCGGCGGTAGGGTTCGTCGGCGCGTTGTGGCGAGTGGTCCGGGGAGCGTTCGGCCAGCGTTTGCAATTCGGGAGAGACTTGCACCAGAACGTCGGAGAGCGGCAGTTCGCCGCCCAGCTCGTGGATTTCCTCGAGATAGTGATTGAGGGCCGCGGCCGATTGCAGGCGCAGCGCTTCCTGCAGGATATCGGCGGTGACGAAGGGATTGCCGTCGCGGTCGCCACCGATCCAGCTGCCGACGCGGAAGAAGGGCGGTAGGGCCCAGATTTTTTCCGGGTAACGTTTTTGCAGTTGCTGGGTGGCCTGGATGTAGAGGCGCGGCAGTTCGCTAAAAAAGGTTTCGCGGAAATAGCTGATGCCGTTCTTGACCTCGTCCAGCACCTTGAGCCGAACCGGGCGCAGCATCCGGGTCTGCCACAGGGTGAGCACCGAATTGGCCAGCGCCAGGTCGTTCTCGGCTTCTTCCTCGGGGGTCAGTTGCTGGCGTTCGCGTTGTTCGAGCAGTTGCGCAATTTCGCGGTGGTTGCGGATCATGCTCTGGCGCTGCACTTCCGTCGGGTGCGCGGTGAGTACCGGGGCGACGACGGCGTGGGCAAAGAAATCGGCGACCGCTTCCGGCGCCACCAGGCTCGCCGCCAACTGGTCGAGAGCGTGCTGCAGGCTGCCTTCGCGCGGCGGCGAGCCGACCAGATCGTGGGCGCGGCGCCGGCGATTGTGGTGCGCGTCCTCGGCGATATTGGCCAGTTGCAGGAAGTAGCTGAAGGCACGGACCACCGCCTGCGTCGTGTCGCGCGGCAGCGGGTCGAGCAGGCCGGCCAGTTCGGAGCGGGCGGCCGGGTCGCCATCGCGGGCGAAGCGGACGGCGGTCTGCCGGACCTGTTCGATAATGTCAAAGACGGCTTCGCCTTCCTGGGCGCGGACCGTCTCGCCGAGCACGCGGCCGAGGTGGCGGATGTCGTTTCTGAGCGGTTCGTCCTTGGTGCTATCGGGCGCGTTGGCAAGCATTAGTGTTTCCTGACAAGAAGTACGGAGGCGGTGGCGATCTTGGCCAGTTGTTCGGCGACCGAGCCGAGAATGAAGGTGGCCAGGCCGCGTCGGCCATGGCGGCCGACGACGATGAGGTCGATGCCGAGTTCTTTTGATTTGTCTGCCAGGGTTTCGGAAACCCGGCGGTCGAGCGCTTCAAGCAATAGCGCTTCGGCATCGACCCCGGTTGCCGACTGCATGGCTTCGGCGAGTAGCTGACGGCCGCCTTCGGCCAGGGCAGCCTTGGCATTGTCGAAATTCAGGGTGGTCGATACCGTCCGGCTGTGCATGCTCAATAGCGTTTCGTCGGCGACGTGGGTGATATAGAGCTTGGCGTTGCTGGTGCGGGCAATGTGCAGGGCTTCGGCCAGCGCGCTGCGGGAGGTTTCGCTGTCGTCGATGGCAACCAGAATTTTCTTGTACATGAATGTTCTCCTTGGATTCGTCAATGGACAGTACCTTAGCAATTCGTTCGGGCTTTTGCTGTTAGGGAAATCCTCAACATGTTTCTTGGGGACGGCTGCATTTTTCCAGCAAATAGGCGATGGAGCGGTAAGTCAGCCCGCTCTCGGCCGTCAGGCCGATCTCGCAGGTACGGTTGGTAGACACGCCGCAAGCGCAGTTGGCCGGCAATTGGTCATGAATCTTGCGCAGGGCGTGCCGGTTGAGTTCCGGCACGACGAAGCCGCGGTCACCGGCAAAGCCGCAACAGGTGACGCCAGCCGGTTCGACGATCTGCTCGACACAGGCGGCCAAAACCTTTTTCAGCTTGGCATCCGAGCCGCTGCGGCGGACGCTGCAATTGACATGCAGGGCGATCGGGCCGGGCTGCTTGTTGATCATCAGGCGCGGCAGCAATGCGTCGTGGGCGAATTCGTGGAAGTCATAGAGCTTGAGTCGGCCGGCCAACTGCTCCTGCATGCGCACCGAGCAGGCGCTGGCATCCATGATCACCGGGTAGCGGCCGTTGTCGGAAGCCTTCATCAATGCCGCTTCCAGTCCTTGCGACATGGCGTCGGCCTCGGCGGCCATGCCCTTGCTGGCCAGCATCTGGCCGCAGCACAATTGGTCGAAGTCTTCCGGCAGGATCGGCGCGTAACCGGCGCGGACCAGCAACTCGCTGATCACGTCGCCGAGTTGGGCTTCGCCGTTGGCCGAGGGGCCGAAGATGCGGCCGCCGCAGGTCGGAAAATAGACCACCGGGTCGCCCTGGCTGGTTCTTGCCAGAGGGGCTTTGCCGACGTGCGGCATGTCTTTCTTCCAGGCGCCGCCGGAAAGGCGGCCGAGGAAGTTGTCGCCAAGCACGCCGGAAATCGCATGGCCGACTTTCAGGCCAAGACGCGAAGCGCCGGCCAGGGTGCCGAAATGCTCGCCGGTCCAGGCATTGATGGCCCGGCTGGTAGTGCCGAGATTGCGGCCGCGCAGGCGCCGGGTCAGGTCGCCGGTGTTGATGCCGACCGGGCAGGCCGTCGAGCACAGGCCGCAGGCGGCGCAGGTGTCGAGGCCCTGATAGAGATAAGCCTCGCCCAGTTCGCCGGGCGCTTCGCCGCTGGCGGCACGGCGCGATAGTTCGCGCCAGCTGACGATGCGCTGGCGCGGGCTCAAGGTCAGCAGGTGCGACGGACAAAGCGGTTCGCAGAAGCCGCATTCGATGCAGCGATCGACGATGTCCTCGGCGGCCGGCATCGGCTTCAGGTTTTCGAGGTGGGCGGCCGGGTTGTCGTTGAGGATGACGCCGGGGTTGAGGCGGTTTTCCGAATCGAACAGGGTTTTGATCCGGCGCATCAGGTCGGCTGCTTCCTTGCCCCATTCCATTTCGACAAAAGGCGCCATGTTGCGGCCGGTGCCGTGTTCAGCTTTCAGCGAACCGTCGTACTTGTTGACCACCAGTTCGCAGATGTCTTCCATGAAACGGGCGTAGCGCTCGACCTCGGCCGGGTCGCCGAAATCCTGGGTGAACACGAAATGCAGATTGCCTTCGAGCGCGTGGCCGAAAATGATCGCCTCGTGGTAGCCGTGGTGGCGGAGCAGGGCTTGCAGGTCGAGCGTCGCATCGGCCAGAGTGGCGATCGGGAAGGCGACATCCTCGATGATCACCGTCGTGCCGGTGCGGCGCATGGCACCGACCGATGGGAAGGTGCCCTTGCGTACTTTCCAGTACATCTCGCAGGTCGCAGGGTCGGTCGAGAAAGTCATCGGCTCGACGGTGGCGATGCCATCCATCGCCGCATGCACGGCGGCGATCTTTTCGTCGATGCCGGCGGCCGTCGCCGAGCGCACTTCGATGAGCAGCGCCGCCGCCTCTTCGCCGAGTTGGCGCATGATCGCCGGCAGGCCGGGCTTGTTCTCGACCGAGTGCAGGGCCGGGCGGTCGAGCAGCTCGACGGCTGACACCGGTTGCGGCTTGAGGCGAATTACCGCCTCGCAGGCGGTGCGGATATCCGGGAAGAAAACCAGGGCGCTGGCCTTGAACGGATCTTCGACGACGGTGTTGTAGGTGATGCTGGCAATGAAGCCGAGCGTGCCTTCCGAGCCGATCATCAGGTGGACCAGGATATCGATCGGGTCTTCGTAGTCGACCAGTGCATTGAGGCTGTAGCCGGTGGTGTTCTTGATCTTGAACTTGTGGCGGATGCGTTCGGCGAGTTTGGTGTTGGCGCGCGTATTGCGGCCGAGGCGTTCGAGTTCGCCAAGCAGTACGGCATGGCTTTGCGAAAAGGCGGCGACGCTTTTGTGATCCTCGCTATCAAGCAAGCTGCCGTCAGCCAGCATGACGCGCATCCCGGCCAGCGTCCGGTAACTGTTCTGGGCCGTGCCGCAGCACATGCCGGAAGCGTTGTTGGCAGCGATGCCGCCGATCTTGCAGGCGTTGATCGAGGCCGGATCGGGACCGATCTTGCGGCCGAATGGGGCGAGGCGGCGATTGACCTCGCCGCCGATGATGCCGGGGCCGACCTTGACCTGGCTGGCATCGGTATTGATTTCGCAGGTGGCAAAACCTTCGCCGATCAGGGCCAGCACGCCATCGGTGATGGCCTGGCCGGAGAGACTGGTGCCGGCGGCGCGGAAGGTGATGGGGCGGTTGTTTTGTCGGGCTGCTCGCAGAACCGCCTGGAGCTCGGCTTCCGATTCGATGACGGCGATGACTTCCGGGGTCAGGCGGTAGAAGCTGGCGTCGGTGCCGTAGGCGAGGAGGCGCAGGTCATCGGTGATGACCTGATGGGCTGGCAGGCGTTTGCTGAGTTCTTGAATAAGGTCGCTCATGATTTTGTCTCTGGTCTTTTTAATTTGCTTGGGGTTCCGCCTTGCGGGCGGGCGTACTTTCTTCTTGCTTCGCCAAGAAGAAAGTAGCCAAAGAAGAAGGCGACCCTGGGTCGGTGCCCGCTGCGCGGGTTCCTTGCGCTACTCGGCAGTCCGGGCGGCTTGCTAAACTCGCCTGCGGCTCAGACAACGCAAGCCGAAAGCCCCCGGCCAGCCTGCGTTGCTCAGCACCTCTCAAGGGGCCCGGAAAGGCGTCTCGGTTTAACTTGCTGAAACGGTTATTGGCTTTTTCGAGTGATTCGCTAATAACAGATGTCTTTACTTCCTGGGCCGAGCCGTCGGTACGTGACGCTTCTCGGGCCCCCATGGGAGGCGCTGAGCAACGCAGAAAACGGCGGAAAAAGGGCGAGGACTGTTTGAGGCCCGCAGGGCCGAGTTCCGCAGCCCCCGCCGGTTTCGAGTAGCGCAAGGGACCCCCGAAGGGGGCGCCGACCCTGGGGTCGCCTTTTCTTTGGCTAGGCGGTCTCAAGAGTGAAGTGCAACACTCCTTGATTACCGAGAGTGCAGAGCAATGACGACTACCTACAACCACCTGGGTGCTGAAGAACGGGGTGCCA
>JAGTRU010000031.1 GCA_018261905.1 Pseudomonadota bacterium | reverse complement strand
AAGATGTTCATCGTCGCCGGTCTGCTCGACGCCGTGACCATGATCGGTGTTGGTATCGCTCTGTTCCTGCTCTTCGCAAATCCGTTCCTGGCTCTGCTGTCGCACTAATCCGCGCCCCTGAAACCCTTATAACCAGGAGGTTAGCGTGAATATCAACGCTACACTTATTGGACAGGCAATCTGGTTTGGGCTCTTCATCTGGATCACGATGAAGTTCGTTTGGCCGCCGCTGCAAAAGGCGATGGCTGACCGTCAGGCTCAAATCGCAGAAGGTCTGTCCGCAGCCGAACGCGGCAAGCACGAGCAGGAGATCGCTGCCAAGCGCTCCGCCGAAGCACTGCGTGAAGCCAAGGGCAAGGCTGCCGAACTGGTAGCCCAAGCCGAAAAGCGTGCGCAGCAAATCGTCGAGGAAGCCAAGGGCAACGCCAAAGTCGAAGCCGACAAGGTGGTTGCTGGTGCCAAGTCCGAAATCGAACAGGAAGTCGAACGTGCCAAGCAGCAACTGCGTGAGCGCGTCGCCGAACTGGCGGTTGCCGGTGCCGAGAAGATTCTGCGCAAGGAAATCAATGCGTCCGTGCATGCTGACATGCTGGGCACGCTGAAACAGGATCTGTAAGCCATGGCCGAATCCGTCACTGTCGCCCGGCCTTACGCCGAAGCCCTGTTCCGCGTGGCCAAGGAAAGCGGCAATCTGGTTTCTTGGGCTGAACGCGTCGCCGTGTTCGCCCAGGTTGCCGGCAATTCCGAGGTCAATGCGGCCATTGGCGACCCCAATGTCGCTGCCCCGCAACTGGTCGAACTTTTCAAGGCTGCCTATACATCGGGCAACGCGGCAGTCGATGCGGAGTCCTCGAACTTCATCCAGCTGCTTTCCGACAATAATCGTCTCGGACTGTTGCCCGAAATCGCCGCCCTGTTTGAGCAATACAAACGGGCCGAAGAAGGTACCAAGCAAGCCGAAATCATTTCGGCCTTCCCGATTGACGACCAACAGGTCAAAGCTCTGATTCCCCAGCTCGAAGCGGTCTTCAAGACCAAACTCGAAACCACGGTAGCGATCGATCCCAAGCTGATCGGCGGTATCAAGGTCATCGTTGGCGACCAGATGCTGGATGTTTCAGTCCGCGGCAAACTTGACGCGATGGCAACGGCGCTGAACCACTAGGAGAATTTCATGCAGTTGAATCCTTCCGAAATTTCTGAACTGATCAAGAGCAAAATCCAGAACCTGCAAGACGCATCGGAAGTGCGTACGCAGGGCACGGTGGTTTCCGTCACTGACGGTATTGTCCGCGTGCATGGTTTGCAAGACGTTGTGCAAGGCGAAATGCTGGAATTCCCCGGCAACACCTTCGGCATGGCGCTCAACCTCGAACGCGACTCCGTCGGCGCCGTTATCCTTGGCGAATACGAGCACATCACCGAAGGCGACATCGTCAAGACGACCGGTCGCATTCTGGAAGTGCCCGTTGGCCCGGAACTGCTCGGCCGCGTGGTCAACTCCCTGGGCCAGCCGATCGACGGCAAGGGTCCGATCAATGCCAAGCTGACCGACAAGATCGAAAAGGTCGCGCCGGGCGTTATTTGGCGTAAGTCGGTTTCGCAGCCGGTGCAAACCGGTCTGAAGTGCGTCGATGCCATGGTTCCGGTCGGTCGCGGTCAACGCGAACTGATCATTGGCGACCGCCAGACCGGCAAGACCGCCGTCGCCGTCGATGCGATCATCAACCAGAAGGGCAAGAACCTCTTCTGTATTTATGTCGCTATCGGTCAAAAGGCTTCGACCATCGCCAACGTCGTGCGCAAGCTCGAAGAAAACGGCGCCATGGAATACACCGTGGTGGTTGCTGCTTCCGCTTCCGAATCGGCCGCGCTGCAATACATCGCTCCGTACTCCGGGTGCACGATGGGTGAATACTTCCGCGACCGCGGTGAAGATGCCCTGATCATTTATGACGATTTGACCAAGCAAGCTTGGGGCTACCGTCAGGTTTCCCTGCTGCTGCGCCGTCCGCCGGGCCGCGAAGCCTATCCGGGCGACGTCTTCTATCTCCACTCCCGTCTGCTGGAACGCGCCGCTCGCGTTTCCGAAGCCTGGGTCGAGAAGCTGACCAATGGCGAAGTCAAGGGCAAGACCGGTTCTCTGACGGCTCTGCCGGTGATCGAAACGCAAGCTGGTGACGTTTCCGCTTTCGTGCCGACCAACGTGATTTCCATTACCGACGGCCAGATCTTCCTGGAAACCGACCTCTTCAATGCCGGTATCCGTCCCGCGATCAACGCCGGTATTTCCGTGTCCCGCGTCGGTGGTGCTGCCCAGACCAAGCTGATCAAGAAGCTCGGCGGCGGTGTCCGTCTGGCCCTGGCTCAGTACCGCGAACTGGCTGCCTTCGCGCAGTTTGCTTCCGATCTCGACGAATCGACCCGCAAGCAGCTGGAACGCGGCCGTCTGGTCACCGAGCTGATGAAGCAAGCCCAGTACGCTCCGATGAGCATCTCCGAAATGGCCGTCACGCTGTACGCAGCTGACAAGGGCTACTTCGATGATGTCGAAGTCAAGCGTGCTCTGGAATGCGAAAAGGCCATGATCGGCTATCTGAAGACGAGCTGCGCCGCTGTCATGAACACCATGGAAACGACTGCAGACCTCAGCGCTGATACCGAAAAGGCTCTCGCCGCCGGCATCCAGGCTTTCAAGAGCAGCTGGGCCTGATCTAGGAGATAGCCATGGCTAGCGGCAAGGAAATTCGCAACAAGATCAAGAGCGTCGAAAACACGCGCAAGATCACCAAGGCCATGGAAATGGTGGCCGCCTCCAAAATGCGCAAAGCGCAGGACCGGATGCGGGCCGCCCGACCCTACGGCGAGAAGATCCGGCGCGTTGCAGCCAACCTGTCTCATGCTTTGACCGAGTACAAGCACCCGTTCCTGGTGAATCGCGAACAGGCCAATGTTGGCCTGGTTCTGATCACCTCCGACAAGGGTCTGTGCGGCGGTCTGAACTCAAATCTCCTGCGTCTGGCAATTACCAAGATGAAGGAATTTGATGCTCAGGGCAAAAAGTTTCAGGCGACCTGTATCGGCAACAAGGGCTTCGGTTTCATGCAGCGCGCAGGCGCTAAGATCGTTTCGCATGCAACGGGCCTCGGTGACACACCGCACCTGGAAAAGCTGATCGGACCGGTCAAGCTTCAGCTCGACGCCTACATCCGGGGTGAGATCGATGCTTTGTATATCGGCTACAACCGCTTCATCAACACGATGAAGCAGGAGCCGGTATTCGAGCAATTGCTCCCGCTCGCCGGCGATGCCGTCGGTTCGTCCAAGACGAACTGGGATTACGTCTATGAGCCTGAAGCCAAATCGGTGATCGATGATCTGCTGATCCGTTACGTTGAAGCTTTGATTTATCAGGCAGTGGCTGAAAACATGGCCTCCGAGCAGTCCGCCCGGATGGTCGCCATGAAGTCTGCTTCCGACAACGCCAAGAACGTTATCGGTGAATTGAAGCTGGTCTACAACAAGACCCGTCAGGCCGCGATTACCAAGGAATTGTCGGAAATCGTGAGCGGCGCCGCCGCCGTCTGATGCCAACGCGAAGCAATTTATTTTTGGGGATTTGAATATGAGTCAAGGTTCAATCGTTCAGTGCATCGGCGCCGTTGTGGACATCCACTTCCCGCGCGACGCGATGCCGAAGGTCTACGACGCACTCAAGCTGGATGCGGCCGAAGCCAATGGGATGGCCGAAGAAGGCCTGACCTTTGAGGTTCAGCAACAGTTGGGTGACGGCGTGGTTCGTACCATCGCCATGGGTTCTTCCGACGGTCTGCGTCGTGGCATGAAGGTTAACAACACCGGCGCCCCGATTTCCGTGCCGGTCGGCCCGGGTACCCTGGGTCGCATCATGGACGTGCTGGGTCGCCCGATCGACGAAGTTGGTCCGATCGAAGGCAACGAACTGCGTCCGATTCACGCCAAGGCACCGAAGTTCGACGAACTGTCGTCCTCCGTTGATCTGCTCGAAACCGGCATCAAGGTTATCGACCTGATCTGCCCGTTCGCCAAGGGCGGCAAAGTCGGCCTGTTCGGCGGCGCCGGCGTCGGCAAGACGGTTAACATGCTGGAGCTGATCAACAACATCGCCAAGCAACACTCGGGTCTGTCCGTGTTTGCCGGTGTGGGTGAGCGGACTCGTGAAGGTAACGACTTCTATCACGAAATGTCTGACGCCAAGGTTATCGACCTCGACAACCTGAGCAACTCCAAGGTTGCGATGGTGTTCGGTCAGATGAACGAGCCGCCGGGCAACCGTCTGCGCGTCGCCCTGACCGGTCTGACCATGGCCGAGCGTTTCCGTGATGATGGCCGCGACATTCTGTTCTTCGTCGACAACATCTACCGCTTCACGCTGGCCGGTACCGAAGTGTCCGCACTGCTCGGCCGTATGCCTTCCGCCGTGGGCTACCAGCCGACGCTGGCCGAAGAAATGGGCCGTCTGCAAGAACGTATCACCTCGACCAAGGTTGGCTCGATCACCTCCATCCAGGCCGTTTACGTGCCTGCCGATGACTTGACCGATCCGTCCCCGGCTACCACCTTCCTGCACTTGGACTCCACCGTCGTGCTGTCGCGTGACATCGCCTCCCTGGGTATCTACCCGGCCGTCGATCCGCTCGATTCCACCTCGCGCCAGCTCGACCCGCAAGTCGTCGGCGAAGAGCACTACCAGGTCGCCCGTGCCGTGCAGATGAACCTGCAGAAGTACAAGGAACTGCGTGACATCATCGCGATTCTGGGTATGGACGAACTGTCTCCCGAAGACAAGCTGGCCGTTTCCCGCGCTCGCAAGATCCAGCGTTTCCTGTCGCAACCGTTCCACGTTGCTGAAGTGTTTACCGGCTCGCCGGGCAAGTACGTCAGCCTCAAGGATACGATCAAGGGCTTCAAGGGCATTTGTGATGGCGAATATGATCACCTGCCGGAACAAGCGTTCTACATGGTCGGCGGCATCGAAGAAGCCATCGAAAAGGCCAAGACCCTGCAGTAATGTCGTATCAGCATAGGAGCCAGCGATGGTTATGACTGTTCATTGTGATGTCGTCAGTGCCGAGGAATCCATTTTCTCCGGCCTGGTAGAGATTGGCATATTTCCTGGCGAATCCGGCGAGTTGGGTATTCTGCCGCACCATACGCCGCTGCTCACCCGCATCAAGCCCGGCACCATTCGTCTGCGGGTGCCGGACCAAAGCGAATTCGAGCTGGTCTATGTCTCCGGTGGCATGCTGGAAGTTCAGCCGGACATGATTACTGTACTGGCCGATACGGCCATTCGGGCTCATGATCTGGATGAAGCCAAGGCCTTGGATGCCAAGAAGCGGGCCGAAGAAGCTCTGGCCAATCGCCAGACCGACGTCGACTACGCTGCTGCCGAAGCTGAACTGGCCCAGGCGATTGCTCAGCTACACGCCATTCAGCACCTGCGTAAGGTGACTCACTAAGGCCGGAACATCGGTCAATAAAAAGGGCAGCTTCGGCTGCCCTTTTTTATCCCCCGCGAATAGTTCACAGGCGCTCCAGACGCTTTTCCAAGCGTGCCAGATCATCGCGCAGACTATCGACGGCCCGTCCGAAAGCTTCCACTTCGCGGCGCGGCGCCAGCCAGTCGGCATCCTCGCTGGCGTACTCGGCGAGATTACGCCACAGCCGTCGGCTCGTCGTTCGGCCTTGCTGCAGCATCGTCTGGCCCGCCATCGCCAGACGCCGGGCCGCAATGTCACCGACCACCCGGGCCAGATCGGCCTCGACATCCCACCGCAGATTGCGAAAAACGAAGGCCAGGGCTTCGGCGAAATCAGCCGAACCGGAAAGCTTGGTGGACTGGAACAGACTGCTCCGGTCGGTCAGCAAGCGGAAGGGAGTATCGGCCGGCAGGGTAATCGTCACCGCCGCCGTTTGCGTCGCCGAACCTGGCGCAAACAAGCCCGCCCCATCAACCACCAGATGCACATCGACGAAACCGGCCCGGATCAGCGCCTGGGCCCCACTATGGGCGCGCAAGCGCTCGCCGGCCCACGGCTCGCCCTGCACCAGGTGATTCAACGCGGCAGTGATCATTGCATCAAACATCAGTTATTCGCCAACGCCAGCCTAGAACTTGAAACCGCGGTGCAGCGCAACAACACCGAGCGCCAGGTTGAAATATTCGACTTTCTCGAAGCCGACCTCTTCCATCATGGATTTCAGTTCTTCCTGACCGGGATGCATACGGATCGACTCCGAAAGATAGCGGTAGCTGTCCGCATCATGGGTGACCAACTGGCCAACGCGCGGGATAACCTGGAAGGAATAAAAATCGTAAACCGGCGCCAGCGGCTTCCAGATCTTGGAAAATTCGAGCACCAGCAAACGCCCGCCCGGGCGCAGCACACGATACATCTCGGCCAGTGCGGCATCCTTGTGCGTCATGTTGCGCAAGCCGAAGGCGACGGTCACGCAATCGAACCAATCATCAGGGAAAGGCAGCTTTTCGGCATCGCACTGCGCGGCTGGCACCAAGTAGCCCTTGTCGAGCAAGCGATCGCGCCCGCGGGCCAGCATCGCGTTATTGATGTCGGTCAGCCAGACCTGGCCGCTGTTACCGACGCGTTTGGCAAAAGCCAGCGACAGATCACCGGTGCCACCCGCCACGTCAAGGACACGGGAACCTTCGCGGACACCGCTGCGGGCGATGGTGAAGGACTTCCACAGGCGGTGCATGCCGCCCGACATCAGATCGTTCATCAGGTCGTAGCGGCTGGCCACGGAATCGAAAACCTCGGCGACGCGGCGGGCCTTTTCCTGCTCGGCTACGGTTTCGTAACCAAAATGTGTAGTGTCTTTTGTCATGATTTCAGTGATGGTGACCGCAGCTACCGCCGGCGGCCGGACGCGAAGAGGTATCGACATCGCGGGACAGGCCCTGCGCTTCGATCTGCTTCAGATAGTCGGTCCAGAGTTCGTCGTGATGCTGGCCCAGGTTGTACAACAGGTCCCAGGAATACAAGCCGCTGTCGTGGCCGTCGGAAAAGACCAGGCGCAAGGCGTAGTTCCCGACCGGCTCGAGGCGTTCAAGAACGACCTCGCGCTTGCCGGTCTGCAAGGTCTCCTGGCCGGGACCGTGGCCGCGCGCTTCGGCCGAGGGCGTATAGACCCGCAGATATTCGAAATCCAGCGAGAAGGTCTCGCCAGTGGCGTAGACCAGTTCCAAGCGGCGGGACTTCTGATGCAGTCTGACTTCATTCGGAATCGGCGTTTCACTATCCATGCCAGCCATGTCTTCCTCCTTGATGAGGGCGCTAGTTTAGCGCACTCGCCAGACACCGGCGGTACGCCGCATCAAAGGCTGTCGTAGCTGATGCGATCAAAATCGACGCCACGCTGCAAAATATGTTTCAGGCGTAGCTGCCAGACCTCCTCGCCAGCGGCGACTTCGAGTACGCGACTGGCCTGGTAGAGACCGGACGGCAGAACGATCGAGCCCTCTTCGCGCACCACCGGCACCGCTGGCAGCAGGAAGGCACGGACGAAGCGCTGATGGGCGGCATTGCCTTTCTCGGCATAGCGCACGCCGACCCCTTGCGGCATGCCGGGTAAGGTGGCAACGCCGACAATCAAGCCGCCATCTGCCTCCTGCATCAGCCAGGTTGCGTACACGAGCAGGAAATGCTCGCCATCATGCGGGCAAACCACCATCAACTGGCCATGCGCGATTTTCTGCCCGGCACAACTGCGGGCCAGACGAAAGCCGTTGGCCGAGTGGTTGATCACCAACCACTCGTCGACCGGGAAACTGATCTGCGGTTTGATACTCAATGCCTGCCCCGGGTCGGCCCGGTCCCGGAAGGTGAAGAGCTGGTCGAACTCTTCCCGCGAATAGGCGCGCGCCGCATCGGGCTGCTCGAACGACTGGCCGGTCACACAAAAATGCATCGCCTCGAAGCCGAGCGCCACCCGGGCCACCCCCTCGCTCGGGTAACGCCGGAATTTGCGCGGTGACGCGGACTGGCTCCAGGGCCGGGAGAGATGTTCGAGCAATTCGATGACATGGCCGCTGGTTTCCTCGCCGAGACCGAGCTGGGAAGGGGTGATGCGCTGCCGCAACTGACTCAGCATGTGGTTGATCTGCAAACCCAGCCGCGTCGTGTCCAGCTGGCGCGCATCGCGGCCCGGGCTGTCCGCCACCGAACACGGATGCAATGGGGAATCCTTCATCAACTCGACGATATAGGGTGGCACTTCAAGATCATCGTCCAGCGCATGAAGGGAAACCAAGGGCGCCCAAAGGCCCGCCCAACGACGGATGAGGTTCAGATTCCGCACGCTGTTGCTGTACGGACTGGCAATCTCGATCAGCAGCAAGGTAGTGTAGGCTGCCGCACAATGGGTCGCCTGCAGGCTGCTTTCCAGGGCATCCTGGACCGGCGTATAGGCGATGCCCCATTCTTCGGCGGTTTCGTAGTAACCGTGCAGTTCCATCCAGATTCCGGCCGGCAATTCCCGGCGCGCCCGGTAATGCTCGAGAATGATCATGCCGGTGTAATACAGGCAGCGATGCAGAATCATCGCCATCAGACCGGCATACTGCGGGTTCTCGTGAGCGGGCTCCTCAAGGCGGGCACATAAGGCGTAGGCCTTGCCCATCTTGCGCCACACGGAAACCACCTGCTGGAAGCAAGCTTCTTCTTCGTCAGCCAGAACCAGCGGCTTGTTGTGATAGCGCCGCGCCATTTCCTCTTCGACGAAACAGATCGGTGCCCGCGCCTGTTCGAGCAACGCGAGTAAGACACCCGGTTCAGGCGGCCCCGCCAACAGGGCATCGAGAAAGCGGATAAGCTGCTGCTCGGCGAGGAGCGGATTGACCAGCGGCAACTGGGAAAGATAATCCATGCCGCTCTGTCGATTGGGAAACGACAATTCTGTCACGCTGGTCATGATGGATTTCCCGTACGGGTGACGACGGTGGCAAGGGCGCGCGCCAAGGCCTGACTCAGCGTCGCATCATCGACGACGGGGCGGGCCGCCCGGCCGGCGCGCTGAGCCGCCCCCCAGATCGGCTCGGGAAAATGCTGGTCATCCAGCCAGCGGGGAATGATATGCCAGTGCATATGCGGCACCATGTTGCCGAAAGAGGCGAGATTGATCTTATGCGGCTGGAACAAAGCACGAACCACGGCTTCGACGGCGAACACCACCTGCATCAAGGCTTGCTGCTGTTCGACAGGGAGGTCGGTCATTTCGCGCACATGCGCGGTCCAGATGACCCGGCAAAAACCGGGGTATTGCGCATCCATCACACGCACGATGCGACAGCAGGGAGATTCCCAAAGGAGAACCCCTCCCGCCGCCGTACATAATTCACAGGCCTTGTCGCCGTTGTCCATGTCCGTCACTCCAGTCATGTGACTAGCATTACATCAGAGAGGCAATCCCGCAAGCTGCGCTTTCATGCCCCCCTGCTTTACAGCAATACCCGCTCGATGCCCCCGTGGTTGGCCCGGTCGACATACTGCGCCGCCCAGTTTTCGCCGAGCAGGTGCTTGGCCATCTCGACCACGATGTAATCGGCCTGGGTGCCGGCATCGTCGTCATAGCGGGAAAGCCCCTGCAAACAGGCCGGGCAGGAGGTCAGGATCTTCACGTCGCCCTTGAAACCGTCGGCCCGCAAGGCCGTCGCCCCCTTTTCGATCTCTTCCTGCTTGCGGAATTTGACCTGGGTCGCGATGTCCGGCCGCGCATAGGCGAAGGAGCCGGCATCGCCGCAGCAGCGGTCAGTCAGCGGCACGTCCTGGCCCATCAGGGCCTTGGTCACGGCGAGCGGCGCATAGACCTTCATCGGCGTGTGGCAGGGATCGTGGTACATGTAGCGGGTGCCTTCGACCCCCTGCAGCTTGACGCCCTTTTCCATCAGGTACTCGTGGATGTCGAGCAGGCGGCAGCCCGGGAAGATTTTCTCGAACTGGTATTTCTGCAACTGATCCATGCAGGTACCGCAGGAGACGATCACCGTCTTGATGTCGAGATAATTCAGGGTGTTGGCGACGCGGTGGAAGAGCACGCGGTTATCGGTGGTGATCTTCTGGCCCTTGTCCTCATCGCCCGAGGAGGTCTGCGGATAGCCGCAGCACAGGTAGCCCGGCGGCAGCACGGTGGTCGCACCGACTTCATAGAGCATCGCCTGGGTGGCCAGGCCGACCTGCGAGAACAGGCGCTCCGAGCCGCAACCCGGGAAGTAGAAGACGGCATCCGATTCTTCCGTCGTCTTGTGCGGATTGCGGATGACCGGGATGACCTTGTCGTCCTCGATATCGAGCAGGGCGCGCGAGGTGCGCTTGGGCAGGTTGCCCGGCATCGGCCGGTTGAGGAAATGGATGACCTGGGTCTTGACCGTTGGCGCCCCCAGCGTCGCCGGCGGGTGCTGGCGGCTGTCCTGGGTCAGACCGAGGGCCTTGGCCACCCGGTGCGCCAGGCGCTGGGCCTTGAAACCGAAGTCCATCATGCCGAAACGCATCAGCTTGATGGTCGCCGGATCCTTGAGATTCAGATAAGTCAGCGCCGCGAAAGTGCCGGGACTGAAGCGCTTCTTTTTCTGTTTGCGCAGGAAGTTGCGCATCGCCACCGAGACATCGCCGAAATCGATGTCCACCGGGCAGGGTTTGACGCAGCGGTGGCAGACCGTGCAATGGTCGGCGACATCGTTGAATTCATCGAAATGCTTCAGCGAAATGCCGCGCCGGGTCTGCTCTTCGTAGAGGAAGGCCTCGACCAGCAGCGACGTGGCGAGAATCTTGTTGCGCGGCGAGTAAAGCAGATTGGCGCGCGGCACATGCGTCGAGCACACCGGCTTGCATTTGCCGCAGCGCAGGCAGTCCTTGACCATGTCGGAAATCTTGCCGATTTCCGACTGTTCCATGATCAGCGATTCGGTACCGAGCAGGCTGAAGGACGGCGTATAGGCCTTGCTCATGTCGCCGCCGGGCATCAGTTTGCCCTTGTTGAAATGGTTGTGCGGATCGACCTTCTGCTTGTAGGCGCGGAAGGGCGCGATTTCGGCTTCGGTCAGGAATTCCAGCTTGGTGATGCCGATGCCGTGTTCGCCGGAAATCACGCCATCCAGCGAACGCGCCAGATGCATGATGCGCTCGACCGCCTTGTTGGCCGTCTGCAACATCTCGTAATTGTCGGAATTGACCGGGATGTTGGTATGCACGTTGCCGTCGCCGGCATGCATGTGCAGGGCGACGAAGACGCGGCCGCGCAGCACTTCCTTATGGATCGCCTCAAGGCGCTCGAGGATCGGGCGATAGACGCCGCCGTCGAAAATCTTGGCCAGGCGGGCGTGCAGTTCCTGCTTCCACGAGACGCGTACCGAATAATCCTGCAGACGGTGAAAGAGCCTCGGATCGGCGGCTTTGTTGGTCAGTTCGCCGGCCTGTACGCCATAGGAGAGGAAGCGCGATTCGGCTTCGGCCAGCGGCAGGTCGAGGTTGTCGAGCAGCCATTCCCAGCGCAGGCGGACGGCGGCGATGTAATCGAGCGCCGCCTGGCGACGATCGCCGAGCAGCACATTGGTATCGAGCGTCGTGTCGCCACGATGCAAGGGCAGGTCGCCCTGGAAGAAGGCGGTCAGCGCATCGCACAGGGCCAGCTTGTTCTGCGTGGACAGCTCGATGTTGATGCGTTCGATGCCGTCGCAGTAATCGCCCATGCGCGGCAGCGGAATGACGACGTCTTCATTGACCTTGAAGGCATTGGTATGGCGTGAAATGGCCGCCGTGCGCGAACGATCGAGCCAGAATTTCTTGCGCGTCTCGGCATCGACGGCGATGAAGCCTTCGGCGGCGCGCAGGTTGCACATCCGGACGACTTCCGAGGCGGCGGCCATCACGGCCTTTTCGTCGTGACCGACGAGATCGCCAATCAGGACCATCTTCGGCCGGCCATGGCGCTTGGCCTTGGTCGCATAACCGACGGCCTTCACATAGCGCTCGTCCATGTGTTCGAGGCCGGCCAGCAGGACACCGGCCGCATGCCCGGCACCGCCCGGCTTGAAATAATCGGTGATCTCGACGATGGCCGGCACGGCTTCGCGCACCTGGCCGAAGAATTCGAGGCAGACGGTGCGCGTCACCGGCGGCATCTTGTGCAGCACCCAGCGCGCCGCGACGATGATGCCGTCGGTGCCTTCCTTCTGCACGCCGGGCACGCCGCCGAGGAACTTGTCGGTGACGTCCTTGCCCAGCCCGGTCTTGCGACAGGCGGCACCCGGCATGGTCAGGATTTCCTCGCCGAGAAACTTCTTGCCGCTCGGGTCGAAACGCTTCAAACGGAATTCGACGTTTTCCTGCTCGTGGATCTTGCCGTAGTTGTGATTGACGCGCTCGACTTCCAACCAGTTGCCATCCGGGTCGACCATCTTCCACCAGGCCAGGTTGTCGAGCGCCGTGCCCCACAGCACGGCCTTCTTGCCGCCGGCATTCATGGCGATGTTGCCGCCGATGCAGGAAGCGGAAGCCGAAGTCGGGTCGACAGCAAAGACACGGCCAGCCAGCGAAGCGGCTTCCGCAACGCGGTCGGTGACGACGCCAGCGCCGGTACGAATCGTCGCGTACGGCGTTTCATGGCCAGCCAGCACCAGTTCCTCGACCGGGCCGATATCGATGAGCTTTTCGGTATTGATGACGGCCGAATTCGCCGTCAACGGCACGGCGCCGCCGGTATAACCGGTGCCGCCACCCCGCGGAATGATGGTCAGACCGGCCTCGATACAGCCGCGCACCAGGTGGCCGATTTCCTCTTCCGTATCCGGGTAAAGGACGACGAAAGGATATTCGACGCGCCAGTCGGTCGCGTCGGTGACGTGCGAAACGCGGGCCAGGCCGTCGAAGGCGATATTGTCCTTGCGCGTGTGCTTGCTCAGGATCTTCGTCACCTTGCGGCGCAGGTCGTGGGCTTCGCCGAAGCGCTCGGCGAAACGGTTGACGGCGTCGCGTGCCGCATCGACCAGGCGCTTGACCTTGGCCGAACGCTCCGGACCTTCATCTTCGGTGGCCGCACGACGCTTTTCAACCTCCGAAAGGCGATGATGCAGGGCATTGACCAGCGCATCGCGCCGTTCGCGATTGGCCAGCAAGTCATCGACCAGGTAGGGATTGCGCTGCACGACCCAGATGTCGCCCAGCACCTCGTAAAGCATGCGGGCCGAACGGCCGGTGACGCGCTCGGAACGGAGTTCGTCGAGTACGGCCCAGTTGTCGGCGCCGAGCAGGCGGATGACGATCTCGCGATCGGAAAACGAGGTGTAGTTGTAGGGGATTTCGCGCAGGCGGGCAGTCATGGAAGCAGCCGGGGTCCGTCAAAAGGTGGATTTTAGCGTATTGCGGCGCAAGACGCGGGCCGAGGTAGACGTGCACTCCCGCCAAAGGTTCAGGCGGCCTGCCGGCGGCTCGCCTTGAGCCGCAAGCCGAAGCGCGCCGGGGACACAACCGCCTGTCTCGGGCAAAATCGGGCCTGGTCCGTTAATTGTCTGGTTCCGATGGAAAACTTCGAGAAATTGCTGGCAATCGTCAGGCGCAAAGCCGTGTATGACCGGAACAATCCCTGGTATTCAGGCCCGGAAAGTTATCTGCAAGGGCTGCAGGACGAGGTCGAGGAGGTCATCGAAGAGATACCCCGGCAGCGCGCCTGCTATCTGGAAGACGAACTTGGCGACCTGCTGTGGAACAGCCTGAATGCCGTGGTCGCGCTGGAGAAGGAGCGCGGCATCAGGCTCGAAGCCGTCCTGGCCAGGGCCTGCCTGAAGTTCGAAGCGCGTCTTTCCGGCATCGAGGCCGGACGTTCATGGCAGGAGATCAAGGACGAACAGAAGCAGGCGCTGGCCCGGGAACATGCGGCCGGGGCAAGCGGCTGACGAGCAGGACAGCAGGTTCCGGAATTTGATCTCGCTGCCGTTGCCCGGCCCCGGCGCCAGGCTTCAGCCGGCCAGGGCGGCCTGCGCCACCAGCCAGTAACGGGCGAACTTGCCGAGCGCCATGCACAGGCAGCAGGGCAGCCAGTGCAGGCGCAGCCAGCCGGCGGCGACGCACAGGGCATCACCGACCAGGGGCAGCCAGGCGAGGAGCAGAACCGGGCTGCCCCAGCGTTCGAGCCGCTCGCGCTGCGGCAGGTTTTCCAGCTTCTGCCAGCGCGGCAGGTAGCGGCCACACCACCAGGACGTCATGCCGCCGGCCGTGTTGCCCAACGTGGCCAGCGCTAGGGCCAGGCCGGATTCACCGGGATGCAGCCGGAGAAAGCCCCAGAGCAGGGCTTCCGAGCCGCCCGGCAGCAGCGTCGCCGAGAGAAAACTGCCGGCAAACAGCCCCGCCAAGCCGTATTCCGCCGTGACGTTTAGCCACTCCACCCGTAGAATCCCCCTTTTGCCCTAAATGAATCGCGCCATGCACCCGGATTATCTCGAAAAAGTTCTCAACGCACAGGTTTACGACGTGGCCATCGAAACGCCACTCGAACTTGCCGCCAACCTTTCCGGCCGGGTCGGCAACAAGATTATCCTGAAGCGCGAGGACATGCAGCCGGTGTTCTCCTTCAAGCTGCGCGGCGCCTACAACAAGATCGCCAGCCTGTCGGCCGAGAAAATGAAACGCGGCGTCATCTGCGCCTCGGCCGGCAACCACGCCCAGGGCGTTGCCCTGTCAGCCGCCAAGCTCGGCTGCCGGGCAGTCATCGTCATGCCGACTTCGACGCCGGCCATCAAAGTCGACGCGGTGCGCCAGCGCGGTGGCGAAGTCGTGCTGCATGGCGACTCTTTCGACGATTCCTACGCCCACGCGCTGGAGCTGGAAAAAGTCGAAAAGCTGACCTTCGTGCACCCCTTCGACGATCCGGAAGTGATCGCCGGCCAGGGCACCGTCGCCATGGAAATCCTGCGCCAGCATTCGCGCCATAGCGGGCCGATCCACGCCGTGTTCTGCGCCATCGGTGGCGGCGGTCTGGCGGCCGGCGTCGCCGCCTACATCAAGCGCCTGCGCCCGGAAATCAAGGTCATCGGCGTCGAGACCTTCGACGCCGACGCGATGAAACAGTCGATTGCCGCCGGCAAGCGCGTTCGTCTTGAGCAGGTCGGGCTGTTCTCGGACGGCACGGCCGTCAAATACGTCGGCGAGGAAACCTTCCGCCTGTGCAAGGAATACCTCGACGACATCATCCTGGTCGACACCGACGCCATCTGTGCCGCGATCAAGGACGTTTTCGAGGACACCCGCTCGATCGTCGAGCCGGCCGGCGCGCTGGCCGTTGCCGGCGCCAAGGAATATGCCCGCCAGCACAAGCTCAAGGACAAGAACCTGATCGCCGTGACTTCCGGCGCCAACATGAATTTCGACCGCCTGCGCTTCGTCGCCGAACGGGCCGAAGTCGGCGAGCAAAGGGAAGCGGTATTCGCCGTGACGCTGCCGGAAAAGGCCGGGGCCTACAAGAAGTTCCTCGGCCTGATCGGCAAGCGCAACGTCACCGAATTCAATTACCGCTACCACACTGCCAGCGAAGCCCATGTCTTCGTCGGCATCCAGGTCGCCGATCGCCACGAGTCGAACAAGCTGCTCGAACAACTGGTCAAGCATGGCTATCCAACGCTCGATCTGACCGACGACGAAATGGCCAAGAACCACATCCGCCATATGGTTGGCGGCCATGCGCCGCAAGTCTGCGATGACGGCATGAGCGAACTGCTGTATCGCTTCGAGTTTCCCGAGCGACCGGCCGCCCTGATGAATTTCCTGACCCAGATGAGTGCCGGCTGGAACATCAGCCTGTTCCATTACCGCAACCATGGTGCCGACTACGGCCGGGTGCTGGTCGGCATGCAGGTTCCGGGCAGTGAAATGGGGCAGTTCCGGGAATTCCTGAAGAATCTTGGCTACGCCCATTGGGACGAAAGCCAGAATCCGGCCTACAAGCTTTTTCTCGGCTAATTCCCAGCGGCTATTTATTAGTGAAAATTCCTTCTTTCACTGAATAAGCCCGGCCAGCCTATACTCCCGTCATTCCGAGTTCTGACTCGATTGACGGGAGTTTTTCATGCGCAAACAGGTTTTTTCTGCGGTCCTCATCACCGCCTTGACGCTGGGCAATGCCTTTGCCCAGATGAGCCTGCTCAACGTCTCCTACGACCCGACGCGCGAGCTGTACAAGGATTTCAACGCCGCCTTCGGCAAGTACTGGCAGGGCAAGACCGGGCAAAGCATCAATATCCGCCAGTCGCACGGCGGTTCCGGCAAGCAGGCGCGTTCGGTGGCCGACGGCCTGGAAGCCGATGTCGTGACTCTGGCCCTGGGTTCCGATCTCGATGCGCTGGCTGAACGCCACCTGATTCCGGCCGACTGGCAAAAGCGCTTCCCGCACAACTCCGCCCCCTATACCTCGACCATCGTTTTCCTGGTACGCAAGGGCAATCCAAAGGCCATCCGCGACTGGAACGATCTGGCCCGCCCCGGCATCGCCGTCATCACGCCGAATCCCAAGACCTCCGGCGGCGCCCGCTGGAACTACCTGGCGGCCTGGGCCTGGGCGCTGAAGCAGCCGGGTGGCAACGAACAGAAGGCCAGGGAACTGGTCACCGCGATCTTCAAGAACGTGCCGGTACTCGATTCCGGCGCCCGCGGCTCGACCACGACTTTTGTCGAACGCGGCCTCGGCGACGTGCTGATTGCCTGGGAAAATGAAGCCCAACTGGCGGTCAATGAAATCGGCAAGGACAAGTTCGAGATCGTCGCGCCCAGCCTGTCGATCCTCGCCGAACCGCCGGTTGCCGTCGTCGACAAGGTGGTCGACAAGCGCGGCACACGGCTGACCGCCCAGGCCTATCTCGACTACCTGTATTCCGAGGAAGGCCAGAACATCGCGGCAAAACATTACTACCGGCCGCGCGACAGCAAGATTGCCGCCAAATACGCCGCGCAGTTCCCCAAGCTCAAACTGGTCACCATCGACGACACCTTCGGCGGCTGGGGAAAGGCGCAAAAGACCCACTTTGCGGACGGCGGCAGCTTCGACCAGATCTACCTGAAAAAATAAAAGCATGCCGCTGACCGACCTGATCCGTTATTTCAACAGTACCGATACCGCCGGCGACAGCACGCTGTATGGCGACGGCGCGGGCGCTGCCGCCTGGCATGACGGCCTGCGCCTGCGCTCACTGTTCCAGCCCATCGTTGACATCGAAAGCGGGCAGGTCGTCGGCCACCAGGCTTTTCTCGCCGCCAGCCGCGATGACGGCGCGGCCATCACCGCCGAAGAGGCCTATGCCGCCTGCCAGACAGCCGAAGCCGTGGTCCAATTCGACCGCCTGTGCCGCACCCTGCACGCCCTCAATTTTCTCGCCCAGCGCCGCCATGCCGGCGGCTACCTGCAACTGTCGGTGCATCCGCGCCATCTACTGGCCGTGCCGGCCCGGCACGGCCTGGTGTTCGAGGCGGTCCTCAAGCGTTGCGGTCTGGCCCCCGACGATCTCGTTCTCGAACTGGCCAGCGGCCCGCTGCTCGACGACCAGCGTCTGGCCGATGCGGTGAACAATTACCGGGCACGCGGCTATCGCATTGCCCTAACCGGCGATGGCGAACATCCTGAACTGTTCGCCGTCGACATCATCAAACGACCGTTGGGCGCCCTGAGCGAAATCGGTCAGGACTGCCCGGCGAAAATCCATGTCAGCGACATCAGCCAGGCCGGCGAGTTTGCGCAAGCCCGCCAACTGGGCGCCCGTCTGGGGCAGGGCCGATTGTTCGGGGAAGCCCGGGCGGCATGCGTTTCCACCCACAGCCTGCGCTGACTCGCCTACAATCGCACCACCAAATCCGGGAGAAGCCCATGAAGATCGCCAACAACGTTACCGAGCTGGTCGGCAACACGCCGCTGGTTCGCCTCAATCGCATCACTGAAGGTGCTGGTGCGACGATCGCCGCCAAGCTCGAATTTTTCAACCCGGGGCACAGCGTCAAGGATCGCATCGCCGTCGCCATGCTCGATGCTGCCGTCGCCGCCGGCAAGATCGGCCCGGACACCGTCGTGCTCGAACCGACCTCCGGCAACACCGGCATCGGCCTGGCCATGGTCTGCGCGGCACGCGGCATCAAGTGCGCGTTCACGATGCCGGAAACCATGAGCCGCGAGCGCAAGCTGCTGCTCAAGGCCTACGGCGCCGAACTGATCCTGACACCGGGACCGGAAGGCATGGGCGGCGCCATCGCCAAAGCCAAGGCGATGGCCGAAGCCGATGCAAAATATTTCATCCCGCAGCAATTCGAAAACCCGGCCAATCCGGAAGTGCATCGCAACACGACGGCCGAGGAAATCTGGCGCGACACCGACGGCCAGGTCGACATCTTCGTTTCCGGCGTCGGTACCGGCGGCACGGTGACCGGTGTCGGTGAAGTGCTCAAGGCCCGGCGGCCTGGCGTCCGCATCGTTGCCGTCGAACCCGATGCCTCGCCGGTCTTGTCGGGCGGCGCCAAGGGGCCGCACCCGATCCAGGGCATCGGCGCGGGTTTCGTGCCGGCCATTCTGAATACGGCCATCTACGACGAAGTGATCCGCGTCAAGAATGACGACGCCTTCGCCATCGCCCGCCGCATGGCCACCGAAGAAGGCCTGCTGGTCGGCATTTCCTCCGGCGCCGCAACCTGGGCCGCGCTCGAACTGGCTAAGCGTCCGGAAAACGCCGGCAAGCTGATCGTCGTCATCATTCCGTCCTTTGGCGAACGTTATCTGTCGACCGCCCTCTATCAGCACCTCGAAGTTTGAGTATTTTCGACCAGCCCACCGACCGGCGCGCTTCCGACTCCATCAAGTGGGGCAAGTACGCCGGTCGCGACATCCTGCCGCTGTGGGTGGCGGACATGGATTTTGCCGCACCGCCGCCGGTCATCGCCGCCTTGCAGCGGCGCATCGAACACGGCGTTTTCGGCTATGGCGGGCCCTGGCCATCGCTGACGGAGTCAGTACTCGCTCACCTGGAAAGCCAATACGACTGGCGCATTGAAGCCGAATGGCTGGTCTGGCTACCGGGTCTGGTCAGCGGCCTGAACATCGCCTGCCGCGCCGTCGACGGTGAGGTGCTGACGGCGACGCCGATTTACCCGCCCTTCCTTTCCGCGCCGCATTTCTCCGGCCGCCCGCTGAAACGCTTCGAACTGGCCTGCACCGACCAGCACTGGCAATGGGATAGCGCCGCCCGGCAAGCGGCCGTCAGCGACGCCAGCCGCCTGTTCCTGCTCTGTCATCCGCATAACCCGGTCGGCCGCTGCTGGACGCGCGAGGAACTCGTCGACCTCGCCAACTTCGCCGAGCAAAACGACCTGATCGTCTGTTCCGACGAAATCCACTGCGGCCTGATACTCGACGCCAACCGGCGGCACATTCCCTTTGCCAGCCTGTCACCCGACGCCGCCCAACGCAGCATCACGCTGATGGCGCCGTCGAAGACTTTCAACATCCCCGGCCTGGGCAGCGCTTTCGCGGTGATTCCCGATGCCGGGCTGCGTCGCCGCTTCGCCCAGGCTATGCAGGGCATCGTGCCGCACACCAACATTCTCGGCCTGGCCGCCACGGAAGCCGCCTACCGCGACTGCGACGACTGGCATGGCGAGTTGATCGACTACCTCGCCGGCAACCGCGACCGCGTTGAAGCCGTCGTCGGCACCACCGCCGGCGTCGAGACAAGTCACGTCGAAGCCACCTACCTGAGCTGGATCGATGTTCGCCAGCTCGATCTCGGCAAGCCGGCCGCCCATTTCGAAGCGCATGGCCTGGGCCTTTCCGACGGCGCCGACTTCGGTGCCCCGGGCTGGCTGCGCCTCAATTTCGGCTGTACCCGCGCCACCCTCGACGAGGCACTGAATCGCTTCGTCGCCGCCTGCCAGAAAGCATGAACCCCTATCTCCTCGCCGTGCTGGCCCTGCTGCTGGCCGCCATTGCCCAGACCAGCATCGCCTGGGTGGCCACCGAACGTTTCCTGCAGCGGGGACAAGGCAGCCGGCACAGCCGCGCCTGGCTGGCCATTGCGCTGGGCGCCGCTTTTCTCGCCCTGCAGCATGGCTACACACTGGAACTGGCGCTACGCACCGGGCTCTACGACTTGCGCCAGGCGCTGCTGGCTTCGCTGGTCGGCGTGCTCTTTGCCCTCGGCGCCTACGGCCTCAAACCACCTGCGGCGTAAACGCACCGGCCTCGGTGACGATCCAGTCAAGCCGCTGGTCGTGGCTTTCCGGGCGGATGCTGGCGACCCGATTAATTTCGAAACCGACCCCGACGGCCAGGGGGCGAGGAGAAAGCGCCGCCAGCGTGCGGTCGAAATAGCCGCCGCCATAACCCAGACGGTAACCGGCGGCATCGAAGCCGTTGAGCGGCAAGAGGATCAGATCCGGAGACACGAACTCGCCGCTGGCCGGCATCGGGATACCGTAGCGATCCATCACCAACGGCGTCTCCGCGTCCCAGGGACGGAAGGCCAGTGGCGCCGCCGGGTCGATGACGACCGGCAGCGCGGCGAGGGCTCCCGACGCAGTCCAGTAGTCCACCGCGGCCCGCACGTCCGGCTCATGCTTGATCGGCCAACAGAAGGCCACCCGCTGCGGCGGCGGCAAGTACCTTTTCAGGTGCCCGACGATCGCCGCCGACAGCTCGGCGTGCTGCGCCTCGCCCAGGGCCGCCCGCCGCGCCACCATCTCGCGCCGCAACGCCCGTCGCCAGGCCGTGTTATCCTCAAACCGATCAGTCATCACAGAAATCTAGCATGAAGTTTCGCGTTCTACTTCTCGGTTTGTCGCTTTCGTTTTCGCTTTTCGCCCAGGACGGCAATGATTCTGCCTACCTCGCCGCCCGCGACGCCTTCCGTGCCGGCGACCGCAACAAGCTGGAAAGGGCGACGGGGCAACTCGGCAATCACGAACTGGCCGCCTATGTCGAAAACTACCGCCTGCGCATGTGGATGGATCAGGGAGACGCCGCCGCGATGCGCAGCTTCCTTGAGCGCAACGACAAGAGCTATGTTGCCGAAAGATTGCGCGCCGACTGGATACGCTGGCTGGGCAAGCGCTCCGCCTGGAACGACATCGATGGTGAATATGGCAAGCTGCTCGCCCCGGAAGCGGATGTCACCTGCTATTACCAGCAGGCCCGACTCGCCCGCGACGACCGTTCGGTCCTCGACGAAGCGGCGAAACAGTGGCTCAGCCAACTTGAACCGCCCGAGCCTTGCCGGCCGCTGATAGACGCGCTGATCACCAGTCAGCGCATGGGCAGCGATGATGTCTGGGCACGGGCCCGTCGCCAACTGGAAGCCAATCGCCCGGCATGGACCAAGACGACCCTTAATTACCTGCCGGACAGCCAGATGCCGGACGGCAAATTGCTCGACTCGGCAATCAACAATCCGATGGCCTATCTCGTCCGGCAAGCCCCCAATTGGTACACCAGTCGGGCCGGCCGCGAACTGGCGACTTTTGCCATCCAACGCATCGCCAGCAATGATCCGCGCATCGCTTCGGATGAGCTGGAAAAGTTGAAAAGCCGGCTCCTGGAACCGGAAAAGCAGTGGGCCTGGAGCCAGATCGCCCTGCAGGCGGCAAAACGGCACTTGCCGGAAGCCGTCGGCTGGTACGAAAACGCCGGCAAAATCGCGTTGTCCGACGATGCTTACCAATGGAAAGTGCGGGCCGCGCTACGCGCCAAGGAATGGGGCATCGTCCACAACACCATTCTCGCCATGCCGCCAGCCCTGGCCGCCCAAGCCGAGTGGACCTACTGGCTGGGCCGCGCCCACAAGGCGGGCGGCCGGACCACCGAAGCCAATGCGCAGTTCGAGAAAATTGCTGGTCAGGCCAGTTTCTACGGCAACTTGGCCGACGAGGAACTGGGCCGCGCCATCACGCCCCCCCCGAAAGCCCGGCCGGCCACCGCCGACGAACAAAAAGCCGCCCGCGACAACCCCGCCATCCGCCGCGCGCTGGCCTTTTTCCGCCTGGAGATGCGGACCGAGGCGGTCAAGGAATGGAACTGGTCGCTGCGCGGCATGGACGACCGCGAGTTGCTGGCCGCCGCCGATCTCGCCCGCCGCAACCAGATCTGGGACCGCGCCATCAATACCGCCGAGCGGACGAAAAGCGAACACGATTACAGTCTGCGCTTTCTTGCCCCCTATGGCGACCAGGTCCGGCCGGCCGCCCAGAACCAGTCGCTGGACGATGCGTGGGTATACGGTCTGATGCGCCAGGAAAGCCGTTTCATTACCAGCGCCAAATCGAATGTCGGTGCTTCTGGGCTGATGCAGCTCATGCCGGCCACCGCGAAATGGGTCGCCAAGAAAATCGGCTTGCGCGATTACAACCACGGCCGGGTCAATGAAACCGAAACCAATGTCCTGCTTGGCACCAGCTACATGCGACTGGTCATGGAAAACCTCGACAACCATCCGGTGCTGGCCTCTGCCGCCTACAACGCCGGCCCCGGCCGGGCCAAGAAATGGCGGGCCGAGCAGCCGCTGGAAGGGGCAATCTACGCCGAAACTATTCCTTTCAGCGAAACCCGGGACTATGTGAAGAAAGTCATGAGTAATGCCGTGTATTACTCGATTATCTTCAATGGCAAGCCGGACTCTTTGAAAGCCCGCCTCGGAATTGTTGGCGCGCGTACCGCCGACACCCCTAAAGACGCTGATTTGCCTTAGTATTCAATATCATCCGCCGAGCGTTCGACTTGCCATATGGTTTACCAGTCCGTCCCTCCGAAAACCTCCGTCACAACTTCCGACGATGCATTCCACATACTGCGCGATTGCCGTTCCCTCTACCTGAAGCAACTCGGACAGTTGCTGCAGGAAGCCGAGCGGGTTCCGGCCAGCGCGGTGCAGGTCTTCCAGCAGAGCGTCGGCGATTATTTCGACGAGATGGTGGCGGCACGACGCCGCAGCGGTTTCAACGAGGCCAGCGGACTGACGGCCTCGCGCATATCGCTGGTCGGCGAAAGCGATCTTGAGCTGGAAATCCGCCTCAGCAATTTTACGGCGCGCCTGATGGAGCGTATTGGTGCCGACCTGTGGCCGGTCTATCTGCGTTTCGCGACCCTCCTCAATCGCTCCGACCTGAATCCGGCCGATAATCCGGTCGGCCCCAAGGGAATTGCCGTCGGCTTGCTGGAGTTCTGCAACAAACTCGGGGAAAACCACGAGCAGACGATGGCCCGTGTCAGCCAACTGGAAATCTATTTTTCCCAGTATCTGTCCATCGTCTACAACTCGGTCAACGATTTTCTGGCCAAACGCCATGTCGAAACGGCCCTGCCGTCGATTATCACAGCACCGGAAGCCCCTTCCACCGGTACGGCAGCGACAACGACCGCCGCCCCGAATCCGGCCGCCGCCCTGCAAAAAAGTCTGCTCGGCCCGAGCAGTGAGTTTTTCGCTTTCGAGGCCGGCCAAAATGCTTCCCTGGCCTCACTCGCCATGCAAAAACGTCTGCTGGCCCGCCTCGATGAATTGGAACGCTCAGGAAAGCTGGCCCCCAATCCGCACTCCAATCTCTCGCTGACCGCCACGCACCCCTCGCTGGAAGCCCTGATTCCCGGCCTCTTCTCCTCCGACCGCGACGACAAACTGGCCCCGCCGCAAGCCCTGAATTCGAGCGAGCTGGGCATCCCGACCGGCGCTCCGGAAGCCGCCAGCATCGATGCGCTGGCCCTGATCTTCGAGACCATCTTTGCCTCCCCTATCCTCCCCGAGGCCATCAAGACGGCGCTTTCCAGCCTGCAAATTCCACTGCTCAAAGCCGCGCTACTCGACCCCGGCTTTTTCACCGGGCAAAATCACCCGGCCCGCCAACTACTCGACAAGATTGCCCGGGCGGCGCTCGGTCTGCCGCTCGATATCTCGCCAGAAAATCCCGTCTGTTCACGCATCCGGACCATTGCCACGCAAGTGCGCACGGAATTTTCCGATGATCTCCAGGTCTTCGAACGTCACATCGGTGAATTGGACAGTTTGATCGCCGAGCGCGATGCGACGGTCGCCGGCTCGGCCGAAGCTTACGCTCCGCTGCTGCATCAGGTTGAACGCCACAACCAGGCAAAACGACGTTGCCAACAGGCCATCGAGCAGCACTTGACGAAGGAAACCCCGGACCGCGTTGCGACATTCCTGCGCACCTATTGGCAAAAGGTCCTGCTCGTCGTCTGGCTGGAACGAGGCGAACAAAGTAGCGCCTGGCAGGAAAACAACGCGCTGGTCAAAGACCTGCTGTGGAGCATCCAGCCGAAAACCGACATGGAAGAGCGTAAGCAACTGGCCAAGATGCTGCAACCGATGGTGCTGCGCCTGAACGCCGGCATGGCCCGCATCGAGGTACCGGAAGAGGTGCAGACCGCCTTCCTCGACGCCTGTTTCGAATTGCAGTCGGCGGCCATGCGGGGCACGGCCGGCCAGGTAGCCGCCAGGACCGAAACGGCGTTACCGAACAGTACCGCCAGCGTCCAGGAATTCAGCGAACTGAGTAGCGGCAAGCTGCTCCTGAAAATTTTCGACCAAGCCGAGGCCGGCCCGAATTCGGCCCGCGCCCGACCGGCGCCGGTCCGCCCGGGGAGCTGGTTGCTGTTCTCGCTGCCAGACACCCCGCCACTGTGCGGACGCCTGTGCACCGGCAGCCTGGACAGTAAATTGCAGCTCATCGCCAATCCCGACTGGGGCTTCGCCGTCGCCCTCCATCCGGAACGTCTGGAAAACATGCTGGCCACGGGCACCGCCCGGGTCTGTTCACGCGACTCGCTCTTCGACAGAGCGGCCGAGAAGGCGCTGCAACGTACGGCGAAGCCTTGAAAAAAGCCGCTGGCCGGCCGTTCTCCGGGGCGGATTTGCCTTAAAATCCAAGTTTTTAGAGTTCTGTTTCCGGGGTTTCATATGGACGTCAAAAAGGTCTTGCTGCTGGGGGGTAGCGGTTTTCTCGGTACCTATATCGCTAACCGCCTGTCGCAACGCGGCATCGAAGTCACCATTCCGACCCGCCGTCGCGAACGGACCAAGGCTCTGATCATTCAGCCGAATGTCGAGATGCCGGAAGCCAATATCCATTGTCCGGAAACGCTGGCGACATTGATGCAGGGCAAGGATGCGGTGATCAACCTGGTTGGCATCCTCCACAGCCGTGACGTCAAATTGCCGTACAGCAAGGATTTTGCCGAGGCTCACGTCGAACTGCCGAAAAAGATCATTGCCGCCTGCCAGGCGACCGGCGTTCGTCGCCTGGTGCACATCAGCGCCCTCAAGGCCGATGCCAAGGGACCGTCGGAATACCTGTGCTCGAAGGGCGAGGGCGAAGCCATCGTCGGCGCCGCCCGGACTGTATTGGACATCACCATTTTCCGTCCCTCGGTTATTTTCGGACTGGGCGACTCCTTCCTGTCGACCTTCGCCAAAGTGCTCAAGAAGGCGCCGATCTTCCCGCTCGGCTTCGGCCATGCCCGCTTCCAGCCGGTATGGGCGGCCGATGTGGCCGACGCCTTGGTCGACAGCCTGGGCGACGAATCCACCTTTGGCCAGACCTACGATCTGGCCGGCCCCAAGGTCTATACCTTGCGCGAGCTGGTCGACTACACCGCCGAACTGACCGGCAGCACGGCAAAAATCATCGCTCTGTCCGAAGGTTGGGCCTATCTGCAGGCCGGCCTGCTGTGGCTGGCGCCGAAACCGCTGCTGTCGCCGGACAACCTGCGTTCGATGCAGGTCGATAGCGTTTGCGAAGCCTCCTGCAAGCCGCCGGCCAATTGGCGGCCGACCGCCCTGGAAGCCATCGCACCGACCTATATCGCGCAGAACACGCCGAAGGGCAAGCTCGACGGCTTCCGCTTCCGCGCCGGGCGCTAAATCCACTCCGGCTCGACCGTGCAGATTTACCTCGTCGGCGGCGCCGTCCGCGACGAATTGCTCGGTCGGGCCGTTGTCGACCGCGACTACGTGGTCGTCGGCGCCACACCGGAAAGCATGCTGGCCGAGGGCTTTCGCCCGGTCGGCAAGGACTTCCCGGTCTTCCTGCAGCCGCAGACCCACGAGGAATACGCACTCGCCCGCACCGAGCGCAAAAGCGGTCACGGCTACCACGGCTTCACTTTCCACACGGCACCCGACGTCACCCTGGAACAGGATCTCGCCCGCCGCGACCTGACCATCAACGCCATGGCCCGCGGCAACGACGGCCAACTGGTAGACCCCTTTGGCGGCCAAGCGGATCTGCAAGCCAGAGTCCTCCGCCATGTCGGCCCGGCCTTTGCCGAAGATCCCGTGCGGATTCTGCGCCTGGCCCGCTTCGCCGCCCGTTTCGCCGATTTCGGCGTTGCCCCGGAAACCTTGCTCCTGATGCGTCAGATGGTGGCCAGCGGCGAAGTCGATCACCTGGTGGCCGAACGGGTCTGGCAGGAACTGGCCAAGGGGCTGCTCGAAGCCCGCCCTTCACGGATGATCGAAGTCCTGCGCGAATGCGGTGCCCTGCGGCGCCTGCTTCCGGAAGTCGACGCCCTGTTCGGCGTGCCGCAGCGCGCCGACTATCATCCCGAAATCGACACCGGCCTCCACACCCTGCTGGTCGTCGACCGGGCAGCCCAGCACGGCTATGCTTTGGCGGTACGCTACGCCGCCCTGACCCACGACCTGGGCAAGGCGGAAACGCCGGTCGAATTGCTGCCCCGCCATATCGGCCATGAAGAGCGCAGCAGTCGCCTCTGCGAACAGCTCAGCAGCCGCCTCAAAGTGCCGAATGATTGCCGCGACCTGGCGCGACTGATGGCGCGCGATCATGGCAACATCCATCGGGCGGCGGACCTCAAACCGGCCACCATCGTCGGCTTGCTGGAGAGAAACGACGCCCTGCGCCGGCCGGAGCGTTTTCAGCAACTGCTCGAAGCCTGCCACAGCGATTACACCGGCCGCCTGGGCTGGGAAAACCGCGCCTACGACTCAGCCCCCCTGTTGCTTGCGGCGCTGGCCGCGGTCAATGCCGTGCCGGCCGGGCAGATCGCCGCGCGTTGCGGCGACAAGGCGAAAATTCCGGAAGTTATCCACGCCGCCCGCGTCAATGCCGTTCGGCAACTGCTAAATGGCCCGCGAAATCAGCCAGAGCAGTAGTGAAAAGATCAGGGTTGTCGCCACGGGAACAGCATAACGACGACCCCGAAACCGAAAATTGAAATCGCCGGGCAATTGACCAAACCGGATAAAACGCGCTAGATGGGGAGCGACCATACCCAGCAGGAAAATCGCGATAACCAGGGTCAGTATCCACTTCAGCATTTTGCCTTGCCCCGCAGGGTGAAAGTCGCATTTAATCACGCTTCAACCCCTACAGATTGCCATGATAAAAACTCAAACCATTAACGGCCTCGAAGTCTTTTCCTGCCTTCCCGCCACCCCGAGCGAGCGCCCCCCGGTCCTCTTCATCCATGGCGCCTTCGCTGGCGGCTGGATGTGGACCGAAACCTTCATGCCCTACCTGGCCGAGGCCGGCTATCCCTGTTACGCCCTTTCGCTGCGCGGTCACGGGGGCAGCCAGGGAATCGAACAGATCGACTGGCACTCAATCAACGACTTCGTTGCCGACGTGACAACGGTTGTCGACTGGCTGGGCTGCAGCCCGGTGCTGATCGGTCACTCGATGGGCGGTTTCGTCGTCCAGAAATATCTTGAGCACCACAACGTGCCGGGCGTTGCCCTGGTCTGCTCGGTGCCGCCGCAAGGCCTGATTGCCGCCCAGTTCCACCTGATGTTCCAGAAACCGCAATTGTTCATGGACATCAACCGCATCATGAGTGGCAATTACCCGGATACCGAGATACTTAAAGAAGCCCTGTTCGCCGGCGAAATCGATCCGACCATGCTGGCCGCCTGGCTCGACCGGATGCAGCCCGAATCGCATCGCGCGCTGTGGGACATGTCAATGTTCAACCTGCCCAACCTGCATGCCATGCATCGACCGCCGATGCTCATACTGGGCGCCGAACTCGACGTCCTGGTGCCGGCTTTCCTGGTTCAGACAACGGCCCATACCTACGGCCTGCCGGCCCATATTTTCCGCCACATGGGCCACGCCGTGACCCATGAAAAAGAATGGCCGCTGGTAGCGGCCGCATTACGTGACTGGCTGGATCAAATCACGCCTTGACGTCGACGCTGCTCCCCAAGTGCGCGGGATTGCTCGGTGCCGACGGCACCGCCTGCAGCAATTGCAGGGCGCTCTGCGCCTCGATGTCGATGGCTTTCTTGAGCACCAGCATACTTACCGCGTCGCCGGTCTGGGCCTGCGACAGGGCGGTACTCAAACTACCGATTGACGATACATCCATGAGGTTCTTCTCCGCTAATCCCACCGCCTCAGTGTAGCGGCCAATTGCGACAAAGCAACAGCTTTTGCAGGCAGTCGGAGAAAGCTGTCTTTCCGGCTATAGCCGGCGGCTCTGGTCACCGCTGGAAAAGCCACACAAGGCCTGGTCGATGCCACGGCCGATGGCGATCACCTTGAACAACTCCCCCATTTCATGGGGCATCAACAATTTGCCGACGGCGCTGGTGGCGCGTATGTAATCCGCGGTACCCAAGGGCAGCCTGGCCAATTGATCGAGGATGCCGCAGTTCAGCAAGAACTGCCCCTGGTTGGCATAGCCCAACAGTTCCAGCCCGGCCGCATGAGCCGCGGCAATGATCGCCGTGAAATCGACGTGCACCGTGACATCCTGCAATCCCGGCCAATAGAAGGGGTCCGGATGCGCATGGTGACGATAGTGGCACATCAGGGTGCCCCTGGCCCGCTGCTGGTGATAGAACTCCCGCCGCGGAAAACCATAGTCGATCAGGAGCAGGGCGCCACAGCGCAGGCGATGCCCCCATTCCGCCATCCAGGCCCGGCTGGCCAGACTGATTTCGCTCTCGAAACCCGGCGGCAAGCAACATTGCTCGCCTATCTCGCGAGCGGCCGCCAATAGGGCGCCGCCGGCCGGGCGCTCGGCCCAGACAAAATTCCCTGCCGCGTCGAGCCCCACCCCCCGCTCGAAAATCCCGGCTTCGCGCCAGGCGACGATTTCGGCCGGCATCGCATCGAGCAGTTCATTGCCGATCACCACCCCGGCAAAGGCCTCCGGCAAGGTATCGAGCCAACTGACGCGGGATAGCAGGTGCGGCACTTCCGCCGCCAGGGTCTGGTGCTGGCGTTGCCGCAGGTCGGCCGACAGGTCGAGTATCCAGTAGGTCTCGGGCAAGGCTTCCAGACGCTCCAATTCGAGCAGGATATCGGCCGCCAGCCGGCCGGAGCCGGCCCCGACCTCGAGCACCGCCGGGGCGGCCTGGGCCATCACCTGCGCTACCTGCCGGGCCAGGCTCTGGCCGAAGAGCGCGGTCATGCCGGGCGCCGTGACGAAATCGCCGGCCGCCCCGAACTTTCTCGCGCCCGCCGTGTAATAGCCGAGACCCGGCGCATACAGGAGTTGCTCCATGAACCGCGCAAAAGACAGCCAGCCGCCGCCGGCAACGATTTCGCGATGCAGCTCGGCGCTCAGGCACTGGCTGTGTGCTTGGGCATCCGGGGTGGGCAGGGGCAGGTTCATAACTCTCCTGAAAAACGCGGATTTTAGCTGGCAAACGTGCCGCTGGTGGATTGTGATCCGCTTTTTTGCTGGGCGCTGGAAGACCGCATCGCTCATCGCCTCACGGCAAACCGATTGGCTGGCGCTTCTCGGGGTAAACTCGCCGTATTAACCGCACCTTGACGATCCCGATGACGACCTCAAACACGCTGCAAAAGCTGCGCAAATTTCTTGAAAGCCGGACCGGCAAAGCGATTGGCGACTACAACATGATCGAGGATGGCGACACCATCCTGGTCTGCGTATCCGGCGGCAAGGATTCCTACACGCTGCTCGCCATGCTGATGACGCTGCAAAAAAGGGCTCCCATCAAGTTTCGCCTGATCGCCATGAATCTCGACCAGAAACAGCCCGGTTTCCCGGCCGATATCCTGCCCCGCTATTTTGCATCGCTGGGCATCGAACACCGCATTGTCGAAGCCGACACCTACTCCATCGTCAAGGACAAGATTCCCGCGGGCAAGACCACCTGCTCGCTGTGTTCGCGGCTGCGTCGCGGCATTATCTACAAGACGGCCAAGGAGCTGGGCGCCAACAAGATCGCCCTCGGCCACCACCGTGACGACATGGTGCATACGCTGTTCCTCAACCTGCTCTTCGGCGGCAAGATGAAAGCCATGCCGCCCAAGCTGGTGACCGACGACCATGCCCATATAGTCATCCGGCCGCTGGCCTATTGCGCCGAAAACGATATCGCCAAATTCGCCCGCGGCATGGAATTCCCGATCATTCCCTGCAACCTGTGCGGCTCACAAGAAAATCTGCAGCGCCAGAAAATCAAGGAAATGATGCAGGATTGGGATCGACGTTATCCCGGCCGCACCGAATCGGTGTTCACCGCCATGCAAAGTGTCGTCCCTTCGCACCTCGCCGACAATGCGCTATTCGACTTTCGCGGCCTGACCCTGGAAACCCCCGTGGCGGAAGGCGATATCGCGTTCGACAGCCCGCCGCTGCCGCTCCCCGGCAGCATTCCCATCATCCTCGGGGCATGACAACGGATCGCTGGCAAACCGCATATAATCGCCGTCTCAACATCCTGCAGCGAAACCGCCCTCGATGATCTCCCAACAACGCAAACTGTTTGTCATGTTCGCCGACATCGCCGGCAGCTCGCAGCTTTTCGAGCGATTGGGCGATACCGAGGCGATGCATGCCATTGAGCGCTGCCTGAAGCGGATGAGTCGGTCGATCGAGAGTTACCGCGGCCGGACCGTCCAAATCGTCGGCGACGAAATGCTGGCCGCCTTCGAATCCGCCGAAGATGCCTGCCAGGCGGCGATTGACATGCAGCAGCGGGTGGCCGACCTGCCCCCGGTTTCCGGCCTGAAACTGACCATCCGCATCGGCCTGCACTGTGGCATGGTCACCGACGACGATGGGAGCCTGAGCGGCGAAGTCGTCACCAATACCGCCCGCATTGTCGGCGCCGCACGGCGCGACCAGATTCTCGGCAGTTCCGACCTGGTCGCCGAACTGGCCCCGCATACGCCGTTCAAGTCGCATCCCATGCCCGAACTGGGCAAGATCCCGCAAGACGGGGAAGAACTGGGCATTGCTCAGATCGCCTGGACGGCGCCCGCCGTCGCCGGCCATTTCAGCGGCCTTAGCATCATGCCGGTGAGCCGGCTGAACGTGCGTTACCGCAACCAAGACCATCAACTCGACGACAAAATGCGGGTTCTGACCATGGGCCGCGATCTCGGCAATAAAGTCCAGATCGATGACCGCAAAGCCTCGCGCTTACATGCCCGAATCGAAAAACGCAATAACGGCTATTTTCTCGTCGATACCAGCACCAACGGCACCTTCGTCAGCTTTGCCGGACGCCAGGAGATTCTGGTCCGGCGCGGCGAAATTCAGCTCAACGGTAACGGCCGCCTCGGTTTCGGCGCCTCGCTAAGCGACCCGGCGGCGGCCAGCGCCGAATTCAAACACCTGTAAAAATCAGCCGGCCATCCGCCGCTGGTCCTTAGGCGTCGTCGTCCAGCATGACGCGCTGTTGGCGGTCCATGAAGTCCTGCATGCTGTCGATGCCGCGGAATTGCAGAATGGTGTTGCGCACCGCCGCTTCGAGCAGGACCGCCAGGTTGCGGCCAGCCGCCACCGGGATCAGCACCTTGCGCACGGGGACCCCGAGCACTTCCTGGGTTTGCGCATCGAGCGGCAAACGCGGGGCATCGTTACCGGCCAGCGATTTTTGTAAGTGCACGATGAGCTTGAGCTTCATTTTCCGGCGCGAAGCGGTCTCGCCGAAAATGGTTCGGATGTTGAGCAGCCCGAGGCCGCGGACTTCGAGAAAGTCGCGCAGCATGCCCGGGCAGCGTCCTTCAATGGTGGTCGGGGCGATGCGCGCCATTTCCACCACATCGTCGGCGACCAGACCGTGGCCCCGGGAAATCAGTTCAAGCGCCAGTTCGGATTTGCCGACCCCGGAATCGCCGGTAATCAGCACGCCCATGCCCAGTACGTCCATGAATACGCCGTGCAGATTGACCGTATCGGCCAGCCGGGCCGATAGATAGATCCGCAACTGGTCGATCACCGCCGAACAAGGTTTGGGCGACAAAATGAGCGGCGTATTGGAACGCCGGCAGGCTTCCTGCAGCATTTCCGGCGGCGTCAAGCCATCGGCGACGATAACGGCCGGTGACTGGGCCTCCAGGATATCCTGAAACATCTGGCCGAAACGTCGTTCGCCGATGCGGATTGCCCAGTCATACTCGGCCTGCCCCATGACCTGCAGGCGCTCCGGATGAATGACGTTGATGTGGCCGACGACATCGGCCCCGTAGTTGTTCTCGGCTTTCAGTTCGATCAGGCAGTCCGACTGCTGGCCGGCCACCCAGTTGAGCAACAGCTTTTCACGGTTATCCTCGTAAAGCTGGACCAGACTGATATGGCGCACGACGAGGGATCAGGCCTGAAAGAGTGCGACGACCGAGGCCGCATCCGGAGCCGCCGCCAGGGCTTCGCGGAAGGAACGGTCGGCAAAACGCTGGGCAAGCTCGGAAAGAATCTGGAGATGTTCCTCGGTAGCCTGTTCCGGCACCAGCAGGACAAACAGGAGGTTGACCGGACGACCATCCGGCGAATCGAAGGGAACCGCTGTCGCCAGGCGGATAAAAGCGCCAGCCGCCTGTTTCAAACCCTTGATACGGCCATGCGGAATGGCAATGCCCTGACCGAGACCGGTCGAGCCCAGTTTTTCGCGGGCAAAAAGACTCTCGAAAATAACCGCCCGGGCGAGCCCGAGATGATTCTCGAAAAGCATGCCGGCTTGTTCGAAGACCCGCTTCTTGCTGCTCGCCTCAAGATCGAGAACGACCTGCGAAGCGGACAGAATGTTAGTTAAGGGGTTCATAGGAAAGTTTGCAGGAACAAAGGCCGCAGCAAGCTGCTGCGGCCCTTCGACTATCACTCAGCGATATGGTGGACAGGCTTGTCACCACGATGGTGATCCTGCACCTTTTGTTTGTATTTCTGCACCTGACGGTCCAGCTTGTCAAACACGGCATCGATGGCGGCATAGAGATCATCGCCGCATTCTTCGACGTGAATATCCTTGCCCGGCACGTGCAGCGTGACTTCGACTTGTTGCTTGAGTTTCTCCACGGACAGGATGACGTTCACCCCGGTGACTTTGTCAAAATGGCGGACGACGGGGTCGAGCTTGTTTTCGACGTACTCGCGCAAAGCCGGAGTAACTTCAATATGGTGACCAGCGATCTGCAGATTCATTTTTTCTCCTCTCTCTACAGGGTCTTGCGTAAATTGACCGGCGGGATGTTGAGTGACTCGCGATATTTGGCTACCGTGCGTCGGGCAACAACAATTCCCTGCTGGCCTAGTATTTCGGATAATTGACTATCCGACAAGGGCTTCTTGCCATCCTCGGCGCTGATCAACTGCTTGATCAGGGCGCGAATGGCGGTGGCAGAACAGGCACCACCGGTATCGGTGGCGACATGGCTACCGAAAAAGTATTTCAATTCAAAGATGCCGCGCGGCGTCGCCATGTATTTCTGGCTGGTGACGCGCGATACGGTGGATTCGTGCAGGCCGAGGATATCAGCAATCTCGCGCAAGACCAGCGGCCGCATGGCGACTTCGCCGTGTTCGAAGAACTGGCGCTGGCGATCGACGATGGCCTGCGTCACCCGGTGGATGGTCTCGAAACGCTGCTGCACGTTCTTGATCAGCCAGCGCGCTTCCTGCAGTTGGCCGGTCAGGTTGCCATTGCCGCGCCGCTGTCTGGAGAGTATTTCGGCGTACAGGCGGTTGATGCGCAGGCGCGGGTAGGCGTCGGGATTGATGTAGGCGGTCCATTTGCCCTTGAGTTTCTTGACCATCACGTCGGGCGTGATGTAACGCGCTTCACTCTGCGAAAAACGCGCCCCCGGCCGCGGATTCAGGCTGATGATCAGGGCCTGGGCGAGCTTCAGATCTTCGTCGTCACAGGCCGTCAGGCGGCGAATCTTGGCGAAATCACGGGCCGCCAGCAGGTCAAGATGCTTTTCGACGATGCTCAGGGCCAGGACCTGCACCTCATCGACCGGCAAGGCCTTCAGCTGCAGCGCCAGGCATTCCCGGGGGCCGCGCGCGCCGATCCCGGTCGGGTCAAAATGCTGAATGTGATGCAGCGCTATTTCGAGCTCTTCGAGCTCGATCTCGTACTCCGGCGGCAAGGTTTCCCAGAGCTCCTCGAGCGGCGTCGACAGATAACCGTCGTCATCGAGCGCCTCAATCAGGAAGCGGACCAGACTGCGATCGCGCTCGCTGAGCTGGGTCATCCCGAGTTGCCAACCCAAATGGTCGCGCAGACTGGTCGTTCCGGCATGGATGTCCTGCGAATCGCTGTCGTCGTTCTCGTCGCGCCCCGCCCCGGTAAAGGTCCCGGCATCGGAGGCCCAGCGGTCATCATCGACTTCGGAGGGGGAACTTGGAACCTCCTGCTGGTCGCGCTCCTCGCGCGGTTCGCGCTCGCGCTCCTCGGGCGGCTCGGCGCGTGTCACCTCGTTGCTCGGCGAATCGAACTGCTGGGCGGCGCCAAAGGCTTCGCCACCGGTTTCGTCCTCGCGTTCCAGCATCGGGTTTTCGAGCAGATAACGCTCGATTTCCTGCTGCATCTCGACCGTGGATAGCTGCAAGAGCTTGATCGACTGCTGCAACTGGGGCGTCAACGCCAGATGTTGGGATAGTTTTAGTTGGAGGGCTGGCTTCATCGTTTGGTTTCGGGGTGCTGCCTAGCGGTCAGAGCTTGAAATGCTCGCCGAGGTAAACCTTACGGACGCTTTCATTATCAACTATTTCGTCCGGCCGTCCAGCGGCCAGCACGCGTCCGGCACTAATAATGTAGGCGTGGTCACAAATACCCAGGGTTTCCCGCACGTTATGGTCGGTGATCAGAACGCCGATGCCGCGCTCTTTCAGGAAGCGGATGATCTTCTGGATTTCCAGCACGGCAATCGGATCGACCCCGGCAAAAGGCTCGTCCAGCAAAATAAAGCGCGGGTTGGTGGCGAGCGCCCGGGCAATTTCGACGCGGCGCCGTTCGCCGCCGGACAGTGCCGCCGCGTTGACGTGGCGGACATGATCGATATGCAGCTCGCCGAGCAGGCCTTCCAGCCGGTCATCAAGTTCGTTCTTCGGCAACTTGAGCAGTTCGAGCACGGCACGAATGTTTTCTTCGACATTCAGTTTGCGGAATACCGAGGCTTCCTGCGGCAGATAGGACAAGCCCTGGCGGGCCCGGCTGTGCATCGGCAAGTGGGTCAGGCGGCTATCGTCGATAAAGACTTCGCCGCCATCGGCCGGCACCAGACCGACGATCATGTAGAAACAGGTGGTCTTGCCGGCGCCGTTCGGACCGAGCAAACCGACCACTTCGCCACTTTTGACGTCGAACGAGACATCCTCGACGACCGTACGCGACTTGTAGCGTTTCTTGAGATTGTGGGCTGTCAGGGAGGAAAACCGGGAATCACTCATCATCGGCTCCGCGCATTACCCGGCGAATGGCATCCCCGGAAAACCCGCGATATTGCAAAAAACGCATCTGTTTCGCCCGTTCGGCCGCCGACTGCGGCAATTGCTTGAACTTGCGCGCCCAGACGGCCTGGCAACGAGCGGTCTCGTCGCCGGCTTCGGGCAGGGCGGCAAGGATATCATCATCGCCGACGCCGCTCTGCCGCAATTCCTGCTTCAACCGGGCATTGCCATAGCGGCCGGCGCGAGCGACGACGCGCTGGCTGGCGTAACGCGGGTCGGAAAGCAGGCGTTCGGACTGCAGCCGATCCAGAACAGCTTCAAGCTGCTCCGGGGATTCGGCCTGCGCGGCGAGCTTGCCCTGCAACTCCGCCCGGCTGTGATCACGCCGGGTCAGCAGTCGCAGGGCGGCCACCCGCAGCACCGCAGACGAATCAGGCATCGGGCTTGGCCGCCTTGACCGGCTTGATGACATTGGTGCTGGCCGCTTCGCGGATGCCGGCCTCGATTTCCTGGGCGATTTCCGGGTGTGCCTTGAGGAACTCGCGGGAATTGTCCTTGCCCTGGCCGATCTTTTCGCCCTTGTAGGAATACCAGGCGCCGGATTTTTCGACCAGCTTGTGGGCGACACCCAATTCGATGATCTCACCGTGCCGGGAAATGCCCTCGCCGTACAGGATGTCGAAAATGGCTTCGCGGAAGGGCGGCGAGACCTTGTTCTTGACGACCTTGACCTTGGTTTCGCTGCCGATCACCTCGTCGCCCTTCTTGATCGAGCCGATACGGCGGATGTCGAGACGAACGGAGGCGTAGAACTTCAGGGCATTGCCGCCGGTCGTCGTTTCCGGCGAACCGAACATGACGCCGATCTTCATGCGGATCTGGTTGATGAAGACGACCAGGGTATTGGTCTTCTTGATATTGGCGGTCAGCTTGCGCAGCGCCTGGCTCATCAGGCGGGCGTGCAAGCCGACCATCTGGTCGCCCATCTCGCCTTCGATTTCGGCGCGCGGGGTGAGGGCAGCGACCGAGTCGATGACGATGATGTCGACCGAGCCGGAACGCACCAGCATGTCGGAGATTTCCAGCGCCTGCTCGCCGGTATCCGGCTGCGAGATCAGCAGGTCGCCGACATTGACGCCGAGCTTCTGGGCGTATTGCGGATCGAGCGCGTGTTCGGCGTCGATGAAGGCGGCGACACCGCCGAGCTTCTGCATTTCGGCAATGACCTGCAGACAGAGCGTGGTCTTGCCCGAGGATTCCGGACCGTAGATTTCGACGACACGGCCGCGCGGCAGACCGCCGACGCCCAACGCGATATCCAAGCCGAGCGAACCGGTGGACACCACCTGGATGGCTTCGTCGATTTCGGCATCGCCCATTTTCATGATGGAGCCTTTGCCGAACTGCTTTTCAATCTGTTGCAACGCTGCGCTGAGCGCTTTTGCCTTGTTGTCGTCCATGGTGATACCTCGAAAATTTGAGCGGATTATGGCACAGGGGCCGAAGATGGAATAGAAATTGCTGCACTGGCGGGTTACCAAGGCAAAGACAAACAAATAATTGTTAACTGCGATATCCGGGAAAAGCCGGGAAGGGCAGGGTATATTCGCCAAGTGCCTTTTCATCGCCAGTCGATACACTGGGTATAAACACAGTACATTTACCGCAAGCGCTTGGCAAGCGGATTATTCAACTTCCATGCCAATGAAACCCACCTTCGCTCTCGTCATCGTCTTGATCTCCCTCGCCGCCTGGGCCAAGCCCGCTGCCTGGTACTGGTGGGCGAGCAAGCTCAACGGGTCTTGGGTCTGCCAGCAAACCTCCCCCGGCCACGGCTGGTATCGGGCCGGCGGCCCATACCGGAATGGCCGTTGCAACGATTTCCCAAGCCAATGAACTGCTATTTTCCCCCCGCCGATCGCGGTCTGGAACCGCTTTTTGTCGATGACACACTGCTCGTCGTGAACAAGCCGGCCGGCCTACTTTCCGTTCCCGGGCGCGGCGCCGACAAGGCCGATTGCCTGGCTTCCCGGATCCAGGCCCGGTTTGCCGATGCATTGATCGTACATCGCCTGGACATGTCCACCTCCGGCCTGCTGCTGCTCGCCCGCGGCGAGGAAATGCACCGCCAACTGTCGCGTCTCTTTCGCGAACGCCTGATCGACAAGCGCTATCTCGCCATCGTAGACGGCCGGTTGGATATGGCAGAGGGCGAGGTCGAGCTGCCGCTGATCTGCGACTGGCCGAATCGCCCCCGGCAAAAGGTGGATTTCGAGCTAGGTAAGCGCTCACTTACTAAATTCAGGCGGCAAGCCTTTGATCCGGCCAGCAATGTGACGCGGGTCGAACTCGAACCCATCACCGGGCGCTCGCACCAGTTGCGGGTGCATATGGCCGAACTCGGCCACCCGATCCTCGGCGACGACCTCTACGGCGGCGCGGCCGAAGGCAAGGCGGCACGTCTGCTGCTGCACGCCATGGATCTGGCCTTTGTCCATCCGCTTTCCGGGGAAGCACTGAGCTTTCATTGCGCACCGCCATTTTGAACCCGGCCGAGCCGCCGTTTGGGCCCCCTTATGATTCCAGCCTTTTCGATCCCTCGCCCCGGTCGACCGGGGACGCTGGTCGCCCCCCAATAGGGTCACAAAACTAAGGGCTGACGCGGCGCCGGATACGCCATAAAATCACCGGCATGACCCAGAACGGCCGTGGCCCCATCCTGCTTGCCCGCTACCTGGCCCTTGCCTGGTGTGGCCTGGTGATCTACGGCAGCCTGCATCCCTTCGCCGGCTGGCGCGACACCGGCATTTCGCCCTTCGCCTTTCTCGAAGGCGGCTGGCCGCGGTACTGGACCTTTTTCGATCTCACCGTCAATGTCGCCGTCTATCTGCCCCTCGGCTTCTTCCTGAGCCTGGCGCTCTATCCCCTTCCCGGGCGCTTCACCGCTCCGGTCCTCGCCGTGCTGCTCGCCGCCGCTGTTAGCTGCGGCCTAGAAAGCCTGCAGACCTGGCTGCCGTCGCGCGTTCCGTCCAATCTCGACCTCGCCTGCAACAGCCTGGGCGGGCTGCTCGGCGCGCTCTGGGCGCAATCCGTCGGACCACGCATTTTCGCCCGTATCTCCGCCCTCGAACACAAGCTAATCGCGCCGGTATCGCACGCTGAACTCGGCCTGACCCTGCTCGGCATCTGGCTGCTGGTGCCGCTCTCGCCGGAAACCCTGCTCTTTGGCGCCGGCGACCTGCGCCAGACGCTCGGCCTGACCGGCGCCGTACCGTTCGCCGCCGACAGCTTTGCCATCATCGAGGCGAGCATCACCGCCCTCAATGCCATCGCCGTCGGTCTGATTCTGCGCCATTTGACCGCCCGCCTGCTCTGGTCCTACCTCGTCGTACCCCTGTTCCTGATCCTCGGGCTGGTTGTCCGCACCCTGGCTTCGGCCATCCTGATTACGCCGGACGAGGCCCTGGCCTGGCTGACCCCGGGTGCCCAGATGGGCCTGCTCGTCGCCACGCTCTTCCTTGCCGTCAGCCTGGCCCTGCCGGCCACCCTGCGGCTGATGCTCGCCGCCCTGGCCCTGATGTCTGCTACCGTACTGGTCAACCTCGCCCCGCCCAACCCGTATTCGATGGCCGCACTCGCCACCTGGCGGCAGGGGCACTTCCTGAACTTCAATGGTTTGACCCGACTGGTAGGTACCCTATGGCCCTTCCTGACCCTGCCGTTCCTGCTCATCACGACGCGCCGCAGCTAGCCTGGCATGCCGAGGCGACGGAAGCCGTCGCCCGTCACCTGGCGGTCGACACCGGCGCCGGCCTGAGCGCCGAGGAAGCCGCCAGCCGGCTGCTCAAGCACGGTCCCAACCAGCTCACCGCAGTACCCGGCCGCCCGGCCTGGAAGCGCTTCGCCGACCAGTTGATCCAGCCGCTGGTTCTCGTCCTGATCGGCGCCGGGGTCGTCACCGCCGGTCTCGGCGAAGTGGTGGACTCGAGCGTCATTTTCGCCGTCGTGCTGCTCAACGCGGGCATCGGCTACTGGCAGGAAGCCAAGGCCGAAGGGGCGCTGGCGGCGCTAGCCAGAAGCGTGGCCACCCCCGTCACCGTGCGCCGTGGCGGCCACCGCCAGCAAATGGATGCCAGCCAGCTAGTGCCCGGCGATGTCGTACTGCTCGCCGCCGGCGACCGCGTACCGGCCGACCTGCGCCTGTTCCTCGAACACGAACTGCACACCGACGAATCGATGCTGACCGGCGAATCGCAGCCGGTCGCCAAGCATTGCGCCCCGCTGGCCGCCGACACCCTGCTCGCCGAACGCCTGAACATGGCCTACGCCGGGGCCACCGTCGTCGCCGGGCAGGGCAGCGGCCTGGTCATCGCCACCGGCGACGCCACCGAAACCGGGCGCATCGCCGACCTGATCGCCAGCGCGCCGGATCTGGCGACGCCGCTGACCCGCAAGATGGCGACCTTTTCTAGCTGGCTGTTGTGGGCAATCGGCGGCCTGGCGCTGCTCACCGCCGGCGTCGGCCTGTTGCGCGGCGAATCGGCCTTCGCCATGTTCATGGCCGCCGTGGCGCTGGCCGTCGGCGCCATTCCCGAAGGCCTGCCGGCCGCCGTCACCGTCACACTGGCCATCGGCGTCGCCCGCATGGCCAAGCGCCGGGCCATCATCCGCCGTCTAGCCGCCGTCGAAACCCTGGGCAGCACGACAGTCATCTGTTCCGACAAGACCGGCACGCTGACCGAAAACGCCATGACCGTGCATGCCCTGGTCTGCGCCGGCCGACGCTATGCGATCAGCGGCCATGGCTACAACCCGGAAGGCGATATCCGGCTCGACGAGCAGGCGGCCCACATCGACGGCGCCTTGCGCGAAGCGCTGGTTGCCGGGGCGCTGTGCAACGATGCCAGCCTGGCGCGCAGCGGCCAGCACTGGAAAATCACCGGCGACCCGACCGAGGCGGCCCTGCTCGTCGCGGCGCGCAAGGGCCAGCTCGACGAACACGCGCTGCAGGCGCTGTTTCCGCGCCAGAACGTCTTGCCTTTCGATGCCACCCGCCAGTACATGGCGACGGCGCACAACAGCGACGGTGAACAGCTCGTCTACATCAAGGGCGCCATCGAGCGCCTGCTGCCACGCTGCAGCGACCAGTTGAACAAGCAGGGCCAGCCGGCCCCCCTCGATTTGCCCGAGATCGAGGCGGCCACGCGCGCCCTGGCCGAACAGGGCATGCGTGTCCTGTTGCTGGCCCGCCGCCTGGACCCGCCGGGCACGGCACTGAGCGACGATAGCCTGCACGACCTCAGCCTGCTCGGCCTGGTCGGCATGATCGACCCGCCGCGCAAGGCGGCGATTTCGGCCATCCGCAACTGTCACTCGGCCGGCATCCGGGTCAAGATGATCACCGGCGACCATGCCGTGACGGCGCTCGCCATCGCGGCCCAGATCGGTCTCAACGCCAGGCATGCGCTGACCGGCCGCGAGCTGGCCGAACTCGACGAAGCGGCACTGGCCGTCGCCGCCCACGAAACCGACGTCTTCGCCCGCGTCGAGCCGGAACAGAAGCTGCGCCTGGTACGCGCCCTGCAGTCGCGCGGCGAAGTCGTGGCGATGACCGGCGACGGCGTCAATGACGCGCCGGCCCTGAAACAGGCCAATATCGGCATCGCCATGGGCCTGGGCGGCACCGAAGTCGCCAAGGAAGCGGCGGCCATGGTGCTCACCGACGACAATTTCGCCAGCATCGAGGCGGCGGTCGAGGAAGGGCGGGGCGTCTGGGACAATCTGGTCAAATTCATCACCTGGACGCTGCCGACCAATTTCGGCGAAGGCCTGGTCATCGTCGCCGCCATCCTCTTCGGCAGCACCCTGCCGATCACCCCGCTGCAGATTCTCTGGATCAACATGAGCACCGCCGTGCTGCTCGGCCTACCGCTCGCCTTCGAGCCGATCGAGCGCGGCATCATGCGCCGCGCCCCGCGCCGGCTCGACATGCCGGTTCTCGACGGTGCGCTGATCCGGCGCATCGTGCTCGTCTCCTTCCTGCTGCTGGCCGGCGCTTTCGGACTCTTCCTGCGCGAGCTGGAGCAGGGCCACACACTGCCCGAAGCGCGCACCGTGGCGGTCAACGTCTTCGTCATGGTCGAAATGTTCTATCTCTTCAATTGCCGCTCGCTGAGCCGCAGTTTCTGGAGCCTCGGCCTGTTCTCCAATCTCTGGGTATGGGCCGGCATCGGCAGCATGACGCTGCTGCAATTGCTGCTCACCTACTGGCCGCCGCTCAACCGTGTTTTCCAGACGGCGCCGATCGGCTGGCGGGAATGGGCTGAAATCCTGGCCGTCGCCACTGCCAGCTCGCTGCTCATCGGCCTGGAAAAATACTGGAGCCACGCCCGGCAGTCCACCTGAAACCGGGCAGCTATAATTGCCGGCCCCAAGGAGAAAACCAATGAGTTATTTCGAACACCATGTCTTTATCTGCACCAACCAGCGGGACGGCGGCGAACAATGCTGCAACAGCGTTGGCGGCTCGGCCATGTTCGCCTACGCCAAGGATCGCATCGGAGCCCTGAAGAAGAATGGCCCGGGCCATATCCGGATCAACAAGGCCGGCTGTCTCGGGCGCTGCGAGCAGGGCCCGGTCATGGTCGTCTACCCGGACGAAACCTGGTATTCCTTCATCGACCAACAAGATATCGACGAAATCATTGACCAACACCTGCTCGGCGGCAAGGTCGTCGAACGCCTAAAGATCTGACCTCATGAAAGCCCAGGAAGAAAAAATCCTCGTCGCCGGCCCGGTCGGTGCTATCGACACCATCATGGAACGCCCGGATGCACCGCGCGGCATTGCGCTGATCGCTCACCCCCACCCGCTGGGCGGCGGCGCCAATACCAACAAGGTCGCCTACACCCTGGCCCGCACCTTCGTCGGTCTCGGCTACGCCGCCTTCCGCCCGAATTTCCGCGGCGTTGGCGGCAGTGCCGGGGAACATGACGAGGGTATCGGCGAAACGGAAGACCTGCTGGCCGTACTCGAAGACGCCAAATGCCGCTGCGGTAACCTGCCGGTGGCGCTGGCCGGCTTCTCCTTTGGTGCCTACTGCCAGACCCGCGTCGCCAAGCGCCTCGCCGAAGCCGGCCACCCGGCACAACGCCTGGTGCTGGTCGGCACAGCCGCTGGTTTCGTCGAAGGCAGCCGGCAATACGACACCGAAGCCGTGCCGCACGACACCATCGTCATCCACGGTTCCGACGACACCCTGGTGCCACCGGCCAATGTCTTCAACTGGGCGCTACCACTCGACCTGCCGGTCGTCATCGTACCCGGCGCCGATCATTTCTTCCATCGCCGGCTGCATCTGATTCGCGACATCATCACCCGCGCTTGGCGGCATTGATGGCAGCGCTGGACGTTTCCCAGCTACGGAAGCGCTACGCCGGCAGCGAAGTGGTGGCCGGGCTGTCTTTCATCGTCGAACCGGGCACCTGCTTCGGCCTGCTCGGCCCGAACGGAGCCGGCAAAACCACGACGTTGCGCCTCTGCCTCGGACTGTCGGCCCCGGACAGCGGCAAGATCACGTTGAACGGCATGCCGATTCCCGAGCAAGCTCAGCAGGCCAGGGCAAGAGTCGGCGTCGTACCGCAATTCGACAACCTCGACCCCGATTTCACCGCCAGCGAAAACCTGCTCGTTTTCGGTCGCTATTTCGGGCTCAAGGACGCCGATGTCAAGGCCTGCATCCCACAACTGCTCGAATTCGCCGGTCTGACCGGCAAGGCCGACGCCCGCATCGCGACCCTCTCCGGCGGCATGAAACGCCGCCTAACGCTGGCCCGGGCCCTGGTCAACGATCCTGACATCATTTTTCTCGATGAGCCGACCACCGGTCTCGACCCACAAGCCCGGCACCTGATCTGGGACCGCTTGAAACAATTGAAGTCGGCCGGTAAGACATTGATCCTGACCACCCATTTCATGGACGAGGCCGAACGCCTCTGCGATCGTCTGATTGTCATCGACCACGGCAAGAAAATCACCGAAGGCAGCCCGCGGCACTTGATCGCCGAGCATATCGAACCGCAGGTTGTCGAAGTCTTCGACGAAGGCGGGGGCGACCTGTCGGCCTTCGTCGAAAGGCATCGGCAACTTGCCGAGCGCGTCGAAACCAGTGGCGAAACCGCTTTTTTCTACTGCCGCGAAGCGCGGAACTTATTGGCCCGTCTGGCCGAAGAAGAGGGTTTGCGCTATGTACACCGCGCCTCCAACCTGGAAGACGTCTTCATCAAACTAACCGGACGCGAATTACGGGACTAGCCAGCGGCATGGCAGATGAGACGACGTCCGAGGGGGCGTTGCAATTCATCGATTGATCGCGATCGGTTATTGCTTTTCCCCGCCCGAAACGCAAACAGCCCCGTTACTGAGAAGTAACGGGGCTGAGCATTGGGAGCCTGGCGGTGACCTACTTTCGCGAGCGGAAGCTCACTATCAT
>JAGTRU010000030.1 GCA_018261905.1 Pseudomonadota bacterium | reverse complement strand
CAAATTGGTAGTCGCTTTCCCCGTACTGGACACAATAACTGCGGGGCCGGGCATCGGCCAGGAAGGTGGCGACGTCGTCGCTCCACTGCCAGGCGGCGACGTCGGCGTAGTCGGCGAAAAGGGTGTCGATGATGTCGACGACGCGACGTTCCTGGAACACCCGGTTATGCCGGCCACGGCTGAGCAGCCAGACCCAGGGCACGACCGTGATGCGATAGCGGGCGAAGCCGCCGTCGGCCCCCAGTTTCTGCGCGGCCCGGACAAGGCCGCTGCGGGCGTAGTCGCTGCCGTCGGAGAGGCGGGTCTTGAGGGTGACGGCACGGCCGAGAAACCCCTTGAGTTCGAGGTAGGCATCGGTGGCCAGCAGGTCGATGCAATACTCAAACCCCTCCGAGAGGCACTCCGTGCCCCACCAGGCTTCGATCGCTACGGGCGGACCGCCTTCGGCGCGCCAGATCAAGTCGTAGAGGCGGGTGTCGGAGGTGAAAAGCGGGGGCATGCGGGTCTCGCTGGCGGAATCGGGAAGAAAAGCGATTCGTCATTTTGTGATGACGAATGATTGGCCGCGAATTTTACGCGGTTTGCTCTTCGCCGCTCAAGATTTTTGCCAAACGCATAGGCGGGCCGGGCGGCCGCCCGGTCAGTCGCTTACTTCTTGCACACCCGGTCGACCGCCGGCCGATCGGCGATCAAGGGCCGCAGCGCCGGTTCCATTTCCTTGAGGATTTGCACCGGCAGGGCCGAGGTGAAGTCGTAGGCGGCGGCTTTGGTGCCGGGAACGAAGGCGGTGACGACGCCGTAGAAGCGCTCGCCAATGTAGAAGGCAAAGGTCGCGGCGCGGTTCATGACCTTGGCGCTGCGCACCCCGCCGTCGGCCCCGATGACTTTCGAACGGTGATCGCCGGTGCCGGTCTTGCCGCCGACGGCCAGCGGCTTGTCGTCGGCGTCGCGGTAGGTGTCCTTGATGCGCCGGGCGGTGCCGCTATTGACCACGCGGAGCAGGGCGCGCCGGGCGACCTGGGCGACTTCGGCCGGGATCGCCCGTTGGCCGTTTTCCGGTTGGCGCTTGAGGAGGGTTTCGAAGGGGGTATTGGCGGCGAACTTGATTTCGTCGATGCGGATGGTCGGCCGCCGGATGCCGTCGTTGACCACGATGCCCATGAGGTCGGCGAGGGCGGCCGGGCGATCGGCCGAACTGCCGATGGCGGTCGCCAGCGAGGGCACCAGATGTTCGAAGGGATAGCCCAGGCGCCGCCATTCGTCGGCGATGCGCTCGAAGGCGGCGACTTCGACAATGATGTCGATGCGGACTTGCTGGGCGTGCTTGAAGCGCGGCGCGAACAGCCACTTGGAAGCGTCGCGGCGGGCCTCGACGCTGGCCGGCACGATGTCTTTCAGCGTCGCTTTGGGCTGGCTCTGGAGATGGCGGACCAGCCACAGTTCGAGCGGATGGACGCGGGCCAGATAGCCCTGGTCGGCCAGGTTGTACTGGCGGCTGGCATGGGCGTCGAAGAGGCGGCGCAGGCCGCTGTCGGTGCCCGCCTTGTCGCCCAGGTGCTGGCGCATGAAGGCGACGAAGCCGGTGAAATCGCTACCCGGCATGACGCTCAGGTAGGCCGCGGCCTGCGGGGCGGGGCGGGCCGGCACCGAGTCGCTGAGCAGGTCGAGGCGATCTTCCGGTGCCACATCCCGGTATTTGTGCCAGTAGGTGCGCAGAAAGCCGAGGCCATCGCGTTCGGCAAAACGGTTGAGGAAATCCTGGCGGGCCGCTTCGTCGCCGTCCCGCAAGTTGCGGGCCGGGGCGTCGACCGCTTCGTAGGCGTGATAGTGCACGACATCGTGCATGATCCGCACGAAAGACAGATTCACCGACTGTTCGAGGGCTTCGGCGACGCTTGGCAGCTTGCCGTCGTCTTCGTGCTTGAAATTGTTGAAATGATGGATGCCGCCGCCGGTAAAGAAGGTTTCGCCGGGGCTGGCCGAGTAACGGCGTTCCATGGCAGCTTCGAGGAGCGCTTCCAGGGGCATTCCCGGTTTGCCGCGCAGGCTGTCGATGGCCCAGTTGCTGAGCCGGTCGGCCGGATGGCGCGGCAGTTTGGCCAGTTCTTCGGGCGGCGTTTGGGCGTAGCGCTGGTGCAGGTCGGCAACCACCAGCAGGTAGGAAACCAGGGTCCGGAACTTGGCGCTGGAACCGAGGTCGAGCTTGGTCCCGGCATTGATGTCGAGCGGCTGATTGAGGTTGTCGGCCTGGATGCGCAAGACATTGGCGACCGGCGTGCGCTCGTAGAGGGTGAGGCTGTAATTGACCTGCTTCGGATCGCCCTTGGCGAGCAGGCGCTCTTCCTTGAGACCGGCGCAGGCGAGGAAGGCGGGATCGGCCAGGCGGCTGAGGATGCGGGTCACCGCCTGTTGGCTGGGGCCGTCGAGGGTGCTGTGCACTTCCAGGTCGAAACGGTCGAGGGCGTAGAGATTTTCGACGTTGAGAAGATCGCCGAGGGTGCCGCGGATTTCATTGACCGCCTTGCGCGCGACGAAATCGGCGTCGTCGCCAGGGCGGGCCTGGCGGGCTGGGTCGATCCGGGTGGCGAGCGCCGCTTCGCGCAGGTCGGCGGGGATCAACTGATCCTCGCCGAGCAGGCGGATATAGCTGTCGGTCAGGGCATTGAGCCGGCCGCTGGTGTCGCCGAGCAGACCGGACGGTCGGCGCTGGGCGACGAGCAGGGAGAGCGCCTGCTTGAAGGCCTTCGCCCGCTGGCCGAGGTCGGCCTGCGGATTGGCGAGCAATTGATTGATCTGCCCGAAATCCTGGCCATACCAGGTCCACAGGCCGTCGCCCAGGCCATTGACCTCGCCGTAGCCGGGAATGCCGCCGAGCGGCACCGAGTTGATGAAATCGAGGACGATGCGCTGGCGGGCGGCCAGGGTATCCTCGCCGTCAAGATAGGCGCGCAGGGCGGCCGACATCATCTGGTGGTACTTGTCGCCGGCATCCAGCGTGCGGCCGCCCGGCGAATGGCGGAATTTCTCGATCTGCGTCGCCAGCGTGCTGCCGCCGGCCCGGCCGCCGCCCAGGCCGATTTTGCGCAGGGCCTGGCTGGCCGCGACCCGGCTCAGACGGCCCCAGTCGACGGCCGGGTTGCGTTTCGGGGTGGCGGGGTCGAGCAGATCGCGATTTTCGATGAAGAGCAGGGCTTCGACCAGGACCGGGGGGATGGCCGTGAAGTCGGGGTACTGCAGGCGCGGGTAGCGGCTGTTGTAGAGCAGTTGCTGGCGGTAGTCGACAATGCTCAGGCCGGCCCGCGACTTTTCCCGGTAAATCGGGAAGTGGCCGCCCTCGACCAGTTCGCGGAAGCCCGGCGACTGGCGGGCCTGGGCGGCAATGGTGTAGCCGGCACCGGCCAGGCGGGGCAGGAAATTATGCATTTGCGCATAGCCCAGGCGCTGTTCGTAGGGGCCGTCGCTGGGCAGCCAGATGTTCGGGCCGGGCCCGGCTTCGACCGCCCAGGTCGAGGCTTTTGCCCGGTCGGCGAAATACCAGGCCTGGATATTCGATTCCTGCAGTTCGATCCAGCCGATGGCAGCGATGCCGGTGGCCAGAACGACGATGCCCAGGGGGAGGTAAAGTTTCCAGCGGGTGCGCCAGGGCGGGGGACTGTCTTGGAGTTGCGGGCTGGCCATAGGGGGTCGGGATTTATAAGAGTATTTGTCTGGGGAAATTCTGCCACGCGATGACCGGCTGTTGCTATAGGGGCGGCGTATTGGCCTGAAGTTTAACTCCGGACTCCCGGCCGGCATACTCTTCCGCTCGGCTTTCGGCGGCTTGTCGCCAAGGCGCCAGGGCGCCGCCACTCGGCGAGCGGGCCGGGTTATTGGCGAAAGCCGCGGAATTTTGCGCTATTCCCTATTTCCCGCTGCCGATTCGCCGGGTCAGGGGCTTATGATTGAGAACTTTGGGCAGTTTGCCCCCTTTTGTTAGCGCCCTCAAAAAAGCCAAAGCCTTACCTTTTATGCTGAAGAGATCGTTTCCCCAAGTCAAAAAGCCTGGTCAATTTCGCTGGGCGCTGATCCTTGGGGTCTTGCTCCTCAACCTACTGGTGATCAGCGTCGCGGTCATCGAACTCGAGGCCAGCCAGCGCGAACGTGAGCAGGAGGTGCAGACCTCGATTCAAAACCTGTCCTTGTCGCTGGATCGGGAAATTGCCAGCGCTTTCGACAAACTCGATCTCGGTCTGCAGAACATGACGGATATCTATGCCGACTTGAGCCGTGCCGCCCGTTTCGACAGCGCCGCCTGGAACGCCGCGCTGCTCCGCCAGCGGGCCCGGCACGTCCTGCTCAATGGCCTGCGCGCCACCGATGCCGCCGGCAATGTCGTCTACGGGCTGGATGCCAGCGCCAACCAGGGCGCCCGCATCGCCGACCGCGACTACTTCCGGCGCCTGCGCGACGAGCCGGCGGCCGGTCTGGTCATCTCGCCCCCGCTGCTCAGCCGGACGACGGGGGTCTGGGTCATCGTCCTCGCCCGCCGCCTGGAAACCCCGGCCGGCCGGTTTGCCGGCGTCACCTATGCGACGGTGCCGCTCGACCAGTTTCGCCAGATGTTTGCCGCCCTCACCCTCGGGGCGCAGGATTCGATCGCTTTCCGCGACGGCGAGCTGCGCCTGCTGGCCCGTCACCCGGCCCTGCCCGGCCCCGGTGCCGTCGGCCAGCAGCAGTTTTCCACCGAGTTCAAGGCGGCGTTGCAGAAAAATCCCGATGCCGGCAGTTATATGACGGGCGTCAGCAGCATCGACGGCATTCAGCGCCTGCATTCCTATCGCCGCAACGCGCGCTACGGGTATTACATCAATGTCGGCTTTTCCAGCTACGGCTACCTTGAGGTCTGGCGGGGCGATCTGCGGCGGGCTGCCGCCTTCGTCTTCCTCTTCATGATTGCCACCGTTCTCTTCGCCTGGCGCATCCTGCATCTCTCGCGGCAGCAGATGGAGGCCTTCGCCAACCTGCAGCGCAGCGAAAGCCAATTCCGCCTGCTCTTCGCCAACATGACCGAAGGCATGGCCCTGCACGCCCTGGTGTTCGCGGCCGACGGCCGGCCGCTCGATTACCGCATCGTCGACGTCAATCCCGCCTACGAAAAACATACCGGCCTTGCCGCCGCCCAGGTCGTCGGCCGTCTGGCCAGCGCCGTCTATGGCATGACGCCGGCGCCCTATCTCGAGCGCTATGCTCGAGTTGCCGAAACGGGCGAACCGGCCGAGTTCGAAGCCTCGTTCAAGCCGCTCGGCAAACGTTTCCGGGTGTTGGCCTATGGCGCCCAGGCCGGACAGTTCGTCGCCGTGTTTGAAGACATTACCGCCCGCCATGCCGCCGAGGAGGGCAACCGGCTGATGGCCAAGGTGTTTGCCGAAAGCAACGAGGCCATCATCATTTCCGATGCCGCCAACCGCATCGTCACGGTCAATGCCGCGTTTACCCGGCTCACCGGTTACCCCCCGGAGGAAGTGATCGGCCAGGACCCGCGCCTCCTTTCGGCCGGCACGACGGGGCCGGAAACCTACGCCCAGATGTGGCGGGAACTGGCCAGCCGGGGCTGTTGGCAGGGTGAATTGCAGGATCGCCGCAAGGACGGCGCGATCTACCCCAAGTGGCTGAGCATTTCGGTAGCCCGCGACCCGCAGGGGCGGATCAGCAATTACATCGGCAGCTTCGTCGATATCTCCGAGCGCAAGGCATCGGAGGAGCGCGTCCGCCACCTCGCCCTGCACGACCCGCTGACCGGCTTGCTGAATCGTTTCAGCCTGCAGGAACGGCTCGCCCAGGCGCTCGGTTTCGCCCGCCGGAACGACAAGCGGCTGGCCGTGATGTTGATCGACCTCGATCGCTTCAAGACCATCAACGACACCCTCGGCCATCCGGTCGGCGACCAGTTGCTGGTCCAGGTCGCCGAGCGCCTCGGCAAGGCGGTGCGCGACAGCGATATCGTGGCGCGGCTGGGGGGCGACGAATTCGTCATCGTCCTGCCGGAAATCGAATCGCCGAGCGCCGCGGCGCATGTCGCCGAGAAAATTGTCAAAATCGTCTCCCAGCCTTACCTGATCGGCGAGCGCGAGCAGCGTACGGCGCCCAGCATCGGCATCTGCCTCTTCCCCGACGACGCCACCGACGGCAGCGAGCTGATCAAGAAGGCCGACGTCGCCATGTACCACGCCAAGGCGCAGGGCCGCGCCACCTACCGCTTTTTCACCACCGGCATCCAGGCCGTGGCCGACCAGCGCATGGCGATTGAAACCGAATTGCGCACCGCCCTCGAGCAGCAGCAGTTCCTGCTCCATTACCAGCCCCAGCTCGACCTGCGCAGCGGCCAACTGGTCGGCGTCGAGGCCCTGGTCCGCTGGCAGCATCCGCAGCGCGGCCTGGTGCCGCCGCTCGAGTTCATCCCGGTCGCCGAGGAAACCGGGATGATCATCGAACTCGGCAACTGGGTGCTGCATGAGGGCTGTCGCCAACTCGGCGCCTGGTGCGCCGGCGGAATGAGCGGCATCCGCCTGTCGGTGAACCTGAGTGCCGCCCAGTTCCTCGATCGCCAACTGCCGGCCCGGATCAACGCCTGGCTGGAGGAATACGGCCTGCAGCCCGGGCAACTCGATCTCGAGGTGACCGAATCGATGTCGATGGCCTCGCCGGAGGCCACCATCGCCTCGATGAACGAACTGACCGGGCTCGGCCTGTCGCTGTCGATCGACGATTTCGGCACCGGCTACTCGTCGCTGGCCTATCTCAAGCTGTTCCCGATCAGCACCCTGAAAATCGACCGGTCCTTCGTCAAGGACATCGAAACCGATCAGAACGACGCCGATATCTGTGATGTCACCGTGCTCCTCGCCCACAAGCTCGGTCTCGACGTCGTCGCCGAAGGTGTCGAAACCGACGCCCAGCTCCGCTATCTGCATTCCATCGGTTGCGAGAAAATCCAGGGGTACCTGATCAGCAAGCCCTTGCCGGCCGATCAGGTCGAGGCCTTTATCCGCCATTACCCGCGGCTGTCCGGCCTCGGTTCGGTCGAGTTGTGGGAGGACGGCTGAGCCAGCCGATCCGGCGTGCCGTCGAGGGTGCGGCGCACCATGTGCGCCAGCTCAGCGATGCGATAAGGCTTGCTGATCAGGTGGAAATCGGTGGCCAAGGCGTCCAGGTGCTGGATGGCGTTGCCGGTATAGCCCGAGGTGTACAGCACCTTGATGGCGCGCCTCTGGCGGCGCGCCGCACTGGCCAGTTCCGGTCCGGTGATGCCGCCGGGCAGCACGACGTCGGTAAACAGCAGGTCGATTGCCGCTTCGCGCTGCAACATGGCCAGCCCGGCCGTGCCGTCGGCGGCCTCGAGGACGCGATAACCGAGCCCGGTGAGCAGGCGGCAGACCAGGGCGCGGACATCGGCCTCGTCCTCGACGACCAGGATGGTTTCGTCGCCGGTCGGTGGCGGCGGTATCCTGGTCGTCGGCGGCGGCGCCGCTGCGGCCAGATCGCTACTGGTCGGCAGGTAGATTTTCACCGTCGTGCCGTGGCCGAGCTCGCTGTAGATCTTGAGATGGCCACCCGACTGTTTGACGAAGCCATAGACCATGGCCAGGCCGAGGCCGCTGCCCTTGCCGGTGTCCTTGGTGGTGAAGAAGGGTTCGCAGGCGCGCTGGCGGACTTCCGCCGTCATTCCGGTGCCGCTATCGGAGACGGCGATCAGGACGTAGGGGCCGGGCCGGACATCGGCCTCGAGCGAAGCGTAGTGCTCGTCGAGATAGGCGGCGGCGGTCTCGACGGTCAGCTTGCCACCGCCCGGCATGGCGTCGCGGGCATTGACGGCGAGGTTGAGCAGGGCCGTTTCCAGTTGCCCGGGGTCGGCCAGTGCCGCCGGCAGGTCCTTGGGCGAGGCGACATTGACCTGGATATGTTCGCCCAGCGTCCGGCTCAGCATGTCGGCCATGCCGGTGATCAGCTCGGTCACCGCGACCGGCGCCGGGGCCAGGCGCTGGCGGCGCGAGAAGGCGAGCAGGGTGCGGTTCAGTTCGGCGCCGCGGCGGGCCGCCTTGGTCGCCGCCTCGATCAGCTCGGGGGCGACCGGGTGATCGTGCAATTCGCTGGCCAGGATCTGCAGGTTGCCGAGGACGACGGTCAACAGGTTGTTGAAATCGTGGGCGACGCCGCCGGTGAGCTGGCCGACCGCTTCCATTTTCTGCGCCTGGAAGAGGGCCTGTTCGGCCTGGCGCTGTTCGGTGACATCGGTCAGCATCGCCATGCAGCCGTCGATGCCGCCCTGGGCATCGATATGCGGCGAATAGCGGACGGCCCAGCGGCGCACCGCGCCGCTGGCCGAGCGTTGTTCATGTTCGTGGCGGGTGGCCTGGCCGCTGAGGGCGGCTTCGATCTTGTCGCGGATTTCGCGGTAGGCCGTTTCGCCGAAAATCCGGCGCACGCTTTGGCCATTGATTTCCTGGCTCGGCAGGCCGAGGAAATCGGCAAACGTCTGGTTGTGATAGACGTAGTGTTGCCCGGCATCGATGTAGGCCATGCCGGCCGGCATGTTGTCGGTGATCAGGCGCAGCTTGGCTTGGCTGGCGCGCAGCGCGCTTTCCGCCTGACGGCGCTCGATGACTTCGGCCTGCAAGGCCTGGTTGGCCTGTTCCAGCTCCCGCGTCCGTTCCTGGACCCGCAATTCCAGTTCGTCGCGGGCGGCGCGCAGGGCCTGCTGCGCGACGTGGCGCTCGGAAATGTCGCGGATCGAGGCCGAGACGAGCAGGCCGCCGGCGGTCTGCAGCGGGCTGAGGCTGATTTCGACCGGAATCTCGCGGCCGTCCCGGTGGCGCGCCGTAAGGTCGATGCCGCTGCCCATCGGGCGCACTCCGGGGGCCTTCAGGTAGCCGTCGCGATGCGCCAGATGGTCTTGGCGCAGGTGGAGGGGGAGCAGGATCTCGACGCGCTGCCCGAGCAGTTCGGCCCGCGGATAGCCGAACAACTTCTCGGTCTGCTGGTTGACCAGCACGATACTGGCCTGGTCGTCGACGACGACAACGGCATCGGGCGCCGATTCGACCAGGCCGCGGAACTTCTGTTCGGTCGCCCGGGCCTGCGCCAGTTCTTCGCGCAACTGGTCCACGGAAGGGCTCTTGGCGAAGGCGAGGATGTTGTTGCTCATGGCTGGCCCAGCTCCCGTTCGATGACATCGACCACATTCTGGAATTGCGCCCGATTGGCGTCGTTCATCTCACAGAGCAGCCGATGCGCCGCGAGCACGCTGTGCGCCAGTTCGCGCTGCGACGGGTCGGCGCTTGCCAGGGCGGTGCCCGGCGGGGAATCGGGAAGCTCGGCGCAGAGCAGGAAAGCCTGGTCCAGGCAGATGCTGCTCAAGACGGCATTGATGTCCGGCTGGCTGGAGAAGAGTAGCGGCCGGCTGCCGTCCCGGCGGCGCACGAAATTGGCAATCCGGGCGAGCAGGCCGAGGCCCGTGCTGTCGATCGACGCCGTTGGGCCGAGGTCGACGATCAGTCGCTCGAAGCCGCCGCGGGCAAACAAATCGTCGAGGAAACGATCGAGGGCGGGGGCGATGGTGTAGCGAATCTCCCCGGCGAAGCGGAGGACGACGGTGCCGTCGCGTTCGGCGAAATAGATCGTGCCGTCGGCCATCAATGCACCAGCCGGCGCAGGGAGAGAACGCTGATATCGTCGGGCGGCGCCCACCCCTGGTCGAGGTGGAGAGTCCTGGCCAGGGCCGTGGCATCCGCTTCGCCGGCTCCGGCCAGATGGTGCAGGTACTCCTGCTTGGCGCTGAGGCCGGTTTGCGGCAGGGTTTCCAGAATGCCGTCGGAAAACACCGAAATGCTGAAGATCGGGGGGATTTCCAGTCCTTGCGTGTGGTATTCGGCGTCCTCGAACATGCCGACCGGCGGGCTCTTGCCGCCGATCGAGCGGGTGCTCGTGCCGTCGTAGAGGATGGGAAACGGAAATTGCCCGCCGTTGGCGAAATCGAGGCGGGCCCGGGTGGAATTCAGCACCCCGTAGAACATGGTCAGGTATTTGCCGTGGCGGCCGGCCAGGATGTCCCGGTTCAGGCCGCCGAGTACCGCCGCCGGATCGAGGATGGTGCGGTCGCCATGCTGACGCAGGCGTTCGACATAACGTCCCATGTAACTTTTGAGGAGGACGGTGATGAAGGCCGAAGAAACCCCGTGGCCGGAGACATCGGCCATGTAGAAGCCGAAGTGCTCGTCGTCGATGTCGAAATAATCCACGAAATCGCCGCTCAGAATGGCCGAAGTCAGCAGGTGGCGACTGCACTCGTAGCCGTCGCGGCCGCCGAACACCACGCGTTCGGCCGGGAGCAGACGGAACTGGATATTGCGGCCGGCCGTTTCGTCCTCCTGCAATTTCAGCAGGCTGCGTTCGAGCTGGCCGTTGAGGATTTCCAGATGCTCCCGGTAACGGCGGTTTTCGGCCCGCAGCCGGGCCCGCTCCAGGGCGTTGCCGACGGCGTGGGCGAGGACGGCCAGGTCTTCGACCGGCTTGGTGACGTAATCCCAGGCGCCGAGCTTGAGGGCCTGGATGGCATCGGCGAAGCCGCCCATACCGGAAACCACGATGACCGGGGTTTCCGGAAAGTCGCGGGTGAGCTGGGCCAAGACTTCCAGGCCATCCATGCCCGGCATGCGCAGGTCGCAGAGGACCAGTTCCGGCTTCATTTCATGGCACAGAGCAAGGCCGCTGCGGCCGTCGGCGGCGGTGCTCACGGCATGGCCGAGGCGTTTCAGGTAAAGCGCGAACAGGTCCCGAATCGCGATATCGTCGTCAATGATCAGGATCTTGTCGGCCATCACTACCCCTTAGATGCTGCTCTGTGCCAAGCCTGCTGCGGCAATCCCGCATGCTCTGCGCCGTCGGGCGCGACCCGGTTCGTTTTATGGTGAATGCCGGGGTTCGACACGGCACGCCATGAAAAGTTGCGCCACCGATCCCGTATCCCTGCCGCCCTTCGGCGCGGGCCGGCCGCAGCCCGGTTTCAATTTGGCTGGCCGGGCGGGAGGTCGTTGGCCAGGTGGGTCAGCAAATCGGCAAAGGGCATCGGCCGGGCAAAGAGGTAACCCTGGCCTTCCTGGCAGCCAATCGCCTGCAATACCTCGGCCTGGGCCGGCTGCTCGATGCCTTCGACCGTGGTCGACATGTGCATGGCACGGCTGAGGGCGACGATGGCCTCGACCACGGCCCGCTGACTGGCGCTGGCCGGCAGGTCGATGATGAAGGAACGGTCGATCTTGATGCGTTTGATCGGCAGGTCGCGCAGCACGCTCAGCGACGAATAGCCGGTGCCGAAGTCGTCAATGCTGATGGCCACCCCGAGGGCTTCCAGGGCCTGCAGGGTGGTCAGGCTTTGTTCGGTCGCCTGCAGCGTGCTTTCGGTGATTTCCAGCTCGAGGGCGCGGGCCGGGAAGCCGGTTTCCTCCAGCACCGAACGGACGACGGCGACGAAATCGCTGCCCAGGAACTGGCGGGCCGAGACATTCACCGCCAGGTGGAAGGTCTGCTCGGCCGGTAGGCCGGCAACCACGGCGCGCATCTCGGAGCAGGCACGCTGCAGCACCCAGCGGCCGAGACTTTCGATGATGCCGCACTCTTCGGCCACGGCGATGAAGCTGCCCGGCAGGACGATGCCGCGTTCCGGGTGCTGCCAGCGGACCAGGGCCTCGACGCCGACGCAGCGGCGGTCGACGAGATCGACGCGGGGCTGGTAATGGACGATGAAGCTGTCGCTGGCCAGGGCCCGGCGCAGGCCCTGTTCGATGGTCATGCGCAGGTGCGCCCGGGCCGACATGTCGGCGGCGTAAAAATGGTAGCGATTGCGACCGGCCGCCTTGGCCGTATACATCGCCATGTCGGCGGCCCGCATCAATTGTTCGCTGTCGCCACCGTTTTCCGGAAAGACGGCAATGCCCAGGCTGCCGGTGACCGACAGCAATTCGCCGGCGACGGCCAGCGGGAGGCGCAATTGATTGAGGATCTTCTGCGCCAGTTGGGCGGCGTAATCGGGATTGTGGCTGCCGGCCAGGATCACGAATTCGTCGCCGCCCAGGCGGGCAATCGTGTCGCTGCTGCGCAGGATGCTCTTCAGCCGCTCGCCGACGATGCGCAACAAATCGTCGCCGACGGCGTGGCCGAGGGTGTCGTTGATCACCTTGAAACCGTCGAGGTCGAGGAACAGCAGCAGGCAGCGCTGATCGTTGCGGGTTGCCTGTTCGATGGCATTGTTCAGCCGGTCGTCGAAGAGCAGGCGGTTGGGCAGGCCGGTCAGCGGGTCGTGGTGGGCCAGGTGCTGGAGTTTTTGCTGCGCCTCGTAAATCGCCGTGACATCGGCGAAGGCGGTGACGAAATGGGTCACCGCGCCGGCCGCGTCATGCACCACGCTGACGCTCTGCCAGGCGGGAAAGGCGCTGCCGTCACTGCGCTGGCAGCGCACTTCGCCCTGCCAGAAGCCGGCCGCGCCGGCCGCTAGGCACGCGGCGTACTCGTCAAACGCGGGTTCGACGCGGAGCAGGAGGTCGGGGTCGAGGCCGCTGACTTTGTCCTCGGGATAACCGGTGAGGCGCGAGAAGGCCCGGTTGACGGCGACGATGCGGTGCCGGGCATCGGTGATCACGATGGCTTCGGCAGTGGTATCGAAGACGACGCTGGATTGACGGAGCAGGGCTTCGTCGTGGTGGCGCTGGGTAATGTCGTGGAGTATGCCGACTACCCGCTCCACGTTGCCGGCCGTGCCGTAGGCCTTGGCGTGCGCCTCCATGCGGCGCGCCGGGTGGCCGTTGCCGGTGATGCCAAATTCGACGCTGAGGGCGGCGTGGCCCGGCAGCTTGGCGGTCAGCGCCTGGCTGACGCGTTCGCGGTCGGCCGGATCGACGCGGGCGATAAAGCTATCCCAGGGTTCGTCGAGGGCTTGCGGCCGCTGGCCGAACAATTGACCAAGGTAGGCATCGCCCTTTAGCCGGTTGGAATCCGGGTCCCATTCGAGGACGCCGAGGGAGGCGGCATCGAGCGCCAGTTTCAGGCGTTGCTCGCTTTGTTCGACGGCGACTTCATCTTCCCGGCGGGCCAGGGCCATCTGGATGGTGGCGTGCAGTTCGCGCCCTTCGCAGGGTTTGATCAGGTAGCCGAAGGGGCGGCTGTCGAGCGCCCGGCGCAAAGTGTCATCTTCGGCATAGGCACTCAGGAAGACGACCGGGATTTGATGCCGGGCGCGGATTTCGTTGGCCGCCTCGATGCCGTCCATCCGTCCCTCGAGGTGGATATCCATCAGAATGAGATCGGGTTTTTCCGCGGCGGCGCAACGGATCGCCTGCTCGCCGCTGGCGACGACGGCGGCAACCTGGTAGCCGAAGCCCTGCAACTGGCGTTTCAGGTCAAAGGCGACGATGCGCTCGTCTTCGACCAGCATGAGATTGATCGGCAGTCGGGCAGTCATGGCGACTCCTTGGCGACAAATATTTTCGGGAAACGCACGGCAAACCGGGTGCCGCCGTTGCGTTCGATGCTCAGCGTGCCGTGCAACTGTTCGACAAACAACGCGACCAGTTGCAAACCCAGCGACGAGCCCTTGGCCAGTTCGTCGTCCGCCGGCAGGCCCCGGCCGTCGTCGGCGACACTGAGAGAAATCAGGGAATCCGCCCCTTCACTGATTGAGATGACGATTTCGCCCCGGCGTTCCCCGGGAAAGGCATGCTTGAAGGCATTGGTCGTCAGTTCGTTGATCAGCAACCCGCAGGGATTGGCCCGTTCGAGGTCGAGCAGCACCGGCCTCGGCGGTAAGGCCAGATGCAGATTGATGCGGTCGCCGCTCGCCCGATAGCTGGAACGGATAGCCTGCACCAGGCGTTCGAGGTAATCGCCGAGATCAAGGCGGGAGAAGTCCTTGCGTTCGTAAAGCAACTGGTGGGTCAGCGCCATCGCCTTCACCCGCCCGCAACTTTCAGTGAGAATCGCCTTCAGGCGCGGATCGGCGGCATAGTCGGCCTGCAGGTTGAGGAGGCTGGTGATGACCTGCAGGTTGTTCTTGACCCGGTGATGCACCTCGTTGAGCAGTACGGTCTTTTCGAGCAGGGCGCTTTCCAGCCGTTGCTGGGCGCGCTGCCGTTCGGTGATGTCGATGATCGAGGCGAGAACCATCACCCCGGCTTCTGTGGCGATCGGGTTGAGGCCGATTTCGATGGGAAACTCGCTGCCGTCGGCCCGACAGCCGGCCAGGTCGCGTCCGACGCCCATCGGCCGCGGTTGCGGATTGCCGAAGTAGCCGCCGCGGAAAGTCCGGTGCTGTTGGCGGAAACGTTCCGGGACGAGGATTTCGACCGACTGGCCGAGCAGCGCCTGGCGTCCGTAATCGAACATGCGCTCGGTCTGGGCATTGACCAGGACCATGATCCCGGCGTTGTCGATCATCACCATGGCGCTTGGCGCCCACTCGACGACCCGGCGGAAGGAGTCTTCGCCGAGTTGCGGGCTGCCGGCCAGCAGCGCTTGGGCGAGCGGGTCGGGGGGAGGGCCGGGGGGAGGGGAAGCGGCGGCACTTGCCATGGAAACTCCAAAAAAATGCGATTGCCACCCGGGGGGGGCGGAAAATTCCGTCCGCGGCGGTGCTGGCCGAGGTTCGACCAGCGCCGCCGGCAATTGATCCGGGAAAACGCAATTGCACCGCAGAGACGCAGAGATACCGAGAAAAAGCAGAGGTTCGCGTGGGTTGTTCGGCTCCTTCCGGGCAATCCCGAAAGCCGCACGACCCCGCGCTAAGGTTTCCGGTGCTAGTCCTCCTCGGCGTCTTCTTTTTCCTCGTCGAACAACCAGTGGGCAACGGCCCGCACATAACGCGGCATGATGACGAAGACCACCAGCCCGACGATGGTCGCGGCGATCAGGCCGTGGCTGATGCCCCACTGGCCGAGAAGCGGCAGGGCGGTAAACAGCGGCGCGAAGAGCGGCGGAACCAGCATGGTCAGCGGCCAGATCACCGAGGTGGTGATCAGCCATTGTTTCCATGGGGCGGGCTTTTTCTGCAGCGGCGAGGGCGGCGTGAACCAGAACTCGATGCCGGGCTGGATGTGAAACTGGTCGGCCCGCTCGAAGGCATCGGCAATTTCCGCCAGCAGTTGTTTGCGGTCGGCCGAGCCGGTCCACTGCTCGGCATCCTTGAAGGTAGCGAAGCGGATCATGATCGAATACTCGTTGCCGCCGGCCGCCGGGCGAATGATGTGCACGCCCTGGTGGCCGGGATATTCGGCGGCCTTGGCGGCGATGGTGCGCAACCATTGTTCGTAGCGGGCGATGGCATCGCGACGCACGCGTTGCTGGATGAGCAGGGTGACGCTTTCCGGGGACGCCGTGTCGCGGCTCATGGGTAAAACCTGTTCCTGTTTCATGATGGCTTATCCTTCGTCACCGGCATCGTTTCAGAAGGCCCAGCACAGACAGCCGCCGAGTCCGTCATGGGGCCCGGCGCTCGGCGGGTGTGCCGGGCAACAGGCGGCGCTCGGCCGGGGGGCGGCCCGGGCCGGCATGAGCGGCGCGCCGTAACCGCCGTAATGGGCAATCGGCGACCAGTCGGGGAGGACCGGCAGGGCCGGCGGGTCGAGGTGGCGGAATTCTGCGCTGGCGTACACCGGTCGGCCGGCGACGATGGTCAGCACCGATTGCAGGGCCTTGATCTCGTTTTCCGGGATACTGAAATAATCGTCCGAAAGCACCGCCAGGTCGGCGAACTGACCGGCCAGCAGGCGCCCCTTGCGGGCCGCTTCGCCGGAGAAGCCGGCGCTGCCGACGGTGTACAGGTGCAAGGCGAGCTCGCGGCTCAGGCGGTTGGCGGCCGGATAGAGCTGCAGGCCGCCGCAGGTGCGGCCGCTGACCAGCCAGTAGAGGGCGGCAAAGGGGTTGTAGCTGGCGACCCGGGTGGCGTCGGTGCCGGCGCCGACCGGCACGCCCATTTCCAGCATGCGGCGGATGGGCGGCGTCTGCTCGGCCGCCTGGGCGCCATAACGGGCGACGAAATATTCGCCCTGGAAGGCCATCCGGTGCTGCACGGCGATGCCGCCGCCGAGCCTCCGGAGACGCTCGATATTGCGTTCGCTGATCGTCTCGGCATGGTCGAAGAACCAGCCCAGGCGGTCGATCGGCACGGCGCGATGGACCTCTTCCAGGACGTTGAGGAAACGCTCGATCGATTCGTCGTAGGTGGCGTGCAGCCGGAACGGCCAGTTGTTCTGGGCGAGCAGGGTGACGACTTCGCCCAGTTCGGCTTCCATGGCCGCCGGAAGTTCCGGGCGCGGCTCGAGGAAATCTTCGAAGTCGGCAGCCGAAAAGACCAGCATTTCGCCCGCGCCGTTGGTCTTGTAGAAATCGCTGCCGGCGCCGGGGGCGGTCATCTTCATCCAGCGCGCGAAATCCTGCTTTTCCTCCTTGGGCTTCTGGGTGAACAGGTTATAGGCGATGCGCACCGTCAGTTCGCCGCGCCGATCCAGGTCCTCGACGACCTGGTAATCGTCCGGGAAATTCTGGAAGCCGCCGCCGGCGTCGATGCAGCTGGTGACGCCGAGGCGGTTCAGCTCGCGCAGGAAATGGCGGGTCGAATTGGTTTGCTGTTCGAGCGGCAGTTTCGGGCCCTTGGCCAGGGTCGCGTAGAGGATCATCGCATTCGGCTTGGCCAGCAGCAGGCCGGTCGGCTGCCCGGCCTTGTCGCGTTCGATCATGCCGCCCGGCGGATCGCGCGCGTCGCGGCTGTAGCCGACGGCGCGCAGGGCGGCGCGGTTGAGCATGGCCTGGCAGTAGAGATGGAGGATGAAGACCGGCGTCTCGGGGGCGGCGGCGTTGAGTTCGTCGAGCGTCGGCAGGCGGCGCTCGGCGAACTGGAACTCGCTCCAGCCGCCGACGACGCGCACCCATTGCCCCGGTGGCGTGCGCTGGGCTTGCGCCTTGAGCATCTGCAAGGCCTGGGACAAGGAGGGCACGCCGTCCCAGCGCAGTTCCAGGTTGTAATTGAGGCCGCCGCGGATCAGGTGCAGGTGTGAATCGTTGAGGCCGGGAATCGCCGTTCTGCCGCGCAGATCGACGACTTCGGTGGCCGGGCCGCGATGGGCCATGACCTGGTCGTCGCGGCCGCTGGCCTGAATCAGTTTGTCGCGAATGGCGAGCGCCGAGACGAAAGGAACGGCCGGATCATTGGTGGCGATCCGGCCGTTGTGGAGGATCAGTTCGGCGTGATCCCCAGCGTGGTTATTGGCGGTCATGAGGCTTTCCGATCTGTGGTGGTCCGGCCATGGTCTGGGCCGGCCTGGACCTTGCAACTCCCTGGTGCGTTGACGCCGTGTTGCGGTTCAGACGAGATCGAAGAGGAGCAGCTCCGAATCCTCGTCGGCGATGATCTGCAGCCGCTCCTCGGCTTCGATCTTGGCGCCGTCGCCGCTCTCCAGGACCTGCTCGTTGAGGCGGACGGCGCCGCGGATCAGGTGCAGGTAGGCCTGCCGACCACTGGCTAGCTGCAGTTCGACCCGTTCGCCCGGCTGCAACAGGCTGGCATAGAGGTTGGCGTCCTGATGCAGGCTGACGCTGCCCTCGCGCCCGTCGCGCGAAGCCACCAGGCGCAGACGGCCGCGCTTGTCGGCGGAGGAAAAATACTTTTCCTCGTAACTCGGCGGCAAAGCGCGCTCTTCCGGCTCGATCCAGATTTGCAGGAAATGCACCGGCGTCTTCGGCGAGGGGTTGTACTCGCTGTGCTGGACGCCGGTGCCGGCCGTCATGCGCTGCACGGCGCCGGGACGGATGACCGTGCCGTTGCCCATGCTGTCCTTGTGTTGCAATTCGCCGGCCAGCACGTAGCTGATGATTTCCATGTCGCGATGGCCATGCGTGCCGAAGCCGCGGGCCGCTTCGACCCGGTCTTCGTTGATGACGCGCAGGTTGCCCCAGCCCATCTGTTGCGGATCGTAGTAATCGGCGAAAGAAAAGCTGTGGTGGCTGTCCAGCCAGCCATGCTCGGCATGGCCGCGTTCGGAACTCTTGCGCAGGGTAATCATTGGCAACCTCGTTGGTGGTGGTGGGCGGGCCGCGGGCGGGCTGCGGTCAGTGGCCTTCGCCGCCGCCGAACATGGTCTTGGCGTAGATCAGGCCGAGTCCGTAGCCGCCGCCGTGGGCGATCGAGATGGCCACGGTTTCGTCATAGGTCTCGCCGCGTGCCCAGTCGCGCTGCAATTCGAGCAGGTACTGCAAGGCGGTCATCGGCCGCACGCCATGCTGGATCATGCGTTCCATGGCCCGTTGGTGAGCCTCGTCGGAAACGTCGCCGCAGGCATCGGCAATGACATAGACCTCGAAGCCCTGGTCGAGCGCCGACAGGGTCGGGCCGACGATGCAGACGGAGGTCCACAGGCCGGCAAAGACCACCTTGCTGCGGTCGATCTGGTTGACCCGTTCGGCGATGCGGGCGTCCTCCCAGGTATTCATCGTCGTCCGGTCGATCACCCGGGTATCGGGGAAAACTGCTTTGATTTCGTCGAACAGCGGTCCGGAGAAGGTCTTTTCGGCCACCGTGGTGAGGATGGTCGGCACCTTGAATTCGCGGGCCGCCTTGGCGACCAGCGCGGCGTTGTTGCGCAGCGTAACGGCATCGATCGATTTGGTGGCAAAGGCCATCTGCGACTGATGGTCGATCATGATCAACTGGTGATTGCGCGGATCGAGCAGGGTTTTTCCAGGGGTTGGGGTGGCTTTTGGCATGGTCTTTCTCCTTGGCTTGTGGAACACTGATTGGAGTTGGCGAGCCCAGTTTAGTTTGCTGAAATTTATTTAAAAAGTAGGTTCCTGCCGGTAACTATCCCCGCCCCATGCCCCTGCGCCCCAAGCCCAACCTGCAGCCCCCGCTGCCCAACGACTGTCCGCTGGAGGATGTGCTCAGCCTGCTGGCCGGGGCCTGGACGGTGCAGATTCTCTGGTTCCTGCGCGCCGGGCCGCGCCGCTTCGGCGATCTGCGGCGCGACCTGGGGCGCGCCTCGACCAAGGTGCTGACCCACCGCCTGCGCATCATGGAAGGCCACGGCCTGCTCGAACGCACCGTGCTGGCCGGCAAGCCGCCCCAGGTCGAATATTCCCTGACCGCACTGAGCCGGGAACTCGAACCGCTGCTCGACTGCATGGAACAGGTCGCCCGCCGTCTGCACCGACCGGCGGCCGACGCCTAGTTGTAGGTGCCGTCGCGGTCGGCGGCACTATTCGCCCGCGGCGCGGTCAGTACCCGTAAGCGCCGATGGGCAATGGGGGAACAGTATGGACAAGGGACGGCTGGAGGCCTTCAGCGATGGGGTGATCGCCATCATCATCACGATCATGGTGCTGGAACTGAAAGTGCCGCACGGCGAGACTCTCGAGGCCCTGCGGCCGCTCATCCCGGTATTTTTCAGTTATGTACTGAGCTTTGTGTACGTCGGTATCTACTGGAACAACCACCACCACATGCTGCATACCTCAAGCCGCGTCAGCGGGCGGATACTGTGGGCCAACCTGCACCTGTTGTTCTGGCTGTCGCTGTTCCCTTTCGTTACCGGCTGGATGGGGGAAAACCACTTTGCGGCGATCCCCTCGGCTGTCTACGGCGCCGTGCTGTTGATGGCGGCCATTGCCTACGGGCTGCTGCAGCAAAGCATCATCGCCGCGCAGGGCGCCAACTCGTTGTTACGGCGGGCGCTGGGCAAGGACTGGAAAGGCAAGCTGTCGCCCGTCGCCTACGCCAGTGGAATGTTCGCCGCCCTCTGGTCGCCGCCGCTGGCCCAGGCGATCTACGTGCTGGCCGCCCTGATCTGGCTGGTCCCCGATCGGCGCATCGAGAAGGCGCTGGCCAGCGAGATGCAACGCTATTAGCGGACGGCGCCAATCCCTGAAACCTTGTCGCAGAGGAATAGAGAAGAACGTGAAAACAGTGGCTTGCATCGTTTTTTCAGCTCACCCAAAAGGTGGGCTGAACAATCCGCGCAAGCCTCTGTTTTTCCTCTGTGTCTCTGCGTCTCTGCGGTTTTATTGCGTTTTCTAGGATAAGTCGGCGTTTCCCCAGGCGAATTCAGCTAGTCGTCGGCTTGCACTCGTTGGCCAGTGGGCGACCGCTATTGGCGTCCATCAAGACGCTCTTCCAGGGCAGATCGATCCACAGCAAACCCGTTTCCCGGTCCTCGTAGCGCGGCAGGCCGGAACTCGAGGCATGGCGGCGCAGGGTGCGGCGATTGCCCTGCCAGGTGATCCAGATCTGATCGGAAGCCCGCTGGACTTCGATATTCTTGCCGAATTCGCAACCATATACGCCGCTCGCCAGCGTGAAATTCAATTGCTGCGGTCGGTCGTATCGGCCATCTTCCCGGCCCACGGCAGGGCTCGCCGGTTGCCGCTCCGGCGTCGTGCAGGAACTCAGCATCCCGGCCAGGACGGCCAGGGCAAGCAGCGATTTTTTGACGTCGCGCATGACTTCTCCTTCCGCTCGGGCATCGCCCTCGCCACCTCGTCTCTTTCCGCTTTCCCGGGGGCTGGCGGGCGTTTCCCTGGGCGTTTGACCGCTCGGTATTTTCAAGGTTCGCCCACGCCGTTCTGCGATGTTGTCATGAACCCAGAAAACGCCATTGAACCGCGCAGACGCAGAGATGCCGAGGAAAAACAAAGGCTTGCCCGGATTATTCGGCACCCCTTCTGGGGCGCCGCAAATGCCTTGCAAACTATTGCTTTCAGGGGCTTCTCTGCTCCTTTGCGACTCTGCAGTAAGGTTTTATTCCGTCCCGGCCATTTCCTGGCGCTGTCCGGCCGTAATGCCGCCGACCGAAAACTCCTCGCTGTCGTGTTCGGTGATCAGCAGGCGAACCTGTTCCGGCTTGACGCCCAGGGTACGGGTCACGGCTTCGGCCACGGCAGCGGCAACAGCGCGTTTCTGTTCGCGCGTCCGGCCGTGCATGAGGTGCATTTCGATAATCGGCATTGCGGCGGTCCTTGGTCGATATTGGGTAAACGCCGCGCCCGGCGGGGCGCGGCAAAATGACAGAAACTCAGGTCACGACGGTGAGGAAGGTTTCGTGCAGCTTGCGCTGCGGATAATCCAGCCCGCCGCCGCTGCCCAGGCCCTCGAAACTCCATGTCGTCGGCTCGTAATCCGGGTAGGGCTGGTAGCCGCCCATGAAAGTCTCGAAACGGTTGCCGGACGGATCCCAGGCGTAGATGGTGCAGCCCCGGGTAATGCCGTGGCGCGTCGGGCCGATGTCGATCGGCACCTGGTTCATCGACAGGATGTCGCTGGCGCGCAGCACCTCGTCCCAACTTTCAAGCATGAAGGAAAGGTGATGCAACTTGCCCGGTTCCGGATGCTCGACAAAGGCGATGTCATGTACCTTGTGCGAACAGGACAGCCAGATCGCGGCATTGGCGGCGTTATCCGGCGTCAGCACGCGCTCGACTAGGTAAAAATCGAGCACCTCGGTGAAGATTTTCTGCACGGCGGCGATGTTCGGCCCGTAGAGCAGGCAGTGGTCGAGGCGCACCGGTGCGATGCCGTTTTCCGAAGCCTTGGTCCATGGCGCCGGGTTCTGTACCTGCAGGCCGTTGCCGACGGCAGTCTTTTCGGCATAGAGCTCGATCAGATGGCCGGAGGGGAGTTCGAAGCGAACGCGTTCGCCGGTCGCCAGCATTTCGCCGGCCGGGATGCGCTCCGTCGGCAGGCCGTAGGCGCGCAGGTCAGAGTCGAGTTTGTCCAGCGTCGCCTTGTCGCGCACCTTGAAACCGAAGAAATCGATGCCCGCATTATCGGCCTGGCGCAGCACGACGCTGTTGTGGTCGCGCTCGTCCCAACATTTGAGATAAACGCGGCCCTGTGCATCGCGCCCGGTTTCCACCAGGCCCATGATGTCGCGGTAGTGGTGCACTGCCTCCTCGAGATCGAGCACCCGGATCGCACCGTGTCCGGGTCGCAAAACGCCTGTCATTGCCATTTGTCTACTCCTTTGCTTATTGCATGGGCCATTCGTCGATGGCTTGGGTGATTTGAATCGCTTGGCTCAATATGAGCCGGGAACGCCGCCTGCTGTTGAGTCTGGTTTGTAAATCCGGCACAACGCCGTGGTCGCCGCCGTCAGCAACAAGGCGTCGACGCCAACCGCGACGAAGCGCGCGCCGGCTGCGATGTAACGGTCGTTGAGCGCCTTGTCGCTGCACAGCACGCCGCCCGCCAGACCGGCGGCACGCGTGCGCTGCAGACCGTTCTCGATAGCGGCGACGATTTCCGGATGGGTCGACTGGCCGAGATAGCCGTAGGAAGCGGCGAGGTCGGCCGAGCCGAAAAACACGCCATCGATGCCCTCGACAGCAAGAATGTCGTCGAGTTGCTCATAACCGGCGCGCGTTTCAACCTGGACGAGCAGGCACATCTGCTCGTTAGCCAAGTGGGCGTAATTCTCGATGCGTCCCCAGCGCGAGGCACGCGCCAGGGCGCTGCCGACGCCGCGGATGCCAGCCGGCGGATAGCGCATGGCCCCGACCAGCCCGCGCGCCTGGGCGGCCGATTCAACCATCGGAATGAGCAAGGTCTGGACGCCGGTTTCGAGCAACTGTTTGATCAACACATGATCGCCCTGCGGCGGCCGGACCACCGCTTGCGAGGCATAGGGCGCAACGGCCTGCAACTGCGCCAGGATGCTGCGCAGATCGTTCGGGCCGTGTTCGGCATCGATCAGCAACCAGTCAAAACCGGCGCCGGCACAGATTTCGGCGCTGAAGCTCTCGCCCAGCCCGAGCCACAGCCCGAACTGGTTACGCCCGGCACGCAGGGCGGCCTTGAATTGGTTAAACGGTATCTGCATGGCAATTCACCTGACGAAAAATCGGCCCGCAAAGCGGCGGGGCCGGGGTTCAGGTCAATTAAACGTGAGGTGAAAGATACCGTCCAATACCATCGGGGTGGGTGGGTGATACGGGAAAGGTATTGCTTTGGGGTGGTCGAAAATAGTCACGCTGCATTGATATGCGATTCGCCTTGAGGCAGGATGCGCCATGAACGGCCTATTCATCCGCTAAGCTCAGGACCCAAATGCCGCCCTTGCTGATCACCATGCTGTTTGCTGCCTTTGCCGTGATCGTTGCGGCAAATTTGCTGGCGACACTGCGTATTATCCGTTGCGATTTTGACTCGACGGCCCAGCGGGCTGCGCAACTTGCTTTTGTCTGGTGTCTTCCTGTCATCGGGGCGGTCATTGTTTTTTTCCTGACCCGCGCCAATCTGGAGCCGCATGCCGGCTGCTATCCGAAAAAGAAGGAAGAGCCGGACGATGTGGTTGTGGCACAGCCGGATTATTCGTCTTCGGATTGATGAAGTAGGGATGTGCGAGGCGGCATACGGCAAGGAGCGGCCGTTCAAGAAGTCGCTCGGTAGCTGCCATTCGTGAACAAGAGGTTAGCTTGTTATTCCATATGGTTCACGGCACGATGGCGTTTATGGACACTATTTTTCTACAGCGTCGCTGGGCTGCATGAAGCGCTACTTTTCACTAATCGGCGCATTGGTCGCGGCCGCTGGATTTATGGTCGCCTGCCAGCAGCCGAATTTCTCTCACCGCATATTCGTCAGGAACGAAAGTGGCAACGTGATCGCTATTGCGCAGATTGCTCTGCCACAGGCGACGTTTTTTGAAGCCGATTCGTTCACAGGGAAATGGAAGCTTGAATCCTGGGAGGATGAGTTCCCAAAGCAAGGTGCTTCTACTGAGGAGTATCGAGCAACGAGAAAAGGTGACAATCTCAGAGTTAATCTCAATCCCACCTGGAGCGATAACAACGTTGTCCTAATAGGCAAGCAGGTAGGAGGCCCCACATACCAAGGCAACTGGTGCTAACAAACCCGTTTTGGGTGTCAAGCTATCGGGAGTTTCGAAATTGTCCCGACTTCAAATCCCGAAGTCCGGCTCGTAGCAGGCCCGGGAGCGAGTGTCCGGTGAATTCAGCGTTCCGGAGAGTCAGCAAAGTCGGGTCAGACCACCGTTTCTCAAAAATCTGTTGAATATGTAGTCAGCCAACCAGGAAATTGCCATGAAAAAGGCCGCAATGACCACCGAGCCAACGAACCACATCGCTGTGTTTCAGGAAGCCGCAATCCGGCGTACTTGGCATAACGAAGAATGGTGGTTCGCCATTGTTGATGTGGTGGGCGTGCTGACAGATTCGGTCGATGTTAAGCAATACATCAAGAAAATGCGGAGCCGTGATCCGATGCTGGATGCCAACTGGGGTACAAGTTGTACCCCCCTTCCTCTGTTGGCTCCGGATGGCAAAATGCGTGCAACCAACTGCGCCAACACCGAGGGCATTTTCCGCATCATTCAGTCCATCCCTTCTCCCAAGGCCGAGCCTTTCAAGCGCTGGTTGGCCCAGGTCGGCTACGAGCGCGTCAAGGAAATCGAAGACCCGGAACTGGCCAGTATCCGCGCCCGTGAGCTGTACGAAGCCAAGGGCTATCCCAAGGATTGGATCGAGAAGCGCCTGCGCGCCATTGCCATCCGGGGCGCGCTGACCGATGAATGGAAAGCCCGTGGCGTTGCCGAAGGCCGGGAATACTCCATCCTTACCGCTGAAATCGCCCGCGCCACCTTTGGCCTCTCTCCTGGCGAACACAAGACACTCAAAGGGTTGGATGTCGTCAAGACCGGCAACAACCTGCGCGACCACATGACCGACCTGGAGCTGATTTTTACCATGCTCGGCGAGGCCAGCACCACGGAAATCGCCAAGCGTCTGGATGCGCAGGGCTTTGACGAAAATCATGATGCTGCACAAGCGGGCGGCACCGTCGCCGGCAATGCGCGCAAGGAACTGGAAGCCAAGAGCGGGAAGCCGGTGGTGAGCAAGCAAAACTATCTTGCGGCGATTGAAGTAGCCGATGTTTCTGCGCAGCCAGCTAAACGTAGAGCGAAACCCAAGAAGACTGAGTGAATTGGAATGCCGGCTTGCTCTGCTCGCTTTGATTAATTGAACAGCTTTTAGGTACTGAAAATTTGTGGCGTACTCGCACTGGCGCTAGTCTGGCCAGCTCGCTGGACTTGTTTCGGCAATTGCCGGCATCGCTGCCGTGATGGTCCTGAGATATCAGTGTGAGAGTCAGGGCGGTGATCCCGTTAATTCCACGCCGCGTGCGGGCCGGACTGAATAACGGCGAGGCACGCACCGTGCTGGCCGGGGCGGTGTTCTTCAACCGGCTTGGCAAAGTCCGGGACCGCAGCTTTGAACGCCCAGCGCAATCTCGGCCAGTGCGTTGATGACGTGCTGTTGCAATATCTGTCGCCGCTGGGCTGGGTGTACATCAATCTGATCGGCAATTACCTCTGGCGCAGCAGCGCCAAGGTCGGTGCGGGGAAGTTCAGGCTGCAACAGCCACTGCCAAAGCCTTAACGGACTTTACATGCCGTTTTCTGAGCCGACCCCATCTAAACCAAAGTCTAATAGCCGCCCCTTTGCTTTCCGAATAACTTTGCTCCCACACGAATTATCGAGAAAAAAAATTATCTCGTAGATTCCAGGTGAATACAGAACGCTTTGATTCGGATAAATGCAGGCCCCGGCCTTGCGATAAAGAGGAGACATAAATGGCTTTGCTTAACAGAATGGACTGGTATGACCTGGCCAGAACCACGAACTGGTCACCCAAATACGTGACGGAAGACGAACTCTTTCCGCCGCTGATGTCGGGCGCTTTCGGCTTGCCGCAAAATGCCTGGGAAAAGTATGACGAGCCGTACAAACAGACCTACCCGGAATATGTGAAGGTGCAACGCGACAAGGATGCCGGCGCCTACTCGGTGAAGGCGGCGCTGGAACGCAGCCGCATTTTCGAAAACGCCGATCCGGGCTGGAAGTCGGTGATGAAGGCCCACTATGGCGCCATCGCCCGCGGCGAATACGCCGCCGCCAGTGCCGAAGCCCGCATGATGCGCTTCTCCAAGGCGCCGGGCATGCGCAACATGTCCACGCTGGGCTGTCTCGACGAAGTTCGCCACGGCCAGATGCAACTCTACTTCCCGCATGAGCACGTCTCGAAGGACCGCCAGATGGACTGGGCCTTCAAGGCCTACGACACCAACGAGTGGGGCATGATCGCGGCGCGTCACTTCTTCGACGACATCATGATGACGCGCGACGCGATCAGCGTCTCGATCATGCTGACCTTCAGCTTCGAAACCGGCTTCACCAACATGCAGTTCCTCGGCCTCGCCGCCGATGCCGCCGAAGCCGGCGACCATACCTTCGCCAACCTGATCTCCAGCATCCAGACCGACGAGTCGCGTCACGCCCAGATCGGCGGCCCGGCTTTGAAGGTGCTGATCGAAAACGGCCAGAAGGCGGAAGCGCAAAAGCGTGTCGATATCGCCGTGTGGGGCGCCTGGAAGCTGTTCTCGGTGCTGACCGGTCCGATCATGGACTACTACACGCCGCTCGAGCATCGCAAGCAGTCGTTCAAGGAATTCATGGAGGAATGGATCGTCGCCCAGTTCGAGCGCGCCCTGACCGACATGGGCCTCGACCTGCCCTGGTATTGGGACATCTTCCTCAAGGACATCGCCGAAACCCACCACGGCATGCACATGGGCTCCTACTTCTGGCGTCCGACTGTGTGGTGGAACCCGGCTGCCGGCGTCACTCCGGATGAGCGGGCCTGGCTGGAAGAAAAATACCCCGGCTGGAACGATACCTGGGGCCAGTGCTGGGACGTCATCATCGACAACGTGGTGGACGGCAACATGGCCATGGCCTACCCGGAAACCCTGCCCTACGTCTGCAACATGTGCCAGCTGCCGATCCTCGGCACGCCGGGCAAGAAGTGGAACGTCAAGGATTACCCGCTCGAATACAACGGCCGCCTCTACCACTTCGGTTCGGAAGTCGATCGTTGGTGCTTCGAGCAGGAGCCGGAGCGCTATGCCGGCCACCTCTCCATCGTCGATCGCTTCCTGGCCGGGATGATTCAGCCGATGGACCTGGGCGGCGCCCTCGCCTATATGAACCTGGCGCCCGGCGAGTGCGGCGACGATGCCCACAACTACGCCTGGGCCGAGGTTTACCGCGCCCTGCGGGCAACGAAAAAGGCCAGCTAAGCATCGCAGTCAAGCAAGCCGGCGCCTCCGGGCGCCGCTTCCCAAGAACATAGGAGATTCAAGAAATGGCGTTGTTTCCAATTACTTCCAATTTCGAAGGCGACTTCGTCCTGCAACTGGTCGCGGTCGATACCGAAAACACCATGGATGAAGTGGCTGCCGCCGCCGCGCATCACTCCGTCGGTCGGCGTGTCCGGGCCCGGCCGGGCCAGATTTTGCGGGTGCGCCGGCAGGGCGCCGAGGAGTTCTTCCCGCGCAGCATGCGCCTCGGCGAAGCCGGCCTGAAGCCGACCGAGACCGTCGAAATCATCTGGCAGGCGCCGCAGCACTGAGTGCTTGGGTTGCGCCAAGCAAATCGGGAATTAACAGGAGTCAGGTATGGGTTTCAAAAAGGTATGCACGCTCGACGATCTCTGGGAAGGAGAAATGGAGTCGTTCAACGTCGATGGTCAGGAGATTCTGCTGGTCTGCGCCGAAGGGGGTGACATCAAGGCCTTTCAGGGCATCTGCCCGCACCAGGACATTCCGCTGGTGGAGGGCAAGTTCGATGGCCAGAAGATCATCTGCCGGGCGCACTTGTGGCAGTTCGATGCCTGCACCGGCAAGGGAATCAACCCCGACGACTGCGCGCTGGCCGAGTATCCGGTGCGCATGGACGGCGACGATGTCCTGGTCGAAACGGTTGGGGTTGAGGCGCTGTTCGCCCATAGCTGAAGCGGCCGCCCGACATGACTCAGAGGTTAAGCGTATGGGAATTTTAAATTGGCTGGGGGCGTTACTGCGAGGTGGCCAAGGCCAGCCGCAGTTGGCCGTCCCTGCAGGTTTGGCAAGCCGGCTCGGCGAGCCGGACAGGGAAGAAAACAAGGAGAGAACAATGAGCATTACCAGTTCCGGGCAGGCCTATCACAACAATCTGGTCGGCCCGGTGATGCGTGCCGGCGACCTGGCCACGGCGATCATTGAGGCGGCCAAGCTCGACAATCCGGGCAAGGAAGTCTTCGTGGACGACAAGCGTGCCTACATCCGGATTCACACCGAACACGAGATGGTGCTGTACCGCGAAACCATCGAGGAAGAATTGGGCCGCCCGTTCAAGATGAACGATCTGGAAGTCGACCTGAGCTCGTTCGCGGGACAGATCGAAAGCGGCGACAACTCCGTCCGCTTCTATTTTTCGAAGAAAGTCTAGGCCGCCGGCAGCAACGCCCACCGGCCAGCCCATAGCAAAAAACGAGGAGACAAGAATGTCCGAAACCCAAGTACTCAAGCCGCTCAAGACCTGGAGCCATCTCGCCGCCCGCCGCCGCAAGCCGAGCGAGTACGAGATCGTCAGCGCCAACCTGCACTACAACGACAAGCGCCCCGATTCGCCCTACGAGCTGTCACCGACCATGTTCATGAACGAGTGGTACAAGAAGAACACCTTCGGTACCGCTCTCAAGCACCCGGACTGGAATGCCTTCCGCGATCCCGAGGAAGTCGTCTACCGCACCTACAACATGATGCAGGACGGCCAGGAAACTTATGTTTTCAGCCTCTTCGACCAGTTCAACCAGCGCGAACACGACATCGCCCTCGATCCGCGCTGGGCGGGCACCCTGGCGCGTTTCTACACGCCGTCCCGCTACCTCTTCCATACCGTGCAGATGGCCTCGGCCTATGTCGGTCAGGTGTCGCCGGCCAGTACCATCACCAACTGCAATTATTTCCAGATGGCTGACAGCTTCCGTTGGCTCAGCCATACCGCCTACCGCACCAAGGAACTGTCCATCGCCTTCCCGGACAAGGGTTTCGCCGCGGATGAGCGCCTCTACTGGGAAAACGACCCGGTCTGGCAAGGCTTCCGCGAGCTGATGGAAAAGGCGCTGACCGTCTGGGACTGGGGCGAGGCGATCGTGGTGCTCAACCTGGTCGCCAAGCCGGCGATCGATGAAGCGGTGCTGCGCAAGCTGGGCGAATCGGCCCGTCACAACGGCGATACCCTGCTCGGCTTGCTGACCGATGCCCAGTTGATCGACGCGGCCCGCCATCGCCGCTGGATTTCCGCACTGCTCAGCATGGCGCTGGAGATTCCCGGCAACAAGGAATTGATCCAGGGCTGGATCGCCAAATGGGAGCCGCTGGCCGACCAGGCCATCGATGCCTACTGCTCAAGTCTCCCAGACACTTCCGGCGGTGCTGAAGCAGCCAAGGCGGCGACGCGCGACTTCCGGCGTTCCCTGGGCCTGTAATCGTCAATTAACCCGCAGTTTGGCCGGCGCCGACCGGCGCTGGCCAAACTCGACCTGATTTTTTGGCTGCCATGAACAAACCAACTATTCGCAACGAGAAAGACGGCTCCACCTGCGAGCAGCGGGAGGGCGACACCATCCTGCGGGCGGCCTTGCGCGCCGGCCTGGGCTTTTCCTATGAGTGCAACTCCGGCGGCTGCGGCGGCTGCAAGTTCGAACTCATGGAAGGCGAAATCGAAACGCTGTGGCCTGATGCGCCGGGGCTGACCGAACGCGATCGCAAGCGTGGCCGCCACCTCGCCTGTCAGTGCCGGGCGCATGGCCCGGTGACGATCAAGGCGGCAACGGCCCCGGAATATCAGCCGAAAATACGCCCTCAGCGCCAGCGCGCCCAGCTGATCGGCACCCGCGACATCACGCATGACATCCGTGAGTTCCGCTTCCTGGCCGAAAGCGATGTTCCCTTCCTGCCGGGCCAGTTCGCCATGCTGGATCTGCCCGGGCTGCCGGCTTCCCGCGCCTACTCCCTGGCGAACACGGCGAATGGGCAGCGCGAGTGGCATTTCCAGATTCGCCGCGTACTGCACGGACACGGCACCCATGTGCTTTTCGAAAAGCTGGCCGAGGGCGACCACATCGATCTTGATGGCCCCTACGGCGTGGCCTACCTGCGCACCGACTCGCCGCGCGACATCGTCTGTGTGGCCGGCGGCTCCGGCCTGGCGCCGATGCTTTCCATCGCGCGCGGGGCGGTCGAGGCCGGGCTGTTGGCTGAGCGGAAACTGTATTTTTTCTACGGCGCCAGAACGCCCCGCGATGTTTGCGGCGACGAGATGTTGCGGGAGCTCGACGGTTTTGGCGAGCGGATCGTCTATCTCCCGGTGGTTTCGCTGCCCGGCGACGACGGCGAGTGGCACGGTGCAACCGGTTTCGTCCATGACGCGGTCGCGCACGCGCTGCCCAGCGGCCTGGCCAACTACGAGTTCTATTTCGCCGGGCCGCCGCCGATGACGCAGGCCTTGCAGGAATTGCTGATGGTTGGCCATCGCGTGCCCTTCGAACAGATTCATTTCGACCGCTTCTTTTGAAGCTTGCTTTACCCATGCAGTACCGGGGAATTCAAACGTTTCACATTCCAACAACAGAGGAGATGACGGGGATGACACCAAGAAAAATCGTTGCATCGGCGCTGCTTTCGGCACTGGCCGGCGCGACTCAAGTGGCACAGGCAACCGATGTCTTTCGCCTGGAGGGTTACGGAGCGATCTCGCGCGGCATGGGTGGCACGGCCGTGGCACATGACGTCGGCCCGGCCGGCATGATGACCAATCCGGCAACGCTGTCGCTGATGGCGGATGGCGACCAGGCGATGCTCGGCCTGGATCTGGTGACGACGGATATCAAGGTAAAAAACAAGACAACGGGCGAAAGCGTCACGTCCGATACCCATTCCAATAACCGCGGGCCGTATATGGCACCGGAGGCGGCGTTTACCAAACGGCTCGGCGCCTGGTCCCTAGGTGTCGGCGCGTTTGCCCAGGGCGGCCTGGGGACCGAATACGGCAATGGCAGCTTCCTGTCCCGGGCGACGGGCGGCCTGGCGACCGGCCTCGAAAATTCGAGCCGCTTGCTGGTGCTCAATATTCCTTTCGCCGCCAGTTTCCAGGTCAGCGAAAAACTGACCATCGCTGGCAGTATCGATGCGATGTGGCAGGGTCTCAATCTCGACCTGCTGCTCGGCGCAGACCAGGTCGGCAGCCTGATCGGTGCAGGACGGGCGAGCGGTTCCCTGGTCGGGGCGCTGGGCGGCCTACCGGACCTGCGCGGCGCTCACTTCAGCCTGACCAAGGACCAGTTCCTCGGCAGCGGGGTCGATTCCTGGGGCTATGGCGGCAAGTTGGGGATGCTCTATCGGGCCGCTCCCGACACGACCCTGGGCGCGTCCTACACCTTCAAGAGCCAGATGAACGATATGGAGGGCCGGGCAACGTTGACGGCAATCGACGGTATCGCCGGCCAGATTTCCTTCGGTGGAAAAATCCAGATCCAGGACTTCCAGATGCCCGCCCATGTCGACCTGGGTATCAGCCAGCGCCTGACGCCGCAATGGACGGTCGCCGCCGATGTCTCTCGGGTCTTCTGGAAAGACGTGATGAAGGATATCAAGGTCGCCTTTATCGCCGATGCCGGCGGCGATCTCAACATTCTCCTGCCCCAGGATTACAAGGATCAGACCGTCGTCTCCCTCGGCGCCGCCTATCAGGTCAATGACAGCCTGACGGTCCGCGCCGGCGGGCGTTACGCCAGCCAGGCCCTGTCATCATCGACGCTGTTCGCGGTGATACCGGCAACCCCGAGGAAGCATCTGTCGGCCGGTTTGACCTATGCCTTCTCGAAGCAGAGCAAGCTTGATTTTGCCTATTCCCACGCGCTCAAGGAGACCATGGACAACACCAGCCTGCCGAATACCTCCGCCCCGATCGAGGTGACGCACGCCCAGAACAACGCCAGCCTGAATTTCCGCTACAGCTTTTAACGGCTTACCCATCCTCCGATGGCCTTTGGCGAGTTTTTACTCGCCTTTTTTGCTTTCCGGAGTTTGCTCGTATAGTCGCGAAATTGGCTGGTACGAGCTCTGTTGGTGGTCATGTCGCGTATTTTTCAAAGCTACCGGCAGATCGAGACGCCAATTTTGCCTAATGGAGAGACGATGACATTTGGACCTTGCTTGTCCGACAAAAAAATACAAGCCTCAGTCAAAGGGGTGACCCTGGCTGCCGACGATAGCGGGGAAGTTCGTCGGCAAAAGCTGGCCCGGATTATTCTGGACGCGATGTACCAGTTCCTCGGATTGCTCGACGTCGATGGCACCGTGCTCGAGATCAATCGTGCAGCCCTCGAAGGGGCGGGAGTCTGCCTCGCCGACGTGCTCGGCAAGCCGTTCTGGGAGGCGCGCTGGTGGGCGCTTTCCGAAGATGCGCGCAATCGCGTGCGGGGCATGGTGGAACGGGCAAGAAATGGCGAGTTTGTCCGTTGCGACATCGAGATTTATGGCGACTTGCAGGGACGGAAAACCATCTTCGTCGATTTTTCGCTGACGCCGATTCGCGATGATCAAGGGCGGGTCGCCTTCCTGCTTCCCGAAGGGCGCAATATCACCGAGAAGATCGCCATCGAGGCCGAGCTGACGCGCAAGAACGGCGAGTTGCAACTGGCCCTTGAAAAGCTGCGCGAAATCGACGGCTTCAAGACCAAATTTTTCGCCAACGTCAGCCACGAGCTGCGGACGCCGCTGGCGCTGATTCTGGGGCCGGTCGATCAGCTTCTGCTCGAAGCCAAGGAATCGGATGAGCGGGAGCGTTTCCGCTTGAAGACGATCAAGCGCAATGCCCAGTCGCTCCTGCAGCAGGTCAATGACCTGCTCGACCTGGCGCGCATCGATGCGCAGCAGATGCCGCTGGCCTACGTGTGCGCCAATGTCGCGGCCTTGCTGCGGGACGTCGCCGCCAGTTTTGCCGCGGCGGCCGAGGAGCGCTCGATTTCTTTACTGAGCGAAGGGGCGAACGAGCTTTATGCCGATGTGGACCGGGCCAAGTTTGCCCGGATCCTGGCCAACCTGCTGTCCAATGCCTTCAAGTTCACGCCGGCCGGCGGCCGTATCTGCTGTTCGATCGAGCGCGTCGCCAATCGTCGATTTTTGCTCAGCGTGCAGGACAATGGCCCGGGCGTTCCGCCGCAGATGAAGGAACAGATTTTCTCCCGTTTCACCCAGGGCCAGGACGGGCTCTCCGGCAACGGCAGCGGACTGGGTCTGAACATCGTCAAGGAATTCGTCGAACTGCACCATGGCACGGTGGTGGCCCTGGATGCGCCGGGCGGCGGCGCCGTCTTCCAGGTGGAAATGCCGATGCGGGCCCCGAAAGGCGTCTATGTCCGCGAGAGCAACGACGTGGAGGCTTTTTCCAACTACCAGGGCATTGACCTGCTCGAAGCGCAAAACCAACCACTGCGGGAGCACAAGCTGGGTAGCAGCCGGATTCTCGTCGTCGAGGACAACCCCGACCTGCGCCATTTTCTCTACGACGTGTTGATCGACGACTACAACGTCACGCTGGCGGAAAATGGCGCTATCGCGCTGTCCTTAGCCCTGGAGAATCCACCCGATCTGGTGATTACCGACCTGATGATGCCGCATTTCGACGGCGAGCAATTCGTGCGCGAACTGCGCGCCAGCGGACGCTTTCCCAACCTGCCCGTGCTGGTGCTTTCGGCGCGCGCCGACGATGCGCTGCGCGAAACGCTGCTCGACGAATTGGTCCAGGACTACCTGACCAAACCCTTCTCCCCGCAGGAACTTAGGGCGCGGGTCCGCAACCTGGTGATGGTCAAACGTACCGTCGACCTGCTGCAGAAAGAACTCAATTCGCAAGCCTCCGACGTTTGCGAATTGACCGCCGGCCTGGTGGCGAGCCGAAAATCCCTGCAGGACGGTTTGCTCGCGTTGCAGATTTCGGAACGTCGCTGGCTGGGGCTGTACAAAAACACGGCGGTCGGCATCGCCCTGGCCGACCGGGAGGGGCGGATCTTGAAAGCCAATCCCGCCCTGCAGCAAATGCTCGGTTACGGCGAAACCGAGATCGTTGGCGTCTCGTTCATCGAGATTACCGAGGAGTCGCTGCGGGCGATGACCAAACGCAATGTCCATGGCCTGTTCGACGGGGTTATCGACAACTATCAGGTGCAGAAACGCTACGAAAAAAGAAATGGGGAATTTCTCTGGGCCAATGTCAGTGTTTCCCTGATCCCCGCCGTTGATCGGGAGGGGCCACGGCTGGCGGTCATTGTCGAGGACGTCAGTTCGCGCAAGCAGGCGGAAAGCGCCCTGGCCGCCACCCAGGCGGAACTGGCGCGGGTTTCCCGGTTCACGACCATGGGCGAACTGGTTGCCTCGATCGCTCACGAAGTCAATCAACCGCTTTCCGCCATCGTCACCAACAGCCAGGCGGCCTTGCGCTGGCTCGTCAGGGAGACGCCGGACCTTGGCGAAGTGGTGGCGGCCTTGAGCCGGGTAAATCGCGACGCCAGTCTGGCGGGAGACGTCATCGCCCGCATCCGCAATTTTCTCAGCATGGGCGGCATCAAACGCGAGCCGGTCCAGGTCTGGCGCATCGTTGACGACCTGCTGCTGATGCTGCAAAGCTTGTTGCAGGAGTCCGAAGTTCAAGTCCGCGTGCGGATTGCTCCTAGCTTACCCGATCTATTGGCGGATCCGGTCCAACTGCAGCAGGTCATGCTCAATCTGGTCGTCAATGCGATCGACGCGATGCGCGATCAAGCACCGCGCGATCGTATCTTGACCATCGCCGTGACGACCGACGCGCTGGAGGGAGTGCTCTTTTCGATCAGGGATACGGGGCCCGGCATCCCGCCGAGCCTGGAAGGAAAGATCTTCGATGCCCTGTTCTCAACCAAAAATAACGGCCTCGGCATGGGACTGGCCATCAGTCGATCGATCATCGAAAACCACGGGGGGCGATTGCGGCTGGAAACAGCGCTTGGCGCCGGGGCGAATTTTATTTTTAACCTGCCGCTCAGCCAATGACCTCAAACTCGCCTGTGCCAACTCCTACCGTCTATGTCGTCGATGACGATGCATCCATTCGTGAATCCCTGAGCAGCTTGCTTCGCTCAGCGGGAATGGCGGTGGAAGTGTTTGCCTCCCCCTTCGACTTTCTCGCCTTGGACAAACTCAGCGACTACTCCTGTGTCGTGCTGGACGTGCGCATGCCCGGCCTGGACGGGCTCGATCTGCAAGACAAAATCGTCGCGCTGGGCTGGGAAATACCGATCATTTTCATCACCGGTCATGGCGATGTCCCGCAGGCGGTGCGCGCCATGAAGTCGGGAGCGATCGATTTTCTCAACAAGCCGTTCGACGACACGGACCTGTTGAATGCAATCACCCTGGCCTTGTCACGCGTCAGCGCCACCTCCCACGAACGTATGGAAACGGCGAACTTGCGCCAGCGCTTCGACACCCTGACGCCCCGCGAAAAGCAAATCATGTTCGCGGTGGCCGAAGGCAAACAGAACAAGGGCATTGCCTACGACCTGAACGTTACGGAAAGCACGGTAAAAGTCCACAAACATAACGTCATGAGCAAGATGAACCTGAGGTCGATTGCCGAATTGACGCTGGCGATTCAGCGGCTGAAAAAACATTAGGAGACCGGTAGTGCTCGCTGGGATCAGGTTGATTGGCAGCGTGCCAAATCGTGGATTGTTGACCACCGAATCGCTTCGGCTTGACCGCCCCCAATGCGCCCACTGCAGTCGATCACGCTTTGGGTAAGCTGACATTTAAAAACAAAACTGTGGTCTGTCCCCTGTTGCTCTGATCCGGGGGGGCAGCTTGCCATGCGCTGCTCTATGCGGGGTGATCGCACGCTCCGGCCCGGTTCTCCATCGACATCAGGAAAGTGCCTGTCGTCAGGGAATAGTGGCACTATGCTCAGTGCACACAGTCGCGCGCTATCCGGCAGTGAAGGGTATGCGTGCTTACCAGGAAGGGGGGCGTGATGAGAAAAGCATTTCTGCTATCGATCCTTATCGTTGGGCTACTGGCGCCGGGACTCTCCGGTGCATCAAGCGCCATTATTGAAAAGCAGGATCTCATCGGAAGTGACTTCTCCGGTCAGCTATCCGATGACCAACTGCAGCGCTTAACCGACGAAGCTCAGGCCATGGTCGATAAGGTGGTCGAGCTCTGGTCCGCCGACTCCGGTGTCCAGCGCTTTGGCAAGATACGGGTCGTTTTCGACTCGCCGCACCGCGAGATTTATTCCAGCGTTTCGTATCGGGAATCGAAAGATGGCGCGCCGCGGCGAGTCGTCGGGATCTTTGGCATCCGGGAAACCCCGCAGATGATGGCCCACAAACTTACCAGCGCGATATTTCCGCAACCCGACAAACTCATCCGCAACATGATGGGAATTTCCACAGAGGTCAGGATAGGAAATCCACTGAGCTTTCCAAGCTGCGGTTTTTCCAGCGACGACTGGGTGTCGGCCTTCATCAAGGCTTCGTCATATCTTCCGTTGGCTGACTTGAGTGCAGAGCACGAGCCATGGGGAATGAGGTACACCGGAGGGGGCAAGTTTGTTATTTTTGACAAAGCAAAACAGCATAAAGCCTACGCCGAGGCGGGTTCCTTCGGTAACTACCTCGTGACAACGCATGGCTTTGATTCGCTGAAACGCTTCCACCGCCTTGCCCATGTCAATGAACGGCCGTGGCTGGACGTTTTTGGGAAAAACCTCAAGGAACTGGAAGCCGACTGGTTGATGTCGCTGCGCAGCAAACCGTCAAATGACATTGTGCTGCTGTCAAAGCTAATCGAAAGAAGTCCTGCTACCGCCTGCGCCGAGGCACAGCGACTTTCCGGGAAGTAATGGCGAGTTGTGTTGCCGCTGGCGATTGCTTGGTTCAAGGCGGCTTTCTGTACTGAAGACGCCGGGGCGGGCCTCGCTCAGGATCAGGATGGCTGGCTGCGCGGTCAGCCGGTGGGGGGCATTGACTGCGAGCAGAAGGCTTTCCATCTGTTCTGACCCGGCCGGGGGGGCGGCAATCATCGAAGCGGTGGCCCGGGTCTTTCGGGAAGACGTACACTGAGCATCAGCATGCTGTGCAATTTTTGGTGCCTCAGTGCCGCCCCTCATTCCGTAACCTGAATTCCCGAATAGTCTGCAAAAACCCCTGCAAAATCGGCGACTCGTCATCGGTGCGGTAGATGCAGCTTAAATCGACGACGGCATCCGGTGCGTTGGCCAGGCGGCGGTAGACGACGCCGGGGACGCTCAGGCTGGTGGCGGCTTCGGGGACCAGGCTGAGGCCGAAGCCGGCGGCGACGAGGGCGACGCTGGTCGGGGCGTCGCCGACTTCCTGGGCGACTTGCGGCTCGAAACCTTCGCCGGCGCATAGCGACCAGATCTTGTCGATGAAACTCGGGCGCGCGCCGCTCGGGAAGAGAATGAGCGGCTGGTCGGCCAGTTCCCGAAGCAGGATGGCCGGCTTGGCGGCCAGCGGGTGGTGCTCATTAACCGCGACCATGATGCTTTCCATGTGCACCGGTTCCGACGAGATGTCGGGCAGTGGCGCCAGCATGCGGTTGAAGCCGGCGCTGATGCGGTGCTGGCGCAGGGCTTCGATCTGTTCCTTCTTGCTCATCGTGTGCAGCGCGATTTGCACATTCGGGTGGCTGGCGCGGAAGGCGTGCAGGACTTTCGGGATGACGTCGAGGATGCCCGAGCCGAAGATGCCGATGTCCATCTTGCCCTGTTTGCCCTGGCCGGCTTCGCGGGCGCGTTCGCCGGCCTGCTCCATGAGGTCGCGGATATTGCGGGCGTCGCGCAGGAAGGTCTCGCCGGCCTGGGTCAGCTCGACGCCGCGCGCCGTGCGCAGGAACAGTTGGGCGCCGAATTCTTCTTCGAGTTGCTGGATCTGCCGGGTCAGCGGTGGTTGCGAGATATGCAGGCGCGTCGCGGCGCGGCCGATGTTGAGTTCCTCGGCGACGGCGATGAAGTATTTGAGCTGGCGGAATTCCATGTTTTCGCCCTAAGTGCGGAATCGCATTGTGTTGACCATAGAATCGTATCCGATCTGACCAGACGAAATCATCAACTTGACCCGCACAAGTCGAATGACAGCAGGGTGCCCAAAACGGCCATAGCCGATTTTGGAAAACGGTCGTTCTGGAACGTTTAGCTTGAGGGCCGCCCAGCCGCGAAGCGGATCGGGAACCGGCAAGAAGCACTTGCCGGCGGCCCCCTCGAAGCGATGGTTAGCTAAATGTCCCACTCTGCAATTACGTGGTGTTGCTCAATGTATTCGGCGAGAGGACGATGCTTAAGTAGCCTTGGAACAGCCATAGGCTTTCCATGAAGTCCGATGGTAAAGGATCGCTCGAAGGCAGAATGCCCACGGTCTTTTCCCTTGGGATCGTAATATACGATGTTGTGATCCTTGGAAATGGTGATGTAGCCGCGATCAAACAGACGATGATGAAGGACATTCAGTAGCAGCCCGTTTCTGACGTCCATGCGCTGCTGCGGAGTCGACTGGGACCACGGCACGATGTGGCAGGCCTCAAGAGTTTCTGGAATTGAAATTCCGGTAAATGCGCATTTCCGAGAATACGCATGTAGAAGTGCGTCGCGAAATAGTAGTTGTTTAATGCCCCGGGATTTGACCTTTACATAGACTTCCTCTGAATCGTCTGGCGTTATTGTTAGGTGCTTTAGCAGCGATTTGTATGAGATGCCAGGCGACGCAAACTCGAATGGATTTTCGACCGATTTCCAGTCTTTTGACCACACTGAGCTTAACCCTTCGTCAAAATGATTCAAATCGTGGGCGATGAACCCGCTACCCGGATGCCCTGAACCGTTTACTACGAGGATTGTTAAGGGCGGCAAGCCTACTTCCATGCAGTAATCCTGAATTGGGCCGAGCACAAATCTAACGGCACGATGATGAATGCCAAGTGCATTTCCCAATTGGAGATATGTGAGCGTCTCCTTCCGCTTGGCTGTGCCAGTGAGAATTGGCCACGCACGTAAGGCTCTTTCTGCTTGATTGATGTCAGGCATACCTGCTCCGAGAAATCTAACGAATTGAGTTCAGGGGCGCGCCGCCGAGAGGCGGAGCGTCCCCTGCAACGAAAGGTCAGGCCTACTTTCCGGATTTGCGACTGACATATTCTTTGTATTTTTCGTCCAGCACATAAACATACTCGGCCATGGCAAACGAGAAATCCAAAACATCGCGTGCATCCTGCCAAGATACGGAGTCCGTGCCGGCATGAGCCCCGATGTTTCGCTCGTTTCTCAAAGCTTCACCCCATTGAAACAATTTCTCGTCGATGATCCCTTGGGCCTTGAGCTTCTTAAGCCCATCGCCAAGGTACTTGGCTTTGACCTTGTCTTTGCACATGCCTTCTATGGCTCGCCCGACCATTACCGCGCACGCTGTGAACGCCTTCGCAGAAATGCAACGTCTCGCTTCTTCGAGCGATTTGCGGACGATCCTTGGAATATTTTGGTGCAACTGTTGATCGACCTGTGGCCAGCGTCGAGTCAGCTTCCCCCAGCCCTGATCTCCTTCCTCACCATATTCCCATTCGCAATAACCGACCATTGCTGTTCCACACTGAGAACATGCAACGAATTGATACTTGCAAGGCTCGGAGTCTTCGTAGGGCGGATACTCCTTTTCACCAAGAACAGTAGCTTGCACTTGGGCTTCGCAGTGCGGGCAGTGAATGAATGTGGATGGATAGGTTGCCATGATTGAGGAGGCCTAACAGTTATTCAGGCACAGAAGCGCCCGCGTTATTGCCAATAACACGGACACGATCAGATCGCCTGTAAGGTTTTGAATGACATGGAGATTATCCGATGCGGATCTCCTTATCAATCAGCAATCATACGGATAGAGGCTGTGTCCGCTATGAAGCAGTTTTTTGAAGGTCTGTTCCTGGCCGATATCTGTCTGCTGACCGTTTCATTGCCACTATGCCGAGTTGGTCCGGCGCCTGATATTTGCTGATCAGCTTTGGTGAAAATTATGGTCAATTCACGCGATATTCCGCACTAAGCGCTGTCCTTTTTTTTCAGCCGATATTGCAACTGCGGCCGGGTGATGCCCAGGGTGCGCGCGGCGCTCGCCAAGTTGCCGTCGGCGCGCTTGACAGCCTCGTCGAGCAGGCGGCTTTCGAGGTCTTCCAAGGGAATGCCGCTGTTCAGGATGGCGTCGAGCAGGTTTGCCGTGCGGCAGGGTTCGGGCTTGTTTTCGAGGTTGCCGGCCGGGGAGATCTGGCAGTCCCAGTTGGCCACTTCGCCGACGTGGGTGAACAGGTGTTCGAGGTCGATCCAGCCGCCTTGCGGGGCGAGGATGACGCCGCGCTCGATCATGTTTTCCAGTTCGCGGATATTGCCCGGCCACTGGTAGCGCTTGATCGCCTGCAGGGTCTTGTCGCTGACGCCGAGCAGCTTCTTTTCGTAAAGGGTGCAGAAGCGGGCGAGCATGGCTTCGACGAGTAGCGGGATGTCGGCGACCCGTTCGCGCAGCGCCGGAATCTGGATTGGATAGACGTTGAGCCGGTAGTAGAGGTCGGAGCGGAAACGCCCTTCCTTGACGGCATTCTGCAGGTCGACATTGGTCGCCGCGACGATGCGCACATTGATCTTGCGCACCCGGTCGTCGCCCAGTCGTTCGATCTCGCCTTCCTGCAGCACGCGCAGCAGTTTGGCTTGGGCGGCGAGCGGCAGTTCGCCGATTTCGTCGAGAAAGATGGTGCCGCCGTCAGCGCGTTCGAACTTGCCGATGCGCGAGGTCTGGGCGCCGGTGAAGGCGCCTTTCTCGACGCCGAACAGTTCGGATTCGATGAGGTCGTTGGGCAGCGCCGCGCAGTTGATGGCGACGAAAGGCCCCTGCTTGCGCGGGCTCAGTTGGTGCAGGGTACGCGCGAAGCGTTCCTTGCCGACGCCGGTTTCACCGAGCAGCAGCACCGAGACCTGGGTGCCGGCGGCGCGCTGGACGAGATCGTAGGCGTGGCGGAAACCGGTGGAGTTGCCGACCAGATTAGGCGTCGCCGTCTGCTGCGAGATGGTCGTGCGCAGGTAATCGACCTGGTTACGCAGCTCCAGCAGGTGGGTGAGCATCGAGTCGGATTCGAAGTAATTGGCGTGCTCGGCGGCGTCTTCCCATTCTTCGAGCGGCTTGCCGACGATGCGGCAGTTGTTGTGGCCGCAGGCGACGCACTCGATTTCCTTGAACAGGATGAAGCGGCCCATGAAGGCCGAGGTGTAGCCCGAGGCATAGCCAATCTGCGACCAGCAGACGGGTTCGTCCGACTGGCCGAACTCGCGCATGTGCACTTCCTGTTCCCAGGAGTTTTCCCAGAGGAATTCGCCGGCGAAGTCGCCGCTCTCGAAGTCGATCTTCATGTGGATCGGCGTCACCCGGACGACGCCTTCAAGCATGTGCAATTGCGGGCCGGTGAAGAAGGCGTCGGTCAGCGATTGGCTGCCGCGGATGCGCTTGGCCAGTTCGGCGTCGCGCACGCCGGCGGCGTAGCCCATGCGGGTCAGGACGCGGCGCGTGTGCTCCTTGCCGACCGAACCAATGAGTTCCTTGCGCAGGGCACCGAGGGCCGAGGTGTGCATGAGCACCATGCGGTTGTCGGCCAGCCAGATGGTGCCGTCCTTCTCGGAAAAGTGCACCAGCTCGCGCAGGTCGTTCGACGCCGGATACTGAATTGTCGTCATTTTGTCTCACTGTTTTATGTGCCGGCGAGGGAGTGCATCGACCAGCTTTTTGATCCCCACATTCTACTTCCCCGCGCGGTCAAGTGGGCTTGTGAAATCTCCGCTCGAAACAAATTTATCGAGATTTTTTGCTTGCTCGTAAATTTTTTGTTCGAATTGATCAAATGGTTAATTAGTAATGAATTGGTTCATCAAATCGTAATTTACCAATGAGGAAGCTGTTGTCGATAATTTTGCAAAAATCAATAAAAACAACGATCTGATGTGGTGGCACGCTCCTTGATTAAGGCTTGTCCTCGACGCCGTATCTGCGGAGTCGTTTTCAGGAGCATTCAGCATGGGGCAACAGGAAACAAATCGCTCGGCCACGAACCTCGGCGCCATCCGCCGTTATGTCCGCGTTTGCCGGCAGCGCGCCGATGGGTTCATCGAGTTCGAGTTCGCCATTGGCGATCCGGCGCTGGCTGTCGAACTGATGCTTCCCGAAGCGGCTTTTCACGAGTTTTGCCTGACCAACGAAGTCATCGTACTCGATCCCCTGGAACCCGGTTCGGGTGACTGGGTGTCGCGCCTGAACGCGATTTCGCGGCAGGACATTTCAGACGCTGTTTGAACATCCCGGCAACGGGAACAATAAGAGGAGACATACATGCAGATCGATCTGCGTACGGTGGCGATCAAGCCACTGCGCAATACCTTTGACCACCTGGTAGAGCGGTTCGGCGACAAGCCGGCCAGCCGTTACCAGGAGGGCAGCTACAACATCCAGCAGGAAAGCGTCTTCCACTATCGTCCGGCTTGGGATGCGGACAATGTGCTGTTCGACAAGAAGCGCACCAAGATCCAGATGAAGGACTGGTATGCGCTGAAGGATCCGCGTCAGTACTACTACGGTTCCTACACCATTGCCCGAGCCCGGCAGCAGGATGCCGCCGAATCCATCTTCGATATGGTCGAGGAGCGCGGCCTGGCCGAGCTGATTCCGGCCGAGCAGAAACAGATCGCCCTCGACATCCTGGTGCCGATGCGCCATGCCGAATGGGGCGGCAACATGGGTAACGCCTACATTTCCGCCTATGGCTACGGCACGGTGATCACCCAGGCCTGCCTGTACCACTCCATGGACCACCTCGGCGTCGCCCAGTACCTGACCCGCATCGGCCTCGTGCTCGACGGTCCGGATGCGCTCGACAAGGCCAAGGATGACTGGATGGATGGCGCCCTGTGGCAGCCGATGCGTCGCCATGTCGAAAACCTGCTGGTGCTGGAAGACTGGTTCGAGATTTTTGTCGCCCAGAACCTGGTGCTTGAAGGTCTTTCCTACCCGCTGTTCTACGACCACCTCGACAGCGAATTCTCGGCCAACGGCGGTACCGCCATCTCGATGATGACCCGCTTCATGGGTGAGTGGGCCGGCGAAACCGCCAAGTGGGTCGATGCCCAGATCAAGGTCGCCGCCGCCGAATCGCCGGAAAACAAGGCCGTTCTGAGCGACTGGGTGAAACAGTACCGCGCCGTCACGCTCGATGCCCTGACGCCGCTTGCCAAGCGCGCCCTGGGCGACAAGGCCGCCGGTGTTCTCGAGGATGTCCTCACCGAATTCAACGCCCGCTGCGCCAAGCTTGGCCTGGCAGTCTAGGAGCATTCATGTCTACCGTTTTCATCGCCTTTCAAACCAACGAGGACACGCGTCCCATCGTTGAATCCATCCTTGCCGACAATCCGCACGCCAGCCTCGAAGAGCAGCCGGCCATGGTCAAGATCAATGCCGAAGACCAACTGGTCATTCGTCGCGAATCCATCGAAGAGCGCATCGGCCGCGATTTCGACCTGCAGGAACTGCAGGTCAACCTGATCACCATTTCCGGCCACCTGGACGAAGACGACGACACCTTCACCCTGTCCTGGAAAAACTGAGGAGTACACCGACATGGATATGCAAGCCACCAAGAAGAAACTGGGCCTGAAGGAAAAATACGCCCACATGACGCGCGGTCTGGATTGGGAAACGACCTACCAGCCGAAAGAAAAGGTATTCCCGCAAGCGACCTTCGAGGGCATCAAGGTGCACGACTGGGACAAGTGGGAAGATCCCTTCCGCCTGACCATGGACGCCTACTGGAAATACCAGGCCGAGAAGGAGCGCAAGCTGTACGCCGTGCTCGACGCTTTTGCCCAGAACAACGGCCACCTCGGCATCACCGATGCGCGCTACCTGAGTGCGGTCAAGCTGTTCCTGACCGGCATTTCGCCGCTGGAGTATATGGCCCACCGTGGTTTCGCTGCGGCCGGCCGCAATTTCCCCGGCGTCGGTCCGCGCGTCGCCTGTCTGATGCAGTCGATCGACGAGGTGCGTCACGCCCAGACCCAGATCCACGCCCTGTCGAACTACAACAAGTTCTACGAAGGCTTCCATGCCGGCGCAAGCCACCAGATCGAACGCCTCTGGTACCTGTCGGTGCCCAAGTCCTTC
>JAGTRU010000029.1 GCA_018261905.1 Pseudomonadota bacterium | reverse complement strand
CGAGGAGCCGGTGCAGAAGCGGTCGGCGATCTGGATGAAGCCGACGCGCGGGCTCATCCACAGCACCAGTTCTTCCGACAGGCGGCTGATGTGCATCATGAGCAGGGCGCAGGCAGCGGTGAATTCGATGGCGAAATCGCGATCCGACACGGCATCCAGCGAGTTCTCGCAGACCTCTTCGAAGCCCAGTTCGGCGGCGACGAATTCGCGGTCGATCGGGTAGGTCGTGCCGGCCAGTGCCGCAGCGCCGAGCGGCAGGCGGTTGGTGCGCTTGCGGGCATCGGCGAAGCGCTCGGCATCGCGGCCGAACATTTCGAAATAGGCCAGCATGTGATGGCCGAAGGTCACCGGCTGCGCGACCTGCATGTGCGTGAAGCCGGGCATCGGCGTCGCCGCTTCCTTTTCCGCAAGATCGACCAGAGCCGAGCGGAAGGCCTTGATCAAGGCCTGGATGTCGTCGATCGCATCGCGCAGGTAGAGGCGGATATCGGTGGCCACCTGGTCGTTGCGCGAACGGCCGGTATGCAGGCGCTTGCCGGCATCGCCGACGAGGGCGGTGAGGCGCTTTTCGATATTGAGGTGCACATCTTCGAGATCGAGCGACCAGACGAAATGGCCGGACTCGATTTCGCGCTGGACGATTTCCATGCCGCGCTCGATGTCGGCACAGTCCTTGTCGCTGATGATGCCTTGTTTGGCCAGCATTCTGGCGTGCGCCAGCGAACCGCGGATGTCCTGCCGCCACATGCGCTGGTCGAAATCGACGGAGGCGGTGTAACGTTTGACGAGATCGGAAACCGGCTCGGAAAAGCGGCCGGCCCAAGTGTATTGCGTGGCGTTGGAAGTCATGACTCTGGTCTAGAATGGGCTATTAGGCGACGAACTGAACAACAATTCGCATCAAAGATGACAAGTATACGGCACTTTCCCGCGACGCACCCCTTGCCCGACTGGCGCAATTTCGGCGTGATGCTGCGCGTGCTGCTCGGTGTCAATCTCCTGGCGCTCCTCGCCGCGCTGGTCAAAACCCCCGATCTGGCCGGCTGGTTGGCCAGTTACGTCGACATGGCGGCCGTCGTCGAACCGCTGCTACTGGTCAATTTGGGACTGCTCGCCGGGCTGCGCAATGTGCTCTGGCGCCTTCCCCTGCGTCTCGGGCAAGGGGTCGCGTTGCTCCTGGCCGGTGCGCTGGCCGATCCCCTGCTCTCCTACTGGCAATCATTGGGCCTCGGCGAAACGGTCAGCGTCGGGCGGGCGACCTTGTTGGCGGTGGCGGCCTGCGCCCTCTTGCTGGCCTATTTCGAACTGCGCGCCGGCGCCTTTTCGCCGATCCAGGCCGAAGCCCGGCTGGCCGCCCTGAATGCGCGGATCCGGCCGCATTTCCTGTTCAATTCGCTGAATGCCGTGCTGTCGCTGATTCGCGCCCAACCACAACGGGCCGAGGCGGCCCTCGAATCGTTATCCGATCTGTTTCGCGCCGCCATGCGCGATCCGGCGGAACTGGTCAGTCTGGCCGATGAAATCGCCCTCGGCCGGCAGTATCTTGAGCTTGAACATTTGCGCCTGGGCGAAAGACTCAAGGTCGAGTGGGCGATTGGGACGGTCCCCATGGCTCTGCCGATTCCGCCGCTGATGCTGCAGCCCCTGCTGGAAAATGCCGTCTACCACGGCATTGAACCGGCCCCCGAAGGGGGCACCGTGCGCGTCGCCATCGACCAGCTCGGCGATGAATTGCGTCTGCGCATCGCCAATCCGACCGTCGGTCAGGTGCAGCATGCCGCCGGCAACCAGATGGCGCTGGCCAATATTCGCGAACGCCTGGCCTTGTATTACGATCTCGAGGCGCGCCTGGAAATCGAGGCCGACGCGCATCACTACGAGGTCCGGATCATCCTGCCATGCCGCTAGAACAGCCCCTGCGAATACTCTTGGTGGACGACGAGCCGTTGGCCCGCGATCGCCTGCGTGTCCTGCTCGGTGATCTCGCCCCGCAGTTGCCGACGGTGGTCGTCGGGGAAGCCGGCAACGGTTTGCAGGCCCTGGAATTTCTCCGGGCGCAGACGGTAGACGTGATGTTGGCCGATATCCGCATGCCAGCCATGGATGGCATCGAACTGGCCGGTCACCTCGGCGGTCTCGCCGCGGCCCCGGCCGTGATCTTTACCACGGCCTACGACAATTACGCGGTGCAGGCCTTCGAACTCAATGCGCTTGATTACCTGCTCAAGCCGGTACGCGCCCAACGCCTGCTCACCGCGCTGCAGAAAGCGGCGCTCAAGCCGGCCCTCGATCCCGCGTTGTTGGCCGGGATCGGGCAGCAGGTGCGGGGCGGCGGGCGGACCCATCTGTCTTCGCAGGAACGTGGTCGTCTGTTGCTGGTGCCGGTGGCCGAGGTGCTCTATTTCAAGGCCGACCTCAAATATGTGACGGCCCGGACCCGGGACCGGGAATATCTGCTCGATGAAGCGCTGACCCACCTCGAAAGCGAATTCGCCGAACGCTTCATCCGCCTGCACCGGGCCGTGCTGGTCGCCAAATCGGCCCTGGCCGGGTTTGAAAAGGCGGCCGGTGACGACGCCGAAGCTTATGGCTGGGCACTGTTGCGCGGCGTTCCGGAAAGGCTGCCGGTCAGTCGCCGGCAATGGGCGCCGGCCAAGGCCTTGATCAAAAACTCCTGAAACCTCCAGCCAAAGCGAACCCCGCCATGAACCGGATCTGCCCCCACTGCGGCCATGCCCGCAACGCCAGTAGCAACGTCCCCGACTGGCAATGTCCGGCTTGCGAAAAAGCCTACAGCAAGGCGGGCGGCGGTCAGCCGGCGGCAACCTTCCGCCCGGCCGGCGCGGCGTTGAGCCGGGGCGGTAACGGCAAGTGGCTCCTTCTCCTCGCGCTCCTCGGCGCCGCCTTCTGGTTCGGCCAGCTGCTCTTCGAACAGCGCCCGGCCGAGGCGGCGAGCCGGCTGGCCGCCGGTCAGCCGGAAGTTCATCTCTACGCCACCGAATGGTGCGGCTACTGCAAGGCCACTCGCGCCTTCTTCGCTGCCAACGGTATCCGCTATACCGAACATGACATCGAAAAAAGCTCGGATGCCCTGCTCATGCACCGGAAACTGGGCGGCAACGGCGTGCCGCTGGTGGTCATCGGCGACGAGGTGATCCACGGCTACAACGAAGCAAGCATGCGGGAATTATTGCGGCGCTGGCTCACGGGGTGAGCGGGCGCTGATGGTTGTCGCTGTTGCGCTTCGAGCGCGCCCCTAACGTCGGTGGGGCTTTTGGGCGGAGTCGCTATTCAACCGGTTGGACAATTGCGCCAATGGCCCCATTTGGCCGAATGGTCGCGGCCAAATATTCCAAAGTCCCACGCTGATCCCGACCGTCCGCCAATTGCTTGCGGCGCGCCAGTCCCCTGGCGCGCCGCGATCGAGATGGTTTTCGTCGGTGTCAGGCGGCGCCCAGGGCCCGGGTTACCACTTCCGAAACGTCGCGCGACAGGCCGGCGTGGTCGCGGATGCTTTTCAGCGCTGTACGGGCGTGGATCTGGTGCGCCGCATCGAATTTCCGCCAGCGGTCGAAACAGCGGGCCAGACGCGAGGCGACCTGCGGGTTGCGGGCATCGAGCCGGCGGGTCTGTTCGGCCAGGAAGGCATAACCCTCGGCGGTGTGGAAGCGGACCAGGTTGGCGCCGAAATTGCGCAGCAGGGCGTAGACCTTGTTCGGATTGCCGATATCGAACGCCGGGTGGGTGGTCAGCTTCTTCACCGTGGTCAGGGTGTTGGCCAGGCGGCTGCCGGATTGCACGGCCAGCCATTTGTCGACGACCAGGGCTTCGTGCTGCCAGCGCTGGTAGAACTCGGCCAGCGCCGTTTCGCGTTCGCCGCAGTCGGTCTGGGCGAGGGCGGCGAGGGCGGCAAACTGGTCGGTCATGTTGTCGGCGGCGCGGAATTGCTGCAGCGCCAGTTGCCGGACGGCCTCGGTATCGAGTTCGAGCAGGTAGCCGAGGCAGGTGTTGCGCAAGGCCCGGCGGCCGGCTTCAGCGCTGCTCGGCGTGTACGGGGCGTGCGGTGCGAGGGCGTTGTAGAGGTCGCTGAATTCGCCGGCCAGTTGCTCGGCCAGGTGGCGGCGCAGGGCGTTGCGGGCGGCGTGCAGGGCATCCGGATCGACGACGCTCAGGGCTTCGGCCAGCGTCGATTCGCCGGGCAGGCTGAGTGCTTCGGCAACGAAAGCGGCGCCCCGTTGCTCATGGGTCTGCAGCAGGCGGCGGGTGGCGGAGACCAGACTGGCCGGCCAGGTTGGCACGTGGCCGGCGGCGATCGTCGCGGTGGCTTCGAGGATCAAGGTCGAAGCCAGGCGCTGGCCGGCTTCCCAGGCATTGAAAGTGTCGCTTTCGAAAGCCAGCAGGTGGGTCAGTTGTTCCGGCGTGTAGGCGAAGTCAAGCAGCACCGGGGCCGAGAAGTCGCGCAACAGCGACGGCACGGGTTCGCCGGCGATGCCGTGGAAGTGGAAGGACTGGCTGCTTTCACGCAGCAACAGCGTCTGTTCGGTGCCGGGCAGGAGTTGGCCGGCGGCGTTGAACAGGGCGCAGCGGATCGGGATCAGGTAGGGCTGGGCATCGTTGGCGCGGGGGTTGGTTTGCGTGAAACTCAAGGTGTAGCGGCAGGTTGCCGCATCGTAGCTGCCGCTTGCCGCGACCTGCGGCGTGCCGGGCTGGGCGTACCAGCGCATGAATTGCGTGAAATCGAAGCCGGAGGCGGCGGCCATGGCGGCGACGAAATCCTCGCAGGTCACGGCCTGGCCGTCGTGGCGGCGGAAATATTCATCCATGCCGAGGCGGAAGTTGTCGCGACCGATCAGCGTCTGGATCATGCGGACGACTTCGGCGCCCTTTTCATAGACGGTGGCGGTGTAGAAGTTATTGATTTCGACGAAGCTGGCCGGGCGTACCGGATGCGCCATCGGCCCGGCATCCTCCGGGAACTGCCCGGCGCGCAGGCCGCGCACCTCGCGGATGCGGGCGACCGACGGGTCGTGCAGGTCGGCGCCGAATTCCTGGTCGCGGAAAACCGTCAAACCTTCCTTGAGGGAGAGCTGGAACCAGTCACGGCAGGTGACGCGATTGCCGGTCCAGTTGTGGAAATACTCGTGCGCGACAACGCGGTCGATGTTCTCGAAATCGACATCGGTCGCGACGTCAGAACGGGCCAGTACATATTTGGTGTTGAAGATGTTGAGGCCCTTGTTCTCCATGGCGCCCATGTTGAAGTCGCCGACGGCGACGATCATGTAATGGTCGAGGTCGCATTCCAGGCCGAAACGCTGTTCGTCCCAGCGCATCGATTTTTGCAGCGCCGCCATGGCGTGCCGGCACTGGTCGAGCTTGCCCGGTTCGACATAGATGGCCAGTTGCACGCTGCGCCCGGAAGCGGTGCTGAAACTGTCGCGCAGCACATCGAGTTTGCCGGCGACGACGGCGAACAGGTAGGCCGGCTTCTTGAACGGATCGGCCCATTTTGCCCAGTGGTGGCCGTTCGGCTCATCACCGGCGGCGACCGGATTGCCGTTGGCCAGCAGCACCGGCAGTTTTGCCCGGTCGGCATGCAGGGTCACGGTGTAAGTGGACATCACGTCCGGGCGGTCGAGGAACCAGGTGATGCGGCGGAAACCCTGCGCTTCGCATTGCGTGAAATAACCGTCGGTCGAGCGGTACAATCCGGAGAGGCGGGTGTTCTTGTCGGGATCGATGCGGACCACGGTGTGCAGCGTGAATTGCGCCGGCAGATCAGTGATGGTCAGGCGCGAGGCTGTCGCCTGGTAGTCGATACTCTGCCCATCGACCGCCACGCTCAGCGTTTCCAGTTCGTCGCCGTCGAGAACCAGGGGCTGCGGGGCGACCGCCGGATTGCGGCGCATGACCAACAGCGCGCTGACCGTGGTGGCTGTTGCCTCGATGTTGATGTCGAGATCGACGCTATCCACCAGATAGGCGGGCGGGGTGTAATCCTTGAGATAAACGGTTTGCGGCGTGTCGGTTGGCATGGGCTTGGGCAATGTATTGAGCGTAATAGCCCGATGATACGTCAAACGGCGGCCCGCCGAACTTGCCGGGTGGCCGCTCGGCTGGCCAAAAAAAGCCAAGGCCGGTGCTCAGGCCTTGGCGGGATGGGGGAGCGGGCGACGCGGTGGCGGCGGTCAGTCGTGACCGTGGCCGTGTCCTTCGCCACGGCCCCGACCGCGATCATCGCCGCGGTAGTCGCGCCGGTCATCGTGACGACCATGACGGTCGCCGCCGCGATAGTCGTCACGGTAGTCGTCCCGCCGTTCGCCGTGGCGTTCGCGGTAACGCGGGGCATATTCGCGGTTGTACCAGTTATCCTGGACGAAATAGACCCGTTCGCCGCAGGCACCGTACTCGCGGCAGTGCTTCGCCCAGTGCCGGGCATGCCCGGGCGGGACGCGGAGATAGAGTGGCGGACGCCCCATCGGGACGGCCTGGATCATCATCGGCTGCGGAAAGAGTAGCGGCGGCGGCGGGAAGCCGCCGATGTCGAGGCGGCCGTAAAAGCCCGGTTGCCCGATGTTGACCGAGACGCCGATATCGGCAGCGAGGGCCGGCGTGCTGAGCGCGGCGGCGCCCAGAGTGAGGGCTAGGAGAAGACGTTTCATTGCTTGATTCCTTGTTGGGTAGTGCCTGACTAACGGCTTGGGTGCGGCCTTTGATGACCTGTTATGTGCAACAAATTGTAAGACGGGCGGGCCAAAGCTTGGAAACAAGACGGTCTTTGGCTGGCGAATGCCTTGCCGCCAGCCCCTTCGTCCTAGCGTCGCCGCCAGACCTGCCAGCGTTCGCGCCCGGCAAATACCTGAATCGAATCGTCGACGGCGGCATCTTCGAGTCGCTCGAAGTTGGGCGCGAGCAGTTCGTCGAGTTGTTCCGGACGGATGCCGAAAGGCGGGCCTTTCGGCTGCTCGCAGAGAAAAAAGAAGCCGGCCAGCCGGCCGCCGGGGGACAGCAGTTCGGCGACGCGCCGGGCCCAGTCGGCCCAGAGCTGGCGCGGCAGGGCGCAGAGGAAGGCGCGTTCGTAGATCAGGCGGTAGGTTTGCCGGGGTTCGAAGGTGAAAAAGTCGGCACAGACGAGGTCGACGGCGGTTCCGGCCAAAACCTGGCGGGCGCTGGCGACGGCTTGTGGCGAAAAGTCGAGGGCCGTCACCGGCCAGCCGCTTTCGGCCAGGAAGGCGGCTTCCCAGGCGCTGCCACAACCGGGAATGAGGGTGTTGACGGCCGGCTGCTGGCTGGCCACGAAAGCGGCAAATGCGTTCGGTACGCGACCGGCATCCCAGGGCGTGCAGCCCTCGCCGAAACGCTTGCACCAGAAATCCGGATGCTCGGGGCGCTGTTCCGGCGGTTTGCTCGGTGGGGCGGAGGGCATCTGGGCGCTCATGATAAGATTGCCCCCCTTGCAAACTTCTCCGCCTGTCGCCTCATGCCCGCTCCTTCCAAGATTGTCATCGCCTCCCGCGAGTCCCGCCTGGCCATGTGGCAGGCTGTCCATGTGCAAGGCCGTCTGGCCAGTCTAAATCCCGCTTCGGAAGTTGTCATTCTCGGCATGACCACCAAGGGTGACCAGATTCTCGACCGGCCGCTCGCCGAAATCGGCGGCAAGGGCCTGTTCATCAAGGAACTGGAAGTGGCGATGGCGGAGGGCAAGGCCCACCTCGCCGTGCATTCGATGAAGGACGTGCCCATGGTGATGCCGGAAGGTTTCGTGCTGGCCGCCATCTCGGCCCGCGAAAATCCGCGCGACGCCTTCGTCTCCAACAACTATGCCGGTCTCGACGAGTTGCCGGCCGGGGCCGTGGTCGGCACCTCCAGCCTGCGCCGCGAAGCCATCCTGCGCGCCAAGTATCCGCAACTGGTGATCAAGAGCCTGCGCGGCAATCTCGATACCCGCCTGAAAAAGCTCGATGCCGGCGAGTACGATGCGATCATCCTGGCTGCCGCCGGCCTCCTTCGCCTCGGCCTGAAAGACCGCATCAAGACCGTGCTGAGCGCCGAGCAGTCGCTGCCGGCCCCCGGTCAGGGCGCCCTCGGCATCGAGCTGATCGATGGCGCGGCAGCGATGGCCGACGTCGTGGCGCCTTTGAACGATCCGGAAACCGCCCACTGCGTCCGGGCCGAGCGCGCCTTCTCGCGGGCTCTCGGCGGCTCCTGCCAGGTGCCGCTGGGCGGCTACGCGATCATCGACAACGGCGAACTCTGGCTGCGCGGTTTTGTCGCCACCGCTGACGGCCAGGAAATGGTCAGCGGCGAAGTGCGTGGCGAGGTTGGCAAAAGCGCGGCCGACGACGAAGCGCTCGGTCTGCAACTGGCGGCGCAACTGCGCGCCCAGGGCGCCGATGCCATTCTGGAAAAACTCGCCCACTGCCAATGAGCCCCAGCGGCCCGCTCGCCGGCAAAACCATCGTCGTTACCCGGCCGCGCGCCCAGGCGGCGCCGCTGGCCGAGGCGATCATGGCTGCCGGCGGTCGGGCGCTGCTTTTTCCGCTGCTCGAGATTGCGCCGGCCGCCGATCCGGGCGAACTGCAGCAGGCGGTATCCCGACTGGCCGACTACGCCCTGGCCGTCTTCATCAGTCCCAACGCGGTCGACCATGCCTTGCCGGCGATTCTCGCCGCCGGTCGCTGGCCGCTTGCGCTCCGCCCGGCTGCGCTCGGACCGGGCACGGTCAAGGCGTTGGCGGCGCATGGCGTCGGCGGTTGCCTGCTGCCGAACCGGCGCTTCGATTCGGAAGCCTTGCTTGAATTGCCCGAGCTGGCCGCGCCCCAAGTCGGCGGTCGGCGGGTGGCGATCTTTCGCGGCGACGGCGGCCGCGAATTGTTGGCTGATACCTTGCGCGCCCGGGGCGCCCTGGTCGATTGCGTCACCTGCTATCGCCGCGGCGGTCCGCCGGGTGACAGCGCGCCGTTGCTCGATGCCTGGCGGGCCGGGCGACTGGATGCGCTGACCGTGTCGAGCAGCGAAGGTCTGCGCCATTTGCTGGCTATGCTCGACGGCGAAGGCCGCGCTTTCCTGTACGACACACCGCTTTTCGTGCCGCATGCCCGGATTGCCGAAAATGCCCGGGCCCTCGGGCTGGACAAAATTATCCTCACTGACGCAGCCGACGCCGGCATCATTGCCGGCTTAGGTGCTTATAATTGGTCGGCATGATGCCTGAAAACGACACCCCCCCCGTTCCCGCGCCGCACTCCCTTCCCGTTCCGGCCAAGAAATCCAGCCGCTACAACCTGAGTTTGCTGATTGCCTGCCTGGCCCTGCTGCTGGTCGGCTGGCAATGGCTGGAGAGCCGGCAGAAGCTCAGCGATACGCAGCAGGAAGTGAGCCGCCGCCTGGCCGAAGCCGATGCCGCCAGCCAGGAAACGCGCGGCGCGCAGAAGCAGTTGCGCGAACAGATCGAGGCCTTGCAGGCCAAGCTCGGGGCGGTGGACGGCAAACTCGGCGAATTCCAGGGGCAAAACGTTGCTTTGCAGAGCCTCTATCAGGATCTCGCCCGCAGCCGCGAAGAGGCCACCTTGCTCGAAGTCGAGCAGGCCATCACCCTGGCCGGGCAACAGTTGCAACTGGCCGGCAATGTGCCGGTGGCGATTCTCGCCCTGCAAACCGCCGATGCCCGGCTGGCCCGTCTCGAGCGGCCGCAGTACCTGCCCTTGCGGAAGGCCGTGGCGAAAGATCTGGAACGCCTGAACGCCTTGCCCTTCGTCGATGTGCCGGGGATCAGCCTGCGTCTGGAACAACTGGTGATTGGCGCCGATAAGTGGCCGCTGGCCAGTCTCAGTCGCCCGACGGATGCGGCCCCGCGCCAGCCGTCGGCGTCGCCGCTGCCCTGGTGGCAACGGCTGGGCGGGGAAGCCTGGCAGGAACTGAAGGGCCTGGTCCGGATCCAGCGTTTCGATCACGAGGACGCGGCACTGCTTGCCCCAGGACAAAGTTTTTTCCTGCGCGAAAATCTCAAATTGCGTTTGCTCAATGCCCGGCTGGCGTTGCTGGCGCACGATCAGTCGACTTTCCGTGCCGAACTGACGGCGGTCGAGCGCTGGCTGCCCCGTCATTTCGACCGCGAGGACAAGGCGGTGCAGGCGGCGCAGGCGACGTTGCGGCAGATGGCCGGGGCTGACCTGAAGGTCGAACTGCCCCATTTGAACGATAGTCAGGCCGCCTTGCGGGCTCTGCGCAACAGCAAGGAAAAACGGTGAGAGGGCTGTTCTGGATTCTGGCACTGTTTGCCCTGGCGGTATTGCTGGCGCTCGGCGCACAGCTCAATGACGGTTATGTGCTGCTGGTATTTCCGCCGTGGCGGGTCGAGCTTTCGCTGAACCTCTTCGGGTTGGCGCTGGTCCTTTTGTTTGCCGTGCTCTACGGCGTGTCCCGCGGCATTGCGCAGACCCTGGCGCTGCCCCGACGGGCCGCCGAATATCGCGCCCGCCGGCAGCGCGAAAAGGCCAGCCTGGTCTTTCAGGATGCCGTTCGCCTGCTCTTCGAAGGCCGTTTTGGTCAGGCCCTGAAAAAAGCCGCGGCGGCCCATGCCGCCGGTACGGCGCCCGGCCTCTCGGCCCTGATCGCGGCGCGGGCCGCCCAGCGCATGCGTGAATCCGGCAAGCAGCGGGACTGGATGGAACGCGCCAAGGCGGACGATCCGCGTACCGAAGCGGCAACCCTGATGCTGGAAGCCGAGATGATGAACGAGGCGCGTTGCTTCGACGAAGCGCTCCTCGCCCTGGAAAAACTGCAGGCCCGCCAGGGCCGCCACATCGCCCCGCTGCGCCTGGAACTGCGGGCCCGGCAGGGGACCGGCGACTGGGACGGGGTGCTCAAGCTGGTCCGGCAACTGGCCAAGCGCGCGGCGCTGGCCCCCGAGGTGGTGCGGGAAATCAAAACCCAGGCCCATCTCGCCAATATCGCGCGGGCGGCCGGCGATGCCCGGCAACTGACGACCTATCTCCGTAACCTGCCCGACGAGGAACGCGACCGCCGTGTCGTTCTGGCCGCGGTGCGGGCCTTGGCCGGGGCCGATGGCGAAGTCCAGCAATTGATCGAAACGGCGCTCGACGACGACAACGGTGACAGCTGGCAATCGGAACTGGCCGCCATCTACGGCCGCCTGTCCGGCGGCGATCAGACGGCCCGCCTGGCGCGCGCCGAGCACTGGCTGCTGCGTCATGCGGACGACGCCATCCTGCTCCTGGCGCTGGGCCGCATGTGTGGGCGGCAGCGCCTGTGGGGCAAGGCGGAAAACTATCTGGACGCTTCCCTGGCCGTCGCGGCGCGTTCCGAAACCCACCTCGAACTCGCCCGCCTTTTCGAGCAGTTACAACGCCAGGACGACGCCAACCGGCACTACCGGGCCAGCGCACTGCTCGACGTCCGCTAGGCTCAGGAAGCAGCGCGGTCGCCTTGGGGACGCTCCGCCTCAGTGGGCCGGCGCCGGCTGTGCTGTGGTGGTGCCTGCCGGGCGCTCCTGGATGCGGATCGACATCGTGCCGGCCTCGATTTCCCGGGCGTAGCGGCGCGGCAGGCAGTCGCTGAGATGACCGTCGCAGACGATTCCCGGGTAGCGGCAGACCGCGAGTTGATACCGGTTTCCCGCCGTTTCGCCGATCCGATAGAGGGTCCACACGACCGGCGTGCCCTCGGGAAGGTCGGTGGCGATACGGAGCTGCGCCGAGGCCTCGGGGCAACCGACGTGTTGCTGCGCCGACACTGGGCCATCGGGGAAGGGCAGGCCGTCCAGGAAGTTGAACACCGAGTCGTGCTGTAGCAGGCTCTGGCTGGCATAGGGCCAGACGAACTGGCGCAGGAAGTGCTGGTCGGCGAAATGGGCCGATGCCACCGGCTGCCGTAGGAAAGCGTCGAGCAGCGTCTGCATCGGCGGCAGGGCGCCGCCCACGGTGCCCCACAGGCCAGCCAGGATGAGTTCGGTATGGGTGCTCGAATCGCGCATCAGGTGAAAGCGTTTGTCGCTGGCGATCCAGGCCTCGACCGCCGTCCGCTCCCGCGCGCTGATCACCGAGTCGGCATCCCGGAAAATCACGCGCTGTACGCCCGGGCTGTCGTAGGCGAGGAAGCGCCACATCGGGCCCGGTAGACGCTGTTTCTGTTGTGGGCTGACCCGGCAGATTTCGCCGCCGCCGGCCTGCAGACGTTTGACGATGCCGGGCGGGACGCTCTCGTCGATGTAGAAGCGGCAGGTCCAGTCGGGATAGAGACGGGGGCTTTCGGCGACGTTGAGGACGGCGCATTCGCAATACTTGGCCTGTTCGCCGAACAGGGAAAAGGCAATCAGATTTTGTTGCCGGCTGGTCGGCGACGGCGGCGGGGGCAGCTCGGCGGGATGGTGGGCGATCGGCGGCGGCGCGTCGAATTGCCGGCGGCGCTCTTGCAGGGCGGCCGTTCCCCAGTTGCGGACCGCCGCCCAATCCAGCTTGCCGCCGTAGGCGTGGGAAAGTGCGTCGAGCGTCGCCAGGCTGTTTGAGCCGAGTGCACGGGCGCGCTGCGCGTAGCCAATGGCGTCATCCCAGCGTTCGAGGCGGATGGCGCAGACCGCCGCATCCGCCCACGGCTCCGCCAGGCGGGGGGCGATTCGGGTCGCCTGCAGGGACTCCGCCAGCGCCGCCGTGAAGCGACCGGTCGCGTAGTGGCGATTGAAGCGCTTAGCGGCGGCGTCGAGCAGCAGGCCGGTCTTGCGGTCGATGGGCGGCTTGGTCTTCATGGCGCAGGAAGGTCTTGGGTAGTCCAATGACATATTCTACCGGGTCCCGGCCGGCGGGCCCGGATTTATCCGAGAAAACGCAATTGAACCGCCGAGATGCAGGGATGCTGAGGAAAAACCAAGGCTTGCCCAGGAAAGTTCGGCGTATCTTCCGGATGCGCCGCAAAAATGCTGCAAGCAATTATATTCAGTTCTTCTCGGCTCCTGTGCGATAAGGTTTTCTAGGTTTGTAGCCAGTCGCGGGGTTTGAGAAACACCTCGTAGAGTTCGGCCTCCGGCGTGCCGGCTGCCGGTTGCCAGTCGTAGCGCCATTTGACGATGGGCGGCAGCGACATCAGGATGGATTCGGTGCGGCCGCCCGACTGCAGGCCGAACAGCGTGCCACGGTCCCAGACCAGGTTGAATTCGACATAGCGGCCGCGACGGTAGGCCTGGAAGTCGCGTTCGCGTTCGCCGTAGGGCATGTCGCGACGCTTGGCCAGGATTGGCAGGTAGGCTTCGCTGAAGGCATCGCCGGTGGCCCGGGTTAGGGCAAAGCAGCGATCGAAGCCGCCTTCGTTGAGGTCGTCGAAAAAGACGCCGCCGACGCCGCGCGGCTCGTTGCGATGTTTGAGGAAGAAATACTCGTCGCACCATTTTTTGTATTTTGGGTAAACCTCGTCACCGAACGGGGCGAGCGCCTGCTGGCAGGTGCGGTGAAAATGCACTACATCCTCGCGCTGGCCGTAGTAGGGCGTCAAATCCATGCCGCCGCCGAACCACCAGACGTCTTCTTCGCCTTCCTTGCTGGCGACGAAGCTGCGCACGTTCATGTGCGCCGTCGGACAATACGGGTTGCGCGGATGGAGGACCAGCGAGACGCCCATCGCTTCCCAGGACCGGCCGGCCAGTTGCGGGCGCACTGCCGTCGCCGAGACGGGCAGGGAAGTGCCGGTGACATGCGAGAAATTGACGCCGCCGCGCTCGAAGAAATTGCCTTCCTCGATCAGGCGCGAAATGCCGCCGCCGCCTTCCGGACGAAGCCAGCTATCGCTGCGGAAGGGCTGGCCGTCGAAGGCTTCCAGTTCGGCAACGATGCGGCTTTGCAGGCCGGTGAAGAAATCCTTCAGTTGGGTGGTATCCATGGTTTTATTTGTTGTGGTAGCTGAGTTTGTCGCCGTTGATCGAAATTTTTCCGAGCTTGGCCAGTTCTTTTACGACTAGGGAGAAATCATTGCCCGGGCTTAGTTTCTTGAAGTGGCTGGCGAGGTGGGCCGCCAGTGTTTTGGGTTTCTTTGGTCGGGTCCGCGGCGGAATGGCGTTGATGTGCAAAATGACATCGGTCAGGGTCGGTCCCTTGCCTGAAGGTTTCTCCGCTGCCGGGCTCAACGTTGGCAGCGGCTTTTCAACGGGCGCCACGCTGGCTGTTGGTAACGGCTTGGCGGGAGGCGGAGTGTTGTCTTTGGTGGTCAGGAAATTGCCTAATTCCTCGATGCGTTCGCAGGCAATGCTGCGTTTGGCGAGGTAGGCGATCAGCGGGTCGAAGCCGGCATCCTTGGAAAGAACGAATATCCGGCGCCTACGGTCCTCGGCGACAAGCAGGCCGATGGTGTAGGCGATGTGAAAATCGAGTGCGTTCTTGCCGTGTCCTTCCATCTGTATCCATTGCAGGCGTGTGCCGAACGGCTGCGCTTGCCGGACCAATGAGGACGGTAATTTTGACTGGTGGGGGCCAAGAAAAACACGGACTTCAAAGTCCGTGTTTCTAAGCTTTTTGAGATAGTCCAGGTCCTGAATATTCTCGAAGTCGACCAGCAAAACGGGGGTTACTGCGTCTGCCATGAGACTGCCTCATTAACGGTTACATTTCAGCGGCTGATTGCCCGGTGGCCGATATCCTTGCGGAACTGCATGCCATCGAAGTGGATCTGCACGGCGCACTCATAGGCGCGTTTCTGCGCCAGCTTGACGTTTTCGCCCAGCGCCGTAACGCACAGCACGCGACCACCGCTGGTCACCACCTGGCCGTCGACCTCACTGGTGCCGGCGTGGAAGACGTGGGCATCTTCACCGAAGCTATTGCCCTTGGGCAGGCCGGTGATCTGGTCGCCTTTCTTCGGGGTGTCCGGGTAATTGGCGGCCGCCAGCACGACGCCGAGCGCAATGCGGCGATCCCATTCGGCTTCGATCTGGTCGAGCTTGCCGTCGATGGCGTGCTCCAGCAGGTCGACGAAATCGGACTTCAGGCGCATCAGGATCGGCTGGGTTTCCGGGTCGCCCATGCGGCAGTTGAATTCCAGGGTCTTGACCGAGCCGTCCTTGCCGATCATCAGGCCGGCATAGAGGAAGCCGGAGAACGGGATGCCATCGGCCGCCATGCCGCGCACGGTGGGCAGAATGATTTCGCGCATGGCCTTGGCGTGCACTTCCGGCGTGACGCACGGGGCCGGCGAATAAGCGCCCATGCCGCCGGTGTTGGGGCCGGTGTCACCGTCGCCGATACGCTTGTGGTCCTGGCTGGAAGCCAGAGCCAGGACGTTCTTGCCGTCCACCATGACGATGAAGCTGGCTTCCTCGCCATCAAGGAATTCTTCGATGACGACGCGGGCGCCGGCTTCGCCCAGCTTGTTGCCGGACAGCATGTCGTCGATCGCGGCATGCGCTTCTTCGAGTGTCATGGCGACAACGACGCCCTTGCCGGCGGCCAGGCCGTCGGCCTTGATGACGATCGGGGCGCCCTGCTGATCGATATAGGCGTGGGCTTCGGCGGCATTGGTAAAAGTGCCAAAGCCGGCCGTCGGGATGTTGTGGCGGGCCATGAAGCGCTTGGCGAAATCCTTGGAGGATTCGAGCTGCGCTGCTTCCTTGGTCGGGCCAAAGATCTTCAGGCCACGCGCCCGGAAGACATTGACGATGCCGGCCGCGAGCGGCGCTTCCGGACCGACCACGGTGAGGTGCACCTTGTTCTGCTCGGCGAAATCGGCGAGTGCCACCGGGTCGGTGATGTTGATGTTTTCCAGTTCATGTTCGCGCGCCGTGCCGGCATTGCCGGGGGCGACATAAACCTTCTGCATGCCCGGGGTCTGCGCCAGACGCCAGGCCATGGCGTGCTCGCGGCCGCCGGAACCGATTACCAGTAGTTTCATGGGGAGTTCCTAGTCCTTAGTTATTAGTCGGGAGCGGGAAATCGGGGTGCTTTGCTAACGACTCCCCTACTAACCGCTCCCGACTGCATTTTAGTGGCGGAAGTGACGCGCACCCGTAAATACCATGGCCAGGCCATGCTCGTCGGCTGCCGCAATGACTTCCTCGTCGCGCATCGAGCCACCCGGCTGGATGACGGCCTTGGCGCCGGCCGCGGCCAGCACGTCGACACCGTCGCGGAACGGGAAGAAGGCATCCGAGGCGACGACTGAACCATTGAGGTCGAGGCCGGCGTGCTGCGCCTTGATGCTGGCGATCTTGGTCGAATCGACGCGGCTCATCTGGCCGGCGCCGACGCCCAGCGTCATGCCGTCACCGCAGAAGACGATGGCGTTGGACTTGACGAACTTGGCGACGCGCTCGGCGAACAGCAGGTCTTCGATCTGCAGCAAGGTCGGCTGTACCTTGGTCACCACCTTGAGGTCGCGGACCTGGGCGGTGAAATTGTCCGGCGTCTGGACCAGCAGGCCGCCGCCGACCCGCTTGTATTCCAGCGCATTGAGCTGGCGCGAGATCGGCACGACCAGTACGCGCAGGTTCTGCTTGGCGGCCAGCGCAGCCTTGGCTTCGGCGGTAAAGGCCGGGGCGATCAGCACTTCGACGAAATGCTTGCGCTCGCTCATGGCGTTGACGATGTCGATGCCGACTTCGCCGTTGAAGGCGATGATGCCGCCGAAGGCCGAAGTGGAATCGGTCAGGAAGGCTTTTTCATAAGCGCGCAGCAGGGAGCTATCCACGGCCACGCCACACGGGTTGGCGTGCTTGACGATGACGCAGGCCGGGACGTCGAAGGACTTGACGCATTCCCAGGCGGCGTCGGAATCGCCGATGTTGTTGTAGGACAGTTCCTTGCCCTGCAACTGGGTATAGGCGGCGATGCTGCCGGCGACGGGATTGGTCTCGCGGTAGAAGGCGGCCGACTGGTGCGAGTTTTCGCCGTAGCGCAGGGTTTCGACGCGATCAAACGCCAGTTGCAGTTTGGCCGGGAAGATGGCCGGCACGGGGGCGGCGGCTTCCGGTTCGGCTTCGACGCCTTCGTCGAGGCCGGTCAGCCAGTTGGCGATCATGCTGTCGTAGCGCGCGGTATGGGTGAAAGCCTTTTTGGCCAGGCCGAAGCGGGTCGCCAGTTGCAGCGCGCCGCCGTTGGTCTTCATCTCTTCGAGCAGCGGGGCGTAGTCTTCCGGATCGGTAACGATGGCGACGCCAGCGTAGTTCTTGGCCGAGGAACGGACCATGGCCGGACCGCCGATGTCGATGTTCTCGATGGCGTCGGCCAGCGTCACGCCGTCCTTGGCGATGGTCGCGGCGAACGGGTAGAGATTGACGCAAACCAGGTCGATCATCGGAATGCCGTGTTCTTCGATGGTCGCCAGGTGTTCCGGCAGGTCGCGACGGGCCAGGATGCCGCCGTGCACCTTCGGGTGCAGCGTCTTGACGCGGCCGTCGAGCATTTCCGGGAAGCCGGTGTAGTCACCGATTTCGGTAACGGCCAGGCCGGCATCGCGCAGCATCTTGGCGGTGCCGCCGGTAGACAGCAGCTTGACACCCTGGGCAGCAAGGCCCTGGGCGAATTCAAGAACACCGGTCTTGTCGGAGACGGAAATGAGGGCTTGTTTGATGGACATGTTAGTCGGTAGTAGTGAGTTGTTAGTCGGTAGCGGTGAGTCGCAGGGGCCAGGTTTTCGTTGTTAGCTAATAACTAACAACTAATAACTAGCAACTACAACAACTGGTGTTCCGTCAGTTTCTTGCGCAGCGTATTGCGGTTGATGCCGAGCATTTCGGCGGCCAGGGTCTGGTTGCTGCCGGCCTTGGCGAGCACGACTTCAAGCATCGGTTTTTCGATGCTGCGCAGAACCATGTCATAGATGGCGCCCGGCTTTTCCCCGTCCAGGTCGCGAAAATACTGCTCCAGTGCGTTCACCACGCACCGCCCCAAATCATGTTGGCTCATGCTGCCAACTCCTCCCCTAAGTGGTATTCGAGATATTCATGCGCTTCTGCCTGTTGGAGGAAGAAGTCATTTACTGCACGCATCTGTTGTTCGATGCTGGGTAATACGTTCATTTCCTTGCGGAAGGCCGCCGAGCCGACCAGCCCCTTGGTGTACCAGGAGATGTGCTTGCGGGCGACCTTGAAGCCGGTTTCCGGGCCGTAGAAGTCATAGAGGTCGGCGAGATGCTCGAGCAGGATGCTATGGATCTCGGTGACCCGGGCCGGCGGCAGGTGCTGGCCGGTCTTCAGGTAGTGTTCGATTTCGCGGAACAGCCAGGGGCGACCCTGGGCGGCGCGGCCGATCATGATGCCGTCGGCGCCGGTCACGTCGAGCACGTGTTTCGCCTTTTCCGGGGTCGTGATGTCGCCGTTGGCGATGACCGGGATGCCGATCAGCGTTTTTACATAGGCGATTGTGTCGTACTCGGCCTCGCCGGTGTATTGCTGGCAGCGTGTCCGGCCATGGATGGCGACGGCGCGGATGCCGGCGGATTCGGCGATGCGCGCGATGGTCGGGGCATTCTTGTTGGCCAGGTTCCAGCCGGTGCGGAATTTCAGGGTGACCGGGGTGTTCGGCACGGCGGCGACCACGGCGTCGAGAATGCGGCCGACCTGCTGCTCGTCCTGCATCAGGGCCGAGCCGGCCATGACGTTACAGACCTTCTTGGCCGGGCAACCCATGTTGATGTCGATGATCTGGGCGCCGTTGTCCACGTTGTGCTTGGCGGCTTCCGCCATCATCGCCGGATCGGCACCGGCGATCTGCACCGAGATCGGCGCCACTTCACCCGTGTGATTGGCCCGGCGCAGTGTCTTGGCGCTGCCGTAGAGCAGGGAATTGGAGGTGACCATTTCGGACACGGCCAGACCGGCGCCCATCTTCTTGCACAACTGGCGGAAAGGACGATCGGTCACGCCGGCCATGGGCGCGACGAACAGGTTGTTGCGAAGCGTGAAACCGACAAAATCCATGGGCGTAACGATGGCGATGCAGAGGGGGAAAGGGCGGAATTCTACCGCAGCTGGCGCTTAAAAAATAGTCAAAAAGGTGATTCCTCAAGCCTCGGAAAGCTCTCTCAAGGAGGCCGGGGAACATCGCATCGTGATATACGGAGTGCTCGTGCCGCGCGCTTTGCTGGGCGATGCTATTTTTGTTTTTCGTAGTCCTGCCACAACAGCTGTTCCTTAAGTAGCCTGCGATAATTTTCCCGGAGCATGACATCACTTTGCCATTTCTCAAGCTCTCGACCTTCTGTTTTTAGCAAGGTACGTTGCCGAGTGTCTGCCCAAGGAAAGAGAATTTTCGAGCTGTTGCTTGAGAATCCCTGAGGAAAAATAAAATCTTTGTTGAGAATCCATCCGTAGGATTGTTCCGCGTTTTTTTTCATCATTGGGCTTCCGAAGCCGAAATAATCGGCTCCCGATAATGCCAGTTCGAAAAGTGTTGGGAATATGTCTTCGTGCGATCCGGCGGTTGTCTCCGGTATGTTTCTGAGTCGATCGAGTTTTTGAGGGGCGTAAAAGTAGGCGGGGACAGCGTAGCGCAGATAACTTCGTTCCAAACTGTTGTAGTTGGTGAAGCCTTTTAAGATGTGGTCTCCGGTAGCAGCGACAATTGTTTTGTCGCGAAATACTCCCGTTTTTACCCAGGACATGAATTTCCCGAACTGATCGGTTTGATAATTAAATCCGGTCAGGTCCGTAAATTTCTTTGTGTCATTAGGTGCAAAACCGTAAGCGGTAGTGTCGATCGGTGGAGCTCGATAGGTTTTTGGTAAGCGGATTGGTGAGTGGTTATTCGTCGTCAGAACATAGGCGAATAGAGGAACCCCGTCGTTTTCTGCTGCCTTGATAGCATCCTCGACTGCCGCAAAAACAAATTCGTCATAGACGCCCCAGGGGTTATCCGAAGCATCGACACGGTAATTTTTTTCAATCGAGGCCCGTCCGGTATAAGAGTCAAAACCCTGTGTCAGCCAGAACTTTTCCTGGTTGCGCCAAGCGCTGTCGCCACCGCTGATAAATGCAATCCGGTACCCGGCGCGTTTGAATGGCAAGACATTCGACATGGAAAATCGGGTTGATCTCGCCTGTGACTGGCTTAACGGGGTAACCGGGCTATTCAGAAGCAGCGCTTCAATCGTCGGATTCGTTCCGTAAGCATTCGAGAAAAAATTTGTAAAGAAATGGTCTTGGTTGATATGTTTTGAAAACTCGCCAAGAATTTGGTTAGTTTCGCTGTTTCCCAGAATAATTTCAGTGGACCATCCTTCCATCTGAACCATGATGACATGGGGTAATGGATTAGTTTTTCTTCCTGTCGTGGCGATTAATGCCTGCTTGTCTGCGTAGCCCGCCCGGTTGTACAGCTCATCGATGTCGCTGGCGCCTCCTTCTTTCAGGATGCTTTGCATACTTCTTGGTCGAACCGACTCGACCCGATCGATAAGTGCTTGATTTAGGTTGTAGCTACTGCTGACAATCAGGGAGTTGATAAGAAAGCTATTGCCGACGGAAGCATTCGCGCTGCGTAGCGGAAAGGTGTCAAGGCTGCCTCTGGCAAAAAGACATAGAACAACGAGCAACGCTGTTTCAATAATGAGGAAGCGACGCCGGCTGATGGGCGATATTTTTTTGTCACGGGTCGTGAAAATAAAACAAAATACGATTGCTGTCGCTAACGCAGCAAATAAAAAATAAATGGAGATTATTCGGCCATCGGATGTCAGTGTGCTCATCACTGCCGAGGTGCCATCCTCAAGAAATCCGAAAATAAGAACATCAATTGGTCCGCCAAAAAAAATTCGGTACCCCAGATTGATGCACTCAAGTAGCGTAAGGACGATCAGCGTGCCGGCGAAAGCGGAGCGCAAATATCGGCGGAAGACTTCTGGCCGAAGCCACCAACTTGCCACTGCGGTTGGCAGCCAGTAAATTACTAGGTCAATTAGGGCAATGGTTTTTAAATCGAAGCGGAGGGCGAGCAGGAATAACTTCGGAAGTTCCCCTTGATGTTCCAGGATTTCGGCAGAGTTACCGAAGAATAACAGGCTAAATATTCTGAACCCCATCATTACCGATAGGGCGATCAACGAGAAACTGATCAGACTCCTGATGTTATTGTGGAATGACGGTGGGTGCTGCAGTCTTGTTAATGACGATTGGAACATGTGGGGCATTCAGGATGGGGGCGAATGGGGATGAATACGCGATGTGATGCCATTGGTGGTTATGGTCATTGGCCAAAAAAATGCAAGAGAATCAATAGGCCCTAGATTGAATTCGTGGCGCTTTCGATTCGGGTTCGATGTTGTATTTGATGAACGAGACTTCTGAGTAGCGATAATTATTCTGTATGCGGGAGAGGGGCTCGTCGATCTTGTCGATCACGGCCAGGCCCGCGCCCCCCAGATCATGCGCTTGGCGACGAAATGGCGGGCTGGCGGGCAGAGGTCGAGGGCCAGCAGGCCGAGGCCGCGGGCCAGTTTGAGCGGCGCGAAATCATTGGAGAAGGTGCGGACGATCCGGTCGGTGAAAAAGGCGCTGCCCCGGCGGTCGAGTTGGCGACTGGCGGCGTAACGCGCCAGGCTGGCCGGGGAGATGCCTTCCGACAACAGGGCTTCGGCCAGTTGCCAGGCGTCGCGGATGCCCAGGTTGAAGCCCTGGCCGGACACCGGGTGCAGGGTTTGCGCCGTGTTGCCGATCCAGACTTCGTGGCCTTTGACCAGCGTTTTGCGCAGACGCAGGGCGAGGGGGAAGCGGCGGCGCGGACCGGGTTTGCTGAACGTCATGCGCCTGCCGAACTGCCGTTGCAGTGCCGCGGTGAAGGCCGCATCGTCCATCGCCATCACGCTATCTGCCTTGGTCGGCGGCAAGGTAAACACCACCGAGAACTCCCCGCCAAGCGGCAATAGGGCGAGCGGGCCGTCTGGCGTGAAGCGTTCCCAGGCACGCTGGGCGTGACCGGGGTTGGGCGTCACTTCGCAGATCACCGCATGTTGGGCGTAATCGCTGACCTGGACGGCGGGCTCGTCGTCCGGAGTGCCCTCGGCGTGTACCAGCAGGCGGGTTTTGAGGCGGCGCACGGCGCCGTCTTGGCGCAAGGTGACTTCGACGCCATCGTCGTCGGTTGTCAGGGTGAGGATTTCAGCCCCGGCAATGATGGTGTCGGCGGCAAGCCTGGCGGTCAGTGCGGCGGCCAGGTCGCGGTAGCGGATGACGTAGCCGAGGGCCGGCAGGGCGTAGTCGTTGCGGTCGATCAGGGTGAGCCCGAAGCCGTCCTTTTGGGAAATATGGATGGTTTCGATCGGTGTCGCGGCCCTTTTCGGCCAGGCTCCAATCTGTTCCAGCAATTGGCGGGTGCCCTGCGACAGTGCCAGGGCGCGCGGGTCGTTCTGCGCCGCAGCCAGCACGCCAAGGGGGCTGGCTGCGCCGCGCCGCAAATCCCCGGGTACGACGGAGTCCCGTTGACGGTCGAGCAGCAGCGACTGCTGGCCGCCGGTAGCCAGCGCCAGGTGCAGGGTCAGGCCGACCGGGCCGGCGCCGACGATCAGGATGTCGACGTGTTCAACGGTCGCTTCAGTCATGACGCATGACTTCCTCGATTTCGGCCACCGTTCTCGGGGCCGTGGTGAAGACCTGGCAACCGGATTCGGTGACCCGCACATCGTCCTCGATGCGGATGCCGATGCCGGCCAGGGCCGGCGGAATGTCGTCGGCCGGGCGGATGTAAAGGCCGGGTTCGACGGTCAGGGTCATGCCGGGCACGAGTGTCGTCCAGGCGTTGCCGACCTTGTATTCGCCAGCGTCATGCACGTCGAGACCGAGCCAGTGACCGGTGCGGTGCATGTAGAAGCGGTTGTAGGCGCCTTTTTCGATCAGGTTGTCGAGATCGCCGGCCAGTAGTTTGAGGTCGATCATGCCCTGGGAGAGGACGCGCACGGCGGCCTGGTGGCCTTCCATGAAATGGCGGCCGGGCCCGGTATTGGCGACGGCGGCGGCCTGGGCGGCGAGGACGATTTCATAGACGTCCTTTTGCGCCGCATTGAAGCGCCCATTGACCGGGAATGTCCGGGTGATGTCGGCGGCGTAGCCGGCGACTTCGCAGCCGGCGTCGATCAGCACCAGGCTGTTGTCGTTGAGCACCTTGTCGTTGGAGACGTAGTGCAGGACACAGGCATTGGCGCCGCCAGCGACGATGGGCGTGTAGGCGTGGGCGTCGGCGCCACGTTTGCGGAATTCGTAGCTCAGCTCGGCTTCCAGCTCGTATTCCGCCATCCCCGGCCGGCTGGCGCGCATGGCGCGGGCGTGACCAGCGCTGGCAATGTCGGCCGAGCGCTGCTGGATCTCGGCTTCGGCAGCATCCTTGACCAGGCGCATGGCGTCGAGCTCGAAACGCAGGTCGTGGATGGCGCGCGGCGCCCGTTTGCCGGCCCGGGTCTGGGCACGCACGGCATTCAGTGCCTTGGCAATGCGCACATCCCACTCGCCATCGTGGCCGACGGCATGCCACAGCGTGTCGCGGTCGACGAGCAATTCGGCGAGTTTCTTGTCGAACTGCTCGATCGGGTAGGCGGCATCGAAACCGAAAGCGCTCTTGGCGGCTTGCGGGCCGTAGCGATAGCCGTCCCAGATTTCGCGTTCTTCATGCTTCTCGCGGCAGAACAGGATGGACTTCGGTTTCTTGCCGCCGACCAGCACGACCACCGCTTCCGGTTCCGGGAAGCCGCTCAGGTACCAGAAATAGCTGTCGAAACGGTAAAGGTGGTGGGCATCGCGGTTGCGGATGACTTCGGGTGCGGTCGGAATGATCGCGACGCCATCTCCTATTGTTTTCAGGAGACGCTGACGGCGGGCGAGAAAGTGGGCGTGGGTCATGTAAGAAAAATCGGGGTTGTTTTTAGGCGACTGATTTTTGGAGAAAACTTTTGCGATCAAAATTTTCCTTGTCCTTGACGGACAGGAATTTTGTATTACATAATTCAGCCAACACGGCCCCTCTCGGTGACTCCGCTTCGGCGGGGAAGCTGCTGAGGGGTTTTTTATTGCCTGGCCAGCTTACCATTGCGTTTCCCAGTCTGCGGGAGCGCCCATGCCGCCAAGGTTCAGGCCGAGATGATCGAGGTCGGGAAACGCCAGCAGATGCGTCTTCATCCGTTGCGGCCAACTTGATCTGGGGTTGATTATCCGTAATAGATGGCAAGTCAGGCGCAACAGCATGAAACAGCGGGCGCGGGCATGCTCGTTTCCCTCGAACGCCGCGATCCAAGGCTGTTCATTTGCTGACGGCAGGCGCGGTTGTTCAACGATGTTGCGGTTCCACAAGCGGCTGTGGTGGGCGCAGACATTGCGCAGGTAGTTCAGGCTGCGCAGCCAGGTGGCAAAAATTCGTCCGTTGCCGATCCCGTACTGGCGGGCGATGCCATCCTGCTCGGTTTCGCGCATGCCGCCGAACAACGTCGACATCGTGCCGAAATCCCAAACTTCGCATGTAACCCAGATCGCCAGCGGCAGGCCGTATTTGTTCTTGTTGTGGCGGACGAATTCTTCCTTGGAGCGGCCGATCAACTGAGCATGTTTGCCCAGCCATTCATGATGGCGGCTCAGGCCGCTGTCACGGTCAAGCTTGTGGCTGAAATCGGAGTGGAGCAGGGTAGGGGTGAGATAGGCAAAAGGGTCCAGTCTGCCCAACGTATGCGAAATGTCGACGCGTAGCGCGATTTCGATGCGCTCCAGCGCATCCATGACCAGCAGGCGAAGCTGTTTGTCGAAGATATAAAGATCAACGGCATTCTGGAAGGTGCTCCCAAGTTTGAATGATTCCAGGGCAATGTTTTCGACCTTGATTTTTTTCGGCTTTCGGCCCAACTCGTTCAGCAGTACCAGCGGCCCGCTGCGCTCGCGGAAAGCGAACCAGTAGCCGCTCAGCCGGTAGTAACCGATGCGTTCGAGATAATCGAGTGCCAGCGCCCTGTTGCCGACGACCATTCCCCTTGTCTCAAGTTGGTCGATCTGTTCGCTGTAACTGCGCCAGGGTTTTGGGTAGGTCATTGGGTGGGGCTCTAGCTATGACGAAGCTCGGTGTCCAGTTCCGCAAGGCGTTGCGGCGTTCCTACATCGACCCAGCGGCCGTCGTAACGTTCCCCGCTCAGCGTGCCGGCGGCAATCGCGGCGTCGAGCAGCGGGCGCAGTTTCATCACTGTGCCCGGCTTGATCCCGGCAAAGAAGGCCGGCGAAAAGACGCCGATGCCGGCGTAGGTGAAGGTTTGTTCGTTGTTGGCGTAAACGACGCGTTCGCCGTCCAGGCTGAAATCGCCGCCAGCGTGGTGAGCCGGGTTGGCGACCATGACCAGATGGGCCTTTCGGTCGGCCAGTTGCTGCGCCCGCGAGAAATCCCAGTCGCAATAGACGTCACCATTGACTACTAGGAATGCCTCGTTGCCGAGCAGCGGCAAGGCGCTCGCGATGCCTCCGGCGGTTTCCAGCGCCCCCGGTGGTTCCGGCGAATACTGGATATGCAGGCCCCAGCGCGAACCGTCGCCCAGCGCCGCCTCGATCTGTGCGCCAAGATGGGCGTGGTTGATGACGATCTCGCGAAATCCGGCCGCGGCCAGCCGTTCCAGATGCCAGACGATGAGCTGCTTGCCGCCGGCGGCGAGCAGCGGCTTCGGCGTGTGGTCAGTCAGCGGCCGCATGCGTTCGCCGCGCCCAGCGGCCAGGATGAAGGCTTTCATAGGATCGAGGATCGAGCTATTAGGATCGAGTGGACGCGGTTTTCACTCGATCCTGGATCCTCGATCCTAATACCTAGCTTCACCGTCTGATTCCTTCCTGCAGCGTATTGCCTTCGAGCGTGTCGAGCAGGTTGAGCAGCGGTTTCAGTGCGATGTAGCGGCCGGCCGTCTTGCGGGCGTAGTTCATGAAGCGCGGCAGGTCTTCGCTGTATTTTGCCTTGCCGTCGCGGTATTTCAGGCGGCAGAAGATGCCGAGCACCTTGAGGTGGCGCTGCAGGCCCATCAGTTCGTAGTCGCGCCAGAATTCGCCGAAGTCGGCGCGTACCGGCAGGCCGGCGGCGCGGGCTTTTTCCCAGTAGCGGATGACCCAGTCGATTTCCTGTTCTTCGTCCCAGGAGATGAAGGCGTCGCGGAACAGCGAGACGACATCGTAGGAAATCGGGCCGTAGACCGCATCCTGGAAGTCGATGATGCCGGGCGTCAGCGTTTCGGCGCTTTCGACGAGCATCAGGTTGCGTGGCATGAAATCGCGGTGGGTGAACACCTTGGGCTGGGCCAGCGCGCTGTTGATCAGGAATTTGAAGGCCCGGTCGAGCATGTTCTTTTCGTCATCGCTCAGCGTGTAGCCGAGGTGGCGACCGATGAACCATTCCGGGAAAAGCTCGAGTTCGCGGCGCAGCAGTGTCGCGTCATAGGGCGGCAGCGTGCTCGCCTTGCTGGAAAGCTGCCATTTGACCAGTACGTCGAGCACTGGCCGCATCAGCGTGTCGGCTAGGCTGAGATCGGCGTTCAGGGCGTCGAGGTAGCCGATGCGGCCAAGATCGGTGAGGACCAGGAAACCGTTGTCGAGATCTTTGTCCAGGATGCGCGGCGCCGCCAGGTCGGCCTTGGCGAGCAGGCCGGCGACGTGGATGAAGGGCTTGCAGTCTTCTTTCTCGGGCGGCGCGTCCATCAGGATGCGCGTGCTGCCGTCCGGCCAGGTCAGCCGGAAATAGCGGCGGAAGCTGGCGTCGGCCGAGGCCGGGGTGATTTCGACCTTTTGGTCGGGAAAGCGACTGGCAACCCAGTCTGTAACAAGTTGATCGCGCGACATCTGCCTGGGATAGGTTCGTTGTAAAATGCCACGATTTTAACACTCGGGTTCCAGCCATTCCGGTGTCGCCCACCAACTGATTGCCTTGATGACTGGTTTCGCCCGCCGTCCGCTCGCTGTTTTCGTCTGTTGCCTGTTTGCCGGGATACAGGCCGGCCATGCCGCCCCTGATATGGCGCCGCAACAGTTGCCGGAAGGCGAGGCGGGGCGACGGCCGGCGGCGGAACCGGGCAATGACGTGGCGCCGCTGAAATTGCGGCTGGAGCGCAAGTTCAATGTGCTCGGCAGGAAAAAAGCGCCGTTGGTACGCGGGGTCGGTATCGAGAATCCGGTCCAGTTGAAGAAGGACGACAGTTACCCGTTGTTTGTCATTGCCGATAGCATCCAGGGGCGGGCCGAAGAGGTGACCGAGGCGGAAGGCGCTGTCGAAATGCGCTCGGCCGGTTCGCTGTTGTTTGCTGATAAGTTGACCCACCGGCCGCTGGCTGACGAAATCGAGGCCGAAGGGAATGTCCGCCTGTTGCAGGATGGCACCGAAATCGAAACGCCGCATTTGCGCATGAAGCTTGCCGAACAGCTCGGATTTGCCGAGCAGGCCGACTATCACATCGTCAAACAGGTGGCCAGCAAGTACTACCAGCCGCAACAGACGGTGGTGTCGGTCGCCAGCAGCAGCGCCGCTTCGAGTGGCGCACCGATGATGCTCAATGTCCCCAATAGCTACGGTTTGCCGACCGTCGTGCCGCAGCGGCGTCCGTCGGAAGCCGCGGGGCATGCCGAACGGGTCGATTTCGAAGGGGAAAAGCAGGTTCGGCTCTCCAATGCAACGTACTCGACCTGCAAGCCGGGTCAGGCCGACTGGTATTTGCGGGCGGCGGAGGTCCATCTCGATTACGAGCGTAATGAGGGCGATGCCAGTAATGCCTCGTTGTGGTTCAAGGGGGTGCCGATGTTCTACACGCCGGTGGCTTCTTTTTCGTTGAACGGCCAGGCGCATTCGGGCTTTTTGCATCCTTATTTCTCGACCTCGACGAAAAACGGTTTCGATATCGCTTTTCCCTATTACTGGGCCATTGCTCCCAACTACGATGCGACGTTCTATCCGCGTTACATGAGCAAGCGCGGCTTCCAGTTGGGCGCCGAGGCGCGTTATCTGGACAAGTACTCGCAGGCGACGACACGCCTCGAGTACATGCCGAACGACGAAATCGAACAGCAGCGCCGTTATGCCTACAGCCTGCAGTACCAGCAGATGCTGGGGCGCGGGTTTTCGACGGCGGTCAACTGGAACGCGGTCTCGGACGATCTGTACTGGACGGATCTCTCGTCGCGCTTGCTGCAAACCTCGCAGACACAACTGGCGCAGCAGGTGGCGCTCAATTACACGCCGCTGCCCGAACTGCAAAGCAGTATTCAGGTCTTGCGCTACCAGACCTTGCAGCCCGATCCGGCCAATCCGATTGCGCGCCCCTATTTTCTCGAGCCGCAGATCAATCTCTCCGGCTTCAAGGCCAATGTGCTGAAGACCGATCTCAGCATGGTTGCCCAATATTCGCGCTTTACCCATCCGGACAAGGTCGATGGTGACCGGCTGCTGTTTTATCCGCAGGTTTCCCTGCCGATCATCAATTCGGCTTTTCAAATCATCCCGAAATTCGGTCTGCATATTACGCAATATTCGCTTTCGCAGCAGACGGCCGGTGAGCCGACCAGCATCAGCCGGACCTTGCCGACCTTTACTCTCGACACGACGGCGACCTTCGAACGCGACAGCAATTGGCTGGATACCCGCTATATCCAGACCCTGGAGCCGCGGCTCTATTACGTCAATATTCCCTATCGGGATCAGAGCAAGATTCCGCTTTTCGATACGGCGCTCAGCGACTTCAATTTTGCCCAGATTTTTTCCGAAAACCGGTATAGCGGTTACGACCGGATCAATGACGCGAACCAACTGACGGCGGCGTTGACGACGCGCTTTCTCGATGCCAACACCGGCGTCGAGCGGTTCAAGGCGATGATCGGCCAACGCTATTACTTCAAGCCGCAACAGGTCTCCATCGCTGGCGAGACGGTGCGCAGCGATAATTTTTCCCATCTGGTGGCGGCGGTCAATGGTCTGGTCTGGCCCAAGGTCTATGCCGATGCGGCTTGGGAATTCAATTATCGCGAGGGCGTTAATGATGCCCTCGCGCTGGGCATGCGCTATCAGCCGGAGCTGGGTAAGGTGGTGAGTGCCAGCTATCGTTACACGCGCGACCAACTGACCGGCGCTTCCACCGTCGATCAGTTCGACCTGGCCGGCCAGTGGCCGATCAATTCGCGCTGGTACGTGGTTGGGCGCTACAACTATTCGCTGCGTGACAACAAGTTGCTGGAAGCGATCGCCGGCTTCGAGTACAACGCCGGTTGCTGGGCGACCCGCTTCGTTGCCCAGCAACTGGGAGCGACCTCGGGTTCGGCCAATACCACCTATTATTTCCAGCTCGAACTCAACGATTTGGGTAGTATTGGCGCCAACCCCATCGGAATGCTTCGGCGTACTATCCCCGGTTACGGTAAAACCAACGAACTGCCCAACAGCAGCCAGCTCATCTCCCAATGATTGCCATGCCCAATTTCATTCGTCTTTTTTCCGTCCTGCTGCTTTGCCTGAGCGGTCTTTTTGTATCGCCCGTCTGTGTCGCCGCGGAGCCCGTCGAAGCCGATCATATCGTTGCCGTCGTCGGCGGCGAGGTGATTACTTACTACGAATTGCGCAATCGTCTCGATGCCGCCCTCAAGCAACTGCAGAAACAGGGCACGCCGCTTCCCTCGCAGGACGTCCTGGAACGCCAGATGCTGGAGCGGGTGATCATGGATCGGGCGCAGCTACAGTACGCCAAGGATACCGGCTTGCAGATCGACGATAGTCAGCTCGATCAGGCGATCGGCCGGATCGCTGCCAACAACAAGATGTCCCCGCCGCAGTTCCGCTTGGCCCTGGAAAAGGATGGCATCGAATACACCAAGTTCCGTGAGGAGATTCGCACCGAAATGGTCATGGTTCGCCTGCGCGAGCGCGAAGTCGACAGCAAGCTGGTGATCTCCGACGGTGAAATCGATAACTACCTGGCCAATCAGGTGGCTGGCGGAGGGAGTAGTGAAGAGTACCAATTGGCGCATATTTTGTTGCGGGCGCCGGAATCGGCCAGCCCGGAACAACTGCAAAAACTACGCTTGCGTGGCGAACAGGCCCTGAAGCGGGCGCGCGCCGGCGAGAACTTCGCCCAATTGACGGCGGCGTTTTCCGATGCCCCGGATGCCCTGAAAGGCGGCGATCTGGGCTGGCGTTCGCTGGAACGGCTGCCCGCCCTCTATGCTGAAACCGCGGCCCGCCTGCAATCCGGCGAGGTCAGCGAACTGCTGCGCTCCTCGGCCGGCTTTCATCTCGTCAAGCTGCTCGGCAAGCGGGGCGGCAGTGCGCTGGCATCGGTGCAGCAAACGCACGTTCGCCACATTCTGGTCCGCATCAACGAAGTAGTTTCCGAAACCGACGCCCGGCACAAGCTGGAAACCGTGCGGGAACGGATCGCCAACGGCGTCGATTTTGCCGAGCAGGCCCGCCTCTATTCGCAGGATGGCTCGGCCGCCAAGGGCGGTGATCTGGGCTGGCTGAATCCGGGCGATACGGTACCGGAATTCGAGCAAGCGATGGATGTGCTGAAGATCAACGAAGTGAGTCCGGTCATCAAGTCGCCTTTCGGCGTGCATCTGATCCAGGTACTGGAGCGTCGCGAACGCGATGTCTCGGTTGAGCGTGAGCGTGCCGCGGCGCGCCAGGCGCTGCGCGAGCGCAAGCTCGACGAGGCTTACCAGGACTGGCTGCGCCAGTTGCGTGATCGCACCTACGTCGAAAACCGGTTGCAAGAACAGTAATGCGACCGCTGATCGCGGTTACCAGCGGCGAGCCGGCCGGGATCGGGCCGGAATTGTGTTTGCGCCTGGCCGGCTACCGCGGGCCGGCGCAGCCGGTCGTCCTCGCTGACCGCTTCTTGCTCGCGGCGCGGGCTCAGGCACTTGGGCTGCCGGTCGATTTTCGCGACTATCGCCCGGGCCAGGTGGCCGATCCGGCCAAACTCGACGTCTTGCATCTTCCGCTGGCTGCGGTGGCGCAGCCGGGGCGGCTCGACGCTGCCAATGGCCCTTATGTGCTGGCCCTCCTTGACCGGGCGCTGGCCGGTTGCCTGTCCGGTGAGTTCGCCGCGATGGCGACGGCGCCGGTACACAAGGGGGTGATCAACGATGCCGGCGTGCCTTTCACCGGTCATACCGAATATCTCGCCGAAAAAACCAACACGCCCTTGGTCGTCATGATGCTGGCCGGCAATACCGAACGTGGCCCGTTGCGCGTCGCCCTGGCGACCACGCATCTGCCCCTGAAGGAAGTGCCGGCAGCGATCACCGGCCAACTGCTGGAGCAGACCGTGCGCATCCTGGCGGCCGATCTGCGCGACAAATATGGCCTCAGCCAGCCGCGCATCCTGGTTGCCGGGCTCAATCCGCATGCCGGCGAAGGCGGTTATCTCGGTCGTGAAGAAATCGAAGTCATCCAGCCCGTGCTCGCCAAGTTGCGCGCCGAAGGCCTGGCCCTGGCCGGGCCCTACCCGGCCGATACCATGTTTACACCGCCCATCCTGGCCCAGGGCGATGCCGTCCTCGCCATGTATCACGACCAGGGCCTGACGGCGCTCAAATACGCGACCTTCGGCCAGGGCATCAATGTCACGCTCGGCCTGCCGATCATCCGCACCTCGGTCGATCACGGCACGGCATTGGAGCTGGCCGGCAGCGGCCGGGCCGATCCCGGCAGCCTGTTCGAGGCAGTCGCCGAAGCGGCCCGGATGGCCGGAAGGAAGAAGCAATGAAAGCGCACGTCGCCCGTAAACGTTTCGGGCAGAATTTTCTCGTCGACACCGGCATCATCTCGGCCATCGTTTCGGCTATTGATCCGCAGCGTGCCGACCGCGTCGTCGAAATCGGCCCTGGTCTGGGCGCCATCACCGAGCCGCTGCTGGCCCGCCTGGATCACCTGCATGTCGTCGAAATCGACCGCGACCTGATCGGCCGTCTGAAAAAGCAGCATAGCCGCGAGCGCGTGACGATCCACGAAGGCGATGCGCTGGCCTTCGACTTCGCCAGTATCGGCAAGGATTTGCGCCTGGTCGGCAACCTGCCCTACAACATCTCGACGCCGCTGCTCTTCCACCTCGCCGAGTACGTCGATGTCGTGCGCGACATGCATTTCATGCTGCAGAAGGAAGTCGTCGAGCGCATGGTGGCCGAGCCGGGCACTGCTGATTTCGGCCGCATGTCGGTGATGCTGCAATACCGCTTCTACCTCGAGTGGCTGATCGACGTGCCGCCGGAAAGCTTCGAGCCGCCGCCCAAGGTGCAGTCGGCGGTGGTCCGCCTGATTCCGCGGCCGCTTTCCGAACTCAATGCGAAAAGCCAGGAAAAGCTCTCGCAGGTCGTGCAGACCGCTTTTTCGCAGCGCCGGAAAATGCTCCGCAATACGATGAAAACCCTGCTCGGCGACGCCGATTTTGTCGAATTGGCAATTGATCCGACCCGCCGGCCGGAAGACCTTTCCGTCGAGGATTACGTGCGGATTGCCAATTTCCTGAGCTGATCTGCCAAGGTTGGCGCCAACAAAAAACCCGCCGCAGCGGGTTTTGTCGGGAATGGGCTGCTTACTTCTTCAGCGGGCAGGTGCTCAGGCCGAGCAGCGGGTAGAGCGGACACCAGCCCATCAGGCCGGTGGCCAGGGGGACGATGCCGATGTAGCCCCAAACCGGCAGGACGCCGGCTACAGTAGCGCCGATCAGGCCGGCGCCAACAACGATACGCAGGATTTTATCGATACCGCCGACATTGCTTTTCATGCTGTGTTCTCCGTCTGGTAAGTGGGTACGGCGTGCACTTTAGCGAAGGCAGATGACAGGGTATGTAACTTGAGTCACACAGAAGCAAGTTTTTGCAGGCCGGCCCGGTCGCTGACCGTCAGTTGTTCGCGGCCGAGCAGGACCAGGCCCTGGGCGGCGAAGCCCTTCAACAGGCGGCTGACGATTTCGCGGACGCTGCCCAGTTCGTCCGCCAGTTGCTGGTGGGTGACGCTCAGGGTGCTGGTGTTGCGGGCCAGGATCAGACGGGCCAGGCGCTGGTCGAGGCGACTGAAGGCGACTTCCTCGACCAGTTGCATCAACTCGCCGATGCGCTCGGCGAACAGGTGAAAAACGAAATCGCGGAACGGCGGGTCTTTCTGCATCAGCGCCGAAAAAGCACTGACCGGCAGGGCAAGCAGGGTGAGCGGCGTTTCGGCGATGCCGCGGGCGTTGTAAGCGCTGTGGCCGAGCAGACAGCTGGAACTGATGATGCAGGAACCGCCGGGCGTCACCCGGTAGAGCATCAATTCGCGACCGGAGCTGGCCAGCTTGATGACCTTGATGCTGCCTTCGATCAAGAGCGGGAAGCCCTGGCAGGGCTGATGCTCGGCGAAAACCTGGGCGCCGGCCGGCAGTTGCATCACCGCCTGTGGTTGCAGCAGGGCGGCCAGTTGCTCGGCCGGCAAGCCGGCCAACACCGGGTACAGGTGCAGGACTTTTTCGCGCGCGACCGGGACTGTCATCGCCGGCTCAATCGATGATCGCCCAGACCGGGGCGTGATCCGACGGCCGTTCGCGCTTGCGCGGGGCGCGATCGATGCCGGCGGCCGTGCATTTTTCGGCGAGGGGGGCGGAAAGCAGGATGTGGTCGATCCGCAGGCCCTGGTTTTTCTGGAAGCCGAGCATGCGGTAATCCCACCAGGAAAAGGCTTTTTCCGGCTGTTCGAAGAGCCGGAAGCTGTCGCGCAGACCGATCTCGAGCAGACGCCGAAAAGCGGCGCGCTCGGGTTCGGAGACCAGGATGCAATCGGTCCACCGCTTCGGGTCATGCACGTCGCGGTCGTCGGGGGCGATGTTGTAGTCGCCGCACAGCGCCAGCCCGGGGTGGGCGGCCAGTTCCTTTTCCAGCCAGACGGCCAGCCCCTCGAGCCAGCGCAGCTTGTAGTCGTACTTGTCGCAACCGACTTCTTGGCCGTTCGGCATGTAGGCGCCGATGATGCGCACGCCGCCGACGGTGCCGCTGATCAGGCGCTTCTGCTCGTCGGGAAAGTGCGGGTTGCCAAACAGGACGTCTTCGATCGGTTGGCGGGCCAGCAAGGCGACGCCGTTGTAGGTCTTCTGGCCGGAAAAGGCGACGTGATAGCCGGCCGCCTCGATCTCGGCGCGCGGGAAATTCTGGTCTTCCAGCTTCAGTTCCTGCAGGCACAGCGCATCGGGTTGCTGTTCGGCCAGCCAGTCGAGCAGGTGGGGAAGACGGACTTTCAGCGAATTGACATTCCAGGAAGCGATTTTCACTTGCTCAATCCGCCCGCGGGTTTGCTGCCGTAGGGGGCGCTTTTCGGGTAGCCGGCCAGGTCGAGCAGATTGTTGTAGGCGCTTGCTTCGAAGCCCCGGCTGCTCTGTTTGCCGACCTTGATCGAGGGGATGAAGTTGTCACCGACCAGTTGGGTCAGTTCGTCGATTTCTTCCTTTTTTTGCACCATTTTTTCGGTGAACGGCACGCCGCGTCCGTTCAACAAATCGCGGGCCAGCTTGCATTCAATGGTGCAATTCGTCGCCGTATAGAGAATGACCGGGAAATTCTCGGCCGCCTTCTTCACGGCAAAGGGCAGCGTATCGCCACTCTCCTTGTCGTCCTCGGCCTTGACGACGCTTTTCACCTTGCCCGGCGGCGGCGTGTCGGAAAAAACGGTACGCCCCGAGGCGTCGATCCAGCGATAGGTTTGGCCGAAACTGCAGGTGCTGGCCAGGGCCAGGCAAAGAAGTAACAGGCGACGCATGATTTCCTCCCGGGGCGACACGCTTAAGCCGCAATCATACCGCTGTGGCGGAGCAGTGCATCGACACTTGGTTCGCGGCCGCGGAAAGCCTTGAAGGAGTCGATGGCCGGGCGCGAGCCGCCAACCGAGAGAATTTCGTCGAGGAAGCGCTGGCCAACCGTCGCATCGAACGGATTGCCGGCTTCCTCGAAGGCGGCGTAGGCATCGGCCGACAGCACTTCCGCCCACTTGTAGCTGAAATAGCCGGCGCCGTAGCCGCCGCCGAAAATGTGCGAGAAGCTGTTCGGGAAGCGGTGCCAGGCCGGCGGCAGCAGCACGGCAACTTCGGCGCGCACGGCGTTGAGCAGATCCATGACGCTTTGCGGGCCGGCCGGATCGAAACTCGAATGGAGTAGCATGTCGAACAGCGAGAATTCGATCTGGCGCACCGCCATCATGCCGCTCTGGAAGTTTTTGGCCGCCAGCATCTTGTCGAACAGGGCGCGTGGTAGCGTCGCGCCGCTGTCGACATGCGCCGTCATGCCCTCGACGACTTGCCATTCCCAGCAATAGTTTTCCATGAACTGCGAGGGGAGTTCGACGGCATCCCATTCGACGCCGTGGATGCCGGAGACGCCCAGTTCCTCGCCGCGCGTCAGCAGGTGGTGCAGGCCGTGGCCGGTTTCGTGGAACAGGGTGTTCACTTCGTCGTGCGTGAAGGTCGCCGGCTTGTCGCCATTCGGCCGGGCGAAGTTGCAGTTGAGGTAGGCGATCGGCTTCTGGATGCCGCCGGCCGTGCGCCGACGCGAGCGGGCTTCGTCCATCCAGGCACCGCCGCGCTTGGTTTCGCGGGCGTAGAGATCGAGGTAGAACTGGCCGACCAGTTCGCCGGCCGGGCTCTCCAGGCGGTAGAAACGGACGTCTTCGTGCCAGACCGGTGCGGTATCCGGCTTGACCTTGACATTGAACAGGTTCTCGATGACCTGGAACAGGCCGCCCAAGACCTTGGGCTCGGTGAAGTACTGCTTCACCTCCTGCTCGGAGAAGGCATAGCGCGCCTGCAGCAGTTTTTCGGAAACATAGGCGGCATCCCAGGGCTGGAAGTCGGCAAGGGCGAGCTCGTCTTGGGCGAAAGCCTTCAGTTCGGCGATATCCCGGGCGGCAAAAGGCTTGGCCTTGGCCGCCAGTTCGCGCAGGAAGGCGAGGACCTGGGCCGGACTGTCGGCCATCTTGGGGGCCAGCGAGACTTCGGCGAAATTGTTGAAACCGAGCATCTGCGCGTCTTCCTGACGCAATTCCAGCATGCGCTTGATAATCGGGGTGTTGTCCCATTCCGGCTTGCTGGTGCCGTCGGTGAATTCGGCGGCCCGGGTGGCGTAGGCGCGATAGAGGCGGGCGCGTAGTTCGCGGTTGTCGGCGTACTGCATGACCGGGCCGTAGGACGGGGCCTGCAGGCTGAAACGCCAGCCGGCGACGCCAGCCTTCTCGGCGGCGGTCTTGGCGGCTTCTTTCGCATCGTCGGGCAGACCGGCGAGCAGGGCTTCATCGGTGACGACTTCGGCGAAGGCGTTGGTCGCGTCGAGCACGTTTTCGGCGAACTTGGCCGAGAGCTGCGACAGCTCCTCCATGATCGCCTGGAAACGCGGTTTCTGCTCCTCCGGCAATTCGGCGCCGGACAGGCGGAAGTCGCGCACCTCGTTATCGACGACCTTTTTCTGCTCGACGGAAAGCGTCGCGTAGTCGGGGCTGTTGCGCAGCGCCTTGTATTTCTCGAACAGTTTCAGGTTCTGGCCGAGTTCGGCGTAGAAGCGCGAGACCTCGGGCAGCATCTCGTTGTAGGCCTCGCGCCAGGCCGGCACGTCGTTGACCGAGTGCAGGTGACCGACGATGCCCCAGGCCCGGCCGAAAGGTTCCAGGCCGTCGGCCAGGGCGCCGGCGAAATCGCTCCAGGTGGCCGGCGTAGCGTCGCCGGTCAGGCGTTCGATCAGGGCGCGGCCGTCGGTCAGCAGCGATTCGATGGCCGGTTTGACATGTTCCGGTTGAACGGTGTCGAAGCGGGGCAGGTCGGAAAAGTCGAGCAGGGGATTGGTAGCGGTCATTTTATTTTCAGACGTGAAAAACGGGCGGTGCTGCCGCCCGTCGGGTTGGCTGGATGCGCTCTATTCTACAAGGTCGCGGTAGGCATGCCACGAGGCGTGGCCGAGAATCGGCATGATGACGACCAGCCCGAAGAGCAGCGTGGCGAAGCCGAGCAGGGTCAGGGCGACGAGGCAGACCGCCCACAGCAGCAAGGTTCCCGGATTGGCGGCAAAGGCCTGCAGACTGGTCAGCATGGCATTGATGACGTCGTCGTCGCGGTCGAGCATCAGGGGAACCGAGACGACGCTCAGGGCAAAGGTGAGTAGCGCCAGGATGGCGCCCAGCGTCAGCCAGGCGATGAAGAAACCGGTTTGCTCGCCGCTGGCTAAAATCTGCGCCATGAAAAGTCCGATATCAAGACCGCTACTGTCGCCGAACAGGGAAAAAATCATCGCCGAGGTGCGTTCCCAGAGCAGGGCCAACAAGGCCAGCAGCAGACCGAAAAAGGCAATCGCCAGGCCGTTGCGCCGGAAGGCCTGCAGCGACTCGATGAAAATCGGCCGTTCGCCGGCGGCGTGGCGGCGGCTCAATTCGTACAGTCCGGCGGCGAGCAGCGGGGCAACGAGAAAGAAGCCAGAAATGGCAACGGAAAAAAGATGCGGGTGGCGCAGGCTGGCGAGCAGGATCAGGTCGCCGTTGATTCCGAACAGCAGGCCGTAGGCCAGGCTGGGAATGGGGTTGGCCCGGAGGTCGAGCCAGCCGGCCCGCAGCCAGACGAGAAGGCGCGCCGGGCTGACCCGGCGGACTTTGGGAATGACCAGTTGATGCTGCTTGAATGGGTCGAACGAGGATTTCATCGGAGTTCCCTCCCGAAGCATGATCCCCGTTTGACCGAAAAGGCCGCGATCGGTTCGCGGCCTTTTATTACAACGTCTTGCCGGTGAGCCGCTCGTAGGCTTCGACGTACTTGGCGCTGGTCCGGGCGATGACGTCGGCCGGCAGGCTGGGGCCGGGGGCGGTCTTGTTCCAGTCCAGGGTTTCCAGGTAGTCGCGGACGTACTGCTTGTCGTAGGACGGCGGGTTGCTGCCTTCCTGGTACTGGTCGGCCGGCCAGAAACGCGAGGAATCCGGGGTCAGGGCTTCGTCGATCAGGTGCAGCGTGCCGGCGGCGTCGATGCCGAACTCGAACTTGGTGTCGGCGATGATGATGCCGCGGCCGCGGGCGAAGGCAGATGCCTCTTCATAAAGGCGGATGGCGGCGAGGCGCGCTTCGTCGGCCAGTTGGGCGCCGTTCTTGCCGGTGCCGGCCAGGGCCTCGGCGAGGTCGGCGGCGCAGTTGGCCTGGGCGATGGCGAAGGAAACGTTTTCGTCATGATCGCCGACCGCCGCCTTGGTGGCCGGCGTGAAAATCGGGCTGGGCAGCTTGGCGGCCATCTTCAGGCCGGCCGGCAGGGCGATGCCGCAAATGGCGCCGGTCTGCTGGTAATCCTTCCAGCCGGAACCGATGACGTAGCCACGGACGACGGCTTCGATGGGCAGCGGCTTGAGGCGCTTGACGACGACCGAACGGCCGCGCACCTGGGCGCGTTCGTTCTCGGCGACGACGCTTTCCGGATCGATGCCGGTCAACTGATTGGGGACGATGTGGCCGAGCTTCGCGAACCAGAAATCGGCGACGGCGGTCAGCACTTCGCCCTTGCGCGGAATCGGGTCCGGCAGGATGACGTCGAAGGCCGACAGGCGGTCGGTGGTGATGATCAGCAGTTTGTCGCTGTCGACGGCGTAGATGTCGCGGACCTTGCCTTTGGAGAGCAGCGGCAGGCTGGTGATGGAGGACTGGAAGAGAGGTGCGGTCACGGTAGTGTTCCCGAAAGCAAAAGAAGTGAATTATAAATTAATGCGCGTCGCCTTCCTCGGCGGCGAGTTTTTTCCGCATGCAATGGGTGCCCCAGGCGACCACCCCGGCGATTACCGGGATGGAAATGGCGGTGATCACGTCGGTATTCTGGTGGTGCAGTTCCTTCGTGCCCTTGGCCAGGTATTGCACCAGTTGCGAGCCGTAATAGGTCAGGACGACGACGGAGAGGCCTTCGACCATCTGCTGCAGACGGAGTTGCAAGCGGGCGCGGCGGTTCATCTGCGACAGCAGTTCCTGGTTCTGGCGCTCCAGTTCGATATCGACGCGGGTACGCAGCAACTGGCTGTTGCGGGCGACCCGGCCGGAGAGTTCCTCCTGGCGCCGGCTGATCGCCTCGCAGGTATGCATCGCCGGCAGCAAGCGGCGCTGCATGAATTCGTCGATGGTTGGCAGGCCGGTGATGCGGCTTTCGCGCAATTCGGCAATGCGCTGCAGCACCAGGCCGTGATAGGCGCGGGCGGCGCCGAAGCGGAAGGTCGTGCGGGCCACCGAGTGTTCGACTTCGGCGGCCAGCTTGGACAGGCTGGCGAGCACCGAGCGTTCGTCTTCCGGCGTGTGGGCCTGGCCGATGCGGTCCATCAGTTCGGCCAACTGGCGCTCGGCGGTGTACAGCCAGGCGCCGACTTCCTTGGCCACCGGCAGACCGAGCAGGGACATCATGCGGTAGGTCTCGATCTCGAGCAGACGTTGCACGGTGCGCCCGGTCTGGCGCTGGGTCATGCCGGCGTCGAGGACGAGAAAGCGCGAGAAACCGTTGTCGATCTTGAAATCGGTAAACACCCAGGCATGGCCGTCGGCGACCTGCGCCGCCACCGTCTGGCGGGCGCCCGGGGCCAGTTTGGCGAGCACCGATTCCGGGCTCATTTCCTCGGTCGAACGCAATTCGACGTGGGCGGCGACGATCAACTGGCCGGGAATCGCCGCCATCCATTCCGGATGCACGGCATCGAAAGCCGTGGCATCGGGATCGAGGGCTTCGCCGATCGGTAGCGACCGGAAGAAGGTGTAGCTGGAAAACTCGGCATGCATCTCCCAGCGCAGCCGGAAGGAACCGGCATCGATCATCTGGTGCGCTTCCGAGCTTTCGATGGCATGGCAGACCTGGGCCTGGGTCAGGCGGACGAGGTTGTCGCGCTCCGGCTCGATGCTGGTCCGGCCGCGCTTGAAGACCAGGTGCGAGACGAGCAGCGGCCCCTGCAGCGGCACCGGCGGCCGGGCGTGGAATTCGTTGTTGAGGCGATGGCGGAGCGGGTGCTCGGCCAGTTCGGCGATGGTGAAACGGGGATCCATGGACTCTCGGCGGCGGTTAGGTCAGCGGGAAATGACGGGGGATTCTAGTACCATAAAGGCAAATGCTGGCACTAGCATTCAGGCGGGGCCGGCCCCGGGACGCCGCAAATAACTGCCGAATTCCTGCTCAAGGCCCGGCGCCGCGTGGTCAAGCAGAAAGCTGCGGAATTTCTGACCGGCCGGCAGCAGGCGTTTGCTGTTCATGTTCACGACGTACCAGGTGCGTTCGATCGGCGTGCCGATGACGTCGAGGACGGCGATCTCGCTGGTCTTCAGTTCGAGCGGTAGGGTATGCAGCGAAAGCAGGCTGATGCCCATGCCGGCCATCACCGCCTGCTTGATGGTTTCGTTGCTGCCCAGGCTGATGGTGCGGGCCGGCGTGAATAGGTGATTCTTGAACATTTCTTCAGCCACCAGCCGCGAACCGGAACCTTCCTCGCGCAGCAGGAAGGTTTCCTGCCGCAGTTCCTGCATGTCGAAACGCTGGGCGGCGTGCAAGGGATGATCGGCCGGGGCGATCAGAATATAGGGATGGCTGGCCAGCGGCTCGGCATGGGCGTCGATTTCAACCGGGATGCGCCCCATCACGGCCAGATCGATGGCGTTGTCCTGCAATTTCTGCAGCAGCGAGGCGCGGTTGCCGACGGTGAACTGGATATCGACGCCCGGGTTGTCCTGGGCAAACTTGGCTAGCAGCTTGGGCATGAAATATTTGGCGGTGCTGACCAGCCCGACCGACAACTGGCCGGTCTCGGCACCCAGCAGCCCCTGCAGGTTGGCCTCGGCATCCTTGATTTCGCCGAGGATGCGCAAGGCGTGATGAACCAGCATCTCGCCCGCCCCGGTCAGCGCTACGCCGCGCCCGAGGCGCTCGAAGAGCGGCAGACCGACGTTGTCCTCAAGCTGCTTCAACTGCATCGAGATAGCCGGTGGCGTCAGGTGCAACTCCTCGGCGGCGCGGGCATAGCTCAGGTGGCGGGCGGCAACGACGAAAATCTGCAATTGACGCAAGGTCAGGCTGCGAACGAAATTCACGCTAAGGGCTTTCCAGGAGAATGGTGGGTTGAATTAAGCTTTCGCTTAACTCTATGGGCTGGCAGCATTGGCGTCAAATCGGGCAAACAAAAACCCCGCCGCAGCGGGGTCGGTCGGTTTTGCCGTCGCTCAACTCCCCAACTTGTCCCGCCAACCGGGATACAGCGCATCGGCATCCTGCGGAAACGAGGCGAAGGCCCGGGCGAACTCCCGATGCTCCTTCGCCCACTCCAGCGGATCGGTCCCGGCCTTCCAGCATTCGTAGGCCTGGCGCAGCGAGCGTGCGCCGGCGGCCGGCGAATCGAGGTGGCCGTAGGCGCCGCCGCCGGCCGTGTTGATCACGTTGCCGTGGCCGAGGTTGGCGAAGAAGCCGGGCAGGCGCAGGGCGTTCATGCCGCCGGAAATGATCGGCGTCGTCGCCTTGATGCCGTCCCATTTCTGGAAATAGACCGGGCCCTGGCACTCGTCGCGCTCGATCATGTAGGCGATCACCTTGTCGTCGCCGTCGCCCTCCATCTTGCCGTAGCCCATGGTGCCGACGTGGATGCCGGAAGCGCCCTGCAGGCGGCTCATCTTGGCCAGCACGAAGGCAGTGTAGCCGCGCTTCGAGGACGGCGAGGTAATCGCGCCATGGCCGGCGCGGTGGTAATGCAGGAACTGGTTCGGATACTGGCGGCGGGCCGTGGTGATCATGCCCGGGCCGCCGACGTAGCCATCGACCAGGAAAGCCAGCTTGTTGGCGTCCGGGCCGAAGGTTTCCAGCGCGAAATCGGCGCGGGCGCACATCTCGTAATGGTCGTCGGCGGTGATGTTCATCGAGAACAGCTTGGCCTCGCCGGTTTCGTCCATCGCCCGCTTCATCGCGTCATAGACCAGCGGGATGGTCTTCTTGATCGGCGCAAACACCTGGTTGCCCTGCGGTTCGTCGTTCTTGATGAAATCGCCGCCCAGCCAGAACTGGTAAGCCGCTTCGGCAAAGGGTTCGGGGCGCAGGCCGAGCTTGGGTTTGATGATGGTGCCGGAAATATAGCCGCCATCCTTGACCGGCCGGCCGAGGATGCGCCACAGCTCCTCGATGTTGCTGGCCGGCCCGTCGAACTGGCGGATGACCTCGGGCGGTACGTAGAAATCGATCATCTTGGCGTGCGCGATGTCGCCCATGCCCTGGTTGTTGCCGATAGTCAGGGTGAGGAAGGAAACCATCATGAAACGGCCGTCGATGACGTTGCGGTCGAACAATTCGAGCGGGTAGGCGATGCGCATGTCCTCGTTCGCCGCGTCGATGTAATAGACCAGCGCGTCGACGCCCTTGGTGAAATCGTCGGTGGTCGATACCTCGACATTGGTCCCGGTCGACGACTCGGCGGCAAAGTGCGCCGCCGATTCCAGATAAGCATGGCCGGTCTTGGGCTGCATGCGGTAGGCGCACAGGATGTGGCGACCGCCGGCGATCAGCTCGGCTTCCTTCAGGCTCAGGTCGGCATAGCGGCTGGATTGGTCCATCGTCTCTCTCCTCGGCGGTTGTCCGGAATGGCTGCTGCGATGGAGGGAATGCTAGGGCGATGGATAGATAAACAATAGTCAAATATTTTTATTAGATTGATCAGTGATGATTTATTGTTTTTCTTGGCTTGCAGTTACTGTCTTGTGGAGAACAGGCTGCACAAATGGATGCTTCCAAGCGAACTGAATGGGCTGAGATCGGCCAGAGCCGCCATTGGCAGTACTTGCCCGTAGCGGTCCTTCGAGGGCGACATTATGCTAATGTGTTGGCGTGCCGCTTTCATGACTTTTTAGTAGCTATGATCTCAAAATTTAAGTTCACGAACGCCCGTAACCATACCGGTTTCCGGCAATATGCCAGTTCGAAGTTAAGGAGACAGGCGCCAGAGTTATGCAGCAAAACTGTCTCCCGATAACAAAGTTAGCCATTCCATATGCCTACTCAGGAACACATGTCGAACCTCGAACCACTCCAAGATGACGACCTCCCACCAGAAGACGAACCACAAGGCGACGTAAGCGCCGTTCGTGCGCAACTTGAAGCCAGATGCGCTGCTGCCAAGATTCCTATCGAGGAAACGGAGGGCTACGAACCTGATCAGCAGGTCGTTCGCGTAGGTATGCCATCTGGGAGAGATCGCCGATGGATCTACTGCTGGGACTATGGCGACTATCAGAAGCTGTTGTCGATCCCATTCGAGCAGCTTGTCTTCTTGCAGGGCCTTGAAGCAATCTGCAACTACTCGATATCAACAGTTGAAGTTGGAATTCGAACGCTCGGCGCGCCCTCAAGTAGGCTCCTGTTTTCGCGGCTCTTCAAGGTTGCGGCAAGTGATTCTCCTCAACCCGACCAAGTTCCAAGGCTTGAGCTGCCGTCACCGTCGTCACAAGGAAAGACAAAGTTGGTTCTTGGCACACCGTCGGCTGAATTGTCGACACTGGTCCGAGGTATTAGGCCAAGGCTCTCACTTTCCATCGTCTCTGAAGGTATCAATCAACATGACAAGGCACTCGAACTGGTCAAACGAGCCTCAGATGCATTGTTTTTTCAGATCGATCTACTCCACGACATTCCGCTGACTTTGGTACGCGAGCGGCGTCCAGTCGCTCGTCGTCGCAGAACGGCTCGCGCGGAAACGCCGCCCGATGTTACGTTCCCGTCTCATGAGTATGATCCGGCTCCTGTTTCCCTGTACTGGTATGGCCGCAGCGCAATCGGGATGCCGCTACTTCAATATCTGGCGTTCTATCAGGTCATTGAATACTACTTCCCAACCTACTCACAAGCCGACGCGCGACGAAAACTGAAAGCCATTCTGAAGGATCCCGGATTTCGTGGCGATCGGGACGCTGACCTCGGTCGTCTTTTGTCAGCCATTCACGTTAGTCGGTCTGGCGCCTTTGGAGATGAGCGCTCGCAACTGCGGGCAACGTTGCTGGAATGTATCGAGCCAGAATCATTTCGCGAATTTATCGCGTCTGATCCGGCCAGATCTGACTTCCTCTCGTCTAAAGCAAAGGGGTTGTGTGAACAGAAGATCCCGGTTGCCAACCCGACTGCAGATTTACGAGGGGATGTTGCGGAGCGGATCTACGAGATTCGGTGCAAGATCGTTCACACAAAGACTGATGCGAAGAATTCTGAATTTGAACTTCTCTTGCCCTTCTCACGTGAGGCGGAGCAGCTTGCGCACGACATCGAGCTTGTTCAATTCGTTGCCCAGCAAGTTCTCATCTCAGCAAGTACTCCGTTTCGTGCCTAGGATGGCTAACACGTCCATCGAGCGGACGTCTTCCAGCAAGCTTCGCTTGCTTCCAGCCGCCGCTCATGTCGAACGTTCCTGAACGACCGCTTTCTCTGCCGGCTGCGGCAGCAATGGGCGTGCGCCGTGCAAAGGCGGCGCTTTTCCAGTGGGTGAAAGCCCCACCCGGCGAAATGCTCCAGCCGGAAGCAACCGGAGCAGTCATGGAGGTAAC
>JAGTRU010000059.1 GCA_018261905.1 Pseudomonadota bacterium | reverse complement strand
CAGCCAGTACGACCCGAACGGTCAGCCGCTGCTCGGCAATGCGCCGAGTGCCGCGCCGAATCCGCTGACCCCGGTGCTCGATCCGAACAACTCGGCGGTTACCGCGCTGCTGGCCAACGGCAAGTAAGCCGGCCCACCCCAAAACGGCACTCCGTAAGCAGGAGTGCCGTTTTTATTTGCCGGTCAATTTCGTTTTTCCCGAAGCCGGGCATGCCCCGGTGCTCTCCGGGGTGGCCGCGAATATCTCGGGAGAACAAAAAGTTTCTGCCAGAATGCGGCGCAGGCGTTGAGATTCAGGTATTTTTGTCTGAATATTTACATTTTGGAGGTGGCGGTGGAAAACAATCTTCACATCGGCGGTCGCGAGCCGAAGGACGGCTGGAAAATCCTGAATATCCAGGCGGGGCCGGCGGTCGACTACATCGGCGATATCTGCGATCTGTCCCAGTTCGCCGACAACCATTTCGACCATATCTACGCCAGTCACGTCCTTGAGCATGTGCCGCAAACCAAGGTCCTCGGTGCCCTCGCCGGGATCCTGCGGGTCCTCAAGCCGGGTGGGGTGTTCATGGTTTCGGTGCCGGACCTGGAAATCCTGTCGCATTTGATTCTCAGCCCGACGGCCTCGGTCGATGCCAAGTTCCACGCCATGCGCATGATGTTCGGCGGCCAGGTCGATGCCCACGATTTCCATTATTTCGGCTGGACGCCGCAGTTTCTGCAATCTTTCCTGACCCAGGTCGGTTTCCGGGAAATCAAGCGGGTCGAGACTTTTGGCCTGTTTTCCGATACCAGCGACTTCAAGCCGTATGGTTTTCCGATCAGCCTCAATGTCAGTGCCATGAAATAGGGTTTCCCGGCCTTCGCCGGGTCGGGCGGTGTGTCGCCAGGAATGTGAATCTTCGTACGGAATTGCCAGGATGAATGCCAAGGTGTCAAAGAAAAAAGCCCAGCCGGAACCAGTCAATCCCATTACCCGGGCCCTCGAACTCCAGCAGCGGGGCGAGGTGCTCCAGGCCGAGGCCGCCTTCCGGGCGATCCTGCAGGCCAATCCGAACGAGGCGGTATCGATCTACTCGCTCGGCATCATTTTGCTCGGGCGCGGCGAGTGGGAGGCGGCGCTCGCTCTCTTCCGGCATGGCTGCGAGACGTCGCCGACCTTCGCCTACAACTGGTTCGGCTACGCCAGCACCCTGCAGGCCCTGGGGCGCAGCGAGGAGTCGCTGCTCTCCTATGATGAGGCGATCAAGGCCAAGCCGGATTACATCGAGGCCCTGGTCAATAGCGGCGTTCTGCTGCGCGACATGTACCGCCATCACGAGGCGCTGACCCGCTTCAACCGGGTGCTGGAAATCGATCCGAATTATCCGAATGCCCTCGGCAACTGCGCCATCCTGCTCACCGAGTTCAAGGAAAGCGCCAAGGCCATCGCCTTGCTGGAGCGCCTGCTGGTCACTACGCCGGACTACGATTACGGTCTCGGGCTGCTGCTCTATGAGCGCCTGCACATCGGCGACTGGAGCGGATTCGATAGCCTGCGCCAGCAGATCATCGACGGCGTGCGGGCCGGCCAGCGGGTCTGCAAGTCCCTCGCGTTCATGGCCATTTCGGATAACGCCGCCGATCATTTCGCCTGCGCCAAGATCTTTGCCGAACACTATTGTCCGCCGGCCAAGGGGCCGCTGTGGAAGGGCGAGCAATACGGCCACAAGCGGCTGCGCATCGCCTATGTCTCGCCCGATTTGCGTGAGCATCCGGTCGGCCACCTGATGTGCGGGATTTTCGAGCAGCACGACAAGAGCCGGGTCGAAACCATCGCCATCTCGCTCGGCATCGACGACAAGAGCCGTTTGCGCCAGCGCATGCTCGCTGCCTTCGATCACTTTATCGATGTGCGGGGCTGGAACTCGCAGAGAATCGCCGAGAAGATGCGCGAGATGGAAGTCGATATCGCCATCGACCTGGCCGGCTATACCTCCGATTCGCGCATCGATCTCTTTTCCTGGCGCCCGGCCCCGGTGCACATCAACTTCCTCGGCTATCCCGGGACCCTGGCCGTTGATTACATGGATTACATCCTGGCCGACCGCCACATCATTCCGCCGGAACACCAGGCCTACTACAGCGAGAAGGTACTCTACCTGCCGGATGCGTATTTGCCGACCGACGGCAATCTGGCCATTTCGGAACTCACCCCGAGTCGCGAGTCCTGCGGCCTGCCGCCGAGCGGGGCGGTCTTCTGTTCCTTCAGCCATGATTACAAGATCGCGCCGCCCCTCTGGAAAGTCTGGATGTCGCTGTTGCAGAAAACACCGGGCAGCGTCCTCTGGCTGGTGGCCCGCAACGAGCTGACCCAGGCCAATTTCCGGCGGGCCGCCGAGGCCTACGGCATTGCGCCGGAACGCCTCATCTTCGCCGGCCGCGTGCCGCGCGTCGAAGACCATCTGGCGCGTTATCGCCTGGCCGATGTCTTCCTCGATACCTGGCCCTACAACGCCCATACCACGGCGGCCGATGCGCTGATCGCCGGGCTGCCGGTGGTGACCTATATGGGCGGCGCTTTCCCGGCCCGCGTCGCGGGCAGCCTGTTGCACGCCATCGGTTTGCCCGAACTGGTCACCCACTCCTGGGCCGACTACGAGGCGCTGGCCCTCAACCTGGTCAGCGACCGGGGCCTGCTGGCCGATATCAAGCGCCGCTTGGGCGAAAACAAAAAAACGCATGCCCTGTTCGATACCGGGCGCTTTTGCCGCAATCTGGAAGATGTCCTTTTTTCCGTGGCCAAGACGCCGCTCGACGATACCCCGGCGGTCGAACTGCCCGACCCGGCGCTCAGCGAACCGGCGGCGCTGGTCGGTCTGGCCGCCCTGGCGAGCGAACTGGAGAGTGCCGCCCAGTTGATCGCCGAGGGCAATTATCCGCAAGCCGAGCTGCATGTCCGGCGTTACCAGCGTTCCGGCGGAACTGATGGGCGGGCCGCCCGGCTGCTTGAGCAGATCGCCCACGGTTACGGCCTGACGCCGGGTTTCCTGTTGTCGGAGAAGAGCTTGCCGGTCGCCGCCGGCGAAAAATACCTGTTCATCCGGGCCTGGGGTTACGGTTTCTGGAGCGATGTGCATCACGTCCTGGGCCAGTTGCTGGTCGCCGAACTGACGCATCGGGTGCCGCTCATCTGGTGGGGCGAAAACAGCCTGTTCGGCGACCCGGCCAACCCCAATGCCTTCGAACTCTATTTCCAGCCGGTCGCCCAGCGCGACCTGCGCCCGCAGCTCGACCGCCTGTCCATCTATCCGGCCAAGTGGAACCCGGCCAATCTCTACGGTCCGGCGGTCAACGCCTGGCAGGGGGCCGACTCGCGGATGGCCGCACCGTTCTTCTTCGACCGTCCGGAAGATGTCGTGGTCAGCGACTTTTACGCCACCGTAGCCTCGATTCAGCCGTGGATCGCCACCGACTCGTCCTACTACGGCCTGAGCGACGACGAAATCTACGCCCGCCTGTGCGAAAAGTACCTGCGTCCGACGCCGACCCTCAGTCAGAAGGCCGAGGCCTTCTATCAGCAACACATGGCCGGCCGTCACTGGGTGGCCGTCCATGTCCGCGGTTCGGACAAGGTGCATGAGTCGCCGGAATTGCACCAGACCAATTTGCAGTATTTCGGTTTCGTTGACCGCATCGTCGAGTTGAATCCGCAGATCGGCGTCTTTCTGCTCACCGATTCGCTCGAGGTGCATGACGCTTACCGGGCGCGCTATGGCGATCGCCTGGTGGCGACGCCGGCCTTGCGGACCGACAGCAATGTCGGCATCCATCTGCAAGGCCACGCCGGCTACGCGGTCGGCGAGGAGGTCATGGTCGATGTGCTGCTGGCGACGCGCGGCAGCTATTTCATCGGCAACAAGGAATCGAATGTTTCCCTGGCGATTGCCAGCCTGAAGCGCTGGCCGGCCAATTTCATGTTCCTGCTCGGCGAGAAGAGCGGCCGTTCGGAGAACTGGTTCCTCTATCGCGGCCATAGCCGCCCCCTGGTCGCTTGCCGGCTGTGCAATGCGCCGCTCGAACTGGCTTTCGAGCGCCAACTGCTGGCCCGTTACCCGGTCAAGTATTACCGGTGCACCGGTTGTGCCGCCCTGCAGACGGAAAAGCCCTACTGGCTGGGCGAAGCCTACAGCGGCCAGGCCGAACGTTTCGACACCGGCAAGGCCTCGCGGACCCTGGCGAATTTCCTGCTCCTGCCGCGCCTGCTCGAGATCCTCGGCATCGAGAAGAGCGACCGGGGGCTCGATTTCGGCTCGGGAACGGGCTTGCTGACACGCCTGATGCGCGATATCGGCTACGATTTCTTCGCCTACGACAAATACGGCGCCGGCGAATTTGCCGGGGCCTACCTGTGGCAGGAACTGGCCCATCGCTGTCGCCTGGTGACGATGTTCGAGGTGGCCGAGCATTTCGACGATCCGCTGGCCGAATGGGGCCGCATCTTCGCCCTCGACCCGGAAATCGTCATCGGCAGCACCGGCCTCTACCAGGGGCAGGGCGCCGACTGGAATTACCTGTCGCCCGAATCCGGACAACACATCTTCTTCTATTCGCTCGAAGCGCTTACCGTGCTGGCCGCCAAGTTCGGGCGCACGGCCTATCTTGTCGGGATGTATTTCATCTTCGCCAAGAAACCGCTCGAAGCGGCCGCCCTGGCCGACATCCAGGTCTGGCGCGAGGGGCTGTACGCGGCCGGGAAAACCACCTTCGATCAATGGCTGGGCAATCCCTACGCCAACGCGGTGCGCGACAACGGTGAAATGCTGGCCCGCACGCGCCTGCGCAACGGTGGCTTGCGGATCGCCATCGATGGCGTGTTCTTCCGCTTCAATACCGGCATTTCGCGGGTCTGGCGGAGCTTGCTCAGCGAGTGGTCGGCGACCGGCTTCGCCGAGTTCCTGGTGGTCATCGACCGCCAGCGCACGGCGCCGCGCTTTCCCGGCATCCGTTACATCGACGCGCCGCAGCACGACTATGCCGACATCGCCGCCGATCAGCGCCTGCTGCAGGCGATCTGCGATCAGGAAGGGATTAGCCTGTTCATCTCGACCTATTACACGACCCCGTTGACGACACCGGCCGCCCTGATGGTGCTCGACATGATTCCCGAGGTGATGGGCTTCGACCTGCAAAATCCGCAGTGGCTGGAGAAGCATCGGACCATCCGCTATGCCCGCAAGTATCTGTCGATTTCGGAAAGTACGGCCCGCGACCTGCGCCGCTTCTTCCCCGAAATTCCGGCCGAGAATGTGCTGACCACCTATTGCGGCTCGGATTTCCGCAAGCCGGCGCTGGCCGATGTCGAGCGTTTCAAGCAGAAATTCGCGATCGAACGCCCCTATTTCCTGATTTCCGGGGTGCGTACCGATTACAAGAATGTGCTGCTCTTTTTCAAGGCGTTTGCCGAATTGGGCGAGGCCCGGCGAGACTTTGCCATCGTCTGCACCAATTCCAACTATGCCCTGGAACCGGCCGCCGCCGCCCTGGTCGGCGAGGCCGCGGTGCACATGGTGGTGTTGTCGGATGCCGAACTGCAATGTGCCTATCGCGGCGCCATCGCCCTGGTCTATCCGTCGCGTTACGAGGGCTTCGGCCTGCCGGTGCTGGAAGCCATGGCCTGCGCCTGCCCGGTGATCACCTGCCGCATCAGTTCGCTGCCGGAAGTCGGCGGCGACGCCGTGCGCTATGTCGATCCGGATGATCCGGCCGAAATGCTGCAGGCGATCCGGGAAGTGCAGAACGCGGAGAGTCGCCAGGAACTGCTGCAGCGTGGCGAAATTCAGGCCAAGCGCTTTTCCTGGGCGAAGATGGCGCGTGAAGTCGAACAGGCCTTGTCGGCCTGGGCCGTCGAGTTTTCCACGAGGCCGGAGAAACGCCCATGAGAGCCCTGATCTGCGGTGTCAATGGCCAGGACGGCAGCTATCTGGCGCAGTTGCTGCTGGCCAAGGGCTATGAAGTCTGGGGCACCTCGCGCGACGTGCAGACCTCGCCGCTGGCCAATCTCAAGGCCCTCGGCATCGAGCCACAACTGCACCTGGTGTCGATGGCCCCCAACGATTTTCGCAGCGTGCTCAATGCCTTCGACCGCAGCGATCCGGACGAGGTTTACTACCTCTGTGCCCAGAGCTCGGTCGGTTTGTCTTTCGAGCAGCCGGCCGAAACCCTCGACAGCATCGTCATGGGCGTCCTCAATCTGCTCGAGGTGATCCGCCTGCGCAAGAAGTCGGTACGCTTCTATCACGCCAGTTCCAGCGAGTGTTTCGGCGATACCGGCGAGCAGCCGGCCGACGAGAGTTTCCCTTTCCGGCCGCGCAGCCCGTATGCCGTGGCCAAGGCCTCGGCCCACTGGCTGGTCAGCAACTACCGGGAGTCCTACGGGCTGTTCGCCTGTAACGGCATCCTCTTCAACCACGAGTCGCCGCTCCGGCCGGAGCGCTTCGTGACCCGCAAGATCATCCAGTTTGCCGGGCGGATCGCCGCCGGCAGCGGCGAGCGGCTCAAGCTCGGGCGTCTCGATATCTGCCGCGACTGGGGCTGGGCGCCGGAGTATGTCGACGTGATGTGGCGCATGCTGCAGATCGATGCCCCCGACGATTTTGTCGTGGCCACCGGCGAATCGCATACGCTGCAGGATTTCGTGGCCGCCGCCTTTGCCCGGCATGACCTGGATTGGGCCGAACATGTCGAGGTCTCGGCCGAGCTCTTTCGGCCGACCGATCTGCTGCGCAGCCTGGCCAATCCCCAGCGGGTCGGGCAGCGACTGGGGTGGACGGCGAATTACCGGATGGCCGACGTCATCCGTCTGATGAACGATGGCGTGCCTGGGCCGGTCGGCCGTTGCTGATGCGCCGCGGGGCTTGCCTAACCGGCTCCGATCCTTGCCCCGGCTTCGCTGGCGGCGGAAAGCCGCGGCCTCGTGATAGCATGCCGGCAGATGGGAGATAGCTGAGAAAAATGATCGGGCCGCCGCCGCCCTTTGCTGCAGACCGAGATGGGCCGCGCCCACTTGGCGCTTTCCTTCGTCTGGCGCTTTTGGGCCTGCTCAGTTCCTCGCTGCTCGGCTGCCTGGCCAAACGCAGTGCCTATGATGTTCCAGCCGTGCCGCTTGCCGCCCAGTACAAGAACCAGGCGCCGGCAAGCGACAAGGACCAGGGGGCGGCGCCGGAAAAGTCGTTGCATTCGCCGCTCGCCGATGATGACACGCTGATCGACTGGTGGCGCTACTTCGGCAATGGCGAGCTGGACGGCCTGGTCAATCGCGGCCTGGCCAACAATCCCGATTTGCGCATCGCCACCATTCGCCTGGCGCAGGCCAAAGTGCGGGCCGACCAGGCCAAGGGCGGCCTCCTGCCGAATATCTCGCTGCCCGCGCTGGCGGCCCGGCAGGCCCCCGGCGGAACGGTCGGCACGGTACCGACGGCGGCCGCCTCGCGGGCGCCGCAGAATTCTTTTCAGGGCAGCCTGCGCGGCGAATTTCGTCTCGATGTCTGGGGCGAGCAGAGCTCCCTCGTCGAATCGGCCAATCTCCAGCTCTGGCGGGCCGCTTACGAGCGCGACAATGTTCAGCGCAATGTCGTGGCCAGCGTCGTCTCCAGCTATGTCGAATACGCCGCGCTGAACGATCGTCTGCGTGTTGCCCGCGATACCGAGCGCGTCCTCGGCGCGACGCTGCGTACCATGCAGCGTCGCCTCGATCTCGGTGACGCGACGATCGGCGAGTTCGAACAGCAGAAGGCCCTGGTCTTCGGTCTGCGGGCGGCCATTCCGACCATGGAACAGCAGCGCGAGGATGCGCTCAACTCGCTGGCCTTCCTGGTCGGTTCGGTGCCGGGGGCGATCTCGCTGTCGGAGCAGGGGCTGGATTCGCTGAACGTGCCGTCGGTGGTGCCCGGCTTGCCCTCGTCGCTGCTCCTCCGCCGTCCCGACGTGCGCATGGCCGAGGCCCGCCTGCTTTCGGCCGACGCCGATATCGACGTGGCCCGCACGCGCATCCTGCCGCCGGTCGATCTGTCGGCGCAAAGCGGCTACAGCAGCAATATGCTGTCGCAGTTCTTCCTGCCCAAGTTCTTTTTCTGGAGCACCGTGGCCAGCGTCACCACCAGTATTTTCGACGGCGGCAAGCGGGAGGGCGAAAAGAAATTCAGCGAGGCCGTGTACGAGGAAATGGTCGAGAACTACGCGCGGACCATTTATCAGGCCATGCGCGAAGTCGAGGGGGCCCTGGCCACCGTCCGCCTGGCCGGCAAGCGCCTGGAGGCCCAGAAGGAGGCCTCCGAGGCGGCGCGTCGGGGCTGGGAGATCAATACCAAGGCCTACGCCATGGGCGGGGCCGACCATCTGACCCTGCTCGAATCCGAGCGCAACTACCATCGTTATCTCGATGAATTCCAGCGTTCCCAGATGGAGTATTTGCGCGGCTACACCTCCTTGTTCCTGGCCCTCGGCGGCGGCGTCAAAGTGGCTTCCACCGTGCCGGGCAGCGGCAAGCGCCCGGGCGGTGCCCTGACGGCACGGGCGACGGCGAACGGGGCGGGGGCGGCGCCGCGAAAAGCCTTTTCGGTCGACGGGATCGATCTGGTGGCGAGCGGTACTTCGCTCTTCGGCGATAACGCCCGGGCCTTCTGGCAGGTCGAGTTGCCAGGGCTGTTCCACCGCAATACGGTCGGTGCGGCCTGGCGCGACCTGCGCGGCCGCTACCCGAAGGAAATGGAAGGGCGGATGGTGCGCCCGCGTCTGAACGGTCGGATCGACGACAGTCTCGAAGGGCAGGAGGCCTGGTACCGCCTCTATGTTGGCAGCTTTGCCTCACCCGCCGAGGCGCAGGCTTTTTGCCAGAAAATGCAGGCCAATCAGGAGCGTTGCCGGGTGGTCACGGCCAAGGGCGAGGAAGTCGCCAGCAGCGCCGCACCGCTCGGTGAGCCGCCGGCCGGCGAAACGCCGGCGCCACCGCCCGCGGTGCCCGCTGCCGGGCCGACAACGGCCAAGGCGACGACGGAGCCGAACAGTCCGCCGCCCGAGGCGAGCAAGGAGCGCATCGCCCACACCATCCAGCTAGCCGCCTACTCCAATCTGGAAAATGCGGCGATCGCCAGTTCCGTCTGGCAATACCGGGGCTATGACAACTATGTCGCCGAAACGCGTGGCAGCGACGGCCGGCTGTGGTACGCCGTCCGCACCGGGGTTTATGCCCAGCGCCGGGATGCCGCCCTGGCCGCCCAGCAGATTCGCCGCAAGGATGAAGCGCCGGCCGTCCTGGTGCCGACCGTTCTCGATGCCAGCGGCGGGCCGGTCAAGATCGATATCAGCGAGGTGCTGGCCAGCAAGGCGGCCAGCGACCGGCCGGTCCTCCCCGAGCCACCCGAGGCACCGGAGCGCAAGCCGCTGCCGGCTGCCGGCAACGAGCTGGCAGCGACCAGCCCGCCGATCGTCCCGGCCCGTCCGGCGGCCAAGGGCAAACTCCATTACGCCGTTCAACTGGGGGCCTTTGCCAGTCCGGAGAATGCCGAAGTTTCCCGTAAATACTGGCAGGGCCGCGGTCTTGAGGTGGTCGTCGCGCCGCTTCGCGATGCCGAAGGGCGGCCCTGGTATGGTGTGCGCACGGGGGCTTTCCAGCAACGCCGGGACGCCTCGAGCGAGGCCTTGCAACTCGGCCGCAAGGAAGGGGTGAGCGCCATCGTGGTCGTTGCCGCGCCTGAGCTTGGCGTTCCGCCAGCGGTCGTCGAGCGGCCCGCCGCGCTTGCCGCGGCGGCTCCCCTGGCGCCACCGGTGGTGATGGTGGCGGCGCCCGCCGGGCGCGCTACGCCGCCGGCTCCGAAAATCGAGCCGGCCCTTGCGGAGCGGCCGGCTTCGCCCAAACCGCCGGCGCTAGCCAAGGCCCGGCCGCTGTTTTCGATCCAGCTCGGCGTCTTCGCCAGCATCGAGAATGCCGCCAAGGCCTACGCCGAGTGGCAGTTGCTCGGTTATGAACCCTATGTCTGCGATATCGGGCAGGTCGCCGGTCAGCCGCGTTTCGCGGTGCGCACCGGCGAGTACGTCGATAAGCGCGCCGCCCAGTCCATGGTGCGCACCATCGAGCGCCAGGAAGCGCGCCGCGGCCTGGTCGTGCCGGCCCGGCTCGACGCCGGCGGTCGCCTGAGCCGGATCGATGTGACGCCCCTGCTGGGCAATTCCAGCTCCGTTCAATCTGCAAATTTGACTGGCAACGATGTCCGATAAGTTTCCCCATACCATCGTTCAATGCCTGGCGGCGATTGCCCAGCACCATGGCCTGGCGGTCAGCCCGGAACGGCTGATCCACGATTACGCGCTGGCCGACGAAGAGCCCGAAGGGGCGATGCTGCTGCGCATGGCAAACGAAATCGGTCTCAAGGCGAAGGCCGATAAATTGTCCTGGGACGGGCTTTTCGCCCAGGAGGGCGTATTCCCGATCCTGCTCCGGCTGAACAGCGGCAGCGGCATGATCCTGGTTGGCGTGCGCGCCGAAGAGGGCGAAAAAAAGGTCGCGGTGCTCGATCCGACGGCCGATATGGCCGACGTGATCCTGCTCGGGCAGAGCGAGTTTTGCAGCCGTTGGGACGGCCAGGTCATTTTCATCAAGCGCACCCATTCGCTGTCCGATCCCGGGCAGCCTTTCAGCCTGCGCTGGTTCATCCCGGAAATCCTCAAGCAGAAAACGGCTTTCCGCGATATCGCGCTGGCCGCCATCGCCATGAACGTGCTGGCCCTGGCCTCGCCGATGTTCTTCCAGGCGGTCATCGACAAGGTGCTGGTGCACCAGAGCAGTTCGACGCTGTGGGTGCTGTCGGTCGGCGTCATCATCGCCCTGATCTTCGATTCGACCTTCGTCTATCTGCGGCAATACCTGTTGCTGGCGGCAACCAACAAGATCGACATGCAATTGACCCGGCGCACCTTCGGTAAATTGCTGTCCTTGCCGATCGACTACTTCGAGTCGAATTCGGCCGGGGTCGTCACCCGTCACATGCAGCAGTTGGAAAGTATTCGCAACTTCCTGACCGGGCGCCTGTTCTTTACCGCCCTCGATGCGTCCGCCCTGTTTATTTTCCTGCCCTTGCTGTTTGCCTATTCGGTCAAGCTGGCGACCATCGTGCTCTGCTTCACGCTGCTCATCGCCGGCATTATCGCCGCTCTGTTGCCGACCTATCGGCGCCGCCTGGACGCCCTTTACTCGGCAGAAGGCAAGCGCCAGTCGCTGCTCGTCGAAACCGTGCACGGCATGCGCACGGTCAAGGCGCTGGCCATTGAGCCGATCCAGCGGCGGATCTGGGACCAGTTGTCGGCCGAGGCCATCACCACCCATTTCCGGGTCGGCCAGATCTCGATCACCGGCGCCGCGGTAACCGATTTTCTGGGCAAGCTGATGCCGATCACGATTATCGTCGTCGGGGCGCAGGGGGTGTTCGATCAAAGCATGACGGTCGGCGTGCTGATCGCCTTCCAGATGCTGTCCGGTCGCGTCGTCAATCCGTTGATCCAGATCGTCGGCCTGATCAACGAATATCAGCAGACCGCCCTCTCGGTGCGGATGCTCGGCGAAGTGATGAACCGTCCGTCGGAAGGGCGGGGCGGGGCGGCCGGCCTGCGCCCGCAACTGAATGGCGAGATTTCCTTCGACGACGTGACTTTCCGTTATCCCGGCTCCAGCGCCACCGCCCTCGATCGCGCCAAGTTCACCATTCCGCCGGGGGCGGTGGTCGGTATCGTCGGGCGCAGCGGTTCGGGCAAGACGACGCTGACCAAGCTGATCCAGGGCCTCTACCCGGTGCAGGAAGGGATCATCCGTTTCGACGGCGTCGATGCCCGCGAAATCGATCTGGCCCATCTGCGGCGCCAGGTCGGGGTGGTGCTGCAGGAGAATTTCCTGTTCCGCGGCAGCGTCCGCGACAACATCACGATGACCAAGCCCGACGCCTCCTTCGAGGAAGTCGTTGCCGCCTCCCGGGCCGCCGGGGCCGACGAGTTCATCGAACGGATGGCGCAGGGCTACGACACCTTGCTCGAGGAAAATGCCTCGAACCTGAGCGGCGGCCAGAAGCAACGGCTGTCGATTGCCCGCTCGCTGCTTGCCAAACCGCGTATCCTGATCCTCGACGAAGCGGCCAGCGCGCTTGACCCGGAGAGCGAGGCCATCTTCATCAAGAATCTGTCGCAGATCGCCGTCGGCCGTACCGTGGTGATGATTTCGCACCGCCTGTCGACGCTGGTCAATGCCCACGCCATTCTGGTCATGCAGCGCGGCCATCTGGCCGATTGCGGGACGCATCAGGAATTGCTCGCCCGTTGTGAAACCTATCAACAGCTATGGAACCAGCAGACAAGCCATCTGTGAGCCCGAAAAAGGACAAGTCCGAAGAAACGGCCATCGAATTCCTGCCGGATGCCGATGAAATCGAACGTCGACCGCTGCCGCGCGTCGCCCGGATCACCGTTCACGTCCTGCTGGCGGGGCTGATTTCGTTTCTGCTGTGGGCCACCTTTTCCGAAACCGACCTGATCGTCTCGGCGCGCGGCCGACTGATCACCCCCTTGCCCAACATCATCGTCCAGCCACTGGAAACGGCGATCATCCAGGCGATCGATGTGCGCATCGGTCAGGTGGTGAAAAAAGGCGAACGTCTGGCCACCCTCGACCCGACCTTCACCGAGGCCGACGAAACCCAGTTGCGGGCCCGTCTGCACAGCCTGGACAACCAGCTAGCGCGGCTGGAAACCGAATTGTCGGGCAAACCGCTGGGGACCAGCCCGGAGAAGGATGCCGATACGCTGCTGCAAAACCGCCTCTCGGAAGAGCGCCGGGCCAGCTTCAACTCGCAGCAGAAGCGCTACGAGGAAGCCATTTCGCGGGTCCGCGCGGCGCTCGAGACCAATCGCGGCGAGCAGCAGGGAATGGGTTCGCGGGTCAAGGTCCTGCGTGAGATGGAAAGCATGCAGAGCGAACTGGTGGCGCAAAAATACGCCATCCGCTCGCGCTTGCTCGAAGCCCAGGACCGCCTGCTCGATGCCGAGCGCAACATGCAGTCGGCGCACAATCGGGCGCAGGAATTGCGCAAGGAACTGGGGACGCTGGAAGCCGAGAAGGTCTCGTTTGAAACCGGCTGGCGCCAGAAAATCATGGAAGAGTTGCTGGCCATCTCGCGCGAACGGGGCAATGTCGTCGAGCAATTGCAAAAGGCTGATAAACGCAACCAACTGGTCATCCTGACGTCGCCGTCGGATGCGGTGGTGCTCGAAATCGCCAAGTTGTCGACAGGGTCCGTAGCGCGCGCCGCCGAACCGATGTTCACGCTGGTCCCCCTGGGCGGCGAACTGGAAGCCGAGGTCAAGATCGATGCCGTCGACATCGGCTACGTCAAGGTCGGCGATGTCGCCCACGTCAAGCTCGACGCCTTTCCCTTCCAGCGCCACGGCGGCCTGGCCGGGGTGCTCCGGACGATCAGTCAGGATGCTTTCCGGCGTGAGGCCGATCCGTCGGCCGGCATGGAATCGTTCTACACCAGCCGGGTGCACCTGACCGAAACCCGCCTGCGCAAGATGCCGGAGCAAGCCCGCTTGTTGCCCGGCATGACGGTGACCGCCGAAGTCGTGGTCGGCAAACGCTCGGTGATTTCCTATCTCATCTGGCCGTTGGTCCGCGCTCTCGACGAATCTGTGCGTGAGCCTTGAACGACTTGTCCGGGCAAGGAGGGGCGGCCGGTGGCTAATTACACGAATGCCGATATCCAGGCCTTCTGGCGCCTGAAGCAGACGGCCGAAACCGGGCAGGCCAAGGCCCAGTACAATCTCGGGCTGATGTACGCCAACGGCGTCGGTGTCGAACAGGATGTCGAGCGGGCCCTGCACTGGTATCACAAGGCGGCCAACCAGGGCTATTCGCCGGCGCAATACATCCTGGCCGGCAAGTACGCCAACGGCCAGGGGCTGAACCGCGATCTCAAGCAGGCCCTGACCTGGTACCTGAAGGCTTCCGAACGCGGCAATTCGCGCGCCCTGTTCAAGCTGGGGCAGATGCTCAGCGTGCCGCAGGACGAACTGGCCCAGAACTGCTATCGCCAGGCGGCCGAAAAGGGCGTCGTCGAAGCCCAGGTCATGGTCGCCGCCAGTGTCGCCGCGGCGACGCCGGACGCCGCCGACCAGGGGCAGGCTTTTGCCTGGTACCAGAAGGCGGCGGAAAGCGGCCTGCCCTCGGCGCAATACATCGTCGGCACCTATTTCGAGAGCGGCAAGGCCGGCCCGGCCGATCTGCAGCAAGCCATCGCCTGGTACCGCAAGGCGGCGCGCCAGGGCTTCGCCCCGGCGCAAACCCAGCTCGGGCTGATGTACCTGCGCGGCGACGGGGTGCCCAAGGACAATAAGCAGGCGTTCTCCTGGATCGCCCGGGCGGCCGAGCAAGGCGATGCCGAGGCCTGTCATCAGCTCGGTCTGATGTATGAGCGGGGCGTCGGGGTGGCCGTCGATCCGCTGCTGGCCGAAAGCAATTATCTGAAAGCTGCCGAGCATGGCGATGTGCGCGCCCAGCTCCGCTTGGCAGCCCTGTGCGCCGTCGATCGCGCGACCTTGGCGGCCGACTGGTACGAACGCGCGGCGGCCAACGGCAATAGCCAGGCCAAGCTGCAACTGGGGCGGATTTTCGCCCACGGCACGGGCGTCGAGGCGGATCTTGAAAAGGCGCTCGCGCTATTGCTGGCGGCGGCCGAGGATGGTGAGCCGGAAGCCTGGCTGGAGCTGGCCCGCCTCCTCGATGGCGAAGCCGAGACGCTGACCACGGCCTGGTATCAACGAGCCGCCGAAGATGGCCAGGCGGAAGCCCAGTACGCCCTGGCCATGCGCCTGGATCAGGGGCACGGCGTGGCGAGAAACCAGGATCTGGCCTTGTACTGGTTCGAAAAGGCCGCCGAGGCGGGAATTCCCGAGGCGCAATACTGGTTCGGCAAGTTGCTTGTGCAACTCGAAACGGAGGCCTCGCTGCCGGAAGCCATCAGCCATTTTCGCAAGGCCGCCAAGCACGGCCTGGCGGCGGCGCAGGCCGAGTTGGGCGAACTCTATGCGCGCGGCGAGGGGGTCACTAAGGATAGTCGCCAGGCCGCCTCGTGGTTCCTGAAAGCCGCCGAGCAGGGCGATGCCGAGGCCCAGTTCGCCCTCGGCGAACTGTTCTCCCAGGGCAACAGCCAGGGGGCGGCGATCAAGCATGCCGAGCAATGGTATCGGCGGGCCGTCGATAGCGGCGGCGACGATCGGGCCCTACTCGCCCTGGCCAGCTTGTACGGGCGCACCGGTCATGCCGCGGCGGAGGACTGGTTGCGCCTGGCGGCGGCGCGCGGGATGGCAAGTGCCCAGCTCCAACTGGGCGATCTGCTGCTGCACAAACCGGGCGGCGCCTATGTCCCGGAAGCCCTGACCTGCTACATCAAGGCGGCGGCCCAGGATAATGCCGACGCGTTGCGCATCCTTGCCCGCTTCTCCAGCGCCCAGCCGCAGGCCCTGGCGCGTGCCCTGCAGCGACTGGCGATCGATGCCGGGGCGGCAGCTTTTGAACTGCACGAAGGAGCGAAGCCGGCTATCCAGCCGTCGCCGGCCGCCCAAGAGCCGCCGGCCGTGGCGGCGAGCCGTCCGCCATCGGCCCCCGCCGCCGCCGGAGAAGCGGGCCTGGACGACTACCTGGCAGCGGCTCAACAGGGTGATCCGCGGGCGCAATGGCATCTGGGAGAAGTTCATGCCAAGGGGCTGCTCGGGCAGCCGCGGAATGCCGAGTTGGCCCGCCACTGGTACGGACAAGCGGCGCAGGCGGGTTTCTTGGCGGCCCAGGCGACGCTGGCCCTGCTTCTGTCGACCGGCCAGGGCGGTCCCCAGGACGACCAGCAGGCCGTCTATTGGTGGCGCCAGGCGGCCGAGCAAGGCGATCCGGAAGCCCAGTACAACCTGGCCCTGATGTATGAAAAAGGCCAGGGCGTGGCCCAGGATTTCACAGCGGCCAGTCACTGGTTGCGGCAAGCGGCGGAACAGGGCATCGGCATCGCCCAGGTCCGTCTCGGATTGTCCTGTGTCATGGGCAGTACCGGCGATCCCGACCTGATCGAAGCATATGCCTGGTTCGCCATTGCCGCCGCGCCGGGCAACAGCGAAGCCGCCCTGGCCAACCGTCGGCATGCCGAAACCTTGATGAGCCCGGCGCAACTCAAGGAAGCCAAGCGCCGGGTCGGCGAGTTGCTGGCCATCATCGGTCAGCACAGTCGGCCGACCGCGAACTGAATCGCCCCCGTGCCGGCGGCGCGAACGTCGGCCGGACAACGTTGTCGAAGCCAAGTCAGCGGCGCCCGGCAAGTCGTTGCCTGGTCGGGCCGGTGAAATAAATAGCTGAAGAGTCGGGTGGGTGCAGAATTAAATTGACGATGCGCTACTTGGTGGCTATAATTGCGGCCTTCCACGGACGCGGGGTGGAGCAGTTGGCAGCTCGTCGGGCTCATAACCCGAAGGTCGCAGGTTCAAGTCCTGCCCCCGCAACCAAGAAATTCAACGAAGGATCAACTGCTTAGCGGCGTTGGTCCTTTTTTGTTTTTGGGCGGCTGAAAACTCCGGCGAGTTTTCGCACTGTTTCGGGTCGGCCGTCGTTTTGCGAGATGCTGCTATCGCCTCCCGCTCGGGATGTTGTCAATTTCCCGGCAAGCCCGTCTCCGAACTTGCTTTCTTCCCGCCAAGCCATCGTTGGCGCGGGAATTTCGCTTTTGTGTTCTAACGCACAGACCTGTTCGAGGGTGAAGATGACAATCAGCGCCCGAGGTTACTCGCACTGAAAAGCGGCTGCGACAACGGCAATCGCCCCTCGTCGAGTGAGGACGCAAAATGAGCATGGTCAGGCCCGCCGCAGGAAATTCATCAGTTCGCGTGCTCCTCGTCGAGGACGAGGTTGGCGATGCCGCCCTGATCAGGGCGGTGCTTGCCGGGTCGGCCAGTCCGGCCTTTCGGGTAAATGTGGTCGGACAGCTTGGGGCGGCGCTGGCGCAGTTGGCCGCGACCAGCTTCGACGCGGTTCTGCTCGACCTGAGTTTGCCGGATGCTCAGGGCCTGGCCGTCTTTGAGCAGGTCTTCAAGAGCGCACCGGGGGCGCTGATACTGGTCCTTGGTCGGGGTGGTGGCGAGGCGTTGGTAGGTGAGGCGATCAAGCGCGGGGCGCATGACTATTTCGCCAAAGACCCGATTGACGCCGGTTGCTTGCTCCGCCTCGGGCGTAACGTTGTCGCGCGTCGGGCTGGCCAACAGGCCTCGCCGGCCGGCGAAGAGCGCTGGCGAGCGGTCGGCGAAGCGTCGTCGCGGGGAATTTTTATTTCCGATGCCCGGGGGGCTTGCATCTATACCAACAAAGCCTACCAAACGTTGTCAGGCTTGAGTTTCGAGCAAAATCTGGGGCGTACCTGGAGCATGAGCATTTATCCGGGAGATCGCCTGCGGATTGTTTTTGAATGGCGCGATGCGGTGCGCGAGGAAGAGGCTTTTCAGAGCGAAATGCGCTTCTTGCGGGCTGACGGCAACCTTGTTTGGATACGCGTGCATGGCGCGGCCATGCCCGATGGCGCGCTTCCCGGCGGGCGGGTGCATGTCGTGGAGGAGATCGCTGAGCAGCGGGATAAGAATGCCGAACTGCTGCCGGCTGAAGATGCCTGGCTTGAGGAAAAGAAGCGGCGGCAGGCGATCCGCAACCGTGTAGGCGATGCCAAGCTGAACCGCGAGCGGCCCGCTAAGGCGAGACCTGCCTGAGCCGACCGCGGATGTGCCTAAGCGCGCTAGCCAACAGACGAAGGGTTGGCGCTTGATTACCGTGAGGACTCTCGACCTGTTAATCGAGAGCATCAGAAATCCCTTTCCGCCCGGCTACCCCAAATGGCCGGGATTTTTTTGCCCTGGCCGGTGGCCGGAAAAGGCGTTGCTCGGCTCAGTAGCGCAGGGCGTCGGTGACTTGCGAGCGGATATAGCGCCAATTGACCCGGGCCGGATCGAGCTTGCCCGAGGTGACATCGGAGGCGATCAGGGCTAGGTAGCGCAGGATCCTATCCCGGGTTTCGTCATTCGACATAGCGGACTGTTGCCGCCGGGCGCTGCCGTAAATCCGATTATTCATACGGGTCCATCGAACGGTCTGGAAGATGTCCCGCAGCGCGGCCAGGGCCGGGGCTGCGGGATGCTGCTCTGACTGGCGCGGGCTTGGCCTTATTTTGCCGGCTTGCAGCCGCCCACGGTGTTGCCGGTACAGGGCACGGAGTCTTCGCGGTTGATCAGCCACTTGCCGTTGACCGGGACCATTTCCAACGTCTTCAGCGTCACGTCGCTGAACTGTTTCGACTGGTATACCTGGCGGAACTGGACGATCGCCTTGTCTTTTCCTTCCTGGCGCACCCGCATGTCCTGCATGGAGATGCTCAGGTTGTCGCGGCCGGCAATCCGGTTGCGGCGCAGTTGGCGCCACTCGTCGTGTTTCAGGCCGCGACCGGGGACGAAGGTGGGGGCGTAGAAATTGGTATAGGCCGTGTAGTTCTGGCCAGCCCAGGCCGCATTCCAGGCTTTGACCTGCTGCGTGATGTCGGTTTCGACGTTGCTGACGGTTGGGGTAAAGACGGCCGGCTTGACGGTGACGCGCTCCATCGCCCGGGCGTTGAGCGCGTCATAGTTGGCGGCATAGACATCGACCGGGTCGTTCGGGCAGAGCTGGCTGACGTCGGTCTGGGCCAGTTCGGCGGCTTCCGGGCTGCGGGTTTCCAGTTTTTGCAGGCCGAGGTATTCGAGCAGCGTGCCCATCCCGGCGTAGGTGCGCAGGTAGGCCAGG
>JAGTRU010000067.1 GCA_018261905.1 Pseudomonadota bacterium | reverse complement strand
ATCCCAGGGCGAAGCCGACCTCGACCAAAACGCCCAAAACCGCACAAGTCGCACGCCTATAAAACAGCACCATGACAAAATGCTAAGTTGCGAGGATTGGTGCCGCCCCCTTCCAGCAACAAATTGACCAGCACTTCAACCAAAGGAGCGATGCCGTTACACACAACACCATAAAAATTACATGTCGTCATACCATGTTGCTGAATGGACATATAGAACTCCAAAAAAAGTGAAGCCCATGCGTTGAGGGCATGGGCTTCGTTTACTGCGACCCCAGCACATCTGGCAGGGGCATTCGGCTCTTCGCCGTTACGGAGTACTACTCGGTAATCTCAAGAATTTTTCCTTAGGACAACAACCATAGAATCTCCTGAAACGCAGCACTACATCTACATCCTGTCGAGCTTGCTGCTAATCACGACACAGGCCCAGAGTATCACTCCAAGAAAAAAAAGCCACCTCTTTTTCAAACTTTTTACCTGCCAATTTTGTCTTCCAAAGGCCAATAATTTTCACCCCGGAACGAGCTTGGTCAAATGCAATTGATGGGTGAGAATAGCGGGATTCGCCCATAATTCAGCCCATGGATAACCTGTTCAAAGACACCGCAACCCTGGAGCTCTCATGCTGGCTAGAACCCGGCGCCGAGTTGCCGGGCTGGGATATCCTCAAGGGCAGCCCCTTCGGTGCCTCGCTCTCCGATCCCGAAGGCGGCGAGCCAACGCCAGGCGACCAGTTGATCACCGTCCAAAACTATTTTGCCGAATATCACCTGGAATATTTCCGGCAGCGCCGCTACAACCATTTTCCCAGCCGCCTGCACGCCCTGTTGTTATTTGCAACGCGGACCGATGCAATGACTTTCCGCAGCAAGCACCCGCAGCGGGTATTCGGCAAAAATCTGGTCTGCGCCAAAACCAAGGGGGCTTATATCTGCTCTTTCCATGACGCGAGCTGGCTGGACTACCTCCGCCTGCCGCACAGTCTGTCGCTCAGCGCCCTCGATGAAGTTGCCGAATATTATTGGTCGGGCAAGACCGTCGAAGAAATCGGCCTGACTTTCATGAACGAACCCTGGCAGGAACCTCCGGTCATCGAAGCACTCTACCAAGGCCCGCTCGAACCAATTTCCGGTCGCGAATCCGGCTGGCTGCCCGGCTTTCGTTAAGGACACCGCATGCGTCGCATTGCCATCGTCGTAGCCCTACTTCTCGTCCTCGGCGCGACGGTCGCCTGGTTCAGCCGCGCCAAACCGATCGCCGTCGTGTTGAAAGAAGTTGCTGCCGGCAAAGTCGAGGCGACACTGGCCAACACGCGCGCCGGTACCGTCGAAGCCTGCCAGCGCACCAAACTATCGACCATCATTGGCGGGCGGATCGAGTTTCTCGGAGTCAAGGAGGGCGACAAGGTCAAGAAGGGGCAGTTGCTGCTCAAGCTGTGGAACGACGACCAACAAGCGCAGAGCAATTTGGCCCAGACGCAGATCACCTTGGCTGGTAAGCGTGTCGAAGAAGCCTGCATTGCCGCCGGCAATGCCGAGAAGGAAGCCAGACGACAGAGCGAATTGCGCGAAAAAGGCTTCGTCTCGACCAGCAAGGAAGAAGCCGCCCGCACCGATGCCGAAGTCCGGCGCGCCAGTTGCAATACCGCCAAGGCCGACGTCGTTCAGGCCGAAGCCAAATTCAAGGCAACCCGTGTCGACCAGGGGCGGGTCGCACTGTATGCGCCGTTCGACGGCACGATCGCCAAGATCGTCGGCGAACTGGGTGAATACTCGACCCCCTCCCCACCCGGCGTACCAACGCCACCAGCCATCGACCTGATCGACGACAGTTGTCTATATGTAAAGGCACCGATGGACGAAGTCGATGCGCCGAAAATCAAGGCCGGCCAGCCAGTGCGCATCACGCTCGACGCGCTGCCGGGCAAGCAACTCCCCGGCAAGGTGCGCCGCGTCGCCCCCTATGTCTCGGCCGTTGAAAAGCAGGCGCGCACGGTGGATATCGAAGTCGATTTCGACGAGCCGGAAGGCGGCAAGCTGCTGGTCGGCTACAGCGCTGATGTCGAGATCATCCTTGCCGGCCGCGACAAGGTCTTGCGCATCCCGACCGCCGCCATCCAGGAAGGCGGCCGCGTCCTGCTCTTCAACGCCGATAGCGGCAAACTTGAAGAGCGGCAGATCAAGGCCGGGCTGAGCAATTGGGAGTTCACCGAAGTATTGGAAGGCCTGACGGCCGGCGATCGCATTGCCACTTCGCTCGAAAAGGATGGCATCAAGGCCGGTGCCAGCGTCATCCCGGATGACAAAGCCAAGGGCAAATAGCCCATGGCGCTGATCGAACTCAAAGGTATCGAGCGGGTTTTTCAGCTCGGCGATTCAACCGTGCACGCCCTGACCGCACTCAACCTGAGCATAGGCACCGGCGAATATGTTGCCGTGATGGGCCCTTCCGGCTCGGGAAAGTCGACACTGCTCAACCTGCTCGGCCTGCTTGACCGGCCAAGTGCCGGCAGCTATCAACTGGAAGACCGCGACGTCACGACACTGTCGCCGGATGAGCAGGCGCAGGTACGCAGTCAGCGCATCGGCTTCGTCTTCCAGAGTTTTCATCTGGTACCGCGACTGACCGCGGCCGAGAATATCGCCCTGCCGATGATGCTCGCCGGCATCCCGAGCCGCGAGCGAAACAGCCGGGTCGAACGGGCACTCGCCGATTTCGGCCTGGAGCAACGTGCCGACCATCGCCCCGACCAGCTTTCCGGCGGCCAGCGCCAGCGCGTCGCCATCGCCCGTGCCACCATCATGCAACCGGCGCTGATCCTGGCCGACGAGCCGACCGGCAATCTCGACCGCCACACCGGCGACGAAGTCGTGCATCTGCTGGAAGCCCTGAACGCCAGCGGCGTGACCCTGGTCGTCGTGACCCACGACCCGGCGCTCGGTGCCCGCGCCAAACGACAACTGGTCATGGAAGACGGCAGCCTGAAGCAGGACAGCGCCCATGCGCCTGGCTGACACGCTGCGCTTCGCCCGCGATGCCGCCACCAGCTACCCGATGCGGACGACGCTTTCCGTGCTTGCCATGTCGATCGGGGTCGCCGCCGTCGTCATTCTGACCGCGCTGGGCGACGGAGCACGGCGCTATGTCGTCAGCCAGTTTTCCTCGCTCGGCACCAATCTGGTTATCGTGCTGCCCGGCCGTTCGGGCACCGGCGGTTTCAATCCAGCCAATGCTATTACCAGCACGCCACGCGACCTGAGCATCGACGACGCCGCTTCGCTGCTCCGCGCTCCTGCGGTAAAACGCCTGGCGCCGCTCGCCGTCGGCACCTCGGAAATCAGCTTCGGCGGACGCCTACGCGAAGTCATGGTGGCCGGTTCAACCAGTGATTTCATTCCCCTCCGCAATTTCGAACTGGCCCAAGGCCAGGGACTCCCCGAGGAAGACTGGAACCGGGGTTCGTCGGTCGCCGTGATCGGCGCCAAAATCCGCGAGGAAATGTTTGGCAACGGACCGGCCGTCGGCCAGTTGATCCGGGTCGGCGACCGCCGACTGCGCGTTGTCGGCGTACTGAAATCACTTGGCCAAGGATTGGGCATGAATACCGACGAACTGGTCATCGTCCCGGTGGCACTGGCCCAGGCGATGTTCAATTCCAATACCCTGTTCCGCATCCTGGTCGAGGCGAAAAGCCGCGAGGCGATTCCCGAGGCCAAGGAGCAGGTCATGAACATTCTCAAGCAACGCCATCGCGGCGAGGAGGATGTCACGGTAATCACCCAGGATGCCGTCCTGGCCACCTTCGACAAGCTGCTCGGGGCGCTGACCCTGGGTGTCGCAGGGATTGCCGCGATCAGCCTGGCGGTGGCCGGCATCCTGGTGATGAATGTGATGCTTGTTGCAGTCACCCAGCGCACCGGCGAAATCGGCCTGCTCAAGGCGCTCGGCGCCACGGCGCGCACCATCCGGCTGGCTTTCCTCGCCGAGGCGGCGATGCTATCGACAGTCGGCGCGCTGGTCGGTTACCTGCTCGGCCAGCTCGGCGCCTTTGCGCTGCGCCAGGCATTTCCCGTGTTTCCCGCCTATCCGCCGGACTGGGCGGTGATCGCCGGGCTCGGCACGGCGCTCGGCACCGGCCTGCTGTTTGGCGTCATGCCCGCCCGTCGCGCCACCCGGCTCGATCCGGTGCAGGCACTGATGAGGCATTGATGATGGATCTTCGACGCAGAGGCGCTGAGCCGCGGAGGAAAGCAAAGACAAAATATCCATGCCATTGCCTTTCTCTGTGCCTCTGCGCCTCCGCGCCTGGCCTTTAACCCCAAATGCTCGCCGCCGACACCCTCCAACTCGCCATCCGCGCCGTCACCGCCCAGCGCCTGCGCAGCTTCCTGACGCTGCTCGGCATCGCCGTCGGCATTGCCGCCGTGATCCTGCTCACCTCGATCGGCGAAGGCATCCACCGCTTCGTGCTCGGTGAATTCACCCAGTTCGGCACCAATGTCATCGCCGTCGCCCCCGGCAAAACGAAGACCGGCGGCTCGCCGTCCGGGCTGCCGTCGAGCGCCCGGCCACTGGCGCTGGAGGATGCCAAGGCGCTGGAACGTTTACCGCATGTCGTCGCGGTTACACCCAATGTGCGCGGCAATGCCGAAGTCGAGGGCAATGGCCGTACCCGGCGCACACTTATCTATGGCGTGAATGCCAAGTTGCCGCTGGTTTACCGCTCGACCGTGCAGAGCGGCCAGTTCCTACCACCGGATGACGAGGGCAGCGCCCGCGCTTTTGTCGTTCTCGGCAGCAAGCTCAAGAACGAATTGTTCGGTAGCGAAAACCCGCTCGGCCAGCGCCTGCGCATCGGCGGCCTGCGTTTCCGGATCATCGGCGTGATGGCGCCGAAAGGCCAGTTCCTCGGCATCGATCTCGACGATACCGCCTATGTGCCAGCGGTCCGCGCCCAGGAACTATTCAATCGCGAAGGCGTCGATGAAATCAACATCGCTGCCGAGGAAGGCACCCCCTCGGCGACGGTCGCCAAGGAGATTAAAGAGCGTCTGATCGCCCGCCACGGACGAGAGGATTTCACCATCGTCACGCAGGAAGAAATGCTCAAAACCCTGTCGAATATCCTCAATGTACTGACCATGGCGGTCGGCGCCCTGGGCGGCATTTCACTGCTGGTCGGCGGCGTCGGCATCGTCACTATCATGACCATCGCTGTCACCGAGCGAACCGGAGAAATCGGCCTGCTGGTTGCCCTCGGCGCCCGCCGGCGAACCATCCTGCTGCTCTTCCTCGGCGAAGCCGTGGCGCTCTCGGCCATTGGCGGCCTGCTTGGCCTGCTGCTCGGCTTCGGGCTGGCGCAGATCATTCATTTCGCCCTACCCGCCCTGCCGGTACACACCCCCCTCAGCTTCGTCCTGCTCGCCGAAGGCATCGCCATCAGCATCGGGCTGCTGGCAGGCGTTCTGCCCGCCCGCCGGGCAGCCCGGCTCGATCCCGTTGAAGCATTACGGTCAGAATGACGTGTTAAAGTTTGGCATCACAAGTTTTTATAAACCAACAGCGGAAGAACACCCATGACCTATTACATTCAGGATCTCAAGCCCGGCATGAGCGCCAGCATCGGCAAAACCGTCACCGAAACCGACATCGTCCTCTTCGCCGGCATTTCCACCGACGTGAACCCGGCCCACCTGGACGAGGAATACGCCAAGGGCACGATGTTCGGCGGCCGCATCGCCCACGGCATGCTGTCAGCCGGCTTCATTTCCGCCGTGCTGGCCAACCACCTGCCCGGCCCCGGCACCATCTACCTGTCGCAGACCCTGAAGTTCAAGGCGCCGGTCCGCCCGGGCGACACCGTGCGCGCCACGGTCACCGTGCGTGAAGTGATGCTGGAAAAAAATCGCGTCATTCTCGACACGGTATGCACCGTTGCCGGCAAGACCGTCATTGAAGGCGAATGCCTGATGATGCCGCCGGTCAAGCCAGCCGAGTAATCCGCGAGCCGACCCATAAAAAACGCCAGCTCGAAGCTGGCGTTTTTGTTTAGAACGACTCGTCGGCCCGGAGAAAGCGCCACTGCCCCATGGGCAGGTCGCCGAGCTTGACCCGGCCGATGCGCACCCGCTTCAAACCGATGACCCGCAAGCCGACCAGTTCGCACATGCGGCGGATCTGGCGTTTCTTGCCTTCCTTGAGGATGAAGTGCAACTGGTCCTCGTTGAGCTGCTTGACCCAGGCCTTCTTGAGCGGCTTGCCATCGAGCTCGAGACCGTGCTGCAGCAACTGCAAACCATTCGGAATCATCTCGCCGGCCACCCGCACCAGATATTCCTTCTCGGCATCGCTGTCCTCGCCGATCAGTTTCTTGGCAACACGGCCGTCCTGCGTCAGCACCAGCAGACCGGTCGAATCGACGTCCAGCCGTCCGGCTGGTGCCAGACCGCGCAACATCCACGGCTTGAACTCGGGATCACCGGATTGTCGCTTCCAGGTTTCCGCCGAAATCAGCGTCACGGCCGGCACGCAACCCGGCTCCGGCTGACCGGAAACATAGCCGACTGGCTTGTGCAAAAGGATGGTGACCTGCTTGGCCTGATCCTTTTCGGCTTCCTTGGAAATGGTGATTTCGGCATTCGGGTCGATGCGCGTACCCAGTTCGGCAATGCGCTCACCATTGACCAGCACCCAGCCGCGCTCGATCCACAGGTCGGCCTCACGCCGCGAACACATGGCACGCTCGGACATCACCTTGGACAGACGGACGCCTTCCTGATGATTGTCCGGATGGCGCTGCTGCGGCTCGCGCGGCACTGGGCGCGTTTCCTTCGGCGCCGGACGCCTTGTTTCCATTGCCGGACGCTTGGGCCGCGCAGGTGCCGATTCGCGTGTCCGTTCAACTGGAGCAGCTAGCGCCGGCCGCATGCTGTGCGGCTTGCGAGCTGGCACACGCGGTGGCGCATCGGGAGCCTTGTTCGGGCGCAGCGTCCCGGTCGGGCGCTCGCGCACCACCGGTTCGGCTGGCTTTTCGACCTTGGCCTCGACCGGCGCAGTTGCAGCCGGGGCCGGGCGCGGGGCCGGCGCAGCTTCGGCATCCGGCTGGCGCCACTTGGCCCACGGATCGTCGCCGGCAGTTTCTACCGGCGGGCGTTTTGGCTTGCGCTCCTTGCTGGAATCGCTCATTGCAGGCCGAGCAGCTCCACCTCGAAAACCAGCGTCGCATTCGGCGGAATCACACCACCGGCGCCGCGGGCGCCATAGCCGAGTTCCGGCGGAATGGTCAGTTTGCGGGTACCGCCGATTTTCATGCCCTGCACGCCTTCATCCCAACCGGCAATCACATGACGCTGACCGAGCGGAAAATCGAAGGGATCGTTACGGTCCTTGCTCGAATCGAATTTGTCGCCATTGGTCAGCCAACCGGTGTAATGGACGACGACATGGTCGCCAGCCTTGGCCTCGGCGCCTTCGCCGACAACGGTGTCTTCGTAGATCAGGCCGGAGGCCGTGGTGATTTCAGCCATGAGTAGCTCCTTGGGAAAGGCGGCAATTTTACCACAAGCCCGTGACAAGACTTTGACTTGTCAGAACTTTTGCGTATAATGCGCGGTTCTTTGTAGCACCCTTTAGATTTATTTTCGGAGTAGTTACTCTCGACCAGGTCCTCATGGCAGGCGAAGGCGAGTCGGTAAAGATCGGCGCTCCCTTCCTTGCTGGCGCCACCGTCAAAGCCACCGTGATTTCGCACGGCCGCCACGACAAGGTCAAGATCTTCAAGATGCGTCGTCGTAAGCATTACCAGAAGCATCAAGGCCATCGTCAGAACTACACCGAATTGCGCATCGACGCGATCGCTGCTTAAGTTCAAGGAGCTAATAAATGGCACACAAGAAAGCAGGCGGTAGTTCACGTAACGGCCGCGACTCACAAGCCCAACGACTGGGCGTCAAGCGCTACGGCGGTCAATTCGTCCTGG
>JAGTRU010000058.1 GCA_018261905.1 Pseudomonadota bacterium | reverse complement strand
GATGATGTCGGCTTCGGCGCCGACCGGCATTTCCGGGTGCTCGTAGTTCTCGTTCATTACCGTCAGGTAATAGAAGACGTCTTCCTGCTCCTGGAACATCCGGCGCATGCCGTCCTGGGCAACGACAGCGACTTCGTACTGGAAGGTCGGGTCGTAGGAGATGCAGTTCGGGATCAGGTTGGAGAGGATCAGGCTGTGGCCGTCTTCGTGCTGCAGGCCTTCACCGTTCAGCGTCGTACGACCGGCCGTGCCGCCGATCAGGAAGCCGCGGGCGCGCTGGTCGCCAGCCGCCCAGCAGAGGTCGAGAACGCGCTGCATGCCGAACATCGAGTAGCAGATGTAGAACGGAATGGTCTGAACGTTATGCACCGAGTACGAGGTGGCGGCGGCAATCCAGTCGCTCATCGCGCCCGATTCGTTGATCCCTTCCTGCAGCACCTGACCGGTCTTCGATTCCTTGTAGAACATTAGCTGGTCATGGTCTTCCGGCACATAGTTCTGGCCTTCCTGATTCCAGATGCCGACCGAGCGGAACATGCCTTCCATGCCGAAGGTGCGCGATTCGTCGGGGACGATGGGCACGACGTTCTTGCCAACATTCTTGTCCTTCAACATCATGTTCATGATGCGGACGATGGCCATCGTGGTGGACAATTCACGGCCCTCGCCCGACGCTTTCAGCAGCGCGGCAAAGGTCTCGAGCGGCGGAATCGCCAGCGGCTCGGCCTTGCGCCGGCGCTGCGGCAGGAAACCGCCGAGGTCGAGGCGGCGCTGCTGCATGTATTTGTATTCCGCCGAATCTTTCGGGAAGGTCAGGTAGGGCAGCTCGGCCAGCTTGTCGTCGGGCACCGGCAGGCCGAAGCGGTCGCGGAAGCGGCCGATCTGCTCAATGTCCATTTTCTTTTGCTGGTGCGAGATGTTCATCGCCTCGCCGGCCTGGCCCATGCCGAAGCCCTTGATGGTCTTGGCCAGGATCAGGGTCGGGGCGCCCTTGTGGGTGACGGCAGCGTTGTAGGCAGCGAAGATCTTGAAGATGTCGTGGCCGCCGCGGTTCAGGTTCCAGATTTCGTCGTCGGTCCAGTCGGCGACCAGTTCCCTGAGTTCCGGCGTGCTGAAGAAGTGCTCGCGGACGTAGGCGCCGTTCTTGGCCTTGAAGGTCTGGTACTCGCCGTCGCACAGTTCCATCATGCGTTTTTTCAGGATGCCTTTTTTGTCGCGGGTAAACAGCGCATCCCAGTGGGTGCCCCAGATCAGCTTGATGACATTCCAGCCGGCACCGCGGAATTCGGATTCGAGTTCCTGGATGATCTTGCCGTTACCGCGCACCGGGCCGTCGAGGCGCTGCAGGTTGCAGTTGATGACGAAGATCAGGTTGTCCAGCTTTTCACGCCCGGCCATGCCGATGGCGCCGAGCGACTCGACCTCGTCGGTCTCGCCGTCGCCAAGGAAGGCCCAGACCTTGCGCTGTTCCGCCTTGGCGGCGTCGATCAGGCCACGCGAAGCGAGGTACTTCATGAAACGGGCCTGATAGATGGCCTGGATCGGGCCGAGGCCCATGGAAACGGTCGGGAACTGCCAGAAGTCGGGCATCAGCCAGGGGTGCGGGTAGGACGAAATGCCCTTGCCGCCGGTTTCCTGGCGGAAGTGGTCCATCTGCTCTTCGCTCAGACGGCCGAGCATGAAGGCGCGGGAGTACACGCCGGGCACCGAGTGGCCCTGGAAGAAAATCAGGTCACCGCCGGATTCGTCGTGGATGCTCTTCCAGAAATGCGAAAAGCCGACGTCGTAGAGGGCTGCGGCCGAAGCGAAGGAGGCGATGTGGCCACCGACGTTGGTGTCCTTGTTGGCGCGCACAACCATGGCCATGGCGTTCCAGCGGATGTAACTGTGAATCTTGATTTCCATGTCCGCGTTGCCCGGGTACTTGGGCTGCTGGTCGGCCGGAATGGTGTTGATGTATTCGGTATTGGCGGAGTAGGGGATATCGATCCCGTCTTCGCGGGCCTGGCCGATCAGCTTTTCGATCAGGTAGTGGGCACGTTCGGCGCCTTCTTGCGTGATGACGCCATCGAGGGCGTCAGTCCATTCTTTGGTTTCTTGCGGGTCCAGATCGTTGGGGTCGGGGAGGGCGTTGGGCTGGTCGGCCATGATTTGTCTCCAAAGTTGGTTTTTCATTTTGTTTTGCCTGTTGAGCAAAACAACTTTAGCTCTTTACGGATCGGTTCGCGAGCCCGTGTTTACACCTAGTTGGTGTTTCGCATTGTAAAATCAAAATTCGCATCGTGCAATATATTGAAAGGTTTGTTGTTGGGTTTTTTGTGGGGTTGGTATCTATTGTTGGGCGTGAGGTTTCGCCTTGCGGGAAGAGGGTGGATTGTTTGGCGGTTGTTTTCCGCTTGGCGGAAAACAACCGCCAAAACAGCGACAACCTTCACCAATGCGCCAACCCTAGAAAATGAAACAACTCAACACCAAACAACTGCTTGAGATGTATCAAGTCCGCTCCCCCGCATTCTTTTATAATCGTCGGCTTTTGCCTTATTTACAGGAGCAGCACTCATGGCTGCAGTAATGCCTGCGCCGGCCGCTAGCCGGTTATTCTTGTCCGGCAACGAAGCCGTGGCGCGTGCCGTCTGGGAATCCGGCGTCAAGGTGGCGGCGGCCTATCCGGGCACGCCGGCGACCGAGATGCTGGAAGTCATCTCGACCTATCCCGATCTCTACGCCGAGTGGTCGGTCAACGAGAAGGTTTCGCTGGAAGTCGCCATCGGCGCCGCCTATGCCGGCTCGCGTGCCTTCTGCTGCATGAAGCATGTCGGTATGAACGTCGCCTCCGATGCGCTGATGACCCTGACCCTGACCGGCGTGATCGGCGGGCTGGTGATCGCCATTGCCGACGACGTCGGCCTGTCGTCCTCACAGAACGAGCAGGATTCGCGCTACTGGGGACGCTTCGCCCATCTGCCGGTGTTCGAGCCGGCCGACTCGCAGGAAGCCTACGCGATGACCAAGGCGGCTTTCGAACTTTCCGAACAGTTCCAGGTGCCGGTCATCCTGCGCATGACGACGCGCATCAATCACGTCAAGGCGCTGGTCACCGTCGGCGAGCGCGTGCCGCACGAAGGTGCCGGTTTCCAGAAGGAAGCATCACGTTTCGTGATGGTGCCGGGCAATGCCGGCAAGCGTATCCCGCTGATGTTCGAGCGCGATGACAAGCTGCGCGAATTCGCCGAGTCCTCGCCGCTCAATTTCATTGAGCCAGGCAGCGACCGCCGCGTCGGTTTCATCACCTCCGGCCCGGCCTACATGCATGTCAAGGAAGCCTTCCCGGATGCGCCGGTATTGAAACTCGGCTTTTCCTGCCCGGTGCCCTTCGAGAAATGCCGCGAGCTGGCGGCCCTGGTCGACCAGGTCGTCGTCGTCGAGGAAGTCGAGCCGCTGGTCGAGACCGAACTCAAGGCTATTGGCCTGGCGGTGCTCGGCAAGGAAATCCTGCCACGCCAGGGCGAGCTGTCGCCGAATGTGCTGAAACCGGCGATCGCCAAACTGCTCGGCGAAGAAGTCCCGGCGGCACAGCAGGTCGCGCCGCTGCCGGTCTTCCCGCGGCCGCCGACGATGTGCGTCGCCTGTCCGCACCTTGGCGTCTATTACACCCTGTCGCAGGTGCGCAACCTGACCATTGCCGGCGATATCGGCTGCTACACCCTGGGCGCGGGACATCCGTGGAACGCGCTCGATACCTGCGTCTCGATGGGCGCCTCGATGGGCGTTGCGCTCGGCCTCGACAAGGGCCGCGGCGCTTCCGACGAGAGCAAGCGCATTCTTGCCGTGATCGGCGATTCGACCTTCCTGCACATGGGCATGCAGGGCCTGCTCGACATTGTCTACAACAAGGGCAATGTCACGGTGCTGCTGCTCGACAATCGCGCCGTCGGCATGACCGGTGGTCAGAACAATCCGGGCAACGGCTACGGCCTGCACGGCGAAGAGGCGCCGCGCGTCGATTTCGTCAAGCTCGTCGAATCGCTCGGCGTCAAGCCGGAGCGCGTGCACAAGGTCAATCCCTACGAACTGCCGGTGCTCTTCAAGACCATCCGCGAAGAAGTGAAGGTGCCGGAAGTTTCGGTCATCATCACCGACCAGCCCTGCGTGCTGGTCAAGGATTATCACAAGCTCAAGCCCTACGCGGTGGTTGAGGATAAATGCACCGGTTGCGGTAGCTGTATCGACGTCGGCTGTCCGGCCATTCACGTCACCCGGCGCGGCCAGGAAACCAAGCCGAACGGGCGGGTCGTCGATCTGGCCTGGGTGCGCATCGAAACTTCGGTGTGTACCGGTTGCGGCCTGTGCGTGCAGCCCTGCGGGCCGAAGGCGATCGAGCATTTCGTGCCGACCTCGCCGATCCAGCTAGTCAAGGGAGGGTGCAACGCATGAGTGCAACGACCAATATCCTCGTTGTCGGTATCGGTGGTCAGGGCGTCATGACCGCCACCGAGATCCTCGCCGAAGCGGCCATCGCCATGGGCCACGACGCCAAGAAAACCGAGGTGGCCGGTATGGCGCAGCGCGGCGGCGTCGTTTCCTCGCACCTGCGCTTTGGTGCCAAGGTGCTGTCGCCGCAGATCACGCCGGGCACCGCTGACGTGCTGCTCGGTTTCGAGTCGGCCGAGGCGATGCGCTGGCAGCACATGCTGAAGCCGGGCGGTATCACCTTGATGAACACGGCGCGCCTGGTGCCACCGGTGGTCGAACTGGGTCTCTTCGATTACCCGGCCGACCCGCTTGCCGAGGTGAAAAAGGGCGGCAACCGGGTCGTCGCTTTCGACGCGACGACCATTGCGCTCGAACTCGGCGACATCCGCCTGGGCAATACCGTGATGCTTGGCGCCATTGCCGATCACCTGCCGTTTTCGGCCGACGATCTGCTGGCCTGCGTGCTCAAGCGCTTCCAGAAGAAGGGCGAGAAACTGGTCGAACTGAACCGGCGTGCTTTCGCCGCCGGGCGGGCCGCGGTCGGGGCCGCGGCAGCCGCGCTCGCCTGATTCTGGTAAAATTCAGTCAATTCAAAGGGAAAGGCGCCCGCCTTTCCCCTTTTCATTTCTGGCGGAGGCGACGATGACGGCACAAATTATCGACGGCAAGGCCCTGGCGGAAGAACTGCGCCAGGGATTCAAGGGGCGCGTCGAAGCGCTCACGGCCAAGGGCCACAAGCCCGGTCTGGTGGTCATCCTGGTCGGTGCCGACCCGGCCTCTGAAGTCTATGTGCGTAACAAGGTCAATGGTTGCCTAGCGATTGGCATGCATTCCGAAAAGATCGTTTATGACGCCACGGTCGACCAGCAGGTGGTGCTCGACAAGATCGCTGAACTGAATGCCGACCCGAACATCCACGGCATCCTGGTGCAATTGCCCTTGCCCAAGCATTTCGACGAAGAAAAAGTGCTCGAAGCGATTGCCGCCGCCAAGGACGTCGACGGCTTTCACGCCGAGAACGTCGGCGCGCTGGCCCAGGGCAATCCGCGTTTCATTCCGTGCACCCCCTACGGCGTGATGAAGATGTTCGAGAAGGGCAATGTTGACCTCAACGGCAAGGAAGCCGTCGTCATCGGCCGCTCCAACATCGTCGGCAAACCCATGGCCCTGTTGCTGATCAATGCCGGGGCGACCGTCACCGTTTGCAACTCGCGCACCCGCGATCTGAAATTTCACACCAGTCGCGCCGACATCGTCGTCGCTGCCGTCGGCAAACCGAAGTTCGTCACCGGCGACATGATCAAGCCCGGTGCCGTGGTCATCGACGTCGGCATCAACCGCCTGCCGGACGGCAAGCTGTGCGGCGACGTCGATTTCGCCAGCTGTCTCGAAACGGCCGGCCAGATCACGCCGGTGCCGGGCGGCGTCGGGCCGATGACGATCACCATGCTGCTCGCCAACACCATCGAGGCGGCCGAGCGCAAGGCGGCCGGAAACTAATTTGCCGGATTGCTGACCAAGGCCTGCCGGCGCGGGCCGTGCTCGGCAACATTCACGCATCCCTATATCTCGCAAGGAAATCAACATGAGCAATCAAGCACTGGTCGGTATCGTCATGGGTTCGGACAGCGACTGGCCGATCATGAAGGCCGCCGCCGAAACCCTGAAGAACCTCGGCATTCCTTACGAAGCCAAGGTCCTGTCGGCGCACCGCACGCCGGATCAGGCTCTGGACTATGCTGCCACGGCTGCCGGGCGCGGCATCAAGGTGCTGATCGGCGCGGCCGGTGGTGCTGCCCACCTGGCCGGCGTGCTCGCCGCCAAGACGCAGATCCCGGTGCTTGGCGTGCCGATGCCGTCGAAGCACCTGATGGGCCTCGACTCGCTGCTTTCCATGGTGCAGATGCCGGGCGGCATTCCGGTTGCCACCTTCGCCGTCGGCGAAGCCGGGGCCACCAATGCCGCGCTGTTTGCCGTTTCCATCCTGGCTCTGAGCGACGCGGCGGTGGCCGACAAGCTGACCCAGTTCCGCGTTAACCAGACCGAAAAGGTGCTGGCCAAGACCCTGCCCGACCTGGTCTGAGCCCTTGCTGCCCCTGAGCCCGGACTATGACCGTGCCGTCGCGCTGCTGCGCGCCGGCGAACTGGTCGCCTTGCCGACCGAGACGGTCTACGGTCTGGGCGCCGACGCCGCCAATCCGGCGGCGGTCGCCAAAATCTTCGCCGCCAAGGGGCGGCCGGCCGATCATCCACTGATCGTCCATATTTCCGGTCACGATGCCGTCGATCACTGGGCGGAGCAGGTTCCTGCCGTCGCCTGGGAACTCATGGAGAGTTTCTGGCCCGGCCCGCTGACCCTGATTTTGAAGAAACAGGCCTGGGTGCCGGACGCCGTCACTGGCGGCCAGGACACCGTCGGCCTGCGCGTCCCCGGCCACCCGGTGGCGCTTGAGCTGCTGCGCCGCTTCGCCGCGAGTTTTGGCAAAGGCGCCGGCGAACACGCCGGCATCGCCGCACCCTCGGCCAATCGTTTCGGGCGCATCAGCCCGACCACGGCCGAGCATGTGCGCGAAGAACTCGGTGATCGTGTGTCGCTGATCCTCGATGGCGGGCCGTGCAAAGTCGGCATCGAATCGACCATCGTCGATTGTTCGCGTGGTGAACCGGTGGTCCTGCGCCCGGGCCATATCGAGCCGGCCCATCTGGCGGCGGTGCTCGGTCATCAACCGCTGATCGAGACGGCGAGCGGCGCACCGCGCGTTTCCGGTTCGTTGGCCGCGCATTACGCGCCGCAGACGCCGATGCGCCTGGTCGCCGGCGAACGCCTGCTCGATTTCCTCAACGCCCAGCGTCACAAGGGCGGCCGTTGCGGCGTCATCGCCCACAGCCAGCCGCCGCAGGCCGGCCTGCCGCACGCCTGGCACCTGCTGCCGGCCGATCCGGTCGGTTACGCGCACGGCCTCTACGCGGCGCTGCGCGAGATGGATCACGCCGGTGTCGACCTGATCGCCGTCGAGGCTCTTCCCGATACGCCGTCCTGGGCCGCGGTCGCCGACCGTTTGCGGCGCGCCGTCGCCGGCGCCGGCCAGAGCTGAAGCGCGGGCAAGATTCAGAAAGTAATGGGTATATCGTTCATAGTGCTTGGATAAGCGAAATAGACTGATATAAAATCGCCCAACGTTGGGGGGGTAGCTCAGCTGGGAGAGCGCCGCGTTCGCAATGCGGAGGTCGTGAGTTCGATCCTCATCCTCTCCACCAACGACTACAAGGTATCGCAAATAAGGCCGGAAACACCTGATTTTTCAAGGGTTGCCGGCCTTTTTGTTGGCCGCCGATGGGCCCCGGGGTTGTCTTGCCGTCGGCCATATTTGGGGGCAACTGTCGGTTTTTGGGCTTCAAGATCGACGGCATGGCAAGGAAAAGCGGGGTTTGTTCGCTCCCTCATTGCCCGCCAAAGACCTCTTTCAAGGCCAGAACCGCTAAATAAAGCCAGGGGGCAGGCCTTTTGCCGTCCGTCGCCCGGCGACCGCTTTCGGCAACGGTGAGCCTCTGGCGGAAACCAATTTCCCAGGATCGCTGTCCAAACTTTACATTCTCCTTTGCGACTCCGCGGTAAGGTTTTCAGGTTCATACGCTTTCAATGGGATTGCACATGAGTATGCTCGAGAAGATCATGCAATTTCCCTGGGCGAGCTTGGGCTTCCTGCTCGCGGTGGCGTCGTTGTATGCCGCGGCGGCCATACGCTCGCGGCGGGACAAGCAGCGGCAAGGTCGGGCCTTGAGCGATCGCCGGGAACAACCAAGGGGCGAGCCGGATCGCCGTTGGGAAAAAAGGAAGCGGGTCAGCAACAAGTAGGCGGGCTTCTCCTGTTTCCCCGCGTCGTTGTCACGTTGGCCGTGTCTTTACATTTCTTTGTGCCGTTTAACCTAAACCGGCCCAAATCTTTTCCCTGATTCGCCGTTAACCTTTCTGCGGGGCTGGTCGTTCCCGCAACCTGGCCGGCGCTAACGGCCTGCTTCCGGTTAGCTGCCAGGTACTGGCGCTAGAGGTGGCGACCAAGGAAGCGAGTCCTGGTTCCCGGCTCGGCCAGGGGCCGGATGGACCCAAGGGTTTTCCCTAAGGGGCCTTGCCAAGGCGGCCGAATCTCCCAATACTCCCCTGATTCGGGGAAGGGATCAAAGACAAAACCGCATGCCCGTCCCCCGTTGCGTTTGCTTTTGCCGAACGACATCGGATTGAGGATGGAGACATGACACTTCCCGACCAGGGAGGCCGGCCCGGCGTTTTCCGGTTGTGCCGGGCCCGCGGATGGCCGCGCCAGCGGCGCGCAAAACCTTGCCCGATCGGCCGATGACCAGCCCGGCCGAATTACGCCAGTTGGCCAATCAGTCGCTGCTCGCGCATTTCGCCGAGTTGTGCGAGGGGGCGGTGATCGTCGATGCCCGGGCCAACGTTGTCTGGATGAATGACCATTACCCGGTGCGCCTGGGCATCGCCGATCCGGCGGCGATGCTTGGCCGGCCGATCGAGGAAGTCATCCCCAACAGCCAGATGCGGCAGGTGGTCGACAGCGGGCGGCCGATCATGCTCGATATCATGGATTTCGGCACCGAGTCCTTCGTCGTGACCCGCCTGCCGTTGCGCGATGCCAGCGGCCAGGTGGTCGGCGCCGTCGGTTTCATGCTGTACGACGATCCGCGCCACCTGGCGCCGGTGGTTTCACGCTACCAGCGCCTGCGTGCCGATCTGGCCGATGCCGAACGCAAACTGGCCGACGCCCGGCGCACCAAGTACACTTTTTCCAGTTTCGTCGGCTGCGGTCCGGCCTGTACCGAACTCAAGCAAGCGGCGCGGCGGGCGGCCCGAACCTCGTCGTCGCTGCTCATTCTCGGCGAAACCGGGACCGGCAAGGAATTGCTGGCGCAGGCCATTCATGCCGCCAGTCCACGCGCCAACGGGCCGTTTGTCGCGGTCAACATCGCCGCGGTGCCGGAGACCCTGCTCGAAGCCGAATTTTTCGGCGTTGCCGGGGGCGCCTTCACCGGCGCCGAGCGGCGCGGTCGGATCGGCAAGTTCAAGCTGGCCGATGGTGGCACGCTGTTTCTCGACGAAATCGGCGACATGTCACTGGCTCTTCAGGCCAAACTGTTGCGCGTGCTGCAGGAGCGGGAATTCGAGGCGGTCGGCTCGAACCGTCTGGAAACGGTCGACCTCCGGGTTGTTGCGGCGACCAGCCGCAACCTGGAACAGATGGTGGCGGACGGCCAGTTCCGGGCCGACCTCTATTACCGGCTCAATGTCATCACCTTGAAGACGCCGCCGCTGCGCGAGCGCTCCGAGGACATGGCGCTGCTCGCCGAATACCTGATCGAACTGATCGGCCGGCAACAGGGCATGCCCTTGCACAGCATCAGTTCGGCTGCCCTGAATCGTCTGCTGCTGCATGATTGGCCGGGCAATGTCCGGGAGTTGTCGAACGTTCTGGAACGGGCGCTGCTGATGAGCGACGGCGAAGTGCTGGAAGTCGCCGATCTCGACAAGGTGATGCCGGCGGCGGCTGGCCGGCGCGCCATGACGAGCCTCGCGGCCCAGGGCATTGCCGGTGTCGTCGCGCGGGCCGAACGCGAGGCGATCATCGCCGCCCTCAACAACAGCCGTGGCAACAAGACGATGGCGGCCCGCCTGCTCGGCATCTCGCGCGCCGCCCTCTATGAAAAGATTGCCCTCCTCGGCGTCGGTAATCCGTTTTCCGAAGTGTCTGCCTGACTGGACAGGGTGTCCGCTCGAACAGACATTTGTTTTCTTAGCTGGCCGTAAACAAAGCCTGATTTCCAGCGTTCTCAATGACTTGGCTTGTCTGGCACGGAGCCTGCGATAGCGCAGGCTCCGCAATAATTCATAAAGGAGACAAGCGTGGATTTCATCATCGTTCTGGCCGCCCTGGCTTTTCTGATGTTCGTGGCCTATCGCGGCTACAGCGTCATCCTCTTCGCCCCGATCGCCGCCCTCGGCGCCGTGCTGTTCATCGACCCCAACATGGTGGCGCCGATGTTTACCGGCTTGTTCATGGACAAGATGGTCGGTTTCGTCAAAAACTTTTTCCCGGTCTTCCTGCTCGGTGCCGTGTTCGGCAAGGTGATCGAGCTTTCCGGCTTCTCCAAGGCTATCGTCGCCTCGGTGATTAAGCTGATCGGCCGCGAGCGGGCGATGTTCTCCATCGTCATCGTCTGCGCCATCCTGACCTACGGCGGCGTCTCGCTGTTCGTCGTGGTCTTCGCGGTGTACCCGTTTGCCGCCGAAATGTTCCGCCAGGGCAATATCCCGAAGCGCCTGATTCCCGGCACCATCGCGCTCGGCGCCTTCACCTTCACGATGGATTCCCTGCCCGGTACGCCGCAGATCCAGAACATCATCCCGACCACCTTCTTCAAGACCGACATCTACGCCGCCCCCTGGCTTGGGGTGATCGGCGCCGTTTTTATTTTCGTCGTCGGCATGCTCTATCTGGAATCGGCCCGCCGCCGTGCCGCTGTTGCTGGCGAAGGTTACGGCACCGGGCACAGCAACGAACCGGAACTCATCGCGGACGAGAAGCTGGTGCATCCGCTGATCGCCATCCTGCCGCTGATCATGGTTGGCGTCATGAACAAGGTGTTCACCAACGCCATTCCGCTGCTCTACGGCGAAAAGGTCTCCTTCATTCCGGCGGTGATCGGCAAGGCCGCGCCGGTGGTGCAGCAGACCAAGGCGGTAGCGGCCATCTGGGCCGTTGAAGGGGCGCTGCTGATCGGTATCGCGACGGTCTTCGTCTTCGGCTGGAAACTGGTCGCCGCCAAGTTCGCCGAAGGCAGCAAGAGCGCCATCGGCGGTGCCCTGCTGGCGACCATGAACACCGCTTCCGAATACGGCTTCGGTGCCGTGATCGCGGCACTGCCCGGCTTCCTGGTGGTCGCCAATGCGCTGAGCGCGATTCCCAATCCGCTGATCAACGAAGCGATCACCGTCACCTCGCTGGCCGGCATCACCGGTTCCGCCTCGGGCGGCATGGGCATCGCACTGGCCGCCATGGCCGAAACCTTCATCGCCAACGCGCAGGCCGCCGGTATTCCGCTTGAAGTCTTCCACCGCGTCGCCTCGATGGCCTCCGGCGGCATGGACACGCTGCCGCACAACGGTGCCGTGATCACGCTGCTGGCGGTGACCGGCCTGACCCACCGGCAGTCCTACAAGGATATTTTTGCCATCACCTGCATCAAAACCTTGGCGGTGTTCGTGGTGATCGCCACCTACTACGCCACCGGTATCGTCTGATTGCCGCTTCGCCGATAAAAATAAAGGAGACTCCCATGCCCTTGACCCGTCACCCGATGGCCGCCTCGCTGCGCGCCTCCGATACCGGCAAGATCGTTTCGGCGCGCGATGCCGTGCGCCTGATCAAGGACGGCGACACCGTTGCCACCGGCGGTTTCGTCGGCATCGGTTTTGCCGAAAACATCGCCATCGCCCTTGAACAGCTTTTCCTCGAAGGCGAGGAGGCCGACCTGCACGGCCTCGGCCGGCCGCGCAACCTGACCCTGGTTTATGCGGCCGGGCAGGGCGACGGCAAGGAACGCGGTCTCAATCACCTCGGCCACGACGGCCTGGTGGCCCGGGTGATCGGCGGCCACTGGGGCCTGGTGCCGAAATTGCAGCAACTGGCGGTGGCCAATCGCATCGAAGCCTACAACCTGCCGCAGGGGGTGATCACCCATCTGTTCCGCGACATCGCCGCCGGCAAGCCGGGAACGATCACCCGCGTCGGCCTCGGCACCTTCGTCGATCCCCGTTTCGGCGGCGGCAAGCTGAATGCCATGACGACCCGGGATGTCGTCCGGGTGATGGAAATCGATGGCCAGGAATACCTGTTCTACAAGGCTTTCCCGATCCATGTCGGGATCATCCGCGGCACCACCGCTGACCCGGACGGTAACATCACCATGGAAAAGGAAGCCCTGACGCTGGAGGCGCAGGCCATCGCCATGGCGGCGCGCAACTCGGGCGGCCTCGTCATCGCCCAGGTCGAGCGCATCGCCGAACGCGGCACGCTGAACCCGCGGCAGGTGAAGATTCCCGGCATTCTGGTCGATTGCGTGGTGGTCGCCGAAAAGCCGGAATACCACATGCAGACTTTCGCCGAAGCCTACAGCCCGGCCTTCGCCGGCGAGATCAAGGTGCCGATGTCGGCCATCGCGGCGATGCCGATGAGCGAACGCAAGATCATCGCCCGCCGCGCGGCCCTCGAATTGAAGGCCAATGCCGTGGTCAATCTCGGCATCGGCATGCCGGAAGGGGTGGCCAATGTCGCCGCCGAGGAACAAGTCATCGACCTCATGACGCTCACCGCCGAACCCGGCGTGATCGGCGGCGTGCCGGCCGGCGGCCTGAGTTTCGGGGCGGCGACCAATGCCCAGGCGATCATCGACCAGCCCAGCCAGTTCGACTTCTACGACGGCGGCGGCCTCGATATCGCCTTCCTCGGCCTGGCCCAGGCCGACCAGGAAGGCAACCTCAATGTCTCGAAATTTGGCCCGCGTCTGGCCGGCGCCGGCGGCTTCATCAATATTTCGCAAAATGCCAAGAAAGTCGTCTTCGTCGGCACCTTCACCGCTGGCAACCTGGAAGTGGCGATCAAGGACGGTCAGTTGCAGATTCTCGAGGACGGCAAGGCGCTGAAATTCGTCGACGAGGTCGAACATCGCACCTTCAGCGGCTCACAGGCCGCCAAGTGGGGCAAGAGCGTGCTCTACATCACCGAGCGCTGCGTCTTCAAGCTGACCGCCGCCGGCCTGGAACTGACCGAAATCGCCCCGGGCATCGATCTGCAGAAGGACATTCTCGACAAGATGACCTTCAGGCCGCTGATGCCGGTCGAGCCGAAACTGATGGATGCGCGCATCTTCGCCGAGGCGCCGATGAACATCCGGCCGGACATGCTGGAGCGGCCGCTGGCCGAGCGCCTGACCTACGACGCGGCGCAAAACCTGTTCTTCGTCGACTTCGCCGGCCTGACGGTGCGCAGCGAGGCCGATATCGCGCGCATTCTCGAGGCGGTCGAAAGCCGCCTGGCGCCGATCGGCCACAAGGTGAACGCCATCGTCAATTACGACCGTTTCTCCATCGTGCCGGAACTGATCGACGACTACATCGGTGTCGTCAAGGGCATCATGGACCGCCATTACCACGACGTCACGCGTTACACGGCGAGTACCTTCCTGCGCGTCAAACTCGGCGAGGCCCTGGAAAAACGCCAGATCGCGCCGCAGATTTTCGAAACGGCCGACCAGGCCGAAAAGGCCCTCGGCGAGTAGAGGGCTTTCGCTGATTCAAGGAGATTCGGGGGGCAGCGGGCGGGCTGGCGCGGTCCTCTGGTTCCTCCCGGGAAAACCTACCGCCGAGTCGCAGAGGTGCAGAGAAAATCGTGAAAGCAGTCGCTTACCGCGTTTTTGCGGCCGGGCCGGAAGGTGCGCCGGAGACGCCGGGCGAGCCTTTGCCTTTCCTCCGTCTCTCTGCGTCTCTGCGGTTCAAGTGCCTTTTCCGGGAGTAGCAGCGCCTGTTGCCGCTGGCGATGCCAATCGAGAATTGACCCGTAGCAAGGTATCATTCGCCAGTTAACGTGTTTGCCACAGGTCTGCGCATGAAACTCATCTCCACCGGGCTTTTCGCTGGGCGCAAAACCCGTCTTGTCGGGGGGCTGGCCGTCCTCGTCCTGGTTGCGGCTGCTGTCTATTCCGGGGGCGGCGAGACGCCACCGGCGGCTCCGGCCAAGGAAGCCGCAGCGGCCAAGCCGGCGCTGACCGTGCGCCTGATCGCGCCCGAGAGCGTCGAGTGGCCGCGGCTCCTGGTCGCCAACGGCAATGTCGTGGCCTGGCAGGAAGCGGTGATCGGGCCGGAAATCGCCAATTACCGGATTACCGAAGTCGCCGCTCAGGTCGGCGACCGCGTCAAAAAGGGCCAAGTCCTGGCGCGCATCGCCAGTGATACCGTGGCCAGCGAACTGGCCGAGGCCAAGGCGGCTGTTGCCGAGCTCGAAGCCAGTGCCAGCGAGGCCAAAGGCAACAGCGAACGGGCGGCCGAACTCAAGGCCAAGGGCTTCTACAGCGCGCAACTCAACAACCAGTACCGGACCGCCGAACAGACGACGCAAGCCCGCCTGGAAGCCGCCCGCGCTCGCCAGCAGGCGGCGGCGCTGCGCCTGAGCAAGACCAGCGTGCTGGCGCCGGATGATGGCGTGATCTCGGCCCGTTCGGCCAGTGTCGGCTCGCTGACCCAGCCCGGGCAGGAACTGTTCCGGCTGATTCGCGGCGGCCGCCTCGAATGGCGGGCCGAAGTGCCGTCGGCCGATCTGGCCGCGGTCAAGGCCGGGGGGCCGGCGAGCCTGGTCAACCCGAATGGCGAAACGGTCAAGGGCAAGGTGCGCGCCGTGGCGCCCAGCGTCGATCCGCAGACGCGCAACGGCCTGATCTACGTCGATCTGCCGGTGGGCAGCAGCGTGCGGGCCGGCATGTTCGCGCGCGGCGAATTCGAACTCGGGCGGACCGCGGCGCTCACCCTGCCGCAATCGGCGGTGGTGCGGCGCGAGGGCTTCGCTTACGTCTTCCGTCTGGAAGGCGAGAATCGCGTCGCCCAGACCAAGGTGACGCTCGGCCGGCAGCAGGACGAGCGCATCGAAATCGTCTCCGGACTGGACGCCAAGGTGGCGGTCGTCGAAAGCGGTGCCGGCTTCCTGGCCGACGGCGATCTGGTCAAGGTGGTTGCTGCCGCCGGCAAAGCGCAATGAACGTCTCCGCCTGGTCGATCCGGAACCCAATTCCGGCCATCCTGTTGTTCATCATGCTCACGCTGTTCGGCGTGATGTCCTTCCGCGCCATGAAAATCCAGCAGTTCATGGACATCGACCTGCCCATGGTCACCGTCACCGCGTCGCTGCCCGGCGCGGCGCCGGCCCAGATGGAAACCGAGGTGGCGCGCAAGATCGAGAATTCGGTCGCCACCGTGCAGGGCATCAAGCACATCTACACCAAGGTGCAGGATGGCGTGGCCATCGTCACCGTCGAATTCCGCCTGGAAAAGTCGACCCAGGAAGCCATCGACGAGGTGCGCGATGCCGTGTCGCGCATCCGCTCCGACCTGCCCGGCGATCTCAAGGATCCGGTGGTCGCCCGGGTCAATCTGGCCGGCGTGCCGATCCTGACCTACACCGTGGCCTCGAGCCGGATGGATGACGAGGCGCTGTCCTGGTTTGTCGATAACACCATCACCAAGAGCATCCTCAGCGTCCGCGGCGTCGGCGCCGTGGCACGGGTCGGCGGCGTGACGCGCGAAGTTCGCGTCGAACTCGACCCGGCCCGCCTGCTGGCGCTCAATGCGACGGCCGCCGATATTTCCCGGCAATTGCGCCAGATCCAGCAGGAAGCCTCGGGCGGCAAGGCCGATGTCGGTGGCGTCGAACAGTCGGTGCGCACCCTGGCCACCGTGCAGACGGCGGCCGAACTGGGCGCCATGGACATCGTGCTCGGCGATGGCCGGCATCTGCGCCTCGACCAGGTGGCGACGGTCAGCGACACGGTGGGCGAGACGCGCAGTGCTGCGCTGCTCAACGGCAAGCCGGTAGTCGGTTTCGAAATCACCCGCAGTCGCGGGGCCGGCGAGGTCGAACTGGCGGCCAGCGTCAACATCGCGCTCGACAAGCTGCGCGCCGAGCATCCCGACATCACGATCACCGAAGCCTTCAACTTCGTCGATCCGGTGCAGGAAAACTACGAAGGCTCGATGGCCCTACTCATCGAGGGCGCCATCCTCGCCGTCATCGTCGTCTGGCTTTTCCTGCGCGATTGGCGCGCCACCTTCGTTTCGGCCACGGCGCTGCCGCTGTCGATCATCCCGGCCTTTGCCGTGATGCACCTGATGGGCTTCACGCTCAATGTGGTGACCCTGCTCTCGATGTCGCTGGTGGTCGGCATCCTGGTGGACGACGCCATCGTCGAAATCGAGAACATCATGCGCCACCTGCGCATGGGCAAGACGCCGTTCCAGGCGGCCATGGAAGCGGCCGACGAAATCGGCCTGGCGGTCATCGCCACGACCTTCACGCTGATCGCCGTCTTCCTGCCGACCGCCTTCATGAGTGGCGTCGCCGGCAAGTTCTTCGTGCAATTCGGCTGGACGGCGGCGATTGCCGTATTCTTCTCGCTCGTCGTCGCCCGCCTGCTGACGCCGATGATGGCTGCCTACATCCTGCAGCCGCCCCGGCGCGACCACGGCACGCCGCGCTGGCTCGACATCTACGGCGGCTGGGCCGCCTGGTGTCTGAAGCACCGCCTGCTCACCATGCTGGCGACGCTGGTCTTCTTCGTCGGTTCCTTCGCCCTGGTGCCGCTGCTCGAGAAGGGCTTCATGCCGCCCGACGATCTCTCGCAGACCCAGGTCTACCTGTCGTTGCCGCCCGGCAGCACCTTCAATGAAACCCTGGGCGTCGCCGAACGGGCGCGCCGGATCGTCGGGCAGAATCCGCATGTCCGGCTGGTCTACACCGCCATCGGCGGCGGTGCGGCCGGCAGCGACCCCTTTGCGCCGCGCGGCGCGGCCGAGGTGCGCAAGGCAACGCTGACCATCAACCTGACCCCGCGCAAGGAGCGTGGCGGGGTCAAGAAACAGGAAGTCGAGCACCAGCTCAGCGAGGCCCTCGGCGACTTGCCCGGCGTCCAGGTCAAGATCGGCCTCGGCGCTTCCAATGACAAGTACGTGCTGGTGCTGGCCAGCGAAAACGGTGCCCTGCTTTCCGAACATGCCCGCCAGGTCGAGCGCGAATTGCGTACCTTGCCCGGCATCGGCAATGTCACCTCGACAGCCAGCCTAGTCCGCCCGGAACTCGTGGTGCGCCCCGATTTCGCCCGCATGGCCGATCTTGGCGTGACCTCGGCGGCGATTGCCGACGTGCTGCGCATCGCCACGGCCGGCGACTACGACCAGGGGCTGGCCAAGCTCAACCTCAGCCAGCGCCAGGTGCCGATCATCGTTAAGCTGCCGCCGGCGGCGCGCCAGGACATCGGCCTGCTCGAACACCTCAGCGTGCCCGGCAAACATGGCCCGGTGATGCTGGCCAATGTCGCCAGCCTGAGCCTGGTCGGCGGCCCGGCCGAAATCGACCGCTACGACCGCCTGCGCAATATCAATTTCGAAATCGCGCTGAATGGCGTGGCGCTCGGCGAACTGGAAAAGCAGGCGCTGGCCCTGCCCAGCCTGGCCAAACTGCCACCCGGCATCATCCAGACGACGGTTGGCGACGCCGAAACCATGGGTGAACTGTTCTCCAGCTTCGGTCTGGCCATGGGCACCGGCGTCCTCTGCATCTACATCGTGCTGGTCCTGCTGTTCAAGGATTTCGTCCAGCCGGTGACTATCCTGGCGGCGCTCGTGCTCTCCGTGCCCGGCGCCTTCCTGGCCCTGTTCCTCTCGCACACGGCGCTCTCCATGCCGTCGATGATCGGCCTGATCATGCTCATGGGCATCGCCACCAAGAACTCCATCCTGCTCATCGACTACGTCGTGCTGGCCCGCCGCGAACACGGCCTCGACCGCTGGCATGCGCTGCTCGATGCCTGCAGCAAGCGGGCCCGGCCGATCATCATGACCACCATCGCCATGGGCGCTGGCATGATGCCGATCGCCCTCGGCATCGGCACCGACCCGAGCTTCCGCGCCCCGATGGCCATCGTCGTCATCGGCGGCCTGATCACCTCGACCTTTTTAAGCCTGCTGGTGATACCAGTGGTGTTTACCTTCGTCGATGACCTGATCGGCAAGGTGCGGGCGATGTTCGGGATGCCGGCGCATTGAGCGGGGAATTCAAATGACGCTCCCCCTTTTTGTTTGCGACGCCTTACTAAGAGATATTAAGTCGTTGAACTAAAATGAAACTGTCTTTTTATACAGCCTGCATGACGGGAAGCTTTCTGTCATGTAGGTTCCACATTTAACGTTGGGCAGACAAGGAGGTGTCATGACATGACACAAGTCAAGGTAGAGCGCCAAATTCTTGCGCTGCAAGCTATCAAGCAGGCATTTGGCTCGGAGGCAGGTGAGGACAACATCAATTTGTTTGTCGAACACCACCTGGAGGAACTTCCTCCGGGCTACTGGCAGCAACATCTTGGCTCCGAAAACCCGGAGCCAGCGTCAATTGTCGGCTTGCTTCAACTCCGTTCGTCTTGGGGCGAGCAAGACATTGAGTACTTTGACTTCACGCTCCCCGATGAAGTTACTGACTATGTCGCGAGCCACGATCTGAACCGGTTGTTGGACAAGCCCGGTTCGGAGGCTGGGTAGTTCCCCTGGAAATATCTTTTTGTCCTGCACCGTACCCAAGGGCTTTCCGTCGCAGAAAGCCGAAGTTGCGCGCCCGCCGAAAGCCCTTGGGCAAGACGTGTTGCAGGATCAGCCAGAGGAAGGTGGCGCCGCTCACCGTGCGCACCATGATCTGGCCGGTTTGGCTATCGCGGTAGCGAAAGCTGGCTTGTTTGTCGTCACAGGACAGGATGTCCTTTTCCTGAACGACACCCCGATAGAGATAGCGGCCGAGATAGACCAGCGCTTTTTCGCCGGTGCCAACGCCTTTGCAGTCAACGACCCATTTCCTCGGGTGACAGACTGGCAGTGGCAGACCTTCACGCGTCAGCGCCGCCAGCAGCTTGGCGCGAAATACCTTGGACAGGGCGCGGTGGTCGAATAGATAGCCGGTGCCTTTGCGACACGGCTTGGTCCGCCAGCGCCGACTCTTGGCATCGAGCGCCGCAGCGGGCATCGTCAGATGCAGGTGCGGGTGGTAATCGAGGCGGCGCGAGTGGGTATGCAGCACGCTCACCGCGCCGGACCGGCCCTTCAGGTGTTTGTCGTTCTGGCTGAAGGTGCTGACCGTCGCCCAGGCGCATTCGAAGAGCAAGGCGTAGAAGAGGCGTTGATGGCGCCAGGCCAGATCCCGGAATTCGGCCGGCACGGTGAAGGTCACCAGGAAATAGTTGGCCGGGACTTGGCGCTTGAGTTGGCGTTCCAGCCACTGCTGGCTTTCGTGATGCTGGCATAACCAGCCACTTGGCGACCGTCTTTTGGTCGCTTAGTGGAATGGCTAGTTGTTCCATCAGTGCGGGCAGTTGCGATGGCCGCAGGAATGCGGCACGAGGCGTCTTTCGTCGCAGGCGGTGCAACGGGCCAGCATCTTCGGCGCCAAGGCAGTGCGGCAGGACTTCATGGCGGCCAGGGCTTGGCCTTGGCTGGGCAGCATGGTGTGGCGATACTGCGCCAGGTACGCCGCTTCGTGGCGGGCAATGACGTCGGCGAGGGTGATCACTTGACGATGCCCCAGGTCATCGCGAAGCGATCCATCAAGGCGTTGATGCGAACGCTGGCCTGATCGTTGGTGTGGCTGGTCAGGTGGGTAGCATCCCGCGGGGATTTCCTTCGGTCATAGCTATGGCGCAGGCTGTGCAGGGTGATCATTTTCGCCTAGAGGCGCCTACTTTTCCATCCACTGTGCTACCCAGCGCAGGGTGGTTTGCACGCCGCTACGATCCAGCGGCGATTTGGCACACTGCGCCGCCTTCAGGCCGCCGTGGCGATTGGGAAAGAGCAGTTCGGGGTGGCGGTGCAGTTGCCAGAATTGGCGCAGAGCGGTCAGCGTCGCCGCCGGCAGGGGCACGAAGCGATCCCGGTTACCTTTGGCATCACGAACTGACAGGGTACATCGGGCCGCAGTTCCGTCTGAATTGCCTGGGTAGGAACGTTAGTCTCTTGAGATTGGCGCTTCCAACGGATTTGACGCGTAACTACACTGTAGCTACAATCAACGCATGACGACACTTCATTTCGAGTGGGATGAACCGAAGGCCAAAATCAACATCGCGAAGCACGGTGTGAGCTTTGACGAGGCAAAAACCGTGTTCTACGATGAACGCGCACGGCTGATCGCGGATCCTGACCATTCTGAAGATGAAGAACGTTTCATTCTTCTGGGCTGTAGCTCAGGTTTAAAGCTTCTGATTGTGTGTCATTGCTACCGAGCGAACGACGGCGTAATTCGCATCATCTCGGCACGTAAGGCCACGAAACGTGAAGCGGCTTCTTATTGAATGAGTGACCATCATGCGCACTGAATACGACTTCTCGAAATCAACCAAGAGCCCCTATGCCTCACAACTCAAGAAACAGATCACGATCCGTTTGGACGCAGAATGCATCGAGTATTTCAAATCTATTTCTGAGAGTGTCGGCATTCCTTATCAAAGTCTTATCAATCTTTACCTACGAGACTGTGCAACGTCCAATCGAAAGCTGAATCTCAAGTGGAAGTGACGCCCAACGATTAAGGTTGTTGGACAAGCCCGGTTCGGCGGCCGGGACGTTCCCCTGGAAATATCTTTTTGTCCAGCACCTTGCCCAAGGGTTTTCCATTGCAGAAAGCCCTTAATTGCCGGTGCTGCAAACCGTCATTGCAACGGTTTTTCGCAGATTCAGCGGTTCAGGCGGTCAAATCCGCGATTTTGCCGATTGCAGGCCGAGCGCGCCCGTGGCGCCAAATGTCGCCTCGACCGTCCCCTGCCAACTGGTGATTCCGGCGGCCTTCCCCTTCGTCGATGGCCCGATCGGCAACGGGCGGGCGCTATTCAGCTTGCCACCGCGCGGAGCGGCCGGCGGCCCGGTGCCCGGCAATTGATCCGGCGCCGTGTGCGGGGTAATCTCCCGATCATTGAGCGGTTCGGGATGCCTTCGTCCGGTCTTGGGTTGGGCGAGCCCCGGATTTTTTGACGTCTGATTACTTTTTAGGCGGCGCGCGTCATGAAGTTGAGCGCATACGAGTTTGCACAAGCCATCGAAGCCCGCATCGAGGCGCTATCGCCGGAGCAATTCCACGAGCGGCCGCGCGATGCCAAGCGCCTGCTTGAAGAGCTCTATCCTTTGAGCCGCCTGGCGCTGTCGTTCAAACAGCCGGGACTGACGGTATTCGTTGAAGCGAACGAAGACTCGGGTCGGGCGGACGGGCAGCTCTGGCTGGCCGGTTTTCTCGATAAAACCTTCGAGGTCCAGGTGACCTTCGCCGGCTACGAAAGGGCCGCCGCCTTGCGCTCCAGTCTTTTGTTGCAACAGGCGCTGGCCCCGGGGGGGCGGGGGGAGGCAGTGAATCGGCCGGCCGGCCAGACGGCGGCTGACAGTGACCAGGACGGGGCGACGGCGTCGATTGGCCGCCTGGGCATCTCCATTGGCCAACGCATCCGCTCCAAGGCGGCCAAGCCCTATGCGCCGGGAACCGTTCTCCTGGTTGCTTTCGAAGACCCGCAACTGCGCGGTCGCGGCGGCTGGAGCCGGCTCTATCAGGTGATTGAAAACGCCGGCGGAATCGAGTGCGGGCCCTTTGCCGAGGTGTACCTGTTCAATACCTACTCCAATGAACTGCAACGAGCCGCCTGAACCGTTGGGCAAAAAAAAGCCCGTCCGAAGACGGGCTTAAATCCATTCCAGAGGAGTGGAGGAGACAAACCCACTATGCGCCAAAAATTGGTGCACTGCAACAATAATTTGTCGAAAATTGCCTGGAAAATGCAATTGAACCGCAGAAAGACAGAGAAGTCGAGTAAAAACAAAGGCTTGTCGGGATGATGTGGCATGCCTTTGGGGGAGCCGCAAAAAACTTGCAAGCAACGTTTTCACGTTCTTCTCTGCTCCTTGGCGACTCTGCGGTAAGGTTTTTTGGATGATTCGAGAAATCGTCGCCAGGCTCGGTCCGAAGGGTGGGGGATAAACCGTTGCTTTCCTAGGGTTGGTTTTCGCCATCCATTTTCGCTGGTAGCCAGCCACGGGCGGTGAGCAGTTCGATGACCGGCTGGACGTGTTCCAGGACTTGCACGCGATGGGTCAGTGCGGCGAGCGCTTCTTCTTCGAGGGGCGGCAGGGGCGACGCGGCATTCGATTTAAGCCAGCCTTCGAGCTGGATCAACAATTCGATGGCGTCGAGGGCGGCATCCTGGTCGATGCCTTGCAGTGGGTCTCGCCCGGTCAGCAAGGTGAGCAGGCGGTCACAAACTGCGACCATTTCCGTGTGTATGGCATGCATGGCGGACTCTCCTCGGCAGTACCCGGCGGCTTCGATATTACCGCGCATTGCGGCCGGGGGATGGGGAAACGTCGATCTGGTCGGCGCGCCCCGCCAAAAAGGTGAAAGCCCCGTACCGGGGGGAGTACGGGGCTTTCGAGACGGCCCTGTTGGGGGAGGGGTGGGACGTCTAGGCTGTTGTCTGGCAGCGCATGTAAGCAAGATAACGGGGTGGGCCGCCGGACTCAAGTAACCGATTGCAACAGAATGTGCCGCTCTGTGCGCTGGCGGGTGGCGCTGTTCGCCGGGCCCCGCTCAGACGTTGAAGATCGGCCACCAGCCGGAACATAGCCCCCAAATCAGATAGCCGGTGCCGCCGATACTGGCGATGCTGCACAGCGTGCACAGCAGGGTATCGATCGCATCCGAGAAGCGGTCCATGTTGTTGGTCGATAAAGAGCTCATTTGCTGGCCACTTGTTCGCCGTGTTTTTGTTTGATGCTGTCGAGCAGACGCTGGACTTCCTGCCGGCGGCCGGCGTCGGCATCCTCGCGATGCGCTCTGGGCGGCGCGGCCAGCGCCTTCTTCAGATGTTCGGCGGCCTTGGCGTATTCGCCCTGGTCGGCCAGCAAGTCGGCGTAGAAGTAATTGGGATCGATGCCGTGCGGATTGATGGCTAGGGCTTTCTCGAGGTATTCGCGGGCCTTCTTCTTGTCGCCGAAACCGACCGGCCAGCCGGGAACCTTGGCGTAGAGGCTGCCCAGGGAGTTGTAAACGGAGCCGTCGAGGGCCTGCGGATTGATTTTCTCGGCGGTGAGCAGCAGGTCACGTGCTTCCTTGACCTTGCTCAGTGCCCCCAGACCGCCCTGCGCCTTGGCCGCGCTGGATAGTACGATGGCTTGCCAGATCAGCGGTTCGGCCCGCCCCGGAAAGGTTTGCGCGACTTGCTGGGTCTCGCTGATGACGCTGCGAAAGGCCGTTTCGCGTTCGGTTTCGGGGGTTTGGTAGCTGACTTTGGCCCAGCGATGGGCGACGTCGATAATGGCGTCGTCGAGGTTGGCCGGGGTAGCGAGGGCGCTGCCGTGGAAACCGGCAAGCAGCAAGAGGGTGGCGAGGGATTGGCGATACATGGGAAATCTCCTTTCAATCCGGCTGCAATCAGCGGCCGGCTTCTATGGCAAAGGGGCGCATCTGGTCGGCCTGCTTGATCAGGGCGCTGTCGACCAGACGGGGGAAAATTGCATTGAGGCGGACGAACAGCTTTTCCGGCCAGCCGAGATAGCGCTCCAGCCGGTCGTTTTCGATCGCCTCGATGATGCTGGCGGCAACGTCGGCCGGCTCGTCCTGGTTCATCTTCAGGGCGTCGGCCATGCGGTTGACGACATTTCGATTGAACGGCGTCTTGGTGAAGCGCGGCGCGACGTAGGTGATGCCGACGCCGGTGCCGGCCAACTCGCGGCGCAGCGCTTCGGAGAAGCCGCGCAGCGCGAACTTGCTGGCCGAGTAGGAGGCGAAGCAGGGAAAGCCGATGGAGCCGAAAATGGAGCCGAGATTGACGATCTGCCCGCCTTTCCTGGCCAGCATGTGCGGTAGCACGGCGTTGATCAGGTTGATCGGGGCCACGGTATTGACGTTGAACAGCGTCGTTGTGTCGGCCGCCGCTTCGTCGGCGAAATAGCCGAAATTCTGCACCCCGGCGCAGTTGATCAAAATGTCGATGGCGCCGGCCTGGTCGATGGCGTCGGCCACCAGGCGGAGGGGCACGGTGGGCTGCGTGAGGTCGCCGACGAGGAGCCGGGTGCGGGCGCCCTTGGCGCGCAATTGGCTGGCCAGTCGTTCGCCGCGTTCGGCATTCCGATCGACGAGGACCAGCGCGGCCCCCTTGCTTGCCAACTGCTCGGCGAGGGCGCCGCCGATGCCGCCACCGGCCCCGGTAATCAGGATAGTGCTGGCGGCGATCTTCATGCCGGCTCGCCCAGCGGAATGCTGCGGAAGACGTTGCCGTAGAGGCGGAAGAATACCTTGGCGGCCTCTTCGACGGCTTGCCGGTCGAGCGGATTGTCCAATTGGTTGACCAGCTTTTCGAAGTGTCCCATGTGCTCGATATCGAGCGCCCCGTGGCTACTCAGGTAGGAAAAGGCGCTCGCCGGCAGATCGAGCGCCTGTTGCAGAATGCCGGCGGCGTTGGTGGCCAGGCTGACGCTGGTCCCTTCGAGGACATAGACCATGCCGAAGAGGCCGAGCGGATTGCGCCGCAGCACCGTGTCGTAGGCGTAGGCAACCATCACGTCGGTGTCGAAATCGGGCTGGCTGTGCCGCACGGCCTCGGCATCGCCGCCAGCGGCCGCGATGTCGTTGAGGATCCATTCGTGATGGCCGATTTCCTCCTCGATGTAATGGGCGACGGCGCTGCGCAGCCATTCCTGGCTGTCGGGCAGGCGGGCGCCGCAGGCCATGAGCAGCGGCACCGTATGTTTGACATGGTGGAAGGCGCGTTGCAGGAAGGCGAGGTAGTGCTGGCGATTGACCTGGCCGGCCAGGGCGGCGCCGATGATGGGCGAGGCCAGCAGGGTGGCGCGTTGCGCGGACGTGGCGTGTTGGAGTTGCTGATAATGGTTCATGGGATTCCGTCAGTTCTGAAGTTGATACAAATTGGCAAGCTGCTCGGCGTGGGCGCCGAAAATGTTGTTCCGGCGCAAGCGGCCGTTTGCCGTCGCCATGCCGTTGCTCGCCGTGAACGGCGCTTTGGCCGGGACCCAGGCGGTGACGCGGGCGTAGTCGGGAAGTTGGCGATTGGCTTCGGCCAGGGCCTCGGCGATCGCTTCGGGGGCGGCGACCGGGTGGGCGACGATGACCGCGCTGTTGAACGGCCGGGCTTCCCCGAAGACGGCCGCCTGCAGGATGGGAAAGCGCGAGACCAGTTCGCGCTCGACCCATTCCGGCGCGACATTGCGGCCGAAGGAGGTGATGAAGATGTTCTTCTTGCGGCCGCTCAGGTAGAGATAGCCGTCGTCGTCGAGATGGCCGAGATCGCCGGTGGCAATGAAGTTTTCGCCGGCCGGCCCGGCCGCTTCGCCGAGATAGCCGCGCCAGCGGACGTCGTGAATGAGGATTTCGCCGTCCTCGGCGAAGGCCAGGCGCAGGTGCGGCAAGGGCCGGCCGACACTGCCCGGGCGTTGCTCGGTCGGCCGGTTGACGGCAACCACCGAAGCGCATTCGGAAAGCCCGTAGCCCTCGAACACCGGCAGGCCGAGCGCTTGCGCATCGGCGAGCAGGCGACCGGCGACCGGCGCCCCGCCCACTGCCAGGTAGCGCAGGCCTTGCGGCATGGCGGCGCCGGCCTGCCCGGCCGTCACCACCGCCTGCAACATCTGCGGCACCATGATGGCGCTGCTCGCCTGCCATTTGCCGAGGGCGGCCAGCAGGCGGCCGACATCCAGCCCGGAGCTGCCGGCCAGCCCAACCTCGGCCAGGCCGGGCAGGCAAATGGTGGCGCCGGCCAGCAGCGGCGTGTAGAGGCCGCCGATATTCTCAAGCAGCGTGGCCAGCGGCAGCAGGCAAAGATGACGGTCGGCGCGGGTGGCGGCGCTGGCCAGTCGAAGCGATTCGGCCACCGTTTCCATTTCTTCAAGGCCCAGGCAAACCCCCTTCGGTTCGCCGGTGGTGCCCGAGGTGAAGGTCACCTTGCCGGTGCCGGCCGGCAGCTCGCTGCCCGCGGCGCTGTCCAGGCGAACCAATTGCAGCGGCGCCCGGAAGGCTTCGCCGGGCAGGCTGGCGCGCTGCAATGCGGCGGCCAATCGGGCCGGCTGGTCGGTCAGTACCTGATCGATACCGGCCGTGCCGATGACATGGGCGATCTGGCTGGCGGAGAAGAACAGCGGCAGGGGAATGATCGTGATGCCGGCGGCCAGCGCCGCCAGGTCGGCAACCGCCCAGGCGGCGCTGTTGTCGGCGAGCAGGCCGAGGACGCGCGGCGCCGATTTCCGCAGGCGGCCGGCCAGCAGTTCGACTTCTTCAAGCAGGCGGGCGTAGGACAGCGTGACGCCGGCATCCTGCACAGCAATGTCGCGCGGGGCCTGGGCGGCGTGCCGGCGCAGGGCGGCGATGATGACGCTCATACGGTCGGCTCCGGGCGATGCTCGGCGACGGCCGCCCGGCTGACCAAGGCGCCGTAGCCTTCCTTGATATTGCCGACCAGCACATGCGGCGCGTGCTGGTAATAGCTGCCCCAGGCGGCGCGCTCTTCGGCCGGCAGGCGCTCCGCCGCGGCGGCCTGGATGTCGAGCGGGGCCAGCCCCATGCGGCTGAAGGCGTTACGCAGGCTGGCGGTGCCGGTAAAAGTCACCCAGGCGAAGCCTTCCCGATGCAGACGCTCGGTGAGCAGGCAGATCATGGCGCGGACGGCGCCCGGGAAGGTGCCGGAAAAATGGCCGACTTCGACGATGCATTGGCGGTCGATGCGGCTGCCGAGGCGGGCGGCGATGGCTTTCTCGATGGGCAGGTCGAGGTACTGTTCGAGAAACAGTTTGCGATTCGCCGAGCGCAGACCGAAGGCGCCGCAAATCACGCCATGCTGGTCGCGCAGGGTGAACAGCCGGGGCATGAAGCTGTCGACCCGGCTGCCGAAGCTTTCGGCAAAGCGCTGGCTGATGAATTGTTCGGCCACCGCCCGCCCCGGGCCGACCTGTTCAATCAGCTCGAAGGCCGACACGGCGTTGGCCCCGGCCTGCGAGCGGTTGGTGGCCGGGCTGCTTTTTTCGCGCGGGAAGAGAAAAGAGAACAGAGAATTGAACGAAGAGCGCAGCTCAAGCGGCGGTGGCAGGGTATTCGGCGCGGCAGACATAAGTTTCCTTGGCAGGGTTTGCGGCAAGCGCCGCAGGACAGATGCCTACTCTTACGCAATACCGATGCCAGGCCGCTAATCGACCCTGGATGTCTGCTTAACCCATTGAACTTATGGAGAAAGTTTTTTTCTCGTGGAATGCCGGGCCGGGTCGCCGGGCGCCGCCCGGTTTGGCGCTCTGCAAGTCTTGTCTACCAAACTTGCAGGGCCGGTCGCCTAACGATGCACCGAATAAACCTAGAAAACGCAATGGAACCGCGGAGACGCAGAGATGCAGAGGTAAAACAAAGGCTTGCCAGGATTATTCGGCATACCTTCTGGGTGAGCCGAAAAAATCTTGCAAGCCACTGTTGTTAAGTCAATTTCTTATCCTTTGCGACTCTGCGGTAAGGTGTTTTGGATAAATTCGGGCGGCAGAACCGTCTGCTTTGGCCGGGCAATGCGTCGCAAGCCTCGCACCCGACGCGGGCAGAGATTCCCCGAGTCATGAATCCCCTCCATCCCGGAGCGGTTTGGCATTCTCCGAGCGGCGGAATCTTTCACTCCCGCTCGGCATCAGGCTGCTAGCGGGCGCAGTTGGGGACGTCGCCGACCAGCAGCACGATGTTGAGCTTGCGCTCGGCGGGGCAGGCCGAGATATAGCCGATGGCCCCCGGTGTCGCACTGACGAACAGGATGACCGCTTCCTCGGAGGCCACGACATGCGGTGGCAGGACGCCATGGAAGTACATCTCGCGCCAGTATTCTTCGAGGGCCTCCGGGTTCAGGCCGAGCATGGCTTGCGAGAAGGTCTGGCGCAGCGGGTGGGCCGGCGGCAGGTTGACCGGCTGGATGCGGGCGCCGGATTCCCAGTAATTCTGTTTGCGCTTGAAAATCAGCGACACGGTTTCGCGCGTCAGGCGATGATCGCTGGCGCCCGCCGCGGCGATCACGGCGAACGCCCGTTCGGCGGTCGCGGCCAGCGGCCAGCCAAGGCCGAGCAGGGCGGCGAGCAGCAGGGTGGAAAGTTTCGTCATGGCCGGTCTCAGAAGAGGATGCTGAGCGAGGACATGAAGCCTTCCGGCTGGCCGATGTTGTTGCGCCTGCTGCCGATCCATTCCGCCTTCAGGGCGACGGCCGGGGTCAGGCGGTAATTGAGTCCGCCGAGCCACAGTTCCGTCGCCTCGGTGGCTTGCGATTTGCGGAAATATTCGTAGCGCCCGACGGCGTAGAGCTTGGCCGAGAGCGGCACGACCATTTGCAGGAAAGCGCCTTTTTCATCCCAGGCACTGCCTTTGCCCGAGAAGCGATAGACCCCTTCGCCGCTGATTTCGTAACGGTTCCTGGCCCACACGAAATCGATGCCGAACAGTTCCTTGTGTTCGCCCGACGTCTTCTTCTGTTCGAAATTGGCGTAGGAAAGGCCGATCCGGGTACCGGCCAGGGACGGTAGATTGACATGCCCGCCGACCACTTCGGTGAACGGGTCGAGGCTGGGGCTGGGGCGGATTTCGCTGCCGCTCGACGCGTACAGCGAATATTCGGTGCCGCCCAGGCTGCTCAGGTTGCCATTGACCATCAGCCCGCTGGCATTGCTGGGGAAGGTGTTGAGTGTGACCAGCGGGCGCGACGTGGTCCACACCAGCGGCGTCGCATGGATCAGGTTCCAGCGCCCGATCGGCGTCAGGAATTTGCCGGCCCGGATAACGGTGGTGTCGTCCAGCGCATAGTCGAAATAGATGCGTTCCAGGGCGAGATAAGGGTCATCGCCATCCTGGCCGGTGGAGCGGCTGCTCAGCAGGTTTTCGAAATCGAATTCGGAAAAGAATTTCCAGCGTCCTTCGCCCTCCCACCAGACAAACAGGCTGATGTCTTCGAGCGTCGCCCGGGCCGGCGTGTGGCGCAGTTTGTCGAAGGTCACGGTGGAATAGCCGCCCAGGCTAAAGCCGGTACCGGGAAGATGCAGCCCCTCGCCGAGCCGGTAGGATAGGTGGTCGAAATCTTCTTCGGCGCTGGCCGGGAAGGTTAGCCACGCCAGGCTGGCCAGCATGAGAGCGCGGGCGAGCGCCAGACGGGCGCGGCGGAACATGCTGAAGGCCTGGCGGCGGGGCGGAACAAAGGGCGTGGCGGTGACGCCTTTTCCGTATACTTGGGGCTTGCCAGACATTTTCAACTCATCCCTTGCGCGACATATTTTTCAGTGACCATCCGTAAAACGCTACTCGTCGCTTTTCTTAGCGTCGGCCTCGTGCCCGCCATACTTCTGGCCAGCCTGGCTTTTGTCAAGGCGCGCGGGGCGGTGCAGGACGAGATCGAGCGCAACCTGGTGGTGCAGGCCGCCGGGATTTCGGCCGATCTCGACAAGATGATGTTCGAGCGTTTGCAGAACGCGGCGACCTGGAGCCGGCTCGACATCATGCAGGATTTGCAGATTCGCGACGTAGACAAGCGCCTTTCCCGCTTCTTGGCCGACTTGCAGGTCGGCTACCAGGATGTCTATCGCAATCTGTCTTGTGCCGATGCCGGGGGCGTCGTCATCAGCAGCAGCGATGCCGGGCTGCTCGGCCAGCCGGCCGAGAGCAAGCCGTCCTGGTTGAAGACCTCCCTTTCCGGGACCGAGGTGGAACTCGAACTGCCCGCCGAGGCGGGGGCCAATTCCGCCGTGATGCGGGCGCCGATCAGCTCGATCTTTACCGGCGAACGGCTCGGCGCCTTGCGCCTCAAACTCGACTGGAGCGATATCTACGATGTTCTCGACCAGGCGGCCGGCAGCGATCGCATGGTCGCCGTTGTCGATGGCGAGGGGCGCCTGATCGCCGCTTCCCGGGCTATCCGCGAGCGCGGCCTGCTGCTCGGCATGGGGCTGGCCGACTGGCGCCGGATCGCCGATGGTGGCAAGACGGTGATGCGCAACGGCGCGCCGATCGTCGCCGCCGAAGTCATCGTCGGCGGAACGCGCTCGCCGGGCTACGCCCACTTCGCCGGCTTCGGCTGGACGACACTGATCATCCAGCCGGTCGACCGGGCGCTCGCCCCGGTCCATCACATGGCCTGGATTTTCCTGGTCTTGCTCGGCGTCATCGTTATCGTCACCGTGCTGGTGGCGACCTGGGTCAGCCGCGAAATCGCCCGGCCGATCGTCGGGCTGACCGGCTTTGCCCGCAGCTACATGCGCAGCAAGGTGCTGCAGGTGCCGGCCGCGGCCGGTGGCGGCGAGGTCGGCGAACTGACCGAGGCCTTCGTCCAGATGGTGCGCGACATCGACCTCTCGCAGCAAAACCTGGTGCGCGCCTCGAAACTGGCGGTGGTCGGCGAGATGTCGTCGATCATCGCCCACGAAGTGCGAACGCCGCTCGGCATCATGCGTTCCTCGGCCCAGATGTTGCGGCGCGAAACCGGCTTGAGCGAGGAAGGCGTCGAGCTGGCCGGTTTCATCGAAAGCGAGACTGAGCGCCTGAACCGCCTGGTTTCAGCCATGCTCGACACGGCCCGGCCGCGTGCCCCGGCCTTTGGCGAGGTCGATCTGCATCAACTGATCGATAAAACCATCGCCATGCTGGCCGCACAGACCGCCAAGAAACGGGTGGTGGTCAGCCAGGCGCTCGGCGCCGCCAACCCGGTGATCGAGTGCGACGAAGAGCAAATGACCCAGGTGCTGCTCAACCTGTTGATGAACGGCCTGCAGATCCTCGATCAGGGCGGGCGCATCGAGGTCGCCTCGCACGACGATGCTCAGTCCCTCTTTATCGAAATCGCCGACGACGGGCCGGGCATCGACCCCGCCGAGCGGGCGCGGGTCTTCGAAGCATTCTTCTTCAAGCGCGAAGGTGGCGTCGGGCTCGGCCTGGCCATCGTCCAGCAAATCGTCGCCGCCCATCGCGGCGAGATCGAAGCCAGCGAAGGCAAGCTGGGCGGCGCCTTGTTCCGCATCCGGCTGCCCCGGCAACAGACAGGTGAATCATGAAAGATCGACAAATACTGGTGGTGGACGACGAGCCGAAAATGCGCCGCGTCCTCGAAATCATGCTGCAGAAAATGGGCCACAAGGTGTTCGGCGCCGGCAACGGGCGGGAAGCGCTGGAGGTCTTCGCCGCCCAGGCCATCGACCTGGTGATCACCGACCTGCGCATGCCGGAAATGGACGGCATCGAACTGCTCGCCCAGTTGCGCGCCCAGGAATCCGATGTCCCGGTCATGGTCATCACGGCGCACGGCACCATCGAGACGGCGGTGACGGCGATGAAGCACGGGGCCTGCGACTACATCCTGCGCCCCTTCGATATTGACGCCCTGGAACTGGCCGTCGGCCGTGCCCTGAACGGCGCCGAGGTGGTCCGCCAGAACGCCTTCCTGCGCGAGGAAATCGGCCGTGGCTGGGATGCCTTCATCGGCACCAGCCAGCCGATGCGGGATGTGTACGGCCTGATTCAGCGGGTCGGGCCGAGCAAGGCCTCGGTCCTCATCGTCGGCGAAACCGGCACCGGCAAGGAACTGGCGGCGCGCGCCGTGCACAACGCTTCGCCGCGTCGCGACAAGCTGTTCGTCCCCCTCAACTGCGCGGCGATCCCGGCCGACATCCTGGAAAGCGAACTGTTCGGCTATGAAAAGGGCGCCTTCACCGGCGCCGTCAAGGACCGGGTCGGCAAGTTCGAGCTGGCCGATGGCGGCACCATCTTTCTCGATGAACTGACAGAAATGCCAATGGCCCTGCAGGCCAAGCTGCTGCGCGTGCTGCAGGAAAACAGCATCGAGCGCCTGGGCGGCAACCGGGTGATCAAGCTCGATATCCGCGTCATCGCCGCCACCAACCGCGATCCGCGTGCCGCCATCGCCGCTGGCAAGCTGCGAGAAGACCTCTATTACCGGGTCAATGTCGTCTCCATCGAATTGCCGCCGCTGCGCCAGCGGGTGGCCGATATCCCCGGCCTGGTCGAGCACTTCATCGTCAAGCACGGCGCCGCCGCCGGCCAGACCCGGCTCGGCGCCAGCGCCCTGGCCGCGCTGCAGGCCTACGCCTGGCCGGGCAATGTACGGGAGCTGGAAAACATGGTCGAGCGCGCCCTGATCCTCAGTGGCGGCGGCCTGCTCGACGCCGGTCATTTCCTGCTCGAACCGCGCTACGGTGAAAGCCGGGCGGCACCCCCCGGCCCGGCGCCGGCCGCCACGGCGAAAGCCGCGCAGCCGCTCAACCTGGCCGTCGAAGAACTGGAAGCCAACCTGATCGACGAAGCCCTGGCCCAGGCCGACGGCAACAAGGCGAAAGCCGCCGCGTTGCTCGATATCAGCGAACGAACGCTGTGGTACAAGTTGAAAAAGTACCGCCCGGAGCAGGAAGGCGAGTGAATTCGGTCGGGCGGACGGGTTGTCGGAAGCTGGAAAATTGAGGGAGGAATAATAGCTTCAGAACCGGGGTTGGCTAAAAAGCATTGACCCGATTGTCATTTTCGTGATGCAATCGCCATCCTTTTGGCATACTGGCGCTCGCGATGTCCCTCCTTTCCGTCCTCGACATCTTCCTCTCGCAGCACGCCCGCCTGCTCGAACTCACTACCGCCTTGCCCGAAGCTTCCCTGGTCGTCGAGCGCTTCTCCGGCCGCGAGGCGGTCTCGGAAACCTTCCGTTTTGAAATCGATTGCTTGTCGACCAACACCCATTTCGATCTGGCGCAGGTAGTTGGCGAGGAAATCACCCTGCGCCTGTTGCAGGCCGACGGCAGCAAGCGTTCCTGGCACGGCTACGTCACCGAAGCGATGCAACTCGGGGCCGACGGCGGCCTCGCCCGTTACCGCCTGATCATGGAACCCTGGCTGGCCTTCCTCGGCCAGCGCCGCGACAATTACCTGTTCCAGGACAAGACGGTGATCGACATCCTCGGCCAGATTTTCGCCGACTATCCGCAAGCCCACTGGACCAGCCAGGTCACCCAGAAACTCCGCCAGTACAGTAGTGCCACCCAATATCGCCAGACTGACCTGGCTTTCATCCAGCAGTTGCTGGCCGAGGAAGGTCTGTCCTACCGCTTTACCCACGACCAGTCGGCTGCCGCTGGAGACAACGCCAGCCATGCCCGGCATCAACTGGTGATCTTCGACCGCGACACGGAACTGCCGGCCTCGGCGCAACCGGAAATCCGTTTCCACCGCAACAACGCTACGGAAGCCTCCGATACAATCCAGGTCTGGCAGGAGCGGCGGACAGTGCAACCCAACGCTGTCTCGCTCGCCGGCTGGGACTACAAGACCCTGGTCGCCACCGGCGCCGAAGCCAAAAGTACGCTCGATAACGGCGAACTCCCCCGGCTGGAAATCCACGATGCCTCGGCGGCCTACCGTTTCGAAGACAGCGCCGCCGCCCAGTTGCGTACCGACCTGCGGCTCGCCGCCCACGAAGCGAAATACCGCACTTTCACCGGCGAAGGCAGCGTCCGCCCACTGGCTGAAGGCACCATCTTCACACTCACC
>JAGTRU010000028.1 GCA_018261905.1 Pseudomonadota bacterium | reverse complement strand
ACCAGACCGGAACCGGCCGGGAAGGAGATGCCGATCGGGAAACGGGTGTGCGAGTCACCGCCGGTACCGACGGTATCCGGCAGCAGCAGGCGGTTCAGCCAGGAGTGGATGACGCCGTCGCCCGGACGCAGCGCAACGCCGCCACGGGTGCTGATGAAGGACGGCAGTTCGCGGTGCATGCGGACGTCGACCAGCTTCGGATAAGCAGCGGTGTGGCAGAAGGACTGCATGACAAGGTCGGCGGAGAAGCCGAGGCAGGCCAGATCCTTGAGTTCGTCGCGCGTCATCGGGCCGGTGGTGTCTTGCGAACCCACGGTAGTCATCTTCGGCTCGCAGTAGGTGCCCGGCAGGATGCCGGTCACGCCACAGGCCTTGCCAACCATCTTCTGGGCCAGCGAGTAACCCTTGCCGTCGTCGGCCGGGTTTTGCGGCAGGCGGAACAGCGTGGATTGCGGCAGACCGAGGAATTCACGCGCCTTGGTGGTCAAGCCGCGACCGATGATCAGCGGAATACGGCCGCCGGCGCGGACTTCATCCATGATCACCAGGGTCTTCAGTTGCGATTCGGCGATCACGGCACCGTTCTTGGTGGCGGTGACCTTGCCGGTAGCCTGATCGACCTTCAGTTCGATCTCGTCGCCCATGTCCATGGCGCTGCAATCGATTTCGATCGGCAGGGCACCGGCATCTTCCATGGTGTTGAAGAAGATCGGGGCAATCTTGGAACCCAGACAGAAACCGCCAAAACGCTTGTTCGGGACGAAGGGGATATCTTCGCCGGTGAACCACAGCACCGAGTTGGTGGCGGACTTGCGCGAAGAACCGGTACCGACCACGTCACCGACGTAGGCGATCAGGTTGCCCTTGGCAGCCAGCTTTTCCAGTTGCTTCAACGGACCGCGCGAGCCCGGCTCGTCAGCTTCGATACCCGGACGCGGGTTCTTCAGCATGGCCAGGGCGTGCAGCGGGATGTCAGGACGCGACCAGGCATCCGGCGCCGGCGACAGGTCGTCGGTATTGGTTTCGCCGGTCACCTTGAAGACGGTCAGCTTCTGCGAAGCCGGCACTTCCGGACGCGAGGTGAACCACTCGGCGTCGGCCCAGGACTGCATCACAGCCTTGGCATTGGCGTTACCGGCCTTGGCCAGTTCGGCGACATCGTGGAAGAAATCGAAGACCAGCAGGGTCTTCTTCAGGCCTTCGGCGGCAACGGCGCCGACAGCACCATCAGCCAGCAGGTCGATCAGCGGCTTGACGTTGAAACCGCCGAGCATGGTGCCGAGCAGTTCGGTGGCTTTTTCCTTGGAGATCAGGGCACAGGCTTCTTCGCCCTTGGCAACCTTGGCCAGGAACTCGGCCTTGACCTTGGCGGCATCATCGACACCGGCCGGCACACGGTAGGTGATCAGCTCGACCAGGGCAGCTTCTTCGCCAGCGGGCGGATTTTTCAGCAGGGCCTCGGTGGTCTGTTGCTTGGACAACGGCAGCGGCGGGATACCGAGGGCTGCACGTTCGGCGACATGGGCGCGATAGGCTTCAAGCACGGCGACTTCCTTTCGTAAAGGGTTGCTCTATTGGGAAACGGATATTTTACGACAATGGCGGCAGCCGATTGGTTCGGAACATGCGCCCTCAGGGCTGCATCGCAAGTCTTATATATTATAGATGTTATAGCACCGCTTTTGCCATACCCCAAACCCGAAATGCCGGCCAGCAACTCCCGGCCATTGCCTGCCACGGACTTTTGGCCTAGTCTTCGTCAAAAAATCAATGCATGTAATAAACACATCAGGGGAAATTCATGTACCGCAAGCAACTCCTTGTGGCACACCTTATCTCGGTGTGGACTGGCCTGGTAGCGGCCCAGCCCATATTGGAGGAAGAGGATCTGGCCCAGGCCTATGGCGACAAGAATTTTGTTTCCATCGCCACCGGCACCAAACAATTGCTCAGCAAGGCACCTTCGGCGGCCACAGTGATTTCCGCCGAGGACATCGCCAGCATGGGCGCCCGGACCCTCAGCGAAGCCCTCGAAGCCGTCCCCGGCCTGCACGTCTCGCGCAATTTCCTGCAAAGCAACTATGCCCCGACCTACGGCATGCGCGGCGTCCTGACCAGTTCTTCGCCGCATGTCTTGATGATGGTCAACGGTATCCCGCGCACCAGTGTTTATCTTGGCAACCCGGACGAAACTGCAGTCGAATTGCCGGTCGACAACATCGCCCGCCTCGAAGTCATCCGCGGTCCCGGCTCGGCGGTTTATGGGGCCGACGCCTTCGCCGGCACCATCAACATTATCACCAAGACAGCCAGCGACCTGGACGGCACCTCGATCGGCGTCCGGGCCGGCTCCTTCAATAGCTGGGATAGCTGGTTCCAGCACGGCAGCCGGGTCGGCGAATTCGACATCGCCAGTTACCTGAAAATCGGCAGCACCAATGGCCAGCAACGCCAGGTCAGCCCCGACGCCGTCGGGCGGAGCGGCAACATCAGTATCGGCCACGACGACGTCGATGGCCAACTCGATATCGGCTATGGAAAATTCCGCTGGCGGGCCGGCTATATCCTGCGCGACAAACTCGGTACCGGCGCCGGTATCGCCGGCGCCCTCGACCCCGGCGGACAGGTGCGCAGCGAGCGGCTGAGCAGCGACCTTAGCTGGAACGACGCCAACTTCGGCCGCGACCTCAGCCTGAGCCTGCAGGCCGCCTACATGCAACTGGCCAACGAAGTCACCACGCCGCTGGTGATCAATCCCGGCGGCGTCATCCCCGCCTTTCCCAACGGCATGATCGGCGATCCGGACAAATGGGAACGCCAGTTCCGGTTTTCGGCGAGCAGCGTTTACTCGGGCTTTGCCGACCACCAGCTACGTTTTGGTGTGGGCCACGACGAAATGGAAATTTACCGCACTGCGGAGACCAAGAACTTCACACAAATTCCCGCGCTGACGCCGCTACCGATGTATATCGCCAGCGGCGCCGACCTCTTCCTCGCCCCCCACAAACGCCGGGTCGACTATCTCTACCTGCAGGACGAGTGGAGCCTGGCCCAGGACTGGACGCTGACCGGCGGCGCCCGTTACGACAGTTATTCGGATTTCGGCAGCACCACCAACCCGCGCCTGGCGCTGGTCTGGGAAGCCCGCCACGACCTGACCGCCAAGCTGATGTACGGCACCGCCTTCCGCGCCCCTTCCTTCATCGAGCAATACGCCGCCGGCAACCCGGTGGCACTCGGCAATTCAGCGCTGACACCGGAAAAGATCACCACCCTGGAGGGCGTCGTGAGCTGGCAGGCCAGGCACAATCTGCAAACCAGCCTTAGTCTGTTCCAGCATGAAATCACCAACATCATCAGCCAGGCCAATACCACTTACCTGAACACCGGCCGCCAGAAAGGCAGTGGCGGCGAACTTGAAGTCACCTGGCATGCCAGCAGCAGCCTGCGCCTGTCCGGCAACTACGCCTACCAGAAGAACATCGACCAAAGCACCGGCCAGGATGCCGGCTACGCCCCGCACCACCATCTCTATACGCGCGCCGACTGGCGGCTCTCCGCCGGCTGGCAGCTCAGCGGCCAGCTCAACCATGTGGCCGACCGCCAACGCGCCTTCGGCGACAACCGTCCGCCGATTCCCGACTACACTTCGTTCAACCTGACCCTGCGCAGCGAACGAAGCAAACAGGGCTGGGATTTCTCGGCTGCGGTCTACAACCTGTTCGATGCCGACATCCGCGAACCGACCAAACCGACGACCACCGGAGTGATCGCCAACGACTTCCCGATGCCGGGCCGAACCTTCTGGCTGCAAGCCCGTTACAGCCTATAATCCGCCCATGATCTCGCGCCTCTTCCGTTTCCTGCTGGCCTGCGCCCTGGCTGCCGTAAGTTTCCAGAGTCGGGCGGAAACCACCCGCATCGCGGTCATTTACGCCGAAGCCGACGATTCGAGCCCGAGCGTTTTTGCCGGGCTGTTGGGCGGCATCGAAGAAACCCCCAACCTCGAAGTCATCCGGCTGACCCTGAAAGACCTGGAAGATCCCCGCTTCAGCCAACTCCTGCTGGCGGCCAGCCTGCGTGGCGGCGGGGGCATCCGACTGGCCGCGGCCGGCGGCAGCATCGGCCCGATTGCCGTGCTCTACCCGGATATCGGCGAACCCTACCGCAGCGTGTTCTCGAAAATCATCGAAGGCATCGAGGAAAACGCCCAGGCCAAGGTCACCAGCTACGCCGTGGGTAGCAATTTCAATGTGCAGACCATCTCCGAAGAACTGAAGCGCCAGGATATCCGCATCGTCATCGCCCTCGGCCGTAACGGCCTGAAGGCGGCCAGCGCGCTCGACCGGGAAATCGGCATTATTGCCGGTGGCGTCATCTCGGCCCCGGAAAACGACCTGCGCGGCGGCGCCATACTCAGCCTGGCCCCCGACCCGGCGCTTCTCTTTGCCCGCCTGAAAACGCTGGCGCCGAAGATACAACGCGTTTTCGTCGTCTTCGAACCGCGCCAGAATGGCTGGCTGATCAAACTGGCCAAGGAAGCGGCGCGCAACCACAGCATCGAACTGGTCGCCCAGGAAGCCGGCGACCTGAAAAGCGCGCTCGGCATCTACCAGAGCATTTTCCTCAGCGCCGACGCCCGCCGCGACGCCCTGTGGCTGCCCCAGGACAGCGCCACCGTGGACGAATCGCTGGTCCTGCCGCTGGTCCTGCAGGAATCGTGGGGCAAAGGAATCCCAGTATTTTCCAGCAACGTCTCCCATGTCAAACGCGGCGCCCTCTTTGCCCTCTACCCCAACAACATGGAACTTGGCCGCGCCCTGGCCGCTTCCGCCGTCGGCCTGGCCAGCGGCAACCCGGTAGCGCGCGGCGTCCTGCCCCTGCGCGACGTATTGACCGCCTTCAACACACGCACCGCCAGCCACCTCGGCCTGGCCCCATCGATCGCCCAGCAGAAGGGCTTCGACCTGCTGTTTCCGGAGCAATAAGCGCATATGGCGCGGTGGTCGGGCCTGCTCCAGCGGTTCAAGAAAACCACATTCCGCCGTCAACTGGCCATCATGTTCGCCGTTGGCGTCATGGCCATGTCGCTCCTTTCGGCCCTCCTCACGTCCTGGCAGGGAAGCCGCCAGCTCTACGCCAGCAAGCTCGACGACGGTTTGCGCATCACCCGCAATCTGGCCGCCCAGAGCCGGCTCGCCCTGGCTTTCGGCTCGCCCGAAAATGTCTCGGAGGCGCTCGCCGCCGCTTCGGCATTTCCCGACATCACTGGCATCGAAATCCGTTATGCCGATGGCCGGGTCTTGGTGAAAAAAGGCGAGAAGCGGAGCGACGACACCAGCCGCGCCCCGCTCCGCCATGACCACGACCCCTACCTCGACTTCGAGAATGCCGCTAGCTGGCGTTTCGTCGCCCCGGTGTGGTCGGATTCCGGCCCCGAGTCGCAGTTCGAGACGACGGACCGCCAGGACATCCTGCTCGGCTTCGTCGTCATAGAGCAGAGCAAGGCGACGCTGAAGGCGCTGGTCCGCGAAGTTTTCATCGTCAACTTTGCTGCCGGCATCGCCTTTACGCTGTTCTTCATCCTCGGCCTGCGCCTCCTGGCCCGCCGCCTGACGCGGCCGCTGTCCGACCTTTCCGACACCATGGCGCGCGCCGAGAAAGGCGAAGTCGGCCTGCGCGCCAATCTTTCCGGCCCGCGCGACCTGGCCGACATGGCGCATGCCTTCAACAGCATGATGGAGGCGCTCGAGCAACGCGAGCAGGAATTGCGTACCGCCCGCGACAGTGCGCTGCGCTTCGCCAAGCTGAAGGCCGACTTTGCGGCGACCGTCAGCCACGAAATCCGCACCCCGCTGAATGGCGTGATCGGCACCCTGGACATGCTGAAATTGGGCCGCCTCGACGCGGAGCAGAAGGAGCTGTTGGGCCTGGCCTGGGATTCCTCGCAATACCTGCTGGAACTGATCAACAACATTCTCGACTTCTCCCGGCTGGAAGCCAGCCGCCTGGAAATCGATCATTGCAATTTCGCCATCCGGCCGTTGATCGATGGCGTCATCGACATGTTCCGCCATCAGGCGCGGAGCAAGGACTTAAGCCTGAGCGCCCAGATCGCCCCGGAAGTCCCGGCCCAACTGTCCGGCGACCCGGCGCGCATCCGCCAGATCCTGATCAACCTGCTCGGCAATGCGCTGAAATTCACCGAGCACGGCTCGGTGACGCTGCAGGTCGAACGCCGCGGCGACCCGCAACAATTGCATTTTTCCGTACGCGACACCGGCATCGGCATTGCCGAGGAGTTCCTGCCCAGCATCTTCGACTCCTTCTCCCAGGCCGATACTTCGACGACCCGGCGCTATGGTGGCAGCGGGCTGGGCCTGGCCATTTGCAAACAGATCGTCCATCTGCTCGGCGGCGAAATCGGCGTCAGCAGCAGGCCGGGCCAGGGCAGCCATTTCTGGTTCACCACCCCGTGCAGCATGGCCAACCAGGCCCCGCCGGCGGCGGCCGAAAATCAACCGCGCGCGACGCGCAGCGGCAACATCCTGATCGCCGAAGACAATGCCACCAACCAGATCGTCGCCGCCGGCATGCTGCGCCTGCTCGGCTGCACCAGCGGCATCGCCAGAAACGGCCTGGAAGCCGTCGCCCACTGGCAGGACGGCCACTGGGACCTGATCCTGATGGACTGTGCGATGCCGGAAATGGACGGTTTTCAGGCCACCGCCACCATCCGCAGCCTGGAAGAAGGCAGCGGCCGGCGGACGCCGATCATCGCCATGACCGCCAACGTTCTGCCGATCGACATCGAGCGCTGCAAGATGGCCGGCATGGATGACCACCTGGCCAAGCCGCTCACCGTCGATGCGCTGGCCGCCCGCCTGCAGCAGTGGCTGCACTGGCAGGCCGCCGCCTTGCCGCCGCCGGATCAGGCGGCGAGCGACGAAACGGCGCCGCCATCGCTCGACATCGGCGTCATGGAACGCCTGCGGGAAATCCTCGGCGACTCGCTCGGCGAAGCCATCCGGCCATTTCTCGAGGACATGCCGCGCTATCTGGTCGAAATGGAAAGTGCCATTGTCGGCCAGCACGCCGACACCCTGCGTCAGCTCGCCCATGTCATCAAGGGCGCCGCCAGCAATCTGGGCGCCACCGCTGTCGCCGATCTCGCCCGCAACATCGAAAGCCGGGCCGAGGCCGGTATCGAAAGCGGCAACAGCGAGTTGCTGCGGCAGCTGCGGACCGAATTCGCCATCGTCGAACCGGCCCTGCTCGGCCAACTGCATGGCACGCCAACCCACTTCCCGCCGCCCTTGCGCGACGACGCGCCGCTCGTGCTGGTCGTCGACGACGACCGCAGCACCCGCTCGGCGCTGCGCTACGCCCTCTACCGCAGCGGTTTCCGGGTCGAGGAAGCGGGCGATGGCAGCGAGGCCCTGGGCTGGCTGGAAAACAACCTGGCCGATGCCATCCTGATGGACGCCCTGATGCCGGTAATGGACGGCTTCGCCGCCTGCGCCGCCTTGAAGTCCGAGCCACGCTGGAAGGACATTCCGATCCTCATGATCACCGCCCTCGATGACCGCCAGTCGATCGAGCGCGCCTTCGAAGCCGGAGCCAGCGACTTCATTCCCAAGCCGATCCACCTGTCGGTGGTCAACCAGCGGGTACGGCGTGTCATCGATGCCACCCGGGCCGAACGCCATGTCCGCCAACTGGCCTATAACGATCCCCTGACCGGCCTGCCCAACCGCCTGCTGCTGGTCGATCACCTGAACCGCGCCATCGAGCGGAGCGCCGCTCGCAACGGCATCTTCGCCCTGCTCTTCCTCGACCTCGACCGCTTCAAGTTCATCAACGACACCCTCGGCCACGAAGCCGGCGACCAGTTGCTGGCCACCATGGCCCATCGCCTCAAGGGTTGCGTGCGCACCGACGATTGCGTCGCCCGCCTGGGTGGCGACGAGTTCACGCTCTTGCTCGACGACCTGCCGAATGCCGGCGTTGCCGCCAGCGTCGCCCAGAACATCTGCCGCACGGTGTCGGCGCCCCTCACCCTGTGCGGCCAGGAAATCGTCATCACCGCCAGTATCGGCATTTCGCTCTATCCGGCCGACGGCGTCGATGTCAGCAACCTGCTGCGCCACGCCGATACCGCGATGTACCGCGCCAAACGCAACGGCAGCGGTTTCTGCTATTACGAATCGGCCATGGAATCGGTGCTCTCCGAGCGCATGAAAGTCGAAAACGATCTGCGACGGGCGCTCGAGCGCAACGAGATCAGCGTTTTCTACCAACCGGTGGTCAACACCGTGAGCGGCGAAATGGTCGGCGTCGAAGCCCTGGTCCGCTGGCTGCATCCGGATCTCGGCATCATCTCGCCGGCCGATTTCATTCCGGTCGCCGAAGAAACCGGCCTCATCCTGCCGCTCGGCGAACGCGTCCTGCGGAGCGCCTGCATACAGGCGAAATCATGGCTGGACAACGGCTCGACGAACCTCCACGTGGCCGTCAATATTTCCGCCAAGCAGTTGGAGCAGCCCGATCTCCGCGCCATCATCCTGAGCGCTCTGCACGACAGCGGCCTGCCGGCTTCGGCCCTGGTCCTGGAAATTACCGAAAGCGTCCTGATGGAACGCGCCGGCGCCTGTATCGACCTGCTGCGCGACCTGCGCAGCCTGGGTATCGAGCTCTCCATCGACGATTTCGGCACCGGCTACTCCTCGCTCTCCTATCTCAAGCACCTGCCCGCCAATACGCTGAAAATCGACCAGTCCTTCATCCGCGACATCACCCACGACGAAGACGCGCTCGCCATCGTCACCGGCATCATCGCGCTGGCCCACAGCCTGCGCCTGAAAGTCGTCGCCGAAGGGGTCGAAACCGTCGACCAGCAACAACGCCTGCTCGGTCTGAACTGCGATTACCTGCAGGGCTACCTGTTCTCCCGGCCGGTACCGGCGGAAGTCATCGAAACTCAGTTATTGAGCGGGAAGCGCAGCAAACGGCGGCTGAAAAACAAGGCTTAGGACGAGCCCCGGCTTCAACGCCAGTCGATAGCTGCGCCCGCCCTGCCTATTTAATAGGCAACGACGAATTTCCGCACTGCTTCAGGCAGATAGCGCACTTGTCCCGAGCTTATCCACAGACTTACCCGACCCAAACGGGGATAAGTAATATTTATCCCCGACCGGCATTGCCATCATTGCCCACGTTGCCGCCGCAGCGTCACCGATTCGCCGCCGATGCCCCAATTGTCGGTTTCCACTTCGTCGATGACGACCACCGTGGTCTGCGGATTCTTGCCCAGCACATCGCGCAACAACGCGGTCACGCCGCTGATCAGTTCGGCCTTTTGCTCGGCGCTGGCCCCCTCGCGGGTGATCTTGATATTGACGTAGGGCATATTTGACTCCCGGCAAGTAAAGAAACGGAGCTTAGCCAAGCGGCAAAATCAGGTAAATTGAATTATTGCGATAGCAGACATCTCAAATCGAGATGCAATTGCCCAACGAACGCCCATTTTACCGAAGCCAGCACCCGCCCATTTTTTAGGCGACGCTTCTTTTCCCTTGCCGGACAAGGCTCTAGCGCAACAATCCAGAGCTTATCCACAGACTTACCCGACCAAAACGGGGATAAATGGAATTAATCCCGGAAAATGCCGTTGCCGCGCCGAGAGACGGTAAATAAACAACGACTTGCCTGGCTTCGCCCGGCCTTCCGGGTGGGCGGCGGGGTCGCTGGCGGCCACCACTTGGCCGATCTTCTCAGCCCCCTGAGCCCGACGCCAAGGTTCTGGATTAATGTCCGAGCACTGCTAGACTGCCATTTTGTGTGAGCAAGAAACCCCGATGAAAATCCGAACCGCCCTTTGTCTCCTCGCCACCCTGGTTAGCTACGCCGCAAACGGCCTGGCCGGACCGCTTGACCGCGAAGTTTCCTTCTCAGAAAGCCAGGTCCAGAGCGCCCTCGCCAAATCCGGCGCGCTGACCAAGAACTACGGCGGACTAATGAGCTTTTCGCTGGCCGAACCGCCCCATATCACGCTCGGCACGCCCGAGGGCCGGGTCGGCATTAGCGCCCGCATCCATGTCGCCCTCCTCGGCAACCCCGGCATCCCGGTCGATGTCACGGGCACCGCCGGCATTCGCTACGACGACAACGCCAAGGCCTTCTTCCTGGAAAATCCGGTCGCCGACTCGGTCGAATCGCAGGCCCTGGCCAAGGAATCGGAGCCGGCCGCCCGCCGCACGGTGAATGCGCTGATTTCCACCTACTTCCGGAGCAAACCGGTCTATACCCTGCGCGAAAACGGCAACGCCCAGGAAATCGCGGCACGCTGGTTGCTGCGCTCGGTCCGCATCGAGCCGGGACGAGTAGTCGCGACCCTGTCGGCCTTCTGAGAAGGCCGGGCAATCCGGCAAAAGGCTGAAGCCGAGCACCAATTGGACAGCCTTAAGCAAAAACATGGCGACCAACTGGCCAGCAAACAAGCGGCGCGCGCCGCCCATCGGCGGCACCGGCGGACGATTGCCCCGCCCTCCGCGTCCGGGGCAAGGATCTAGCCGGCAAAACGCAACACCAGGCTCAAGCCGCTCGCCAGCAGCAGGCCGTTGAGCAGGCGGAATAGCTGTTCGCGGCCGAGCCGTAAGTCCAGGCGATGGCCGAAATAGACGCCGATGGCCATGGCCGGCAGGAAGGCGAGGGTCGTCGCGAGCAGCCGCCAATCGATCAGACCAATGGAAAAGCAAAGGATGATGCGCCAGCCAGTGGACAATGCGATCAACACGGCCTGGGTCGCCCGAAACGCAGTACGGCTCGCCAACCGGCGTTCGAGATAACTGGCGTAGACGAAACCGCCGCTGCCGAACAGACCGCCGAGAACTCCGCCGAACAGCCCGTAGAGCAGCGCAGGCCCGGCCGGCGCGCGAGCTTTCGCCGGCCCGGCGAACAGGCCGCGCAGCCCGAGGACAACCACGAAGAAGCCTAGGCCGAGGGCCATCCAGTTGGCCGGCAGGCGGGCCAGGACCAGCACGCCGAACAATTGCCCAGCCAGCATGCCGGGCAGCAGGCTGCGCAGTTCCGGCCAGGCCAGTTCCTGGCGTGCCCGCCAACCGCGCAGCGAGGAGCCGGCGAAATCGAGCAGGGCGAGCAGGGGAATCACCCGCGCCACCGGCATCAGCAAGGCCAAGGGAGGGCTCGCCAGCAGCGCCGAGCCGAAGCCGACCAGGGTAAACAGCGCGTAGGCGACCACCACCGCCGCCATGCCCAACAGCAGTTGGGCGGGATGATCGATCTGTTGCGACAATGAAATGAAATCGCCCATGGCGCCTGCTCCGGTAGTTACTGGATTTCATTTTGCGAGCCACTCAGGTATAAGACAAATATCAAATTAGACGCCAATTCATTCTAAAAAAGCATGGCCAGCCTGAAGCAGATCCGCTATTTCCTCAGCGTTGCCGACCTTGGCAGCTTCACCCTGGCCGCCACCGCGCTGTTCGTCGCGCAACCGGCGCTGAGCCGGCAAATCGCCCTGCTCGAAACCGAGCTGGGCTTTCCGCTGTTTACCCGGGAAGCCCGTGGCGTCCGCCTGACAGCGGCCGGCAGCGTCTATCGCGAACGGGTGCGCAGCATCGAACAGATGCTCGCCGCGGCGGCCGAAGAAGGCGGCCAGCTCGCCAGCGGCGAAGCCGGCGTATTGCACCTGCTGCACTCCAGCTCGATCCCGGCGACCAGCCTGCTGCCGGCCATCGGGAAATTTCTCGAAGCCTGCCCGCGCGCCCGCATCGAACTCGACCGCGTCGCGTCGGAAACCCAGATCGGCGAACTCGCCGCCGGACGTGCCGATCTCGGCATCGTCCGCCTGCCGCTGCTGCGCCGCGATCCCGGCGTCAGTTTTAGCGAATTGCCGGCCGAGGGGCTGTGGGTCACGCTACCGGCCCAGCACCCGCTGGCCGGCCGCGAAACCCTGCTATTGGCCGAACTCCGCGACGAATTCTTCGTTTCGGCCGTGCATCGCGAACGCGGCGGTCTGGCCCGCCTGGTCACCGACCTCTGCCTGCGCCGGGGCTTCGTGCCGAAAACCGCCCGCGTCATTTCGCGCAAGACCTCGATGCTTAACTTGGTCGCTGCCGGCCACGGCATTGCCGTCATCCCCGAACGCATGACCGGCATGGCCAGCGATGGCCTGGTCTATCGCGCGCTCGCCGACGACGATGCCAAAGCCTGCAGCGCCCTCGCCCTGCCGCTGCAACCCGGTGCCCTGGCCCGGCGTTTCGCTGCGATCATGCAACAGACTTTCGCCGCGACACCCTGAAAACCGACCGCCTCCCGATCGCTGGGTAAACTCCGTCCCGCCTCGACCGGGAAGTCGCTGGATGCTCAGAAACCACCGGCAACAAGCGCCGCTTGCCAAGCCTGCCAGCCCGCCCCCTCGGCGTCCAAGCCCGAGGGGTTTAGTTTTTCCGGGCTGGTTGCCCGAGTTTCACTATAATTCGCGTCCTTCGTTGCCGGCCGCTACCGCTACCGGAAAACACCATCTCGCCGGCAACACGAACACCAGGGCAGACAAAATGCGGATGAATCTGAAAGTTCCCTTCGCCGAAAAGGACGAAGCAAAAAAGCTTGGCGCCCGCTGGGATGCCACCCGCAAAATCTGGTACGTTGCCGACGCGGTCGACCCGACGCCGTTTGCCAAGTGGTCGCCGACCGCCCATGACGCTGCGGCGCCCGCCGCAACGCCGGGGCCAGGCGGCAAAACCCAACAGGCCACGGGCAAGGTCCGGGTTGGCAGCGCCTACGTCGAGCGCGCACGAATCTGCGATTGCCTGCCCTGGGAGGTCTGTGAAAAATGCGCGGCGACGTCCCTGAAAAACGACCTCTGAGCAAGACAGCAGTAAGTTCGGAAAACACCGGCAACAACGCTGCCTGCCCGCACAGGAACTTGCCGTAGCATCCCGGTCCGCCGGTTAAAACACCGGCGCCATCTCCACGACCAGCAGTTCGCCGACGCCGCCTGTTCGAACGAGTCGTATCAGAGCGGCGGCAAGCCGCAGCGCTGACGCGCCCGGTTACAGGCCGCGTGCTCGGTATCGAATTCCCGGCAGGGCGACGGCCTGCCGTCGTAAATGCTGCATTTGACCGCTTCGCCGATGTTGCCGACGAGCGCCACGCAGCGTGGCTGGGCGGCATCGGTACCGGCCATGCGGACGATGTTGGCGGTCACCGGCACGGTCATCCCGAGCGGCACGCCCTGCCCCCAGGCAAAGGCGCCGCCGGCCAGCTCGACCGGGTGGAAATCGACGCGAAAACTGGCGCAACAGGCGCCACAGCTCTGGCAGACGCTCATCCCAGATTGACCCGGCAGCGCCACAGTTGATGGCCCGAAGCGAGATATTTCTTCTCGAAAGGCGTCATCGGGTCGTCGCTTTGCCACGGTTCGGCGGCGACCGGCTGGCCGCTGAGCAGGCTCAGGGCCAGGGCCATTTCCTCGATGTAGATGCGCCAGTTGCTGCGGCATTCCAGCTCGCCACCCAGTTCCTGCCACACCGGAAACACCGCATGCCCCTGCCAGCGCCGGGCGAGATGGCCGATTTTCGGCCAGGGATTGGGGTAGAGATTGTAGTGGCGGGCCAGGCGGATGCCGCTTTCCGCCAGCAGGCGCCAGAAATCGACCAGATCGGCGCGCAGCAGCAGGGCATTGGCCGGCATCGGCAAGGGTTTGCCGCGACTCAGGCGATCCAGCGACTGATCGACGCCGAGCACGAAATGCTCGGGAAAACATTCGGCGATGCGCTGCGTGCTCCAGCCGACGCCGCAGCCGGCATCGAGAATCAGCGGTGCCGCCGGGTTCCAGGCGGCGCGGGCGGCCAGGGCCGTGGCCAGCGCCTGCCGGTTGTAGTCGGCAATGGGCTTCCTGAACGGATGCGCCAGATGGCGGTGCACCATATCCTCCAGATCGCGGTGCGGCCCGTCCTGGGCGCTGCTGATCAAACGCGAGTTGCCTTCCATCAGGCGGCCGGAACGACGAGGCGGGGATTACGACGGGCGAGCGGCACGATTCGATAGCAGCGGAGAGGGATCGACAGGGTCGCCATTTTCGCAAGAAAAGCCGCTTTTCCAAACCGGCAATTTGCGCTGCCGCGCCTGACTGGCCATTTAGCCCAGGTGGCCGGCGCGGATCATCAGCCCCGCGGTGAGCAGCAACATCGCCGCGAAGATCCGCCGCAGCCGGCGTTCCGGCAGCCGATGCGCCCAGGCGACGCCGGAGGAAACGGTGCTCATGCCACCGACGGCGAGCAGCAGGCCGATCGGCCAGTCCACCAGGCGGGCTTCACCATAGATCGCCAGCGAGAGCAGCGCACCGGGCACCACCACGGCCAGGGCGATGCCCTGCGCCACGGCCTGGCGCTTGCCGAAACAGCGCACCAGAATCGGTGCCGCAACCAGGCCGGCACCGACACTGAACAACCCGGAAAAGAAACCGCTGAGCAGACCGACACCGGGCAACCAGCGTTCGCTCCAGGCGGCCTGCGGATCAACCGGACGCGCCGCCGGCCGGCTCCCCCAGAAAAAGTATAGCGACAAGCCAATCAGGAATAGCGCAAAACAGATCATCAACAGCCGCGAATCGAGCCGCACCGCCAGCCGGGCCGCCGGCCAGGTGGCGACCAGGGCAACCGTGCCGAGCCAGGCGATGCTGCGCCGCGGCAGCGGATTGCGCTGGTGATAGCGCCAGAAGGCGAGCAGCACGTTCGGCGTGACCATCACCAGGGCCGTCCCCTGCGCCATCTGCTGGCTCATGTCGAACAGCATGGCCAGGATGGGAATGGCGATGATGCCGCCGCCGATGCCGAGCAAACCGCCGACCCAGCCCAGGCCGGCGCCCATGACCAGAAAAAGGAGGATGGCCGTCGGCGCGAAGCTCGTCATAGCGCCGCGGCGATGGCCTGACCGACCTCGCTGGTATTCGCCGTGCCACCCATGTCCGGGGTGCGCGGCCCATCGACCAGCACCGTTTCAATGGCCCGGACGATGGCGTCGTGCGCCGCCGTGTAGCGGGCATCGCCGTTGCCGAGAAAGTCGAGCATCATCGCCGCCGACCAGATCTGGCCGATCGGGTTGGCGATGTTGCGGCCGTAGATATCCGGCGCCGAGCCATGCACCGGCTCGAACAGCGAGGGGAAAGTGCGCTCCGGGTTGAGGTTGGCCGAAGGCGCGATGCCGATGGTGCCGGTGCAGGCCGGACCGAGATCGGAAAGGATGTCGCCGAACAGGTTGGAAGCCACCACTACGTCGAAGCGATCCGGATGCAGCACGAAGAAAGCCGTCAGGATGTCGATGTGCGACTTGTCCCAGCGCACTTCCGGGTACTGGGCGGCCATCGCCACCACCCGTTCGTCCCAGTAGGGCATGCTGATGGCGATGCCGTTCGACTTGGTAGCCGAGGTCAGGTGCTTCTTCGGCCGGCGCTGCGCCAGCTCGAAAGCGTATTTGAGGATGCGATCCACGCCGTGGCGGCTGAACACCGCCTCCTGCAGCACGACTTCGCGCTCCGTTCCTTCGAACAGCCGACCGCCGACCGAGGAATACTCGCCTTCGGTGTTCTCGCGCACGACGTAGAAATCGATGTCGCCGACCTGCCGCCCGGCCAGCGGACACGGCACCCCGGGCATCAGGCGCACCGGGCGCAGATTCACGTACTGGTCGAACTCGCGGCGGAACTTGAGCAGCGAACCCCATAGCGAAACATGGTCGGGCACCTTGGCCGGCCAGCCGGCAGCGCCGAAAAAGATCGCCTGGTGGCCGCGCAGTTGCGCAAACCAGTCGTCCGGCATCATCTGGCCGTGCTGCAGGTAATAGTCGCAATTGGCCCAGTCGTAAGTGGTCAGCTCGAGGCCTATATTGAACTTGGCGGCGGCAGCTTCCAGCACGCGCCGCCCCTCGGGCATCACTTCGTTGCCGATGCCGTCGCCGGCGATGACTGCGATGGAGTGACGGGGCATATTCCGGCCTTTCGTTGGATTGCGATCTGGCGAGAATACTGGAAACGGAAAGGCATACAATTCTCCTATTCGTAACTTCGTCACTCACATATCGTGAACAATGAATACCGCCACGAAGCCGCCAACGCCAAGCCGCCTGCGCGCATCAAAAACAAGGTAGCGAGATGCTTGTTTTCCCTTTCCCTCCTTTGCCTGGCAGGTCCATTGAGCGCCCAGACCACAGCCGTCACATTTGTCACCGACGAGGAGAAAGACGGCGGCTTTTTGATTGCGGTCACCGATGCAGCCTTCAAGAAGGTCGGCTACAAGGTACAGATCCAGTACCGTCCCTGGGCGCGCGCCTTGAAAAGTGTCATGGACGGCGATGCGGAAGCCCTGCTCGGCGTTTACCGGAATGACGAGCGGGCCGCCCAGATGCTTTACACCGAAAGTATCGGCAGTTCCGATCTGGTGTTCTTCAAGCTGAAGTCGTCCACCGCCACTTTCCAGCGACTCGAAGACTTGAAAAACTTGAGTGTCGGCACCGTCATCGGGGCGTCCTACACGCCGGAATTCAATGCGGCGGCTTATATCAAAAAAGAAAGCACCTCGGAGGTCGCCATAAATCTCCGCAAACTGCTCGCCAGCCGGATCGACCTGCTCCTCGAGAAGCGGGCGGTGGTGCAAGACCTGCTGAGCACGCAGTTCGCCGCCGATGCGTCGAGAATTGTCGCCCTCGACACCCCGCTGAAGACCGCGCTGTTCTACAACGCCTTTTCCAAGAAAATCCCCGGCTACGCAACCCGGGTTGCCGACTTCAACCGGGGCTTGGCGCTGATCAAGCAAGATGGCACGTTCAAAGAGATCATGGAGAGGAAACTCCACGAATGAGCCTGGCCGCCCCAGCGCCTGGAAAAACGCCTCCTTGCGGGCACCGCTAAGGTGATCGACAAGCCCCAGCTCGACGATCTCCAGCTCTTCTGCACCGTCGTCAGAAAAAGCAGTTTTGCTGCCACCGCCCGCGAACTCGGCGTCTCCAATGCCTACGTCAGCAAGCGCATCGCCCGGCTCGAAGACAGCCTGCACGTCCGCCTGCTGCACCGGACGACGCGCCGCGTCAGCCTCACCGAGCAGGGCGACATCGTGCACCAGTGGGCCCTGCGCATCCTCGAAGACGTCGAGCAGATGGGCGAAGCGGTTTCCAGCGCGCGCGCCGAACCGAGCGGCCTGCTGCGCCTGTGCACCAGTTCCGGCTTCGGCCGCAACCGCGTCGGCCCGGCCCTCTCGGCGCTCGCTCTGCGCTACCCGGCACTGCACATCGAATTGGAATTGCTCGATCGGCCGGTGGACCTGATCGGCGAAGGCTTCCACCTCGACATCCGGATCGGCGCGGTCGACGAACCCAACCTGATCTCGCGCCGCCTCGCCCGCAACCGCCGCGTCCTGTGCGCTGCCCCAAGCTACCTCGCCGGCCACGGCACGCCGCAGAGCCTGGCCGAACTCGCCACGCACCGTTGTATCGTCACCCGCGAACGCGATTCCCAGTTCGGTCAATGGACTTTGCATGGCCCGCAGGGCACCGAGACCATCAAGATCAGCGGCCCCTTGTCCGCCAACAACGGCGAAATCGTCCACCACTGGGCCATCGCCGGCCACGGCATCATCCTGCGCTCGCTGTGGGACGTCGGCCCGAGCATCGCCCGCGGCGATCTGGTGCACCTGCTGCCCGACTACGCCCAGGAAGTCGATGTCTGGGCCGTCTCGCCCTCACGCCTGTCGACCTCGGCCAAGGTCCGGGTTTGCGTCGAGTTTCTCGAGGGCTGGCTGGCCAAGGCGGGATGAGCGATGGCGGAACGGGGACTTGCTCCCGGAAACCTTGCCGCGAAGTCGCAGAGGAGCAGAGAAGAACGTGCAAACAGTTGCTTGCGAGGATATTGCGACGCACCCGGAAGGGGAGCCGAACAATCCGGGCAAGCTTCTGATTTTCCTCGGCATCTCTGCGTCTCCGCGGTTCGATTGCTTTTTCTAGGGGACTTCCTGGCCGCCGGGTCACGCCAGGTCGAAGCGATCAAGATTCATCACCTTGCTCCAGGCGGCCACGAAGTCGCTGACGAAACTCTGCTGCGCGTCGTTGCTGGCATAGACTTCCGCCAGGGCGCGCAACTGGGCGTTGGAACCGAAAACCAGATCGACGATGCTGCCGGTCCACTTGATTTCCCCCGTGGCCCGGTCGCGCCCCTCGAAGACGCCGTCCGCGGTGGCAGACTTCTGCCAGGTGGTGTTCATGTCGAGGAGATTGACGAAGAAGTCATTGCTCAGCGTCTCCGGCCGGTGGGTGAACACGCCCTGCGCGGAATGATCGAAGTTGGCATTCAGGACGCGCAAACCGCCGATCAGCACGGTCATTTCCGGAGCGCTCAGGGTCAGCAACTGAGCCCTGTCCAGCAACAGTTCGGCGGCGCCCCCCGCCAGTCCCGGGCGAGTGTAGTTGCGGAAGCCGTCGGCGGCTGGCTCGAGCACGGCGAACGAATTTACGTCGGTCTGCTCCGGCAAGGCATCCATCCGCCCCGGCGAGAAGGGAACCCTGACCTCCTGGCCGGCCTTCGCGGCAGCGGCCTCGATGGCGGCGCCACCGCCGAGCACGATCAGGTCAGCCAGCGACACCTTCTTGCCGTCTGAGCGGGCGCTGTTGAAAGCCTTCTGGATCGCTTCGAGTCTCTGCAAAATTTTCGCCAGTTCGAGCGGCTGATTGACTGCCCAATCCTTCTGCGGTGCCAGGCGGAGGCGCGCCCCGTTGGCCCCGCCGCGTTTGTCGCTGCCGCGGAAGGTGGCGGCCGAGGCCCAGGCGGTCGTCACCAGTTGGGAGATGGCTAGACCGGAGGCGAGAATCTCGGCCTTCAGGGCAGCGATCTCCGCCGCGTCGACCAACTTGTGATCGAGCGCCGGAATCGGGTCCTGCCAGATCAGTTCTTCCTTCGGCACCAGCGGGCCGAGATAGCGGGTGAGCGGCCCCATGTCGCGATGTGTCAGCTTGAACCAGGCGCGGGCGAAGGCATCGGCGAACAGCTCCGGGTTCGCAAAAAAATGCCGGGCGATTTTTTCGTAATCGGGGTCGACGCGCAAGGCCAGATCGGTGGTCAGCATCGATGGGGCGTGACGCTTCGTCGGATCGTGGGCGTCCGGCACCGTACCGGCGCCCATGCCGTCCTTCGGCGTCCACTGCTGCGCCCCGGCCGGGCTCTTGGTCAGTTCCCATTCGTAGCCGAAGAGGTTCGCCAAGAAGTTGTTGCTCCACTTGGTCGGCGTGTTGCTCCAGGTGACCTCCAGGCCGCTGCTGATCGTATCGCCGCCATGGCCGCTGCCGAAGCTGTTCCTCCAGCCCAGGCCCTGCTCCTCGATGGCGGCCGCCTCAGGCTCGGCCGCGAGATGTTTCACATCGCCGGCGCCATGGGTCTTGCCGAAGGTATGACCGCCAGCGATGAGCGCCACCGTTTCTTCGTCGTTCATTGCCATGCGGGCGAAGGTCTGTCGGATATCCCGCGCCGCGGCAAGCGGATCCGGATTGCCGTTGGGGCCTTCCGGATTGACGTAAATGAGGCCCATCTGCACGGCGGCGAGCGGCTTTTCGAGTTCCCGCCCAGGGCTGTAGCGCTGGTCATCCAGCCACTTCTTCTCGGAGCCCCAGTAGATGTTTTCTTCCGGTTCCCAGATGTCCCGGCGCCCACCGGCAAAACCGAAGGTCTTGAAGCCCATCGATTCGAGGGCGACATTTCCGGCCAGGATCATCAGATCGGCCCAGGAGATTTTCCGGCCGTACTTTTGCTTGATCGGCCAGAGCAGCCGGCGCGCCTTGTCAAGGTTGACGTTGTCCGGCCAGCTATTGAGGGGGGCAAAGCGCTGATTGCCGCTCCCGGCGCCACCGCGACCATCGCCGATGCGGTAGGTACCGGCACTGTGCCAGGCCATGCGGATGAAGAGCGGTCCGTAGTGGCCGAAGTCGGCCGGCCACCAGTCCTGGGAGTCGGTCATCAGGGCATGGAGGTCCTTGACGACGGCATCGAGATCGAGGCTCTTGAAGGCCTCGGCATAGTTGAATGCCCCGCCCATCGGGTCGGACTCGACAGCGGGTTGGTGCAGGCGGGTCAGTTTGAGTTGATGGGGCCACCAGTCTTCGTTCGACGGGGCTCCAGCCTGCGCGTATTGCGGCGCGACGCCCGCGAACGGGCACTTTGATTCGGCGGACATGGTTCTCTCCTCTACTTGTTGGTGATTGACTGCACGGTCCAGTGTAGGTTTCGGGCGGAGATCGAGCCAATAGCATTTGGCAATGCCTGTCATAGCCGAGCCCGAGCGACGCCCCCGGGCCGGGCCAGGCCAGCCCCTGGCCCGGCGTGCCCGTTCAACAATTAATTGGCTCGATACCACCGTCGAAACGGCGCAATTCCAACGCGATGGGAGCCGGCGTGTAGCGCCGGCCGTTATAGAAAAATGGCGGCAGGCTAAGGGCGATCCGTAGCGGCCTGGACGAAACGACCACCGCGCCCCGTCAAACCCCTTGTTTTTGTCGATTTCGTGATCGACTGATTCGAGCGCGCGGGGCTGGCCGCGCGGTTCACCGGCATCGTCCCAGAAATTGGCAATGAACTTCCGGCATGGCTTGGTGGTCGATGCAGGCACATAGTAATCACTTCGACATGATCGGCCTATTCCCCATCCCGCCCGTGCCCCATGCTTGACCGCGACCACTGCACTTTCCTCCAGAGCGGCGTCAGTATCAGCCTGGCGGCCGGCGGCCCGGATCGTCTGCCGAGCATGAGCCGGGGCGTCGGCTGCAAGGTCATCGATGGCGGTCGGCAGATCGCCATTTTCATCAAGCGCTCGCAGTCACTGGAGTTGCTCGAAAACATCCGGTGCAACGGCCGGGTAGCCAATGTCTTCAGTCTGCCCAGCAGCAACCGCACCGTCCAGCTAAAAGGCATCGACGCCCGGGTCCTAGCCTTCGAGGCCGCCGATCTGCCCATCATCGAGGCCCACATCAACGATTTCGTTGGCGAGGTGATGGCCCTGGGCATGCTCGAAACAGTGGTCCGCACCTTGTTCAGCTTCACGGTGGACGATCTGGTCACCGTGCTCTATTCGCCCTGCGCTGCCTTTTCCCAGACACCTGGGCCAAAGGCCGGCCAGGCGCTGGCAGGGGCCCGATGAGCCCCCGTCTGGAAACCCTCCGCGAATGTCTGGAAGGGACCATTCCCGGGCATATTGCCACCTGCGACGACGAGGGCATGCCCAACCTGGCCTACCTCTCGCAGGTGCAATTCATCGACAACGAGCACGTTGCCCTCTCCTACCAGTTTTTCAATCGCACCCGGCAGAACATCCTGGCCGGCTCGCCGGTCCGCCTGCTTCTCACCAGCCACCTGAGCGGTGCCCAGTACCGGCTGAATTTGCACTACCTGCGCACCGAAACGAACGGTCCGCTATTCGAGCAGATGAAGGCCAAGCTGGCCGGCATCGCTTCGCATACCGGCATGAGCGGCGTCTTCCAGCTACTCGGCGCCGATATCTACCGCGTCCTGGCCATCGAGCAAGTGCCGGGCGCGACGCTGGCCCCCCCGCCAGCGCCGGTCAATTACCTGACTGCCTTGCGTCGCGCCACGCAACGCCTGGCTGGCTGCGGCAACCTGGAATGCCTGCTGGAAACCGCCCTGCTTTGTCTGGGCACCGAATTCCACATCGAACACGTCATGCTGCTGATGCATGATGAAGGCCGGGGACGGCTGTATACGCTGGCCAGCCGGGGCTATCCGGAATCCGGCATCGGTTCGGAAATCGCCCTCGGGGCGGGAGTCATCGGCATCTGCGCGCGCGAGCGCACGCCGATTCGCATCGGCTTCATGACCAGCGAGTACACCTACGGACGCAGCGTACGCGCCAGCATTGCCGCCGACGGCGGGGGCGACGCGCTGGAAAGCGCCATTCCGCTGCCCGGCCTGCCTGAAGCACGCAGCCAACTGGCCGTGCCGATCGGCGTCTTCGAGCGCCTGCTCGGGGTGCTCTATGTCGAGAGCGTAAACGACCTGCACTTCGGCTACGACGATGAGGATGCGTTGGTCGCCTTCGCCGCCCAACTGGGCCTGGCGATCAATCACCATCAACAGACCGCGGAACAGGAGGACGAGATGCCGGGCGCCGAGGGAGCGGCCCGGCCGGTTGCCGGACCGCCGTTGGTAATCCGGCATTTCGCCGCCAACGACAGCATCTTTCTCGACGACGACTACCTGATCAAAGGTGTCGCCGGCGCGATATTGTGGGCACTGCTCACCGACTTTACCGAGCGCCGGCGCACCTGCTTCACCAACAAGGGCTTGCGAGTCGATCCGCGCATCCGCCTGCCGGGGGTCAGCGACAACCTGGAAGCCCGTCTGATTTTGCTCCAGCGCCGCCTCGCCGAGCGGGCCGCCGGCATCCACCTGGCCAAGACCAGCCGCGGCCGTTTTTCCCTGGCGGTGGACCGTCCGCTGCAACTCGTCGAAGGCTGATTTTGCGGCTGACTCCCCCCTTCCTTAAATATTCATTCACTGCTTCTTAAAAGATTCGTAAGCGTCGGCGGCCCATCTTGCGGCCGATTCCCGCCGGCCTAGACTTGCTCTCACCAGCCAACAACGGGAGCCGTCATGCCCCTCAACCAGCCCGAAATCGACCCGCCCCACCTGCTCGAACAGATGCTGCTCGTGCGCGCTTACGAGACCGCCATCGTCGCCGGCAGCGCGACCGGCAAGGTGCCCGGCACTTGCACCTCGATCGGCCAGGAAGCTTCGGCCGTCGGCGTTATCAACGCCCTCGCCGCCAGCGACCTGATTCTCACCAATCACCGCAGTGCCGGCCACCTGCTGGCCCGCGGTGCCGACCCCGGCCGCCTGCTGGCCGAGGTAATGGGGCGGAGCACCGGCTACTGCAAGGGCAAAAGCGGTTCGCTGCACATCTCGGTCAAGGAACTGGGCGTCGTCCTGACCTCCACCATCGTCGGCGCCGAACTCTCCCTCGCCCCCGGCGTTGCCTTGGCGCAAGACATGCTCAAGCAGCCGGGCATCGTCGTCTGCTTCTTCGGCGACGGCGCCGCCTGCGAGGGTAGCTTCCACGAATCGCTCAACCTCGCCGCGCTATGGAAGCTGCCGATTCTCTACGTCTGCGAAAACAATCACTGGCAGGCGTTCGTCCATCGTCGCGAGGCGATGTGCCAGGCACACGTCTCGACCTGGGCTGCCGGTTATGGCATTGGCGCCCGGACAGTGGACGGCAACGATGTCGACGCCGTGCTGAGCGCGGCCCGGGCGGCCGTCGCCGAGGTGCGTAGCAGTGGCCGGCCCTCTCTACTGGAAACCTGGACCTACCGGAGCCGTGGCCATTTCGAGCCGGACGACCAGTCCTACGTTGACCCGGCCGAGCACGCCGCCTGGCTGGCCCGCGACCCGATCGACATTTACCGCCAGCGCCTGCTCGCCGACGGCAGGCTGACCCTGCCCCAGGCCGCATCGCTGGCCGACAAGGTAGACAGTCAGATTGCCGTCGCCCAAGCCTTTGCCGATGCCTCCCCTTTCCCTGCCGCGGAAGAACTGAGCCGCGACGTTTACGCCTGAGGAACCGCCATGCCCAGCCTGACCCTGAATGACGCCATCGGCGCCGCCTTGAGTGAAGAGATGCGAGGCGACCCGAGCGTCCTCGTCTTCGGCGAAGGTGTCGCCACCAAACGCCACGAACTGCTTACCGAATTCGGCGCCCGCCGTGTCCGCAACACCCCGCTGGCCGAGGGCATCATTGCCGGCACGGCAGTCGGTGCCGCCGGTAGCGGTCTGCGTCCGGTCATCGACCTGCTGTTCGCCCCTTTCCTTTGCTACGCCATGGATGAACTGGTGAACAGCGCCGGCAAGCTGCGTTACATGTCCGGCGGCCAGTTTTCCTTCCCCCTCGTCACCCTGGCCATGAGCGGCGCCGGCTGGGGCGTCGGCGCCCAGCACAACCACAACAACGAGGCCTGGTTCGTGCACAGCCCCGGCCTCAAGGTCGTCATGCCGAGCACCCCGGCCGATGCCAAGGGGCTGCTCAAGGCCGCCATCCGCGACGACAACCCGGTACTCTTCTTTCTCGACATCGGACTGCTCCACCTGCCCGGCGAAGTACCGCTCGAGACGCCGCCCATTCCGCTCGGCCAGGCCACCATCACCCGCCAAGGCAGCGACGTCACCCTGCTCTCCTACGGCAAGACCGTGCACCACTGCCGGCAGGCGGCGGCAAGCCTGGCCGCCCGGGGACGATCGGCCGAGGTCATTGACCTGCGCAGTCTCAAACCGCTGGACGAAGCAGCCATCCTGGCCTCGGTCGGCAAGACCGGGCGTCTGGTCGTGGTGCACGAAGCCAACCGGCTATGCGGTGTCGGTGCCGAAGTCGCCGCGTTGGTCGCGGAACAGGCCTTCGCTTCGCTCAAGGCGCCGATCATCCGCCTTGGCGGACCAGATGCCCCGGCCGCTTCGAGCTTCCCCCTGGAACAGGCCCATGTCCCCCAGCCCGAAGCCATCGCCATGGCAGCGGAACGGCTGTGCAGCAACTACTGATCCCAAGATTCGTTGTTCAACAAAAAGGAGTTCATAGCATGCAGACCAAGCCCAACACTCGTCTCACCATTGCCACCCTCATCGGCATCCTCGCCCAATCGACAGCCCTGGCAGAAGCTCCGGCCTCCCCCCTGCTGCAACGCGGCGCCCATCTGGTGGCCTACGGCGGCTGTGTCGATTGCCACACACCGTTCAAAATGGGCCCCAACGGACCGGAGAAGGACCACACACGCGGCCTTTCCGGCCACCCCGAGGAACTCCGCCTGGCAACCCCACCAAAACTCGATGGGGATTGGAACTGGGCCGGCTCGGCCAGCATGACCGCCTTCGTCGGACCATGGGGCATGACCTATGCGGCCAACCTGACCCCGGACCGGGAAACTGGGATCGGCGCCTGGTCGGTGCGCGACTTCATGCAGGCCATGCGTACCGGCAAGCATCTCGGCGTCGCACGCCCGATCCTGCCGCCGATGCCCTGGCAAGCGCTGGCCGGACTGCCAGAGCGCGATTTGCGCGCCATCTATGCCTACCTGATGGCGCAGCCGGCGGTAAAGAACCGGGTACCCGACTACGCGCCAGCGGCCGGCACGACGACCACGGCCGGCACGGCCAGACCGCCCGCCTGAGCCTTCGGGCGCCGCTGGGTGAGTCTTGATGCTGAGTGAACCTGGAAAATGCAATTGAAGCGCAGAGACGCGGGGATGCCGAGGAAAAGCAAGGGCTTACCCGGATTGTTCAGAACACCTTCTGGATGAACCGCAAAAACCTTGCAAGCAACTGTTTTTACACTCCTCGCTACGCCTTTACGACTCTGCGCTAAAGTTTTAGCGTGCAAGCAACGCCTCCCCGGTTGCGGCGAACAAGCTCCGACCGTTTGGCGGCCGGGGGCTCCGCCCGCTTGATCCGGTCGCTCAGGCCGCTCGCGGCAAGCGCTTGAGAATCCCGGCGGCGAGCAGCGCCGCTTCGACATCCTCGGCTGCCTTGATCGGCCGCAACTGCTGGTAGAGCACTTCGGCTTCCGGGTAGCTGCGCCGCATCATGGCCAGCCATTGCTTGAGCCGGCCACCGGCATGCACCGGCACCACCTTGCGGCGGATGCCCCGCCAGTAGTCGCCGACGCCGGGCAGGATCTCCGCCCAGCCGGCCACCGCCTCGCCGCGCACCCGGCGGGCGAGCAACGGATCGGCGACGGCGCCGCGGCCGATCATGATGTCGGCACAGCCCGTCACCTGCTGGCAATTGCGAAAATCCTCGACGGTCCACACCTCGCCGTTGGCGATCAGCGGAATGTCGATCGCCGCACGTACTTTGTCGATCCACTCCCAGCGGGCCGGCGGCCGGTAGCCATCAGCCTTGGTCCGGCCATGCACGATCAGTTCGTCGATGCCGGCGGCAGCCAGGGCCTGGGCGTTGTCCACGGCCCGGCTGGTATCGTCGATGCCGAGGCGCATCTTGGCGGTGAAGGGAATCCCGGCCGGCACTTCGGCGCGCACCGCGGCGGTAATTTCGTGCAGCAATTCCGGCTCGCCGAGCAGCGCCGCGCCGCCGCGATGGCGATTCACCGTCGGCGCCGGACAGCCAAAATTCAGATCGATACCGGCCGGCTGCAGGGAGACCAATCGGCGGGCATTCTCGGCCATGAAATGCGGATCGGAACCGAGCAGTTGGACGCGCATCGGCGTACCGCTCGCCGTCCGGCTGCCGTTGAGCAGTTCCGGACAGATGCGCTCATAGGTCCTGGCCGGCAACAGGGTGTTGGAAACCCGGACAAATTCGCAAATCCCCCAGTCGTAGCCGCCGATGGCCGTCAGCACGCCGCGCAACAGATCGTCGGCGAGCCCTTCCATCGGGGCGAGAAGAATGCGGGACATGCGGCGGATCCGGGGCGAGAGCGACAAAGAGGGGCGCATTATAAGCCGCGCCGGGCTCCGACCTGGTCCTTGCTCTCCGGCACGGCAGCGATGGCAAACGAATGGTCTGTCGTCTCAGAAACCCGCGCCGCTCTGCTGGACGATGCGCAATTCGCCCGCCTCGCGGCGTAAGATCAATTCGCTGACGCCATCGGACTTGTGCGGCAGGCCCTTGGCATCGGTCCACCGATGATTCCAGCGCACCGCAACGTTGATCAATTTGTCCTGGCTCAGGATACGGTTGATGGTCAGCATCCAGTCAGCCGAACGCTCGTTACGCCGCCGATCGTCAAAATGATCCTGCAAATCGGAGGTATTGCCGCGAAAATCTTCCGAGTAGTAGCGCTCGACCGCGCTCCAGCCCCCTGCCCGCAGGCCTCGCTCAAGACCGGCGACCAGTTGCTGAACCTCACTGCGGAGCGGGTCCGGCTTGGCAGCCCGGACATCGGCACACCCGGTCATCATCACAACAGCACCGATACCCAGCGCCAGCGATAGCATCCGTCGTTTGTTCACGATTGGTTTATCCATAAATTAATTCCTCCGGGGGCGTGACATTGGTCCGATCGGCGACGGCATGCCCACACTCGTCTGCCGTCGGGACGAAATATCGGCGCAGTATTCCAGATATAGACATCAGCGGATAGTGATGGTGCCGCCAGAAGTCCGGCTGATGACGGGACCATCCGGCAGCACATCGACGATATCCGTGACCCGGGACTTTTCCTCATGCTTGATATTACGCCGGGTCATCCGGCCGACCAGTTGGACATCGTAGGTCACTTCGTAACTCCCGACCCCGATTTGCCGGATATTCATACCCGAAATACTGAAGGTCACGGTGTCGAAGACCCGGAAGCTGTTGGACAGGGTATCTTCCAGTTCGCCGATATCGGTGCCATCGGCAGCCTGCCAATTGGCCCCCATGAAACGTACCACGGCGCGCAAATCCCGCCGCTGATAGGCCTCGGCAAATTTTTGGTAAAGCGTCTTGACACTCGCCAGATCGGTTTCCGTGCGCCGCCGGTTTTCTTCTTCTTGCCGCTTGGCCCGCTCGGCGGCTTCCCGCTGCATGCGCTCCTCGCGTTCCTTGTATTCCTGCAAGGCTTTCGGGTAGCCCCCGATCCATTCATCCAGGTAACCCTTGACGTTATTGCGCGAAATATCGCTCAGGGGCTGCAGGGCCTCCAATTTGGTCGTGAGATAGGTATTCAGATATCCCTGCTCGGTATAAAAGCGGCGATAACTCTCCTGCACGGGACCTCGCTGCCCTTCCGGGATCGCCGCAAACGCCGCGGCGAGCGGACGGCTATCGGGCAGCGGGTTCTGGTCGAGCACCAGCCGTTCGCTGGCCGCCAGGTTGTCGAATTGGGCATAGAGCGGACTCAGCGCCTGCCATTGGGTTTCCAGGGGTTTGAACTGATCCGGATGGACCGGAGCAAAATAATTTTGACTCTGGGAACGGAGTTGAATGTAGTTCTTCATGTCGACCTGCGCCACGGCATAGAGCGCCGCCTGGGCAGCGAGCAACTTGGGCCTGACGCCAATGCCGCTGGCGTAGAAGGGAACATACTTTTTGGCCTGCTCGCGGGTCGCCGGATCGATCGCGTTTTCCACGGCCGTACCGAGGCTGGCCCAGCCGCCACGGGTCAATTCTTCGGTGGCCAGCGCTATGGCCGCCTTCGGCCGGGCGGTGTAGATTCCCAGCCCGGTCAGTTGGCGACTCACCTTGTCCAGCTTGCCATTGGCGCTCGCCAGTCGGAACTTGAAGGTCTCCAGACGATCGACAATCGCTTCAAGCCCGGCGGCCTTTTCCTCGATTTGGCGGGCCAGCGCGTCGTAAGGAAAGCTGGAAATCACATCGAGGTCCGTCCTTTCATAGATCTTGAAGCTGTCCTCGATCCATTTCTTGTTGTCGGCAATACGCTGCTTGCGCTCGTCGCCAGCCCGTTCCCAGTTGTCCCAATCCCCGGACGGCCAGTACATGCGGGATAGGCTGCCATCCCAGGAACTGGCGATGATCATGGCGTCCTTGTCGAGCATTCCATTCAATTCGTTGACATATTGCTTGGCGACCTGCGCGGCTTCGAGCGAGGCTTTCTTGTATTCCGGAACATTCCGTTTAACCGACTCGCCCATCAGCCGCACCGATTCGGCGTAGGCCAAAAGTCCGCTGCGCAACGACGCGGGATCGCGTCCCCAACGCAGATCGTGCTGGATGCTGTCGTCAAGTTCCGCCACATATCGCTTCAGATACTCAAGAGAATAGCGATCGGGCAAAACACCGTTCATCGCATAGAAATCGGTGATTGCATTATCGAAATCGCGACGGTTCTGGCCGAAGGTCCGGTGATAGATCATCGAAGCGTTGCTGGCGTAATCATTCATCTGCCGGTTCAGCATCGAAACCCCGTCCCGGATGATCCCGGTCACCCAATAGACCCGGGATTGCTCGCGATAGGCACGATTGGTCGCCGCATAGTAGGGAGTCATGCTGGCGTAGGCCGCCTGGTAAGCCCGGTTGTAAGCCTCGCCGGCGCTCTTGAACACCGGGTCGCAGTTGCAACGCCCACGCACCGCCGCCAGATAACTGGCTTCGGCCTGCTGAATCGCTCTCAGCATCCCTTGATGGGCTTGGTTAGCGGCATCCGAGGCCTGCTTGACGGCATTTCTGTTCTGCTCATGCTTGGCTCGGTAGGATTTAACGTAGGACAACATGATGCCGTGAAAAGCATCCGGGTCACCCCCCTGCATTGCTGCCAGCGCCGCCGATTGGAGTTCCTTCAGTACCCCGTTGGCTTCCGGTTCGATCTCGGAGGGCTGCAGTGGTGGCTCGTAGTAGCTCGACGCGCCGACTTTCGGACGTTCCATTTCCTTCTGGAACTCCTGGCTTTCCTCCTTTTTCTTCTCCTGTTTGGACTGATCTGCGGCCCCCACCCAGCCGCGCCGTACTTCGTAGAAATCTGCCAGCAGCTTGTCCCGCTGCTCGCGGTAACCGGTCAGGAATTGAATGCCCTGCTCGGCCGAGCGCACATTGGCTTCCGCCCGCTCAATCGCCAGATCGGCATAAGCAATCTGGTCCTTGAAGGTCTTGATCTGGAAAACGCCGGCTTTCATCTCTTCGGCGTAGAAATACAGGCCGAAGGTCAGGCTGAGACCGGTATTGATCAGTTGCGCCGGAAACGGCAGCAGGCTCGCCGTCAGGTCGCCGTAATCGATGGAACCGTCGCCATTCAGCGGAACGCCGGCCAGATCGAAGGCGACATCCTTGAACTGTTCTTCCGTCCGCCCTTCCATTTCGAGCGCAATCTTGGCCCTATCCTGTTGGCGATCCGCCTTGAATTTCTTGGCTTTCAGCACCGCCCGCCGCAAATCGTCGCGCACCGTTTCCATCGCCTTGAGCGAGGGCTTGATCTGGGGCGGATTGAATTCAATATACGGAACATCGGCCGCCGGGTTGAGCTTGAGCAGAGCTTTGACATTGCTGTCGATGGTCTTCAGCTGCGCCTTGAAGGTAGTGGAATAGTCGCCCATCGCCTTTTCCAGGGTAACCCAGTGCGGCCCCTCGAAATGCTCGGCCGTTTGCACTTTCGAAAAGGCTTCCTGGACCCTCTGCTCGGCAGCGCTGATCACCCCTTGCGCCTGTGTGATGTTGCCCTTGGCAATTTCGGTCTCCCTGACGATTTCCTCCCAGGGACGCTCCGCCCAACTCGGTCCGGGCATCAGGCAAAGGCTGATACCCAACGCGACCAGGAACCTGCGCAACGAGTTCATGGCGACTCCTCCACTACGCCAGCCGCCGAAACGGCCTGCAACAACTGACGCGCCGCGTTCAAGTCAAGCTTGCCGGAGAGAACATAGACCAGCCTAAGCTTCGCTGGCACCAGGGCAAAAACCGGCACGCCAACCGGCTCTTCGCCGCTCTTGAATACGCCATACGCAAAGCCCACGCCCTCCTTGCCGAGCGACTCGGCCTCAACCCGCACGGGCTCCTGGGCAAGTTGCTCGCTGGCATGCTGCCGGTCCTCGTCGGAGGTCTCGAAATGCCCCTCGGCACCCGGCCGGTGTTCCTTGATTTTGGCGTCGATCGCCGTCCGGTCTGCAGCCGGCAACATCGCCAAAAGCGACTTGGGATACTTGGCCGAAACCGCGCTTTTGGCGCTCTCGAGGGCGCCCCCCGAGCTACTCGCCTCAAGCCTCAACTCCAGGCCAAGTTCCGGATGCTGGAAGGCCGCAGCTCCGGCTACAGGCTCCCAGGGGGCCGGCGCGAAGACTAGCCAAGGCCCTGACTTGACGGCATGGCTGCGGGCTTTCTTCCGGCCATCCTCGGCCACCTTGCCGCCGCCGGCCCGACTGGCCCGCTGATAGGCCTGGTAGGCTTCGGCCCAGGCGCCGAGTTTTTCCGCGGCACGCGCCCGCAACAGATCGGACGAGACATCCTTGGGGAGCCGGTCGACGAATTCGCGGGCCGCTTTTGCATCCCCCAGTTGCAGCAACAACTCGACGGTCTGGGCGGCAAACCGGCCATCCGCCGGAAACGCCAGGGCGGCCCGTTGCGCCAAACGCAAAGCGTCGATCGTATTCCCCGCCCCGCGCAACAAGTTGATCAGCCGGTCATAGAGCGCGGCATCCGGTCGCACGGCAAGCAGATGTTCGTACTCCGGCCCCGCCTCGGCCCGCCGCCCCATCTCGAACAAGGTATCGGCCAATGAGCGCCGGGCATCGACCAGCGACGGGTCAAGCCGCAAGGCGGCACGCAGTGCCTCCACCGCGTCCGCCGGGCGTTTCTCCCGCAGGGCGGTTTCGGCAAGACGCAACGCGGCGCCGGCCGATTGTTTCTGGACCAGCACGGGAGGCGGCTTCGATTCCTCCGCCGCGTCGGCCGGCGCTTGCCCGTGGGCGGAACAGGCGCCGATCAGCAGCAGCCCGAAGGCGCAGCGTTGGCGGAGAGCAAGCCGGGGTAGCGGAATGACATGTTGCCGGCGTGCCTGATCATTCTTACTAAACCACATTTCCTGCCCCTTTCCAGGGAACTGAATTGTCGGACAACAGTCACGGAATCCAGTCCCATTTCACGCCGGAGAGCCCTGGGAAGAAAATGATCCAGAGGCCATCTCCCCATCTTCCATGCTGTAGGCGGTACCGATTCCCACCGTCAGGAACCCACACTTTTCAGCCATAGGGGATTCCCGCCTTGCCGGGAAAGCCGGGAATGGGCTCCCCCTCAGAAATTCGGCGAACCGTTCGGCTGGTACTTGTAACGGAACGTCAAGGTTCCCGTCCCAATGCCCCCCGACGTAACAATCGACACCATCTCGATAACGGCATATTTGCCGCTGAACAGCTTCAAGGCATAGCAACGACCAGCCGCAATACCGACAATTTGCTGCGCCCCCACCGAGAACCCATTGGTCGGAAGTGTTTGCACGCTGCTGATCGGGCAGGTAATCGCCTTGAACGCGACGCCGTTTCTCAACCAGAGCATTCCCGGTTCGCCGCTCCAGGCGATATCGCCATCAACGGGAGGAATGCCGGTTTCCGCAACCGTGCTGTCGGTATCGAAGTCAAAGCTATCGAAACTATTGAAGCCGCGCGCCGCCAGGACTTTCGTGCCGCTTCCCGAGCCCGACGCGGAGGCCGTCTGCCCCTGGCTGGCCTGGGCGACATTGCCGCTGGCATCGATGGTCAGCACTTGCTGTCCAACCGACTGGCCGGTCACCGAGGTCGCCACATCTTCGGCCTCGGAAACGCCGAAAATCAACGGCGCCGACAGGCGCATCAACTTCATGCCCCCCGATTCCAGGCGCAGACCGACCACCGAAGCCGCCGAATCCTTCAGCAAGGCGCCGGTTTTTGCCGAACGAACCTGACGGTTATAGGTGAAATAGATTTCGTAGATACGTTCCTGCCGATTGATCCGGGCAATCTGGGTCTGGATGCGAATATCGTCAAGGAAACGAAAATCCTTGCTCAGGCCATCTTCCAGAGCCCCGAAATTGCCTTCGAACTGGTCGGAAACATACTGCATGAAACTTGCCCGGTCTTCGCGCTGATAGGCGTCGAGCAATTTCTGGAATACCGCACGGGCTTCGCGACCGCCATCGGCCGAAGTCACCAGCAATTTAAAATCGTGCTCTTCCGGTCCGGTCGACGTCCCCGTCGTGCTGATGGCACGAATCTGGAAGGTGTATTCGCGATCCAGTTGCGGGCGGAATTCGTAGGAAAACAGGCCGCGCTCGCCCAGTGCGGCGGAGGCCCAGTTCTTGCCGCTATCCAGGGAAATCTCCACCAGGCCAATATCGCCGCGGCGTACTTCGGCCTTGCCACGGACATTGACCAGCCCGCCGACAAGATCATCCCGGGTCAAGACCAAGAGATCGTCGCGCTGCTCCGCATCGACGTTGTTGAAACGCAACGACGAAATCGACGGTTCGCCGTCGCTGCGCCCGAATTCCCACCAGGCGGCCCCGGCGTTCAGCGGGAGCAAGGAACACAAGGCCCCGAGGACGAAAACGAAACGGAGCACGCTAGCTAAGATGGCATTCATGATTATTTTCTCCGGTACAGTTATCGGGGCACAACATCGAGGTTCCAGTTAAGAACCAGACGCAGCAGGTGTTCCCGGAAGTTCTTGTTGCTATCGTCAAACTGATAGTTGTTATCGGCCAGTTCAGCGCGCAATAAACCGCCACCGGTCCACGCCGGCTGGGTTTGCCAGAACAGCATATAACGATCGACCCGAGAACTCGCATTGGCAATGGTCAGGCGATTATTGCCGTAATCGATGGAGGCGCCAAACTGCGTGCCGGCGACACCCTCGGCCGTCAGCGCCAGACGCACGGTATCCATGGCATCGAAGCTGCCCGTCGTCGGATTCTGATTTTCCATACGGCCAAAGTCGAGATTCCCCCTCAGCAGCCAGTTCTTGCTGACATTGGCCCGCATGCCCAAGGAAATATCGTAAAGATAGCTTGCCAACTCGCCGGGTGCCGTTCCCTTACGCTCATCTTGCAGCGTTTTTTCCCAGCCCAGCGAGAAATCCAGCACATCATCCAGATAACGGTCTTTGTAACGCAGTTTCAAGCGGTCGGTCCGCGCGTCGGTGGTATCGTTCTGCGTCTTGACGCCGCGCGTCTTGACCCCGACGCTGAGACTGGAATTCTTCCGCTCGAACACTCGCCGGCGGGTTGCCCCCAAATCCAGGGAAGTAACCGTCGTTCTGGTGGCGATCTGGCCGTCCAGATTGTTGTAGTAATAATCGGTCATGCCGTTGAAACGCCACAACGCACTCATCCGCCAATCACCGCGCAGCATGTAACGCATGCGGTCGGGGGTGGCACCGCCACCCAGCGTCACAAAACGCGGATCGACCCGCTCGACCAGGCCATCAAAGTTGAAGGTCCGGATCGAACTGCGGAAAGCGACTCGATTGGCCGAGCCACTGACATTGTCCTGCGAGCCGTCAGCCCGGGAAATCTTGGTATCGCTATAGGCATGGTCGCCGGTAACCAGCCATCCGCCATTGCGCCACTCCCAATCGACGGCGGGCAGGATCTGGCGGTAGGCGTCAAGCGTTCGCCGATTGGGATCGCCAAAACGGTCTGCCGCCTGCACCAGGTTGGCTCCCACACGCCAGTCTTCACCCGCTTGCTGCAGGCGAAAGCCGCCACCGAAGCGATCCATCGGTTCGTTTTGGGAATTTCGGAAAAGATAAGACCATTGCCCGTCGAACGACCCGTAGGTGGCGCGTACATAATTCTGGTCGTTGGAGAAATTCCGCTGGAAGGCCACCCCCTTAATGCCCTTGGTCATCGCATACGGGGAAAACACCGCGAAATAGTCACCAAGATTGATCTGGGTCTGGGCGTCCGAGATCTGCCACTGGATCCGCTGCAGCGACAAATTGTCCGGATCGTATTGCCGAGAGTCGGTATAGCGTACCGTGGCGTTGAACAGCGAATTCCAACTACTTCCCAGACCGTTGGTGGCAAGGATGTCGGTTTCATGGAAGAGATGGCTGCCCGGATCGTAGAAACTCTGCGCCTTGCCAGCGCCGGTTACGCTCTGGACCAGAAACTCGGTACGGTTATAGAAACGTAGCGTGCTATCCGTTTCTGCCGCATAAGCAGGAGCTGTCACCAGGACAAGTAGTGCCACCGGGATTGACTGGATTTTCATTATCAACTCGAACTCGCATTTGACGACGAGACATTTGAGTGTTTTAGCCAGACGGCACGAAACGCGACCTTTCCCTGCCCATCGACTACGATTCCCGGATCTGAAGGTCAGCCAACTCGAGCAGCGGCAAAACCAGCGGGTGATCGGCAATCAAATCAGGAAATGGCGGCTCCGTCAGAGTCCGAAGGCTGCAAATACTCGTCGGTTTATCGACAACATGCTCCAACTGGAAAACCCACCGGAACATGTCCCCCCGCGTCCCAAGGCTTCTTGTTTCGGGACATTATTGTTGGCTAGATGATAACGTGTCATAACGGTTTTTGTCATGTCTTATACCGTCTTGCCGGTAGCTGTTGCCAATTTCACTACTCGCCCCAATTACCGCCGATGCCCCACGACAGCCAAAAATCTGCCGGGTAGCCACCACCTTAAATTTCTGCATTGACAGAAATAACAGACACACCTAAAGTCCAGCCCATGGAACTCAAACCTGTCTCCGAACGCTTCATCCTGCACTGGGGTGAAATGGGCTCCCGCTGGGGGGTCAATCGCACCGTGGCGCAGATTCATGCCTTGCTCTATCTGGCCGGCCGGCCGATGGAGGCGGAGGAAATTGCCACGACGCTGGGCGTTGCCCGCTCCAATGTCAGCAATAGTCTCAAGGAACTGCAGTCGTGGAAGCTGGTGCATATCGTGCATTTGCGCGGCGACCGGCGCGACCATTTCGAGACCTCGACCGATGTCTGGGAACTGTTCAAGCTCATCGTCGAAGGCCGCCGGCAGCGCGAGATCGACCCGACCATCACGGCCCTCAAGTCCTTCCTCAACAATCCGGAACTGGCCAACGAGGAAGCCGGCGCGCAAGCGCGGATCAAGGAGACGCTGGAGTTCATCGAGATCCTCACCGCCTGGTCAGACGAGATGCTGCGCCTGAAGCCGGAAACCCTGATGAAAATGCTCGGCGTCGGCGCCAAGATCAGCCGGACTATCCGCAAGACCAAGGGCGAGTAGTTTTCGCCCTGCCCGACGGGCCTTTCCGGCCCGATTTTTTAAAGCCTTAATTTCTGTTTATACAGAAATAACCGCAACAACAGGATATCACAAAATGCAATCACTCCTTCCGCTCTTCCTGCAGATCGCCATTCCGCTACTGGTCGGCATCGCCGTCACCGCCCATCTGCGCCAGGTGACCCGCGTCCTGCTCGTCGATCTGTGCGGCACCGACGACCGGGCGAATTTCTGGGTGCGTACCACGGGCATCCTGCTCACCGGCACACCGCTCGCGCTGGTCCTGGTTTTCGGTCACAGCGGCGGCGAGATCGCCCTCGCCGAGATCATCCGCCAGGCGGCAACCTTGAGCCTGGTCGGCATCCTGCTCGCCGTCGCCTTCCTCGCCCGCCTGATCTGGAAACGCGTACCGCCCCCGGCCAAGCCTGGCCAGACCGCCAGCGTCGAGAACAGCAAGGAGGCCGTATGGGCATCCTGATCTGCGGCGCCAGCGGCTTTCTCGGTCAAGCGCTGGAAAGGCACCTGACAGCGGCGGGCCATCAGGTCGTACGCGGAATGCGCCAGCCACAACGCCCCGGCGATTTGTCCTTCAACTTCGCCTCGCCTGACTCCGCCGCCTGGGCCGAACAACTGGCCGGCATCGACACGGTGATCAACTGTATCGGCATCTTCACGGAAAGCACCGGCAAAAGCTTTCTCGACCTCCACCAGCGCGGCCCGCAAGCCCTGTTTGCCGCCTGCCTCGCGGCCGGCGTCCGTCGCGTCGTGCAGGTTTCGGCGCTCGGCACGGCAAGCGGCAGCGAATCCTATTTCACGAGCAAGCGGGCGGCCGACGAATTTCTCATGCACTTGCCGCTCGAATGGCAGATCGTCCGCCCGGCTCTGATCTACGGTGCCAACGGCCATTCGGCCGGCTTTTTCCGCCAGCTCGCCAGTCTGCCCGTGCTGCCACTGCCGGCCGGCGGCAACCAGGTCTTGCAGGCCATCCATATCGACGACCTGTGCACCATCATCGCCCGGCTGCTCGACCCGGCGACGCCGGCCGGCCAATGCCTCGATCTGGTCGGCCCGGCGCCCTTCACGCTGAAACAGATGCTGCTGGAGTTCCGCCGCGCCATGGGTTTTACGCCGGCTCTATGCCTGAATATTCCGGCCCCTCTGATGCAGGTCGCCGCCCACGCGCTCGGCCGCCTGTCCGGTTCCCTGCTGACGCCGGACAGCTGGCGCATGCTGCAAACCGGCAGCCCGGCGGCGACGCCGCCGACCGCCCTGCTCGGCCGGCCACTGCGCGCCCTGGCCGATTTCATTCCGCCGGCCGCAGCCAAAACTGCCCGCCTGAGCGCCCTGACCGCCTGGCGCAATCCTTTGCTGCGCGCCAGTCTGGCGCTGGTCTGGCTGATCACCGGCCTGCTCAGTCTGGGCCTCTACCCGATCGACGCCAGCCTCGCCCTGCTCGCCCGCACCGGTCTGAGCGGCACACCGGCGCTCATCGCGCTCTACGGCGCCGCTGGCCTCGACCTCGCCTTCGGCTGGGCAACGCTGTGCCATCCCGGTCGCCGGCTGTGGCTGGCGCAGATGGCGCTGATCGCCGTTTATTCGCTGGTGATCGCTGTCTGCCTGCCGGAATTCCTGATCCACCCCTTCGGGCCGCTGAGCAAGAACCTGCCCATCCTGGCCCTGCTTTTCATTCTGTTATCCGAGGAGAACGCAGCATGAACACCTATCTGATCCTGAAGGCCCTGCACATCCTGTCCTCGGTGCTGATCGTCGGCACCGGCTTCGGTACGGCCTACTACCTGTTCTTCACCAACCGCCTCGGCCGGGTCAGCAGCATCGCCGACGTCGCCCGCCTGGTGGTCCGTGCCGACTGGTGGTTCACCACACCGGCCGTGATTTTCCAGCCGATCTCCGGCCTGTGGCTGGCTCACATGGCCGGCTGGGAATGGACGACGCCGTGGATCATGGCCTCCATCGTCCTCTTCATCATTACGGGTATCTGCTGGCTACCCGTCGTCTGGCTGCAAGTCCGCCTGGCCAGAATGGCCGAACAGGCCGCCGCCAACAACGAAGCCCTGCCCGAACGCTACTGGCGCTACGCGAGGCGCTGGGAATGGCTCGGCTATCCGGCCTTCATCGCCATGCTCGGGGTCTATTTCCTGATGGTTCTGAAGCCGACGTTTTAATATTTTTCACCCAAGGAGTCCGCCATGCACACGCAAGCCCTGATGCAACAAGCACTCGGTCCGCAATGGGAACAACTACCACCCGCGCTGCAGAAGCATTACCAATTGGCCAGCCATACCGATGTCGGGGCGCTGGATATCGAATACCCCGGCTTCATGCAGGTGCCGCTCAGCCTGCTGCATCGCATCGGCGCCCTGCTCCACCGGCGCGGCCAGGCGGTGCCGACCACCGTCGAGAAATGGATGGACGGCCGCACCCAGCACTGGAAACGCACGATCAGTTTCGCCGGTGGCCGGAAAATCTACTTCAAGAGCCACTGGCACTACGCCGGCGGCAACGAGCTGATCGAGTACGTCAATCCCTTCCTCGGGCTGCGCATGGCGGCCAGCGTCGATGACGGCAAGCTGATTTATACGGGCCGCAGTTTCGTCCTCAAGCTCGGCGCGCTGAAGTTACCGATCCCGGAATGGCTGGTCCTCGGACACACCAGCATCGTCGAAACGGCGCTCGACGACGGCCGTTTCGCCATGGATTTTCGGCTCCGGCATCCGCTGTTCGGGCAGATCTACCGCTATGCCGGGACCTTCAAAGCCTGAGTACCCGCTTACCCGGCCAGCGCTGCCGTCACGATACCCTGCGCCTCGCGGACCAGTTCGGCGAGGTGTTCGGCGCTCTTGAAGCTTTCGGCGTAGAGCTTGTAGATGTCCTCGGTGCCCGATGGGCGGGCGGCGAACCAGCCGTTGGCAGTACTCACCTTGAGACCGCCAATGGCCGCGCCGTTGCCGGGTGCGCAGGTCAGGCGGGCGGTGATGGCTTCGCCGGCCAGGCTGGCGGCGCTGACCTTGTCGCCGGTCAGTTGCTTGAAGGCGGCCTTCTGTTGCCGACTGGCCGGCGCGTCGATGCGGGTGTAATACGGCGTGCCGTAACGCGCCGCGAGTTCCTGGTAATGGCGACCTGGGTCCTGGCCGGTGACTGCGGTGATTTCGGCGGCCAGCAGGCCGAGGATGATGCCGTCCTTGTCGGTCGTCCACACCGTGCCGTCGCGCTTGAGGAAGCTGGCGCCGGCGCTTTCCTCGCCGCCAAAGCAGATGCTGCCGTCGAGCAGGCCGGCCGAGAACCATTTGAAGCCGACCGGCACTTCGTAGAGCGTGCGCCCCAGGCCGCCGACGACGCGGTCGATCAGGCCGCTCGACACCAGGGTCTTGCCGACCGCTGCTGCGGCCGACCAGTGCGGACGGTGGCTCAGCAGATACTGGATGGCGACCGCGAGGTAATGATTGGGATTGACCAGGCCCAGCGAGGGCGTGACGATGCCGTGGCGGTCGACGTCAGCGTCGTTGCCCCAGGCGATGTCGAAACGGTCCTTGAGCGCGACCAGGCTGGCCATGGCATAGGGGCTGGAGCAATCCATGCGGATCTTGCCGTCGTGATCCAGGGTCATGAAGCCGAAGGCCGGATCGACCGCCGGATTCACCACCTCGATATCGAGACCGTAAAGCTCGGCAATCGGCTGCCAGTAAGCCACGGCCGCGCCGCCCAGCGGATCGACGCCGATACGCAGTTTGGCCCGGCGGATCGCCTCCATGTCGACGACCTCGCCGAGTTCGGCGATATAGGGCGTCATCAGGTCCACGGCCCGGGTCGTCGGCACGGCCAGCGCCTGCGCGTAGGGAAGCCGCTTGACGCCGCGATTGCCGTCGGCCAGCAGGGCGTTGGCGCGCTGCTCGATCCAGCCCGTGACGTCGGTGTCGGCCGGGCCGCCGTGCGGCGGGTTGTACTTGATGCCGCCATCCTGCGGCGGATTGTGCGAGGGGGTGATGACGATGCCGTCGGCACGGTCGGCCGGGTGGCCGGCGTTATGGACGAGGATGGCGCGCGAGATGACCGGCGTCGGCGTGTAGCCGTCATCGGCCTGGAGATGCGTCAGCACGCCGTTGGCAGCGAGGACTTCGAGGGCGCTCTGCTGCGCCGGATCGGACAGCGCGTGGGTGTCCTTGCCGAGGAAGAGCGGGCCGCGGATGCCGGCCTGGGCGCGATATTCGGCAACGGCCTGGGCGATGGCGAGAATATGCGCCTCGTTGAAACTGCCGTTGAAAGCCGTGCCGCGATGGCCGCTCGTGCCGAAGGCAACGCGCTGGGCCGGATCGCTGGCGTCCGGCAAATTCCGGTAGGCCGCCAGCAAAGCGGGAATGTCGGTCAGGCTGGATTGCGGGGCCGGCTGACCGGCAAGGGGATGCGCCATGGTGATGTCCTGAGGTAGAGGTTTTCCGGCCGCTTGCCAGGCATCTGCCGGCAACGGGGACGACATGGTAACAAAGCTTTATGCCTGGCAAGTATTTCGCATTCAGCAATGGAACGCCCAGCCGCTGGATTCTGCGCTCAAGCACCGAACGGAACCGTGCCCTGGCGCATATAATCCGCGCCATGCTGCGCTTCGTCCTCGATACCAACGTCGTCCTCGACCTCTTCCACTGGGCCAACACCGATGCCGTGCCGATCATGGCGGCGCTGGAGGCCGGCCGCATCGAGTGTTTTGTCGACGAGCGCACGCTCGACGAATTGCAGCGCGTGCTGACCTACCCGCAACTGAAAATGACGCCGGAAATGATCAGCGAGCGCTACGCCCGCTACCGCGGCCTAGTCAAATGCGTACCGGCCGGCGAGGCGCCGCCGCTGCCGCGCTGCAAGGATCGCGACGACCAGAAATTCCTGGAACTGGCCGCCCGTTGCGCCGCCGACATTCTGGTCAGCAAGGACAAGGCGTTGTTGAAGCTGCGGGGCCGGACAACCCTGGCTTTCCAGATCATCAAGCCGGCGGCGGCTTCGGCGCTGCTCGCTGGCTAGTTCGATGCCGGCCTGCCCGCACTGTTGCGCAAACGGCGTCGGGCACTGGCGCAAATGGTTCTCCGGGCCAGCCTTCCCGGCCGTCTGCCAACGTTGTGGCGGTCTCAGCTAGGTGCTGAACGGGCGCTCGGCCGACATCCTGTTGCCGGCCACGCTCTGGCTGCTCGGCACTGGCTTGCTTGCCGCCCTGCTCGACTCGGGCTGGCCGCTGCTGATTGGCCTGCTGACCAGCCTTGCCACCTACTTCCGGCGCTGGCAGCGCAGCGAACTGATTGCCACCGATCAGGCAAGCACCAAAAAAACGCAGGGGCGACACGCCATCCTCAACGCCATCGCCCTGCTCCTGACCAACCTTTTCAGCTGAGACCGGCTCAGCGACAGAGCACACAAAGACTCGGCACTAATAGTCAACGACTGCCAACAGTTGGCATTACCGCGGCATGAACTACGCCCCCTTTAAATGAGAACGGTTGTCATCCACAAAAGACAACGTTACAATTAGTCACACTTACTTACATCCAATCGCCCAGCCAGCCAGCAGAGCCATCGGCAACTGCCCCAGCCAGCCACGCAAATTCCATTCAGGGAGTTTTTCCGTGCTCGCATCACTGGCTTTTTGCCCCCCTACGGCTCGCATGCGGATCATCAGCGCCGCCATCATCGGCCTACCTTTCATCACTCACCCGGTTCAGGCAGCAGACGACGAGAAGCTTCTCAACCAGGTCGTCGTCACCGATCAGCGTGATGCGCAGATCGAGCGCAAGGAAAGCAACGTCCAGAAAATCGTCATTTCCGAAGAGGAAATCGAACGCTTCGGCGACGTCTCGGTCGGCGACATCCTGAAACGCCTGCCCGGCACCTCCTTCACCGGCCCGGCCGGCGTGACCAAGGATGTCCGCATGCGTGGCCTGGACAAGGGCTATACCCAATTCACGATCAATGGCGAAGCGGTGCCCGGCGCGACAAAAGAGCGCCAGATGCAGGTCGACCGTCTGCCGGCCGACATGATCGAGCGCATTGAAATCATTCGTAACCCGAGTGCCGAATACGAGTCGGGCAACGTCGGCGGCATTGTCAATATCGTCTTCAAGCAGCGTGTCGACGAACTGACCCGGACCCGCATCGCCTATGGCCAGAACGGCAAGATGGACGTCGGCGACGTGATCGTCCAGACCAGCAAGAACTGGGGCGACATCGACCTGCTGCTCGCCGCTTCCTACACCAAGGGTGCCGAAAACGTCATCGAAGAGAAGAAGACCTTCAACATCACGACCGGAGCCGTCAGCGCCACCGAATACAAGCCCAAGCCGGTGGACAAGACCGAGTTCCTGTTCACGCCGCGCCTGACCTGGCGCTTCGGCGAAAACAAACTGACGCTGGAACCGTTTATCTCGGTCGGCACAGAAGACAAAACCGAGAACAACACCGTGCGCAATACCACGGTTATCACCAGCCGGGTCGCCACGACCGAGAACAAGGACGACAAGATCGCCCGTCTGGCCGGTCGTTATGACGGCAAGACCGCCTGGGGTACCTGGTATGCCAAGGCCGGCAGCCAGCAGACGACATCGGAAAAAGACAAGGTCACCTGGACCCAAAGCTACAACGCAACGACCGGCGTCTACACCGGCGCCAAGCGGGCGACCGAGTACGAGGACCTGAGTGAAAGCATCAATTACGCTGGCACCGGCCTGAACTTTGCCATCGGCAGCGCACAACGCATCTCGGCCGGCATGGAAGTCCGCCAGTCCGACTACAGCAGCCGCAAACCGAAGACCGAGCAGGCCTTTTCGGCGGCTGGCGTGGCCGGTGCGATCGTCGACAAATCGGGCGTGCGCGACCGTTTCGACATCACCGAAGACAAGCTGATTTTCTTCGTCCAGGACGAGATCAATCTGTTGGCGCGCCATTGGCTGACCCCCGGCATTCGTTACGAGCGCACCTCGCGCGAAGCGCAGGGCGGCGACGGCGTCGCGCTCAGTTCGACCCAGCAGGCGAGCAACCCGTCACTGCATTACCGCTGGGCCATCATGGACGACTTGAACTTGCGAGCCAGTCTCGCCAAGACCTTGAAGCTGCCAAAATTCGACCAGCTCAACCCACTCAGCGAACTGAAAACCGGTACCGCCAGCGACCCGGACAAGGCCGGCAATCCGGATTTGCTGCCGGAGCGGGCAATCGGTCTCGAGGCCGGTTTCGAAAAACTGTTCATGGGCAGCCGCGGCATCCTCGGCGTCAATTTCTACAACCGGGAAGTCCAGGACTTCATCGAAGACCGGACTGCGCTGGAAGGCGCCCGTTACGTCAAGCGACCGCAAAACGTCGGCGACGCGCATTTCTGGGGCATGGAACTCGACCTGCGTTTCCCGCTCTACGAAAAGCACGGGCATGTGCTAAACCTGGTCGGCAATCACTCCGAACTGCGCGGCGAAATCACCAGCCCGAGCAAAGGCAAGCTCGACGTCAAGGAAATGCCGGAACGGGTCAGCAACCTCGGCCTCGACTATCGGCATCGCCCGACCGCCTCGTTTGCCGGCTTCTCGGTCAATTACATCCCCAAGTTCAGCACGCACAGCACCAACGACGACGGTGTCCTCGAAGAAAAGACCTGGGGTTCGCGCACCGGCCTCGATCTTTATTTCGGCAAGGCATTCAGCCCTCTCGCCGAAGTCCGGCTGATCGCCCGCAACGTGCTTTCGGTGGAAAAAAAGGAGTGGACCGTCAAGCGCAGCGAAACGACCGGCCTGATCACCGCCAGCGAGTTCAAGGTCGAACGCTCCAAGCCGACTGTGATGCTGACCTTCGAAAGCCGCTTCTGATTGGCTGACGCAAACCCATTTCCCTGCCTCTGATCGGAGACGCCCACTTGAAACTCAATCTCAAAGCCCGGAGCTGGCACACCTGGGGCAGCCTGATTCTCGCCCTGCCCATCCTGATCGTCGGCGCCTCGGCGGTATTCATTGCCCACAAGAAGGCGCTCGGCACCGAAGCCGTTGCGGTCAACGCCAAGTGGCTGCCCGGCTACCGGACGAGCGCCGCCAAGGAAATGGGCATCGAGCCGCGCGCCGCCCTGACGACCGCCGCCGGCACAAGCTACATCGGCACCCAGCAAGGCTTGTACGAACTGGCCGGCGATCGCCTGGTCGCCGTCGATGCGCTGGCCAGCACCCAGGTACGGGCGATTGCCGAAGCGCCGTTCGGCATTGTCATTGCCGCCAAAAGCGGCATCTGGCTGAAAAAGGACGCAACCTGGGAGCGCGCGGAAAAAGGCGATGCCTGGCAGGCCACCAGCCAGCCGGACGGCAGCATCATCGTCGCGCTCAAGGACAAGGGACTGCTCGTCAGCCGGGACGGCCGCAACTGGCAACGCAACGAGCGCTTCAACAGCGCCCTCGCCAGCGCCGCCAACGAACAGGCGGACAAGCCGCTGAGCATGGGCAAGCTGATCATGGACCTGCATACCGGCCAGGCCTTTTTCGGCAAGGAAGGCGAATGGATCTGGATCGACCTGGTCGGTCTCGCCATGTGCCTGCTCGCGCTGACCGGCGTGTGCATGTGGTGGCGCGCCGAAAAGCGCAAAGCTGCAATGGCGGCCTAAGCCCATGCTGGCCATCCTCACGGGCCTCGCCCTGCTCGCCCTTGCCGGGCTCGCCTGGCTGATCGGCGACGGCCTCTACGCTATCGTCCGCCGCCGGCGCAGCGCGGCAGCGCGCCGCCCGCGCCGCCTGCAGGTCATCAGCCGCCGCGAGGTCGGCGACGAACTGCTCTGCCTCGAACTGGCCGATCCCCGGCGCCGGCAGTTGCCCGCCTTCGCGGCCGGGCAGCACGTTCTGCTCACCGCCCCCACCGGCCAGAACGGCCAGCCGATCCGGCGCGCCTATTCGCTCGCCGCCTGGACAGCGCGCCCCGAGCGCTACGAACTGGGCATCAAACGTGAAGCACAAGGGGCGATGACGCAATGGCTGTGGCAGCATCTCCAGGTCGGCGACAGCATCGAGGTTTCCCCGGCACAGGGCGATTTCGTCATCGCACCGGGCACTACGCCGCTTGTCTTGATTGCCGGCGGCATCGGCATCACGCCGTTGCGCGCCATGGCACAAGCTGCGCTCGGCAGTGGTCGGGCCATTCTGCTTTTCCAGCAGGCCCGCCGGTCGGACGGCCTGCTCTACCACGACGAATTCGCTACCCTGGCCGCCAAGCACGCCAATTTCCACTACCTGCCGCGCTTGTCGCGCCCTGCCGCAGACTGGGCGGGAGAAACGGGCCGCCTCGATGCGCAACGGGTACTCGCCGAACTCTCCACCGCGCCGCCGGCCGAATTCTATTTGTGCGCCGGCAATGCGATGCTGGGGTCACTTGAGCATGGCCTGCTCGCCCAGGGCATCGCCAAACGACAGATCCACCGCGAAGTCTTTAGCGCCGGTACGGAAAGCGGGCAAATCGGCCTCAATTTAACGGTCGACCGTCCGGGAACAAGCAAAACCGTAATCAGTGCCGGCGAGCCGACCGTGCTGGCCACTCTCGAAGCGAACGCCATCGCGGTAAGCGCCGAATGCCGGGCCGGCAGTTGCGGCCAATGCGTGGCCACCTTGCATCACGGCGCAATCGACTGGCTGGTCGAGCCGGAATTCAAGGTCGGGCCACGCCAGTTTCTGCCCTGCGTCTGCGCAGCCCGCAGCGACCTCGGCCTGGGACTAGCCTGAAGCCGCAAGACTCAGCCCTGACGCCGGCGGAACACCCAGCTCTTTTCGTCCGACACCGACGGCTCGTAGGCATAGCCGTCGTAATCGAAATCCTTGAGACCCTCCGGCTCCTTGAGCCGGTTCACCACCGCGTAGCGCGTCATCAGGCCGCGCGCCCGTTTGGCGTAGAAGCTGATGATCTTGTACTTGCCGTTCTTCCAGTCCTCGAACACGGGCTGGATCAGCTGACCATTGATCTTGCGCCCGACCGCCGCCTTGAAATACTCCTCGGAAGCCAGGTTGATTGCCACCGGCCGCGACATTTCGGCCAGTTCGGCATTGATCGCAGCAAGCAGGCGCTCGTCCCAGAAGGTGTAGAGATCCTTGCCGGCCTTGTTGGCGAACCGGGTGCCCATTTCCAGGCGGTAGGGCTGCATCAGGTCGAGCGGCTTCAAAATGCCGTAGAGGCCGGAGAGGATGCGCACCCGGCTTTGCGCGAAATCGAGATCGTCGGCGGCCAGCGTTTTGGCGCTCAAACCGTCGTACACATCGCCGTCGAAAGCCAGCACCGCCTGCTTGGCGTTATCCGGGGTAAACGGCAGTTGCCAGTCGGCGTAACGATTGAAATTGAGCAGGGCGAGCGGATCGGAAAGATCCATCAGATTGGCGATATCGGCCGGCGACAGCTTGCGCAGTTGCTTGATCAGCGTTTCCGACTGTTTCAGGTAAGCCGGCATGCTGTGCGTAGCGACATGCGGCGGCGTCTTGTAGTCGAGCGACTTGGCGGGGGAGAGGAAGATCAGCATGATCGAGCGAGGCGCGGGTTGGCAAGGCCGCCCATTTTACGCGAGGGCGACCATGCCACGCGGACTGTCGCGGCGGACGTCGGTCGGCGAACAACCGAAACGCTGGCGAAAGCGCACGGCGAACTGCGATGGCGACTGGTAGCCGACCTCGCCGGCGATGCGCGTCACCGGCTGCGCCGTCGATTGCAGCAAGGTCAGCGCCGTCGACATGCGCACGTCGAGCAGGATGACCGACAACGAGGTCTCTTCGGCTGCCAGACGACGCCGCAAGCTGGCTTCGCTCATGGCGAAATGACCGGACACCTCGGCCGCCCGCCATTCCCGCGCCGGATCGCCGGCCAGCAGGCGACGCACGCGCGGCGCGAAAGTCGCGTCGTCGAGCAGCAGGCGACCGACGCCCTCCAGCCAGACCAGCATTTCGAGTGCCCGGTGACCGACCACCGCGTCGGGCAGCGCCGGGTCGTCGAGCGATTGCGTCAATGCCGTAAAGGCCTCGGCAAAGGCCGGCGCCACCCTGCCCAGCGTCACCACCGACTGCGGCCGGCCCGGCGGCGCCCGCCACTGGTCGAGCAGGCCGCGCTCCCAGCATAACCAGCGGGCGCGGTAACTGGGCGCCTCGCCGAGATAATTGGTGATATCAAAGGACTGGCCGCCAGCCAGCGCCACCGCTTCGCCAGCCTCGACCCGCAAGCTGCCGGCCTCGCCATGCAGGATCTTGTAGCCGGATTCGACCAGCACCAGCGTCGGCAGGTCGATCCACACCCGCCGGAACTGGAGCGGCTGGCGCTGGACGATGCTGCCCGACACGGCAATACCGGAGCGCTGGACAAGGCTTGGCTGCATACGGATCTCCCGGATGGCCGGCGGCATGCCGGCCTTTTTCGGCAATGTTAACGCGAACCGCGCAGGGTCAGGCTGGCCTTGCCCAGGCCGTTCGCCCAGCTCATGAAACCGACCAGGGCCGGCGTTGCATTGGGCGGCAATTCGAGCTTGTCCACCTTCAGCGCATGCACGGTAATGATGTAGCGGTGATCCTGACCGAGCGGCGGGCAGGCACCGAGATAACCGGGCTGGCTGGCGTCGTTGGCAATGCTCAATGCCCCGGCCGGCAAACTGCCACCGACACTGCCTGCCCCCGCCGGCAACTCGCCGACATTCGCCGGAATATTGGCGATCACCCAGTGCCACCAGCCGGAACCGGTCGGCGCATCGGGGTCGTACAGGGTAACGACAAAACTCTTGGTGCCAGCCGGCGCGCCGGACCATTTGACTTGCGGCGACTGGTTGCCACCCTGGCAGCCGAAAGTATTGGCAAACTGCGCGGCAGGCAGCCGGCCGTCGATCTGGCTGGCACTTTCCACCTTGAACTCGGCGGCCTGGGCCAACCCCGTGGCCAGGGCAAGAGCGGCCAGGCTGGCGAAAATCCGGGAATTGCAATTCATCTTCTTTCTCCTTGCTCGGTTGTGATGGAAGACAGTGTGCCGGTCCGCCAGCCAGGCCGCTGTTCCATGCCGCTCAAGTATTGTCGCGATCCGCTCAACTTCGACTGCCAACCGGCAATCTCCGTTGTCCAACAGTCAGCACGGCGATTCTCGTCCCCGGCTGGTAAAATTCATCCTTTGCATTTTCTGGAAACCCCATGAAACGAACCCGCTTCGGCTCGCGTGACCGCCTTTCCCGCGACGCCGCAGAACTCCAGCGCCTGGCCACCGGTCTTTCCGAATCCGGCGGCAAGCTGGAGGATACCTACTGGGAAAACCAGCTCGCCGAAATCGTCGATAGCCTGTTGAAAAACGGCGCCGAAGACGACATCAACACCGCCCTCGACCGCCTGTTCGAGGCCAATCCGCGCGCCCATGACGAACTCGCCGACATGGTCGAGTCGCGCGCCGAAACAAATCGCATGGATTTCAAGGGCGCCGACTTCGACATCCAGTTGTTCGCTGCGCCGATTCTCGCCTGGTCGCGCTTTTCGATTCCCTCCTGCGCCCTGCCGAAAAGCACCGTCGAAGCCCTGGCCACGCATCTCGGCGCCCATGTCTTCGGCGCCGACACCCGCGTTGCGCTGGCCGACTACCTGTTCAGCCCGGATCAGTTGCCGCGCAGCTTCTGCGACACCTGGCAACTGACCCAGACGCTCGGCCAGGCCACGCTGGCCGGTGAACACCTGAAGGTCGACGGCGAAGGCATGCCGGAAACCAACCGTTTCCTCTCCGACGTCCGCTACCTCGTCGGCGCCATCGCCATGCCGCGCGGCAAGGCGCTGTTCCGCTGGAACGAGAAGGACGGCACCAAGGAAACGGCGCTCAAGGAATGGATCAAGCAGGGCAGCCCGAATCTCGAACCGCTGCTCACCGGCTGCGCCTGGGAACCGCTGCTGCCCGACGCCTACCACGCCGGCTGCCGCAATGCCGACCGCCTGTCGCGGCCCTATTCGCTGAAGGCTTCGGTCGCCTTCCTGCAGACCATGCTCGGCCTGATGCCGGCCGACATCCGCGCCGTCGTCGGCCCCTGCTACGACCGCCGCATG
>JAGTRU010000057.1 GCA_018261905.1 Pseudomonadota bacterium | reverse complement strand
AGCACGGTAGGAATTCAATTCATCGAACCGCCGGATACGTGACCCGTTCGTCCGGTGGTGTGGGAGGGAGGGGCCGCGAGGCTTCTTCCTATCCCGATTAGATATTTCTACAGGAATAGCCGCCGTGGCCAAAAATCCGAAAAAATATGGTCTCTCTCATGAAGATCGAGTGCATGAGATTCAGAGAAAATTTGGTGCATCAGCACTACAAAACACTCTTGGCCAACTAGCTCAGGTCATCAACAAAAGCGACCGAATTTTGGGTGCTGTCATCTTTCTGGCACGAGAGCAGCATCCAGAAGATATTCCTTCGCTTATCCAACTCGCAAACGAAGATTCAGAAAGGTTGCTTAGTGCAGCAACCGTAAAAGATGAGAGAGGTTGATTGTGTGGGTAACGCCCAACACTACGGTCAAAGTCGCTCCCTCCGTGGCCAGCGCTGATCGCCGGATCAGCCTTTGAGATGTAAGCCGCACTCTTTCGAGTCCGGCGTTTAGCTACGGCCGCCCCTGCAGGGCATAACATCGTTGCGCGTTTAGCCTGCGCTGAAGCGCTGACTTAGGTAGTGGCCTTCAAATGAAGGCCACATTCCTTGGTGTCAGCGCTTTCCCACCACCAGCGGCCGGAGCGGACGTCTTCGCCGAGGCTGATGGCGCGGGTGCAGGGGGCGCAGCCGATGCTGGGGTAGAACTTGTCGTGCAGGGCGTTGTAGGGTACGGCGTTCTGCTTGATGTAGGTCCACACTTCCTTTTCCGACCAGTCGGTGAGCGGGTTGAATTTTTCCAGGCCGTTGCCTTCGTCGTACTCGCGGCTCGGCAGGCCGACCCGGGTGGCCGCCTGTTCGGCGCGCAGGCCGGTGATCCAGGCGCGCTTGCCGGCCAGGGCGCGGCGCAGCGGTTCGACTTTGCGGGCGTAGCAGCAGGCCTTGCGCAAGGTCACCGATTCGTAGAAGGCGTTGATGCCGTGGTTGCGGACGAAGCTTTCGACTTCCTCGGCCTGCGGGAAATAGACTTTCAGCTTCAGGCCGTAGTGCTGCTGCACGGCGGCCATCAGGTCGTAGGTTTCGAGCGGCAGGCGGCCGGTGTCGAGGCTGAAGATTTCGATCGGCAGTTGGCTCTTGACGATCAGGTCGGTGAGCACCATGTCTTCGGCACCCAGGCTGTTGGCGAAGGTGGCCGGCGACCAGTCGGCGGCCACCTCGGCGAGCAGTGTCCTAACCGCGGCGGTCTTGCTGGCGACGCTGGCGGTCAGTTCCGGGGTGATGTTGAGGAGGTTCGGGGTCATCGAAAAATCTCAGGCGCGACGGCGGAAGAAAGGTTGCGGTTGGCTGGTCGATACCTGATAGGTCTCGGAGAACGGGGCAAATGCTGTTTTCAGCGCATATTCGGCATCCTTGCCGTCTTTCAGCGCAAAGGCATCGAAGCCGACGCGTTGCATGAAAAACAACTGGTCGTGCAAGACGTCGCCAACGGCGCGCAGTTCGCCGCTGTAACCGTAGCGCTGGCGCAGCAGGCTGGCGATGGAGTAGCCGCGGCCATCGACGAATTTCGGGAAATTGACGGCGATCAACGCCAACTGGTCCACGTCAGCGGCCAGGTCTTCGATCGGGTCGGCCGGCTCGAGCAGCACACCGACCGGCGTGCCGCGGGCAAGGATTTCGGCGCGTCGGGATTGCCAGACGGCAAATGGAAAGATCACCTGGCCGACGGGCAGGGCGACGGTTTCCGGCGTTTCGCCATCGGCCAGCGCCAGGCTGGTCCAGGGATCGAGCGCAATGGCCTGGTTCTTGATCAACTGAGCCATTATGCGGCCTCCTTTTCTGCTGCCTTGGCCTTGCCGTGGGCACGGCCTTCATAAACGCGGTTCTTGAACGGGTCAATGCCGATGCGATCGAAGGTGTCGAGGAAACGCTCGTCTTCGTGGCGATTGTCGATGTAGACCTTGATGATCTTGTCCACCACATCGGGCATTTCGTCAGCGGCAAATGATGGGCCGATCACCTTGCCCAGCCTGGCTTCGTTGCCCTGGCGGCCGCCCAGCGTCACCTGGTAGAACTCGGCATCGTTCTTGTCCACCCCGAGCACGCCGATGTGGCCGACGTGATGGTGGCCGCAGGCATTCATGCAGCCGGAGATGTTGAGATCGATTTCGCCGATGTCGAAGAGGTAGTCGAGATCGTCGAAACGGGCCTGGATGGCGTTGGCGATGGGAATCGACTTGGCATTGGCCAGGTCGCAGAAGTCGCCGCCCGGGCAGCAGATGATGCTGGTCAGCAGGCCGACATTGGGCGTCGCCAGGCCGGCTCCCTTGGCGGTCAGCCAGAGGGTGTAGAGATGGGCTTCCTGGACGTCGGCGAGGATGATGTTCTGTTCGTGGCTGATGCGCAGTTCGCCGAAGCTGAAATGATCGGCCAGGTCGGCGACGGTCTCCATCTGCTCGGAGGTGATGTCGCCGGGCGCCACGCCGTGCTGCTTCAGCGACAGCGTGACGGCGCGGTAGCCGGCGACCCGGTGCGGGTGGGTGCAACGTTCGACCCAACGGGCGAAGGCGGTGTTGTCGGCGAGATGCTGCCGGAAACCGGCGTCGTCGGCCGCCGCAGCGTTGTAGGCGGGGGCCGTGAAATGCGCGGCGACGCGGTCGAATTCGGCCTGCGTCAGGGTGGCCGGGCCATCCTTGAGATGCGCCCATTCGGCTTCCACCTGCTTGCTGAATTCCTCGACGCCCAGCGCCTGCACCAGGATCTTGATGCGCGCCTTGTAGGCGTTGTCGCGTCGGCCGGCCCGGTTATAGACGCGGAGAATGGCCTCGCAATAGGTCAGGATGTGCTGCCAGGGCAGGAATTCGCGGACCACCTGGCCGCGGATCGGGGTGCGGCCCAAACCGCCGCCGACGAGGACGCGAAAACCGGTCTCACCGCCCTGCTGCTGCAGATGCAGGCCGATGTCGTGGAACCAGGTGACGGCGCGGTCTTCCCTGGTGCCGGAAATGGCGATCTTGAACTTGCGCGGCAGGAAGGCGAATTCCGGGTGGAAGGTGGTCCACTGGCGGAGAATTTCGGCGAGCGGGCGCGGATCGATCACTTCGTCGGCGGCGACGCCGGCGAACTGGTCGGTGGTGATGTTGCGCAGGCAGTTGCCGGAAGTCTGGATGGCATGCATCTCGACGTCGGCCAACTCGGCCAGGATGTCAGGCACGTCCTCGATCTTCGGCCAGTTCAGCTGCAGATTGTGGCGGGTGGTGAAATGACCGTAGCCCCGGTCGTACTGGCGGGCAACATGGGCCAGCTTGCGTAGCTGGGCGGTATTCAGCATGGCGTAGGGCACGGCGATGCGGAACATCGGCGCATGGCGCTGGACGTAGAGGCCGTTCTGCAGGCGCAGCGGGCGGAATTCGTCGTCGCTCAGTTCGCCGGCCTTCCAGCGGCGCACCTGGTCACGGAATTGTTCGACGCGCTGGGCGATCAGCTGGCGGTCGATGGCATCGTATTTGTACATGAAATTTCCTTAAGCAAGGATCAGCTTGCCGCCGATGATGATAAGCATGGAGGCCAGCAAGCGACGCAGGATGTGCTCCGGTACCTTGGCCGAAACATGGGTGCCCAGCCAGATGCCGGGTAGCGAGCCGAGCAGCAGGCTGCCGAGCAGCGCCCAGTCGACACCGCCCAGCGCCCAATGGCCGAGACCGGCGACCAGGGTGAGCGGCACGGCGTGGGCAACATCCGATCCGACAATCCTGATCGGTGAAAGTTTCGGGTAGAGAAAGTAGAGGGCGGCAACGCCGAGGGCGCCGGCGCCGACCGAGGAGATGGTGACCAGCACGCCGAGAATGGCGCCGACGAGGACGGTGATCTTGCCCAGGCAGCATTGACGGAGCGGCGATTGGTCGTGCTCGGCGGCATAGGCGCGCAGCTTGCGGCCGAAGAGGATGGCAATGGCGGTGAGGACCAGGGCGAAACCCAGGCCGTTCGAAATGACCAGGCCGATGGCGTTGTTGCCCTTGGGTAGCTGCGACAGGACATAGAGCGTGATGGCGGCGGCGGGAATGCTGCCGAGCGCCAGGCGGCCGGTGATCGCCCAGTCGATATGCCCCTTCTTGCCGTGCGCCACGGTGCCGCCGGCCTTGGTGATGGCGGCGTAGAGCAGGTCGGTGCCGACCGCGGTGGCCGGATGCACGCCGAACAGCAGAACGAGCAAGGGCGTCATCAGCGAGCCGCCGCCAACGCCGGTCAGGCCGACAATGGCACCAACCGCAAAGCCGGAAAGGGTGTAGAGAATGTCCATGGCGCGCATCGTAACAGCGGCCATTTGAAACAAAAAGAATATTGGGTTAGATTGTTATAGCAATTAGTTATTAGATATTGGTCTTTAGCTAATAGCTACCGACTAACCGCTCACAACTCCCGACTAATATGAAACTTCAGCAATTGCGTTATATCGTCGAAATCCAGCGCCAGGGATTGAATGTCTCGGAGGCGGCCGAGACCTTGTATACCTCGCAGCCGGGGATCTCCAAGCAGGTTAAGTTGCTAGAGGAGGAATTGGGCATCGCTATTTTCGAGCGTAGCGGCAAGCGTTTTACCGGCGTCACCGAGCCGGGAAAAACCGTCCTGACAATTGCCGAGCGCATCCTGCGCGAAGCCGAAAATCTGAAGCGGGCGAGTGCCGAGTTTTCGACCGGCGACAGTGGTCGGCTGGTTCTGGCCGCCACCCACACCCAGGCGCGCTATGCCTTGCCGCCGGTGGTGCGCGATTTCGTCACCCAACATCCGAAGGTCAAGCTCGAAATGCACCAGGGCAGCCCGATCCAGATCGCCGAATGGGTGGTCTCAGGCGAAGCCGATATCGGCATTGCCACCGAGTCGCTCGACCAGTACCCGCAACTGGTGACCCTGCCGGTGCGCCAGTGGAGCCACTGCGTCATCGTCCCCGAGGGCCATCCGATACTGAAAACCCTGCCGCTGTCGCTCAACGAACTGGTGCGCTGGCCGCTGGTCACCTACGACACGGCCTTTACCGGGCGCTCGCGGATCAACCGGGCCTTCGAACGGGTCGGGACCTTGCCCAATATCGTGCTCACGGCGCTCGATGCCGACGTGATCAAGACCTATGTCAGCCTCGGGCTCGGCCTCGGCATCATTTCCGGCTTGGCTTTCGATGCCCAGCGCGATATCGGCCTGGTCGCCATCGACGCCGCCCAGTTGTTCGAATCCAATACGACCCGTCTGGCCCTGCGCCGCGGCACCTATCTGCGGCGCTACGATTACGACCTGATCACGCTGTTTGCGCCGCACCTGTCGCGCCGGGTGGTGGATATGGCAATGCAGGGCGGTGGGGTGGAATATCAGCTTTGACGGCTATTCCCAGTGTTCGGTAACTTCGCTGGCCCACGCCGTGGCGGCCAGCAGGGCGTCATTGACCTGGGCGACGCTCAGCCCGACGCGTTGCGCCGCGCCGTGCACCACGGCGGCATCGAAGGTTTCGCAGGCTTCGGCGATGGCGAGCAGGGGGGCCAACGGACCGCTGTGAGTGAGCAAGGCGGCGCAGATTTCGTCGCTGAGCGGCAGTTCGTCGAGGATTTCGGCGAGCGGTCGCTGTAACAGTCGGTCGAGGCAGGAAAAAATACCGGTCAGGAAAAGTGGGTCGCTGGCCGGTGGCGGGCTGAGCCGGGCGCCGAGTTCCTCCATCAGCCGGCCGCGGGTAAGGGCGCTTTCGACCAGCAGCCAGTCGGCAAAGCCGGCGCCGCTCACCGAAAAGAGCAGGATCGCCAGCCAGCGGCTCAGGCGCTGACGGCCGAGCATGATCAGCGCCTGGCTGATCGAGTCGATCCGATGGCTGAGACCGATGGCCGGTGAATTGAGATAGCGCAGGATGCGGAAGGTGAGGACCGGGGCCAGTTTCATGGCTTCGGCAATTTGCGGGGTTTCGGCGTCGCCTTCGACCAGCCGCAGCAGATTGAGCAACTGGGCCCGCTGCGGGTCGGTCTGGGTGGGCGGCGGGACGGGTTGGGCCAACTCGGCAAAACGGCCGTGAAAGAAAGAGAAATGCCCTTGCCGGCAGAGTCGATGTTCGTCGAGGCTGTCGATGTTGGCGGCAAAGAGCGCCGGCGGGTGGCCGCTTGTCCCGAAACAGCCGGGAAAGTCGCGGATGTCCTCGGCCCGGCTGGCCGCGACATCGATCACGCCATAGTCGGCGAGCGGCCGCAGCCGGTCGAATGCCGGGTGCCAGGGTTGATGGCTGAGGCCGATGGCGAGGCCGCGCTGACGCAGGAAGCGGACTCTATCGTGGAGAATTTCCGGGGCCGGGTCGGTCGCGGCAAGACCGATCAGCAGTACCAGGTTCTGCGGCGGCAGCCGGTCAAGGGCGGGATATTCCAGCGCTTCCGCGCTAAGCGGGATAAAGGCAGTTTGCGTGTTCCAGGCGGCCTGGCTGGTGGCGAGGATGTCGAGCAGATGTTGGTCGCTCTGTAATGGCGAGCGGCTCGTGGTGTCGGTCGGCAGGCGAAAAAGGTGGCCGGCAAGGCGGTTTTGCCGATCGAAGACGGCATCCCGGCAGAGCAGTGCGGTGCGCTCGCCAGCCGCCGGGGAGACGGCCGGGGCGGCGCTATCGGCGATCATCGTGCGGCTTCCCGCCAACCATTTTTTCATGCCGAACATTGCCGCCGCCCTCCAAAAAAATGCCCGCTGGGCAGCGGGCATTGTTACATGGCAAGGGCTGGATCAGTTAACCTTGGCCTTGCTGCGTAGTTCGTTGACCAGGGCTTCGACCTGTTGGTTGCCGGCCCGCTGTTGCAGTTGCGGCTTGAGCTGTTCGTAGGTCGGCGGCGTCAGCGGACGGGAATCGTCGAGCTGGATGACGTGGTAACCGAAGTCGGACTTCACCGGCGCCTTGGTGTACTCGCCCTTCTTCAGCTTGGTGAGCGCTTCGGCGAACGGCTTGACGTAGGCGTTGGGGGCGCTCCAGCCGAGCTCGCCGCCCTTGTCCTTGGAGCCGGGGTCCTTCGACTGCTTGGCCAGTTCGGAGAACTTTTCGCCCTTTTCGAGCTTGGCGATAATGGCCTTGGCGTCATCTTCCTTGTCCACCAGAACGTGGCGGGCCTTGTATTCGGTGTTGCCGAAATTGGCCTTGATGGCTTCGTATTCGGTCTTCAGCTGGGCTTCGCTGATCGGATGGGCGCGCACTTGCTCGGACAGGTAGGCGCGAATCAGCACCGCCTGTTTGGCCAGTTCGACTTGTCCCTGCACCTCGGCCTTCTTGTCCAGGCCCTTTTTCTTGGCTTCCTGGGCCAGGACTTCGCGGCGGATCAGTTCTTCCTTGACGGCTTTCTGCAGTTCCGGCGAATCGGGCGCACCTTGCGCCTTCTGTTCGGCGACGAAGGCATCGAACACCGATTGCGGAATCGGCTGGCCGTTTACCGTGGCAAAGGCCTTGGCCTTGTCGGCGGCGAGGGCCGGGGCGGTAATGATGGCGCCGGCGACAAGCAGGGCGGCCAGACGGGAAATTTTTTGCATGTAATTTATCCTTGGGTGGGGGAAACCGAAAAATTATACTTCGCCGGGCGCTCGGGCGTGGATGGCTAAAGCATGTATTTTTCCGCGCATCAGCTCGTTGGCGATGTCATAAATCAAGCGGTGGCGAGCGACGGTATTCTTGCCGGCGAAGGCTTCGGCCACGATCACCAGTTTGTAATGGCCGCCCTCCTTGGCCCCGGCATGGCCGGTATGGCGCTGCGATTCGTCTTCGATGCGCAGCGTCTGCGGCGTCAGGGCGGCGGTCAGGCGCTGGCGGAGCAGTTCGACGGTCTCGGCGCTCAAGCCGGCAGGACCTTCTTGAAGGGTTTGACGGTGACTTGCTGATAGACGCCGGCCGCGACGTAGGGGTCGGCCTCGGCCCAGGCCCGGGCGGCGCTCAGCGAGGCGAATTCGGCAATGATGATGCTGCCCGAAAAGCCGGCCGGACCGGGATCGGGCGCGTCGATGGCGGGGCAGGGACCGGCCAGGATCAGGCGGGCCTCGCCCTGCAGCGCCTGCAGGCGCTCGAGGTGGGCGGGACGGGCAGCCAGCCGCGACTCGAGCGAGTCGGCGCGGTCTTCGGCGATGATGGCGTAAAGCATTACTTTTCTTCCTGAACGTATTTCGACAACAGTATGCCTTGGCCGAAAACAAAAACAAGCAACAAGCCCATGCCGCCGAACAGTTTGAAATTGACCCAGGTCTCGGTCGCGAAATTGAAGGCGACGAACAGGTTAAGGCCGCCCATGAACAGGAAGAAGGCGATCCAGGACAGGTTGACCCGGGTCCATACGGCTTCCGGCAGCGTCAATTGCTCGCCGAGCATGGTCTTGATGGCGTTTTTCTTGAGCACGATGGCGGTGAACGCCATGCTGCCGGAAAACACCCAGTAGAGGATGGTCGGCTTCCATTTGATGAAGGCCTCGTTCTGGAAAATCAGTGTCAGGCTGCCGAATACGGAAACCAGTACCAGACTGACCCAGAGCATCTTGTCCACCTTGCCGTGGCGGATGCGGACCCACAGGATCTGGGCTATCGTGGCGGCAATGACGACGATGGTGGCGAGGAGGATTGGGGCCTGCTTCGCATCGACCGCCGAACCAAGTAGCGAACCGACCCAGCCGGCTGCGACCTCCGGGCTTTTTTCGGAGTACTTGAAGGCGATGAAGAAGAGGATGACGGGGAAGAGATCGAAAAGCAGTTTCATGGCGGCGCATTATATACTCTGACCAACAACCCACCAGTCTTTGCGAGCGCTTATGCATACCGTATTGATCATTGATGATAGCGATATCAATCTGACCCTGATCAAGGCACTGGTGCTCAAGCTCGGCGAGTGTCAGCCGGTATTGTTCGGAAATCCCTTGAAGGCCCTCGACTGGTGCCGGGACAATGTGCCGGACCTAGTGATCGTCGATTACATGATGCCGGACATGGACGGCCTCAAGTTCATCAGCGCCTTCCGCGCCCTCCATGGCCGCGATGAAATCCCGGTCCTGATGGTCACCGCCAACGATCAGCGCGATGTCCGCTACGAAGCCCTGCTCGGCGGCGCCAACGATTTCCTGACCAAGCCGATCGATCGGGTCGAATTCGGAGCGCGCGTCCGCAACATGCTGTCGCTGCGCAGCGGCCAGAAATTCCTGGCCGACCGGGCCAAACACCTGGCCTCGCTGGTCGAGGAGCGGACCCGGGACATTCGCGAGCGTGAAAAGGAACTGATTTTCCGCATGTCGCGGGCGGCCGAGTTTCGCGATCCGGAAACCGGCGCCCATATCCAGCGCATGGCCTACTACTCGCAGGCCATCGCCAAAGGGCTGGACCTCGACGAGGCGGTGCAGAAATTGATCCTGGAAGCGGCGCCGATGCACGATGTCGGTAAGATCGGCATTCCCGACTACATTCTGCTCAAGCCGGGCAAGCTGACGCCGGAGGAGTTCGAGGTCATGAAGGGACACGCCCGCCTGGGCTACGAGCTGCTCAAGGAGAGCGGATCGGAAATCTTGCGGGCCGGGGCGCAGATCGCCATCAGTCACCATGAAAAATACGATGGCAGCGGTTATCCGCGCGGTCTGAAGGGGAACGACATCCCGTTGTTCGGGAGGATCGTCGCGGTGGCCGACGTCTTCGACGCCTTGACCTCGGAACGTCCCTACAAAAAGGCCTGGCCGCTCGAAGAGGCGCGCCACTTTCTCGAAATCGGCCGGGGCAAGCATTTCGATCCGCTCTGCGTCGAGGCCCTGCTCGCCGAATGGGAACTCGTGCTGGAAGTGCGCCAGCGTTTTGCCGACGAGGAAGTGCCGTATATTTGAGGCCACAGATCGGGGAAGCCGCGTTTTTTTGCCGTCATGGCGAGGGCGGGCGGGGCGCTAACGGGCAGTGTTGAATGGAGAAGGAAATGGCAGGAGCTTTCGTGCTGGATCGTGCAGTCATTCTTGAACGACTGGGCGGCGACGAAGAAATCTATACGATGATGGTCGACATGTTCCTGCAGGATGTCGAACACAACTGCGCCTCACTGGCCGCCGCCCTGGCGGGCGGCGAGGCGCCGAGCCTGCAACGGGAGGCCCACACGATCAAGGGTCTGCTCGCCACTTTTTCCGATGAGGCGGGGGCGGCCGAGGCCTATGTCGTCGAGCAGAAGGCCAAGAACGGAGAAGTGCACGGATTGGACGAGGGGGTTGCCGTGTTGCAGAGGCGTTTGCGCGAAGTCGCCAGCGTCCTACAGGCCGCCCGGTAATTCGAGAAATTGGCCGGCCCCGGCGGCGCCGCCGGTCGGCCAGTGGGGGACGACGCCGAGCAGCGGGGCCGGCAGCAAGTGGCGCAGGGTAGCCAGGTTCTCCTCGAAGCGCGACATCACCGGATCGATCCGGTTGGCCACCCAGCCGGCCAGCGGCAAGCCGCGTCCGACGATGGCTTCGGCGCTGAGCAGGGCGTGGCTGATGCAACCAAGTCGCATGCCGACGACCAGGATCACCGGCAGGCCGAGGGCGACGGCGAGATCGGCACTGTCGCCATCCGCCCCGAGCGGCACGCGAAAGCCGCCGACCCCTTCGACAATCAGCAGATCGGCCGCCTGACGGGCGCTCTCGCAGGCCGCCCGAATGGTGGCGAAGACGATAGGCCGGCCTTCTTCGTCGGCCGCGATATGCGGTGCGACGGCGGCCTTGAAACAGTACGGATTAATGATTGCAGCGGGTAACGGCACGCTGCTGGCGGCGCGGATCTGCTCGACATCCTCGTTCCGGCCCGCCGCATCGGTTCCGGCGGCGACCGGCTTGAGGCCGGCGGCGCGCAGCCCGAGGGCGGTGGCACGGTGGAGCAGGGCGCAGGTGATGAAGGTCTTGCCGATCTCGGTATCGGTACCGGTCAGGAAATAGGCTGGGCTCATGGCTGGGCGGAAAGAAAAATGACATCGTAGGTAAGCGGCAGGCCGCTTGGGGTGCGCCGGGTTTCGCAGGCAGTTTCGGCTAGCTGGAAGGCGGCGCGACTCATCAGGCTGGGGCGCCGACCGTCGCCCAGTTGGTTGGCGCCGACCGCCTTGACGGCGCGGAGCAGCGATTTGAAATCGGCGTAATGGGCGACTTCCCGTCCCCGGTGCACGGCAAATTGGGAAAAGCCGGCTTCGCCGGCCATCCGGGCGACTTCCTGTGGGGTGTGGAAAGGCAGCGTGTGGCGGAAGCTGTCGACCCCGGCGAAAGCATGGCGCAACTCGTGGAACGTCTCCGGGCCGAGGCTGGCCAGGGCGAGATGGCCGCCCGCCCGCAGCACGCGGCGGGCTTCGCGCAGCGCGGCGGGCAGGTCGCACCATTGGACGGCCAGGCTGGACCAGTAGAGATCGAGGCTGGCATCGGCCAGCGGCAGGTGTTCGAGGTCGCCGGCCAGTCGCCAGCAGGGGGCGGCGATCCGCTGCAGCATGCCGGCCGAGAGATCGAAGGCGAGGGCCTGGGCAGCCGGGAAACGGCTCTGCAGCAGGGGCAGGGCGTAGCCGGTGCCGCAGCCGGCATCGAGCAGGCGGGCCGGCGCCAGGGCCGGCAGCGAGGCGGCCAGTTGCTGACAAATCCGCCGCTGGATATGGGCGGCGCCGTCGTAGGTCGGGGCGGCACGCTCGAAGGACTGGCGAATGCGGGCCTTGGAGGGTTTAGTCATGCAGGAAACGGCTGAGCGCGGCATTGAAATCGGCCGGGCGGGAAAGGAAAGGGGCGTGCGCGCAGTCGGCGAAGACGACCAGTCGGGCGCCGGGAATCAGTGCGGCGAGCGCTTCGCCGGCGGCCAATGGCATCAGCGGGTCGGCTCCGCCGTGCAGGAGCAGGGTTGGCATCGCAAGCTGCGGCGCCAGGCCGCGCAGATCGACCTCGCGCAACCAGTCGAGGCCGGTCGCCAGAACGTCGGCAGGGGGACGGCGCTCGGCCAGTTCGAGCAATTCGCGGCTGACCGCCTTGGCCCGCCGATCGCCGCGATTGAAGGCGCCGACGAAGCGCGGCAGCATGGCGGCAGGATCGGCCGCGACGGCGGCAGCGAATTCGGCCAGGGTTGCCGATGGCATGGCATGCGGCCAGGCGGCACGCTGGACGAAGCTGGCGGTGCCGGCAACGAGCAGCAGCTTGCCGACTTTTTCCGGGTGGCGGGCGGCAACGGCCAGTGCCAACTGGGCACCGAGCGACCAGCCGGCCAAGTTGGCACCGGCCGGCAAGCGCTCGGCGATGGCATCGGCCGCCGCGAAAAAATCGGCGATCAGCGGTGTCTCATGGTAGCCGGGCAGGTCGATGATCGTCCCGCCGACGGCCTCGGCCGTCGCCAGTAAAGGGCCGCGCCCGAGTCCCCAGCCGGGCAGGAAAAAGAGTGTGGGGTTCATTCTGAAAAATTCAATTGAACCGCAGAGACGCCGAGGCACTGAGGAAAAACCAAGAGCGGCGAGGATAATCCAGGCCACCTTCTGGGCGAGCCAGAAAATAGGGTACGAGCGGCTTTTTTCGCCATTTTCTCGGCTCTTCTGCGATTCCGCGGTAAGGTTTCCAGGTTCATGCCTGTTCCCGCAAGGCGCCGATCAGGCGGTCGATATCGGCGGTCGTGTGCGCCGCCGATATTGAGATGCGCAAGCGCGCCGTGCCTTTCGCGACGGTCGGCGGACGGATCGCCGGCACCCACAGGCCGTTTTCCCAGAGCGCCGCGGCCAGCGCCAGCGCCGCGTCGTTGGGGCCGATAATCAGCGGCTGGATGGCGGTCGGCGAGGGCAGCAAGGTCCACGGCAGGCCGTTCAGTCCGGTGCGCAATTGGGCGATGCGGGCGAACAGGTTGGCGCGCCTCGCCTCGCCCTGCTCGATGATGCGCAGGCTTTGCGCCAGGGCGCAGGCGATGGCCGGCGGCGCGGCGGTGGTGAAAATATAGCTGCGGGCGCGCTGCAGCAGGTATTCGATGGCGATGTCCGAGCCGGCGACGAAGGCGCCGCCGACCCCGGCCGCCTTGCCGAGCGTGCCCATGAGCAGAATGCGCGGCGCTGTCGGCAGGCCGCAATGGCTCAGGCTGCCCCGGCCCTGCGCGCCGAGCACGCCGAAACCGTGCGCATCGTCGAGCACCAGCCAGGCGTCGTAACGTTCGGCCAAAGCGAACAGTTGCGGCAGCGGCGCCAGGTCGCCATCCATGCTGAATACCGTATCGCTGACGATGATCTTGTTGGCCGCCGAACTGGCGGCGAGCTGGCGTTCGAGCGTCGCCATGTCGTTGTGCGGGTAGCGCTGGCTGGCGGCGCCCTGCGCCTTGGCCAGTTGTACGGCGTCGATCAGCGAGGCGTGGTTGAGCTTGTCGGCGAAGATCGCGTCGCCGCGTCCGGCCAGCGTCGGCACGATCGCCAGGTTGGCGAGGTAGCCGGTGGAGAAGGTCAGGGCGCGGGGAAAGCCGACGAAGGCGGCAATTTCCTTTTCGATCTGCTCGTGCGGCGCCAGATGGCCGCTGACCAGATGTGAAGCGCCGCTGCCGGCACCCCAGCGCAGGGCGCCGTCGGCCATCGCCTGGGCAATTTCCGGATTGCCGGCCAGACCGAGGTAATCGTTGCTGGCGAAATTGAGCATCGCGCGGCCATCGACCGTCGCCAGTCGGCCGCAGGGCGAGGCGAGGAGGCGCCGGCGGCGGCTCAGGCCGGCGGCGGCGATCTCGGCGAGTTCGTCGCGCAGGCGGTTTTCAATCGCTAAAGGGGTCATCTTGTCACTTCGTGTAGCCAGGCGGGGATGTCGCGTTTGCCATCGAGAACGCGCCAGACGTCGATATGTCTTGCCTGTTCGACGTAACAGACAAGTTGCGGGTGATTCTGCAGCGGCCAGCAACGCAGACCGGGCAGATTCAGTTCGTCGGCGAAATGCGTCGAGCCGGCCCCGGGGTGGGCGGCGATCTGGGCGTAAGTCTGTTGCAGTACGTCGATGAAAGCACCGGCGATCTCCGGCCGGCCTTCCTTGAGGTAGCCGTTCAACGTCTCGTCGATATCCCGGTTGGCTTGCTGACGCGGGACGAGCGGTTTGCCACTCACTGTCCGCGGCGGTCGGTCGCCCGCGCCCGCCAGGTGGCGAACTGGGCGGCCGCGGCGGTTCCGGCCGGGGGCGAAACGGCGCCGGCCAGCAACAGGCTGCGCAATTGCTGGCGTTCCTGGTCCTTGCGGATCAACTCGCGGACGTACTCGCTGCTGGTGCCGTAAGCGCGCCGGCTGACCTGATCGTCAACAAAGGCCTTGAGCGCATCGGGCAGGGAAATGTTCATCGTGCTCATGGCCGAATCGTAAAGGGCATGGCAAAGATTGGCAAGGTTGGCGGCCGCCGATGAGCCCTGCGGCGCCTCGCTAGGCGGCCGGGCCGGCGCCTCGCAAGCGGCGCAGGATGGTGGTGAACAGGGCGTCCGGACTGACCGGTTTGGCGATGAAATCATTCATCCCGGCAGCGAAGCAGTGCGCTTTGTCTTCCGAAAAGGCGTTTGCCGTCATCGCCACGATCGGCGTCGAGCCGCCGCGGGGCAGTTGGCGGATGCGGCGGGTCGCTTCCAGGCCATCCATGTTCGGCATCTGCATGTCCATCAGGATCAGGTCGTAGTCGTAGCGGCTGGCCAGGTCGAGCGCCTGCCGGCCGTCTTCGGCAATGTCGACGAGCGGCCAGATGTCGTTGAGCAATTCGAGGGTGACCTCGCGATTGATCATCTCGTCTTCGACCAGCAGGATGCGCCGGTCCCGATAGTCGCGCTGCAGGATCTTTTCAGCCGTTTCCAGGGCCGGCCCAGCGCTGGCGACGGCGGTGGCCCGGCCGCGCTGGAGGCGGGCGGTGAACCAGAAGGTACTGCCGACCCCGGGCACGCTCTTGGCCCCGGCGTCGCCGCTCATCAAGCGGGCCAGTTTCTGGGTAATGGCCAGGCCGAGTCCGGTGCCGCCGTATTTGCGTGTCGTCGAACTGTCGGCCTGCTCGAAGGCCGAAAACAGTTTGCCGATTTGCTCGGGATCGATGCCGATGCCGGTATCTTCGACTTCAAAGCGGATCAAGACGCCGCTCTCGCTTTCTTCGAGGCGGCGCACACGCAGGATGATGCTGCCGCGCTCGGTGAATTTGATGGCATTGCTCGTGTAATTGAGCAAGGCCTGCTGCAAGCGGACCGGGTCGCCGAGCAGGCGGGGCAGCGGTTCGGCATCGACGACCAGCTCGATGTTCTTGGCCTGGGCGCGTTCGCCCAGCATGGAAATGACGTTTGCCGTCAGGCTGCCGAGGACGACATCGGCTTTTTCCAGCAGCAGTTTGCCGGCTTCGATCTTCGACAGATCGAGGATGTTGTTGATGATGCCGAGCAGATGCTGGGCCGCCCCGTCGATCTTGTCCAGGCGCTCGACCTGCCTGGCCGTGGCACCGTCGCGGCGAAGGAGATGGGCCATGCCCAGGATGCCGTTCATCGGGGTACGGATTTCGTGGCTCATATTGGCCAGGAACGTGCTTTTCGAAGCATTGGCCGCTTCGGCCTGCTGCCTCGCCTGCTCCAGTTGTTGGGTGCGTTGCTGGACCAGGGTCTCGAAGTTGTTGGCGGCTTCGATGGCGGCGTCGAGGCGGGCGGTCAATAATTTTTGCCTTTCCCCGGCCAGGCTTTTGGCGTTTTCGAGCAGGGTGCCGGCGGCGGTGACGATCGAGTCGATCTCGCTGATCGTGCTGCCCGGAAGCTGCTCGATTTCCTCGCCGTGCAGCGCCTGTTCGAGAACCCGGGTGGCCTGCATCAGGGGGCGGATGAAGAAGCGGTGGGCGAGCCAGGCAAAACACAGCAAAACGCCGACCAGGAAAGCCAGGCCGCTGATCCCCAGGCGCTTGATCTGGCTCGCCTGTGCCTCGATCTCGGAAAAACGCTCGCTGGTCTGTAGTTGCGCCCCGCTGCTCAGCGTGTCGGTGACGTTTTTTAGCTGGCGCGTCGTCGTCTCCCAGGTCTTGCTGTTATCGCGGTCGATGCCGACGATTTCGCGGCGCAGGGCGATCAGGCGATCAATCTTGGGCGCCAGTCCGCCGGCCGGTTCGGCTTTCCTTTGCGGTGGGCCGAGTTGCCGGGTGATCTCGTCGAGGGTCGGCGCCGAGTCGATGTTCATCGCGCGGATCAACTGTTCCATCACCGACTCGTCCGCCTGGGCGGCGCCGATCTCGAGCAGCAGCTTGAAAGCCTCGTTGTTCAGCTTGTCCCGGCGGTCGCGCTGGGCCGAAAGCCCGGCCAGGATGGTCAAGGTCCGGGTGCCGACTTCCTTTATCTTGGCATCGGCGCGAAAGCCCGGCTCGTTGTACACCAGCGTCTGGGCGCTCAGCCGGGCCTGTCGGCGTTTCTGTGGATCGGCCGAGTTCAGCAGTTCCTCACCGAAGAGGATCAGACGTTCGACATCACGCGCTACATCCTGCTGGACAACGATCACCGGCAAGACATTGTCGCGGGTATCGGCGGCCAGATCGGCGATCCGGACCTGGGTGGCGACGATCGCCGCAAAGACCAGCGCCGCGATGAGCAGCAAAAGAAGGGCGCCAACGCTCAGAACATGCTGCAGGCGGTAGGAGCGCGGCGGCGCCGCGCCAGCGTTCGTCTTTTCAGAAGACACTGGAGGTGAAATAGGCGTTGTTGATCCGGGCGAAGGTGCCGTCGTGCACGATCGTGTCGATCGCCGCATTCAGGCGTTTGCGCAGGTCGTCGCGGCCCTTGGCCAAGGGGATGGCGACGTCGCCGCCGAGTCCCTGGCCGTCGATCGGGCCGCCGACAAATTCGAACGGCGCCCCTTCCTTGGTCGTCAGAAAAGCGTATTGGCTAACCGTCGAGCCGAGTATCAGATCGACCTTGCCGGCGACCAGCGCGTTGTTGCGCTCGGTGTTTGACGGGTAGGCCTGGATCGACGCGACGCCGCCAAAGTTCTCCTGCAGATATCTTTCCTGGGCCGAACCTTTCTGCACGCCGAGGTTCTTGCCTTGCAGGGTCGTCCTGGAGATTTCGCCGATGGCGCCCGGCTTGCCGACAAAAATGGAGGAGGAACGCCAGATCCGGTTGGTGAAATCGACCTGCTTTTCCCGCTCGGGGGTGCGCAGCACATTGGCCACGACGAAATCGAAGCGCTTTTCGACAATGCCGGGCACGAAATCGGCAAAGGTGGTCGGCACCAAGCGACATTCGCTCGCCATCGCCCGACACAGGGCGCGCGCCATATCGACCGAAAAGCCGACCCGTTCGCCGCGTTCGTTGCTCATGCTGAATGGTCGATCATTGTTATTGACCGCCACCAGCAGCGGTTCGGCCGCTACCAGATAGCCACAGGCAAAGAGGGCCACGACGGTCGAGGCCAGACGAATCAAAATGCCCATAAATTCCCCTTTGCCCGGCAGGCGACCGACCATGCCATCGTCCAACCGATGGTTCGGGCAAGGCTTGTCGGGTCGGCAAGTTTCTATGCCTTTTATCATAGTTGAGAATATAAGCGTTAAATGCCGGTGCTGCTTGATGTAAGTCAAGGCGGCGGGCGTCGTGTTACCCCCTCGCCGGGCGAGCCGCCCGATGGGCTCAATCAGGCCAGGGCGTCGTTGAGGGCGTCCCGGATGACCCGTCCGAGGTGGGCAATTTCCTCGTCGCTGACGATGTACGGCGGCATCAAATACACCGTATTGCCGATCGGCCGGAGCAGGGCTTCGCGTTCGAGCGCGGCGCGGTAGAACTTGCGCGAAAAGTGCGGGTCGGCGGTGGCGACGTCGAAGGCAGCGATCATGCCGCGCAGGCGCAGGTGTTTGACTTGCGGATGGTCGAGCAGCGGCGCCAGGGCGGCGCCAATGCGGGCCGATTTGTCGCGGTTGGCCGTCAGAACATCGTCCTGCTCGAAGATGTCGAGCGTCGCCAGCGCGGCGCGGCAGGCGAGCGGGTTGCCGGTGTAGCTGTGCGAGTGCAGGAAGGCGCGGGCGACCGAATCGTCGAGGAAGGCGTTGTAGAGGGTGTCGCTACAGAGGACGATGGAGAGCGGCAGGTAGCCGCCGGAGATGCCTTTCGACAGGCACATCAGGTCGGGCCGGATGTCCGCCTGTTCATGCGCAAAGAAGGTGCCGGTGCGGCCGCAGCCGACGGCGATTTCGTCGCAAATCAGGTGAACTTCATGCTGGTCGCACAGTTGGCGGGCGAGGCGCAGGTATTCCGGGTCGTACATCGCCATGCCGGCAGCGCCCTGGACCAGCGGTTCGACGATCAGGGCGGCGGTGCGTTCGCCGTTTTTCTCCAGCCAGTCGGCGAGGCCGGCGGCGGCGCGCCGGGCGACGTCGGCCGGCGTTTCGCCGGGTTCGGCCAGGCGGAAGTCGGGCGAGGGCAGCACATGCGCGGCGTGGCGGACGAGCGGCGCGTAGGCATCCTTGAAAATGGCAACATCGGTGACGGCCAGCGCGCCGACCGTTTCGCCGTGATAGCTGCCGGCCAGGCAGAGGAATTCGGCCTTTTCCGGGCGGCCAACATTGCGCCAGTAATGGAAGCTCATCTTCAGCGCGATCTCGGTCGCCGAGGCGCCGTCCGAGGCGTAGAAGGCATGGCCGAGCGCGCCGCCGGTCAGGGCGGAAAGCCGTTCGGATAGCTCGACCACCGGCTGGTGCGTGAAGCCGGCCAGCATGACGTGTTCCAGCGTTTCGAGTTGATCGCGCAGCGCCGCGTTGATGCGCGGGTTGGCGTGGCCGAACAGGTTGGTCCACCACGAGCTGATGCCGTCGAGGTAGCGCTTGCCGTCGAAGTCGTAGAGCCAGGCGCCGCTGCCGCGGGCAATCGGGACCAGCGGCAAATGCGCCGGCGAAGCGGCGTCGGTGTGGTGCTGCATCTGCGTGCACGGATGCCAGACGGCGGCCTGGCTGCGCGCCAGCCAGGCCTGGTTCGACGACTTTTCCATCAATGCAGGGCTTGCGAGTTGGCGGCCGCCTGTTCCGGCATTTCGGCGTGCGCCAGTTCGGCTTCGGCGTTGGGGAAGAGCGGGGCGCCGCAGTCGTCGCAGAATTCCATCGGGAAATGGTGGTCGAGGAACTGCACATCCTTGACACCGCATTCGCGCAGCACGGCTTCGATCTCGCCGGCCGCGTCGGTCGCTTCGTCTTCGGCGCCGAGCAGCGGCCAGACGATGCCGTGATAGGTGTCGTCACCGTCCTTCGGGCCGAGGCCGACGCGGTATTCCTCCATGCGGCGGTCGTAGCAGGGGCCGACGACGGCGCGGATGTCGGCCGGCATCAGGCCGAGCATGGTCTGCAGGAAGGCG
>JAGTRU010000001.1 GCA_018261905.1 Pseudomonadota bacterium | reverse complement strand
TACGTCGAACGCATCGGCATCGAGAACATCGCCCGCTACGAGCACGACCTGCTGGTCTATGCGACGCGCGGCCTGTCCTCGATTCCCGGCGTGCGCCTGATCGGCACGGCGGCGGACAAGGCGAGCGTGGCTTCCTTCGTGCTGGCCGGCTACTCGACCGAAGAGGTCGGCCGGGCATTGAACGAGGAAGGCATCGCGGTGCGCTCCGGCCACCACTGCGCCCAGCCGATCCTGCGGCGTTTCGGCGTCGAAGCTACGGTGCGGCCGTCCCTGGCCTTCTACAACACCTGCGAGGAAGTTGATCGCATGGTCGCCGTGGTGCGGCGCCTGGCGCGCGGCAAGGGGAAGGTTGCTGCCTGACTATTCATTTCGATGAAATGCAACGGAGGCCTGGAACACCAGGCCTCTTTTTATTTGCGGGACAAGTTCCAGAGAATCCGGACAGATTCCCGTGCGTGCAGGCATCGGCTTGAGTTCTGTGTCACCTAAACCAAAGTCTAATAGGCGGTCAGGATGCATTCCTTTAAATTCTGGCCGGGCGTTTGGGCGGCTTGCGAGTCGCCCTGTTGTGCTTGGTAGGACTACTCACAACGATGCGCCTGACTTGAAGCCCGAACGTTCAGGGGGCGAAAGGTTGGCGCCCGAGCATTCGGCAGGCGCTTGAAACTGGCAGTAAATCCAGCGCGTACTGGTCAGTGGGTGCTGACCTGACTTCATTAATTCAGTGAGTTCATTAAAGGGGGCTAAGTTGCCTGGTAACACCGGAGGACTATTTGCAGAGGGTCGGTGGTCGCTTAAGCAGCGGTTTTCCATAGCAATCGGCACCGCCATCCTGGTCGCACTCGTGACGATGTACGGTGTCCGGCTGATGGGAAAAGCCGCCACATTTCACTTTCTCGAACGTAACCATATGGAGCTTGCGCTGCGTATCGACGCGGCCTTGAGTAGCGTCGAGCAGGCGGCGAGAAATGCTTCCGATGTGCGTATTGAAAACATTTCGGCGCATCTGGGGCAGGCACGCCTCCTCGCGGTTCGGGCCGACAACGAAGTCTTCGGCTTTGAGCAGCAACTCCTGCGCTGGTTGGGGTTCGGCCCCCTGATCGATCTTCCGCAAAAGGACATTGCCGACGTCGATGGCATGTTGGCGACTATCGCCGCCTTCCCGACGCAGACTGGCGCCATGCCGGTGGAGCTGGCGCTGCGACTGCGCCCGGGCATGGACGCCATGATGGAGAATTCGCGGGCGTTCGCGCCTCTGACGACGGAAGCGGCGAGCTTCATCAAGATCTCTGTTTCCGTGGTATCCGTATTCTGTTCCCTGCTTCTGGTTGCCACGGTCTTTGCCCTGCGGCGACGTACCCTGCGGCCGCTGGCGATCGCTGTCGAGGCAGCCCAGCGCGTCGCCTCGGGTGATCTGACCGGGCAGATGGAAGCGGTTGGGCGCGACGAGGCGGCGACCCTCATGCAGGCGCTGCATCACATGAACGGGAGCCTGTCACGGTTGGTGAACGATGCCCGGCGGGATTCCAGCCTGATTGGCGAAAGCGCGAGTACGGTCCGGCAACAGTCCGAAGTGGGAGCCGAGAAGGTCCGCTATCAGAGTGACGCTGTCGCCGCCATCTCCAGCACCATCGAAGAACTGGCGACGAGCATCGCTTCGGTCGCCGATCGAGCCGGCGAGGTCCGCAACCTGTCTGACGAAAGTCTGGCGGGCAGTCGCGAGGGCTGGCGCAACATGGAGCAGCTAAGCGCCAATATCGAGGAAATTCAGGGCGCCGTTGAAGAGATACGGAATACGACGCAAGCATTCATGCGGAACACGGGTTCGATTTCCGCGTTGACCCAGCAGGTCAAGGCGATTGCCGAACAAACCAATCTGCTGGCGCTCAACGCGGCCATCGAAGCCGCGCGGGCCGGGGAGTCCGGCCGGGGCTTCGCCGTGGTCGCCGATGAAGTGCGCAAATTGGCGGAGCAGTCGGGCCGCTCCGGCGCGGACATCGAAAATCTCACCAAACTGCTCGCCGAGAATTCGCAGTCGGTTGCCAAATCAGTGGATCGCGGCGTGAATACCTTGCAGTACAGCCAGGAAAACATGGCCAGGACGCTTGCCGCGCTGGAAACGACCATTGCCCGCGTCGAGACCGCGAGTCTTGGCGTCGATGAGATCAGCCTGTCGGTGAAGGAACAGGCTTCAGCCAGCAACAATATCGCGCGCAATATGGAAGAGATTACCTCCGGGCTCGAAGCGACCTCGGCCAGTCTGGCGCTTAGTCTGGATGCTTCGCGCGGACTTGATCAGTTGTCTGAGCGACTCAAGACGTCGGTCGGCTCCTTCAGGGTCTAGGGCCTGTTCACAGCAAGTAGCTGGCAGGAATGCAGTGCCGGGCGCCGCGCGCGCCGTAGAATAATTTGTACAAGCGCGCCAGTCATCTGGCCCGGAGTCATTTCATTTTTGTAAATCATTCTGCCCCGTTTGATACTGCAACCAGAAGCCGGCCGCAACGCCGGCTTTTTTCCGGGCTTCGCCCAGCGTGCGTCAGCGCACCGATTCCGCCCTGCCGCACCACCTATGCTGCGCTATTGAGCAACGGGCCGGTGCGGCGATCCCGAGCATTGGCGCGGGCAGGTCAGCCCGGCGAACAGCTTTTCTCGTTGCTCCCGTGCCAGGTTGGCGATCAGATCTGAGGAGCTTGATATGAAATGGGCCGGGATGTATCTCGTCGGTTTTGTCTTCCTGGTGGGCGGTATTCTGGCTGCACTGTGGAAGCTGGGCATTCTGGAAAGTATTGGCACAACCTGGACCTTGATCGGTGTCGTTATCCTGATCGGGATCGGCATCATGGTTTCCGTCGCCAACAGCGGCAGCAAGGAAAGCATCCAGATCGACCGGAAGTAAGCGTTTGGGGTTGGCGTTTCGACGTTGCACCTGCTTTGCCTGTTCATTGCTGATCAGCATAGATCTTGAATTAATCCACCGCGTGTCTCCGCCAGCGGTATCCAGCGGCGTTCCCTGCGATATCTGCCTTGATTCACTCCACACGCCATCCCTGCGCTGGCAGACGATCTTGGCGTTGTCGACCTGTATTCATTTTGAACGGAGCGGTATGGTATTTACCTGAACGTGTAAATACGGCTCATGCGGCGCAGGCTAGGTGCATAATTCGAAAGGCATATCCTTTGGAATGCTCTCTGGGTTCGCCGCCAGGCCTTGGCCGGCCGGACTCCGGGTAGTCGAAGCCAAGGCCGATCCATTGCAGGAGATTTCGCCATGAGTATCGATGTCGCAAATGCACTAGCTTCTCAAGTCCCTGCCGCCGATTGGGAAAAGTTGGCGGCCAAGCTAAATATCAACGTTGACGTCCTGAAGGATAAGGTGGCGTCAGCCTATGCAACCATTCCGACGGCCCCGGAGCCGCGGCTTGTTGTCAGCGAGGGCGTGCCGGCCGACGCGACCGGCTCCTGGTCGCAGGATTTCGACTTCACCATTTGGGAAGTCATCGGCATGAAAGGCAAGGTGGGGCTCACGGTGACCACCAGCGAGTCCGGTGAAGACGATTGGGTTGCGCACCTGGAATTCACGCCGGTCTTTTTCGGCATCCCGGTGCAAACCTTGGCCTACGACTTCGGTAACCACAACATTGGTTACGACTGGGAATACAACTTTCTGAACCTTGCCAAGCTCAAGATCGGCTATTCGGCTAACTTCGAAAAGGACGAGAAGGGCGACAAGTACTTCAACATCCACTTCCGCGGTACCGCCTCCTATTACAACCTCTTCTCCGGCTGGCAAAGCGCCAGTTTTGACCTGCTGCCCATTCACATCCGTATCGACGCCTAGGAAGAGCGGCGAGTAGCCAATGGGGCCAGAGACATTCAATTTTCGCAAATCACTCTGGCCCCATTATTTCATGGCCGGGCCGGCCGATTTCTCGGCAGCGGGGCCATGGAGGCTGACTCGATGGCGGCCCGATCAGCGAGTCGCGAACTCATAGTCGATGTCCGTCATGCGCCCGCGAAAGTACGGCGCCGGCCCGCTCGGCAATTCCCATTCGACTTCGCCCAGAGCCGGGACGCGCATGCCACCCCGTTGCTCGTAGCAACTGATACGACACAGCCACGGCGCTGCCTCGGTTTCTGATCGCGGGCGGGATTCAGCCCAAACCGACGCGATCAAGCCGTCCGTCCCGAATCTGAACTCCAGCGTGACCGTGGTCGTCCCATCGCCAAGCGTCGCGCGCGCCGACGCCTCGTCGATGCCCTCCCAGAGTACGCCCTGGCTGGGCAGCAGGGCGGTCGGGTACCAGGCCGCTTCGGCGAGGTAGCGCATCAACTCGCCGCGTGCCGACGCCGCGGTGTCGTGCAGGTCGGCCACGGTCAGGACGCCGAGTAGCGAAGCACGCAAGGAGCCGACACCCAGGGCATAGGCGTCGCGAACCCAGACATCAAGCCCCGGCGCCATCCTGATCCGCGCGTCCCAGTCGAAACCGGGAGGATGCATGGTCGCCAGTTGGGTTGCCCGGAACGGCTGCCAAGTGTCCTTCTTCTCGTCCTGCCGGAACTGCCCTTGCTGCGCGAAGCGAACGCTGGCGACCATGGCCTGGCCGTCCTGCAACGCAGCTTCAAAGTAGCGCTTGACGGGCGGCGGCAGCGCTTCGATTTCGCGCCGGTCATAGGTCGCCACGGACGAGGGGAAACAAGCGGCCCGCATCATCGTGCGCCGGGCGGCGGTCTCGCGCTGCCAGCGCCGCCGGCCCAGCATCACCGTACCAGCGGCGGCCGAAAGCACCATCGCGATCAGGATGAAGCCCCAAGTCAGCATCGGTTCAGGCCCGGATCAACTGCGCGTCCACGCCGCGCCGCGGCGCCGGGCCGACCGGTGGCGCAAAACCGGCACGGGCCCACATCTGCACGGTGCGGTTGGCTTGCGTCGCACCCAGCAGGCTGCGAATCTCGGCGTAGGGCTGCGCCTGCTCCGGATATTCCTGCAAGGCCTGCGACAGTGGCTGCAGCGCGATGCCGGCGGCGGTGGCGGCGAGCTGCACCCGGAGGTAGGCGCGGCCCGCGTTGATCTGGGTCACCCGGTCATTGCCCTCGCTCACCATCCACAGAAAACCCGGCGTTGCTTCGAGCTTGGCGTTGAAATCCTTGATCTGGCTGGTCGTCGCGTAGTCATCCGGCGCCGGCGGCTGGCTGCGGTCGAACAGCCCGATCTTGCTCATCAGCACCGGAATGCGATCAAGCACGAACAAGCCATCCCGGTGCTGTTCGATCTCCGTGGCGCCGACGCGCAATACCTTGTAAGTCTCCATGATCACGCGCGGCGTGGTCAGTTCGATGCGCCATGCCGCGGCAGCAATGGCGCGGTGGCGCCGCAGCAAATCGGACTGATCCAGACCGGCGAAGCCAAAACGCAGTGAATGCGGCTTGACGCTCTCCGTCATCGCCGCCCAGGCGTCCGGCGGCACCGGGCGGGCTGCGTCATAGGCGCTGCGGTTGGTGCGACGATGCAGAATCTGCGCGAACAGCGGGTCCTTGGCCAGCGTGGGATCGGCCACCAGGCGGATGCGGGCGACGGGCCTTTGGTCGAGCGTCGAAGGGCCGAACGGCCCCTCCGGAAACAGCGAGATGTCGGCCCTCAGTCCTCGTTCACGCGCCGCGATATCCAGCAGTTCCAGGAAAGTGCCGTGGCTCATCATGATCTGCCGCGAGAACGGATCGGCCTCGGGCAGCAGGCGGGCGAGGTCGCAGCGCAGCAGAATCTCGTCCGGCCTGCGCAGATCGACCAGCCAGGATTGCAGGTTGTGCGAATGCGGCGCCAGGATCGCGTAGCCGAGTATCCAGCGCCGCACATCGCTTTCCTGGCCGGGGCCCTGCCACGGCTCGATGGCGGCGGCAGGCATGTGCTGAGTGCAGCCGGCGGATGCTGCAGCGGCAGCAACGATGATGCCGCCACCGGTCAGACGAATGAATTTGCGCCGATCCATTGGTTACTCCCTTGGGGGCACGCGTGATGGGCATTCTACTGTCGCTCCGTTCGGTACGGCATGGTGCGCGTGGCATGGCCTTGGATCTGCGCGCTGGGGCACGTACTGGGCGAGCCAAAGGGGCCAGAAGCATTTAAATTCTGAAAGTCTCTCTGACCCGTTTGATTACGGTTAATTTCTTGGCTTGGGTTTTGACGCCGGGCTGGTTTTTGAGAGCGTCCATGATGGCGTGGTCATGTGTAATCCTTAGATTCTTAGCAATGCGAGCATATCCCGCATAGGGCCAGCCTTGTCAGCAAACAGAGAACGAAGAAGGCGCTGAGCATCCATTTCTGTATTGGCGGTGATATCTAGATTCGGGTGAGCTATTACCTGTTTTAACGTCTCAACCGGAAGTGCAAGGATCGCGTGGGCAGGGTCAAACGCGTAGAGATATGTGTTGTCTGAAATGTATTCAGCCGTTGATCGGCGAACACCTGAGCGCACAATCGATAAAAAATTAATGGGGCATTGTGGGTCCCCAAACCGCCCTGCTACGTAGTTGGCTTCTTCGCGTTGACGCATTAACCATTTAAACGGGGCCTCACTAACGATGTCCTGCGAAAGCAATGGGCTATTAGGAAAAGACTTCGCGAAATAGGTGATGACTGCCTGATGGGTACCTCTAGTTCCACCGAGCGGATTGGGCTTTTCTCCGGGCTTGCAAATTAGGGTGCGAGGCTTTGTCCCGTCATAAAGCAATACACGTCCGGATAAGGCTAGTAGGCTGCGCAGTAAATAGAAACTAGAGTAGTACAGTTTGACCGTCGCCCAAGTAAACAGCGAACGGTCAATTCCGTGAAGTGCATCGCCGATTGAAACGCAGGCCGAGTACAGATAGTTTGTCGCATCTACACGAAGTATCTGTTCGACGTTCGTGGCTTCTCTGGCGGACAAAGGTCGGTCCAAGAACCCACCTCCACTCCCCATTGAGCTGATTTGTGATTGCGCGTGATGCATGCCTTTTAGGCTTAAATTTTGAACTTGGCAGGATTTTGCTGCTGAGGCCGGAATGCCTTGAGTAAACGAGCATATACCTCGCTAGAAGCCTTGCTCCCCCCATAGCCCTTAATATCGGACTGTCGAATCAGACTGTCGCCATCCAACGTGATCGCCTGCTCAATGGTGCTTTGCTCGAATGATTGCTTACCGCTGCAATAAGGCATCAGTTTCAAATGAAGAAACTGTAGCGCAGCTGTGAATCCGGCAGCCCATAAAAAAGCATTGTCTTTGTCGTCCCATTGTTCACCGTATTTTGATTGCAATGCTAAAAATAGGTTGAGAATCACGCGACGCTGATCTTCAAGATTGGTCAAGCCGATTTGGTCGAAAGAGCCTTTATCTTCGACGAGCGGCTTTATTGCGACGACAGCCGTCGATAGCGCAATGCCCCCCTTGCGCATCTTTCCACCGGGCAGCTTGATTTCGTCGTTGTATGGTGAGTTTAAGTCTTCATTCAGGAACAGTGCAATGTCGCGCGCACGTACCGCTGCCGGATCAACTAGCTCACTACTTGCAAGACCGAATAGGTCAAAAACTAGACTTCTCGGTGCTGGCTTCTGTTCTTCGTTAATCGCCAAAAATATGTCGGCGCATTCCTTAGTAGTAAGGCCGCTGTAAATGACCACTGGAAGTTCTAGCTCACCTATGGCTTTCTTTTCCTCAATGGCTGCGCGAATGCCTGCAACGCGATGCTGTCCATCAATGATCTGAGCGGAGTCATCATCGTCAGCGAAACTGATTTCCTTCGTTGAGCGCTTGATCTTGTTACTCTGGCTCACCCAGTTAAGAACAATGGCGTTTGGATAGTCGCCGCCCGCCAAGGTAAACGCCTTAATCCCTGTGATTCGAGACGTATTTAATACACGCTGGATGGCTCCTACCTCGCTATCGCGTCCTCGTACAGCAGCGTAGCTAATTTTTGCAACGATTTTGGCTGGCAATTTCGTAAGAAAAAACTTTCGCTTGCCTTGAGCTACCTCCAAGAACGTAGCTTTGATATTTGCCATGAAGAAAATCCTTTTGTGATGGTCTCTTAGCTCTCGCTAGGGGAAGCCTGGCATCGAACTAGTAGCCTTCCCTATACGTTTTGCGTATCTATTCTCGCATCCTCTCTGAATTTGATCCATTCATCAAACATGCTCAAGTGAAATCTGCGAACGACTTTGTGGCACCACTTACTATGAGTGCCTGCTCAGAACGATGCTTTGGTTGCCAACTTCATGCCTTGATCCCCAGAAAATGATCGAGGATATTGAAATGGTCCTCGAAAAACAGCCCCTCCATCCCGCTTAGTTCGCCAATCGGCACCCAGCGTGCCAGGGCGGCGTCGTCGGCGCCGGCGACTTCGGGCAGGCGGCAGGGGCCGAGGTCGAAGCGGTGGGCGTGGGTGATGGTGCGGCCGCGCAGGCTGCGGTCCGGGTGGTCGAAGACGGCGACATCGCTGAGCGCGCCTTCCAGTGTCGAGTCGAGCAGGGCGAGGCCGGTTTCCTCGCGCAATTCGCGTATGGCGCCTTGCAGCACCCGCTCGCGGCCGTCGAGAAAGCCGCCGGGCAGGGCCCATAGTCCTTTGCCGGGAGCGCGGCCGCGTTCGACGAGCAGGACGTGGTCGGCGGCGGTGACCACGGCATCGACGGTGATGAACGGGCCGCTGCCCCAGGTGCGCCGGCTATCTTCAACGGCCTGGTGTTCGCCGCGCAGTTGGGCGTAGGCCGGCAGATTGCTCCAGCCCTTGAGATAGTGCGCGATGGCCGGCGGCACCAGGCCGGCGAGCAGGGCCTGCGTCGCCGCTGCGTCCTCGCCTTCGAACCAGATGCGGCGGATGGCCGTGGCGTCGATTTCGCCGGCTTGCGGCGCGCTCACCAGTGTCCAGCCGGGGAAGCGCTGCAGGTACTGGCTGGAGGCATCCTTGAGAAAGCCGACCAGGGCGACGCGGGCGGCCGGCGCATGCTGCGCCGCGACGGCGGCCATGACGGCCTCGCCCCAGCGCCGGTCGTCGTAGTAGTCGCGCAGCGGCACGAAAGAAACCCGTTCCTGCGTCGCCGCATCGAGCGTCGCGGCGATCATCGCCGCCCGTTCCTGCCAACTGAAGGGGTTTTTCGCATTGCGTGCCGCGTGCGCCGAACCGAGCACGACGACGACCCGCGGCGCCGTCGCCAGCGCCTGGGCGAGCAGGGCGGCATGGCCGTTGTGGAAGGGCTGGAAGCGGCCGATCAGGACGGCGATGTCGAAATTGTCGGTCATGGTCATTCTCCTCAGTCGTATTTCGCGGCAATCGGCATCTGCCAGCCGTTGCCAAAGGCGCGACCGCGCAGGCGCAGGATGGGCGGGGCCTGGCGGCGTTTGTATTCGTTGCGGGCGATCATCCGGCGGATTCTGGCGATCAGGGCGGCGCCGTCGGGGCCGGCGGTGAGCGCGGCGTAGGCGGCTTCGACCTCGGCCCGCTCGGCATTGCCCAGCCGCGTCCCTTCGATCAGTACCTTGAGGATGGTGTCGAGCACCGGGTAGGGCGGCAGGCTATCGCTGTCGCGCTGGTCGGGCGCCAGTTCGGCGGAAGGTTCCTTGTCGATGATCGCCGTCGGGATCAGCTCGCGGCCGGCGCTGGCGTTGAGGTGGCGGCACAGCTCGAAGACCTCGGTCTTGTAGAGGTCGCCGATCAGGCCAAGGCCGCCGTTGGTATCGCCATACAGCGTGCAGTAGCCGACCGAAATTTCGCTCTTGTTGCCGGTGGTCAGCAGCAGGTGGCCGTAGCTGTTGGAATACTCCATGAGCAGCGTGCCGCGCACGCGAGCCTGCAGGTTTTCCAGCGCCAGGCCGCGCAGCGGCTGGCCGAAGCTTTCGGCGAAGCCGGTTTCGTACTGGCTGACGATGGCGCGGATCGGGTGTTCGCAAAGCCTGATGCCGAGATTGCGGCACAGCGTGGCTGAGTCGTCCACGCTGCCGCTGCTCGAAAAGCGCGAGGGCATGGTGATCGCGACGACGTTGTCGGCGCCCAGGGCTTCGACGGCCAGGGCCAACGTCAGGGCACTGTCGATGCCGCCCGAGGAGCCGACCACGGCCTGTTTGAAACCGCAGCGCCGGGCGTAGTCGCGCAGGCCGAGGACGATCTGCCGGCGATAGAACTCCATGACCGGCAGGCCGTCTGCCGGTACCGGCGGCAGCGCGGCGCCGTCGGCGGCGAGGAAGCGGCCGGCAGCGAGTTGCAGCGTGTCGACCGATTCCGCGAAGCGCGCCGCTTCGAAGACGACGCCGTCGTCCGGCGTCACCGCGAAGGAAGCGCCGTCGAAGACCAGCTGGTCGTGGCCGCCGACCTGGTTCACGTACACCAGCGGCAAGCCGTGCCGGCGGCTGGCGGCGGCGAACAGCGCGTGGCGCTGCTCGCGCTTGCCGATATTCGACGGGCTGGCGTTGATCGAGACGACCAGGTCGGGCGCCGCGTCGGCCAGGCGGCTGAAGGGATTGACGCCGTAATCGTCGCCGCTGTCGTTCCAGCCGTCTTCGCAGATCAGGAAGCCGACCTGGGCGTCGCCGATGCGCAGGACCTTGGCGACATCCGGGCCGGGCTCGAAGTGGCGGCGCTCGTCGAAGACGTTGTAGGTCGGCAGCAACTGCTTGGCGTAGCGCAGCACGATGGCGCCGTCGCGCAGCACCAGGAGGCTGTTTTCCAGCGCCTTGCCGGGACCGCTGCGCCGCATCGGCGCGCCGACCACCCAAGCCAGGCCGGGCGTCTGCCGCGTGGCGGCGAGCAGCTCGGCCAGCGCCTGTTCGGCGCGCGCGATGAAATCGGGCTCGTCGAGCAGGTCACCCGGCGAGTAGCCGGTCAGCGAGAGTTCCGGAAAGACCACCATCTGGGCCCGTTCGGCCACGGCCTTGGCCGCCGCGCCGCGCATCAGCGCGACATTGCCGGCGAAATCGCCGATCGTCGGGTTGAGTTGGGCGAGGGTGATGCGCAGGGCAGTCATGACTTCACCTCGGGGTGACTGAAGACCTGGCGCAGGTAGGCGAGGAAGGTCTGGTCCTCGCACAGCGTCTTGCCCGGCGAGTCGGAGAGCTTGGCAACCGGCTGGCCGTTGCACGAGGTGATTTTCATGACGATGTTCAGCGCCTGGTGCGGCGTATCGTTGGTCAGGTTGGTGCCGATCCCGTAGGAGGTCGGGATGCGCCCGAGAAAGCGCTTGTACAGGGCGATCGAGCGCGGCAGGTCGAGGGCGTCGGAAAAGACCAGACGCTTGCTCATCGGGTCGATGTTGAGCTTCTGGTAGTGGGCGATGGCCTTTTCGGCCCAGACCACCGGGTCGCCGGAATCGTGGCGCAGGCCGTCGAAGAGCTTGGCGAAGTAGAGGTCGAAATCGGCCAGGAAGGCGTCCATGCCGACCACGTCGGTCAGCGCGATGCCGAGGTCGCCGCGGAACTCCTGGACCCAGGCTTCGAGCGAGGCCTTCTGGAAGTCGCGCAGGCGGAAACCGAAGGCCTGGAAGGCCTGCAGGTATTCGTGGGCCATCGTGCCGATCGGCACCAGGTTGAATTGCTTGGCGAGATAGACGTTCGAGGTGCCCGGGAAGTGTTCCGGCAGCTCGCGGGCCAGGGTGCCGACGACTTCCTCGTGCCAGGCGCCCGAGTAGCGGCGGCGCAGGCCGAAATCGACGAAGGTGAAGGTCTCGTCGGGCCCGCGCAGTTCGGGGTCGTTTCTGACCAGGGCGATCTTGTCGGCCAGCCGCTGGCGGGCCGTCGCGAGAATCGAGTCATCCTGCGGCAGGCGGCGGAAGTACAGCTCGTTGATGATGTAGAGCACGAAAATCTCGAAGGCCATGACATGCACCAGCGGCCCGCGGGCGACGACGCGTAACTGCTCGCCTTCGGTCGTCACCTCGATGAAGTGGCGCTGGAAGCGGAAGACCGAGAGGAAATCGACAAAATCGCTCTTGATGAAGCGCAGGCTGCGCAAGTAGGCGAGTTCGTCGGCAGCGAAACTCAACGTGCACAGGCGGTCGAGCTCGGCTTCGACATCGTTTTTCAGCTCGGCCAGCGGGTAGGCCGGCGCGTTGCGACAGACGAAGGCGTACTCGGCCTCGGCGCCCGGGTGGCTGTGCAGCAGCGCCTGCCACATGGTGAATTTGTAGAGGTCGTTCTCCAGCAGGCTGCGGACGATGGGTTGCTGGTTGATGTTGTCCATGATCGTTCTCCTTGTATTACCGGGCGCCCGCTCGGGGTGCGCCGGTCAGTTCCGCTGCAATAAAGGCAGGATGTCGGCCGATGTACTCAGGCCCAGACCGCGCTGCCGCATGTCCTCAAGAAATTCGGCGTACTGCGCCTCGAACCCGCCCACCGCGCTCATGCAATCGGTGAGCAGCACCAGCCGCCCCAGTTCGCCGGCCGGCCAGTTCTCCACGACGTGTTCGACCGTCGCCCGCACGCAGTGGCTGCCCGCCTCGCCGGTGAACAACACCACATCGGCCGCGTTCAGCCGGGCCAGGAAACCGGCGTTCAACTGGGTATCGGCATCGTCGACATCCGGCACCTCGGCCTGGATCGCGCTGAAGTGCTCGGTCCACGGATTGCTACCCTTGAACACCTTGTGCACCACGGCAGCGTTCGCCTCTTCCCACGCGTTGTAGGCAGCGCGCACGGCGGCATGGACGCTGTGGCCCCAGGTGCCGATCTCGCAGTGCACCGGCCAGACCATGTGCACATAACGCCCGGCCGCCTCCAGCGCATCGAGATAAGCCAGCACGCGCGGCAAGGCTTCGGCCCGGCGCGGCAGAAAACGCCCGGCGCGCACATCGGCCGCCCGAATCTGCGTAAACGCCCCGACCGCACAGCCATCGCCCTGCCGCCAGAAGGTCGGATGCGCGATATCGACGCGCTGGTGGGCATCGAGGGTCACGGAAATGTCGCTCAAGCCGGAACCCCCGGCGCGGATCAGTTCCGCCACCCGCAACAAATCCGCATGTGCCCCCGCCACCGGCAAGGCCGGCGCCTGCCGCACACCGCCGATGACCGGGCAATCCTTCGCCGGCAGATCGCAGAAATCGTTCTGCGGATCGATGATGACCAGATGGATACGCTGCTTTGGCATGATCGTTCTCCTTGGGTACTAGCGCTGGAAGGTGCGCTTGGGGGTACTGTAGAACACTTAGTTTAATATTGCAACTAATTGGAGCGGGCTGATGTATTCGGCCGATGCGATGCTTGGCGAGAAATGACATCGGATGGGGATTCCCATGCGCATCGGGTCATGCAAAAGTGATACGCTTCCGGCTGCACACAAACGACCGCCGCGTTTGCCATGAATTCAATGCAGCAAATCAACGAAGCATCTGCCAAAACCTTTGCCGGGTCAGGCTGCCGCTGCGCCACGTTCGCCAGCATTGACGGCACGCGGCCAGGAGACATGGCGCAAACGCCGCATATCCTGGTTTCGCGCCATGTTTTACCGACATCCACCCTCGGAATTAAATCGTCACTCCCGTCACAACACCGCTCTGGCCTGCCTTCTTCGGTTGATGCATTGGTCAGGATGAATGGCGGCTTTCCAGAATGCGCGGCGGATATGAAATTGACTTCACATTAGCCAAAACATACGAAAATAAAATGACTATATTAGAGAACATAATCGTAGGTGTTGTAAGTGGTGTTTTTACAGCGGCTTTTCTTTATCTTTTGAGTTTGTTAATAAAAAATCACTTTATCCCCTGGTTTCAGCAAGTAACTTACAAAGGTGTAGACGTAAATGGTTCATGGAGTTCGAAAGTAGAAGTAGCAGGAATTCACGGAAATATGGAAATGAATATTTTCCAACATGGTCACAATCTAGAGGGAGACCTAACCATTGTTCAAGGCAAGGACATTGAGAATCCAAGCAATGTTACCAACTTAACCTTGAAGGGAAATATTTGGGAAGGTTTTGTTACGTTGAATCATCAAAGCAAAGATAGAAGTCGGTTATCTTGCTCCACTTCATTGTTACAAGTTCTTAATGGCGGAATTAGGCTTAAAGGTGTTTACTGCTTTCGTTCAATACAAACTGACAAAATTGAATCTGTAGAAATAAAGTGGGAAAGGAAAGAATCAAAGCAAAGCTAACAAGTCATTGCAGCGTAACCTAAATAAGTCGGAAACATTTTTATTTAAAATTTACTCCAACCCTTTTGTTGCCATTGACCTTTCCTTAAATCCACGAGCCACCAAATGAGCTAAAGGGGTCAGAGATATTTGGATTCTCAATTCACTCCGCCCCTTTTTATTCGTCAACCGAACCGCCCAAAGCTGCGCTTTGTATCGTCGGCTGAATTCAACGTTATGCGTCTCAAGTAGCGAGGTAATCGCCAATTGAAATCTGTTCTACTCCCCCTTCATCTTGCCTTCGTTGGTATCTGGCTCGGGTGCGTCATCACCGAAGCGCTCTTTGAGCGAGCTCTTCTCGGCAAGGGGCGCGCCCAGGAACTCATTCTTGTCGCGCTCCACAAACGCGTAGACCTCGTTGTCGAAATACCGGCGTTCATTGTGGTTCTCGTTACCGGGGCAGTAATGCTCTCCTCGGTCAATCCCAACCCATTGCTCGCTACCAAGATCGCATTTGGCCTTCTTGCAATCGCAACAAACATTTACTGCGTCTGGCTTGTCTTTCGCCGCGCACACGCCGCTCAGTCAGATCAACAAGCCGAGTTCACACGACTCGATCATCTGCAACACAAATTCGGCGCGGTTGTTTTGCTTGCGATTGTCGCCGCACTTGCCATCGGGATTTACCTCCATGCCGGGGCATAAGGCTAAAGGGATTGGCTTCGCATTATCTTTACCCCCGATTCTCATACCCGTTCAATTCGTAAGGAAATCCCCGTGGACATCCCCCGCATCTTCAACATCACCGAAAGCGCCCACCGCATCCACAACCCGATCACCCCGGACAAGCTTGCCACGCTCGGCGCGGCCTTGCGGCTGGAGGCCGGGGCGCGGGTGCTTGATCTGGGTAGCGGTTCGGGCGAGATGCTGTGTACCTGGGCGCGCGATCATAGCGTCGTCGGCACCGGCGTTGATCTGAGCCAGTTGTTTACCGAGCAGGCGCAGCGCCGGGCGGGGGAACTCGGTGTCGCCGACCGCGTCCGCTTCATCCACGGCGACGCGGCCGGTTTTGTCGCCGAGGCGCCGGTCGATGTCGCTGCCTGTGTCGGCGCTACCTGGATCGGCGGCGGCGTGGCCGGAACGCTGGAATTGCTGGCGCGCAGCCTGCGCCCTGGCGGCATTTTCCTGATTGGCGAGCCGTACTGGCGGCAGTTGCCGCCGACGGAAGCGGTTGCCCAGGGCTGCTTGGCGCATTCAGTTACCGACTTCCTCACGCTGCCGCAACTGCTCGCGTCCTTCGGCGAGTTGGGTTACGACGTGGTCGAAATGGTGCTGGCCGACCAGGACGGCTGGGACCGCTACGAGGCGGCCAAGTGGCTGACCATGCGCCGCTGGCTGGCGGCCAACCCCGACGACGAACTGGCCGGCGAGGTCCGTGCCCAACTGACCGCCGAACCCGTGCGCTACGCCACCTATACCCGCGAATACCTGGGCTGGGGCGTGTTCGCGCTGATGCCGCGGTGATACGTGGCCGCGACATGAGAAACCCCGGCCGGCTTTCTCTCGCCCGAGCATTCTGGGCAGCTAGGCCGTCTGCCGCTCATGATCGTAGTGGGCTATGCGGAAATCGGCAGGGTCGGCGATGCTCATCTCGCCGGAAGATGTTGGCGCCGCGCGGCGCTTTGCCCGCTTATGTTCCCCCGTGTTCCTGTTCTTCGTTTTCGAACACGGCCCGCACCGCTGCGATGATTTGGGCGTGCCTACCGTAGAAGGCGCCGTCTTCGGCGAAGATCTGAGGCAGGGTCTTGCGCAGCTTGTTGCTCACCTGCCAGCCGCTTTCCTTGATCGATCGGATGATGCGGTCCGCATCCGGGTCTGGCATCTCCACGAAGTTTTTGATCGCCTCCCGCGCCTCGTCGTACTGGCGCAGCGTCAGAGCCTCCTGGGCCATTTCCTGTTCGACCGTCTGGCGCAGCACCCCACCCAGATAATGCGCCTGCTCCGTTAAGTCGAGATAACGCCAGGCGTGCTGGGCATCCGCTGTACCGAGGAACGCGAAATTGGTTTCGACCCCGTCAGGGCATACCCGCCTTGGCCCGAAGCGATAGGCGTCGGTGTAGGCCTGCATGAAAGGACGCGAAAACACCTCCAGGGCCTGGTCGTAATCGGCGCGCCCCTTGGCCGAACCGGCGATCGTCGCCGATACCGGCACGATGATATTTGCTGGCACGACCTTGTCGGCGGCGAGCAGGTGGTTGATCAGGAAACGGTGGATCCGGCCATTGCCATCCGCGAGCGGATGCAGGTAGACGAAGGCGAACGACACTGCTGCGGCGCGTGCCACCGAGTTGGCGCCCTGCGTGCGGGTTTCGAACTCGCGCAAGGCGTCGAGCATGCCGTGCACCAATTCCTCGGAGGGGGCGACGTAGTGGACAATCTCGTTGATGAAGCTGCGTTCCCCGACGAACACTGGCGACTGTCGGATGCCGACCCGCAGCGCAGCTTCGCCGAGGACGGTTTGCTGCAGCTTGAGAAGTTGCTCTGGCGCCATCGGATCGTTCATACGCCCGCTGTACGTACTGATAGCTGCCGCGAAACGCTTCACCCGATCTTGCTTGTCCGCCTCGTGTTCGATGGCGAAACTGGCCCGGGATTCCTTGAAGGTAAGCCACGCCGCGCTACGCAGCAGCAATTCGGGTCCAAAGGTGTCATCCAGTGACTGCACGCCCGCCGCCACGTCGTAGAGCCATTCGCGTTGCTCTGCTGTGCCGAGGAAAACCATCGGGCAAAACTCGCGCGGGCCGGGGAGGTTGTTGTTGACGCGCCAGCGCCGCACGCGATCCGGCCGCTGAGCCACCAGATACTGGTTCGCATCGATCGCATCGACATAGCCCACGTTGAGCGCCGTGTCCGGCACGGCGAGTTGCCGGCCGGTGAACCATTCGTAGAAAAAAGCCGCTCGTCGGGCGTAGCTGCCGGTAGGCTCGTCCTTCACCCATGACGCCACCTCGTCTGGATCAATGCGATCGAACAGGCGCGAGAAAAATTCGAAGCTGATCCGCTCATATTTCAGGCCGAACTCGAAGTGCCCCCGAAAACTGTCGGCTGGCTGGTACTGGGCAGTCCAGGTGCGGGTTTCCTGGCCATTGGCCGTCTCGCGCTGGCGCACCGGTCCCAGTCGGCTGCGGGTGAAGAGCGGCTGCACTAGCTGGATGCCATGCATCTCAACGAGCCGGTGGAAGCCCAATAGGAGGTCGGACATGGCGTGCCATTTCGCTATGAGTTGTGCTATTTTGCTATAAAAACCGTCGAGTGCGACAAAAACAATATACTTTGTCGAATCGCAAAGGCTGCGCTGGGCCACCTTCGGGCAGCGCCAGGCGAGCATGTTGTGCCTGCCTCCAGGCGCCATCTGGCTCAGGATCCCCGGATCCAAGGCCGATTCAAAGGCAGCTATGAAGCAAGGCTCTTGAGTTCCCTGCGCATCTTTCGCGTTAACATGCGTTTTCCCTTACCGATCTCCGTCACCCCATGAACGATATCATCTGCACCGTCGACGTCGTCCTGATGACCCTCCGGGACAGCCGCCTGCATGTGGCGTTGCTGAAGCGCGACCACGCGCCTTTTCTCGGCGCGCTGGCCTTGCCCGGCGGCTATATCCGGGCGGCCGAGGATGCCGATACGCAGGCGGCGGCGGTGCGCATGCTGCGGGAGAAGACGGGTATCGACAGCCCGTACCTGGAGCAGTTGGCGACCTTTTCCGGGAGTAGCCGCGATCCGCGCGGCTGGTCGATTTCGGTGGCTTATTACGCGTTGGTGCCGGCGGAGGTCATTGCCGCCGGCGGTCATCCCGAGGTCGAGTTGCTGCCCGTCGAGGCGCTCAAGGGACTGCCTTTCGACCACCAGCAGATCATCGAAGCCGCCACCCAGCGGGTGCGCAACAAGAGCAGCTATTCCTCGCTGCCCGTCTATCTGTGCGGCGAGAATTTCACGCTGCCGCAATTGCAGAAGGTTTATGAAGCCATTCTCGGTGAGCCGATCAACAAGGTCAGTTTTCGCCGCAAGCTCGACGAACTGGATATCCTCGAAGCCGTTGCAGGCGCCATGGAAACCGGCAAGGCGCATCGCCCGGCGCAGCTCTATCGGTTGAGGAAGTGCTTCCGGCAACAACTTTCGTTGACCGGTCGGGCGCTCAACGCGGCCGGCTGAGCAGTCGGCCAGCTCCGCTTACTCTGCGGAATCGGGGCGCGACCGGCGTGCCCGACGCTGCAGGGCAACCAGTTCGATAACGCCCCACAGCAGGGTGCTGCCGAGGGCGAGCAACGGGTGAGCGAAAGCTTGGCGGACGATGGACATGGCGGCGCACGGTGAGTCGGGGATTTCACCATAACAAGGGGATGTGAACGCTTGATGACCGGCCGATGACAGCCGGGTGCGGCGGGACGAATTGTTGCTGCCCAAGGCGTCGGCGAACTACGCTATTCTTCTGCCAACTCATTCCCGTTTGCCGCCTGTGCCACCGACCGAACTCAACGAATTGCTCGAGCTGGAAAGCGTGATCAGGGAAGGCGGCAGCCTTCTCGAGACGCGGCAGGCGTGCGAAGTGACGGTCGGCGGCAGCCGTTTCCCGGTGCATGTGATCGCGCTCGGTAATCCGAGCCAAGAGGCGCCAGCGGTCGGCTTCTTCGGCGGCTTCCATGGCCTCGAACGGATCGGCAGCGGGGTGGTCACCGCCTACCTGCGCAGCCTGGTCCAGCGGCTGCAATGGGACAGTCTGCTGCATCGGCAACTGGAAACGGTTCGCCTGGTCTTCATGCCGCTGGTCAATCCGGGCGGCATGTGGCTCGGCACCCGGGCCAATCCGAACGGCGTCGACCTGATGCGCAATGCGCCGCTCAGCGCCAGCGAACCGGTGCCGTTCATGCTCGGCGGCCAGCGCCTCAGCGCCCGGCTGCCCTGGTATCGCGGCGCCATGGGGGCGCCGATGGAAGCGGAGAACCAGGCGGTTTGCGCCGTGGTCGAGGAGGAGTTGCTCAGCCGCGCCTTCAGCATTGCGCTCGATTGCCATTCCGGGTTCGGCATCAACGACCGCATCTGGTTTCCCTATGCTCATACCTGCACGCCGATCCAGCATCTGGCGGAGATCCACGCCCTCAAGGAAATTTTCGACCAGACCTACGCCAACCACTGCTACATCTTCGAACCGCAGAGCCGGCAATACCTGGCGCATGGCGATCTGTGGGATTTTCTCTACCTCAGGGCCTGCTCGCTTCCCGGCCGGACCTTCCTGCCGCTGACCCTGGAAATGGGTTCCTGGTTGTGGGTCAAGAAAAATCCCCGGCAGTTCTTCTCGCGCCAGGGCATGTTCAACCCGCTGATCGGCCATCGCCAGCAGCGCGTTTTGCGCCGGCATGTTTCGTGGCTCGATTTCCTGGCCCGGGCGGCCTGCAGCCACCAGTTGTGGACACCTTCCGCAGACGCCTCGCTGCAGCACCGGGAAAAAGCCCTGGGGCGCTGGTACCGGAAAGGCGGCCTGTGAGTCGCTGGATATTCCTGCGCGGTTTGACGCGCGAAAGCCGGCACTGGGGCAGCTTCCCGGAAGTCTTCCGGCGGCAGATTCCCGCCGCGCAGGTGTATACCCCCGATCTGCCGGGCAATGGGGCGCGTTATGCCGAAGCCAGCCCGGCGCGGGTCGAGGCGATGGTCGAGAGTTTTCGCGCTCAATTGGGCCAGCTTGGTATTGCGCCGCCTTACCATCTACTGGCCATGTCGCTCGGGGCGATGGTTGCCGTCGCCTGGGCCAGCCGCTACCCGGAAGAAATTTCCGGCGGCGTCTTGATCAATACCAGCCTGCGCCCTTTCAGCCCCTTCTATCGGCGCCTCAAACCCGGCGCCGCCTGGCGGCTGTTGAAGCTGGCGCTGCAGGGTGGGGGCGCCGCCGATTGGGAAGGCACCATCCGGCAATTGACCACCCGTCACCCGGAATTCCCGGAAAAGGTATTGCGCGATTGGATCGCCAGTCGCCAGGAGCATCCGGTTTCCCGCGGTAACGCCTTTCGGCAATTGCTCGCCGCGGCCCGCTTCCGTGCCCCGCTGCACCGACCGTCCCCTCCGCTGCTGTTGCTCGGCGCCCAGCACGACCAGTTGGTCGATGTTTCCTGCTCCCGTCGTCTGGCCCTGTTCTGGCAAACCCCCTATGCCGAGCACCCGACGGCCGGGCACGATCTGCCGCTCGACGACGGCTGCTGGGTTGCCCGGCAGGTCGGCGAGTGGTTGGCGCAGCGGCCGGATGGCGGCGGTTAGCGCCGCGCCGCCGTCTGCTTTCGGAATTCCTCGAACAATTCCCGGCCCTGCGGCCATGGGCCATGGCCGGAATCGACATTGATGTGTCCGGCGGCGCCGATGTTCAGGTAGGCGCTGCCCCATTGCCCGGCCCAGTATTCGGCGGCCTCGCTCTTAACCCAGGGATCATTGCTGCTGGCGACGACCAGGCTGGGGAAAGCCAGCTTTTCTTCAAGCAGGGCGACCGGCTCGCCGAAACGCTCGGGGTCGGCCGGGGCGACCAGCAGGGCGCCGCGAATGCGCTCCGGGCGGGTAAAGGCGGCCGTCACCGAGGCAAGGCAGCCGAAGCTGTGGGCGACGATCCACAGCGGCCCGGGCGAAGCGTCGATGGCTTCCCGCACACGGGCGGCCCAGTCGGAAAGACAAGTGCGTTCCCAGTCGGCCTGTTCGACGCGCCGGGTGTTCGGCAAAATGCTTTCGAACCAGCTTTGCCAGTGCGTCGGCCCGCTGTTGCGCAGGCCCGGCACGATCAGCACCTGTTCCATGATTGCTCCATTCTTATGACCAGACGCCCGTGCGCCGGTCTTCGACGTGCTTGGCCTTGTGCGTGGCGCGGGGCAGGGTGTCGGGCGGCAGGATGACGATTTTGGCGGTGACGCCGGTAATCGACTTCAGATGGCCGGCGAAACGCTTGGCCAGTTCGGCATCCAAGGCGGGATCGGCGGCGGCGCGTTCGATTTCGACCGTCAACTGGTCGAGATGGTTTTCGCGTTCGACAATCAGCTTGTACTCGCCGGTCAGGTCATGGTCCTTGCGGGCGATGGCCTCGATGTCGCTGGGGAAGATGTTCACGCCCTTGATGATCAGCATGTCGTCGAGGCGGCCGTGCGTGCCGAGCATGCGCTGCGAGGTGCGGCCGCAGGCGCAGGCTTCGTTGGTGAAGGAAACGATGTCGCCGGTCCGGAAGCGGATCATCGGCCGTGCCGATTTCTTCAGCGTGGTCAGGACGAGTTCGCCGCGTTCGCCCTCGGCAACCGGTTCCTGGGTGTCCGGATCGAGTACCTCGACGAGGATGTGGTCCTCGGCCCAGTGCAGGCCGTGCTGTTCCTCGCACATGCCGGCGCAGGAGCCGAAAATGTCCGAGAGACCGTAATAGTCATAAACCTTGGCGCCCCACAGCGCCTCGATGCGCTGCCGGGTTTCGGGGATCGAGCCGCCGGGTTCGCCCGCGACGAAAATGCGCTTGATGGCGAGATCCTTCTTCGGATCGATGCCTTCCTTGACCGCCGTTTCGCCGAGATACCAGGCATAGGACGGCGTCGTCCAGATCGCCGTGGCCTGGAATTGTTTGGCGATGGCGAGCAGGCGTTCCGAGGGCACGGTGCCGGCGTGGATGGACAGCGCGCCGAGCTTCTGCGCGCCGAGCACGCAGGGGCCACCGACGAACAGCGAGAAATTCAGCGAATGGCAGTAGCGATCCTCGGGCCGCAGGCCGGACGACCAGAATTGGCGGGCCTCGTAGTCCATCCAGTCTTCAAAGTCTTGCGCCGTGAACGGCGAGGCGGTGGGCACGCCGGTCGAACCGCTCGAGGCCGAGATGTAAACGATGTCACGTTCCGGCACGGCGACCAGATCGCCGAAGGGCGGCAGGGCCTCCTGGCGTTCGCGCAGCACCTTCTTTTCGATGAACGGAAAGCGGCGGATGTCGGCCAGTGACTTGACATCATTGGGATGCACGCCGGCTGCGTCGAAACTGGCCTTGTAGTACGGTGAATTGGCGTAGGCGTGCTGCAGGTGTTTTTGCAGCAGATCGAGCTTGAGCGCATCCCAGTCGGCGCGTGTCTGGGTTTCGAGCTTTTCATCCCAGTAGGGGCGGTCGAGCGGGGTGGTTTGTGTCGTTGCCATGAAACGCTGTCCTTCGGTTGTTTGCAGCGATTTTCAGGGCAGCGGCGAGGGCGGGGAAGGATGAAATTGTTATGTGCTTATAGGGTTTGGCGGAGGTTGCGGCTCGCTGCTTTGGCGTCTTCGGAATGAATCCTCTGCTCCTCGCGATCATTCCTTCCTCCTCCGGGAAACGCGACACACATGTCTCAGGACCGTATTGCCAAACAGCACCTTTGAAAATAGTATACGACGTATACATTTTATGGGTGGCAACATGAACCACGTTTCTCTCTCTGCTCGCGAAAGCAACAAGGCGAATATTCAGGCCAGGGTGGTGCAATGTGCGCTCCAGCTTTTCCGGGAGAGGGGCGTTGATGCCACCACGATGGAGGCGGTTGCCGAAGTTGCCGGCATCACCAAACGAACGCTGTATCGCTATTTTCCGAACAAGGAGGCCATCGCCAATGCCTATTGGCTGGGCAATGTGCGCGAGAAGGTGGCGATGTTGCCGGCGTTGTTGCAGGCCTATCCCGACACGCGCACTCGGCTCTCGGCGGTATTTCTCGATGCCTGTGCCGGATTAAGATCCGACACTGAGCTCGCCCGCATGCATTTCAGCTACCAGTTTCAGCAACTTGGCCGCCAACTGGAAGACAAGGCGGAACTGGCTAACGATTTCACCACGTTCCTGAGTGCCGTCATGCAGCAGGGGCAGGCATCAGGAGATGTCCGCCTCGACATCTCTGCCGAACAACTGGCCTGGCAGGTACAACTGATTTTCGCCGGCATTTGCCTGATCTGGTTCTCCAACCCGGGGCTGTATGCCCTGGAGGAGCGACTGACCGAGGCCGTTGCCTGCTTCATGGACGGCGCCGGTAGCGCGCATTGACCGGGAAAACGACATGGCGCGCATACTTTTTACCTGTTTCGGTTCGCTGGGCGACCTGTTCCCTTACCTGGCCGTCGCCAAGGCCTTGCAAGCGCGCGGCCATCAGGTAACGGTTGGCAGCACGGCTTTGTATCAACAGCAGATCGAGGCGGAGTCGATCCGCTTCACTCATTTGCGCTGCGGGCTGGATCGCTACACCACGCCGGAGTCGGTGCGCCGCCTCCTGACCTCGTTTTTCGATCCCGTACGGGGCGGCAAGGTCATCACCGCAGAAATGATGGCGCAGATACGCGAAACCTTTCTCGATACCCGCGCGGCACTTGCCGATGCCGATGTGGTGATCAGCAATCCGCTCGCGTTCGCGACGCCGATTGCCTGTCGCGAACGCGCGGTGCCCTGGCTGTCGACCGTACTGGCCCCGATGTTTCTGCTCTCGACCTACGATCCGCCGATCATGACGCCCGCCCCCTGGATGATCAAGCTGCACCGCTTCAGTCCGGCTCTTTACCGGGGGGCTTTTGCCTTGCTCAAGCGCGCAACCCTGGGCTGGACCAAGCCGCTTCATGAATTGTGCCGGGAACTGCATTTGCCGCCACCGGCCGGACATCCCTTGTTTGCTGGGCAGTATTCGCCCGATGGAACGCTGGCGATGTTTCCCTCCGGATTTGCCGAAGCCCAGCCGGACTGGCCGAGTCAGACCCGGATGACGGGTTTCCCGTACTTTTCGACGAGTGCGGGCGATGTTTCAGCGGAGCAGCAGATCGAGGCCTTCCTGGCGGCCGGTGCACCGCCCATGGTGTTTGCCCTCGGCTCATCGGCCGTCAATATTGCCAGCGATTTCTATGCCACCAGCGCCAGCGTCGCGCGCCAACTCGGCCAGCGTGCCGTGCTGGTCTATGGGCAGCATGCCGACCAGATCAAGGATATTCCCCCGGGCGACGACATCCTGGCCATTCCCTACGTGGCCTACGACAAGCTCTTTGCCGGCGCCAGCGTCATCGTGCATCAGGGTGGCATCGGTACGCTGGCACAAGCCATGCGCGCCCAGCGGCCCATGCTGGTGGTGCCCTTCGGTTTCGATCAGCCGGATAACGGACTCAGAATCCAGCGCCTCGGTCTTGGCCAGACACTCCCCCGGGAAAAATACCGCGTCGATACGGCCTTGCCCCTGCTGCGTGATCTGTTGTTTGAAGAGCGCTACCGACGACAAGCGGAAACGCTGGGTAAACAGATGGCCGAAGAAGACGGCGTAAGCCGCGCGGCCGACCATATCGAAGCGCTGGCCGGGAAAGCCGTCGCGCTTGCATTGTGAACAATATGTCCCACCGCGGGAGTAGATGCTTTTCTACGGCCGCTTCGTCAGGAGTCTTATCCATCATGCCGCGCACTCTCACCGTCGCCGCCATCCAGATTTGCTGTAATCCGCTGCGCACCAAGGAAAACCTGGCGCATGCCGAAAAATATATCGAACAGGCCGTTGCCCAGAGGGCGGAGTTGGTCCTCTTGCCGGAATTGATGCCGGGCGGCTATGTGCTGACGGAAGACATTTGGAATACCGCCGAAAAAGCGAACGGCCCGAGCGTCACATGGCTCAAACAAACCGCTCAGCGCTTTGGTATTTTTCTCGGCATGAGCTATGCGGAGGCAGACGGCGCCGACTTCTTCAACAGTTTTGTCCTGGCCACGCCGCAAGGCAGCATCGCCGGTCGGGTCAGGAAGTCGCCGCCAGCTTCGGTCGAGGCGTATTTCTTCCGGGGCGGCAACGATGCGCACTACATCGATACCGAGATCGGTCGCATCGGGGTTGGTATTTGTTACGAAAACCTGCTCTACGAGCGCATCGCCGAATTACATCAGGCATCGGTCGATATTGTCATCCAGCCTACTGCGGCAGGCACCCCGACGCCGGCCTTCCCGATGCGTCGGAAAGACGCCGTGGCTTTCGATTGCATGCTGCAGGGCAGTACGGCCTTCTGCGCCCAGGCGCTCGGCGTTCCGGTGGTCATGGCAAACCGTTGTGGCCCGCTGGTCACACCGCTGCCCGGTGGCTTCCCCGCACAGAACACCCGTTTCCCCGGCCTTTCGGCGGTAGCGGACGCGAATGGATCGCTTCTGGTTCAGCTTGGCGCGGAAGAAGGCATTGCGCTCGCCACGGTAACTCTCGATCCGGCGCGAAAAGCCAGCCGTCCACCCAAAGCCTATGGTCGCTGGGCACTGCCTGTTCCTTGGTACGCATTTCTCTGGCCGCTAACGCAAAAGCTTGGCGAGCGCGCCTATGCGCGCCATCCCTCTCGTTCAAGTCGGGCTCATGCCATAGCCAATGCTGCCGATACTTAAGCCCGGGTAAAACGGTTGATTTCCCAAATTCTGAGCATCCGATAGCACTCCGCTGCGCTTAGTTTACTGCCGCCTCCCGTCGCGCAATTTCCCGCCGCAGATGCTTCAGCGCCGGCGTCACGATGGCGATGAAATAGGCCTCGCGCAGGCGGCGTTGGGCGGTCGCCGTACGCAGGTAGCCGCGGGCGCCCTGGTGGAGCATGGCGGCGTTGGCCGCGCGTAGCGACAGCTCGCCGCCGGCCAGGCGCAGTTTCAGGATTTCGGTAAAGACGGCGGCGCGCTCCTCCGGCGGGACGCCGGCATCGAGCCGGGCCGCCAGGCGGAAGGTTTCGGTTTCGGCGCCGGCCAGCGCGGCGCTCAATTCGTCGGCCTGATCATCTTCGTAGCAATTGATATGCTGGTGCGTCTTGCCGACCCGCTCGATGAGCCGGATGCAGTCGCGGATCAGGCCGAGGCCCATGCCGAGTTGCGCCAGGATCATGCCGGGCTGGATGCGCGCCAGGTATTCGGTGGAGTCGTCCGGATGGGCCAGGACGCGGGCGTCGGCGATGTGTACCTTGCGGAACTGGCAGGCCAGCGTGCGCGTGCCTTCGAGGGCCGTGAAATCGACACCATCGACCAGCTTGAAACCGGGCTGGTCGCAACGCGCGGCGAAGAACACCAGGCGACCGTCGCCATCGACAGGGCTGCCGGTAACGAAGACATGCTCGTCGCCGAGGTTGGAGACCCAGGGCAGGGTGCCATTGACCTCGTAGCCGCCATCGACGCGCTTGGCCGAGAGCAGGAAGCGCTCGATCTCGCAGCACGATTTGAAAGTGTTGGAGAGGCCGGTGCCGCCCAGTTGCCGGCCGCTTGCCAGGGCGGGCAGGAATTCAGCCTTGAGCGCCGCGTTGTCGGAAAGTTGCAGGTAGCGCGCGCAGGCCGTCTGGCACCAGACCAGAAAGGCCGTGGACAGGCAGCTTTCGCCGACCTGGGCCATGGTGGCGATGGTGTCGCTGATGCCCTTGCCGCTGCCGCCGTATTCCGGGCTGACGACGCCGGCAAAGCCGCCGAACTGGCCGAGGGCGCGCAGGAAGTCTTCCGGGTATTCGCCTTCAAGGTCGATGGCGGTGACTTTCGGGGCCAGTTGACGCTCGATCAGTTGCGCCAGGGTGGTGGTTTCGGCAGCGAGGGTGGTCATGGTGTTTTCCTTGGAAGTATTAAAGGCCGGCCCAGCGGCGGTGCGCCCAGCGCACCAGCCAGTCGAGCGCGAAGCCGAGCAGGCCGATGAACAGGATGGTCGCCATCAGTTCGCCGTAGGCCATGCGGTCGCGGGTGTCGAGAATGAAATAGCCGAGCCCGGCATTGACGCCGAGCATTTCGGCCGGCACCAGCACCACCCAGATCAGCCCGATGGCCAGCCGGATGCCGGTCAATAAATGCGTGGCGATGGCCGGCACGGTGACCTGCCAGAGGCGTTCGCGCCGGCTGGCGCCGAGGCTGTCGGCCAGGGTCAGCCACTGCGGGTCGATGGCTGCGATGCCGGCAGCGACATTGAGGATGATCGGCCAGATCGCCGTGCAGGCGAGCAGAAAGACGACCGGCGCCTCGCCGACGCCGAGCACCATAACGGCGACCGGCATCCACGACAGCGGCGAGATCATGCGCAGGAACTGGAAGAGCATCGAAGTCAGCCGGTTGAAACCGGCCAGACTGCCGACCAGCAGACCGAGCGGCACGCCGAGCAGCAACGCGAGGGCCAGGCCGGCGCCGACGCGTTGCAGGCTGGCCGCCGCATGCCGCCAGATATCCGGGCCGCCGGCCAGTTCCCGGGCGGCGGCCCAGGTGTTGGCCGGCGAGAACTTGCCGGCCAGCAGCGACTGGCCACCCAGGAAATGCACCGCCGCCCACCAGAGGACGACGGCCAGGCCGAGCCCGAGCAGCGGCAAGCCGATGTGCTGGACGAGCGGGGCGGGACGGACGGTTTGCGACATGAGTTTCCGATCAGGCGACGAGGGTTTCGCTACGTGTGTACTTCTCCGGCAGGCCGAAGGCTTTCAGGCCGCCGAGCGCGGCGATGGACTTCTTGACGAAGCGGTCGTCGACCAGATCGCGGGCGACGAAGGCCGGGTCGAGGCTGGCCAGGAACTTGTTGTCGCCCTCGACCTGGGTGTTCTTGAGCAGCTTGACCAGTTGCTCGGTGTAGGACGGGAACGGGTAGGGTTGATACTCGATGCGCTCGTCCTTCCATTCCGGGTGGCGGATGGCGCCGTCCTTGACGTATTGCTGGTTGCGCTCGGCGTTCGGCACCAGGACGCGTTCGAGCACGGCCTGCGGGAAGGGCGTGTATTTGCCCGGCGCATCCTTGGCGAGAATCTGGGCGCCTTCCTTGCGGTTGTCCTTTAGCCAGTGCTGGGCGTTCACCACGGCATTGACCACCTTCTGCGACCATTCCGGGCGATCCTTGAGATCGCGCTCGTGCATGGTGACGACGCAGCACGCATGTTCGCGCCAGACGTCGCCGGTAAAGCGCAGGACGCGGCCGATGCCGTTGGTTTCGGCGGCGGCGTTGAAGGGTTCGGCGACGATGAAGCCGGCGATGGCACCGTTGGCCAGGGCCGGACCCATGTCGGCCGGGGCCATGATGGCGAGGGCGACTTCGTTGGGCTTCAGGCTGTCGGCCGGCTTGGTGACGACGGTCAGGCCGTTTTCACGCAGCAGGTGCTGCAGCACGACGTTATGCACGGAATACCAGAAGGGGACGGCGACCTTCTTGCCGCCGAGATCCTTGATGTTCTGGATGTTCGGCGCGACGGTTAGGGCCGAGCCGGACATGTGGTTCCAGGCCACGACCTTGGCCGGGAAATTGCTGCCGTAGCGCGCCCAGACCGTCATCGGCGAGAGCAGATGCACGACATTGACCTGGCCGGCCATGAAGGCTTCGACGATCTGTGCCCAGGAGCGGAACAGCTTGGGCGCTTCGACTTCCAGGCCCTGCGCCTCGAACAGCTTCTTGCTGTGGGCGACGAGCAGCGGCGAGGCGTCGGTGATCGGCAGGTAGCCGATGCGCACCGGGTCGTTCGGGTTGGCGGCGCAGGCCAGTTTGGGCAGCGCCGCCGCACCGGTCAACAGCGCGGAAAGACGCAAAAAGTCGCGCCGGGAGAGCGGCAGGTCGTCGCTCAGGTTGGCAAGCAGTTGGTCGGTCATGGCAACTCCTAAAGATCGGGAAACCAGGCTGTGCCCGGGTTGGAAAGTGCATCGAGAATTTCTTCGCGCATTGCATTGAGGGCCGGCGAGCGGTGCTGGCGCGGCGCCTTGCCGCCCGGCCGCCATTCGCCGACGATGCGGGCCGGCGTGCCGTTCTGGCAACCGGCCAGGAGCAGCACGCGGTCGCCGATGCGCAGCGCTTCGTCGATATCGTGCGTGACGAGCAGGGCGGCGCTCTGTTGCTGGTGGGCGAGATCGAGCAGCAGGTCCTGCATCGATTCGCGGCTGATCGCGTCGAGCGCCGAAAACGGCTCGTCGAGGTAGATGATTTCCGGGTTGCGCGCCAGGGCGCGGGCCAGCGCGACGCGCTGCGCCATGCCGCCGGACAGCGCCTGCGGCTTCTTTCTGGCGTGTTCGGCAAGGCCGACCTGGGCCAGCGTTTTGGCGATGCGGTTGGCCCGCTCAGCCTTGGCTTCGGCGGGCCGGCAGGCGAAATCGAGGCCGAAACCGACGTTGTCGGCCACCGTCAGCCAGGGCAGCAGGGCTGGCGACTGGAAGACGACGCTGGCCTTGGCGGCGCGCTGCGGGCCGCTTTCGCCATCCACCGCGACGTCACCGGCGCTCGGCTCGGCGAGGCCGGCGAGCAGGCGCAGCAAGGTAGATTTGCCACAGCCGGAAGCGCCGATCAGGCAGACGATTTCGCGCCGGGCGATGTGCAGGTCGACGCCAGCAAAGACCGGCGTCCCGCCATAGGAAAACGCCAGTTGGCGGGCGGCCAGCAGGACGTTTTCAGTGCTCATCTCAGGCCTTGCCCGGCCAGCGGTAGGCGGCCAGTTCCGGGTTCAGTTCGGTATCGGCCAGGACATTGCTGAAATTGCACAGGGTAGCGAGGGCGACGCCGAGAATGACTTCAACAACCTGTTGCTCGCCGTAGCCGGCGGCCTTGAAGGCGGCCAATTCGTCGGCGCTGACGGCGCCCTTGCTGGCGATGATGGCGCGCGTGAAGGCGGCCAGGGCTTCAAGTCTGGCATCCGGCAATTCGGTTTGCTGGCGCAGGCCTTCGACCAGTTCGCTTGGCAGATTGCCCTGCTTGTAGGCGATGGCGGTGTGGCCGGCGACGCAGAAACTGCAGCCGTGATTGGTGGCGGCGGTAAGCTGCACCACCTCGCGCTCGGCCAGCGTGAAGCTGCTGCGGCTGTTGATCTCGGTCACCGTCAGGTAGGTTTCGATGGCCGTCGGCGCGTTGGCCAGGACGCCGAGCAAATTGGGGATAAAGCCGTTCTTGGCCTTGGCCTTGGCGAGGTAGGGCTGGCTGGCTTCCGGGGCGGACTCCAGCGTCTGGATGGTCAGGCGTGACATGAAAACTCCGTACGAAATGGGCTGGATCAATTGTCGGTGGGCGCCGTTTTGCCCTCAATGCGCAAAGGTCGCGTTCTTTTGTTCAAACGTCTCAGGCGGCCTGAATCTGCACCGGCTGGCAGGACCGCCGGTAGGCGCCGGGCAGGACGCCGGTGGCCTTCTTGAAGGCGCGCGAGAAGGCGGCATCGGACTGGTAGCCGACTTTTTCGGCGGCACGGGCGAGGCTCATGCCGTCTTCGATCATCTGGGTGGCCAGCTTCATGCGGATCTGCAGCAGGAAATGGCTGGGCGAGGCGCCGCAGATCTGCGCGAAACGCTTGAAGAAGGTGGCGCGCGACATGTGGGCGAGATCAGCCATGGCTTCGACGGTCCAGTCCTTGCCCGGTTCCTCGACAATGGCTTCGAGCAGCGGTGCGAATTCCGGCTGGCCGAGCATGGCCCACAAGCCGGCCGTGACTTCGCGACGCTGGCAGAGGTGGCGGATGACGTAGAAGAACAGCAGGTCGACCAGGCGGCTTATTAGCGGCGAAGGTTCGTCGCCACCGGCCTGCGCCTCGGCGAGGATCAGGTCGAATAGCGGCCGGGCTTCGCGCAGCGTTTCACCTGCCCGGGAAATGACCACGTAGTCGGGAAAGGAGCCGAGAAAAATGCTGTTCAGGCTGGAGCGGAAATTGAAGAAACCGCAGGCCAGCGCGACGCTGTCGGGCACGGAGAGGTCGAGGCCGGCCATGCCGGTGCGCGGCGCCTGCGCGGCCAGCTTGGCATCGGCCAGCGGGCTGAGGAAATGCACGCTGTCGCGCAGGAAAAACACCGCGTCGCCGGCCTGCAGCTGGTGGCTGGCCGATTCCTCCGGCAGGTGCAGCCAGCATTCGCCATTGAGTACCAGGTGAAAGCCGGAGCGCGCCAGACCCGTGGTCGACGCTTTCCACGTGCCGCAATACTGGCCGAGGTGGAACAGCGTGGTTTCCAGTTCCAGGCTGTCGAGCAGCCAGTGGATCAGGCGATCCTGGCGATTGGACATGTTGGCACCTGCGTTCGGCGTGGTTGATATGCTGCGCATGCTAGGGACTCGGGCGCCATTGCCCAACGAAGAAAAGCTGCTATCGATATGCGGCAATCGTGCTTTGCCCGGTTGACCGAGGACTCAGTCCACGTTTCAGGTCGGGCCGCCTTCTTCCAGTGGTCGGTAGCTCCAGCGCGGAATGACCAGCAGGGCGAGAACGGAAAGGATGGCGCCGACGATCAGCAGGCCGATGAGCAGTGGCTTGTCGGCCAGGCGATCCGGGTAGAGGCGCAGCACCACGCCGATGCCGATGGCGTTGGCGCCGCTGGCCAGCACTGCGGCGGCGTAGTCGTGGAAGCGGCGCACCTTGTTGACGCCATTGGCCCAGCGCGGGTCGGTGTTGTAGCTTGGCAACTGGTGATGGGCATTGCCCAGGCGTTCGAGTGAGGAGAGGAAGGAACGCAGGTTGGTGATGGCGCGCTCGGTCTTGTAATTGAGGAAGGCGAGGCAGACGGTGGTGACCGGGAAGGCGAAGACCAGCCATTCGACGGGCAGCGACTTGCTGGCCTCGCCGGGATGCAGGGCGAGCAGGGCGGCGAGCAGGCTGGCGGTGAGCGTGACGTACAGCGTCAGGGCCTGGTGGCGCTGGACGATGCGGGCATTGACCTCGTTATAGGCGGCAATGAAACGGTAATTGGCATCGACCCCTTTTTCGCTCATCTGGCGATCTTTCCCTGAAATATGTGTTGCCCGGATGATAGCCCGGCCATCGTCAGCGCTTAATCAGTCCGGTTGATAAGCTAATAGGGATTACTTCGTTCGTTTGCTGCCGTCGGCTCGGTATCTTGGCCGCCAGACATTCAACGAAGGAGTTTTTCATGCGACTTTTCAGCAAACCTTTCGGCGCCGCCCTGCTTGCGCTGTTTTCCCTGGCCGCCGGTGGTTTCTCGACCCCGGCCAGCGCCCAGGCGACGCCCAAAACCATCGTGTTTGGTGTGGCGCCCGGTCCCTACATCGACCTGCTCAAGGTCGCCGTCCAGCCCGGTCTGGAAAAGAAGGGCTACAAGATCGTGTACAAGGAATTCAGCGATTACGTGCAGCCCAATCTGGCGCTGGCCAACGGCGCCATTGACGCCAACCTGTTCCAGCATCGCCTGTACCTGGAAAAATTCTCGGCCGACAAGGGCCTCAAGCTGTCGCCGGTGATCAATGTGCCGACCGCCGGGCTGGGCCTGTACTCGAGCAAGATCAAGGGCATCGAGCAACTGAAGAAGGGCGACATCGTCACCCTCGCCAACGATCCGACCAACCTGGCGCGCGCCCTGCGTTTCCTCGGCAAGCTCGGCATCATCACCTTCAAGAAGGATATCAATCCGCTGACCGCTTCCGAGAAGGATATCGAGCAGAATCCGCTCGGCCTGGTCTTCAAGCCGCTCGAAGCCGCCCAGTTGCCGCGCACTCTGGATAGCGCCACGGCTGCCGTGATCAATGGCAACTACGCCATCTCGGCCGGCCTGAGCCTGTCTTCGGCACTCAAACTGGAAGAGCTCGACGAGAACATCAAGAACCTGGTCGCCGTGAAGACCGATGACCTGAACAAGCCCTTCGTCCAGGGCATCAAGCAGGTCATCGAATCGCCTGAGTTCCTGGCGGCGGTCGATGATCCGAAGCACATCTTCAAGGAATTCCAGAAGCCGGACTGGTTGAAAGCCAAGGCCCAGGTACCGGCCAAGGCTCGCAAGTAAGCAGCCTGCGCTAGCTATCCAGGGAAAGGCCGGTCCTGCCGGCCTTCTTACTTCCCACGCCATGATTTGCCCAAAATGATCCAACTCGAAAACATCCGTGTCGATTTCGCAGTGCGCGGCCAGTCGGTGCTGGCGGTTGACGATGTCTCGCTCGCCATCGAACGCGGCGAGGTCTTCGGCATCGTCGGCGCCAGCGGCGCCGGCAAGAGCACCCTGCTGCGCGTCATCAATCTGCTCGAAAGACCGACAGCCGGGCGTGTCCGGGTGGCCGGCGAGGACATCACCGACCTGCGTGGCGGCGAGCTGCGCCGGGCCCGGCAGAAGATCGGCATGATCTTCCAGCATTTCAACCTGATGCAGAACCGCACGGTGTATGACAACGCCGCCTATGCGCTGCGTGTGGCCGGCAAGAGCAAGGCCGAGATTGCCCGACGCGTGCCGGAGATCCTTCGTCTGGTCGGCCTCGAGGACAAGGCGCAGGCTTACCCGGCGCAACTCTCCGGCGGCCAGAAGCAACGCGTCGGCATCGCCCGCGCCGTGGCCAATCATCCGGAAGTGCTGCTCTGCGACGAGCCGACTTCGGCGCTCGATCTCGAAACCTCGGCGGCCATTCTCGATCTGCTCAAGGAAATCAATGCCCGCCTGGGCATCACCATCGTGCTCATTTCGCACGAGATGGCGGTGATCAAGAAAATCTGCACGCGCGTTGCGGTCATGGAAGGCGGCCATGTCGTCGAGCAGGGCGAGGCCTACGACATCTTCGCCACGCCGCAGCATCCCTTCACCCGGCAACTGGTCGAGCACACGCTCAATCTCGAACTGCCGCCGCATCTCGTCGATGACCGCCAGGGCACCATCCTCAAAGTGCTCTTCCTTGGCGACAAGGCGGAGGAGGGCGTGTTGTCCACGGCTTCCATCCGTCATGGCGTCGCCGTCAATATTCTGCACGGCAAGATCGAATACATCGGTCACCGGGCAGTCGGCCTGTTGGTTGTGTTGCTTACCGACAGCCCCGATGCGCCGGCCGGGCTGCCTTTCCCCTTACGCCTGCAAGCGGCGCTGAGCTATATCGGCAGCCAGGCTTCCCATGTCGAGGTACTTCATGATTGAACAATGGATCGCGGCGAATTTCTCGCCGGAACTGGCCAAACAGGTCGTCGAGCTGTTTGTCGACCTGCTCAATGCCTTTGGCGAGACCTTCCTGATGGTCAGCATCTCGACGCTGTTCGCCATCGTCGGCGGCCTGCCGCTCGGCTTCCTGCTTCACGTCACGAGCCGCAAGCTGTTCTGGAATAACCGGCTGGCCAACGTCACCGGCAATTTCCTGGTCAATGTGCTGCGCTCGATTCCCTTCGTCATCCTGCTCGTGCTGCTCCTGCCGCTGACGCAGTGGGTACTCGGCACGACCATCGGGCCGACGGCCGCCGCCGTGCCGCTCTCGGTCGCCGCCATCGCCTTCTATGCCCGGCTGGTCGAATCTTCGCTATGCGAAGTCGATCCCGGTGTCGTCGAGGCGGCCGAGGCTTTCGGCACGAGCCCGCTGCGCATCATCGCCACGGTGCTTTTCCCCGAAGCCTTGCCCGGCTTCCTGCGCGGCCTGACGGTGACGCTGATCAGCCTGATCGGCTATTCGGCGATGGCCGGCATTGTCGGTGGTGGCGGCATCGGCGACCTGGCGATCCGTTTCGGTTACTACCGCTACCAGACCAATGTGATGGTGGTCACCGTCGTCGTGCTGGTCGTCCTCGTCCAGCTCGTCCAGTCGCTGGGCGACCGGCTGGCCAGCCGGGCCGACAAGAAGGACATTTGAGCGTGCGGCGCCAACAGGAGAGGCATTCATATCCTTATCAGAAATATGTCGTTCTGCTTGGCGCCCGCCCTCTCTACTCTGCTGGCAAACGTAAATCAGGATGGATATCCGTCATTCGACATGCATGCCTATGAGCGAAGAAAACAGTGATTGCCGGGCCGCCGAAGTTGAAGCCGAAACGCCCGCTGCGCCGATGAACAAGCTGCCGACCCTGCAGCGCAATGCCCTGTGCAAGATTTTCGATCGCCCGGAATTCAAGCCGGAAGAGGTCGCGGCGCTCGGCTACCGGCGGTTGCAGCAGGCTGAAGGCATCGGCCAGAAGGGGCTGGCCGAGATCACCGCCTGGCTGAACAGCCACGGTTTCGAACTGAAGGCCATCGAGCCGCCGCCGGGGAGCGCTTCGCCGGTACAGAACAAGGCGCGCAAGAACATCGAGCACGCCGTCCGCCTTTTGCGCACCCACGGCTACATTGTTCAGGCGGTCGGCGAAGAAGCCGCTGCCGGCAGCGCGCCGGACTGATTCCGGCGTCAGCCCAGTGGCGCCGAGGGCGCTGCAGTCCAGCGCCTTGCGAACCTGCGGGGCGCCGCTGGGCAGGGGCCCGATACGAATGGCTTATTCAAAATACTGATTAGCTTTGAACAATTAAGTATTTCTTCTTATAAGCCACCCCCCATAGACTCGCTGCCATGATGTTGCGATGCAACAAGACCGGGAGCGGGTGTGAGTCAAAGAATTTCAATCTGGAGTTTGTCATGGCAAGTCTGAAACGCTTTAGTCCCTTGCCGGGTTTTCGCCTGACCCTGGGCTATACGCTGACCTATCTGCTGATCATCGTGATCATTCCGCTTTCGGCGGTCGGCACCAAGACCTATACCATGGGCCTGGAGGCCTTCTGGGCGGCCGTCACCAATCCGCGTGTCGTTGCCTCCTACGAACTGAGTTTCGGCGCCTCGCTGCTGGCCGCCTCGATCAACGTCGTGTTCGGGCTGATTTTCGCCTGGGTCCTGGTGCGCTACCGCTTTCCCGGCAAGGGCCTGGTCGATGCCCTGATCGATCTGCCCTTTGCGCTGCCAACCGCTGTTGCCGGCATCGCGCTGGCCGCCATCTACGCGCCGAACGGCATCATCGGCAGCCTGCTGGCGCCCTACGGCATCGAGGTCGCCTACACGCCGAAGGGCGTCTTGATCGCCCTGGTCTTCATCGGTCTGCCCTTTGTCGTGCGCACCGTGCAGCCGGTGCTCGCCGACCTCGAAAAGGAAGTCGAGGAAGCAGCGGCCGGCCTGGGTGCCTCGCGCGGCCAGACTTTCCTCAAGATCATCCTGCCGCATGTCGCGCCGGCCCTGCTCACCGGTTTTGCCATGGCCTTTGCGCGCGCCGTCGGCGAATACGGTTCGGTGATCTTCATCGCCGGGAACATGCCCATGGTCTCGGAAATCACCCCGCTGATGATCATCACCAAGCTCGAGCAATACGACTATGCCGGCGCCACTGCCATCGCTTCCGTGATGCTGGTCTTTTCGTTTGCCTTGTTGCTGATCATCAACAGCCTGCAGGGCTGGATGCAAAACCGTTATTCGAAGGGAGACTGAGATGGCCGGCGCTATTGCACTGCACCCCGGCGCGCTCGAGCGCTATGAAACACCGAGCACCCGCGAACCGCTGTGGGTCAAGGTTACGCTGATCAGCGTCGCGCTGACATTTTTTGCCATTTTCCTGCTGCTGCCGCTCGGCACGGTGTTCTACGAAGCCTTGCGCAAGGGCACGGACGTCTATTTCAAGGCGCTGGTCCAGCCGGATGCCTGGTCGGCGATCAAGCTGACCCTGCTGACGGCAGCCATCGCCGTGCCGCTCAACCTGGTTTTCGGCCTGGCCGCGTCGTGGGCCATCGCCAAGTTCGAGTTTCCCGGCAAGCGCCTGCTGATCACCTTTATCGACCTGCCGTTCTCGGTGTCGCCGGTCATCTCGGGTCTGATCTACGTGCTGATGTTCGGGGCCCAGGGCTGGATCGGGCCGTGGCTCTACGATAACGACATCAAGATCCTGTTCGCCGTGCCGGGCCTCGTGCTGGCGACCATTTTCGTGACTTTCCCCTTCGTTGCCCGCGAACTGATTCCACTCATGGAAGCGCAGGGCTCGGAAGAGGAGGAGGCCGCCGTCGTGCTCGGCGCTTCCGGCTGGCAGGTCTTCTGGCATACGACGCTGCCCAATATCAAATGGGGCCTGCTCTATGGCGTGATCCTGTGCAACGCCCGCGCCATGGGCGAATTTGGCGCCGTCTCGGTGGTTTCCGGACATATCCGGGGCAAGACCAACACCATGCCGCTGCATGTCGAAATCCTCTACAACGAATACAACTACGCAGCGGCCTTTGCCGTGGCCTCGCTGCTTGCCTTGCTGGCCATCGTCACCCTGGGCCTGAAAACCCTGGTCGAGCACCAGACGCGCCGGCAAATGACGGAAATCAAGAAAGCTTCGGAGATTGAATCATGAGTATCGCCATTCGCAATGTCAGCAAGCAGTTCGGCAGCTTCCAGGCGCTGGACGATGTGTCCATCGAGATCCCGTCCGGCGAACTGGTCGCCCTGCTCGGGCCGTCGGGTTGCGGCAAGACGACCCTGCTGCGCATCATCGCCGGCCTCGAATTTGCCGACAAAGGCCAGATCCTGCTCGAAGGCGACGATGCCTCCGACCGCCATGTCCGCGAACGCCAGGTCGGCTTCGTCTTCCAGCATTACGCGCTGTTCCGCCACATGAGCGTGTTCGACAACGTGGCGTTCGGCCTGCGCGTGCGGCCGCGCAAGTTCCGGCCGAGCGAGGCGGAAATCAGCAAGCGCGTCCGCCGCCTGCTCGAACTGGTGCAACTCGAATGGCTGGCTGACCGCTATCCGTCGCAGCTGTCCGGTGGTCAGCGCCAGCGCATCGCCCTGGCCCGCGCCCTGGCCGTCGAGCCGAAAGTACTGCTGCTCGACGAGCCCTTCGGCGCGCTCGATGCCAAGGTGCGCAAGGAACTGCGTCGCTGGCTGCGCCAGTTGCACGACGAAATCCACGTGACCAGCGTCTTCGTCACGCACGACCAGGAAGAGGCGCTTGAGGTCTCGGACAGCGTCGTGCTGATGAACAAGGGCAAGGTCGAGCAGATCGGTACGCCGGAACATGTCTATGACTACCCGGCGACGCCCTTCGTCGCCAGCTTCCTCGGTTCGGTCAACCTGTTCCACGGCCGCGTCGAGGACGGTCACCTGCATCTTGGTGAACATGCGCTGGCGGTCGGGGCCGAACATGGCGCCGCCGACCAGGCGGTCGGTTTCGTCCGGCCGCACGAATTCGACCTGCTGCCGATCGATGCCCCGGGCAGCGGCCTGCCTGCCAAAATCCTGCGCATCATTTCGATCGGCCCGATGGCCCAGCTCGAACTCAGTCGCCCGGACGGCGAACTGATCGAGGTGTCGTTCTCGCGTGAGGCATTGGCCACCCTTGGGCTGCGTGAAGGCGACCAGGTGTCGCTGCGCCCGAGAGCCATCCGTGTATTCCAGAAAGAGCCGCTGGCGGCCTGAGGAGAGATAAAAAATGAATTTCCAGCAACTCCGCATCATCCGCGAAACCGTGCGCCAGGACTTCAACCTGACCGAGGTCGCCAGCGCGCTGTACACCTCGCAACCCGGCGTCAGCAAGCACATCAAGGATCTCGAGGACGAACTTGGCATCGAGATCTTCATCCGTCGTGGCAAGCGCCTGCTCGGCCTGACCGAACCCGGCAAGGAACTCGTCCAGGTCGTCGAACGCATCCTGCTCGACACCCAGAACCTGCGCCGTATCGCCGACCAGTTCGCCAGCCGGGAAACCGGCCATTTCGTCATCGCGACGACGCACACCCAGGCGCGCTATGCCTTGCCGACCATTATCAAGTGGTTCAAGGCCGACTATCCGAAAGTGCATTTGACGCTATTGCAAGGCAGTCCGAACGAGATCGCCGACCTGGTGGTTTCCGGCCAGGCTGACGTCGGCATCGCTACCGAAAGCCTGAACAAGGTGCCGGAGCTGGCCTCCTTCCCGTACTACTCCTGGCATCATGCGATCATCGTGCCGGACGGACATCCGCTCCTCGCGGCCGGAGAAATTACGCTGGAAATCTTGAGCGAATACCCGATCATCACCTATCACGAGGGGTTTACCGGGCGGGCGCACGTCGACAAGGCCTTCGCCGATGCCGGCATCGTTCCCGACATCGTGCTCTCGGCCATCGACGCCGACGTGATCAAGACGTATGTCAACCTGGGGCTGGGGGTCGGGGTGGTGGCTTCGGTCGCCTATGACGCCGAACAGGACCGCAATCTGCACCTGATCCCGGTGCCGCATCTGTTCCCCGAGAATACGACCCGGCTGGCCGTGCGCCGGGGGACGTATCTGCGCAGCTATGCGCATGCCTTTATCGAAAAAGTCTGCCCGGATATCGGCGACGAGGTGATCAAGGCTGCCCTCAAACCGCAAAATGGGGGCGACTGATCCGGTCATTGCCGCTACCCGCGGGTAGCACCTGGAGCAAGCAAAAAGGCCAATCGTTTGATTGGCCTTTTTGCTTCGGCACTCGCGCTTCGCCGGTACGTGTCGGCTTATCTGACGATGGCGGTGATGATGTCGATATCGCGTTCGGCCGGTCTTTTCTCGGCTTTGGCCGTCGTCGAGCCTTTGCTTGCCGTGCCGGCAACCGTTTTCTTGGTCGATTTGCTGGCGCTGACTTTGCTCGCCGGCTTTTTCTGTTGTGCCAGTTTTGCCGGTTTAGCGGTTTTTGCCCGGGTCTCCGGTGCAGGGGATGCTTTGACTGGCGAGGCCTTGGCTAACGCGGTGGTGGGGGCGGCTTTGCTCGGCGCCACTTTGGCCGGCGGCGGGGGCTCTTTGCCACTATCGACTTTGGCTGACTCCGGCGCTCTCGCTGCCAGGGCCTTGTCGCCGGTATTGCTTTCGATCTTGGACTCAGCTACCGCGGGGGCATTTTGGCGGATCTGGGCACTTCCCTCGTTGGCCGTAAGCGCGGGGGTGGGTGCCGTCGCCTGGCGGGGCGGGGCGGCCTGGGCAATTTCCGGGGGGCTGGACGAAGTAGCGAGGCTGGCGGGCAATGTCGTGCCTGGCTCGCTCGGTGTGCTGCTCGGCGCGTACTGGAAGTTGTAAAACAGCCAGATCATGCCGCCGGTAAATGACAGCACGGCAAGCATCCAGGCCATCTTTCTGGTCTTTCCGGCCGGCGAGGTGGAGGCGTTGATTTTGGCGTTTTGGGGGTCGAGATCTTGCAGGATGCTCATCGGTTTTCTTTCGTTCGGTTCCGGGTTGGAAATGCGCCTGAAACAGGCCTTAAGAATGCGAGTGGGATAGAAATTGATTATAATATGACTTTGGCAATATCGCACGGCTATTCATTTGTATTAAACTTGCGGACTTTGTATTTTGCCGTGTTCTGCCGTTGCTTTTCATGGATACCCGTAGTCAGAGTCTTAATAAAGGTTGGTGCGTGATTTTTGCTACGATTTTTGCATATTTCCTGATTGTTTCGATAGGCGTTGTGCTGATGGTTTTTCCCGCCAGTCGGGCACGCCTGATGTCGACCCTGTGGGGTGCCGTCGGCTCTGGCTGGGCACCGCTGGCGCGCTGTGGCGGCTGGCTGGCGACCGCGTCGAGCCGGCTGCTTCGGGGGGGCGGGCGGCGGCTAGGCGGTTTCGGGCAATTCGTTGCGCAGCATCCGCTGCTGGTCGCCGGTGCCTTGTCGATGGTCGTCGCGCCATCCCTGGTTGCCCTGGTCTTGCGTGGTCCGGCGATATTCGATTTTGCCGACGACACGGTGATGGCCGATCGCCAAATTGCCGTCTTGCTCGAAGGCGAACAACTGGTGCCGCCGCCCGCGTTGCCGCCGGAAGTGTTTACGACGCGCGAGGTCGAGATGGTCCGCCCGGATGTGGTTTTTGCCAGCCGCAACTGGGATTTGCTCGATCAGGAATTCACCCAGCGCCTGCTGGTCGTCTTCAAGTTGATGAAGGAGCGCCATGGCTACGACATGGCGTTGATCGAGGGCTATCGCAGTCCGGAACGGCAGGCGAAGTTGCAGGAGCAGGGCAGTCACGTAACCCAGGTCGGGGCCAACATGAGCTATCACCAGCATGGCTTGGCCGCCGACTCGGCCTTTTTCCGTGACGGGAAAGTTGTTATTTCCGAGCGCGACCCATGGGCCATGCGGGGCTACGAACTGTATGGCGAGATTGCCGAGCAGGTTGGGCTGACCTGGGGGGGTAACTGGAAGATGCAGGATTACGGGCACGTCGAATTGCGCCGGCCGGGAGTGCTCGGCAAGGCCGGGCGCTAGTTATGGCAGCGGCGAGTATTTGTCGATCTAATCAGTGGAGTAGTAGATGAGCAGACCATTCATTCTTTTGGGCGACAAGACCAGTCATGGCGGTGTCGTCATTTCGGCGTCGGAAACCAGCGACTGCGATGGCAAGGGCGTGGCCCGCGTCGGCGACAAGGTGACTTGTCCGCAGCGGGGGCATGGCAGCGTCACGGTCATCGTTACCGGCGACTCGACCGCCATCATCGATGGCAGGCCGGCCGCCCGCCATGGCGACCTGACGGCCTGCGGCGCGACCCTGATCGCCAGCCAGTCGCTGACCACGGATTGACGGACAAAGGCGCACCTTACTCATGTGGTCTTCTGTATTAAAGGTACTTGGCGGAAGTTTGCTGACCTTCGCCATCGTGTGGGGTCTGGTTCTCGCCTGGTGGCAGTCGAACGATTACGAGCCGAGCCGGATCGATCTGGCGCTGTATCTCGGCGCCTTGCCGCTCGCCTTGGTCGGCGGCTACCTGTTGCTGCGCGGTTTCATCGAGCATCTGAAGGCGCCGCCGCCGGCCACTCCGCCGCCGGCTCCGGCAATGCTCGATGACGATCCGCTGGCCGGCAAGCGGGCCCAGACGGCAGCGGCCGAGCGCTCGTTTTCCCTGTGCCTGGTCGACGCCTTTTTGAGTGCGCCGGCCGGCGCCTCGGCGGACGATATTCTTGCCGCCATCGAAGCTGGCAAGCGACCCGAGCCTGGTTCCCGCTTGGCCGATGATGAGGGTTTCCCTGTCTTCCTGGCCGAAGTGCCGGATCTTGATGTCGACGGCATGGGTGAAAAGCTGGCCGAGGAGAGCGGGGCGATTCGTCAACTATTTGATCAGGAAGCGGTGCAGCGGGCCCTGGCTTTGCTCGACGGAGTGCTGGAAAAGGCCCAGCACAGCATGGCCGGATGGTTCGCGGAGGGGGCCGACAAGCCGCACCTGCAAGTGCTTTGGTTGGTGCCCGGCGACTGGAGTCCGAGCCATTTTCCGGCTTTGCGCACCTGGTTGCAAGTGAACTACTGGCCCACCCTGAACAAGACGGATCTCGAAATTGCCGTGCTTCCGGTGAGCAACGAAGCGGCTGCCATGCGCCAGGTGGACGAGATCATCCTGCGCGCCAACCGCGAAGCGTCGAACAATGAGTTGTTCCTGCTGGCCGGCGCCGTTTCCGCGGTCGATGAGCAGACCGTCGACAAATGGGCAGCCGGGAACAAATTGTTTTCGGCCAAGCATCAGGATAGAAAAATTCCCGGGGAAGGGGCTGTCGCCTTGTTGCTGGCCAGCCGAGCAATGGTTGAGCGCCTCGCCTTGCCGGAAGCGACCGTGATCAGCCGGGTCAGTCAGGGGCCCCGCGACAAGCCGGTCGATGCCGGCGGCCGGATCAGCGGCAAGCTGATCGAACAACTGATCGCCGGGCTGCTCGATGTTAGCGCCGTGGAAAGTCCCCTGATCAAAACCGTGGTATTCGATGGCGACCATCGTCCCGGACTTGTCACCGAAGCGCTGGAAGGACTGGGCGAATCCTTCTCGCACCTCGATCCGCTCAAGGATTGTCTCGCGACCGGCACCGTCAATGGTGCCCTGGCGCCGATCGGTAGCCTGCTGGCCCTGGCCTGTGCCCGAAGCAAGGTGCTCGCCACCGAATCGCCGGTGCTCTGTTTGAGTAACCAACACGAACTCGACCGGGCGGTGCTTCTGGCCACGCCTTTTGTCGCCCGAGCCAATACCGAACCCAGCCCCACTTGATAGAAACCATCTGCAATGTCACGACTCCGTTCCTTACTGACCGACTCCCGCTTTCTCTCTTTCATCGGGGTGGCCGCGATTTCCGCCTTCTTTTTCCTGGGCGCCAAGACGCTGAAGGTGGCCATGCTGTGGGCCGCCATCGCCAGTGCGCTGATCATCACCGCCTGGGGCGTCGTCTGGCTGGTGCGTCGCCGGCGGGCTCGCCAGGCCGGCGAAGCCATTGGGTCAATGCTCGAACAACAAGGCGATGCGACGCAGAAGCGGGTCTCGGCCGCCGCCGGGGCGGAGATCGAAACCCTCAAATACCGGATGCAGGACGCGGTGAAAACCATCAAGAGCTCGAAGCTCGGGCAAGTCTCCGGTTCGGAGGCTTTATATGAACTGCCCTGGTACATCACCATCGGTAATCCGGCGGCCGGCAAGAGCACGGCGATCGTCAATTCCGGCTTGAAATTTCCCTTCGACGATGGCGGCAATGCCATCATCAAGGGTATTGGCGGCACCCGGAATTGCGACTGGTTTTTCACCACCGAGGGCATTCTGCTCGATACCGCCGGACGTTACTCGGTGCACGAGGAAGACCGCGAAGAGTGGTTCGGCTTTCTCAATCTGCTGAAGAAGCATCGCTCGCGCGCTCCGATCAACGGGATTATCGTCACCGTCAGCATTGGTGAGCTGATGGGAAATTCGCCGAGCTTTGCCATCAACCTGGCGAAGAGCCTGCGCCAGCGGGTGCAGGAGTTGACGGAAAGACTTGAGGTTTTCGCGCCGGTTTATGTCTTGTTCACCAAGGTCGACCTGATTCCCGGTTTCCATGATTTCTTCCTCGATCTCGACTGGAACGAGCGCGACCGGGTGTGGGGAGCGACCATTCCCTACGAGCAGTCGGCGGGCAACGAGTTGATCTCCCTGTTTGATCGTCATTTCGATGAGCTTTACGAAGGTCTGCGCGCCATGAGCGTAGCCCAGTTGTCGCATGTCCAGGGCGAAAACACCCAGCCCGGCCTGCTTACCTTCCCATCGGAATTCGCCTCCATCAAACCGGCTTTGCAGGCCTTCATCGCCACGCTTTTCGAAGACAATCCTTTCCAGTTCAAGCCGGTCTTCCGCGGTTTCTACATTACCTCGGCGATTCAGACGGCCGACATCAAGCCGCTCTCCAACGAGCGGATTCTGAAAAAGTTTTCGCTGAGCGGCGGCAATTCGACCCAGGTGCGTGCCGCCCTGGGGCATGGTTACTTCCTCAAGGAACTCTTTTCCAAGGTCATCTTTCCGGATCGCAATCTGGTCCGTCAGCACACCACCAAGTTCAAGAGCCGGATGCGCCAACTGGCAGTCCTCGGGGCCTTGTGTTTCCTCGGCCTGGCGCTCGGCGGCTGGAGTTGGTCTTATCTCAACAACCGCAGCCTGCTCGAGAATGTCGAGCAGGATATGGGCAAGGCGGCTCGCGTCCAGGAAGGGCGGATCGATCTCCAGTCGCGCCTGGAAGCGCTCGATATCCTGCAGGATCGTCTGTCCCAGCTCGAGCGCTTCAATGACGAACATCCGCTTTCAATCGGTCTTGGCCTTTATCAAGGCGAGGCGATGGCCAATAAATTGCGTCGCGAGTATTTTGCCGGCGTCAGCAATTTGATGTTGGCCCCGGTCAAGGAGAATCTCGAAGCCTTCCTCAATGAAGTCAATGCCCACGGCGATCGCCTGAAGGCACAAACCGCCGCGCCGACCACCAGTCAGTCGGGGGGCGCCAAGCCCTACAAGGATGCCCGGCCGACCGATGTCGAGGACGGTTACAACGCACTCAAAACCTACCTGATGTTGTCCAGCCACGAACATGTCGATGTCGGCCATCTCTCCGACCAGATCACGCGCTTCTGGCGCGGCTGGCTGGAAGCCAATCGCGGCACGATGAGCCGCGAACAGATGATCCGTTCGGCAGGGCGGATTCTCTCCTTCCATCTCGAGCATGCCAACGATCCGGCCTGGCCGACCATCACCAATAACCTGACGCTGGTCGATGATGTGCGCGATAAACTGCGTCAGGTGGTGCGCGGCATGCCGGCGGCCGAACGCGTCTACGCCGAGATCAAGGCTCGGGCATCAACGCGCTTTACGCCGGTGACGGTGGCCAATATCGTCGGTCCGGACAATGCCGCCCTGGTTGCCGGCAGCCACGTCGTTTCCGGAGCCTTCACCGTCGAGGCCTGGCGGGAATATGTCCAGACGGCGATCAAGGAAGCGGCGACCAACGAGCAGAAAAATGCCGACTGGGTCCTGCAGACTTCGACCAAGGACGACCTGACGCTGGAAGGCAGCCCGGAGCAGATCCAGAAATCCCTGATCGCCATGTACAAACGCGATTACGCCGACGAGTGGAAACAATTTGTCCAGGGCGTCAGCGTTGCTTCCTTCGAGACTTTCCCGGAGGCCGTGGCGGCGATGAACCGGCTGGGCGATGCGCAGACTTCGCCGGTCGGTACGCTGATCAAGGTAATTTTCGATCAGACCGCCTGGGACAACCCGGCCATGGCCAACCTGGGCCTGGAGCGGGCGCAAAAGGGCTTCATCGAATGGTTCAAACGCTCGATCCTGCAGATGTCGCCAAGCCGGGTGCAAATGGATGTCAATGTTTCGGCCAAGTCGGCCGAGATTCCGATGGGGCCGATCGGTAAGGAATTCGCCGGGGTTGGCCGTCTGGTCGTGCCGCGCGATCAGGGTGATCCCTTGCTCGACACCTATCTGAAACAGCTTTCGAAGATTCGCACCCGCCTCAATCAGCTAAAAAATCAGGGCGATCCGGGTACCGGGGCACTCAAGTTGATGCGGGAAACCCTGGATGGCGGCAGTTCGGAACTCGCCGAGTCGCTGCGCTTCGTCGATGAACAGATGCTGACCGGGATGCCCGACAATCAGCGCGCCGTATTGCGCCCGCTGCTGTTGCGCCCGTTGTTGCAGACTTATGCGGCAATCATCAAGCCGGCGGCGGAGGACTTGAACAAGACCTGGGAGGCCCAGGTGTACGAACCCTTCAATCGCAAACTGGCAATCAAGTACCCATTCTCGCCGAAAGCGACCATCGAAGCCTCGCCGGCGGAAATCTCGCAAATCTTCGGTCCGGAAGGGGCGATCGCCAAGTATGTCGAGTCGGCCATGGGGTCGCTGGTCGTGCGTCGCGGCAATACGGTGACGCCGCGTACCTGGGGCGATCTCGGCTTAAGTCTGCAACCCGAGTTCATGAACGATTTTTCGCGCTGGGTTTCCCCGCTGGAAGGCGGCGCGGCCACCGATGCGGCGGGCGGCGGGACGGCGCAAACGGTCTTCATGTTGCGACCGCAACCCTCGCCGGGAACGACCGGCTACGTGATCGAGATCGATGGGCAGAAACTGAACTATCGCAATGGTGCCGCTCAATGGGCCAATTTCATCTGGCCGAACGCCGCCGGCACCCCGGGCGCACGCATCACAGCGACCACTTTCGAAGGCAAGATTGTCGAGGTAATCAGTGTTCCCGGACGTTTCGGCCTGGAAAAAATGATCAGCTCGGCGAAGCGTACCCGGCAACCGGATGGCAGCTTCCGGCTGACCTGGGACAATGAAGGCGTGGAAATTGGCGTCGATCTGCGTCTGCTCAGCAGTTCCCAGGCCCAGGCGGCACCGGCAAGGAGTGGCGAAGGTGGGGCGCGCGGCCTGAGCGGCCTCGAGTTGCCGAGAACAGTCGCTGTTGCCACGGCCAAAGCTGGCGAATCAACGCTGGCTGAGTCCACTACATCCCCCGCCTCTCCGCCGGCCGTTGCAGGCCCGCCGGTGGTGCCGGCCAGGTTGGCAGGAGGTGCGCAATGAGTCATGTGATCGCCATGCCGGCTACCTGTTTCGGCAAAATTCCATCGCGCGGTGATTTCATCAAGGGCAGTGGGCAGCATCAGTTGATCAGCGTGCTTGATCGCTGGGTGTCGCAGGCCATGGAGCATCTGTCGCAGGATCCCCGCTGGAAGATCGCCTACGATGGAGCGTGTGCCGTCGATTTCGTCTTTGTCGGCGCGCGCAGCCGGCTCTCGGTGGTTGGTCACTTGCGCCCGAGCACCGATTCGTCCGGTCGCCGCTTTCCTTTCATCACTGCGGCGACCGTCGAGCGCGACGATTCGCTGATGTTCCGCTGTGCGCCGGTCGGTTTGGCCTATTCCTTCGGCGCTCTGGCACGGGTTTCGGAGGCCGGCGTGAATGGTGCCGAGGTCGGGAGCTTGCTGGCGGATCTCGAGGCGATCAATTGCGCCGGCGATTTCGAGACAGCGTTGCAGGCTGATCCGCTCGGTAACTTCGTGCGCCGTACGTCGCTCGATGCGCTGGCGGCCATGCTCGGCTCGCCGAGTGCCGAGCAGGTTCGCCGAATCATCCTGGGCATCGGTTTGCTGATGCGGCCGATTCTTGGTCAGGGGGCGGCGGCTATCGACAAGGATATTGTCCTGCCGCTGCCGGCTGACGAGCGCTATCGAAACCAGGTCGCCGGCTTATGGCTCTACCTGGTCTCGGCCTTTCTGCGCAAGACAGCGGTGGAACTGCAAGTCATCATCGAGCGCCGTGCCGGAGCGCCGCATCTGGTTCTCGGTTTCAACGGCGCTTCGTCCTCGACGCTGCTGGCGGCGCTCTCGCCGGAAACCGTGGCCGACAAGATTATCCCGCTGACCGATCCGGAGTGGATAGACGAGCAGGCCAACTTGAGCAATGACTACGGCGTCGGCAAGCTTTCCTCCTATCTTGCCCAGCCGGCCATCACCCTGGAGCTCGCCATCAATACATTCAGAGAAGTTTTTCTCGGGGAATAGGCATGAAAATAAGAGTTATCGTCAGCGCATTGCTTCTCGCATTCAGCAGCGCCCTTCTGGCCCAGGCCGCTGCGCCGGTGGCCGGCGAAGAGGCGGCCAAGGTGGTCGCTTCGGGAATGGTGCCGGATGAGGGGTCGCGGGCCGCTATCCTGGGTAAATTGCGTGATGTATATGGAGCGGCGAATGTGGTCGATCGTTTGGAAGTCGGCGGCGTCGTGCCGCCGCCCAACTGGACGGAGAATGTCAGCAAGATTCTCAATAGCAACCTGAAGCAGGTACACAAGGGACAAATGCAGGTCAATGGCACCCAGGTCGCAATCCGCGGCAATGTCGCCAACGAAGCGCTGCGCCAGCAAGTGGTCAGCGATATGGCGACGGCGCTCAATCCGACCTATACCGTCGACAACGGCCTGGCGGTAGCTGGTGCCTCGGCGCAGACCGTGCTGGACAAGACCCTGTCCAATCGAGTGGTCGAGTTCGAGAGCGGAGCCGCGACGCTGACCCCGGTCGGACGCACCATCCTCGACGAGATGGCGGGGGCGATCAAGCAGATCGGCACGCCCCGGGTTCAGGTCATCGGACATACCGACAGTAGCGGCAATCGGGTGGCCAATGTGGCGCTCAGTCTGGCCCGTGCCAATACCGTGCGGGCGTACCTCGTCGAAAAGGGCATTCCGGTCGACTCCCTGAGTACCGTTGGTTCAGGGCCGGATCACCCGGTAACTTCGAACGAAACCCCGGAAGGTCGGGCGAAGAATCGAAGAATCGAGTTCCACCTGGCCAATTAGGGCGCTTGGGCCCCGGTCGTTACTCGAGGCCCGGGGAATCGTTCAGTATTCGCTCGGCTGCCGGGCTTCGACGCCGAGCAGTTCTTCCATCCGGGAGAGCGCGGCATCATCCTTGACCACCGTGCGCAGCCATTCATGCAGTGACATTGTTCCCCATCTCGCCGCCTTGGCCGCGAGATAGGCCACCGGGCTATGGGGTTCGGTGCGCCGGAAGAAATCGGCGATTTCCTGCAATTGACGAATTGCCTGTTCGCGGGAGCGAATCGGGCCGCTGCTTGGCTTCGGCGCAGCGGCCGCTAGCGTTTCGTGGGGTACATCATCGTTCTGCAATTCAGAGGTTTCTGGCTCATTGCTGGTGCTGTCAGGTGTATTGCCGAGCGTATCTCCAGCCTGGCGGCGATAGAAGCGGTAAACGTCGTCAAGGACGTCGAATGTCGTGCCAAAGGCTGGCGCGTGTTCGCCCATCTTATGGTCGAGAGCGGCTTGCAGCGATCCCATGGCATCCTTGAGGGCCTCCGCGGCGCGCATGCCGTCGATGAAGTGTTGCTTGGGCGTATCCTTGAGCGCGGCTTCAAAGGACTCCAGCGTGACATGGGCAGCGCGTTCGAGTTCCTCGGCCTGTCCCGGGTTGCGTTCGATGTTTTTCGCCGTGCCACGAGCCGATTCTTGGTCGATCTGCGAAAAACGTCCCTTCGGCGAATTGGTCAGCGGAGTTTCGCGAATCAGGCGTGAGGTCTGGTTTACCAGCCAGTCAAGGAGGCCGGTGCGTTGTTCCTGGTCGCCATCTTCCGGTTGCGGGTGGATGTCATCCCAGTAGGTGTTACACAACAGATCGAGCAGGGTATAGCCGTCGGCCAATCCGGCCAGGCCGCCAATCTTGCCCCGCGCTTCGGTCAGCCAGGCGGCAATGCGCAAATCCTTGGATTTGGTTTTCAGCACCTCTTCACAGATCCGGACGACATTCTCCCAGTCCGCTTCCTTGACCTCGGTGACCCATTCGCCCTGGGCAAGGGAGGGGTCCTCGAAGCGTCGGGCTTCCTGAATCTGATCGAACTCGGCAGAAAAGATCATGTCCTCGCCGCACTGACCATGCCCGGATCGCACAGGTTGTAAAAAGCGTTCAAAATCCATTGGGGCCTTCGCTAAATAGAGGAGTGTTCAAGGAAACCGCGGCTCAGGGCAGGGTGATGTTCAGCGTCGGCGCATGCGGTGCCAGTTGGACGATATTCTTGAATGGCGACAAGGTTTGTTGCACGGTGTGGCCGGCATGCCAGTCGAGGCCGATATAGGCGACCAGGCCGAACAGGGCGAGCACGGAACCGATCACCCAGAACGGAACGTCGCGCTTGATGGCATTCGAAATGCTGTCCGGCGCCGCCCAGTGCGGCGCGAAGGCGGGGGCCTTGCCCTTGATGTGGGCGATCTGCTCGCCCAGTTGGGAGGTCAGGTATTTGTGCTTTTCCGGCCCTTCGAGCAGGTAGCGACCTTTGAAGCCGATTAGCAGACACATATGGAAAATTTCGAGGGCGTTGATCCGGTTGGCGCCGCCATTGCGCGCGGTTTCCAGTTTGTCGAAGAAGTGTTCGCCGGCCAACTGGTCGCCGAACAAAACGAGTTGCAGGGGGCGGCGTTCCCAGACTTCGCGAATATTCAATTTGGAAGTCAGTACTGCTTCATCGATCGCAGCACAAAATGCATATTTGGCATCAAAAATGTCTTCGGCGCCGAAGTTGTGTTTTTTTGCCGTTTTTTCGAAATTATCGAGAAATTTCTGAATATTGCCGGCGAACTCCTCGGCGTCCCTGGGGGCGCTCCGGTTGTGCAGCAGAATTAACATGTAGAAGCCGTCGTAGAGCAGATCGACGAGACTCTTGGCCGGACGGTTGGTGGCCGTCTCCTCGGCTTGGGCGGCGGCGGGGATGGAAAATAGACTGGGGGCGTTGGTCATCATGGCGTTACGGCGATCATTTCAATTTTGAGGTCACGGTAGCTTTCCGGGGCGTAGATCATGACCGATTGGGCTTTTAGCATGCGTTCGTACAGAGCCCCATGGGCATCCAGGGCGAAATAGCAGGCCCCGGGGCGAACCGGGATGGGCGCCGGTACCTGCGGGGCATGCGTCAGGCGGACGCCGGACATGGCTGAGAGAACCAGTTTTTCGACATCGTCAGGGGCGCCGATCTTGATGCGCAGCGGGATCGATTCGATGATCTCCGACTGCGGGTGCGAGGCGGAGACCGATAGGTAAAAGGCGGTTTCGGCGTTGATTTTCTCGGAATCGAGGTGGCCGGTGTAGAACGCTTGTTTGGCCATGTTCAGAGCAATGGCAAAGTAGCGGGTCGAAATCACGGTGTCGAGCAGTTCCCGCAGGATCTGGTCAAGGCGGGAAAAACAAGGGGCGGGTTGGGCGTGGTCGTAGCTGGGCAGGTCGTTCAGGCTATAGCCTTTGGAGAAGGTCATCAGCCCGCCGGCGAGACGAAGCAATTCCTGATAGAGGCGTTCCGGGGAGGTTTCCGGATTGCGGAAGAGGTGGGTCAAGGTGGCGCAGGCGCTGCTGGCGGTGTGCAGAAGCCAGAAGGAGGCAATGTCGCCGGAGCGAAACTCGATGACGTTTTTGCTCGGCTCCCGGTGGAAGCCGTATAGCGCATCGACCTTGGCCAGTAGGGCGTCGATCTGGCGGCGCAGTTGCAAATACAGGCTGGGGGCGCTGCGCAGACTGATCGATGGCGGCAGGAAGGTCGGATCTACTTCGAAACCGTTGCTCGAGGTGCGCCGGATACGGACGACCGGCAGCGTCAGGAACTGGTCACGCGCTTCGTTGGCCGATTTGAGATGGGAGATTTGGCTTAGCGTCGTGACGTCGGCTTCGGCGGCATCGGTAAAGAGATCGGTGCTTTCGCGGGGAACGATCAGGTATCTGGCCTGCCCTGAGTCGGATGCTGTTTCGGTACAGTTGCCGCCGTGCGCGTTGAGATGGTGCAGCGCGAGAAAGAACTCGGTTGTGCCTTCTTCTGCGACCGACGCGTCAAGGGCGAGCGGCGGCGGCAGTTGATCGATGTCCGGTGCCGTGAAAAAGTCGCCATTGGCAAAGATGGCATCGATCCGGTTAAAGCGGAGGATGCCGCTTTTCAAGGAGTCAAGATCAAGGTCTAGGTCGCGCACGCCCCAGGCGTAGGGGTTGGCGGAGAGCAGCGTGCGCCGGCTTTTCGCCTCGCTGTGCGCATCCTGCTGTTGAAAATGTTGCGGCCGGAGAAATAGTCCTTCACCCCAGAGGATTTTTGCGTTGTTCATTGATTTTTGGTTAGTTTTTGTTGCATTGGACGCCAACTAGCGATTGCACTGAGTCGGGACTGATGTCGGAGAGCAGCGAGCCCTTGCCGGCCGTCAGCGCACAGGCGTGCGCGCCAACGATGATGCCGGAAGCGAATGATTTCTTGGCATCAAAGGCCAGTTTCCAGCGGTAGGAATACGGTGTTCTGAACAGTCCGACGATGCCGATCGTCGTTGCGTCGCCGGGAACCTTCAGTTGAAGGTCGTAGGACTTGCCCGGGATGACGGTGATTTCACGAACCGATATCAACTCTTCGCCAAGCCCTTCCTTTTCGCTTTCGGCGCTCGAAATCTGTGGATAGGTCAGGGTTTTCAAGCGTTCCGGGGAGCGCAGTATGTACAGCTTGAGCTGCAGGGACAGCGATTTCCCGTCGTTCGTCGTGTTGAGTTGTTCGCCGCCAAAGACCTTGACCGACAGGTCGGTGATTTTCTTGCCCTGGTCGACTTGATCCTTCTTGATGACGCCGGCTGCTTCCAGGGCCATGCCAACCGCAGATCCCGCCAGTTGTACTGCAGACATGGAGCCACAACCGGAGATGAGGGAGGCGATTAGGGCAACGATGACGACTGAGGGAGGGCTGCAGCGGCTCTGTTTTTCGGTGGTCATTGATTGGTTGGTTTATCGCAACTGATTTAAATGTAGATGAATGACAAAGTAATATATGCGAATGTGTTGCAATGCTCTGGGGCCGTAATGTACTATGCCGACCTGCTCAAAGCAAACCGGATGGCATTTTTTAATGGGTAAATGATGCTTTCGGTATTTTTATGGGGTGCTTATGTTTGCTCTTAGAAGCTTTGTCTTCGTGGCTGTTCTGGGGTCTGTCGGGTTGCTCGGCGGCTGTGCAACCGAGAAGGTGGCAATGACTCAGGATGACTTTCTTGAAGTCATGGGGAAATCCAACACGAAGGTTGATGAATTGCTGGAGAAAGGTAGTCAGGAAGAGGCGGTCGGTGTACTTGGCGATCTGGCCAAGAAGAGTCCGGATCGCAAGGAACCCTGGGTGCGGATAGCGAAGATTTATTTTGATGCCGGGAACTATGCCCAGGCCATTGTCGCCTCCGAGGAAGTGCTGCAGCGCGACGCGACAGATCGTTCGGCCAAAAGTATTCGTGCCGTTGCCGGTTTGCGGGTTGCCACTCAGTCCTTGGGTGATCTGCGCAACGATGTCGAACTAAAGGGAAATGCCCGTTCCGATGCAGCAAGCCTGGCCAAGGTAATGCGTGAAACCTTGGGCGAGGATGTGCTGGTTCCGCCGAGTGAGTTGGAGGCACGGAAAAAGCGCGAGGCGGCAGCCGCGGCAACGCACGCCAAGCCGCGGGTCAAGAAAAAAGAAATTCCCGCGGTGGTTAGCGCACCGCCGCCGGCGGCGGCTTCCAGTGGCAATCCATTTGGTTCGTTGAAGTAATTCATTGTCTGTTTCGTAGGTTCCCCGGGGTGGGGGTGTGGTCCGGGGGCTTGTGACGATATTAATTCGGGAGAAGTTTGTGGCGAAAAAAGAAAGTGTTCAAAAGCGGTTGCAGAAGGTTCGTCCGCCGCGTGTCCAGCTAACCTATGACGTGGAAATTGGGGACTCCGTCGAGGCCAAGGAGCTACCGTTTGTGGTTGGCGTGCTCGGCGATTTCGCCGCCCAGTCGAAAGAGCCGCAGGGCAAGGTGCGTGACCGGAAGTTCGTCAATATCGACATGGATAACTTCGACGACGTCATGGAAGGCATGGCGCCGCGCGCTGCCTACCGTGTCAAGAATCGTCTGACTCCGGAGGGTGGGGAAATCGCTGTCGATATCCAGTTCAATAAGTTTGAAGATTTTCGCCCCGAAGCCGTCGTTCAGCAGGTCGAGCCGTTGCGCAAACTGCAGGAAGCACGGGCCAAACTGGCTGACCTGCGCAACAAGCTGGCCGGTAATGAAAAACTCGAAGACCTGCTCAACGATGTCTTGAACAGCACCGAGCAATTGCACAACATCAGCGGCAAGGGGGATGGCCAATGAGCGCGCAGCAAGCAGTTGCCGGCGGCTTTGCCCAAGCTCGGGAATCCAGCCTGCTCGACCAAATTATTGAAGAGAGCCGGGTGGCCCAGTCGGACCAGGAAAAGAATCGAGCCCGCGACATCATTAGCGAACTCGTTCATCAGGTACTCGGTGGCGAAGTGGTTATTTCCGAAAACCTGGCGGCATCGTTGGATGCGCGGGTGGCGGAACTGGATCGCGCAATTTCCGAGCAACTGAGCGAGGTCATGCATGCCCCTGAATTTCAGGCACTGGAAAGCGCCTGGACCGGGTTGCATTATCTGTGCAAGCAGACGTCAACCGGAGCGCAGCAGAAGATCAAGCTGTTCAACGCCAATAAGCGTGAATTGGTCAGGGATTTCAAGACGGCCATCGATTTCGATCAGAGCGCACTCTTCAAGAAAGTCTATGAAGAGGAGTTCGGGACTTTCGGCGGCGCACCGTTCGGTACTCTGATCGGTCAGTTCGAACTGACGCGTCAGCCCGAGGATATGTATTTCCTCGAACAAATGTCGCATATCGCGGCCGCTTCCCACGCCCCCTTCGTGACCGCGGCGGCCCCGCAACTCTTTGGTCTCGAGTCCTATACCGAACTTGGCAAGCCGCGCGACATGGGCAAGGTGTTTGATACCGTCGAGTACGCCAAATGGAAATCCTTCCGCGAGTCGGAAGATGCGCGTTATGTCGGCTTGGCGCTGCCGCGCTTTCTCGGTCGGCTGCCCTACAACCCGATCGATGGTGAAGTCACCGAGGGGTTCAATTTCGTCGAGGAAGTCGATGGCACGAATCACGACAAGTACCTCTGGTGCAATGCGGCTTTCGCCTTTGCTACCCGCCTGACCACGGCTTTTGAAAATTACGGCTGGTGTGCGGCGATTCGCGGCGTCGAGGGTGGGGGCCTGGTGGAAGATTTGCCGACCCATACTTTCCGTACCGATGACGGCGAAGTGGCGCTCAAGTGTCCGACGGAAATCTCGATCACCGACCGGCGCGAAAAAGAACTCAGCGACCTCGGCTTCATCCCGCTGGTGCATTGCAAGAACACCGATTATGCCGCCTTCTTTGGTGCCCAGTCGGCACAGAAAGCAAAGAAGTACGATACCGATTCGGCCAATGCCAATGCTTCTTTGTCGGCCCAGTTGCAATACATGTTCGCCGTGTCGCGCATTGCGCATTACATGAAGGCGATGATGCGCGACAAGATTGGCAGTTTTGCTTCGGTGGCCAATGTTCAGAGCTATCTGCAGCGCTGGATCGATCAATACGTCACGGCAGACGATTCGGCATCGCAAGAAACAAAGGCGCAATTCCCGCTCCGGGAAGCGTCGGTCGAAGTCAGCGAAGTGCCCGGGCGGCCGGGCGTATATCGCGCTGTGTCGTTCATCCGGCCGCACTTCCAGCTTGACGAACTTTCGGTGTCCTTGCGTCTGGTCGCCGAGCTGCCGCAATCCAGTAAAGGTTGATGTTTCATAATTCTCAAGGAGAAAGTACGAAATGAAGGATATATACGTTGAATTCAAGGGTAGTGACATCAAGGGTGATTCCCGCGACACCAAGCACAAGGACCAAGTCGAGGTTTCGACCTGGAGTCACACCATGCGCCAGCCGAAGTCGGCAACTGCTTCGGGCTCCGGTGGCCATACTGCCGAGCGCGTCGAACATGGCGAAATGATCTTCACCAAGGATATCGATGGTTCCAGCCCGAAGTTGTACCAGGCTTGTTCGTCCGGTTTGGTGGTAAACGATGTGGTGATCTATTTCTACCGAGCTTTCGGTGGCAAGAACACGACCGGCAATCCGTCCGGTACCCAGAACCGCCATCAGTATCTGAAGATCGAACTGAAGAATGTCATCATTGCCTCGGTTTCGCCGTCGGTTGATAGCGAAGGCATTCCTCAGGAAGTGTTCTCGTTGAAGTACTCCGCGGTCAAGTGGACCTACGATGAGCTGAATATCGATGGCACGAAGACGGGCAAGGTCAATATCCAGGGCGCCTGGAACCTCGCCAAGAACACGCCGAACCTGACCTAATCGTCAATTTCGTAAAGAACACGGCGGAAACTCGTTTCCGCCGTTTTTTATGATCAAAGGTTTCGAGCCCTCCCTCTTTGACAAATTGTTCGACGACCTGCCGGTCGGCGCCGTACGGCGACGCCTCTCGCTTGAACAGTTGAAAGATTCGGTGGCGCGCGATCTCGAGGCCTTGTTGAATACCCGGGTTGTTCTGGACGAGTCTTTTGACAAAGCGTTTCCTCAGGCTGTCCGCTCGGTTGCCGGCTTTGGCCTGGCCGATTTTGCCGGCCTGAGTCTGGCCAATGTCTATGACCGCAAGCGTATCTGCGCTTCCATCGAAGGGGCGATCGCCGCCCATGAGCCGCGTTTGCGTGATGTCCGTGTCGAGCTCGAATTACACCGTAAAACGGTGAATGCCCTGTATTTCTCAATCAACGCTGTGCTGTTCGTCCGGCCGGCGCAGGAACCGGTCGCCTTCGACGCCCTGCTGCAACCGACCAGCCTGCAATATTCCGTCAGCCGGCATCGACCGCGCGTAGGAGCGTAATTGGAAGATCTGCTTCCCTATTACGAGCGAGAGCTCACTTTTCTTCGTCAGCATTCCCGCGAGTTTGCCGAGCGTTATCCGAAGCTTGCCGCCCAGCTCTTGCTGTCCGGTGAAGGTTGCGATGATCCTCACGTCGAACGGATGATCCAGTCATTCGCTCTGTTGACGGCGCGCGTCTCGAAAAAGCTGGAAGACAGTTATCCGCAATTTACCGAAGCCCTGCTCAATGTACTTTATCCGCATTACCTGCGGCCTTTTCCGAGTTGTTCGATAGCCAGTTTCGAACATGGCGGCGGCGAGTTGTCGTCAATCGCCAGTCTTGCACGGGGAACCGAATTGCAGTCGCGACCGATCAAGGGCGCTGTCTGCAAGTTCCGCACGGCCTGGGAAGTGCAACTGCTCCCGCTTAGTATCGGCGATCTCGATTTCGATCCGATTGCTACGGCACCCAGCGAAGTGCGTTTGCCGGTCGGCTGCAATGCCACGCTTTCTTTTGCCCTTTCCTTGCGTGGTGGCAACCAGGAAGGCGGCCTGCGCAAAATCAACAAGGTACGCCTTTACATCGATGCCGAGCCCTCGGTGGCTTCGGCGCTGCGTGATGCCCTTTTCCTGCGGCGACTGAAAGTTTACGCCGAAGGGGCGGATCGCCGTTGGCGCGTGGCGCGGGAAGGCCTGATCGGCGAAGTCGGTTTTGCCGACGATGAGGCGCTGATCGAGATGCCGGACACAGCGCACGGGGCCTATCGCTATTTGACGGAGTATTTTTGTTTTCCGGAAAAATTCAATTTCTTCGATCTTGATATTTCGGCATTGCCCTCCGGGCTGCTCGACGAAAATAAGATCACTCTGCACATCGCGCTCGGCGATCTGCGCGCCGACAGCGATGCTTCCCGTTTGATGCAGACGCTGACAGCCCAGAACCTGCGTCTCGGCTGCGTTCCGGTGGTCAATCTATTCGCCCAGCGCGGCGATCCGATCCGCGTCACCAATCGGCAGACGGCTTATCCGGTCGTCGCCGATGGCCGGCGGGCTTTTGCCTACGATGTCTATTCCATCGATTCGGTGCGCCGGGTCCGGCAGACGGCGCAAGGCGAAGCGATCACCGAGTTTCGCCCCTTCTTCTCGTTGCGCCACGGTGAGACGCCGGAGCACAACAGCTATTACTGGTATGCCCAACGCGATCACCTGGTTGCCGAAAGCAGCCCGGGCTATGAAACCTCGCTCTCCATCGTTGATGCCGATTTCGATCCGGTACAACCCAAGACCGATGTGCTCAGCCTGCAACTGACCTGCACCAATCGCGAATTGCCGACCCTGATGTCGGTCGGTATGCCTTCCGGTGACCTGTTTCTGGAAGGCGGTTCGACTGTGCGGGCGATCAAGTTGCTGCGCAAGCCGACCCAGCCCTGTCGCTTCGATCATCGGCGCGACGGGCAGTGGCGCATCATTTCGCACCTCTCGCTGAATCATCTTTCGCTGACCGGCAATGGTTTGGCCGCTTTTCAGGAAATGCTGGCCCTGTACGATCTGCCGCGAAGCGCCGCCAGTCGGCGACAGATCGAAGGCATCCACGGTATCGAGCAGCAAGACAAGACGGTATGGATGCCCGGCAAGCCGTTCGCGTGTTTCATCCGCGGTCTTGAAGTCCGCATCACGATCGACGAGTCCAGCTTTGTCGGTAGCGGCCTCGACGTCTTCGCCCGCTGTATCGACCACTTCATGGGCCTCTATATCAGCCTGAATAGCTTCATTCAACTGGTCGTCATTTCGAACCGAACCGGAGAGGAACTGATCCGATGCGCACCCCGCAACGGCGAGTCGATCCTGGCTTAGTCGAAAACAGTTTGCAGGAACCGGAGCGCTACGAGTTCTTCCAACTCGTCCGCCTGTACGAGATCGTTTTCAAAAAGAATGGACGGCCCTTCGCCGGCGACGTCGTCAGCGAGCAGATTCGATTCCGCAATTCCTTGCGCCTGGGTTTCGCTCCCAGTCAGGTCGACGGCATCGAGCCGCATTACCGGCGGGATGCCGAGGGGCTGGAAACTGGCGAACTGGAGCAGGTCGAGATTACGCCGAGTTTCATCGGCATGCTCGGGATCAACGGCACGCTGCCCATCCATTACACCGAACAGGTGATTCATCACGAGCGCTTCAAGCGCGACGATGCGGGGCGGGCCTTCCTCGATATGTTCACCAACCGGGCGGTCGGCCATTTTTACCGCGCCTGGAAAAAGTACAGATTGGCCATCCAGTACGAGACCGAGCGCCGGAACCGCTTTCTGCCCATTATCCTTTCCCTGGCCGGACTTGGTTTTGACGCCTTGCGCGAACGGATGAGCGAAGGGCCGGGCGCCATCGACGATGAGTCGATCGCTTTTTTCACCGGCTTGTTGCGCCAGCGACCGGTCTCGGCCGAAAGCCTGGAACGGGCGCTGGGGGGATACTTCGGTGAAAAATTCGTGGTCGAGCAATTTGTCGGTCGCTGGTATGTCGTGCCGCAGGATCAACGTTCGACACTGGGCGGCAACAATGCCGCGCTGGGGACAAATCTTCTGGTCGGCGAGCGGATTTGGCAGCGCAATCTGCGCATTCGTATCCATATCGGTCCGCTTAGCCACCGGCGCTACCTGGCCTTCCTGCCGAAAGGCGAAATGGCGGCAGCGCTGGAAAAAGTCCTCACCCTGGCCACCGGTGGCCAGTTCGAATACGAAATCCGCCCCATCCTGCGTGCCGCCGACGTCCAGCCGCTGGGGTTCGGCCGCGGGCCGGGGGCTCGTCTCGGCTACGACACTTTTCTGCTGACCCGGCCGGAAAGCCGCGACCGCAGTGATACCCGTTATCTCACCCATTTCATTCACTAATTTTCTTTCGAGCACCAGACCAAAGCGATGAGCACCTCACTCAAAACCCTGATCAGCAAATTGAACAGCACCTGCCGCCAGGCAACCGAACGCGCGGCCAGCCTGTGCATGGCGCGCGGCAATTACGAAGTCGATCTTGAGCACCTGCTGCTCGCTCTGCTGGAATCGCCGGGCAGCGATCTGAGCACGGTGCTGCGGCGCAATGCGATCAGCCCGACCGGCGTCGAGCGCGAACTGAATCAGGAAATCGATCGCTTCAAGAACGGCAACACGCGCACCCCGGTGTTCTCGACGCACATTCCGAAGCTGTTCGAACAGGCTTGGCTGATTGCTTCGCTCGACGCCCGTCTGCCACGCATTCGCTCCGGTCACCTGCTGCTTGCCTTGCTCACCGAGCCGGAACTGGCACAACTGGCGACCCGCGGTTCGAAGCTGCTGGCCAAGGTCAAGCTCGAAGAACTCAAACACAATTTCGACAAGATCACCGACGGTTCGGCTGAAGCCGCCGAAGTGGCCGGTCTCGGCCAAGCCCCGGGCGGCGCGGAGGAGGGCGGCGATCCGCTGGCGGAGGCGACGGCGCAGGCCGGCAAGAGCCCGGCCCTCGATCAATTCACAACCAATCTGACACAGCGGGCACGCGACGGCAAGGTGGACCCGGTGATCGGGCGCGATGCCGAAATCCGCCAGGTCATTGACATCCTGATGCGTCGCCGCCAGAACAACCCGATCCTGACCGGCGAAGCCGGCGTCGGCAAGACGGCGGTGGTCGAAGGTCTGGCCCTGCGCATTGCCGCCGACGACGTGCCGCCGCCGCTGCTCGGCGTCGAACTGCACACGCTGGACATGGGACTGTTGCAGGCCGGGGCCAGCGTCAAGGGCGAGTTCGAGAACCGCCTGAAGAACGTCATCGACGAGGTCAAGAAGAACCCGAAACCGATCATCCTGTTCATCGACGAAGCCCACACCATGATCGGCGCCGGCGGCCAGTCCGGTCAGAACGACGCGGCCAACCTGCTGAAGCCGGCGCTGGCGCGCGGCGAATTGCGCACCGTTGCCGCCACCACCTGGGCCGAATACAAGAAATATTTCGAGAAGGATGCGGCGCTCGCCCGGCGCTTCCAGGTCGTCAAGGTGGAAGAACCGACCGAGCCGTTGGCCGCCGCCATGCTGCGCGGCATGGTGCCGCTGATGGAAAAGCATTTCGGCATCCGCGTTCTCGACGAAGCGGTGACTGAGGCCGTCCGCCTGTCGCATCGCTATATCAGCGGCCGGCAACTGCCGGACAAGGCGATCAGCGTCCTCGACACTGCCTGCGCCAAGGTCGCCCTCGGCCAGAGCGCGACGCCGGCCCTGATCGACGAAGCCGACAAGCGCCTCCTGCGCGAGCGGGCCGAACTTGCCGCGCTGGAGCGCGAAGCGGCCAGCGGTGCCTGGCACGACGCGCGCATCGGCGAACTCAAGCAACACATCGCCGCCATCGAAAGCGACTTGAGCATCTACAAGGCCCGTTTCGATCAGGAAAAAGCGCTGGTCAATCGCATTCTCGAACTGCGCGGGCAACTGGAAAACGCCGAGGTCCCGACGGAGGTGGCGCCAGCCAAAGCCAGGGGACGCAAGAAAGGCGATGGCGAAACGACTGGCGACGGTGAACTGGACAAGGCGCTGGCCGGGCTGCGCGAATTGCAGGGCGAAAACCCGATGGTGCCCTTGCAGGTCGATGGCCACGTAGTTGCCGAAATCATCGCCGCGTGGACCGGCATCCCGCTCGGCAAGATGGTCAAGGACGAGATCAAGACTGTCCTCAATCTGAAACCGCTCTTGCAGGAACGCGTGATCGGCCAGGATCATGCGCTGGAAGCCGTGGCCCAGCGCGTGCGGACGGCGCGCGCCAATCTGGAAGATCCGAACAAGCCGAAAGGCGTCTTCATGTTCGTCGGCCCCTCCGGCGTCGGCAAGACCGAAACCGCCTTGGCGCTGGCCGATATTCTCTATGGCGGCGAGCGCAAGCTGGTCTCCATCAACATGAGCGAATACCAGGAAGCGCATACCGTTTCCGGCCTCAAGGGCTCGCCGCCGGGTTACGTCGGTTACGGCGAGGGCGGGGTGCTGACTGAAGCGGTGCGCCGCAATCCGTACAGCGTGGTCTTGCTCGACGAAGTCGAAAAAGCCCACCCGGATGTGCTCGAACTGTTCTTTCAGGTTTTCGACAAGGGCGTCCTTGACGACGCCGAAGGCCGCGAGATCGATTTCCGCAATACGCTGATCATCCTGACCAGCAACGTCGGTTCGACGCAGATCATGCAGTCCTGCCTGAACAAGCCGGCCGCCGAATTGCCGGCCGCCGATGACCTGGCCGACGCGCTGCGCCCGGTGCTGTTCAAATCCTTCAAGCCGGCGTTCCTCGGGCGCCTGAAGGTGGTGCCGTATTACCCGATTTCCGACGAGGTGCTGGTCAGCATCATCAAACTCAAGCTGGGCCGCATCCGCGACCGCATCGCCAGCAACCACAAGGCCGAGTTCATCTGGGACGAAAAACTGGTCGACGCCGTGCTCGCCCGCTGTACCGAAGTCGATTCCGGTGCCCGCAATGTCGACCACATTCTTAACGGCACGCTCCTGCCGGAAATTGCCGAAGCTGTTCTTGGCCGGATGGCGGAAGGCGCGGCTGTCGAACGCATCAAGATCACGGCCGGCAAGAACGGCGAATTCAAGTACGCCATCAAGTAAGCGACAGATGATTTTTCGGAGGCTAAAACATGTTGAATCTGAATTTTGCGACCCTGGTCAAAGCCTATCGGCATTATGCCGTCCTGACGCCGGCTGAATTGTCCGAAACCCTGGGCTGGGCGGGGCAGGCTGGGTCTCCCGGTCATCCCAGGAATGGGGCCCTGTTAACCAGCCTGGCGCTGCTGGCGGCCAATGTGCCGTTGACCGGCCCCGTCAAAATCGAGGCTGGGCCGCTTGCCGGCCGCCAATTGCAAAACGGTGCCAACCGCCTGGCAGACTGGCTTGTCGAACGCCATGGCGCACCTGAAACCATTCCGCTCGACGGCGGGCTGGGCGCGGTGGCCGATCAACTCTTCGCCCGCCGCGGCATTGTCGCCTTCATGCAGAATGCCGGGCCGGGGGGTGGCAGCATTGCGCTGCTCGATGGCCATAATGCCGCTGCCCTTTGTGTCGAGGCCCAAACCTTGCACCCGATAGAGGTGCGTTTCTGGGCAATCTCCTGAGGCTGGGTTAGCGATGAAAAAAGCCGACCCCGGGTTATTCGGGTCGGCTTTTTTTGTCGGCGGCTAACTCCCGCTGCGAACGGCTTTAGGCCGGAAGCGGGTCGGCGTTGCCGAGGGCGGTGGTGTTCATGCCGCCGTCAACATAGAGAATTTCGCCGGTAATGCCGCTGGCCAGGTCGGAGAGCATGAAGGCAGCGGCATTGCCGACTTCTTCGATGGTCACGTTGCGGCGCAGCGGGGCATTGTGCGAGTTGTAGGAGAGCAATTTGCCAAAGTTGCCGATGCCGGAAGCGGCCAGGGTCTTGATCGGGCCGGCCGAAATGGCGTTGGCGCGAATGCCTTCAGGGCCAAGGCAGAAGGCCAGGTAGCGGGTGGCCGCTTCCAGGCTGGCTTTGGCCAGGCCCATGGTGTTGTAGTTGGGCATGGTGCGTTCGGCGCCGAGGTAAGAAAGGGCCAGTGCGGCGCTCTTGCGGCCCTGCATCATCGGACGGGCGGCTTTGACCAGGGCCGGGTAGCTGTAGGAGGAAATCTCGTGGGCGATGCGGAAGGCTTCACGCGAAATGCCGTTGAGGAAATCGCCTTCGATCGCTTCGGTCGGGGCGTAGGCGATGGAATGAACCAGGCCGTCCAGGCCATCCCAATGCTTGCCGAGTTCGGCGAAAAGATTGGTGATCTGTTCGTCGCTGCTGACATCCAGCGGAAAAACCAGCGTGCTGTCGAATTCGGCGGCGAATTTGTTGATGCGCTCGATGAACCGCTCGTTCTGGTACGAAAAGGCCAGTTGGGCACCTTCACGATGGCAGGCTTTGGCGATGCCATAGGCAATGGAGTGCTTGGACAGCAGTCCGGTGATCAGAATCTTCTTGTCGGCGAGAAAGCCCATGTATTGTTCTCCCAAAGGGTTTAGCCGGCGAATTATAAAGCATCACATGTTCGGATAGGTTGGTCCTTCGCCGCCCTGCGGTACAACCCAGTTGATATTTTGCGTCGGATCCTTGATGTCGCAGGTTTTGCAATGCACGCAGTTCTGTGCATTGATCTGTAGACGCGGGTGCTCGCCGTTTTCGTCGCGCAGGATTTCATAGACGCCGGCCGGGCAGAAGCGCTGTTCCGGGGCATCGTATTGCGCCAGGTTGATCTTGATCGGCACTGCCGCATCTTTTAACTGCAGATGGCAGGGCTGGTCTTCCTCGTGATTGGTGTTGGAGAGAAAGACCGAGGACAGGCGGTCGAAGGTGATGACGCCATCCGGTTTCGGGTAGGCGATGGGCGGGCAGTCGGCCGCCGGTTTCAGCTTGGCGTGGTCCGGCGTGCGGTTGTGCAGGGTCCACGGCGCCTTGCCGGCGAAGACCATCTGGTCGATGCCGAACATGATGGCGCCGAGCTTCAGGCCCTTGTTCATCCAGGGTTTGAAATTGCGGGCCTGGTGCAGTTCGGCGTACAGCCAGCTCTGCTTGAATGCCTCCGGGTAGGCGCTCAGTTCGTCGCCCTGGCGCGCTTCGGTCAAGGCGGCGAAACAGGCCTCGGCGGCCAGCATGCCGGACTTGATGGCGCAATGCGAACCTTTGATGCGGGCGGCATTGAGGAAGCCGGCATCGTCGCCGATCAGCACGCCGCCCGGGAAGATGAGTTTCGGCAAGGCTTGCAGGCCGCCGGCGGTGAGCGCCCGGGCGCCGTAGGCAATGCGCTTGCCGCCTTGCAGGAATTTACGGATTTCCGGGTGCGTCTTGAAACGCTGGAATTCCTCGAAAGGCGCCAGATGGGGATTGCTGTAGCCGAGGCCGACGACAAAGCCGACGGCGACCTGGTTGTTCTCCAGGTGGTAGAGGAAGCCGCCGCCATAGGTGTCGGGCGACATCGGCCAGCCGCCGCTATGGACGACCAGACCGAGCTGATGGTTTTCCGGCGGGACTTCCCAGAGTTCCTTGAGGCCGATGCCGTAGCTTTGCGGATCGACGTCGTCGTTCAGCTTGAAACGAGCCTGCAACTGTTTGCCGAGATGGCCGCGGCAGCCTTCGGCGAAAAAGGTGTATTTGCCGTGCAGTTCCATGCCGACCTGGAAATTGGGGCCTTCCGAGCCGTCGTGCAGCCGGCCCATGTCGCCGGTGGCGACTCCCTTGACCGCGCCGTCCTCATCGAACAGCACTTCGGCGCCGGCAAAGCCGGGATAGATTTCGACGCCCAGCGCTTCCGCCTGTTCACCCAGCCAGCGGCAGACGTTGCCCAGCGAAATGACGTAATTGCCTGCGTTGTGGAAGCATTTCGGCAGCAGGCTGTTGGGGATCTTGGTGGCGCCGCTTTCAGACAGGATGAAAAAGCGGTCTTCCGAGACGGGTGCCTTGAGCGGGGCGCCGTCGGCCTGCCAGTTGGGCAGCAGTTCCGTCAGGGCGCGCGGGTCCATGACCGCGCCGGAAAGAATGTGGGCGCCGATTTCGGCGCCTTTCTCGATCAGGCAGACGCTGATTTCGCCGCCTTTTTCCTGTGCCAGTTGTTTCAGGCGAATGGCCGAGGCCAGACCGGCCGGACCGCCGCCGACGATGACGACGTCGAATTCCATGGCTTCGCGTTGCATGTTGTCTCCTCACTTTATTGTGACGTTATTTGCAATACGCTACAGTATGGAAACATATAGATCAATCCCTCTGGAAATTCAAAGATATGGAAGACAGGAAGAAGCTGATTCACGTCACCAAAATGCCCATACGCTGGGGCGACATGGATGCCTACGGGCACGTCAATAACACGGTGTACTTTCGCTACATGGAGCAGGCGCGGGTCGAATGGATCGAGTCCTTGCAGGTGCCGGTCCGCCCGGGCGGCGAAGGACCGGTGATCATCAATGCCAGTTGTACTTTCCTGGTTCCGATGAGCTATCCGGGCATGGTCGAGGTGCGTACTTTTGTCGGCGAACCGGGACGTTCCAGTGTGATGACCTATGTTGAAATGCGCCTCGAAGGCGATGAACGCATTTATGCCGAGGGGGCCGCGAAAGTGGTGTGGATGGATACAAAGACGGGAAAATCGGTTCCCTTGCCGGACCATGTGCGGGCGAGCCTGGAAGGGGAGTAAACTCGCGGCCCATTGCATCACTGATTCCGTACAGCATGGGTAAGCGAAAAATCTGGGAAAAGCTGTTGTCGAGCGAGCGTCCGGGCGCCGGCAAGGCGCCGGGAACGGCGGAACGTACTGCTTTTCAGCAGGATTACGACCGCATCGTCTTTACTTCCGCTTTCCGGCGAATGAAGGACAAGACGCAGGTTTTTCCGCTCTCGAAAAGCGATTACGTCCGCACCCGCCTGACTCACAGTCTGGAAGCCAGTTGTGTCGGTCGTTCGCTGGGCGCCGTGGTGGGGCGCGAGATCATCGCCCGGCACGGCTTGCAGCATGTCGAATCGGGCGATTTCGGGGCGATTGTCGCCGCCGCCTGCCTGGCCCACGATATCGGCAATCCGCCCTTCGGTCATGCCGGCGAGGACGCCATTCGCGAGTGGTTCCTCAATTCCGGATTGCTTGATCGCCATCCTTTCACAGCGGCCCAGCGCGCCGATTTCGAACGTTACGAAGGCAACGCCCAGGGGTTTCGCATCGTTACCCGGCTGCAAAGCCCGGCCAATCCGGGCTTGCAACTGACCAGCGCGGTACTGGCGACATTTACCAAGTACCCGCGGCCTTCGCATCTCGATGTCGAACTGGCGGGCAAGAGCGGCAAGAAATTCGGTTTCTTTCAGCAGGATGCGGAAGCCTTCGCTCGGGTTGCCCAGTCGACCGGGCTGATCGAACGCATCCCGGGCATCGCCTGGCGGCGTCACCCGCTGGCCTTCCTGGTCGAAGTGGCGGATGACACCTGCTACCTGATTGTCGATCTGGAAGATGCGGCCAAGCTCGGCTTCGTGTCTTATCGCGATGCCGAATGCCTGCTCGCCGAGTTGGCCGGCAATACGATCAACGGCAGTCGCCTGGAGCGCCTGCACGACCCGAAGGAGCGTCTGGAATATCTGCGTGCCAAGGCCATTGGCCGCTTGCTGGAGAGTGCTGCCGGCGTCTTTCTGGAAAACGAGGAAGCCATCCTCAAGGGGGAGTTCGACGAGGAACTGCTCGATCAGTCGCCGGTCGCCATCCCCTTGCAGGCGGTGCTCAAGCTGGCCAAGGAAACCATCTACACGGCCCGGCCGGCGCTGGAAATCGAAACCGCCGGTTTCGAAGTGCTCGGCGCCTTGCTCGGCCTGTTCAGCAATGCCGTCGAGGCCAAGGCCAAGGTGCCTGGCACTCGCTTTACCACCCGCGACCGCATGCTGCTCAAGTTATTGCCGGCGCAATTCCTCGGGCATGGCGGCGAGCCGGATGCCGATCCGTACATTCGCCTGTTGCAAGTTGCCGATTTCGTCGCCGGGATGACTGATTCCTACGCCGTGGATATGTATCGCAAACTAAAGGGTTTCGACCTGCCGACCTGAGTCGCTATTTGAGCTTGGCCAGGAATGCCTGACGGGCACGCTCCAGTTCCGGATGTGCGGGGTTGTCGAGCAGTTGAGAGGCGGTCTGGTAAAACTCGTTGAAGGCGGCCCTGACGTTGGCCTCGTCGAGTTTTCGGCGATGTCCGGGACGGCTTTCCGGGGCGGGCAGGTCAAGCGCCTTGAGCGTCGCGTAGCGCGGAATCATGCATTGCCCGCCCTGTTCGGATGAAGCTGTGAGCGGACCGGTTTTCACGAAAATCCTGCCCGCGTATTCAAAGCGGGCGCCGACGGGAAAGTCTTGTAGCTTCATGGGGCCAGTTCAGTCAAGGTTGGCCGATAGTAGCAGTTTGTCGATCGTGGCTGATTCTTCGCTTGCCAAAAAGCGATTGCTGTATAAAAATACAGTTATCGGTTTTTAGTGGAGCAGGCCATGAAACTCACGCCACGGCAGCAGGAAATTCTCGATTTCATCAAGAGCACGCTGGAGGTGCTCGGTGCGCCACCGACGCGCATGGAAATCTCCCACGCCTTCGGTTTTGCCTCGCCCAATGCCGCCGAGGATCACCTCAAGGCGCTCGCCAAGAAAGGCGCCATTGTCCTTGAGCCGGGTTCGGCGCGTGGCATCCGCCTGGTCGAACAACTCGGCCTGCCGCTGATCGGCATGGTGGCAGCCGGTTCACCGATCCTTGCCGTCGAGAACGTGCAGGGGCGCTATGCGCTCGATGCCCAACTGTTCAATCCGCGCGCCGATTTCCTGCTCAAGGTGCGCGGCCTGTCGATGGTCGATGCCGGGATTTTCGATGGCGACCTGATCGCCGTGCACAAGACCAATCAGGCGCGCGACGGCCAGATCGTCGTCGCCCGGCTCGACGAGGAAGTGACCGTCAAGCGCCTGCAACGGCGCAGCGGCCATATCGAGCTGATTGCCGAAAACCCCGATTTCGAGCCGATTATCGTCAATCCGGACGAAGTAGATTTCGCCATCGAAGGCATCGCCGTCGGCCTGATACGCGGGGCGATCAGCACTTTGTCATGAGCGCCATGCCGCTGCCGGCGACTTTGGCGGAGGTCCTGGCCAGGGGCGATATCTGGCGCGGCGACATGCTGGCCGGCCTGCCGGAAAACGTCATTGCCAGCGGTCATGCCGAACTCGATGCCGAATTGCCCGGTGGTGGCTGGCCGCGCGGTTGCCTGACCGAAATTCTCACCGAGCGCAGCGGTCTGGGCGAAATGAGCCTGCTGCTGCCGGCCCTCGCCAATTTGTCGGCGGCGGGTGGCTGGCTGGCCCTGATCGATCCGCCGTGCTTGCCCTATGCCCCGGCCTGGGCGGCCGGCGGGCTGGCTTTGGAGCGTCTGTTGGTGATTCGGGCCGGGCGCGAATCGGCCTGGTGTTGCGAACAATTGCTGGCCAGCGGCGGTTTTGCCGGCGTCCTGATCTGGCCGGAGGCCGGCATCAATCCCCGGGCCTTGCGGCGCTTGCAGGTGGCGGCGGAGGGGCGGCCGACCTTCGCCTGCCTGTGGCGTTCGGCTTCGGTGGCGGCGATACCGTCGCCGGCGCCGTTGCGTTTGGCGCTGTCGGCCGGCGAAAGCGGTCTGGCAGTGCGTATTCTCAAGCGGCGTGGCCGACCGGCGGCGCGGCCGCTCATTTTGTCACTTGCCCGTCCGGGGAGATCGCCGCGTGCTTTGGTTGGCCCTTCACTTTCCCTTGCTGCCCCTCGAAGCGCTGCCGCTGCGGCAGTCGCCTAGCGCGGTCGTCGGCCGCGGACGGGTGTTGTGCGGCGACCCGGCGGCGCTTGCCACCGGTGTCGTTCCCGGCCTGAAATTATCGACGGCGCTCGGTCTTTGTCCCGGTCTGGCGGTCTTCGAGCGCGACGATGCCCGGGAAATTTCCGCCTTGCATGGGCTGGCCTGCTGGGCCGGCTGCTTTACCCCGACCCTCAATGTGCTGGCGCCGGCTAGCCTGTTGCTGGAAATCGGCGGTTGCCTGCGCCTGTTCGGCGGCGCCGGGGCGATTGTCGCGGCCGTCCAGGCCGGTTGTGCGGCGCAGTCGTATTCCTTGTACTGGGCGGCGGCGCCGACGCCGCTGGCCGCCCTGTGGCTGGCGCGGGCCGGGCGGGCGGAGATTTATCCGGAATTGTCGGCCACGCAGGTGGCGCTGGCCGGTCTGCCTTGCACCGTGCCGGGCTGGTCGAGCGAAATTCTGGATCGCCTGGAAGCCTTCGGGCTGCGCCGCCTCGGCGATTTGCGCCGGCAGCCCGCGGCCGGTTTGCGCCGGCGTCTCGGCAACGGCCCGCTCGACGATCTGGCGCGGGCCTGGGGCGAGTTGCCGCAGCCGCTGAAGCCCTTTGTCTTCCCGGAAAACTTCCGCCAGAAAATCGAATTGCCGGCCCGCGTCGAACACGCCGAAGCCCTGGCCTTTGCTGGCCAGCGCCTGTTTGCGGCGTTGGCCGGCTGGTTGCAGGGGCGCCAGTTGCTGGTCCGCGCCTGTACGCTGCAATTGACCCACGACGATGCCTCGAGCAGCGACCTGGTCTTGCGCTTCGCCGAACCGGCCGCCGATGAAACGCGCTTCGCCCGTTTGTTGCGCGAGCACCTCGGGCGCCTGCAACTGCACGGGCCGGTCGAGGCGCTGACCCTGCTGGCCGATGAGCTGGTGGGGAAACCCGGTGCCAGCGCTGGCCTGTTCGAGCAGCCGGTAGCCGGCGAGGGCCTGGCGGTTTGCCTGGAGCGCGTGCAGGCCAGACTCGGTAGCGCGGCGGTGCAGGTGCTCGGCGAAAATCCGGATTACCGGCCGGAATGTGCGATCCGGCAAAGCGCACCGGACGTCAAGGCGGCGCCGGTGGCAGCAGCCGGCGCCGGCCATGCCGCCCGTCCGCTCTGGCTGTTGCCGGCACCGCAGGCGCTGGCCGAGCAGGGCGGGCGGCCGCACTGGCAGGGCCCGTTGAATCTGCTGTCACGCGCCGAGCGCCTGGAAAGCGGCTGGTGGGACGAAGGCGAGAGCGGGGCGGCGGGGGATCTGCGGCGCGATTATTTCGTCGCCCAGAATCCGCGCGGGCAGTGGCTCTGGGTGTTCCGCGACGGGGAGGGCTGGTTCCTGCATGGCCTCTTTGCCTGACGATTTTCCCGACTACGCGGAACTGCATTGCCTCTCGAATTTCAGTTTCCTGCGCGGCGCTTCGCATCCCGCCGAACTGGTCGAGCGGGCCCGGGCCCAGGGCTATGCGGCGCTGGCGCTGACCGACGAATGCTCGCTGGCCGGGGTGGTGCGGGCGCATCAGGCGGCGAAGGCGGCCGGGCTGAAATTGATCATCGGCAGCGAGATGCTGATGCAGGATGGCCTGAAACTGGTCTTTCTCGCCTGCAACCGGCATGGTTACGGCAATTTGTCGGCCTTGATCACGCTGGCCCGGCGGCGCTCGGCAAAGGGTGCTTACAGCCTGCAGCGCCACGACCTGGAAGCGATTTCGCCGAGCGGGGCGCTGCCCGATTGCCTGGTGCTGTGGTTGCCCGGTGCCGCGCCGACGCTTGCCGATGGGCAGTGGCTGGCCGGGCGTTTTCCCGGGCGGGCGTGGATCGGCGTCGAACTGCATGCCGGGCCGGATGACGAAGCCCGGCTCGAGGTCCTGCAGAATCTTGGTTGCCAGTGCGCCTTGCCGCTGGTGGCGAGCGGCGATGTGCACATGCACCTGCGGGCCCGTCGCCCGTTACAGGATGTACTGACCGCGCTGCGCCTGAAAACTTCGGTCTTCGACGCCGGTTATGCGCTGTTTCCGAATGGCGAACGGCATTTGCGCTCCCGCCTGCGCCTGGCGCGTCTGTACCCACCCGAGATGCTGGCGGAAACGCTGAAAATCGTCGCTCGCTGCGACTTTTCGCTCGACGAACTGCGCTACGAATATCCCGAGGAAATCATCCCGGCCGGCGAGACGCCCGCTTCCTGGCTGCGTGCCGAAACCGAACGCGGCCTGCAGCGCCGCTATCCGGATGGCGTGCCGGTGAGCGTCCGCGAGCGCATCGAGTACGAACTGAGGCTGATTGCCGAAATGGCCTACGAGGCATATTTCCTGACGGTGTACGACATCGTCTGCTTCGCGCGCCGCCAGCACATCCTTTGCCAGGGGCGCGGCTCGGCGGCCAATTCGGCGGTCTGTTATGCGCTCGGTGTGACCGAGGTCGATCCGGCCCGCTCGGCGCTGCTCTTCGAGCGTTTCGTCTCGAAAGAGCGCGGCGAGCCGCCGGATATCGACGTCGATTTCGAGCACGAGCGGCGCGAGGAAGTGATCCAGTACATCTACACAAAATACGGCCGCGAACGGGCGGCGCTGGCCGCGGCGCTGATCACCTACCGGACCAAGGGCGCGCTGCGCGATGCCGGCCGGGCGCTTGGTTTCGGCATCGCCCAGATCAATGCGCTGACCGCTTCGCTGGCCTGGTGGGACAAGCGCGAGCAATTGCCGGAACGCTTCGCCGAACTGGGCCTCGACCCGGCATCGCCGCGCGTCGAGAAATGGCTGGCCATCGCCGAGGCGCTGCGCGGTTTTCCCCGCCATCTGACGCAGCATGTCGGCGGTTTCGTCATCTCGCGCGGGCCGCTGTCGCGCCTGGTGCCGGTCGAAAACGCGGCGATGGCCGCGCGCAGCGTGATCCAGTGGGACAAGGACGATCTCGATGCGATCGGCCTGATGAAGGTCGATATCCTGGCCCTCGGCATGCTCTCGGCAATCCGCCGGATGTTGCAGATTGTCGCGCTCCAGCGCGGTCGGCCACTCAGCATGCAGGATATTCCGGCCGAGGATCCGGCGACCTACGAAATGCTCTGCCACGCCGACAGCATGGGCGTCTTCCAGGTCGAGTCACGGGCACAGATGGCGATGTTGCCGCGCCTCAAGCCGCGCAATTTCTACGATCTGGTAGTCGAGGTGGCGCTGGTCCGGCCGGGGCCGATCCAGGGTGACATGGTGCATCCCTACCTGAAGCGGCGGCAGGGTAGGGAAGCCATCGAAAAAATATCGCCGGCCGTCGATGCCGTGCTGGAACGGACTTTCGGCGTGCCGATCTTCCAGGAACAGGTCATGCAACTGGCTGTCGTCGCGGCCAATTTCACGCCCGGCGAGGCCGACCAGTTGCGTCGGGCGATGGCCGCCTGGAAGCGCAAGGGCGGGCTGGAGCCTTTCGAGCAGAAGTTGCTCGAAGGCATGGCGGCGAACGGCCTGCCAGAAAGTTTTGCCCGGCGCATCATCGCCCAGATCCAGGGCTTCGGCGAATACGGCTTTCCCGAATCGCACGCCGCCAGTTTCGCGCTGCTGGTCTATGCCTCGGCCTGGCTCAAGCGGCATCACCCGGCGGCTTTCCTGTGCGGACTGCTGAATAGTCAGCCGATGGGCTTCTACTCGCCGTCGATGCTGATCCAGGATGCGCGTCGGCATGGCGTAACGGTGTTGCCACCCGATGTCACGGCCAGCGACTGGGAAAGCCGGCTCGATGAAAACGCCGCCGTGCGCCTCGGTTTGCGCGAAATCCGCGGGTTTTCGCCGGCGGTTGCCGAGCGGATCAGCGCGGCGCGCCAAATCCGGCAATTTTCCGATGTTGCCGACCTGGCGGCACGTGCCGGTTTGCAGCGGCGCGATCTCGATCTGCTGGCCGCCGCCGATGCCCTGGCCAGTCTGGCCGGAGACCGGCGGCAGGCGGCCTGGGCAGCGACGGCCGCGGTGCGCCAGGGCGATCTGTTCGATGGTTTGCCGCTGCGGGAAGCGGCGCCGCCCGATTTGCCGGCGCCGGCCGAGGGTGAAAATCTGGTCGCCGATTACCGCAGTCTCGGTTTGAGCCTGCGTCGGCATCCGCTGGCCTTGCTGCGCCAGCACCTGCGCGAGCGGCGTTTTGTCGCTGCCGCAGCGCTGAAAACGGCTGGCCAGCGCGCCACGGTGCGTGTCGCCGGGATCGTCGTCGGTCGGCAGCGGCCGGGGACGGCGACCGGTATCGTTTTTGTCACGCTGGAAGATGAAACCGGGCTGACCAATGTCGTCGTCCATCCGCAACTTGTCGACAAACAGCGGCGTGAACTGCTCGGTTCAACGCTGCTCGGCGTCTACGGACAATTGCAGAAGGAAGGCGAGGTGGTGCACCTGGTCGCCAAGCGGCTGGTCGATCTTTCCGCCTGGCTCGGCCGCCTGGAAACCCATAGTCGGGATTTTCACTAGACTTGGCGGATTCTTGGGCCAACTCAAGAAGTGCATCACGGGCGAATCTCGGTTGTGGTTTTTTTGGCGTAACGCGATGGGGCTTCTGGCTAAAATGGCTGACAGATTAAGTCGAGTATTTTAGAATCCTTCCTCGATTGAAATGGGAGATTTGCCTTGATGTTCCGGCACCTGCGTGAGGATATTCGTGCGGTCTTCGACCGCGATCCGGCAGCTCGCTCGTTTTGGGAGGTATTGACCTGCTATCCGGGTATCCACGCCCTGATCATGCACCGCGTCGCCCACTGGCTATGGGGCCATCGTCTGCGCTGGATGGCCCGGTTCACGGCGCATCTTGCCCGCTTCTTTACCGGTATTGAAATCCATCCCGGGGCAACCATCGGCCGTCGCTTCTTCATCGATCACGGCATGGGTGTCGTTGTCGGTGAAACGGCGCAGATCGGCAACGACGTCACCCTTTATCACGGCGTGACCCTGGGTGGGACTTCCTGGAACAAGGGCAAGCGTCATCCGACGCTGGAAGACGGCGTGGTCATCGGGGCCGGTGCCAAGGTGCTGGGACCGATCACGATTGCCGCCGGGGCTCGGGTCGGCTCCAATGCCGTGGTGACCAAGCCGATTCCGGCCGGTGCGACCGCCGTCGGCAATCCGGCGCGGATTCTCGATCGTTCGCCGCAAAGTCGGCAACGTCAGGCGCAGGCCGAGAAAATGGGTTTTTCCGCCTATGCCGTCGGCCGCGACCAGGACGATCCGCTGGCCAAGGCCATACACGGATTGCTCGATCATGCCGCCGAAACCGATCGTCGGTTCGCTTCCCTGATCAGGGAACTCGGCGCCCAGGGGGTGAAGTGCGATGCCGAGGTGCAGCCGGCCGATCGGTTTGATGCCAGATACCTGGGTAAAATAGTTGACTGATTTTGTCTGGTTTCTGTATAGTTGACTTCACTACTGGGTTATTAGCTGGAGATCAGAAATGCGTTTAACCACCAAAGGACGTTTTGCCGTTACTGCCATGATCGATCTCGCCTTGCGCGGCGAGGACGGTCCGGTGGCGTTGGCCAGTATCAGCGAACGGCAGAAAATTTCCCTGTCTTACCTGGAACAGTTGTTCGGCAAGTTGCGTCGCTACAAGCTGGTCGACAGCGTGCGCGGTCCCGGTGGCGGTTATTGCATTGCCCGGCCGCTCGCTCAGGTGGCGGTCGCCGACATCATCCGGGCCGTCGATGAGCAACTCGATGCCACGCAATGCGGCGGTCGCGAAGATTGTCTCGACGACCACCGCTGCATGACGCACGAACTGTGGTCTACGCTGAATGACAAGATGTACGAATACCTTTCTTCGGTGTCGCTGGCCGATCTGGTTGAACGCCAGCAGCAAAAGATGCTAGGCGATACTGCCGTGCTCGAGGACAAGCGCCCGGCGACGCGCCTTCGCACGACGCGTGACAGGGTGGCCGTGGCCGCCGCCTGAGTCTGCCATGTTCCAGCCCGCCTATTTCGACCACAACGCCACGACGCCGCTTGCTCCGGCGGTCTTGGCGGCCATGCTGCCCTGGCTGGAAAGCCAGTTCGGCAACGCATCCAGTCGCCATGAGTACGGGCGGGCGGCGCGGCGGGCGATCGATGCGGCACGCCAGCAGGTCGCGGCGGCGGTCAATGCGCACCCGACGGAAATCGTCTTTACCAGTGGCGGCAGCGAGTCGAACAATCTCTTCCTGAAGGGCGCCGCCGCCGCGGTGCGGCCCGGTCGGTTGGCGATCAGCGCCATCGAGCATCCCTGCGTCCGCCAGCCGGCGGCCCAACTGGCCCGCCAGGGTTGGCAGGTGCAGCAGGTCGCGGTGGATGGCAACGGGGTGGTCGATCCGGCGGCTTACGCTGAAGCGTTGCTTGCCAAGCCGCAGTTGATTTCACTGATGACCGCCAACAACGAAACCGGGGTCGTCCAGGATATCGCCGCGCTGGCCGGTGCCGCCAAGGTCGGCGGCGGCTGGTTCCATAGCGATGCCGTGCAGGCCTTCGGCAAGCTGCCGCTCGATTTTCGCGCCCTCAATGCGGCCGGTGTGCATGCCCTGACCTTGTCGGCGCACAAGGCCAACGGCCCGCAAGGGGCGGCGGCGCTGGTCCTCGACAAACGCGTCGAGTTGCTGCCGCTGATCGCCGGTGGCGGCCATGAGCGCGGTCTGCGTTCAGGTACCGAAAATGTGTCGGCCATCGTCGGTTTTGGTGCAGCGGCGGAACTTGCGGCGCAACGCGTTGCCGAAGTGCCGGTCCGTTTGCTGGCCATGCGGGCCCAGCTGGAAGCCGGGCTGACGGCATTGGGGGCGCGCATTTTCGGGGGCGCGGTGGAGCGCCTGCCGAATACCACCTATTTTGCCTTTCCCGCTATTGATGGCGAAACCCTGGTCGGCAAACTGGACCGTGAAGGTTTCGCCGTCGCCAGCGGTGCAGCCTGTTCCAGTGCCGATCCGGAGCCGTCGCATGTGTTGCGGGCAATGGGCGTCGGCCCGGAAATTGCTCGTGGAGCGGTGCGGGTCAGCCTTGGGGCCGGCAATAGCGAATTTGAGATCGACCAGTTTATTAACGCCTTGCAGGTTACAGTCGGACGCCTGCAGGGACTGACGGCAGTTGCCGTTTGAATAACCGACTTTGCGAGAATGACGATGAAACTTCCCATCTACTTGGATTACTCGGCAACGACGCCGGTCGACCGGCGCGTCGCGGACAAAATGATTCCCTATCTCTGCGAGCATTTCGGCAATCCGGCTTCGCGTTCGCACAGTTTCGGCTGGGTCGCCGATGCCGCCGTCGAAGAGGCCCGCGAGCAGGTCGCGGCGCTGGTCAATGCCGACCCCAAGGAAATCGTCTGGACCTCCGGGGCCACCGAGTCCAATAACCTCGCCATCAAGGGCGCCGCCAATTTCTACGCCGGCACCAAGGGCAAGCACATCATCACGGTGAAGACCGAGCACAAGGCCGTGCTCGACACCGTGCGCGAAATGGAGCGCCAGGGGTTCGAGGCGACCTATCTCGATGTCAAGGAAGACGGCCTGCTCGATCTCGAAGTCTTCAAGGCCGCCATTCGGCCCGATACCGTGCTGGTTTCCGTGATGTTCGTCAATAACGAAGTCGGCGTTATTCAGCCGATCGCCGAACTGGGCGAAATTTGTCGCGAAAAAGGCATTCTCTTCCACGTCGATGCGGCGCAGGCCACCGGCAAGGTCGATATCGATCTGAGCAAGCTGAAGGTCGATCTGATGAGCTTCTCGGCCCACAAGACCTATGGCCCGAAAGGCATCGGCGCCCTCTACGTGCGCCGCAAGCCGCGTGTCCGTCTCGAAGCCCAGATGCACGGCGGCGGTCACGAGCGCGGTTTCCGCTCCGGTACGCTGGCCACTCACCAGATCGTCGGCATGGGCGAAGCCTTCCGCATTGCGAAGGCCGAAATGGCCGAAGAAAACCTCCGCATCGGCAAGCTGCGCGACAAGCTGCTCAAGGGCTTGCAAGAAATCGAAGCGACCTACGTTAATGGGGACCTGACGCAGCGCGTGGCGCACAATCTGAACATCAGCTTTGCCTATGTCGAAGGGGAGTCGATGATCATGGCGATCAAGGACCTGGCGGTTTCCTCCGGCTCGGCCTGCACCTCGGCCAGCCTGGAACCGTCCTACGTGCTGCGTGCCCTCGGTCGCGACGACGAGCTGGCGCACAGCTCGATCCGTTTCACCATCGGTCGTTTCACGACGGAAGAGGAAATCGACTACGCCGTCGATCTGCTGCACAAGAAGGTCGGCAAATTGCGCGAATTGTCCCCGTTGTGGGAGATGTACAAGGATGGCGTCGACCTCAGCACCGTGCAGTGGGCAGCGCACTAATTAGTTGTTAGTTATTAGTACTTAGTTGTTAGCAGGCATCTCTTCAGTTCCGACGCTATCCGCTAAGGATTAATGACTCCCGACTAACAACTGTTTTTAGGAGCTTCAAATGAGCTACAGCATCAAAGTTATCGATCACTACGAAAATCCCCGCAACGTCGGTTCCTTCGGCAAGGAAGACGATGGCGTCGGGACCGGCATGGTTGGCGCGCCGGCCTGCGGCGACGTCATGAAATTGCAGATCAAGGTCAATAAATCCGGCGTCATCGAAGACGCCAAGTTCAAGACCTACGGCTGCGGCTCGGCGATTGCCTCGTCGTCGCTGGTTACCGAATGGGTCAAGGGCAAGACGGTCGATCAGGCGCTGGCCATCAAAAATACCGATATTGCCGAAGAACTGGCCCTGCCGCCGGTTAAAATCCACTGTTCGATTCTGGCCGAGGATGCCATCAAGGCAGCCGTGGCCGATTACAAGAAGAAGCACGGAGAATAAGCATGGCTGTTACCTTGACCGATAAGGCGGCGAAACACGTTGCCAATTACCTGACCAAACGCGGCAAGGGCATTGGCTTGCGCCTCGGCGTGCGGACCAGCGGTTGTTCCGGCATGGCCTACAAGCTCGAATTCGTCGATGAAGTGGATCCCGAGGATCTGATGTTCGAAAGCAATGGCGTCAAGGTTTTTGTCGACGCCAAGAGCGTTCCCTATCTCGACGGAATGGAGCTGGATTTTGCCCGCGAAGGTCTGAACGAAGGTTTCAAGTTCAATAACCCGAACGTCAAAGACCAGTGCGGCTGCGGCGAATCGTTTACCGTCTGATGGACCTGCGCGCCGACCATTTCACCTTGTTCGGACTGAGTCGGGAATTCCGGCTTGATCTGTCCGATCTCGATTCCCGCTATCGCGACATCCAGGCGCAGGTCCACCCGGATCGCTTCGTCAATGCCGGCGATGCCGAACGACGCTTGTCGATGCAATGGGCGACGCACGCCAACGAAGCCTACCAGACGCTGAAAAAGCCGTTGGAGCGGGCCAAGTACCTGCTCAATCTGGCCGGTCACGATATCCAGGCGGAAAACAATACCGCCATGCCGGTGGATTTCCTGATGGAACAGATGGAATGGCGCGAGGCGGTGATGGATGCACGCAGCGGCGGCGATCACCACGAGCTGGAACATCTGCACAATCGCTTGCGCGCCGACCTCAACACCCGTTACGAAGAGCTGGGCGAGCTGCTGGCGCAAGGCGATCATGAGCTGGCGACGGATCGCGTGCGCCGCCTGATGTTCCTGGAAAAACTTCTCTACGAAATCGACGACGCCCTGGCGTCGCTGGAAGAATAAAAAATGGCCCTGTTTCAAATTGCCGAGCCCGGCGAGTCGGCTGCCCCCCATGAGCACAAACTCGCCATCGGTATCGACCTCGGTACCACCAATTCGCTGGTCGCCACCGTGCGTAGCGGGATTGCCGTCTGCCTGAACGACGAGCAGGGCCGTTCCCTGTTGCCTTCTGTTGTCCGTTACCACGCCGACAACTGCAGCGAAGTCGGCTACGACGCGCAGACCCGGCAGGCGATCGATCCGCGCAATACCATCGTCTCGGTGAAGCGTTTCATGGGGCGGGGGCTGAAGGATATTTCGCATGTCGAATCGATGCCCTACGACTTCATCGAAGCGCCGGGCATGGTCAAGGTCAAAACCATCGCCGGCATCAAGAGCCCGGTCGAAGTCTCGGCCGAAATCCTTAAAAGCCTGAAGCAGCGGGCGGAAACTGCCCTGGCCGGCGAACTGGTCGGCGCCGTGATCACCGTGCCGGCCTATTTCGACGATGCGCAGCGCCAGGCCACCAAGGATGCCGCCAAGCTGGCCGGCCTCAATGTCCTCCGTCTGCTCAACGAACCGACCGCCGCCGCCATCGCCTACGGGCTGGATAACGGGGCGGAGGGCGTCTATGCGGTCTATGACCTGGGCGGCGGCACCTTCGATATCTCCATCCTGAAGCTGACCAAGGGGGTTTTCGAGGTGATGTCCACCGGCGGCGACTCGGCGCTCGGCGGCGACGATTTCGACCACCGCATCTTCTGCTGGGCCATCGAACAGGCCAAACTGCAGCCGCTGTCGCCGGAAGATGCCCGCCTGCTCATGATGCGTTGCCGCGAGGCCAAGGAATACCTGAGCAAGAACGCCGAAGCGCAGATCGTCGTGCGCCTGACCTCCGGCGAGATGGTCGACATCAAGCTCGACGTGGCGACCTTTGCCGAAATCGCCCAGACGCTGATTTCGAAAACCATGCAGCCGGTCAAGAAGGCCCTGCGCGATGCCGGTCTGCGCCCCGAGGATATCAAGGGCGTGGTCATGGTCGGCGGCTCGACCCGCATGCCGCAGGTGCAGAAAGCGGTCGGCGACTTTTTCCGCCAGGAACCGCTAACCAATCTCGATCCGGACAAGGTCGTCGCGCTCGGCGCCGCCACCCAGGCCAACCTGCTGGTCGGCAACAAGACCGGCGGCGACGACTGGCTGTTGCTCGACGTCACGCCACTGTCGCTCGGCCTTGAAACCATGGGCGGCCTGACCGAGAAGGTCATCCCGCGCAATTCGACCATCCCGACGGCGCGCGCCCAGGAATTCACCACCTTCAAGGACGGCCAGACGGCGATGGCCATCCACGTTGTCCAGGGCGAGCGCGAGCTGGTTGCCGATTGCCGTTCGCTGGCCCGTTTCGAGCTGCGCGGCATTCCGCCGATGGTGGCCGGGGCGGCGCGCATTCGCGTCACCTTCCAGGTTGACGCCGACGGCTTGCTGTCGGTCTCGGCGCGCGAACAGACCACCGGCGTCGAAGCCAGTGTGGCGGTGAAGCCGTCCTACGGTCTGTCCGACGACGAAGTTGCCGGCATGCTCAGGGATTCGATGGAGCACGCCAAGGACGACGCGATCAGCCGCGCCCTCAAGGAAGCCCAGGTCGAAGCCCAGCGCATGATCGAGGCGACCGAAGCGGCGATGAAGGAAGATGCGCATCTGCTCAATGCCGCCGAAACCGCGAAAATCCTCGCCACCATCGCCAAGCTGCAGGCCAGCATGAGCGGCGACAATCGCCGCCTGATCAATATCGCCATGGACGACCTTGGTTTCGAAACGCAGGAATTCGCCCACCGTCGTATGGACCAGAGCATCAAGAAAGTGTTGTCCGGCCGCAAGGTCGATGACATCAAAATGGGAGAACAGGCATGACGCAACTGATCGTCCTGCCGCATGTCGAGAATTGTCCGGATGGTGCCGTCATCGAGGCGGAAGAGGGCAAATCGATCTGCCAAAACCTGCTCGATAACGGCGTCGAACTCGACCATGCCTGCGAAATGTCCTGCGCCTGCACGACCTGCCACGTCATCGTCCGCGAAGGCTTCAACACGCTGACCCCGGCCGAAGACGAAGAGGAAGACCTGCTCGACAAGGCCTGGGGTCTCGAGCCCAATTCCCGCCTCGGTTGTCAGGCCATCGTCGGCAAGACGCCGCTGGTCGTCGAGATTCCGAAATACAGCATCAACATGGCCAAGGAGGGGCATCGCAAATGAAATGGACCGACATCAACGATATCGCCATTGAACTGAGCGACGTCCATCCCGCCGTCGACCCGCTGACGCTCAATTTTGTCGATCTGCGCAACTGGGTGATGGCCCTGCCAGATTTCGACGACGATCCCAAGCATTGCGGCGAGAAAGTCCTCGAAGCCATCCAGCAGGCCTGGATCGACGAAGTCGCCTGAGCCGCGGACATGAAAACCCGTGATTTTCCCGGTCGGGGTAGCCAGCTGAATGTTCTGGGCGGTCCTTTGCTGCCCTGCAGCGAGCGACCGGTCACCGGTTTTTTCCGCGACGGGTGCTGCAATACCGCCGAGGACGATCTGGGTAGCCACACCATTTGCATCGTGCTGACCGCCGAATTCCTCGCCTTCTCCAAAGCCAGCGGCAACGACTTATCGACGCCGCGGCCGGAATTCGATTTCCCCGGCCTGCTGCCCGGCCAGCGCTGGTGCCTGTGTGCCGCCCGCTGGCTGCAGGCCTATCAGGCCGGCCAGGCGCCGCTGGTGGCACTCAATTCGACCAACCAGGCGGCCCTCGAAATCGTTCCGTTGGCGGCCTTGAAGCAGCACGCCGTCGATCTGCACTGATTTTCAGGCCGCCTGTTCGGACTCCACATTTTTGCCGCGCAGTTGTTCGCTCATGCTTGCCACCGAGAGCAGGACCAGCATCGGTGCGCCATCGCCGGCCGGCGTCTTGACCACCGAAGCGAGCACCGAGGCAATGCCGACATAGATATTCGATAAATTCTCGATGTCGCTGAGCGGGGCTTCCATGATTTCGCCCAGACGATCGACCAGGATGCCGAAATTGGCCCCGTTGTCGCCATGTACGACCACCACCTGCTGGCGGATGCCGGAGGCTGCGGCGGGCGTTTCCAGGCCGAGCGCGGCGTGCAGGTTGTAGATCGGCAAGCTTTCGTTCTGGTAGAGCAGGGCGCCGTAGACCTGTTTCGGCGCATTGGCCAGGCAGGCCGCCCCGCTCAGTTCGATGGCCTCACGCACGGCGCTGACCGGGAGCCCGAGCCAGTGGGCGCCGAGATAGAAGGTGGCGATTTCGCAGACAGCGACGTCGGCCGCCTGGCTGGCCCGCCGCGCGGCGACATCGCCGGCCCCTTGCTCGATACGGGCTTGCGGGTCGTAGCTGCCGAGCGGGATGAAAACCAGTGCCGTGACGGCGTTGCGATAACTATCCCCGGCCCCCTTGTATTCGCGATAGCCGGCCGAGGAGCGGGCGCCGACCGCCATCACCTGGCCATCCACGGCAAGCAGTTGGGAACCGCCGCCGGCCGGTGGGTGCAGTAGTTCGGGCGGCAGTTCCAGCGTTTGGCCGATGCGATAGGCGGCATCGCTGGAAGCGATGATCTTCGCTTCGTCATCGATAAACACCGCGTAGCTGCCCGCCACCGGCTCGCCGGAAGCTTGGCGCGGCAGCGAGTCGTAGAGCATGGCGGCAAATTGCGGTTCGCTGTCGAAGACGATGGCGATGCCGCCGATCACCCGCGTCTCGTCCGGGGCGCGCAGGGCGGCCAGGTAGATGTAGGTCGGTCGCGACGCATAGAGCGGGCTGCGGACGAACGACGAAACCGTGTAGGACTGGCTGTCGCTCAGCCCCAGGCAGGTTTCAACCCAGGGTTCGCCGAGCGCTTTGCCGACCAGGCCGGCGTAATGCGGATTGGCCACGGCCATCACCTGGCCGCTGGTATCGAAGAGCAGGATGTTGTCGTAGACGGTATAGAGGCTGTTGATATAGCCGATCACCTTCTCCAGACCTTGCTGTTGCCCCTTGTTGCCGCTCTCGGCGAGCAGGCGGCGGATGGTCGCGTCGAGCGCCCACCAGCGGCAGTCGTTGGCCCGCTCGTAAAGATTGCGGTCCATGATGTCGATGGCCAGGGCGGCGAAGAACTGGCTGTCGGCGAGCAGCGAGGAGAGCACGGTAGCCTGCAGATTACCGATCGAGCGGGAGAAAACCTCGCGCATGCTCATGCCGATGCGGCTGATTTCCCATAACAGGATCTTGGCGAACGAACTGTTGATCGCCGCCGAGGAAACCCCTTGCCGCACCGTGCCGTTCCATACCGCCCGGCTGAGGTCGCGCTGGATGGCTGCGGCCTGCTGGGGAATGGCCCGCAGGGTTTCGGAAAAGGCCCGGCCGCCGGCCATCACCGAGGCGAGCAGGGCGGGCTCGATAGCCGCCAGTTGCTCGTCGTCGTGAATGTCGAAAGCCAGATCGACCGGCATCATCACCAGACCTCGCCAGTCAGCCCCGAAATAGCCCTGGTAGCCCTTGGTGTCGCTGGCGAAAGCCAGATAGCTGCGGCCGGCGAAACGCAGACGTTGCAGGCGCCCGGATTCGACCAGCAATTCGGCACCGGCCGGGATCTGCCAGGGATCGCTGCTGGCAATGACATGGCCGCCGGCATCGAGCAGGACCATGACGCCGGGATCGTCGGCTTGCGCCAGGCCACGGAAAATCCGTGTCATCTCGTCGGCGAAGCGGAAACACAGGGCCAGCACGCCCAGTGTCTCGCCCTGGGCGGCCACCCGGTAAGCGTAGATCAGCGAGCGCGGCTGCTCCGGAAAGAGGCCGGAATGACCATAGGCTTCGACATAGGCTGCCGACGTGCTGAGCGCTTCGTGTACCCAGCGATCATGGATGGCAAGCACCCGTTCGTCCGGTGCCAGGCGAGCCAGGATGCTGCCGTGGCGGTCGAGCAGCACAACGTCTTCGTACACCGAATACTTGCGGACATATTCCTGGAAGCGTTGTTGCAGTTCCCCGGCATCGCCCGGCTGGGCGGCAAACTGGCGGATGGCATCGTCGGTGGTGAGAAAGCCGATATCGGCCGTGCGCTCGAACAGGTTGCGGATCAGGATGTCGATCACCACCTGCGACTTGGCTTTCATTTCCTGTTCGCGCTTGGCCAGGGTCTGTTCGGCCAGATTGTTCAACAATTCGCCGGTCAGGCTGGCAAAGGCTTCCCGGGTCTGGCCGATTTCCGCCGTTGTGCCCGACATCTGGCCGAGCAGGTTGAGATTGTCCCAGACCGCTTGCAGCGACTGCAGCATTTCGCGGTATTCCTCGATCAACGGCATGTGCGGCAGCAACTGGCGCACGCTGTCCTTGACCTCGATTCCCTTGTATTTTGCCACGCCGATCTCCCTCTACCCGCCGATAAATCATTAGAAGCAAGTGACATGCCCATCGGCAAAGGGCGCCCGCCTTGATGTGAGCGTGTTTGGGCGGCGATTAAGGCACCGATTTCAGGCATCCCGGCCGTCCCGTGCCCCGATCTGGTGCCGGCTCGCCGGCGGCGCGGTTCGCCAGCATCCCGCCGACGTGGGACAATGCCGACCTATGAGCGAAATCCATCCTATTGACGCCACGCCGGCCGTCACCTGCAGCAATTGCCAAGCCTGCTGTTGCCAGCTAGAAGTGATGCTGTTCGGCGATGCCGAAGTGCCGGCCCAGTTCACCACCGAGAACCGCTGGGGCGGCTGGGTGATGCGGCGACTGGACGATGGCTGGTGTGCGGCGCTCGACCGCAACACCATGCGCTGTACCATCTACGAACGGCGGCCGGACATCTGCCGCGATTACGAAATGGGCGACAGCGACTGCATTGAAGAACGGGGCAAGTATTTTGCCCGCCAACCCAGAGTGTGACCATGACCTACGAAGAACATCTCGACGAAGTAACGACCCTGATTACCGAGAAATACGACGTCGCCGATGCGGCCGCCATCAAGATGGTGATGCGCGCCCAGGCCGACGATTTTTTCAGCGGCCACGACGACGATGAGTCGATCTGCACCCTGGATCGCGCCCATCTGGACGCCAAGGCCGTGTTCAAGAAGTACAAATGACCGGCCGCCGTTCGACCCGCGCCACCGCCGCTGTCGCCCGTCTCAACGAGCGCAGCGCCGGTCGCCATTTCCTGATGGTGATGACCGGCGAGGGGCTCTTCGCGTTGCGCGAACGCACCGCCGAGGGCCTGCAGGAAATCTGTGCCGCCTTGCCGCTCGACGATTTCGTCAAGGCCGTCAATGCGCTCGGGCCGCAGGTCGTGCCGCGCGTCACCAAGAACGACGCGGCTTTCGCCAAACAACTCGTGAAGAAAACCTGAAGCCGGTTTTCAGAAGCCTGCTTCGCTTGGCAAGCCCGGTTCCAGCGCTGCCTTGCGCGCCCGGCGGTCGGCTTCTGCGGCGGCAGCCGCGTCGATGACTTTCATCACTTCATCGAGATCGGCCACGGTTTCGGGCGGTGTGAATACGCCGGTCAGTTCGCTCTCCGGCAGCAGCTTGCCGGTTTCGTAGAGCGCCCAGATTTCCTTGCCGTAGTTGGTCTTGAGCAATTCCGGAGCGAACTGGCCGAAATAGGTGGCGAGGTTGTCCACGTCGCGCTCCAGCATGCGGCTGGCGTTGTTGTTGGCGGCGGCGTCGATGGCCTGCGGCAGGTCGATGATCACCGGGCCGACGCTGTCGACCAGCACGTTGTATTCGGAAAGATCGCCATGCACGATGCCGGCGCACAGCATGCGCACGACCTGGCGAACCAGCACGGCATGGTATTCACGGGCGACTTCGGGGCTCAACTGGACATCGTTGAGGCGCGGCGCCGGTTCGCCGTCTTCATCGGCGACCAGTTCCATGAGCAGCACGCCTTCGTGGAAGTTGTACGGCGTCGGCACGCGCACGCCGGCGGCGGCCAGCCGGTACAGCGCATCGACCTCGGCATGCTGCCAGGCCGCTTCCTGCTCCTGGCGGCCGTAGCGCGACCCCTTCTGCATGGCGCGCGCCTGCCGGCTGTTCTTGATCTTGCGGCCCTCGGTGTAATCCACGGCCTGGCGGAAACTGCGCTTGTTGGCTTCCTTGTACACCTTGGCGCAACGGAACTCGTCGCCGCACTGTACGACATAGACCATCGCTTCCTTGCCGCTCATCAACTGGCGGACGACCTTGTCGACCAGGCCATCGACGACCAGCGGCTCGATCCGCGCCGGGGTTTTCAAGAGCGCGGCCCGAAAAAGCGGGCGGGCGAAGTGTTTGCCGGGCCGGCGAGGGGGCTTGCTGCGTACATGGGAGCTTTCTGCTGCGGACAGGCGAAAAGGGAAGGCTTGCAGTCTACCGCCGCGGCGGGGTATCCGGGGTTTCTTTATTGCGCCTGGCGCGCAACATCTCCTTACAAGTGCGGGTCAGTCCGCCAGCGCCCCGGCGCGTTATTCGGGTCACAACCCCGCATATTGGAGACATCATGAAAAAAATTGTTCTCGCCATTCTTGCCGCGCTGACCGTGCTTAGTCTGAGCGCCTGCTTCCCGGTCTTCATCCCGGGCGGTGGTCACCACGGTCACGATGGTCACCATGATCGTGGACATCACCGGGGCTGGTAAGTCCTCTCAAGCAAACAAATTGAGCAGCGAATCCAGCCCGCCGAAATTGATCGCCACATCGGCTTTTGCCCGCGTCGCCGGCTTGGCGCGGTAGGCCACCGAAAGGCCAGCCTGGGCCATCATCAGCAAATCATTGGCGCCATCGCCGACGGCAATCACCTGTTCCCGCGTCAAACCCAGTTCGTCAGTCAGGCGGGCCGTATGATGCGCCTTGGCGGCGGCATCGATGATGTCGCCGACGACGCGGCCGGTCAGCTTGCCACCGGAGATCTCCAGCTCGTTCGAGGTGGCAAAGTCGAAGCCCAGTTCGATGCGCAGGCGCTCGGTGAAATAGGTGAAGCCGCCGGACAGGATGGCCGTGCGTAAGCCGGCGTTCTGCGCCGCTTCGAGCAGTTCGCGGGCGCCCGGCGAGAGCAGCAGGCGCTCGGCGAAAACCTTGGCGAGGACGCGCGCATCCAGCCCGGCGAGCAGCGCCAGGCGGCGGCGCAGGCTTTCGCGGTAATCGATCTCGCCGCGCATGGCGGCTTCGGTAACGGCCGAGACTTCCGCTTTCTTGCCGGCGAAATCGGCCAGCTCGTCGATGCATTCGATGGTGATCAGCGTCGAATCCATGTCGAAGCAGATCAGCTTGTAGTCGGAGAGTTTCCGGCCGACTGGGGAGAACGCCCAGTCGAGATTTTCCGCTTCGATCAGCGGAATCAGGGCGTCGAATTCCGCCGTCCGATTGGCGCCACGCAGGCGCACGACCTGCGGCGGGCAGGGCTCGACGGCGCCGGCGCCGGTGGCGGCGACGATGCGTTCAAGCAGAAAGGTGGGCAGCGCGCCGCCCTGGATGATCAGGTTCATGGGGTGGGTTCAGAAGTCGAGTTTGAGGTTTTCCTGCGCCAGATGCCTGGCGATGACCGCCGGCAGGTGCTGCGGCGCGCGGATGCGCAATTGTTTGTTGATATTGTAGCGGCCGAAGACGACTTCGATGTCGCTCGGTGTGACGCCGAATTCGCCGGCCAGGAAACGCACCATGTGATCGGTCGCCCGACCGGCCACCGGCGTCGCCGTGACGCTGACCTGCAACTGCTTGCCCTTGGGCTTGCCGATGGCGTCGCTGCCGGCGTTCGGCGTGCCGAGGATGTTGAGGACCAGCGTCTCGCCATCCATGGCGCAGAAGGAATCGAGCGGCATGCCTTGGTCGCTGTCGAGCGGCACGTGGCGGGGTTTTCTCGGTTTTGTTTTCATTATTTTCTGCGACCTCAGTGCTGGCCGAGGAGAATGATGTCGGGCAGGTTTTTCCGCACCGCTGCGACGTCGGAATAGCGCTCCAGAACAGCGGTGACGACGGCCAGCGGCTCGGCCCAGATTTCCGGCAGGTCGCGCTCGTCGGCTTCGCGAATCGGGAAGGCCAGCACCTCGCGCGGCGGGCAGAAATCGGCGGCGACGCCCGGCTTATTGCCGCGGGCGTCGATGCGATACCAGCCATAATCTTTCAGGAAAACGGCATTCAGGCCGTGCAGGCAATACGGCGGCCCAGCCTCGCCGGCCGACAATCGCTGGTAGCAGAGTCCGGCGGGAATGCTGTTGGCACGCAACAGGGCGGCGAGCAGGTGGCTCTTGGCGTAGCAGTAGCCTGTGCCCTGCTGCAGCACCTCGGAGGCCCGGCAGGTTACTGGGTTGCGCTGGAAATCGACGCTGTGTTGAATCTCGTCGCGGACGAACTCGAAGCAGCGGCGGGCGAGGGTGATCTCGTCGGTGGCGTCGGCGGCCAGTTCAGCCGCCTTGGCGGCGACCAGGGGGTGATCGAAATCGAGGTATTTGCTGGGGGTGAGGTAGCTGTTCATGAAGGGTGATTGGTATTTTGGGGCGCGACTTACCATTCCAAGAAGGGGGTAGAGTGCCGAAATATTGGCGATGATGCCTTGTCGTAATTGATCTCGACCAGCCTCGATTCATATTCGTCGGACTCGTAGTTGGCGATTGGCTTTCTACTCTTGTATATGTTGAGGCGAATGCCCGTCGTCATTCCCTGGCCCTCGCTAACTTCGTATGCGTAGGGGCGGTTGTAAAAGCGGACTGAGATTAAGCCAGTATGAGAAGCGCCATCCGATTGCCGAAAAACCCCCGCTTTATTTTGAGTTGATGCCTTCAACTCTATTTCAACATTGCCGATGGCACCGAATCGATACACCAATTTTTGCAAAGGTTCGGTTTCCCTATCGCCGCACAGGGAGATGATTTTTTGTGTCTTGTTTGATGCTTCACCATGTACTCGCGCGTTGAGATATGCAACTTCATTTTCTTTGCAGTGCGAGGGAATGCTGCCGTTCTCTGCCGCGATGGAGCTTGCGAAGCAACCTGCTGTTAAGGAAAAAGCAACAACAATAGGGGATAGACCTCTAGGGCTCAAAAGGCTAAACCCAACCATTTTCAATAAATTCCACGATGTTGTAGCGCCGGTTCTCAAGCTTGTTGGCGCGCAGCGCGGAAATGATCTGCGCCAATCCGCTTGCGTATGGCGCCGGGCCGAACACCCTGGTTTCAAGAGCGATGCTGCCAACAGCATCCTCGATCTCGATTCGGTGGTAGGCATGCCTGGCAAGATACTCGGGGGGGATTTTCAGGGTATCCCTTTGCTCTTCCGGGTCTCTGATTGAAAGTATCTTCTCGCTTGGTAGCCCAAGGGATTGGGCCAGTGCGACAGCGGTTCCTGGAACCGATGATTTTCCGGCCTGGTGGGATTCGATAACCCTTACCTTGTAGTCCTTGAAATAATGCCCGCTCGCAGCAAGCATCGCCAGGAACTTGAGCATCAGGATGTTGGTGTTGGGGCACACAACGACAGGGAAATTTAGCTTGCGGTTCTCGATCACCGAACCCGTTGCCAGTTCGATAAGTACTGATCCTGTTTTTTGGCAGTAGGCGATGGCATCTTCAAGTTCTCGGCCGGAACCGGCATGAACGACGACCGTAGTTCCTTCGGCTTTGGCGGCATCTGACCATGCGATAACTTTGCTGGATAGAGCTTTCGGCAGCTCACTCAAGAGTTCCCTGGCCAGTTTTCCGGTGCCTACTACGATGACCACTGTTTTTTCCTCTGCGTAAGAGTGGGTGGAGCAATTAACTTATTCATTTGCTCTGCCTCCTCTTACTCGAAGTCGAGCATTTCGGCATGGGCTTCTCGGACCGCTTGGTTGAAGGCATTCTGGAGTGAAATAAGCTTGTCGAAACTGCCCTTTCGGCTGCGGATAAGCTCAGCCAAATAGTCTTGCACAGAGGTTGCTGTTTTGATTGCATCGAGCCCCTTGGTTGGTGCGAAATAGGATAAGCGCCTAATTGCAAGATGAAGTTCACCGAGGCGTACATTGAGGAGGCTAAGTTCCTCTTGAAGCTTCGTTCCATGAACTCCGTCGGGATCGGTAATGAGTTGAAACTGATTTAGGATTGACATGTACCGTTCGGTGGATCGCATGAACTCTTGGCTTGTGTCGTAGAAGTTGTCGGCCCAGCGTTTCTTGAAATCTGACGATCGTGCGACACCCGCCTTCCTCATTTCTACGCGCTTGACGATGAGCAGACCAATCCATACAAGAGCAAAGGGAGTCGCCAGTTTCGATAGTGCATCCACCCAGTCTTTGACGGCAGAGAAATCCATTGCGGTGCTCCAGACTAAGACGCCGAACTAAAAGTGAACGACAAATAGAAATATGCAGATGCGGAAATACATTGCCGCATCTGCATATTTGTTTTCAATTTTTGATCGCGCTGGATATCCATTACCGGCTATCCCAGCGGCGCGCCTTAAATCCGTTCCGGCAAAATATCCCGCAACAGCACGGCCGCATCGCGAATCATCTTCTCAGTCGTTTCCCAATCGACACAGCCATCGGTCACCGAGCAGCCATATTTGAGTTGCGACAAATCGGCCGGAATCGCCTGATTGCCGGCAACGATATTGGATTCGATCATCACGCCAAGCAGCGACCTATTGCCGTTGCGGATCTGGTTGACGATGTCGGCCATGACCAGTGGTTGCAGTTCTGGCTTCTTGGAGCTGTTGGCGTGCGAGCAGTCGACGACGATGTTGGCTGGCAGCTTGGCCTTGGCCAGGGCCTGTTCGGCGACGGTGACGGATACCGTGTCGTAGTTCGGCTTGCCGTCGCCGCCGCGCAAAACTACGTGGCCGTAGGCGTTGCCGGTGGTGCGGACGATGGCGACGCGGCCTTCGCTGTTCAGGCCGAGGAAAGAGTGCGGGTTGGAGGCGGAGAGGATGGCGTTGGTCGCCACGCTCAGATCGCCGCTGGTGGCGTTCTTGAAGCCGACCGGCGTGGACAGCCCGGAGGACATTTCGCGGTGGGTCTGCGATTCGGTGGTGCGGGCGCCGATGGCCGTCCAGGTGATGAGGTCGCCGTAGTATTGCGGGCCGTAGGGGTCGAGCGCCTCGGTGCCGGCGGGCAGGCCGAGTTCATTGACGTCGAGCAGGAACTGGCGGGCCTTCTCCATGCCGACATTGACCTGGAAGGAGTCGTCCATGAACGGGTCGTTGATGTAGCCCTTCCAGCCGACGGTGGTGCGCGGTTTTTCGAAATAGACGCGCATGATGATCTGCAGCGTGTCGCCGACGTCGTCGGCGAGTTTCTTCAGGCGGCGGGCATAGTCGAGGCCGGCCACCGGGTCGTGGATGGAGCAGGGGCCGACCACCACGAACAGGCGGTGATCCTTGCGGTCGAGAATCTTGCGCAGCAGGTTGCGGCCGTGCGTTACGGTCTTCGCGGCCTTGGCGGAGAGCGGCAGGCGGGCGTTGATCTCGTCCGGCGTCGGCATGGCGTCGAAGGCGGTGACGTTGATGTTGTCGATATTTTTAGTGGTCATATTCTCAGTGGGTCAGCTGGCGAATCATGTCTTTCACCGCGGCAACCTTGTCGTTGAGGGTCGGGCAGTGGCGTAAAAGGGAAATTTTATCCTGTCCCGCCAGCTTATAGCTGCGGTTTTTCTGGATCAAATTGATTATCTTGATCGGCTCGATAGGCGGATTCTTGGTGAATTCCGGGCTGAACTGGATGGTGACCTGGTCGTTGGTGGCGTCGAGTTTCTGGATGAGCAGCGGCTTGACCAGCAGGCGCAGGCGGTGCGTGGCGAGCAGGGATTGCCCCTGGATCGGCAGTTCGCCGAAGCGGTCGATCAGTTCTTCCTGCAGGGCGTTGATGTCTTCGGCGCTTTCGCAATTGGCCAGGCGCTTGTACAGCGTCAGGCGTTCATGGACGTCCGGGCAGTAGCCGTCGGGCAGCAGGGCAGGCGTACGCAGGTTGATTTCGGTGCCGATGCCGAGCGGCTGCGTCAGGTCGACGGCGGCCAGGTGCTTGCCCTGCTTGAGCGCGGCGACGGCGCGGTTGAGCATGTCGGCGTACATGTTGAAGCCGACTTCCTGCATTTCGCCCGACTGGTTATCGCCGAGCACCTCGCCGGCGCCGCGGATTTCCAGGTCATGCATCGCCAGAAAGAAGCCGGAACCGAGTTCTTCCATGGCCTGGATGGCTTCCAGGCGCATCTTGGCCTGCTTGGTCATCGCTTTTTCGTCCTGCACCAGCATATAGGCGTAGGCCTGGTGGTGCGAACGGCCGACCCGGCCGCGCAACTGGTGCAACTGGGCGAGGCCGAATTTTTCCGAACGGTTGATCAGGATGGTGTTGGCGTGCGGGTTGTCGATGCCGGTTTCGATGATCGTCGTGCACAGCAGCACGTTGGCGCGCTGGCCGGTGAAGTCGCGCATGACGCGCTCCAGTTCGCGCTCGTTCATCTGGCCGTGGCCGACGACGATACGTGCCTCGGGCACGAGCTTGGCGAGCTTTTCCTGCATGTTGGCGATGGTGTCGATTTCGTTGTGCAGGAAATACACCTGACCGCCGCGCTTCAATTCGCGCAGCACGGCTTCGCGGATGATGCCGTCGGAGAAGGTGCTGACGAATGTCTTGATGGCCAGGCGCTTTTGCGGCGCGGTGGCGATCACCGAAAAGTCGCGCAGACCTTCCATCGACATCGCCAGCGTGCGCGGGATCGGTGTCGCAGTCAGGGTCAGGACATCGACCTCGGCGCGCATGGCTTTCAGGGTTTCCTTCTGGCGCACGCCGAAACGGTGTTCCTCGTCGATGACGACGAGGCCCAACTGCCTGAATTTGACGTCCTTGCCGATCAGCTTGTGCGTGCCGATGATGATGTCGATCTTGCCTTCGGCCAGTTCCTGCAGGGCCTGTGTCGTTTCCTTGGCGGTCTTGAAGCGGGAGATTTCGGCGATCTTGACCGGCCAGTCGGCAAAGCGGTCGGTGAAGGTCTGGTAATGCTGTTCGCAGAGCAGGGTGGTCGGGCAGAGCACGGCCACCTGCTTGCCGCCGGCGACGGCGCAGAAGGCGGCGCGCAGGGCGACTTCGGTCTTGCCAAAGCCGACGTCGCCGCAGACCAGACGATCCATCGGCTTGCCCGAGCGCATATCCTCGATGACGGCGGCAATGGCGGTCGCCTGATCGTTGGTTTCCTCGAAGCCGAAACCGTCGGCGAAGGCCTCGTAATCGGTTTCCTTGAATTCGAAAGCATGCCCCTGGCGGGCGGCGCGGGCGGCGTAGAGCGCGAGCAGTTCGGCGGCGGTGTCGTGTGCCTGTTCGGCGGCCTTGCGCTTGGCCTTTTCCCATTGACCGGAACCCAGTGTGTGCAGCGGCGCGCTTTCCGGATCAGCGCCCGAATAGCGGGAAATGACGTGCAGCTGGGCGACCGGCACGAACAGCTTGGCCTCGCCCGCGTAATGAAGTTCGAGGAATTCCTGCTCGCCGAGGCCGAGATCCATGCGCACCAGGCCGCAGTAGCGGCCGATGCCGTGGCTTTCATGCACCACCGGGTCGCCGACCTTGAGTTCGGTGAGGTCCTTGAGCCAATTGTCGAAACTCGCCTTGCGTGCGGCTTCGCGCCGGGTGCGCCGGGGTGTGCCGGCAAACAGCTCGGTTTCGGTGATGAAGGCGATTTTGTCGAGCGTGAAACCGGCTTGCAGCGGGCCGATGCCCTGCGCGAATTTGGCATCGCTCGCCAGGAAACCGGCGAGGTCGGCGCTGGCTGTCGGTTTGAGGTCGTGCTCGGCGAACATCGCGGCCAGCGTCTCGCGCCGGCCGGCGGTTTCAGCCAGCAGCAGGACGCGGCCCTTGAAGCTGGCGAGATGGTTCTTCAGGGCGCCGAGCGGCTCTTCGTTGCGCCGGTCGATGGCGACATTCGGCAGCTTGCCGGCGCAATCGTCGCTGCTCCGGGCAATGGCCAGGCGGCCGTAGGCCTTGGCGGCAGTGAAGAAGGCTTCATCGCTCAGGAACAGTTCGTCCGGCGTCAGCAGCGGCCGGGACTTGTCGCCCTGCAGCATGTTGTAGCGCGACTTGGTGTCGTTCCAGAAGGCAGCGATGGCGGCTGGCGCATCGCCGTGCGTGACGAAGATGGCGTTTTTCGGCAGGTAGGCAAAAATGCTCGCCGTTTCATCGAAGAACAGTGGCAGGTAATACTCGATGCCGGCGCTGGCAATGCCGGTGGTGATGTCCTTGTAGATGCCCGACTTGGCCGGATCACCCTCGAAGCGTTCGCGGAAGCTCTGGCGAAAATGCGTGCGCCCCTTGTCGTCCATCGGGAATTCGCGGGCCGGCAGCAGGCGGACTTCGGCGACCGGATAGACGGTGCGCTGGGTATCGACGTCGAAGGTCTTGATGCTTTCGATTTCGTCGTCGAACAGGTCGAGCCGGTAGGGCAGTTGCGAGCCCATCGGGAAGAGGTCGATCAGGCCGCCGCGGATCGAGTATTCGCCGGGTGAGACGACCTGCGTGACGTGGGCGTAGCCGGCCAGCGTGACCTGACCGCGGAATTTCTCGGCGTCGAGCTTCTGGCCTTTCTTGAATTCGAAGGTATAGGCGGCCATGAATTCGGGCGGCGCCAGGCGGTTGACGGCGGTGGACGCGGGCACCAGCAGGATATCGACTTCACCCTGCAAGGCCGCCCACAAGGTGGCCAGGCGTTCGGAAACGAGATCTTGGTGCGGCGAAAAATGATCGTAGGGCAGGGTTTCCCAGTCGGGCAGCAGGCGTACCTTCAGCTCCGGTGCGAACCAGGGGATTTCCTCGAGCAGGCGCTGGGCGTCGGCAGCGCTGGCGGTGACTACGGCAAGCAGGCGGCCGCGATTGCCGGTGGCAAGTTCGGCGAGGGCCAGCGCGTCGGCGGAACCGGCGAGCAGCGGCAAATCGATACGGGCGCCGGGCTGGGGCAGGGCGGCGAGGGCAAGCAGGTTTTTTGGGGCGGACACGGGGGCGCGGGGTGCAGCGTTGCGGGGCAGGAATTATAGCCCCTTCATCGGCGGGCGATTTTTCGGGTGGGTATGCTGCTGGCTGAACGGCACTTATTGGCTAAACTGAAGTCTGATGGCCGTTGCTCTATTTTTTCACTAACGCAGACCATGAATATCGCCGGTTTAAGCTCTGCTGCCAGTTTTTATGTCCCGTCTGTCGCCGCGCGGTCGACGGCGTCGGCGGCTGCGGACAAATCTGCCCCGGCCGGCGGCAAGGCGACGCAGAGCGGGCAGTTGAGTGCCGACGAGGAAGCCGAGGTCCGGAAACTGAAGGCGCGGGATCGGGAAGTTCGTCAGCATGAACAGGCGCATCTGGCGGCGGCCGGCGGCTTGGCGACATCCGGCGCTTCCTTTTCCTACCAGAAGGGGCCGGACGGGGTGAATTACGCGGTGGGCGGCGAGGTCAACATCGATACCTCGGCCGGCAATACGCCCCAGGAAACCTTGCAACGTGCCCAGCGCATCCGCGCCGCCGCCATGGCGCCGGCCGATCCCTCGGCCCAGGACCAAGCCGTGGCCGCCCAGGCCGGCCAGATGGCGCAGCAGGCCAGCGCCGAAATCGCCCAGCAGCGACAGACGCAGGCCAACCCATCCGGCGCGGCTGGCAGTTCGGGCGCCAGCAATGCCAAGATCGAGCGGTATTACGGCGCAGCCACGGCGGCGAACGCTGGCGGGGCGTTGAGCATTTACGCCTGAACGTCGGCCGAGAGGTCCTGGCTTTTCGACGTGGCGCTTTGCCGCCAAAAAACACAATTGAACCGCAGAGGCGCAGAGATACTGTGGAAAAGTAGAGGCTGGCGCGGATTATTCAGCCGACCTTTGAGGGGGCTGCAAAAACGATGCAAGCCACCATCTTCCCGTTCTTCTCTGCTCCTCTGCGACTCATCTGTAAGGTTTCCAGGTTCAGGCCAGCGCCTGCTCCAGATCCCTGATCAAATCGTCCGCATCTTCCAGGCCGACCGACAGACGGAAGATGCCGTCGCCGGCAAAGGCCCGCCACGAGGCCAACTGGGCCGGCGTGTCGAACTTGAACGAGCTTGCCAGCAGGTCCTGCGAGTTGAGGTAGAAAATCAGCGAGCGGTGATGGCCGAGCGAGACCGCGTAATGGATGATCTGCAGTTTCTCGGCGAATTTTCGGGCTTGGGCGGGGCCGTCGGCGACCTGGAAGGTGAGCATGCCGGAGGCGTTCTTCATCTGCCGCCGGGCCAGTTCGTATTGCGGGTGCGAGGGCCGGCCGGGGTAAATCACCTGTTTGACCTGCGGGTGGCCTTCGAGGAATTGCGCCACCTGCCGCGCATTGTCGGCATGGGCCCGCATGCGCAGCGGGAAGGTGGCCAGGCCGCGCATGATCAGCCAGGCGTTGAATGGGCTGAGGACGCCGCCCAGGCGGATCGCGGTCTTCTTGCGCAGCGGCGCCAGGTCGGCCGTCTTGCCGAGAATGACGCCGCCCAGCGCGTCGCCGTGGCCGCCCAGGTATTTGGTCAGCGAATGGATGACGAAATCGGCGCCGAGTTGCAGCGGCCGGGTGGCCAAGGGCGTGGCGAAGGTGGAATCGACGGCGAGGCGGGCCCCCGCCGCCCGGGCGATTTGGCCGACGGCGGCGATGTCAGTCAGGCGCAGCAGCGGGTTGCACGGCGTTTCGATGTAAATCAGCCGGGTATTGGGGCGGATCGCCTGTTCGATGGCTTCGAGCGACGAGGTGTCGACCTTGGTGATCGCGATGTTCAATTGCGGGATCATTTCGTTGGTCATTTCGGCCAGCGCGGCGTAGGCCACGTCGCTGATCACCGCATGCTCGCCGGCTTTCAGCGTATGCAGCAGGAGGGCGCTGATGGCGCCCATGCCGCTGGCGAAGGCGACGGCCGTTTCGGCCTGTTCCAGCGCCGCAAGCTTGACTTCCAGTTGGTGCACGGTGGGATTGCCCCAGCGCGTGTAGATCCAGTTTTCGTTTTCTTCCATGCCCTCGACCGAAAAGCCGGCATCGGCATCGGTGACGAAGGTGGTGGACATCACGATATTCGGGGCCGAGGCGCCGGATACGGGGTCGGGCGTTTCTCCGGCATGGATGGCAGTGGTCTGCTCGCCAAGGGGGAAGGAGATGGGGGCTGACATGGGGTTGGGCGCTCTGGTGAGTAGGGGAGGGCTACAGCGTACGTCTTCAGCGGGCGGCGCGCAGCAGCCCGATTTCCTGCGCGGTTTCCGGGCCGATCAGGGTTGCCGCCAGCGCGCCCGGGATGTCGGCGTGCGCTTCGTCGATCGGCGTCCGCCCGCCCATGATTTCGGCCATCTGCTGCGGCAGGCGGGGCTGTCGTTGCGGTTCGGCATAGCCCTGCGGGTAGATGGGCTGCAGCGTGGCGAGATCGTACTTGTCGCTGGCGCCGAAGGTGTGCAGCAGTTCGTGGGCGATGACGACGTTGTTCTGCCGGCGTTGCAGGCGATGGGCAAAAGCGTGGATCAGGCCGAGCTGACCTTTGCTCAGGCCGGTCGAATGCGGGAGGCGGGCATTGAGTTCGGGATCGTGAAAGAGCACGAAGAGGCGGACCTGCGGTTGCGGGCCGCTGGTCTTATCATGGCGCCAGGCCCACCAGCGCAGCTTCAGGCTCCATAGCGCGGCGTCGAGGGCGCTCGGGTGGCTGGGCGGTAGCGGCGGCTGGCTGCTGACCGGCGGCGCCAGCCGGATATCGACCGGTTGCAGTACCGTGCGCCCGTAGTTGTTGCTTTGCACCTGCAGCCATTGGCTGATATCGGCAAAGCTGTCGTTATTGAGGTCGCTGATAAAGCGGGCGGTCGCTGGCGTGTCATCGGCCGCCACCGGATAGACGGCGACATGCACGGTGTGTTCCCAGGCGGTCAGCCGACTGTTGGCCCGCCAGGCGCCGAGGCTTACGGTGGCAAGGACGAGGAGCAGAAGCAGGATGCGGAATTTTTTGAACATGGTTTTCGGGGCGGCGGTCTGGCGTGGGTTGGTGTGCGGGGCGGGGCGCCGGGTTCCGGCGCTGCGCTTTACAGTCTTTCGCCGATTCCTTCTTGCGGCAGCAGCAGGTTGAGCAGCACGGCGAGCACGCCGCACAGGCTGATGCCCTGCAGCGAGAAACTGCCGATGTCTACGGCCAGGCCGCCGATGCCGGTGACCAGCGTGACCGAGACGATGCACAGGTTGCGGGCGCTGGCCAGATTGACGCGGGCGTCCATCAGCGTCTTCAGGCCGATGCCGGCGATCGAGCCGAAGAGCAGGACCATGATGCCGCCCATGACCGGTAGCGGGATGGTCTGCAGCAGGGCGCCGAACTTACCGACGAAGGCCATCAGGATGGCCAGGCCGGCCGCCCAGGTCATCACCACCGGGTTGTAGTTGCGGGTCAGCATGACGGCGCCGGTGACTTCGCCGTAAGTGGTCACCGGCGGGCCGCCGAACAGGCCGACGATATTGACCGCCAGGCCATCGCCGAGCAGCGTGCGGTGCAGGCCGGGCGATTCGGTATAGTCCTTGCCGCTGACCGAGCCGATGGCGAGGATGCCGCCGACGTGCTCGACGATGGGGGCGATGGCGACCGGAATCATGAACAGGATGGCGGCCAGATTGAATTCCGGGTGGCCGAATTGCGGCATGGCGATCCACGCGGCGTCAATCACCTTGCTGAAATCGACGATGCCGACGACGAGCGAAACGACGTAGCCGACGGCGACGCCGACCAGGATCGGCACCAGTTTCAACAGGCCGCGGGCGCGGATGGCCGTGAGCATGGTCGCCAGCAAGGAAATGGCGGCGATGGCGATTGCCGTGCCGTAGGGCACGACCTGCGCTGTGCCGGCCTTGCCGGTGGCCATGCCGACCGCGACCTGGGCCAGGCCGAGACCGATGACCATGACTACCGGGCCGATGACCACCGGCGGCAGCAGCTTGTGGATGAAGCCGACGCCGCGCCATTTCACCAGGCCGGCCGCGACGTAGTAGAAGAAGCTGGCCGAAGCCAGGGCGCCGAGCGTCGCCGACATGCCCCAGGTCTGGACCGAGTAGATGACGGGGGCGATGAAGGCGAAGCTGGAGCCGAGGTAGATCGGCACCTGGCGTTTCGTGCAGATCTGGAAAATGAGCGTGCCGATACCGGCGCCGAGCAGGGCCAGGCTGGGATTCAGCCCGGTCAGCAAGGGCACCAGCACGGTGGCGCCGAAGGCAACGAAGAGGATTTGGGCACCGGCCAGGGCGGTGCGCCAGACGGGGTCGGATGGCGGATTCATGCTTCTTTGGTCCCGAAAATCTTGTCGCCGGCATCGCCGAGGCCGGGAATGATGTAGCCGTGCTCGTTGAGATGGCTGTCGATGGCGGCGGTGTAGCAGTGCACTTCGGGATGCGCCGCCTGCAGTGCGGCGATGCCTTCCGGGGCGGCGACCAGGACCAGTGCCTTGATATGCCGGCAACCCTTGCGCTTTAACATGTCCACAGTGGCGATTAGCGATCCGCCGGTGGCCAGCATGGGGTCGATGATCAGGGCCAGGCGTTCGTCGAGCTGGCCGACGAAGCGTTCGAAATAGGGTTCGGGCATCAGCGTCGTGTGATTGCGCGCGATGCCGACGACGCTAACCTTGGCGTTCGGGATCAGATCGAGCACGCCGTCCAGCATGCCGATGCCGGCGCGCAGGATGGGCACGACGGTGACCTTCTTGCCCTTGATCTGGTCGATGGCGACCGGCCCGGCCCAGCCTTCGATGCTGACCGTTTCCAGCTCGAAATCGGCGCACGCCTCGTAGGTCAGCAGGCGGGCCAGTTCGGCCGCCAGTTCGCGGAATTTCTTGGTGCTGATCTCGGCTTCGCGCATCAGGCCGACCTTGTGCTTGACCAGCGGATGGCAGACTTCAATTACCGGCATGGGGACTCCTCGCGAACGTAGGGACAAGACCCGAAGACTAATCGATTTGTATAGTCCCGCCCATACGTCGAAGCAGATACGCGGCATCACTGGCCGGCGCTGTTGCCGGCCAGCCACGGCGGCGCCCGAGTCAGTCCGGCAAATGCAGGGCGAGCCAGGCCGCGACCCGACTCACCGGGTCTTCGCCGGGATTCAGGACATGCATTTCATGCACCCCACCCAGGTGGCTGGCGGCGCGCTGGAAGGCGGGCGGGGCGAAGTCGTCGGTGGCGTCGAAAAGCATGAGCAGCGGGGCGACGAGGAGGTTGAGGGATTGCCGGCCGGCGCGGTCGATGATGCCGCCATGGCAGGCCAGGACCTTGACCTGGGAGTCGCGCTGAGCGGCGGCGCGGATGGCGGCCGGGGTGGTGTCGCCGGTGGCGAAGATGGCCAGCGGTAACTCGCGCATGTCATCGTCGTGACGGATCAGGTCGAGAATGTCGAGCAGCCGCTGGGCGAGGCGCGGAACGTTTTGTGTGGCGTCGACGAATTGTGCCTCCTGGCTGGAAAGCAATTCGATGCCGAGGATGGCGTAACCCCGGTTGGCCAGATTGGCGGCGATGAAGCTGTCGATCGGGGCGTGGTGCGCCCGGGCCAGCAAGACCAGGCCGTGGGCTGCGGCGGGGCGTTCGAATTGGCCGTGCAGCGGGCCGTGCGGGGTGTGGATGGTGATGGCGCGATTCATCGGGTCAGGCGAACGGGAATGCGCTGCGGGCCGAAGGCCTTGCCGTGGTGGCCAAGGGTCGGGCCGAAGCGGCCGCTCAGGCGGCTCTGGCAATGCGGGCAGCGACCGTCGGCGGTCAGTTCGTAATGTTGGATGTCGTACCAGTCGCGGACGATCAGGGCGGCCTGGCAATTGGCGCAGAAGGTGGTGCCGCCGGCGCTGTCATGGACGTTGCCGGTATAGACGTGGAGCAGGCCGGCATCGCGGGCGATGCGTCGGGCCAGGCTGAGGGTGGCGGGCGGCGTGGCCGGGAGGTCGGCCATCTTCCAGTCCGGGTGGAAGGCGGTAAAGTGCAGCGGCACGTCCGGGCCGAGTTCGCGGACTATCCAGCTAGCGAGTTCCTTGATTTCATCCGGGTTGTCGTTGTGGCCGGGAATCAGCAGGGTGGTGATCTCCAGCCAGCAGTCGGTTTCGTGGCGAATATAGGCGAGGGTGTCGAGTACCGGTTGCAGATGGCCGACGCAGAGCTTGTGGTAGAAATAGTCGGTGAAGGCCTTGAGATCGACATTGGTGGCATCCATCACGGCGAAGAATTCGCGGGCCGGGGCGCGGTGGATGTAACCGGCGGTCACCGCGACATTGCGGATACCCTGTTCGCGGCAGGCGAGCGCCGTGTCGATGGCGTATTCGGCGAATATGACCGGATCGTTGTAGGTGTAGGCGACGGCATCGGCGCCGTGGCGCTTGGCGGCGTTGGCAATGGCTTGCGGGCTGGCTTCGTCCATCAGGCGGTCCATGTCCTTCGACTTGGAAATATCCCAGTTCTGGCAGAACTTGCAACTCAGGTTGCAACCGGCGGTGCCGAAGGACAGGATGCTGCTGCCCGGATAGAAATGGTTGAGCGGTTTTTTCTCGATCGGGTCGAGGCAGAAGCCGGAGGAGCGACCGTAGGTGGTCAGTTGCATGCCGCCGTCCACCATCTGGCGGACGAAGCAGGCGCCGCGCTGGCCTTCGTGCAGTTGGCAGTCGCGCGGGCAGAGATCGCATTGCACGCGACCGTCGGGCAGGGCATGCCACCAGCGCCCCGGATAAGCGGATTGGTTCTGGCTCATGGCGCTGCTTCCTTCCATTTTTCCACGCCGTAGCGTTCCAGGCGGACATCGTCGCCCCAGTAGCTGGCGGGCAGTCCGGCCTTTTGCTTTAGATGGGCGAGGAAGTCCTTTGGTTCGGGCAGTTGTTCCCAGACTTGCGGCAGGAAGGTGGAACGGTGGGTCCCGGCGGTCAGAATCAGGCCGTCGATATCCGGCCGCAACTGGCCGAGGGCTTCCGCTTCGCTGACGAAGCTCATGGCTTGGGGGACGCTCAGCAACGACACTTCGACCCGGGTCATGCCCAGTTCGTCGGCCGTCAGCGGCCTGAAGCGCGGATCGCGAAAGGCGGCGGCGACGGCGTTTTCCTGCACATCCTTGCGCAGTGGACGCCAGGCTTCGAGGCTGCCGATGCAGCCGCGCAGATCGCCGTGCTGGGTCAGCGTGACAAAGGTGGCCGCCGGTTCGTTCAAGGCGGGCTGGGCGGCATCGGCGGCGGGCAGCGTCGGGCCGGACCGCCCGAGACGGCTGGCGATGGCCTGGCGGGCGAGGATCAGGAGGGTCGGGCCGAGTTCACGCATGGTCGGGCTCGCGCAAGGCAAAGGCGGCATAGCCGACGACGCGCTGCTTGTCGCCCGCCGTGTCGCCGGAATTGCAGAGGTGCAGCAACTCGGGGCGCAGGCCGCGCCGGCCGGCGGTGAGCAGCAAACCGTTGAGCGGGAAGGCGCCGCAGGCCTGTTCCGGCGCGAGGTCGGTGGCGAAATGGAGAATTTGCCGGCAGGTGTTGCGGTCGGCCTGTTGCGCCGCTTCATAGGGCTTGAAGTGGGACAGGTCGGTGCTGATGACGATTAGGGTTTCCGGTCCGTCCCACAAGCGGTCCACCACCTCGGCAACGGCTTGTGGCGTGCTCTGGCCGACGGCCAGCGGGACCAGTTTGAACTCGTCGAGGAGCCGTTGCAGGAAGGGCAGATGTACTTCCAGCGAGTGTTCCCGGGCGTGTCCCCGGTTGCTGAAGACGATCTGCGGCAACTCGCGCAATCGTGCAATGGCCTCAAGGTCGAGCCGGATGTCGCCGAGCGGCGTGGCAAAGGCTTCGCATGCGGGGAGCGCCAGGCCGTCGACGGCCACCCGGTGGGTCGGGCCGAGCAGGACGACGCGTTTTATCTGCTGCCGGAGCGGCGCCAGCAGCGCATAGGCGGTGGCGGCGGTCGGCCCGGAATAGATGTAGCCGGCATGCGGCACGATCAGTACCTTGGGCGGCGGCCCGGCCGGTAGCGTGACTTGGCTCAGCAGGCGGTCGACGGTGGCCGCGAGGAGCGCCGGATCGGCGGGGTAAAAGCCGTCGGCGACGGCCGGGGGGCGGGTCGTGTCCATGATAGTCCTTTCAGACCAGCAGCAGGCCGCCGGCCATTCCGGCGCCGATGGCGATCAGGCCGGGCAGCGCGTGGCGCGCCAGTTTGCCGCCGCCGATGCTGACGACGAGGCCGATCTTGAATACCAGATTGGCCATCAGGGCCAGCGTCACGGCAATCACTGCCTCGCCGCTGGGAATTTTTTCCAGGTTGAACATGCGTAGCGTAGATAGCACGCTGGCGTCGGCATCGGTCAGGCCGGAGACCAGGGCGACGATGTAGAGGCCGCTGTTGCCGGCGATATCCTGCAGCCAGGCCGAGGCGAGCAGGACGACGGCGTAAAGCAGGCCGAAGGAAATGGCGGTGCGCAGTTCGGTCGGGTTTTTGACCTCGGGCATTGGCAATTCGCCGGCTGCGTTGAGCGCTTTCCAGCCGTACAGGGCCATCACCACGCCGGGTACGATGCCGCAGGCAAAGACGATGGCGATCGGGGCGACCAGCGTCGGGGCGACGACCCCGGAAATCAGCCCGAGGCGGATCATGACCATGACGTTGGCGATCAGGATGACGATCGCCGACATGTGGATGAGCTTGACGTGGGCATGGGCGTGGCGAGAGAACATCATGGTGGTCGCCGTGCTCGAGGCCAGGCCCCCGAAAATGCCGAGCAGGGCGGCACCGTGCCGGGCACCGATGATGCGTAGGGCGAGGTAGCCGGAGAGGGCCAGACCGGAAATCAGGACCACCATCCACCACACCTGGCGCGGGTTGATGGCGTTGTATGGTCCGAAATCACCGCTCGGCAGGATGGGCAGGATGACCAGCGAGAGGACGGCGAACTGCAGGATCGAATTGATGTCCTTGGGGGTCGTCCGCTCGCTGAACTGGCGCAGTTCGGCCTTGAAGTAGAGGAGGACGGTGGTGGTGATGGCGAGCATCACGGCCAGCGTCGCATAGCCGAACCAGACGGCGGCGCCCAGGCCGTAGGTGACGATGATGGCGGCCTCCGAAGTGAAGCCGCGGTATTGCTCTTCCTGCTGGGCCGAGAAATTGGAGGCGATCATCGAACCGGAAATCACCAGCAGGCCGGCGACCAGCAGCCACGGGCCGCCCGCTTTCTCGCCGAGCAGCGCGAACAGGCAACCGAGCATCGAAACCAGGGCGAAAGTGCGTAGCCCGGCCGCCGAGTCCGGCCGCCGTTCGCGTTCGAGGCCGACCAGCAGGCCAATGCCGAGGGCGGTCGAAAAGGCTTCGACGGGTGCGGCCATTTCCGGTGCGACAAAAATCATGTTTCTCTCCCCCATTGGCTTTATTCAGTAAAATTAAGCCATGCCACGTTATTACGCAATCGTTCCCGCTGCCGGCAGCGGCGCCCGCTTCGGCGCCGAGAAGCCCAAACAGTACCTGAGCCTGCTCGGTCGGCCGCTGATTTATCACACTTTGGCAGCGCTGGTCGCCAGTCCGGAGATCGAACGGGTCTGGGTGGTGCTTTCCCCCGACGACCGGTGGTGGAGTCGCTACGACTGGTCAGATCTCGGCGCCAAGCTGGAAACCCTGCGCTGCGGTGGGGCGACGCGGGCCGACAGCGTCGGCAATGGCCTGCAGGCGGCGGCCATGGTTGCCGCCGACGATGACTGGGTGCTGGTGCATGACGCGGCGCGTCCCTGCCTGAGTGACGAGATGCTGGCGAGGCTGTTCCACGAGTTGGCCGACGATCCGGTCGGCGGCCTGCTCGCCGTGCCGGTCGCCGATACCCTGAAACGGGCCGATGCCGAACAGCGGGTCGCCGCCACCGCGTCGCGTGACGGACTGTGGCAGGCCCAGACGCCGCAGATGTTCCGTTACGGCCGCTTGTCCGAAGCCCTGGAAAAATGCCGGGCCGTTACCGACGAAGCCGGGGCGATCGAGGCACTCGGCCTCAAGCCGAAACTGGTGGGGGGCGATGCGACCAATCTGAAAGTGACTTATCCGGCCGATCTGGCGCTGGCGGCGATGATACTGAGAGGACGGAAATGAGCATCCGGGTCGGGCAGGGCTATGACGTGCATCAATTGGTCGAAGGCCGCAAACTAATTCTCGGCGGCGTCGATATTCCGCACCGGACCGGGCTGCTCGGCCATTCCGATGCCGATGCGCTGTTGCACGCGATTACCGATGCGCTGCTCGGTGCCGTCGCCTTGGGCGATATCGGCCGCCATTTTCCCGATAGCGACCCGCGCTACCAGGGGGCCGACAGCCGCGTCCTGCTGCGCGCTGCCGTTGCGCTGCTCGCCGCGAAGGGCTGGCGACCGGTCAATGTCGATGCGACGCTGATCGCCCAGCAACCGAAACTGGCGCCGCATGCGGCGGCGATGGTTGCCAATATCGCCGCCGATCTCGGCTTGCCGCTCGATGCCGTCAATGTCAAGGGCAAGACCAACGAACGCCTGGGCTATCTCGGCCGGGAGCAAGCCATCGAGGCGCAGGCGGTGGTCCTGGTTGAACGTGCCGCTTGAGCCGACGGCAACAATAGGCGCGGCGCCCCCGCCGACGGCCCGGGTTTTTTTCGCCCTCTGGCCGGCGGCAAGTCTGGCTGAGCAACTGGCCGCCGTCGCCCGCGATGCCGGTGGGCAATTCGGTGGTCGGCCGACCCGCCAGGAGACCATCCATTTGACCCTGGTTTTTCTCGGTGAAGTGGCGGAAGCGCGTTTGCCGGAACTGGTGCGGGCGGCGAGCGGGCTGCGCGGGGAAGCCTTCGCGTTGACCGTTGACCAGCTCGCCTTCTGGTCGCACAAGCATTTGCTGTGGGCCGGCTGTTCGGTCGTGCCGCCCGCCTTGTCGCGCCTGGTCGGCGATCTGCTGGCGATGCTAGCGGCGGTTGGGGTGAACCATGATGCCGGTCGGCACGGTTTCACGCCGCACCTGAGTCTGCTGCGCCGGGTGCCGGGGGCCACGGCGCCGACGCTCGGCCGGCCGCCGCCGGCGATTGGCGGGCTGGCCTGGCCGTGTCGCAGCTTTGTTCTGGTCCGCTCGCGACTATCCGCCACCGGCCCCGCTTACCAGATCTTGGCTGAGTTTCCGCTGGCGCCGTGAGCGGCGGCGGAGGTCGGGATCGGCTGAACGCGCGGTATCGTGGCATTGTCATCGGAAAATCGGATTCGCATCTGTTAACGCCGGTCGGTGAGTGATGTACGATGACAAATGCCGGCCTTGCCGCGCCCCGGATAGTCTTGAATTCCCCGGCGGGGCCGGCAGCATCGTCGGCAACGAATGACCCGGGGCAAAGGGTGTCGATATTTCGTTTTTCACGACGCAGTACATTAGGGCGAGGGCGATTTGGCTGAATTGGCGCAATTGGATACGGCAGCATTGCTTCGCGTGCTGGTCATCGAAGCAAACGCGCGCGATGCGCAGCGCCTGCTCGACGCCTTGCGGGGAGGTGGTTATACCGTTTACTCCCGGCAGTTGCAGTCGGGCGCCGAGCTTGAGGAGGTGTTGCAGCAGGAAGAGTGGGACGTTGTCTTGCTCGGCTGCGCCGTGCCCGAGCTGCCGCCGGATGAGGCGCTCGATCTGCTGCGCCGGCTGGCCGAGGAATTGCCGGTCATCCTGACCATTGAACGGGGCGCCAAATCCGTGCCCGTCGAGCTCCTCGAAAACGGTGCCTGCGACCTGGTCTTCAAGAGCAATCCGTCACGTCTGTTGGTGGTGGTCGAGCGCGAGTGCGCCAAGCTCAAGCTGGCCCGCGAACATGCCGGCATGGTCGGGGTGCTCGAGCGGATGACCCGGATCGACGAGGGCGAGGCGCGTTTTCTCCAACTGGCCAGCAATACGCCGGAGTGCTACTGGCTGGTCGAAGCCGAATCCCAGCGCGTGACCTATGTCAGCAAGGGGTATGAGCAGATCTGGGGGCGCTATGTCGAAGCGCTTTATGCCGATCAGCGCGACTGGCTCAAATACGTTCATGAGGATGATCGAGTGGCGTTGCTGCGCGCTGTCCGCCGCCACCGCCTGGGCGGCCTCGACGAAAAATTCCGTATCCGCCGACCGGGCGGCAGCATCCGCTGGCTGCATGCACGAAGTTTTCCGGTACATAACGAAAATGGCTTGATCGTCAGTGTCGGCGGTGTCGCCAGCGACATTACGAGTATCGTCACCGAACCGGTGCAGTCGCCGTTTTTCGCCCATTTCGACGCCCTGACCGCGCTGCCCAACCAGTTGATGTTCTACGATCAGGCGCGCCGCCTGATTGCGCTGGCCAGGCGCAAGACGCTGCCGGTCGGGCTGATGGTGGTCGATATCGACCGCTTCCGCGAGCTCAACCAGACCCTCGGCCACATGTCGGGGGACGAGTTGCTGCGCCAGGTGGCTGGCCGCCTTTCCGGCTCGCTGCGCGAATCCGATATTCTCGGCCGCCTCGGCGGCGACGTGTTCGCCGTGCTCCTGCCCGATGTGGCGGATGTGCAGCAGGCCGGCGTCGTCGCCCGGCGGGTGATCGACACCCTGATTCTGCCGGTGCGGGTCGAGGGCCAGGATGTCTTTGTCACGGCCAGCGTCGGCATGGTGTTCTACCCCCAGGATGGCAACGACGCGCACGAACTGGTTTGCAATGCCGAAATCGCCGTGCGCAACGCCAAGGTGCAGGGGCGCAACAACTACCAGTTTTACTCGGCCTTGATGCAGGACGACATCCGCGACCGGCTGTTCCTGGAAACCGATCTGCGCAATGCCATCATTCGCGAAGAATTCGTGCTCTATTACCAGCCCAAGGTGAGTTGCGCCGATGGCCGGATGACCGGGGCCGAGGCCTTGTTGCGCTGGAATCATCCGCGCCGCGGGATCGTGCCGCCCGACCAGTTCATTCCCTTGCTCGAAGAAACCGGGCTGATCGTCGCGGTCGGCCGCTGGGTGTTGCAGGAAGCCTGTCGCCAGGCGGTGCGCTGGCAACGGGCGGGGTTGAGTATCCCGAGTATTTCGGTCAACCTATCGACCCGTCAGCTACAGTCCGACACCTTGCTCGACGATGTCGCGGCAACCCTGGCCGAAAGCGCCTTGCCGGCGGCGTGTCTCGATCTCGAAATCACCGAGAGCATGCTGATGCAGAATGCCGAGGCGGCGATCCGGACGTTGTTCGCGCTGAAAGCGAAAGGGGTCACCATTTCGCTCGACGATTTCGGTACCGGTTATTCCAGCCTGGCCTATCTGAAACGTTTTCCGCTCGATACGGTGAAGGTCGATCGCTCTTTCGTCCAGGATATTGCGGCCGACTCCGACGATGCCTCGATTACCCGTGCCGTGATTACCATGGCCCACCATCTCAAACTCAAGGTGGTGGCCGAAGGGGTGGAGACGGCCGAACAACTGGCCCTGCTCATTTCCCATCAGTGCGACATCATTCAGGGTTATTTCTTCTCGCGACCGCTCGCCGAGCCGGCCATGACCGCCTTGCTGGCCACCGACCGACGGCTGCCGGCAAACCTGTTGCGTTCGGCGACCCGGCAGCCAATGGCGCTGTTCGTCGGCGTCGCCGACGACGGCGACGTCGTCGCCATGCTGGCGCGCGACGGCCATCGCGTTTGTTCGGTGGCCGATGGCGCCGCGGCGTTGCAGTGGTTCGCCGGCAATCTGGTCGATGTCCTGGTCTGTGGCCCGGCCCGGCGGGGCTTCGATGCGGCCGCCGTGATCCGCCAGGTCGCCAGCCTGCAGCCGAAGTGCGAGCGCCTCCTGCTGGCCGACGCCAGTCCGCACAATCGTAAGCAGGTCAGCGACCTGAGCTATGCCGGCCTGGTCCATCGCATCATTCATTTGCCGGTGGCGCCCGATGTCTTCCGCCAGACCGTTGAAGAAGCGCTTGAACGGCGACGCATTTCCGAAGATTACGCCCGCCTCTCGCACGAGGTCGAAGTGGTCGAGCGCGAACTGGTGCGCATTGAGGAGGAGCGGCGACGTCTGCTCGAAGAAAATATCGTCCTGCAGCAGACGGAAGGCCAGGGCTACCGTATCCTGCAGGAACTGGTCAGCGAATTGCCCTGGCCGGTACTGGGCGTTGACGATGATGGCATGCTGGCGTTGCTCAACGATGCGGCTAACCTGGCCTTTGCCGGGCGTGCCGTGCTGATCGGCGCCAATCTGTACGACATTTTGCCGGAGGTTCGCGGGCAGGGTGATGCCGCGGAAGTGCAAATCGATGGCCGGGTATTTGTCTGCCATTGGCGTCAGGTCAGGCTGGGCGGGGCCGTCAGCGGCCAGCTCCTGCTCCTGGAAGGAAAATGACATGAAAACGCAGGTTTCTTTAGCGCTCGCCGAGGTTGAGGTCGGCATGCGGTTGGCCGTTGCCGTGATCGATGAGGGGGGGCACATCCTGGTGCCGGCCGGGGCCGAAATCAGCGACAGCATCTTGCACGGCCTGCAACGTCGCGAAGTGGCGGAAATTATCGTCGAATGCGAGCGGGAGGAGGATCCGGCGCAGCGCGAAGAGCGGCGGCTGCGCGTGACGGCCCAGCTCGATCAGCTATTTCGCAAGGCCGGCGACGGGGCGGAGACGCGCCAGTTGTACCTGGCCATCCTGACCTACCGGCTGGAGGACAAGGCGTGAATAAATTACAGCGTGAGCAGATCGTCGCCCGGCTCAAGCAGTTGCCGGCCTTGCCGGCCAGTATTTCCGAACTGCTCGCTTCGTTCGGCGACGAGGACATCGACGTCGCCCGGATCGCCCATCAGATCGCCCGCGACCAGGGCCTGACGGCGCGTGTGCTGCGGGTGGCCAATTCGTCTTTCTACGGCTTGCAAAGCCGGGTCGGGACGATCCATGAGGCCGTTGTCATTCTCGGTTTTCGTGCCGTACGCAGCATGGTGCTGGCGGTTGGGATGAACGCGGTTTTTCACAGCGAGCATTGTCCCGGTTTCGATACCCGTTCCTATCTGCGCCATTGCGCCGCGGTCGGCCTGGCCGCCCGGGCGCTGGCCGGGAGCTCCGGACATAATCCTGAGCTCGCCTTTACCGGCGGCATCCTGCACGATATTGGCCAATTGGTCCTGGCTGCCAATTTTCCCGCCCAGTATGCCGAGGCCCTGGCCTATCGGCGTCAGCACGACTGTTTTCTCGTCCAGGCCGAGCGCGATGTGCTGGGCGTTGATCACGGCGAAGTCGGCGGCCTGCTGGCCGAAACCTGGCGCTTCCCGATTGCCTTGCATGAGGCGGTGGCCGATCATCACCAGCCGGCCGGCTCGCTGGCCGGCTCGCTGGCCGATCTGATCCATGTCGCCGATGGTGTGGCGCATGCGCTTGGTGTGGTGCACCTGGCTGACGAGATGGTGGCGCCGCTCGAACGTACCGCCTGGTTGCGGCTCGGGCTGGATGTCGGGAGGATTACCGCCATCCTGGCGCCGATCGAGCGGGAAATGGAAGAAACCTGTCAGGCGCTGGCTACCTGAGCGGCAAGATCACCCTGGCCAGCAGGCCGCCACCGGGGTTGGGCAGGAGTTCCAGATGGCCGCCGTGCAGCCGGGCAATGCGCTCGACGATAGCCAGCCCCAGGCCGGTGCCGCCGGCATTGGTCCGCGCACTTTCGAGGCGGGCGAAGGGGCGCTTCAGGCGCTCCGCCTCGCTTTCCGGAATGCCCGGCCCGCGGTCGCTGACTTCGATGCGGAGCTCTCCGTCGACCACCGATGCGGCCAGGCCGACTTCACCGCCGCCGTACTTCCAGGCGTTGTCGAGCAGGTTGGTGAGGGCGCGGTTGATGGCTTTCGGTCGCAGTTTCAGTTCCGGTAGCGGCGGAATGTTGACCGCCAGGCTGCGACCGACGTAGCCCTGGTGTTCGACAAGGCCGGCGAGAAGTGCCGCCGGATCGGTCGGGCGCGCCTCTTCGCCGCTTTCGGTGCGGGCGTAATCCATAAACTGCGAAATCACCGCTTCCATTTGTTCAATGTCGGCGATCACGGCCTGGCGGGCACCATCGTCGGTGACGCTCAGTTCGGCTTCCAGACGCAAGCGGGTGAGGGGGGTGCGCAGATCGTGGGAGATGCCGGCCAGGACTTCGGAGCGATCTTTCTCATGGCGCTGCAGATCGCTGGCCAAGGTGTTGAAAGCCCCGGCCAGGCGACTCAATTCTTCGGCTCCGTCTTCCGGTAGCGGCGCCGGTGTCTGGCCGCGGCCGACGGCCTCGACCGATTGGGCCATGGCTTTCAGGGGGCGACTGATCCGTGAGGCGATCAGCCAGGCAATGAGCAGCGCCAGACTGATGGCGAGCAGGCCCCAGCTTAGCCAGTGGGCGGCAAAGCTGCGCGCCGCCCGTTCGCGCGGCAGGACCAGCCAGTATTCTTCCTCGTCGTTGTCGTCGAGCCGGAAGCTGACCCAGAATCCCGGTTTGCCATCGACGCTGGCGGCGATTCGCGTCGGTTCGCCGAGGCGGTTGACCAGTTCGCGTAGCAACAAATCATGAAAACGGTTGTCCGGCATCGCTTCGATGCGATCTTCCGGCTCGGCCGGCAGCAGACGAATGCCTTCGCGTGTCGAAAATTCGGCAAACAGGCCAAGACGCTTTTCCGGGGCGGCGGCAAATAGCGAGGCCCGGATCAGGTTAACGGCCGAGGCGGCCAGTTGCGCCGTTTCCCGGGCGCGCGGTTCGGCATCCATGTAGCGGAACAAACTGAGCCAGGCCGCCGTGGTCAGCAGGACGAGCAGGGCGAGCAGCAGAAAGGTGCGCGCCAGCAGGGTACGCGGCATCATGCCTCGCGCGAAGTACCATCCGGCACGAAAACGTAACCGAAGCCCCAGACGGTTTGCAGATAACGGGGCTGCGCCGGGTCGTTTTCAATCAGCTTGCGCAGGCGCGAAACCTGGACGTCGATGGCCCGGTCGAAGGGGCCTTGTTCGCGGCCGCGGGCCAGGCTCATCAGCTTGTCGCGCGACAGTGGCTGGCGCGGGTGTTGGAGCAGGACCTTGAGAACGGCGAATTCGCCGGTGGTCAGGGGGAGATGTTCGTCGCCGCGCTTCAGGGTGCGGGCGGCGAGATCGACTTCGATATTGCCGAAGCGGATGCTTTCCGTTTCGTCGCCCGGGGCGCCCGGTGGCCGCTGGCCCTGACGGCGCAGCACGGCATGGATGCGAGCCAGCAGTTCGCGCGGGTTGAACGGTTTGGGCAGGTAATCGTCGGCCCCCATTTCGAGTCCGACGATGCGATCGACCTCGTCGCCCTTGGCGGTGAGCATGATGATCGGGGTCAAGTCGCCGCTGCCGCGCAGGCGGCGACAGATGGTCAGGCCGTCTTCACCCGGCATCATCAGGTCGAGAACGATCAGGCTAAAATGTTCGCGGCTGCGCAGTTTGTCCATTTGCAGGCCATCGGCTACCGCTTTGACCTCGAATCCCTGTTCTTTCAGGTAGCGGGTCAGCAGGTCACGGAGGCGGGCGTCGTCATCGACGACGAGAAGGTGGGGGTGTTGTTCGCTCATGTGGGCAGGATAAATGCAGACGGTGAATGAGGCATGGCAAATGGTAACAACTAATTGCCGGAACCCCGCAGGAAACATTTTTTTACATCTCGAGATGCTTGTTGCAGCAGCACCGACGGACAATGAATGCATCGAAACCACGGTGTAATACAACTGAACGCCATGAAACGCCGGACTCTCCTTTGCCTGTTGTTACTCCTCAGCCTCGCCGGCTCGACGGGGGGCGTCTGGGCGCAGGAACGCTGGCGTGATTTGCCGCCCGATGAGCGGCGGCAAATGCGCCAGCAGATGCGCGAGCACTGGCAACAGGAGCGCGAACTGCGGCGGGAGGATGGGCACCGCCGATGGGGCGACGTGCCGCCGGAGGATCGGCGGCGCATGCGCGAAGAAATTCGCGAGCAACGCGGCTGGCTACAGGAACGTGGCGGCCGGGAAGGGCGCGGCGGGCGGCGGGATTAATCGCCGCTTTCGGAGGTCTTCTGCCCCGCACCGGGGGCCGGCTCCGGTAAAATGCAGCCCCATGTTGATCCTCGCTCTCGAAACCTCGACTGAACTCGGCTCCTGCGCCCTCTGGCACGATGGCGAGTTGACCGAACGGTGTTGTCCGGCCGGTCGTTCCCATTCCGAAACCCTGTTGCCGTTGGTGGGCGAGTTGTTGGCGAGCGCCGGGGTCGGCGTCCGGCAGCTTGATGCCATCGCTTTCGGCGTCGGGCCCGGGGCCTTTACCGGCTTGCGGGTGGCCTGCGGGGTGGCCCAGGGTCTGGCCGTAGCGGCCGATATTCCGCTGTTTCCGGTGACCAGTCTCGAAGCCATGGCCGAAGCCGCTGCCGCCGAGCGCGTCCTGGCCCTGCTCGATGCCCGGATGGGCGAGGTCTATGCCGGGACTTATCAGCGTTCGGCGGATGGGTATCTGTTGCAGGGCGAGATTCGCCTCTCGGCCCCCGCTGACGTGCTGCTTCCGGAAGGAACGGGCGGGCTGGTGGCTTGCGGTAATGCGCCGGCGGCTTATCCGCTGCTGCTGCAGCGGCTGAGCGCCGCCGGCATGGCGCTGCTGCCCGACGTCTGGCCACAGGCCGCGGCGTTGCTCCGCCTGGCATTGCCGCGCGTTCGGCGCGGCGAAGGGATTGATGCGGCCCTGGCGGCTCCACTTTATATCCGCGACAAGGTGGCCAAGACGGTGGCCGAGCGTTTGCGTGAAGGTGGTCGGGCGTGAGCGGATTCCGGTTGGTGGCCGAGTTTTTCCCGATGAACGAGCGCGATCTGGATAGTGTTGCCAAACTGGAAGCCTCGTTGCAAGCTTTCCCGTGGTCGCGCGGCAATTTTGCCGATTCGCTGGAGGCCGGTTATAGCGTCTGGGTTTGCCGGCTAGGTGGCGAGTTGATCGGTTTTTCCGTGGTCATGTCGGTGATCGATGAAGCTCATCTGCTCAATATCGGCGTCGATCAGCGTTACCAGGGGCAGGGCTACGGCGGCCGTCTGTTGCGGAATGCCATGCAAAGTGCGCATCAGGGCGGCGCCGCCAAACTGTTTCTCGAAGTACGGCCGTCCAATGAGCGGGCAGTCGAGTTGTATCGCCATTTCGGTTTTCGCCAGATCGGCGTGCGCAAGGGCTATTACCCGGCCGCCATTGGGCGTGAAGATGGACTGATTTTTGACAAGGAACTGGCATGAGTCTGAGCCGGGAACAGATGCTGGTCGAGATGGGGATATCCCCGATCTGGGTATGGCGGGAGCAGCCCGGGCCGACCGCGAGCGACGAGTGTTTGCCGCCCGTAACCGCCGTTGAGGTGGAGAAGGCAGCCCTGCCATCCCGCCCGCCAGCGCCCGCGGCGCAGCCGGAATTCAGCCCGCGTTCGGTCAGTAATACGCCGGCCCAGGTAATGGCGGTGGGCTGTCTGGACTGGCCGGAACTGACTCGCCAGGTCGCCGTTTGCCGCGCCTGCGGGTTGGGTGAACAGCGTCGCCAGGCGGTCTTCGGGGTCGGCGATCAACACCCCGACTGGCTGTTCATCGGCGAAGGTCCGGGAGCGGAAGAGGATGCGCAAGGCGTACCGTTTGTCGGTCAGGCCGGAAAGTTGCTCGACAATATGCTGGCGGCGCTCGATATCGCCCGCGGCAACAAGGTGTACATTGCCAATGCGGTGAAGTGTCGGCCGCCCGGCAATCGCACGCCGGAGGCGGCTGAAATGGCGGCTTGCCGGCCTTACCTCGAGCGGCAGATCGCCTTGCTTAAGCCGAAAATCATTGTCTTGCTCGGCAAGGCTGCCGTGCACGCCGTATTGCACGACGACAAGACGCTGGCTTCGATGCGGGGCAAGCGTTTCGAATATGCCGGGATTCCCGTCGTGGTGACCTACCACCCGGCCTATCTGCTGCGGAATTTGCCGGACAAGGCCAAGGCCTGGGAAGATCTGCTGTTCGCCCGCCGCCTGCTGGCCGGACAGAGCGTGCCGGAACTTCCCTTTTAAAGGCAGTGGTTCGACGAGTCGTCCAGATGCTGAACGTCGTCCTGGGCTAGCTGGTTGGCGATATGGCGCTGGCGGATGAGGTACATGATGCCGCTGACGAACAGGCCGAACAGGGTAACTACCCAGTAGATCGACATGTCGATCTTGATCATCAGGTAATAGATGCCGGTCATCATCAGGATGGACAGGTTTTCATTGAAATTCTGCACGGCGATGGAGTGACCGGCGCCCATCAGAATATGGCCGCGATGCTGGAGCAGGGCGTTCATCGGCACCACGAAGAAGCCTGAGAGGCCGCCGATCAGGATCAGCAAGGGCACGGCCAGCCAGATGCTGCCGACGAAATTCATGATCAGGACGATCAGTCCCATGGCAATGCCGAGCGGAATGACCCGTACCGATTTGCGCAGGGTTATAAACTTGGCGGCAAACACCGCACCGGAGGCGACGCCGACGGCGACCACTCCCTGCAGCATGGAGGACTTCGAGAGGTCGAGGTGGAGTGCGACTTCCGACCACTTGATAACAATGAACTGCAGGGTCGAGGCGGCGCCCCAGAAGAGGGTGGTTACGGCCAGCGAAATCTGGCCCAAACGGTCGCGCCAGAGCAGGGAAAGGCAGTGGCCGAATTCGTGCACCAGGTAGAACGGGTTCTTTTTGAGCGGCTTGTGGTCGACGCCGGTATCCGGCACATAAAGATTGAAAATGGCGGCCAATATATAAAGCACGGCGACGACGGAAATTGCCATTTCACCTACCGTGTTGACCCCGGTATCGATCAGCGGGAAATCGAAGGCGAGCAGGGTCATGGCAATATCGGGCTTGATCAGCGTGCCGCCGATCACGACGCCGAGAATGATGGCGCCGACGGTGAGGCCCTCGATCCAGCCGTTGGCGACGACCAACAGGCGATGCGGCAGGAATTCGGTGAGGATGCCATATTTGGCCGGCGAGTAGGCCGCCGCGCCTAGACCGACGACGCCATAGGCGAGCAGCGGGTTGGCACCGAAGAACATCATGCTGCAACCGACGATCTTGATCAGGTTGCTGATGAACATCACCCGCCATTTCGGCATTGAGTCGGCAAAGGCGCCGACAAAAGCGGCCAGTACGACATAGGAAACGGTAAAAAAGGTCTTGAGTAGCGGCTCGTATTCAGCCGGCGCGTGCATCTCGCGCAGGGCGGCGATAGCGGCGATGAGCAGGGCATTGTCGGCCAGCGCGGAGAAGAACTGCGCGGCCATGATGATGTAAAAGCCAAACGGCACTTGGAATCTTTTCTTGTCTCTTATATTGCTTTGGTCGAGGGTTATACCACGTATTACGCGGGATGCAAGGCTTGCGGAACCCTGGGAGTTGTGCATGGATATCCTAAATGCGGCGTGACATGGAGCGCTCAATAATAGGGCTGGCCCATTACAGTTTTTCGGCTGTTACTCCGAAGAACCGGTCGCAGTAGATCCGGCGGGGCCAGCAAGAGTTCGCTGTGGAATCTTGCGTTGGTGTTTCGCGAATGGCTTGCGAGTCCTGAAAGCGATGCCGGGTATTGACATTGAAAGCATGGCTGTGCCGGGACGTAGTGGTCCTGCCGAAATCATGCCCGCAAGGTGGACTCTGATATCAATCCGGCCAGCGCTGACGCGGCAAGGCTTGCAAACGCCCTACTTTCGTCTTGTCGCGTTTTTGATGCACAGAAGCGGACAAATAACGGCAAGGTGAAAAAATCATATTGACAGGCGAATAATTCCGTTGGAATATCCCATATGAATACACCAATGGCATGTTTTGGTGTCGGATCAATTCGAATAAAAAGATAGGTTGCTTATATGTTGGGGGACGGAGGGGCTGTTGATCTCGAGTTTGACGAGCGATTCATCGAACTCGATCAAGCGATCGCGGATCACGAGGCTGATTTCGATGCACCTTTGCGCAAAGGGCAGGCTCCTTTCGATTGGGGGCGTGTAGCTAGCGATTGCGAGGTTTTGGCCCGTGAAGCGGACGATCTCCGAGTTGCAGTCTGGATGTTGCGGGCCCGAGCCGAAAGCGAGGGGTTGAGCGGTTGGTATCGCGGCTTGTGTTACATCTCTGAATTGCTTCTCAAGGATACGGGGCAACTATTTCCTCAGGGGGATAGTGAATTACCGACAGGTGATCTGCACGTGACAGTGCTTAGTTGGTTGGCGAGTCCGCCCAGTGTTGCTCTATTCAAGAAACTCCCCTTATTCAACGGCTACTTATGGCCGGTCTCCGCCCTGTTGCCAGAGTTCGGTGGGCAAGTTCTGCCGCCTGATGATCGCTCAGCACTTGACAATGCTTTACAGGACGACGCTGCTGATCCAGGGATTGGTCGGCTTTCCGTCTTCGATATGCTCGGAAAAACCAAGCAGTGTATTGAAGAGATAAGTCATCGTCTTGATGAAATTAGTGCCGATAGCGGCGTCGATTTTACCGAATTGATGACCTTGGTTGGACATGCCGCGCAAAAGGCAAGAGCCCTTGCTATGGGACGCCTTAGCGAAGAGACACCAGCCCTCTACGAAGACTTGGGGTGTGCTACCGAGGAAAGCCTTAGCCGGGTATCGATTGGGGTCGAGAGAGGTCTTTCACTACGAAATCGGGAAGACGTACGTATCGTCCTTGATGCGTTACTTCGTTACTACAGCGAAAACGAAAGCGGCCATCCTGCGCCGATTTTCATTCAGAGATTGCAACGCATGGTTGATATGAATTTCGAGTTGCTGATGCGCGAACTTTTCTCGGAATCTGAAATGCTTCTAAACCGATTGGTAAGGCCAGTAAGCAACTAAGCCTTTGTTGATGAACTTTTGAAATTTTTTGGTGAAGGGGGTTGGTGTGGCAAAACATTACGACGGACAGAAATTTATCGGCAAGCAGCGCGCGCCACGGGTTCAGATTGAGTATGACGTGGAGATTTACGGCTCCCAGAAAAAGGTCGAGTTGCCGTTTGTGGTCGGTGTGATGGCTAATCTCTCGGGGGACAATACGGCAAGTTTGGCACCGGTCGAAGAGCGCGATTACATTGATATTGACGATGAAACCTTCGATAAGCGGATGGCCCAGATTTCTCCGAAGGCGACCTTCTATGCTGACGATACGTTGTCCGACGAGCCAGGAGCCCTGATTGATGTCGATCTGACTTTTCAATCAATGAAGGACTTCGAACCGGCTGAGGTTGCCAAGCGCATTCCCGAATTAGCAGCGTTGATGAAGGCGCGCAATGAATTAAAAGAACTTGCTACTTATATGGACGGCAAGATGGCTGCGCAGGATTTGATTGAGCAATTACTGACAAATCCTAAATACACGGGAAAGCAGATCGCTGTTCAGGACGACGGCGACTGGCCGAGTGACTCTGGTGCAGCGGTGCAGGACGTCACAAACCTCGATCAACCCCAAGAGCCGAAAGAGTAAATGCAATGAGTGCAGTGTTCGAACGTAAAGCAGACGCTCCGCTGGTTGCCACTGTTGAAAATGACGGCGAGCTAACGGATTTGCTGAAGAAATCCTTCCGGCCGCGGACTAATGAAGCTACCGAGGCTGTCCAGGTTGCAGTCAACACCTTGTTGGGCTTTGTGCGTCGCGACAAGGTTGTTGTTTACAAGGATGCGTTGAAGACTATTGATTCGCTGGTTGGCGAGATCGACGCGAAAATTTCGGAACAACTAACCAGAATTCTGCATCACCCGCAGATGCAAGCGATAGAGGGGGCGTGGCGGGGCTTGCACCATTTGGTTTCCAATACCGAGACGAGCGCTAATCTGCGTATTCGAGTCATGAATATCAGCAAAAAAGAGCTGGGGCGGACCTTACGTCATTACAAGGGCGGTGCCTGGGATCAAAGCCCTATCTTCAAAAAAGTCTATGAGCAGGAATTCGGTCAGTTTGGTGGCCAGCCCTTTGGTTGCCTGATTGGCGATTACGAATTCGATCACAGCCCACAGGATGTCGCCTTGCTGACCGAAATGGCCAAGATCGCTGCGTCGGCGCATGCTCCATTCATCTCCGCAGTAGCGCCGGGGACGATGCAGATGGATTCGTGGACCGAATTGGGTAATCCCCGTGACATCTCCAAGATCTTTCAGGCTGTCGAGTACGCTGCATGGCGACGTTTGCGTGAGTCGAATGATTCGCGCTATTTGGCTTTGACCATGCCACGTTTCATGGCTCGCCTGCCTTACGGAGCCCATACCCATGAGGTTCAGGAGTTCGCTTTCGAGGAAAAAATCGATCCCGACAACGCGAATGATTTTTGCTGGGCCAACTCCGCCTATGCAATGGGCGCAAACATCACGCGTGCCTTCTCCGAGTATGGATGGTGTACCAAAATTCGCGGGGTGGAATCAGGTGGTTCCGTGGAAATACTACCAAACTATGTTTACTCCGGTAGTGATGGCGAGAAATTACTCTATTGCCCGACTGAAAGCGCCATCTCAGATCGGCGAGAGCATGAATTGTCAAATGCTGGCTTTATGCCGCTGGTGTTTCGCAAGAATTCCGATATGGCCGCGTTTATTGGCGCTCGGACCTTGCATAAGCCAACAATTTACGAGGATGACGACGCTACCGCAAATGCCAATCTCTCGGCCCGCCTGCCCTATATTTTTGCAACCTGTCGGTTTGCCCATTACCTGAAATGCATCGTCCGGGACAAGATCGGTTCATTCAAGTCACGCGAGGAAACCCAGCGCTGGCTGAACGACTGGATTATGAATTACGTCGATGGCGACCCGACGATTTCCAGCGAGGCGACCAAGTCTCGTCGTCCGCTATCTGCTGCAGAAGTGATCGTGGATGAACTACCGGATAACCCCGGTTATTACCGCGCTCAGTTTTTCCTGCGCCCGCATTATCAACTGGAGGGTTTAACCGTGTCGCTCCGGTTGGTATCTAAGCTGCCGTCTGCCAAGACGGCGACGAAGTAACGACCTCTTGGGTGGACTCTCCTCACTTTTCGGAAATGTGGAGCTCCAACCAGGTTCCTGACACGGTATCCAAGCTAACTTTAAAGAGGTAATTATGGCTGCTGCACTTGTTGACTATTTCCTGCAAATTGATGGTGTCGAGGGGGAATCTCCGGACGCCCAGTATCCTGGCCTGATTCAGGTCCAGAGCTGGCAGTGGGCTGAAGAAAACTCGGGTCGCTGGGGTTTTGGTAGCGGCGGCGGTGCCGGCAAGGTCGAAATGAAAGACTTCGAGTTCCGGATGGTCTCGAATAAGGCTTCTCCGAAACTTTTCTTGATGTGCGCAACCGGGGAGCATGTTCCCCAGGCAAAGCTGATTTGCCGTAAGTCCGGCGGTACGCAGATGGACTTCCTGACGGTGACCTTCAGTAACTGCTTGGTTTCATCGTTTACTACCGTCGGCAATCTGCCCGGTGGTATGGCTACGACGCGTGGCGAAACCGATACCGTCCTGCCTGTTGATGAAATCAAGATCAACTTTGCCCGTATCGAGCTTGAGTATAAGGAACAGCGTAACGACGGCACCATGGGTGCTGTCAGCAAAGCTGGCTACGACCTGAAGCTGAATGCCGTCGTTTAAGGCAATCTCCTCTGAATCATTATAGGAACAGGCACCGCCGGACGGTTCGCCATCCGGCGGTGCTATAGAACCCCATGAGATCTTTGGCTCGCGGACACTCCTTCACCCCAAACCTTTATGGCCGCATCAGCAGTCAAGGGGGCAAGGGCGTCGAACAAAGCATTTGCGAAGATGTCACCCAACTTCTGCAGCATGCCACGAGAAGCGGAACGCTGCCGCTTGAACAGGAGGCCCCAGCAGTGGTATCGGTCCTAAATTATGGTTTGCCGATAGCCGGTCTGGTTAGTAACAGCCGGAGTGATACCGAGGCAGTCGTTCGGCACTTGCGGCGCATGATTCCTTTGTTCGAACCGCGTCTTGATCCCCGGACGCTTCGGGTTAACGCGCTCTCCGATACGGATCAGCAATTCAGACAGTCAATCTTGTTCGAGATCGATGCTACGACTCGTCATGGTTCACACGGGGCTGTCGTTTTTCGGTTAGCGGTAGATTTCAGTAATGGGGCAGTTAATCTAGTGCGGAGCCTTAAGTTTTGAACCCGCATTTCATTGAGCTCTATAACGAGGAGCTACGGTTTTTGCGCGAGGCTGGCAAATGTTTTGCTGATGCCTATCCGCAGGTGGCTGGCGAACTCGGCATGCACAACGATACGGTGAGCGATCCATTTGTTGAGCGTTTGCTGGAAGGGGTCGCCTTTTTGTCGGCCCGAGTGCATGCACGCCTTGATGTGGAACATGCAGAATTCGCGCGCCAAGTACTTTCGCGGGTAGCGCCATTGTGGAATGAGGCGACCCCGTCAATTGCGACGGTTGCCTTTGAGCCTGACTTTTCTTCCCCGGAATGTATGAGCGGGCAACGCATCAAGAAAGGGGCAATAATCCAGGCAAACTTGCCGGGGGGCGGTGCCAGCTTACGTTTTACCACCGGCCAGGAAGTGCACTTGTTGCCTCTTGAACTGTCTCAGGTTCGCTGTGCCCAGACGATTAGCCATTTGCCGCCGAGAATTGCCGCTCGTGCAACCGAAGCAGCGGGCGTCATTGATTTCGAGTTTACAGCCCAGAGCAACGCTACTCTTGGTGATCTGGAAACGGATCATGTCAATTTGACGCTGGCTGGTGATGTTCCGCTGGCCTTGGCGATACAGAAGACCCTGTTGCACGGCAGTCTCAAAGTGTTTGCTTGGGGCGAAGATAGTAGTGCCCTAGATTTTTTTGAGCTGGCACCATCAGAACTATCAATCATCGGCGTTTCGGATAATGAGGCGTTACTTCCGTCATCGGCCAGCATGCTGCCAGGGCTTCGCCTGTTGCGCGAATATTTCGCTCAGCCAGCCAAGTTCCTTGGTGTTCGGGTTGCTGGTTTGTCGAGATTATTCAAGAAAATATCCGGACACAAGAAATTCCATCTTGTTTTCATGTTGAAGTCTGAACCGACCTTGATTATGCATCGGATCGGTGTTGGTAATTTCCGGCTGTATGCAACGCCGATTATCAACTTGTACCCCAAGAGATTTGACCCGCTAATCTATAACGCAAACCAAACCGACCAGTGGGTCGTCGTCGATCGCATGCGGCCGCTGGCTTTCGATATTCACCATCTCACTGAATGTCGAGCCATGCTCGCGAGTGGGCGCAGCATCGAACTGAGTCCGGTGCCGCCCCGTGAGGCATTTTCCGTCAGCGGACAGGAAGGATTCTTCAATTATCGAAAGCAACATGCCACCTATGGTGCAATCGATCACTCGGTTCTGCGCGACCAATTGCCTGCGCGGCATTTCGTCAGCGCTTCGCTGAATTCTGATCTCGGTTTGCCGGAGGATATCAAGTTCCTTCAGATCGACGGTTATGTCAGTGATCGTGGCTGGTATCGCGAGAAGCTTGATCGCGCTGGCTTCACGCTGTCCGAGGCCTGTTCTGTACAGAAGATTGAATGTCTTAGATTACCTAGCGAAGCTCGCGATGAGCCACTACCTGAACGGCACTGGGAGGCCGTACAGTTCTTGGGTAGTAATCCGCTGCGCATTCGGTCGCGTGGCGAACATGACGTCGCTGAAGCTATACGCTTGTGGTTGTCGCTCGCCTGTACTCCCTCAATTCAGGCGGATCAGCGACGGGTTGCCAGCCTCGACCGGGCAAGGAATGCCCTTGGTTTTTCGCGCTCTCCTGTGCCAGGCCCAATGTCCTGGGTCCGCTCCAACAAGTTGCTGATCAATATTGATAGCAAGAGCCATCCTGACGGAGGTGACTGGTTGTTTTCGCGAATCGTCTGCCAGGCACTTCTGGAATGTGTGAATTTGAATGATGCGCTAGAGGTGGATATCGAGTTTGACGGTGAGCCCGGTGGCCATTTTTCCAACCTGGATCTGGCCAGAGGGACGCATTGATGCGGCTTTCGACCGAAGAAATCGATCGCCTGCACGAAGCCATGCTCTATGTCGCCGCTGCGCGTGCCGAGCGCAAGGTGTTACCCGACGAGACATGGCGTGGAATTTCCAATCACAAGACGTTCGACGAATTGTTGCGACGACTCGAACAACTTGTCGCCGTCGATGGGCGCGGCATTCGTCCTGGTTGGGACCAGAACTGGCTACAAATCGGACAAGCTGCCGAAATGTATTTTTCCGGTACCGATTTGCAGCAAGTGACATTTACCCCGGATACCTATGTTGAAGACGATCCCAGTGAGGTTTCTAGCTACAAAGTCAATGTCCGTGTTCGGCATTTCGGTTTGTTTGCTCCATTTGGACCAATGCCGATTCATATCACCGAGCATGCCAAGCACGAACGTACTCTGGAACGAAATGCCGCTTTCGAGGCATTTCTGAATTTGCTCAGCGGTCATCTGGCAATCCTGAATTATCGTGCTTTCGCCAATACACATCCGCTACTCAGTATGTTTGCCCATCCTCGTCTGGAGGGGTTTTCAGAGCGTCTTGGGAGACTCGCGTCTGGTTGGATGGCGGGTAATGACAAGGAGTTTTCCCGACATGTTTCGCGGTGCCGGAAAAGTGCTGCCTGGGCCTATGTACGCCCAGAGCGGAGCCTATCCGTACTTGAGAGCATTCTTTCCAGCTATTTCTCAATTCAGGTCAAGGTCAGCCCCCGCTATGGGCGCTGGATCGAAGTTGGCTATGGCAATCCTGGCGAGAAGCACCTCGGACAATGGCGCATTGGGCGGCGGGTTTTCGATACGCAGTCGGCGATCCTTGTTGAGATTGGACCCTTGGATGCCGTGGATTTTCCAAAATTTCAGCGAGCTTCCGAGCGAATGAAAACAATGGTCCGTGTCATTGACGACTACACGGGGGGGCAGGCTAGCGCCCGGATTGATGTGCAGGTACGGACCGCTTCTTCGTTGCGGGCCTCGTTGGGAAAAACGCGTATTGGCCAGGACGCCTGGATAAAGCCTTCAGCAGGTATTAAGACAGTCTGCGCCTATGACCCTGTGGTGTTGTTTTGATGGAGCATGGAATGAATCGAGAACGGTTGTTCGGTCGTTTGGGCACGATGGCTTATGAAGCTCTGGTTGAGGCAACGGCGCTATGCCGTCAAAGCGAACACGAGTTCATTGAGCTAGAGCATTGGCTGGTTTGTATGTTTCGGCGCGAGCAGAGCGATCTCTCGGAGTTGTTATCACACTTCAAAGGTGATCCTGTCATCTTGCTGGGGCACTTGCAAAAGCAATTGGCCCGTCTCCCGAAGCGTCAGGGGGCGTCAATCGATATCTCGGCACGTGTCGATCATGCGATGGAAAGTGCGCTGGCCGTCAGTCAATTGGTAGCCACCTCACAACATATCCGCTCGGGCCATGTGTTGCTCGCTGCGCTTGAAAATGAACAGTTGCGGCGGACTCTTTATCACCTTAGTCCGCAATTCGAAAGGATCCAGTGGCCGGCAGCTTCGAATGTACTCGAACAGGCTGGGCGAGGTTGGCGGGAGGCTGGTGATCGTCCTATGAACTCGCCGGATGTTCCTATTCACAATAACAACGATACCGTTTCCGATGCCGATGCATTGATCAAATGGGCCAACGATCTGACTGCTCAAGCGAAGCGCGGCGAACTAGATCCGGTGATTGGTCGTGACAATGAGCTTCGTCAGGTTATCGATATCTTGCTTCGTCGTCGTCAGAACAACCCTATTCTGGTGGGTGAAGCCGGGGTGGGGAAGACAGCCATCGTCGAGGCTCTGGCACAACGCATCGCCGATGCCATGGTGCCACCGGTGCTAGCCGATGCTCAAGTCTGGTGTCTCGATTTGGCGCGCCTGCAGGCAGGAGCCAGCATGAAAGGCGAGTTCGAGGCACGCTTGAAGTCTGTGGTGGATGCGATTGAGCGCTCGCCTGTACCGATCATCCTTTTCTGCGATGAAGCACACACGCTGGTTGGCGCGGGGGGACAAGCCGGTACCGGTGATGCGGTAAACATGCTTAAGCCGATGTTGGCGCGGGGCAAGTTGCGCATGGTTGCCGCGACAACCTGGAGCGAATACAAACAATTTATTGAACCGGATGCGGCATTAACGCGACGCATGCAACCGGTGGTGGTGGATGAACCCGGCGAGCAGGAAGCGATCACCATGTTGCGGATGATTGCCAATCGGTTTTCCGAGCATCACGGGGTACGTATTACCGATGACGCATTGGCCGCAGCAGTCAAATTGTCGAAACGTCATCTACCAAGCCGCCATTTGCCGGACAAAGCAATCAGTTTGCTCGACACCGCGTGCGCCCGTGTCGCAATGAGTCGAGTGGCGCCGCCGGCGGCTCTCGAGCGCGAGCTACAGGCGGTGCTGGCACTGGATCTGCAACTACAGTGGGCTGAGCAGGATGCCAAACTGGCGGTTGACGGGAGCATCAATTACGAAGAATTGCGGGAGCGTCGCGCCGCACACCAGGCTCGCGCAGACCAACTTAGCGAACAGGTTGTTACGGCACGGGCTATGGTTTGCGAGGTCGGGCAGATTCTTGAGGCTGGAATCTCGGATCAAGACCGCGGCGCCATCCCCGAGCTGATTTGTCGGCTGGATATCTTGCAGCAGGGCAAAGCGTTGATCCAGCCGTGGGTGGATCAACGCACCATTGCTGCCGTGCTCTCCGAATGGACTGGCATTCCTGATGTCGACATGATGAGTGATGATATTGATGCCACACTGGAGTTGCGCGAGCGCCTGGAGCGCCGCGTATTCGGCCAGAGCGGCGCATTGACCGCTTTAAGCAAGGCATTGCAGGTGGCTCGTGCAGGTATTCACGATCCTAACCGGCCACTCGGCGTATTCATGCTGACGGGGCCAACCGGGACAGGCAAGACGGAGACGGCAGTGGCGCTCGCCGAAGTCTTGTTTGGCGGGGTGCACAATCTGATTCAGTTCAACATGAACGAATTCCAGGAGTCGCACACTGCAGCCACCTTGAAGGGAGCTCCTCCGGGCTATGTTGGTTATGGCAAGGGGGGCGTACTGACCGAGGCGGTATGGCGTAAACCCTACAGTGTGGTACTTCTCGACGAGTTCGATAAGGCGCACCGAGATGTTCACGAGGTCTTTTACCAAGTCTTTGATCGCGGTTGGATGGAAGATGGGGAAGGACGGCGAGTCAGTTTCAGGAATTGCCTGATTTTGATGACCAGCAATATCGGTGCCGACGAAATTGAGGTTGCGGCTTTGGCGGAGCAACCGGCGACCTTCGGGCAGCTCAGCCAACTCGCCCAAACAGCCTTGCAGCGCAGCTTTCCTCCGGCCTTATTGGCCCGCATGCAGGTTCTACCCTTCTGCCCATTAGGCTTGTCCGCACTACAGTCGATTGCCGCTCACTATCTCGATCAGCTAGCGCTTCGCGTCAAGGAACAAGGGGTCGAGCTGGAAATCGATGGGTCGGCTATTGAGTGGGTCGCCAATACGGCAGCCGGTCATCCCCACCGTGGTCGCGCCATTGAAGACTTGATTCGGGCCACGGTCTTACCGGCGCTGGCGCAGGAACTATTGGTTGCGAAGCGTGAAGGCATTCCGTTGCAGCAGGTACGGGTGGTTGGGGGAGATGGCCTAGCCCTTGAACTGGTTGATCAGACTGGCGATCAAGCTGGCAATTTAGCCGGCGATAAGAGCGAAAGTTTCGAATCCGGAATGGAGATTTCATCATGCGCTTGATTGAACTAAGAAGTGAAAAGCTGAAAGATTCTTTAGCGTTGAGTTTTTCCGTTAAGGAAGAAATGTCGTGGACGCCGAGCTACGAACTTGAATTGGTCTGCTCGCGCCCGGATCTTGACCTTGATGGCCTGCTTGGCGACCAAATATCTATCGATATTTCGCAGCAGGACGGTTCCGCGACACGGACCTTCAATGCTTACGTATTTGAAGGTGTCGATACCGGGCAAAAAGGTGATCAATACACCTATTCGTTAAAGCTTGGCAGTTGGTTGTCCTTCCTCAAGCAGAATCAAAATTGTCGGATTTACCAAGACTTGTCGGCGCCGGAAATTGTTGAGGCAGTTTTCCGGGGTTATGGCTTTGCCAGGTTTGAGTTCAATTTGGCAAGAAACTACGACAAGCGAGAGTACTGCGTGCAGTTCCGTGAAAGCGATCTTGCCTTTGCCAGCAGACTGCTAGAGGACGAAGGGATTTATTACTTCATCCGCCATGATCAGGACGGGCATACGATTGTGCTCAGCGATACTCAGGTATTTGTCGACCAGAGCGGAATCTACCCGCAACTAGACTTCAACCCGGACGGTGAAGAGGGGAGACCATTGGTTGATCGCGAAAGCATCCAGCGCCTGCAAAGAACCCGCAAGGTTCGTCCCAACGCCATCGTGCTTCGCGATTTTAACTATCACGTACCCAGCGATGTTCTGCAAACCAATGCGGAAGAGGTCCAACAAACGCTGCAGGGTGTTCAGCTTGAATACTATGACTATGCTGAGGGGTATTACGAGTCGCAACGGGGCGAGTTCCTGGCAAAAATGCGTCTTCTTGCCTGGCAGGCGGAAGCACGGATCATGAACGGGAAATCCAACGCCAAGGGCCTGGTTTTGGGGCAGGCTTTCTCGTTAAGTTTGCATCCCGATAGTAGCCGAAACCGTCGCTATTTCCTTCTCGGCACAGAATACGAATTCGTAAACGACTTGGATAGTACGATGCATGGAGACAGCACCGTTTGCAAATTTACGGTGTTGCCTGACGATATTGAGTTCCATCCGCTCCGTCGCTACAAAAAACCGACCGTGCCTGGGATCCAGAGCGCCACCGTGGTTGGCCCGCAGGGGGTCGAAGTACATACGGATGCCCTTGGTCGTATCCGCGTCCACTTTCATTGGGACCGCTATACGACGACAGAGGAGAATTCCTCGTGCTGGATGCGCGTTTCGCAAACCTGGGCTGGTAAGGGCTGGGGTACCGTCGCGATACCTCGTGTCGGACAGGAAGTCATGGTCACGTATGTTGATGGTGACCTTGATCGCCCGTTGATGGCTGGGATTGTATATAACGGCGAGTTGCCGCCTCCCTACGATTTGCCCAAGGATATTCGCTATTCCGGACTAGTTTCCCGCTCTCTCAGCTATGGCGATCCACAGAACTCTAGCCAGATAACTTTTGATGATCTACGCGGTGCAGAGCGCGTGATGATCCATGCCGAACGCGACTATCAGCAGACCGTCGAGCGCAATTCCTCGACCGCCATTGACCAGGATAGTTATGTTCAGATTGCGCGCACGCTAACCCAGACAACGACTACGACGATCATCCAGCAGGCGGCATTGATCGATATTACTGGGGTACGGGCCCTGTTTACCGGGGCTCAACTGACCTTTACCGGAGTCTGTGCCTCGTTTGTCGGGGCCAATATCGCCGCCTATGGCTTGAATGCCGAATTTGTCGGCCAGAACATCGCGATGATCGGTAGCGCAACCTCTTTCATCGGTTCTGACATTGCCGCCATTGGCAGCCGTGTCAACATGATCGGTCTCAATTTGGTACTAACAGGAGAATCCATTGGTGTGACGGGAATTTCCGCCCAAATGACTGGCGTACGCCTCGATATGACTTTGGTGTGGTTGAGAATTACCGGTGCCTGTATAGACCTTACTGGCTTGTGGGGGCGGATCAGTGGTACGACGATTGATGCGACCGGTATGCACCTCGAAGTGATCGGGGCGGCGATCATCGCTTACGGCATGCATCTTGAAGTCAAAGGGGTAACCATTGAGGCAACCTCCGTTGCAATCAAGGCCACCAATCTGGAGGCTCGGGTGACCGGTGTCTGGGCCAAGATCACCGGTGTCGATCTTGATATCGGGGCACTCAGGCTAGCGATCCGCGGCATAAGCATCTACATGTAGCATGATCCAGACGACCGACTGAAAAATATGAAAGTCATTAAGCCTCAACATCTCATTGTTCTTATGGCGCCGGTCAAATTCGGACGGCAATCCCTGCTAGGGATTACTGCCGGTTTTGGTTTTCGTCTTAGCGATGCCCGGATTCTGCTGCATGAGGCTGAAGTGTGGACTGCGCTGGAGACGGCACCCATGTCGTTCAAGCTACTCGACGAGGCAATGGCCAAGCCATATGCCGAATGGTTGCTCGCTGGTTTTGCCGTGGCAAGACAAGCAGATGCTGCCGGGGGGGCTGTGCAGTGGACGGCCGAGGTTGTAGTCGGCGATAGTCATAAAAAAATCGATTGTCATGAACGGTTCGGGCAGATGCGTAATGCCGAAGGTCTGGTCCGACTTGAGTTGGATTATGCGAACGCCTACGGCGGCCCGGATTGTCCGGACAACCCCGTGGGGCGTGGTTACGGCGTAGCGTTTCCTCGCGGCGATTCTGCTCCGTCACTAACGCTGCCCGGTGATCACCGCGAGGAAGTGCAGTCTATGGCCGCGACCGGCCCTCTTGATACACGTTGGCGTCAACGAGCCCAGTTCGTCTCACACAAGAAGCGAGACCTGGCGCCAGCGAGTGAGAATCGTGAACATCCCGGCTGGCCGGAAAAGATGGACCGGCGCTTTTTTCAATTAGCCCCACCTGATCAATGGTTGGCGACTGACAATTGGCCAGTCTCGGTGCCGTTCTCATTGACCGGTATGGGTAAGGAAGGGCAAGGTTATCGTGGGGTAACGCCTCCCTTGACTGGACAACTTGTTGTGCGGCGCAAGGGAGAATCGGTATTTGAGGAGGTTCAGCTAAAACGCCAAACGCTGTGGTTTTTTCCTGATCGTGATGTTGGTGTGATTTTGTTCAATGGTGTATTGCCGGTATCCGACATGTTGTCAGATGAGTTGGATTGCCTGGTTGGTGCGCTGTCAGAAATTAAATCACCGCACCAATATGAGCATCTTGTCGAAGTTGCAGCCCGGCGCCTGGATTTAGAGCGTAACGGTACCGAAGGTATGCGTGACGATGAATTATTGCCACCGGCCAGCAGCGGTTGGGCTTGGGAATATCTCCTGATGCCGGAGGATCATCCTCGCACAATGCAGAAGCCGCGGCCGTATCACGAGGTAGTCAAGCGCATGGCGCATTACGCGGCTGTTGTTCGGTCGGCCGAAGATGCGGCAAGCCAGGCGAAGGCGCAGGATATGAAAGCGAATGACGAGTGTGCACTCAGCCTAATGCGGGGGCATGGCTTGCCACCGTCCGACATGGACAAGACCGAATGGCGTAAGGAATTGTCAGGCTGGCCGCGCGACAAACGGCGGGATGATCTGGTGATTCGCAATGCCGATTTGTCGCAATCTGATTTCTCGGGGCAGTCCTGGCAAGGCGTGCAGTTCCTGGGGTGCGATCTCTCTCGCTGCAACTGGCAAGATGCCGACCTGAGGAATCTCATTTTTATCAATTGTCAGATTGATAACGCAGTTTTTGATCGCGCCGTATTGTCTTCCTGCCGCTTCGACTCCTGTTTGCTGACAGGCAGTGTCTGGGAAGAAGGACTGTTGTCTTCCGTTCATTTCGAGAAATGTGACTTTTCCCTAGTTCGCCTAAAGGGTGGGGGGTGGCAAAACTGTTTCGTTATCGAAGGAATGGGGAGCCAGTTTCAGCTTCTCAACGTGAAGTGCGATGGGGTGATGTTTAAAGATTCGTCTCTTCCTGGGATTTGCGTGCGCGCTTGCCAGTTCACTAATCATGCCTTTCTTGTCTGCGACATGAGGGGACTCAATGCGATGGACTGTCTTTGGGAGAAGTGTAGCTGGGTTGAAACCAATATGTCTGCAGCCATCGTCGAGAACAACATTTTTACCACCTGTGTTTTCGCTGATGGCTGCGACATCTCAGCTTCCAGGTGGATCGAGTGTGAGTTCGTAAAAGTTTCTCTCGTCGAAGCCTCGCTCGCCAATAGTTTGAGTGAGTGTTGTTCCTGGAAAGAGGTGATCCTGTTCGGGGTGCAAGCAGACGGAAGTAGTTGGGTGAGCAGCGATCTTGGCATGGCAAACCTGATGCATGCCCAATTGGCTAATTCCAGATGGGTTGCGTGCTCCTTAAAGGGGGCCAATTTGTATGGTGCTGATCTTCGTTCTTCAACCATGACGCAATGCAATTTGATTGGCGCCAATTTGGGTTTTGTCGAACGTTATGACGACTGGCGGAAATTGTGGTGCGATAACAGGCTAGAGGCCGTCGTTGAGGTGCCACGAAGGACAACTCATGTTTGCTAACGAAGCGAACAACGTGCCTGATGTTTCCATGGTTAGCGGTATGCCGGTCAAGGAACGCGATTTTTCTGGGAGTCACTTCGACGAAGCTCCTCCAGGTACGCATTTCGTCGACTGCAATTTTTCCAACACCCTTTGGCAAGGTCTAACACTCGATAGTTGTTTTTTCTCGCGTTGCCGTTTCGATCAGAGTGAATTCATCGGCTGCAAGTTCAAAGGTGTTCGTTTCGATACTTGTGGTGCGAACGGGACGTTGATCGTGGATAGTGATTTCTCTGAGTGTCTTATCGAGGGGGGGCAATGGACTCAATGTAGCTGGCGTAGCAGCAAATTCATCCGCATGTTAATCAACGCATCATCCTGGATTCATTGGCAGATTGAGTCCTGCGACATCCAGTGTCTGACAATCGCGCGAACAGCGATTGAGGATTGGAACATCGCTGCTTCGGCAGTGCACGATGGATCGTTGGCTGAGTGCAAGATACTCCGCATGTTCTGGCGTAACGTCACAATGGAAAGGGTGATCGTAGCCAATAGTGCTTTTGAGGAGGTCGCCTTCTTGAATTGCCAGGGTGTCAACAATCGCTGGATTGGCTCAAGCGGGCGCCGTATGCACTATGAATCCTGTGCCTTAGCTCAGAGTGCGTGGTCGAGTTGTCAGATAGCCGACTGGGGCATTTCCGGTAGCCAGCTACAGATTGCACTATTCGACAAGAGCATCCTTAGCGATTCTGTGTTCGATGGCCTTCATCTCTATGCGGCGGCTTTTGATGGCGCGCAGCTAAATCATTGCAGCTTTCGGAATGCGCAGGCACCCCATCTGTCTTTTCGCGCGGCCTCCTTGGTCGAGTGCGACCTGCGCGGTCTAGTGGCCCCTGACCTTGATGCAAGAGGCGTGAGGTTGGATGGGTGCTGCCTGTCAGGATCCCGGTTTGAGGATGCCAACTTGCTCGGCCAGGACCCCAATGATTGGCGGGATGCCGATGTTTGCCACGCTCCTTTTGCTATTCCCTCAGAACTCGAAGATGGGGATTGGTGGTCATTACACCGCCCCGGCCGAACGAGAAAGCACGCATGAAAATTGAAAATATCATTTCAGGCGGGTGTGAATTGGCGCCCCGCAAAGAACGCATGGAGTTTCCCGGTATCGCGCCGAGTGTGGGTCAAGGCCTGGCTCGAGTTATCCGGAATGAAGACGGCTTGGCACTGGTGGATGCCCCTGGATGCAAACTCAAGATTGCGGTCAGTTGTCTGGTCGAGCCGCAGGATGGCGATCTGGTTTTAGTCGTCGGCAGCGCTGGACACTATTACGTCCTGGCGGTACTCGAGCGTGACTGCGAGGCTGGTCAAGTGACGATCGATCTAGGGCGAAATCGGCTCCATATCAAGGCCAACGAGTTGCATTTTGAGGCTGAGAATACCTTGGGCTTTGTCGCCATGAATCTGCGGGTCGATTGCGAGTTATCGGTCCAGAACACATCGACCCAGGTGATTAACGTCAGCGGATCGAGTCTGCTCAATGCCAGCGCCGTCGCTGTCGAGGCGCGCCAGAGCTATAGCGTGCATACACAGCTAGGTGCCATACAGGCCAGTGCCTTGCTTAAGGTTGATGGTGCTCAACTGCATTTCGGATGAACGGATCCAGTCTTCGAATTATCTTACCGGACGAAAAAATTCATGTTTGCTAACAGTTCAGCGGGTGGTGTCGATATTTCGCCGGCCGATGTCTGCAAGACACCGCCGCTTTGCATTCCAATTCCTTATCCGAACCTTGCGTTTGGCTCAATGGCCATTCCCAATGTTCCAAATATTCTCTATGTCGGTGGCCCAGTACATAACTTGGCCACGATCATTCCTGTCACGTTCTGCGATGAGCCCGGTTGTTGTGGGGGAATTATTTCGGGGACGGTCAAGGGATTATCCTTTCACATCACCTGCAAACCCAATTTCTTTGTCGGTGGTGCGCCGATCACACGGATGACTAGTATCAACATGCCGAACACGGCGAATACTCTGGGCGTTCGTTTAATTCCCAGCCAACTAAAAATTCTTGTCATCTGAGATGCATAGCAAGAATCCCCTGCTCGTGCTGGCTACCGTTGTCCTGTTGAGCGGATGCACGCTGGGAGATGCTGCGCGCGTCTTGGTTAGCGGCATGCCGCAGCGAATATTGCCGACGAATCGAGCGGCATCGCTGACACTTTTTGCCGGCCCGGAAGTAAATATGAAAGAGGGGGAGACGATCTCTAGACCTGTTCGCATCTGTGTGTACACGCATTTGGCCGAAGACTGGTTGCCACCCCTTGATTTAAGTGCCAAATGTGCCGAATCGAGTTCCAAATTGGTGAAGGTTGAAGAGGCTATTCTGGTCGCTAATCGCGTAGCCAACTTTTCGACGCGAGTTCCCTACCAAGAAAATGCCTGGATCACTGTGACCGCCGATTTTATTCAGGCCGGATCTGTCGGAAATAATATTCTCAAGCTGAAATCCCCCGCAGAAATAGATACTTGCCACTGGGCGAGAATTGACAAAAACGTGATTGCTGAAGTCAGCAAAGTAAGCCCGGGCATCCAACCTGTCTGTAAATAGGATCCGAAACACATGTCTGTAAACAATATCAACCGAGTGGTCTGGACCGATGGCCTGCTGGTCGAAGCCCAGCATTTTCAGCAGCAGGAGCGTTACATCGAACACCAGGTCAATAGTCGCTTGTCGCAGATTACCAATCTGGGCTGGGGATTCAGCGAACTGGAGATTGATCAGGACCTGTTGCATCAGGGCTATTTCGCCATTCTGCGTGCTCGAGGCCTATTCGCCGATGGCACACCTTTTTCCGTTCCCGGTTGTGATGCCTTACCTATTCAATTGGATCTTGCCAATGCGCCGATTGGCGCAAAGATCTGTCTGGCGAGCGTCAGGGTCAATGTGGCCCATGGAGTGACCGGCTTCGGTGAGTCCGAGTCGATTGCACGCTACAAGGTGGTTGAGGCTGAAATTCAGGATTGCAATCTGGGTCTGGATCCGGAAGGCTCGCCACAGCGGGTCGCCATGCAAGTTGGACAATTACGGACGCGCCTTTGCCTGGCTGACCATTTGGGGGCCAATGAGACAGGCTTGCCGATTGCCGTGATTGCCGGACGTCAGGGAAATCGTGGGATCGTTCTTGATGACGAATTTATTCCACCCATGCTTGATGTTCGAGCCCAGCAACGCCTGCTCGCCATCTGCAAAGAGTTTCAGGGCCTGCTCCAGCAGCGCCTCAGTTCTACCGCCAGTCTGCGCCTTTTGGCGAGCGGTGGCGGGGTTGCCGATCTGATCGAGATGCTTGCTGCACAAGCGATCTCCGAATACAGGATGCGCCTGGATCATCTTGATGCCTATGATCCACTGCATCCGGCCGACCTCTATCTGGAGCTGACAGGACTGCTCGGCCGGCTTTCTGTTTTGCCAAACGTCGAGGCGATGCTCGCGGCGCAAAGATGGCGCTACCAACACGACAACTTGCAATCATGTTTTAGCGTGTTGTCGCAGGCCTTACGTCGGGCGCTGGCGCTGATCATCGAGTCGTCGGTTATTTCGTTACGTTTCGAGGATCGTGGCGATCAGGTGTATCTGTGCATCAATGATCCGCAATGGAAGCTACAGAAGATGGTATTTGCTTTTTCTGCCGCGATGCCCGGCGAAAAGCTGCGTCGTATGCTGCCAACCCAGGTCAAGTTTGGCCCGGTCGAACAAATCAATAAGTTGGTGGACTTGCAACTTCCCGGAGCCCGCCTGTTACCGTTGGCGGCAGTGCCCAGGAATCTGCCGTTTTATGCGCAGAGTGTTTATTTTGAGGTGGAGTCTATCGACCCCTATTGGAAAGAGACGACGACTGGCGCTGCCATGGCGCTCCGGGTGGTTGGCGATTTTCCGGAACTGCGTTTTGAAGCCTGGGGCTTGCGCGAAGGGAAAGTCGCATGAAAGGTCTAGACGAGGTAATGAACGCCTTGCGCCGGGTTCCGACGGCTGGGGGAGTTTCGTCGATGGGGGCTCTAGGGGATATTGCCCAGCGAATTTCAAGTGCCATGCCGCAAACTTCTGTAATGCCGGCGATAGGTGCCCCTGTAGCGGAAGCTCCTGAGGTTCCGCTCGAGGAAGCACCTGCACTCGCTCAATCAAAGCAAGAAACAGTCAGTGGACGACCGGTATTCGGCAGGAGAAGCATCGTTGCTCGATTCGGAGCCGCAGCATCAAAATGGGCAAATCCGTGCGTATCTGCAGCCATTCCCGCACTATTGCTGCTGCATCATGAGGAGGCTGCGCAGCATACTTTCGATGCAGGAAAACGCAAGCAGCTCGGTCTGGAAGTTCGCATGTTTCGGGAAAGTCTCGCCAGTAGTGATCTGGCCGGGCATTGGGCGGACGACGCATCCTATCTCCTCTGTACCCATATTGACGAGGTGGTCAATGAGTGGTGCCGGAACTGTGGAGCGCCCTTGCCGGAAATGTCGCTGCTGGTGGAGTTTCATGGCGATGCCTGGGGGGGCGAGGATTGTTTCGTCAAGCTAGAGAAGGCAATGGCGGAGGAAAAGCCGCCGATGCATTTGTTGGAGTTCTATGAATTGATCCTTGGCCTGGGGTTCAAAGGCCGTTATCAGATCATGGATCGCGGCACGATACTGCTGCAGGATCGGCGTAGCGAACTACACCGGAAGATTTGGCAAAAGGAGCCGGCCGGCCTTGCCTTACGTTCCGATTTGCCAAAGCGTTTCAAGAGGCGGTGGATAACTCCGCTACGCCTGTTTTTGATCGGGGTGGCAGGTCTGTTGCTAGCCTACGTGGTGGGGGTTCTGGATATTGCTTCACGCGGTAGCCCACTACGCGAGGCACTGGCCGCCTACGAGCCGCCTGTCCGCGAGTTGAATCTCTATGAAGTGTTGCCACCTCCGTTACCTGAACTGATTGCGGAAGGCTGGTTGACTGCCGAGCGGCGTGAAAAAGGATGGCTGCTGGTTTTTCGTAGCGATGGCGCTTTCGAGCCCGGTAAAGCTGATATTCGCCCGGAATTTCTATCGAACCTGAATCGGCTTGGACAAGCCTTTGCGCCTTGGCCTGGGGATCTCGAAGTCGTTGGTCATACCGATTTGACGCCGATTGTTTCAAGCGGTTATAGCAGCAACCAGGTTCTTTCCGAGGCGCGTGCTACCAGGGTTGCTGAACTGATTCGTCAGCAGATTCAGATAACGACGGTTGGTGCAGGAGCCTATCCCTCACGCCAAGTCACCTCGACGGGGATGGGGGAACGTGAGCCGGTCGCAAAAGGGGTTAGCAAGGAGGCAAATTCCAAAAATCGCCGCGTTGAGGTGCTCTGGAAGGTTGCGGGTCTGAAGAGAGTTGTCGGTGAGTGATCAGGGGCGGACCGGGGAAGGAAATGTCCGGTCGCTACTAAAACAAGTCAGCGTTATGAGTCCTCTTGGCCATCGCGCTGTGCGCAGTAGATTCTCGGTTTGTTCGAATGGAATCCGCGCAGGGGAGCGCTGAACATTATGCTTAGAAGTACATTTCGAATTCTCGTTGCGATACTGTTGGCGGCGATTGTCTGGTGGATCGGTCCCTTGGTGGCGATCGGACGTTTTTATCCATTCGGCTGGCTGTGGTTGCGGCAGGTACTGGTTGTTCTGTTGCTCTTGTGGGGTTTTTTTCCGCTGTTGAGCAGATTTTTTTCCTGGTTTTTTTCGTTGATCAGGCTCCGTCGTCGCCCCAATACGGTCGCCTCGCACGATCGGATTAGCAGTCGGCTTGGCGATCTTGACCTGACCCTACGCAAGATTTGGCTGGAGCGGCAAAAAGGTTTCCTTCATCGCCTCATTTATCGCGCCCGCAAGGGGTATCTGAAGGAACAGCCATGGTTTCTCGTATTGGGGGCGGCCGGGGCGGGTAAGACTAGTCTACTCAATCACACTGGGCAAAATGCCTTGTCTGGTGACGATAATGGTTTGCCACGACTTGGAGCGAGCACCGGTCAGACAGAAGACTGTGGCTTCTGGGTTAACGACCGGGCCGTTTGGATCGACAGTACGGGGCAATGGGCTGAGCCCGGGGCTTTGGGGGAGTCTAGTTTCGTTGCCTGGAAACGACTCCTGACGGGCATCCGGCGGATGCGCCGAGGCGAGGGGATCAACGGGCTTGTCATTTGTATCGATATTGCTTGGTTGCTTGAGGCCGGTTCTGAACAACGCAAACGTCTCGCTGATACCTTGCGGGGGCGCGTGCTTGAACTGGCTGACTGGTTTAGTACCGATTTGCCGCTTTACATGGTGTTGACCCACCTGGATAAATTGCCTGGCGGGGCAGCTATGCTGGCCGCCCTGGAGGATGATGTTCTCGCCGATGGTCTGGGTTTCGAAGTTCTTCCAGACGGGGATATTGAGGCTTGGTATCGGCAGTTCGAATCTCGTGCGCAACGTCTTATCCAGTATCTGGTGCCGCAAATTGCCGATACTTATGAAGCGCGACAACTCCTAGATTTCGCCGAAAGCCTGGCAGCTTCCCGTCCGGTTTTGATCGATCTGGTCAAATCTATCGTACTGCACTCTCCTTCAACATACGGTAGCCAATTGCGGGGGGTCTGGTTGGGTACCTCCGTATATTTGATGCTCAAAGATAATGAGGGGAGCCTGCTCCAACTGGACGAGCCGAATGACTCCCCATCCCTGCGGTCTTTTGCCCGGACGTTACGGGCGCCGATTGATCAAGCAATCAGCGAACGCAACATCCTGCGCCACCAGGATAAATCGCTTGCCTCGCGTGGCAAACGAATACTGCGCTGGGGGCTTAGCGTTGCAATGCTTCTCGTTGTCGGGCTCTGGTTGGCGGTGACCTACTTCGATCAGCGCAACTATGTCGATCAATTATGGGCGGAGTTTACCGAGGGCAAGCGACTCGCCCAGGACCAGATTGGCATGCCAAAGAGCGATCTGGCTTTGATCGATGTCGCTGCCCAGATGCGCTATGCCGGCGCCAATCTGGGGGACGGTATCAGATTGTTACCGACGGCCTATTTTGAACACATCAGGATTGACAAAGTAGCCTATGAGACCTACCGCAGGCATTTGTTCAAGACCTTCACGCCCGAGTTGTTCAAGTATGTGACTAGCCAGCTAAAAAGCGAGATCGATGGTGGTACGGGCGATGTCTATCAGACATTGAAGGTGTACCTGATGCTGTGTCGGCCGGAACGGCGTGATCCCCTAGCCGCGATGCGCTGGTTCGAGAGCCGTTGGGAAAAGATAGCGCCAGCCAACTCTTCGGAACAGGAAAAACAAGCATTCCTGTCTCACGTGAAGGCCGCTTTCAATACCCCCCATCTGCCGGCGACACCGGAAGATGCGGCTTTGGTGATTAAGGCCCGAGCAGCGGCAAGTGGCTTGCCGAGTGCGATCAGGGCAATTGACCATGTGAAGTCACAAGGTTTGCCGGAGAGTATGTATCCTGTATCGCTGTCCAGTGCTGGTGGTTTGAACGCCCCCCTGTTACTTCGTATGCGTAGCGATGTGCCGTCGACCGATCCCGTGATCAATGGCTGGTATACGCGTGCCGGCTACCATGATGCATTTATGCCGAGAATTCTTGGGAGTGCCAGAGCAGTCCTCGATGAGGAGGGGTGGATTCTGCGCGATGAGACCAAGAATAACGGCAATGCCTTTGAGACGGAGAAAGCGGTTCAGGACTTGTCCGATGCGGCAAGGCGACAGTTCCTGCAGGACTACATTGCGCACTGGAATAGATTCATTAGCGATATTACGGTGCGCCGTTACTCGAGTATGGATGATGCGGCATCGATTGCTAAAGCGCTAACTGATCCCCAGTCGCCACTTTCCCAATTGCTTCGATTTATTGGTCGGGAAACCAGTTTGACCGGAAACTACGAGGGCGATGTCGACAGTTGGATCGATCGGCAAAAACTTCGTTTCGAGACAACTCGGCGGGCCGTTGTCGGCGAGTTGAGTGGCCAGCATTTTCGCTACCGCGTATTACCCGAACATGTGGTCGACGACTATTTCAATACGCTGCGCCGTCTGGCGGTGTCTTTGAATCCGTCGTCTGGCGGTGAAATGACCAACAATCCGCTGGTTCGTCTGTTCGAGCCGCTGTATCGGCAGCTTTCCCTGGTGAACGGCGCTATGCAGGCTGGGCAGTTGATGCCAGAGTACGATGCATTTAGGCGCATGCGGGCCGATGCGGCAAGACAACCTGAGCCGGTACGGGGCATTATGTTGGATCTAATTGACTCGGGTAGCCAGTCGACGGCAAAGAAATCGAGCGCGGATATCAGTCGTGGTGCCGCTGGCGTGTCGAAGTCAGTCTGCCCGCAGGTGGTGGCCCGCTATCCGTCGCTACGCAGTACTAGTCGTGATGCCGGCACCGAGGACTTTCGCCGTCTGTTTGGGCCGAGAGGTGTTCTCGATGCGTATTTCAAAGATCAGCTAGAGCAATATGTGGATACCTCGGCGATACCGTGGCGGGCTCGACAAGTCGAGGGCATGTCAGGAAATCTGGTTAGCGGCAATATTCTTCGCTCCTACGAACAAGCTCGAATAGTCAGGGATACTTTTTTCGACCCTTCGGGACAGATTGCCTTTTCCGTGATTGTTCGGCCGGTGGACATGGATGCAAGCATCGCCGAAGCGGTGATCGATATTGGCGGGGAGCAGTTGCGCTATGCCCATGGCGCTGTTGTGCCGAAGAAGGTTGACTGGTCTACCCAACGTTCTTCGATGATCGTTCGCCTGCATATGCGGTCTGTTGATGGTCGGACGCAGCAACTGGAGTTTTCCGGTCCCTGGGCAATCTTTCGATTTTATGATGCCGGCGAGCCGGTCAGCCTCGCCGATGACAAGCGTGTGGTTGTCTATCGGACCGCACTTGGCTCGTTGTCCCTTGAATTTCAGGCAACCAGTAATGATTTTCCACTCTGGTCTCGGGCGCTTTCCCAGTTTCGCTGTCCATGAAGTAGATGACTCGAAAAATAGTTGCTGTCGGGCTGGTGTATTCAGTAATTATTGTTTATAAGTAATGCTGTTGGCATTTTATTGGGTTTGTTAACCTTCGGCGGATGCCGTCGGTCAGTGTCGTTAACTCTATTGAGGAGAGGCAAGATGTTAGATCCAAAAGATATTATCGCGTCCATTCAGGCTAGTTTAAATAGCACCAATGCCATGCAGGCATCGACGACAGCTTCGTTTAACGCAGGGGTCCCTGGCTACAATATTGCGGGACCAGCCAATGCGGGTCTGGTGATTGCCGGTGTTCAGAATGCCGTCAATTCGATGGTTGAGAACATGAACGGTATCAAGAAGTCGATAGATGCCCAGCTTGATGCTCATCAGACGATGCAGAAAGCAGAAACGACGCAGCAGTTCAACGTCAATATGGATGATCTTCGGACGACAAGTGCCGCTGGCTTCCCAAAAGAAATGACGGATAGTTTCTTCAAGGTTTTTCAGAACAAGTGAGCGCAACCGGAGGCTCGGCAGCATTCGGGCAACAGGGATGTGTTCGGACAAAATGGATTGAAACAAGAGGCCGTCATGAATCAAAGCAGTCAACCAAAGTTCGGTATTGAGAGAATATACGTCAAGGACGTTTCCTTCACGGTGGCAAATGCTCCTGAGATTTATTCCGACAGTCGCCGCTACGATGTCGGTATCAATATCAACAGTACTAGCCGGCAGGTGGGTGAGGCCTCCTTCGAGGTGGTCTTGACCGTTGTTGCGACGGCAAAGCAAGGAGATAACGAAGTATTCAAGGCTATTGCCAGCGAGGGCGGATTATTCCAAATTCACAATGTCCAAGCTGCGCAACTTGAAAGTATCTTAGCAATAGCTTGTCCTAATATTCTGCTTCCTTATGTTCGCGAGGTCATCGCCGACCTCTCGATGCGCGCCGGGTTCATGCCCGTGATGCTGCAACCGGTAGATTTTGAGTCTGTTTATCAACAACAGAAACAGCAAGCCCCGTCACCATTGGGCCAAGGTGTTCCGGTGCAATGAGTCGTGGGGCTGCGGCTAAGCCGTGGACCTCCGTTGCTGTCTATCCGAAATGCAACCTGACCGTGCTATACAAGGATGCGATCTCGACTTGGCATCGCACGGGAAGATTGAATTTTCCAGTAGGTAAGATAATGCATAATCAATATGAAAGACGCGCTGTCAAACAATCATCATTTGGCATGAAAGTCGTTGCCGCCGCTACCTTTGTTTGTCTGCTGAGTGCCTGTAGTGGGATGAATACCAGCGCTATCAACAGCAGCAGTATCAGTAGTGTTGCTAACATGCTCAGTGTTGGCAAAACAGCCTACAAGGCGGCAACCCTGAGTGATGAAGATGTCGTGAAATTGTCGGAAAAATCTTGCGCGGCAAGTGACCTGGGCAAAGTTGCAGGGCCGAAAAGCATCGAAGCTGAGCGCTTGGCCACAATTGTCAAGGCCATGCCGACCTCCGTTAATGGCACTTCCCTCAACTACAAGCTTTACATTACGAAGGATGTAAACGCTTGGGCGATGAGCAATGGTTGTGTCCGAATTTACAATGGTTTGTTGGCCGTTATGGATGACGATGAAGTTCGCGCCGTGATTGGCCATGAAATCGGCCATGTTGCTTTAGGGCATTCCAAATCTGCTTTGCAGACAGCCTATTCGGCTTCCGCTCTTCGCCAGGCTGCGGCTGTCTCCGGCAATCAGACGGCGTCCTTGATCAGTTCCTCGCAACTTGGTGAAATGACTGAGCAATTGATCAATGCCCAGTTTTCGCAAGTGCAAGAGCGCGCTGCCGACGATTATTCATTTGATCTGCTGACTTCGGCCAAATTGAAACGCGAAGCACTTGTGACCTCTTTCGAAAAGTTGTCCAAGTTTAGTGACAAGAGTGGACTGTTGAGATCTCATCCATCTTCGACCGATCGGGCGCAGCACATTCGCGACCGGATAGCCGCCCAGCAATAAGCCAGAACCACTTGACGGAGGGCTGCTTGGAGTGACCGCGCAAGCCTTTTCGGCCAAACGCTGATCAGATTTTAGGGAGCAATTGCGCCGGGAGCCGCGTTCGGCTGCGAGAAGCGGCCAAAAATACGTGCTATTAGCAGTAATATGGCGGAGTGTGGTTGAATACCATCCTCCCCGTATACTGGAGTATTGCCATGGCTGACCGGCGCCTGCAAGTGTTTCATGCCGTAGCCAAACACCTGAGTTTCACCAAGGCGGCCGATGCCCTGTTCATGACCCAACCGGCGGTGACTTTCCAGATCAAACAACTGGAAGAACAATACAGTACGCGCCTGTTCGAGCGGCGGCATGGCGGCATTTCGCTGACCCCGTCCGGCGAACTGGTGCTCGGTTACGCCGAACGGATACTGGCCCTCTCCGAAGAACTGGAAACCCGCCTGCTCGAGATGACCGGCGAAATGCGCGGTCCCTTGCTGGTCGGCGCCAGTACGACCATTGCCGAATTCATGCTGCCGCGCATTCTCGGTGAGTTCAACGCCCTTTACCCGCAGGTGCGGGCCCGGCTGGTGGTCGCCAATTCGGAAAGCATTGAAAGCCGGGTTGCCGAGCACACCCTGGACGTCGGGCTGATCGAAGCGCCGGCCAAGCTTCCCGGGCTGGCCTGCCAGATTTGCTGCGATGACGAGTTGCAGGTCATCTGCGCTCCGGACTACCCGCTGGCCAAGCTGCAATCGGTTCAGCCGAAAGCGCTGGTCGATTACGAATACATTTCGCGCGAACCGGGGTCGGGGACCAGGGAGGTCATCGATGCCTATTTCCGGGCGAATCAGGTACCTGTCGAGAGTCTCAAGCTCCAGATGGAACTGGGCAGCCCGGAAGCGCTGAAGGGCGTGGTGTCGACCGGGTTGGGGTTCGCCATCGTATCGCGCGCGGTTGTCGCCAAGGAAACCCAGCTCGGCGCCTTGGCCGCGATCCCGTTGAATCCGCCCCTGACCCGCAGCCTGTATCTGGTCCACCCGCAGGACCGCTTCCGCTCGCGGTTGGCCGGAACCTTTATTGAATTTGCCAAACACAAGCTGCAAGAACTGGTTTTATGAAAATCTCCCGTCCCATCCGTGCCCGCATTTCGCCGGCGGCCATTCTGCATAACTATCGGCTGGCCAAACGGCTCGCCCCCCACGCCAAGGCCTGGGCGGTGATCAAGGCCAATGCCTACGGCCATGGCCAGTGGCGGGCCGTCGAAGCGCTCCGTGGCGAGGCCGACGGCTTTGCCATGCTGGAAACCGAAAATGCCGTCGCCCTGCGCGAAGCCGGCATCACCCAGCCGATCCTGCTGCTTGAGGGCGTCTTCAGCGCCCGCGACATGCGCGCCGTGCTCGAACATCGCCTGACTACGGTCATCCATTGCCGGGAGCAGCTTGAACTGCTGCTCCGTTCAGCGTCGCCAGAGCAACCGCTATCGATCTGCCTGAAGCTGAACAGCGGTATGAATCGCCTTGGTTTTACGGCGCCGACCTTGCCGGCCGCCTGGGCCGGTTTGCGCCAACTACCGCAAGCCGAAGTCACTCTGATGACCCATTTTGCCGAAGCTGATGGCGAGTGTGGCGTCGCTTGGCAACTCGAACGTTTTGCCGCACTGGCCGGCGACTGGCAGGGGCCGCGTTGCCTGGCCAATTCGGCGGCGATTCTGCGGTATCCGGCGGCGCATGCCGACTGGGTGCGTCCCGGTATCATGCTTTACGGCGCCAGCCCGTTTGTCGAACAGAGCGCCGCCGAACTCGGCCTGCAGCCGGCGATGACCCTGAGCAGCGCGATCATCGGCGTGCAGGAGATCGCCGCCGGCGAGCGCGTCGGCTACGGCGGCACCTTCACCGCCGAGCGGCCGATGCGTATCGGCGTCGTCGCCTGCGGCTATGCCGACGGCTATCCGCGCCACGCGCCGAGCGGCACGCCGATCGCCGTCATGGGCCAACGCACGAAAACCGTCGGCCGGGTGTCGATGGACATGCTGGCCTGCGATCTGACCGCTATTCCGCAGGCCGGTATCGGCGCCCCGGTGACCTTGTGGGGCCGGGGCGTGGCCGGCGAGGTGACGGCCGATGAAGTGGCGACGGCGGCCGGGACCATTTCCTACGAACTGTTTTGTGCCGTGGCGCCGCGCGTGCCGGTCGAAATCGGGGCAATCTGAGTGGCCAAGGCGAAATCGATCTATAGCTGTACCGAGTGTGGGGCGAGCAGCCCGAAATGGCAGGGGCAATGTCCGGGTTGCGGCGAATGGAATACGCTGGTCGAAAGCGTCGCCGAAAAGGCGAGCGGCCACCGTTTCGAGTCGCTGGCGCCGACCGCCCGCCTGCAAACCCTGTCGGAAATCGAAGCGCGGGAAACCGAACGCATCCCGACCGGCATCGGCGAATTCGACCGGGCGCTCGGCGGCGGCCTGGTGCCCGGCGGCGTCGTGCTGATCGGCGGCGATCCCGGGATCGGCAAGAGCACCTTGCTGTTGCAGGCCTTGTCCTTATTGTCGCTGAACCAGAAGGTGCTCTATATCAGCGGCGAGGAATCCGGCGAACAGGTCGCCCTGCGCGCCCGCCGCCTGAGCCTGGATACGCGGCAACTACAATTGATGGCGGAAATCAACCTGGAGCGCATCCTGCACACCTTGCAGGCGGAGCTGCCGCTGGTCGCGGTCATCGACTCGATCCAGACCCTGTGGTCGGATCAGCTTTCCAGCGCGCCGGGCTCGGTGGCCCAGGTCCGCGAATGCGCGGCGCAACTGACGCGGCTGGCCAAGCAGGCCGGCATCACCATCATCCTGGTCGGCCACGTGACCAAGGACGGCGCCCTGGCCGGGCCGCGCGTCCTCGAACACATCGTCGATACCGTGCTTTATTTCGAGGGCGACACCCATTCCAGCTTCCGGCTGGTGCGCGCCGTCAAGAACCGTTTCGGCGCGGTTAACGAGTTGGGCGTCTTTGCCATGACCGACAAGGGGCTGAAGGGCGTCAACAACCCTTCGGCGCTGTTTTTGTCGCAACATGGGCAGGAGGTCGCCGGTTCCTGCGTGATGGTGACGCAGGAGGGGACGCGGCCGCTGCTGGTGGAAATCCAGGCGCTGGTCGATACGGCGCACGGCAATCCGCGCCGCCTGACGGTCGGCCTCGATGCGCAGCGCCTGGCGATGTTGCTGGCGGTACTGCACCGCCATGCCGGCATCGTCTGCTTCGACCAGGATGTCTTCGTCAACGCGGTGGGCGGGGTCAAGATCAGCGAACCGGCGGCTGATCTTGCAGTGATTTTATCGATTACATCTTCCCTTAAAAACAAGCCGTTGCCTGGGAAACTTATTGTTTTTGGTGAAGTTGGTCTGGCCGGTGAAGTGCGGCCGGCGCCGCGCGGTCAGGAGCGTTTGAAGGAGGCGGCCAAGCTGGGTTTCACGCGCGCCATCATTCCGGAAGCCAATCGTCCGAAGCAGGCGATTGCCGGCCTGGAAGTCGTTGCGGTCAAGCGGGTCGAGGAGGCGGTGACGCGGATTCGCGAGTTGGAGTAGGCCCGGCGTATCTTTATTTTCCCAACCATGTTCAATCTCGCGCGCTACTTTTCCACCCTTAGTTTCGCCCTTATCTTGCTGGCGGCGGGTGGTTTGAGCCTGCTTTATCGCGAGCTTTCACTGCATCAGATGAGGGAACTGGCGGAAGGGCGCAATGTTGCCATGGCGCAAGTATTCGAGAACGCCTTGCACAGTTCCTTGGAACGCCTGCTCGTTTCGTCGGTCGGACGCGATGCACAGTTCCTGCGGCAAGCCGGCGAAGTCGGCGGGATGCGGGACAGCGTGGTGGCCCTGATGCACGACACGGCGGTGGTCAAGGTGAAGATTTACAGCCGGCAGGGAGTGACCATTTTTTCGACGGACCCGACCCAGATTGGTGAAAGTCGTCTGGGAAAAGCCAGCTTCCGCTCGGCCATGAATGGTGTCGTCGCCAGCGAGCTGACCCACCGGGATACGATGGAGACGTTTGCCGGCCGCCGCATCGAAGTCGATGTCCTGTCGACCTACATCCCGATCTTCGGTGCCGAGCCGATGATCGATGGTGTTTTCGAGTTGTACCAGGATGTCACGCCCTTCATGGCGCAATTGCGGCGCAGCCTGTGGCTGGTGATGGCCGGGGTGTTGGCGGTTTGCGCCACGCTTTACCTGATGCAATATCTGGTCGTGCGCCGCGCCCAGCGTATCCTCAAGGAACAGGAGGGGCGCATCAAGGCGGCGCGCGATACCCTGGAACTCCAGGTCGAGGCACGGACCGAGGAACTGAAGCGGGCCAATCGTCAATTGCAAGGCGAAATCGTGGTACGCCGGCAGGCCGAAAGCAAGCTCAACTACCTGGCTTATCACGATCCGCTGACCGGTCTGGCCAATCGCCGGGGATTCATCGAGCGCCTTGAGCAGAGCCTGCGCGAGGCGGCCGACAAGCAGCGGCGGCTGGCCGTCTTGTTCATCGATCTGGACCAGTTCAAGCAGGTCAATGATTCGCTCGGTCACGGTGTCGGCGACGATTTGCTGGTAGCCGTGGCGGCCCGCCTGGCCGAACATGTGCCGTTGATCGACATGCTGGCCCGGCTGGGGGGCGACGAATTCATTTGCCTGATGGAAGGCGTACACAGCGAAGCCGATGCGGCATTGCTGGCCGAGGAAATCAACGGCGCGTTCACCGCCTCTTTCCGGCTCGGCGACCACGAGCTCTTTCTCTCGGCATCGGTCGGGATCAGCCTGTTTCCCGGTGACGGACAGAGTGTCCTCGAATTGCTGCGCAATGCCGACACTGCGATGTATTCCGCCAAGGCGGTCGGCCGCGCCCAGTATCATTTCTACACGCCGGAAATGACCCGCGCCGCGCAGGAGCGCATTCGCCTGGAGAACCTGCTGCACGGTGCGCTCGAGCTCGGCGAAATTTCCGTCCATTTCCAGCCGCAGATCGATGCCGACAGCCGCCAACTGGTCGGCGCCGAGGCTTTGCTGCGCTGGCAATGCGCCCGTCTCGGCACCGTCGATCCCGGTTGCTTCATCCCGCTGGCCGAGGATTCCGGGGATATCATCGGGCTCGGCAACTGGGCCCTGCGGGAAAGTTGTCGGCAACTGATGGAATGGCAGCAAGACGGTTTTGACTTGCCGCAGGTCTCGGTCAATATTTCGGTCAAGCAATTGGAGCGGCCGGGATTTGTCGAGAATCTGGCCGCTATCCTCAAGGAAACCGGTATCGAGCCGAGCCGCCTCAAGCTGGAAATTACCGAGTCCGTGGTGATGGTCATCGCCGATGCCTGCCAACTGCTCGAGCGCCTGTGCCGTCTTGGCGTAACGCTGGCGCTCGACGATTTTGGTACCGGTTATTCCTCGCTCAGTTATCTCAAATTGTTGCCGGTCCACCAGTTGAAGATCGATCGCTCCTTCGTGACCGGTATCGGCAGCAATTCCGGCGACGAGGCGATCATCGAGACAGTGATGGCGCTGGCCCGGAGTCTGGGCTTCGAAGTCCTGGCCGAGGGGGTGGAGAATGCCGTGCAGGCCGAGTTTCTGGCCGGCCTTGGTTGTCACCAGTTCCAGGGTTTTCTCTACGGCGAGGCGCTGGCCGCCCGTGAATTTTCTGCCCAGTGGCAGGTCGCGGCGTGATCCGCCTGGCCTGGCGCTGGCTCGGGCGGGAGCTGCGGTCGGGCGAGTTGCGCCTGCTCCTGGCGGCACTCGTGGTGGCCGTCGCGGCGGTCTCCGCCGTCGGCTTTTTCGCCGAGCGGGTGCGCCTGGCCCTGGAACATCAAGCGCAGCAATTGATGGGCGGAGACCTGGTCCTGATCGCCGATCATCCATGGTCGGCGGAAATCATTGACGAAGCTGGGCGACGCCGCCTGCAACTGGCCGAAACCATGGTTTTTCCCAGTATGGTCCAGGCCGCTGGCGAGGTGCAACTGGCCGATATCAAGGCGGTCAGTTCGAATTATCCGTTACGGGGGCGGCTGGCTGCGGCAAGTCAGCCGGGGACGGCCGGTGTGCCGGTCGAGCAGGGGCCGCAGCCCGGTACGGTATGGCTCGACGAACGCCTGGCCGGCATCCTGCACGCCGTTCCCGGCAGCACCGTGACCTTGGGGCAGAGCCCTCTGCCGGTGGCGGCAATCCTGACCCAGGAGCCGGATCGCAGTTTCAATATTTTCAGCCTGGCGCCACGCCTCTTGATGCACCTCGCCGATATTCCAGCCAGCGGCCTGGTTCAATTCGGTTCGCGCATCACCTATCGCCTGTTGCTGACTGGCGAGCCGGTTGCCCTCAGCGGATTTCGCCGCTGGCTGGAGCCGCGCCTGGGGCATGGCGAACGACTGGAGGATGCGAGCAACGCCCGCCCGGAAATTCGCGGGGCGCTGGAGCGGGCGCAACGTTTCCTCGGCCTTGCCACCTTGCTCACCGTGGTCCTCGCCGCCGTCGCCGTAGCCCTGGCCGCCCGCCGTTACATGCAGCGTCATCTCGATGCCTGTGCCGTCATGCGCTGTCTCGGTTCGCCGCAACACTCGCTGCTCCGCCTGCATGCCGCGCTATTCGTCTGGCTGGCGCTACTGGCCAGCGGACTCGGCGGCCTGCTCGGTTTCGCCGCCCACTTCGCGCTGATTCACTGGTTGTCCCAGGTCATCAACGTCGCCTTGCCGCCCCCCGGCCTGGTGCCGCTGGCCCAGGGCGCCGCCGTTGCCGCCGTACTGCTCTTCGGCTTTGCCTTTCCGCCCTTGTTGCAGTTGAGCAAGGTGCCGACCCTACGCGTCTTGCGCCGCGAACTCGGGCCGCCCACGCCGTTCCTGCTGGGCGGCTATACGTTGGGGCTGTTGCTGCTCGCCGGCTTGCTGTTCGTGGTGGCCGGCGATCGGCGCCTGGGCGGTCTCGCCGTTGCCGGTTTCGCCGGTGCCTTGGCGGTTTTCTGGTTGCTCGCCCGGCTGGCCGTGCGCCTGTTAGCCGGTCTGCGCCGGGGCCGGGGCTTTGGTTGGGGGCAGGGGCTGGCCAACCTGGCCCGGCACGGCAGGGCCAGTGCCTTGCAGATCGTCGCCCTGGCCATCGGCCTGATGGCCATGCTGCTGCTCACGGTGACCCGTGGCGAGTTGCTGGCCGCCTGGCAGCGGGCGACGCCGGCCGATGCCCCGAACCGTTTCGTGATCAACATCCAGCCGGCGCAGCGTCCGCTGTTGGCCGCCGATTTTGCCGCTGCCGGAATCCGCGCCGAACTTTCGCCCATGGTCCGGGCCCGCCTGCTGCAGGTTGCCGGCCGCCCGGTCAGCGCCGCTTCTTATCCCGATGACGAACGGGCGCAGCGCCTGGTCGAGCGCGAATTCAATTTGTCCTGGCGGGCCGATCTGCCCGCCGGCAACCGGCTGACCAGCGGCGCCTGGTTCCCGGCCGGTGCCACCGGGCAAGCCCTGGCTTCGGTCGAGGCCGGGCTGGCCAAAACGTTGGGCATTGCGTTGGGCGATGAATTGCTGTTCGGCGTGGCCGGCCAGGAAAAACGCCTGACGGTGAGCAATCTGCGCCAGTTGGATTGGGATTCGATGCGGGTCAATTTTTTCGTGCTGACGCCCCCCGGCGTGATCGAGGATGCGCCGGCCAGTTACATCACCAGCTTCCATCTGGCGGAGTCGCAACAGGCGTTCGGCCGGCAACTGGTGGCGAAATATCCCAATCTGACGGTGATTGATGTCGGCGTCGTGATTGCCCAGTTTCAGAACATCATGGCGCAGGTTGCCGGGGCGGTGCAGTTTATTTTCATGTTTACCCTGCTGGCCGGTGCCATCGTGCTTTACTCGGCGCTGCTCAGCGCGTTCGACGAGCGGCGCTACGAATTGGCGGTGATGCGGGCGCTTGGGGCGCAGCGGCGGCAGTTGCGCCAGGCGATGCTGGTCGAGCTGGCGGCCATCGGCGGGCTGGCCGGGCTGATCGCGGCGGCTGGCGCAATGCTCCTCGGCCAGTTGATCGCGCGCCGGGTATTCGATCTGGACTTGCCCATCAACCCGCTCTTGCCGATTTTCTCGCTGCTTGCCGGGGCGCTGCTGGCGGCCACCATTGGCTGGTTTGCCGTGCGCCGCCTGCTCGATACGCCGCCTTTGCTGGCCTTGCGGGCCGGCGCCTAAAAATCGAGTTCGATGATATTGAGCGGCTCCCGCCGCGTATAGCGAATACGCTTGCTCATGCCCTTGATCAGGGGCAGGCCGAAGCCGCCCAAGCTATCGTCTGCCGCCCCTTCTTGCCGGTGGCAGAGGTCGAAAGGCGGCGCGTTGTCGCAGTAGCGCAAGTGCACGCCGGCTTCGTGGCAACTCAGCCTGACGTGAACCAACTCGGCGCTTTCCTGGCGATGGCCATGGACGATGGTATTGGTGAACAGCTCTTCGAGGACCACTTGCAGGCGCCGGCCAGCGGCTTCGCTGAGCCCCAGCGCGGCAGCCCGGCGGGCGAGGGCAGCGAGCAGCGCAGGTAATTCGGCATAACGCGCGCTGACTGAAATATCCGTAGAATGGGCAGGCATGATTTTTCGGGGGATTAGGGCATGATTAAAACATATTGGCTGCTGCTCGGCGCGCTGTTCGCGCTCGTCTCCTGCCACAGTGCGGCGGCGGAGGAGGTGGCGGGGATGGTCAAGAACAGCCGGGGGCTGGTCACTATCGAACGCGGCGGCGAGAAAATGGCGGCCACCGTCGGGGTGCCGGTGCGGGTCGCCGATAAGTTGCGGACTGGTGCCGATGGCGCTGTCGGCATCACCTTGCGCGACAATACCCTGCTTTCGGCCGGGCCGAATTCCCTGATCAGCATCGATAAATTTGCTTTCGATACCACCTCCCTGGCCGGCAATATGTCGGTCGGCATTCGTCGCGGGACGCTATCGGTGGCCAGCGGCAAGATTGCCAAGCAGACGCCGGAGTCGGTGGATTTCCGGACCCCGACCTCGGTGCTCGGTGTGCGCGGCACGGAATTCGCCATCGAAGTGGGAGACGGCGATGCGGAATGAACGGCGCTTTCTTCCCTGTTTCCTGCCCCTGCTGCTTCTTGCCGGGTGCGCCAGCGAGCGCGTCGTCCTCCTGCCTTCGGCCGATGGGCAACCGAGTGCTGTCGTCGTCCGTGATGCCACGGGCGAGTACCGGCTTGATCAGCCCTATGCGGCGAGTCGTCGTCGCCTGGGCGAAATCCAGCTCTATCAATCGACGCCGGATGAGGTCACGGAGCATTTTGCCGCTGCCCTGGCCGCTCAGCCGAAGCGTCCGCAAAGCTATGTCCTGTACTTTCGCGAGGGCAGCGATGTGTTGACACTCGAGTCGGAGGCCGACTTTGTTAAAGTGCGGGCCGAAATCGTCGGGCGGGCCGCGGCCGAAGTCATGGTCATCGGCCACACCGACCGCGTCGGCAGCCTGTCGGCCAACGATGCCCTGTCGCGCCAGCGCGCCGCCGCGGTGCGCACCTTGCTGATCGGCGCCGGTATTGCGGCCGACAAGCTGGAGGTCGCCGGCCGGGGCGAGCGCGAACCGCTGGTGCCGACCGCTGATGAAGTGGCCGAGGCGAAAAACCGGCGGGTGGAAATCAGCGTCCGCTAGTTTGCCGGCCGTGGTAGTGCAGGATCAGCAGCGTCAGGTCGTCCGCCGCCGGGCGGCCTGACTCGAAGTGGCGGACAGCGTCGCGCAAGGCGACGACCAGTTCGCCGGCGGCTTGTTCTTGCTGGGCGAGCAGGGCACAGGCCAGTCGCGCCGTGCCGAACAGCTCGCTGCCATTGTCGGCTTCGCTGACCCCGTCGGTGAAAAAGCACAGCCGGTCACCGGCCTGTAGCTGGATGCGGTCGCTGACATAGGGGTAGGCGGCCGTCGCGCAAAGTGGCGGACCAGCCAGCTGTCGTGTCGCGAGACGGGAGATTTCGCCGTGGCGCAGCAGCAGTGGGGCATCGTGACCGGCGCAGACGAATTCGAAAAGGCCGCTGTCGGCGTCGAGGATGCCAATCAGGGCGGTGACGAACAGGCATTCCGGGTTTTCCCGATCAAGCTCCCGTTCGACTTCGCGCAGCGCTTGCCCGAGGTCGCTTTCGCGGCGGGCCAGCGTGCCGCTCAGGGTTTTTGCGATGGCCATGAACAGGCTGGCCGGCACACCCTTGCCGGAGACGTCGCCGATGCTCAAGCCGAGCCGGTTTTCGTCGAGCCGGAAACAGTCGTAAAAATCGCCACCGACAACGTCGGCCGGTTCGAGCAGGGCGGCCACGGTAAAGCGCTTTTCGTCGGCAAATAATCGCCGCGGGTCGGGCAGCAGGCCCATCTGGATACGGCGGGCCGCATCGAGTTGGCCGGCGGCGTGGGCCGCCGCTTCCCGGCTTTGCTGCAGCTTGCTTTCGGCCTGGCGACGCCCGGCATCGGCCTGAATCAGCGTATGGCCGAGGCGGGCGATGAACAGCGGGCCGAGCAACAAGACCAGCGAGGTGCCGTCGAACAGCCAGCGGCCCCGGGCAAAGGCGAGATAGCCGGCGGCGATCAGGAGGGCCGCCAGCCCGGCGTAGCTGACCACGGCCAAGGGCGGGCGCAGGGCCGGGACGGCGACGATCAGCAGCCAGCCGCCGAGGAGCAGGGCCGCCAGTTCCAGTCTCGGCATCCACCACGGGCGCTGCAGAGCCTCGCCGCTGAGCAGGCTTTCGATGACCTGGACGTGGATGTCCACGCCGGGCACGCTGTCGCCGAGTGGCGTGATGATGCTGTCCTGCAAGCCGGTGCTGTTGAAGCCGATGATGACAAAACGCGAGGCGAAGGTTTCGGGTGGATGTCGGCCGGCCAGTACATCGGCGGCGGACAGGTAATAGTGCGAACTGGCCGGGCCGAAATGGATGAGCAATTCGCCGTTGCTCTGGGTGGGCAGGCGGTAATCGCCGATACGGATGCCGTTCAGGCCGCGACTGTCGGATTCCCGGGCAACGGTCGCGCTTTCGCCCAAGGCCTGGCGGACCATTTCGAGCGGCAGCGACAGGAAAGGCTGCTCGCCGATTAGCGCCAGGCTCGGTACGCGGCGCAGGATGCCGCGTTCGGCATTGGCCGGTCGGTGGTCCGGGCTGGCATTGATCAAGCCTTCGCCGGCGGCCGCCTCCTCAAGGCTGGGGCGGCTGACAATGGCGGCCGAGAAGCGGCTGACGGCCGTCTCGGCCGAGCTGTCGGCGGCTAATTTTTGCAGCGGTTTGGCCGGTTGGCGGGAGCCGGGCAGGGCATTGCTGACGCCGACCAGGCCGAGTACGGTGGGGCCGCCGGCAAGGGCTTGGGCGAGTTGTTGGTCGGGCTCGGGCAACTGGCTGAGAGCCTGCGGCGGCAGGCCGGGGAGGGCTTTGCCGAGAACCGCCGGACTGTAGCGATCGGGCTCGGCGAAGACGATGTCGAGACCCGCGGCGAGCGGCCGGCCGGCCATGATTTTCTCGACCAGTCGGGCAAGCAAGGTGCGCGACCACGGCCATTGGCCATATTCGGCCAGGCTCTGGCTATCGATGGCGACGACGATGACCGGTTCGTTGTCGCGGCGGCGCGGCATCTGGCGCTGGTAGCGGTCGAATTGGGCATGGCGCAGAGCGGCCAGCGGTGTCGTTTCGATCGTCTCGAGCAGCGCCGCGGCGGCGGCCAGCAACAGCACCGGCAGGACCAGGCCGCGCCCGGCGCCGAGCAGGGCACGGCAGAGTCCGGCCAGCCGTTTCACAGTTCGACGGTCAGACCGTCGTAGGCCGAGATGATTTCCAGCGCCTGGCCATCGCCGCGGGTGATTTGTTCCAGTCGCTTCGTTTCGCCGAGCAGGCGGGCGAGTTGCTGGTCGTCATGGACCGGTTCGTGATGAAACAGGGCGAGCCGGCGGGCCGCCGCTGCCTGGCAGAGTTCGACGCCGACGACATTGCTCGAGTGTCCCCAGTCGGCCTTGAACGAGGCGGCTTCGGCCAGCGAGTACATGGCGTCGAAAACGACTAGGTCGGCCTGGGCGAAAAACTGGATGAAAGCGCTGCGCTCCTCGCTTTGTTCCAGCTTGTGCTCGGAATCGGTCGAGTAGACCACGGTGCGATCAAGGCTTTCGAAACGAAAACCGTAGGAGTCGCCGGCGTGCAACTGCAACTTGGGGGTGACGTTGAGCCCGGCGATGTAAGAGGTCCGGCCCGGCGTCATGATGTCGAATTCAATGCGTGCCCCAGCCTGCGAGTAATCGACTGGGAAACAGGGGCTGCGCATCTGCAGGCGGATCGCTTCTTCAAGTCGGGCGTGGCAGCCGTGAATCACGATGCGATTGCCGGGAATGTACATCGGCGCGAAATACGGAAAGCCCATCAGGTGATCCCAATGCAGATGGGAAATGAAGACGTGATACGTTTGCGGATGGGGGACGCCGTAGGTGGCGATCTTGGCCTGGCCGAGTTGGCGGGCGCCGCTGCCCATGTCGCAGATGAAATGTTCGGGGGCGTCGGCGATGATTTCGACGCAGGAAGAATTGCCGCCGAAGGTGCCGGCCGTGGCGAAAGGCAGGGCCGAGACAAAGTCGTTGAGCGCCGATTGGGTCTTGAAATGCTTGCCGTTGGCGGCCGTCAGTGCGGCGACGATTTTTTCCCGGACGTCGTGGGCATTCAGCGCGGTGGGTAAAGAGCCGCGAGTGCCCCAGAAAATGACTTTCTTCATGCGCCCAATACCTTGCCGGCCGCTTCAACGCTGATGTAGCAGGGAATGATCAGATTGAAGCGGCTGATCGCGAATATTTCCTGGACCAGCGGTTGCAAGGCGGCGATGGCGAAAATGCCCTGTTGTGCCTTGACGCGACGCGAGCTGATCATCAATACCCGCAAGCCGGCACTGCTGATGTATTCGACGCCGGAAAAGTCCAGCAGGAGGGCCGGCCGGCCAGGGCGGCAGGCCTCGATCAAGGGCTCGAGCGCGCTACTGAAGGCCTCGCTGGCGACATGATCGAGGCGGCCGAAAGTGGCGGCGACGACAATGCCGGATTGTTCGCGGGTAGTGAGTTTCATCGTTGCCGGATCGGATTGGAGCACGGAGGTCGATTATGCCATGCACGGTGCGGCGACGGGCTCGGGTAAAATAGGCCATGGATTCAAATCAACAAGTTAGTCGCCCGCTTTTCGGTCACAAGAAATTCTGGGCCCACCGTTTTGGCCCGGCCCCCTTCCTGCCGATGTCCCGCAAGGAAATGGAGGCCTTGGGCTGGGATTCCTGCGACATTATTCTGGTCACCGGCGACGCCTACATCGACCATCCCAGTTTCGGCATGGCCCTGGTTGGCCGCCTGCTCGAAGCGCAGGGCTTCCGCGTTGGCATCATCTGTCAGCCGGACTGGAACTCGGCCGCCGATTTCAAGAAGCTGGGGAAACCCAACCTGTATTTCGGCGTTACGGCCGGCAATATGGATTCGATGGTCAATCGTTACACGTCCGACCGCAAAAGCCGTTCTGACGATGCCTACACGCCGAATGGCGAGCCCAACAAGCGGCCGGATCACGCCGTCACGGTGTATGCCCAGCGCTGCCGCGAGGCCTTTCCCGGCAGCAACATCGTGATTGGTTCGATCGAGGCCAGCCTGCGCCGCATCGCCCATTACGATTACTGGTCGGACAAGGTGCGGCGTTCCGTGCTGCCCGACTCCAAGGCCGATATCCTGATTTTCGGCAATGCCGAACGGGCTCTGGTCGAATTGACGCACCGCCTGGCCAAGGGCGAGCCGATCAAGGAAATCCGCGACCTGCGTGGTACGGCGTTCATGGTGCCGATTGGCTGGCTGCCGTCGGATGACTGGGAGGTCATGGATTCGAGCGAGGTCGATACGCCGGGACCGCTGGTCAAGCACGCGGATCCCTATGCGATGGATGCGGGAGGATCGAGGATCGAGGATTCAGGATCGAGCAAGGGCGAGCAACCCCTGATTTTCTCCGCTAAGTCCTCGATCCTCGATCCTCAATCCTTGCGCGCAGCGCGGCGCGCGCAGCGCGCCCGGACCGTGGTCCGTTTGCCGGCCTACGAGCGGGTCAAGGACGATCAGGTCCTCTACGCCCATGCCTCGCGCACCTTCCACCTCGAATCCAATCCCGGCAATGCCCGGGCGCTGGTTCAGGCGCATGGCGAGCGCGATGTCTGGCTGAATCCGCCGCCGATTCCCCTCACCACCGAGGAGCTCGACGGCGTCTACGAGCTACCCTACGCCCGCCGGCCGCACCCGAGCTATGGCGAGGCGAAGATTCCGGCCTGGGAGATGATCCGTTTCTCGGTCAATATCATGCGCGGCTGTTTTGGCGGCTGCACCTTCTGCTCGATCACCGAGCACGAGGGGCGCATCATCCAGAGCCGTTCGGAAGAATCGGTGCTGCGCGAAATCGAGGAAATGCGCGACAAGACGCCGGGCTTCACCGGCATCGTCTCCGACCTCGGCGGGCCAACCGCCAACATGTATCACCTGAAGTGCAAGGACGAGAAGATTGAGGCTTCCTGCCGTCGCCTGTCCTGCGTTTATCCCGATATCTGCGAAAACCTCGGTACCGACCACAGCAAGCTCATTTCGCTGTACCGCAAGGCGCGCACGCTGAAGGGCGTCAAGAAGGTGCTGATCGGCTCCGGTCTGCGCTACGACCTGGCGGTGCGCTCGCCCGAGTACATCAAGGAACTGGTCACGCATCACGTCGGCGGCTACCTGAAGATTGCCCCGGAACATACCGAGGAAGGCCCGCTGTCGAAGATGATGAAGCCGGGCATGGGCGCCTACGACCGCTTCAAGCAGCTATTCGACCGTTTTTCGCGCGAAGCCGGCAAGGAGCAGTACCTGATTCCGTATTTCATCGCGGCGCATCCGGGAACGACCGATGAGGACATGCTCAACCTGGCGCTGTGGCTGAAGAAGAACAATTTCCGCCTCGACCAGGTGCAGACCTTCCTGCCGACGCCAATGGCGCTGGCAACGACGATGTACCACAGCGAACGCAATCCGCTGAAGAAAGTGTCACGCAGCAGCGAACACGTCGGGACCGTGCGTAACGGCCGCCAGCGCAAGTTGCACAAGGCTTTCCTGCGCTATCACGATCCCGCCAACTGGCCGATGTTGCGCGAGGCACTGAAGGAAATGGGCCGGGCCGACCTGATCGGCAATGGCAAGAAGCAGTTGATCCCGGCCTGGCAGCCGGCTGGTACCGGCGAAGCGGGGCGCGGTCAGCCGGCAAAAACAGTCAAAAGCCCGACTGCCGGACCCCCGCGGCGTGCGGCAGCGGGGCGTCCGGCCCGACCGGGCGCGCCGTCGCGTCCGCCGGCAGGGCGCGGGCCGGTGGCGCGCAAACCACGCTGAACAATATTCTTGGGAGAGAACAAAAGCATGGAAAACAAGGTAACAACCTACGAAAAAATCGGTGGTGAAGCCACCGTCGGCAAGCTGGCTGACCGTTTTTACGAACTCATGGATAGCGTGCCGCAATTCGCCGAGCTGCGCGCCATGCATCCGGAAAGCCTGGCCGGCTCGCGGGAGAAGCTGTTCATGTTCCTTTCCGGCTGGTTGGGTGGGCCCGACCTGTTCGTCGAAAAATACGGCCATCCGCAATTGCGCGCCCGCCACATGCCCTTTTCCATTGGTATCCAGGAGCGCGACCAGTGGGTTGCCTGCATGGTGCTGGCGATGGAGGATGTCGGTCTGGATGCGGATATCCGCAAGGTGCTGCTGAATAATTTTTTCAAGACAGCAGATTTCATGCGTAATAAAGAGGGTTAAATACACCCACGGGGATGTTGCGTCGCAGCATCGAGTGGTAGAATCACGCCTTTGATTTTTCAGGCCTTCCCATGTCCGCTCGTCCGATTCGCAACATCGCCATCATCGCGCACGTTGACCACGGTAAAACCACCCTGGTCGACCAGCTCCTCCGTCAGTCCGGCACTTTTGCCGCTCACCAGCAACTGGTCGAGTGCGTCATGGACTCCAACGACCTGGAAAAGGAACGTGGCATCACGATCCTTTCCAAGAACACTTCGGTCGAGTACGAAGGCGTGCACATCAACATCGTCGACACCCCGGGCCACGCGGACTTTGGTGGTGAAGTCGAGCGCGTGCTCGGCATGGTCGATGGCGTGGTGCTGCTGGTCGATGCCGCCGAAGGCCCGATGCCGCAAACCCGTTTCGTGACCAAGAAGGCGCTGGCCCTCGGCCTGCGCCCGATCGTGCTGGTCAACAAGGTGGACCGCGATGGCGCCGATCCTGATCAGGCCGTCAATCTGACCTTCGACCTGTTCGACAAGCTGGGTGCGACCGACGAACAGCTCGATTTCCCCATCGTCTATGCTTCCGGCCTCAACGGCTGGTCGGCCATGGAACTCGATCAGCCGCGCGAAAACATGAAGCCGCTGTTCGACACCATCCTGCGCCACGTTCCCGCCCCGGATACCGATATCGAAGCGCCGCTGCAACTGCAGATCACCGCGCTCGATTATTCGTCCTACGTCGGTCGCATCGGCGTCGGCAAGATCAATCGCGGCAAGGTCAAGACCGGCCAGAACGTGCTGGTCATGTTCGGCACCGAAGAAGAAGCGGCCGAACACGAGCGCACCCCGATCAAGGCCAAGATCGGCCAGGTCTTCGGCTACCAGGGTCTGAACAAGATCGAGCTGGAAGAAGGTTATGCCGGCGATATCGTGCAAATTACCGGCATTGAGGATCTGGTCCTCGGCTGCACGGTAACCGATCCGGAACAGCCGGAATCCCTGCCGCTGCTGAAGATCGACGAGCCGACGCTGTCCATGCAATTCATGGTCAACACCAGCCCGCTGGCCGGTACCGAAGGCAAGTTCGTCACCAGCCGCCAGATCCGCGATCGCCTGCACAAAGAACTGCTGACCAATATGGCCCTGCGCGTGCACGACACCCCGAACGGTGACGTGTTCGACGTCGCCGGCCGTGGCGAGCTGCACCTCGGCATCTTGCTCGAAAACATGCGTCGCGAAGGCTACGAGCTGGCCGTCGGTCGTCCGCGCGTCGTCAAGAAGGTGGTCAATGGCGTCGAGTGCGAGCCCTACGAGCAACTGACGGTCGACGTCGAGGAAGACACCCAGGGTGGCGTCATGGAAAGCCTCGGCCAGCGTCGTGGCGAATTGCTCGACATGGTGCCGGACGGTCGCGGTCGCGTCCGTATCGAATACCGTATCCCGGCCCGTGGCCTGATCGGTTTCCAGGGCGAATTCATGAACCTGACGCGCGGTAACGGCCTGATGAGCCACGTCTTCGACGACTATGCGCCAGTCAAGGAAGGCAATGTCGCCGAACGTCGCAATGGCGTGCTGATCTCCCAGGACAACGGTGAAGCCGTGGCCTACGCTCTGTGGAAGCTGCAGGATCGCGGCCGCATGTTCGTGGTGCCGGGCGACAAGCTGTACGAAGGCATGATCATCGGTATCCATAGCCGTGAAAACGACCTTGTGGTCAATCCGATCAAGGGCAAGCAACTGACCAACGTGCGTGCCTCCGGCACCGACGAAGCGGTCCGCCTGGTCCCGGCCGTCCAGCTCAGCCTGGAAGCCGCCGTCGAGTTCATCGAAGAAGACGAGCTGGTCGAGCTGACTCCGAAGTCGATTCGTCTGCGCAAGCGCTATCTGACCGAAATCGAGCGCAAGCGCGCGGTGCGCGGCCTGTAAGCGGTAGCGCTGAAAATGAAAGGGCGACCCGAGGGTCGCCTTTTTTTTGGCCGATACGCCAGCTGTGAGGCTAGCCGCCAGTCATCGACATGAAGCGGACGACCTGCGGTGCTGTCATTTGCCGGGTGAAGTCATGGCCGTAGGGTTTGATGCCCATGCTGTCGATGATGCTCTGCCGCAGGGCTTCATCGTCGTTGTGGGCGCGCAGGGTCGGCAATAGCTGGCTGGCGTCGTTCTGGCCGAGACAAGGGTAGAGTTCCCCTTTCGCGGTGATGCGCACGCGATTGCAGGTGTCGCAAAAATTGTGGCTGTGCGGGGAGATGAAACCGATGCGCGACGAGCTGCCGGGAATTGTCCAGTAGCGCGCGGGGCCGCCGGAGGATTCGGTCGAAGGGATCAGTTCAAAGCGTTGTCCGAGAATTTCGCGAGCTTCGTCGGAGGAAATATAGATGCGCTCGCGACCGTAAATTTCGCCGAGCGGCATTTCCTCAATGAAAGAGATGTCGAGTTGGCGATCAAGAGCAAATTGCACCAGGTCGATGAACTCGTCATCGTTGGTGCCGCGCATCATCACGGTGTTCAGTTTGGTTCGTGTAAAGCCGGCCGTGCCGGCCGCCTCAATGCCGCGAAAAACCTTGTCGATATCGCCAATCCGGGTGATCGCCCGAAAACGTTCTGGGCGCAAGGTGTCGAGGCTGACGTTTAGACGTTTTACCCCGGCCTGGCGCAATGGTTCGGCAAAACGTTCGAGCTGCGAGCCGTTGGTGGTCATTACCAGATTATCGAGGCCGGGCAGGGCGCCCAATCTTTCGATCAGCCACAGGGCGTCTTTGCGCACCAGGGGTTCGCCGCCGGTGATGCGTAACTTGTTGACGCCAAGCCCGACGAAAACTGTAGCGACGCGCAGGCACTCTTCCAGGCTCATGACTTCATGGCGAGGCAGAAAAGTCATTTCCTCTGCCATGCAGTAGGTGCAGCGAAAATCGCAGCGATCGGTAATCGATAGTCGGACATAAGTAATCCGCCGGCCGTATTTGTCGATCAGTGTTCCCACGGGGGGTTCTGGTTGACTGGTGCCAGGCAAAAGCTCAAAGCCGGCGGGTGGGGGCGGGGCTTTTTCTGGGGGCGGGGTTTCGTTGTGCATGGCTCGTGCTGGCAGCTAAGAGTGGTCAAGGAGGTGTTGCGTGGGCGCTTGTCGGGCAGGGGATTGTTGGTGATTGCACCGCGGTGAACAAGTGGATATATCAAAAAAAGTAAAAGTTCATTCTATTTCTGCTCTGTCGGCTGGGTGGGACTGGCTGTGTCGGGCTCGCCGCGGAGGGTATTGCGCTGAAATGAAAGGCGTTTTTTATTGGTTTTATGCGCAACGTCGTATATTGCGCAACCCGGCTGCGGAGTAGAATACGCGGGGCCTGAATGGCCTTTGGATTCGGATCAAGGGGGTTTGAATCCGCGGGCTCGAAATGGCGGAATAGGACAAGGGGGAGGTATGCGCGGCATGGCAGGAACGGATTCGTTCGGCGCACTACAAATGGAAAAGGCCCGCATTGCTGCGGGCCGTTGTAATGCTGGCTCCCCGACCTGGGCTCGAACCAGGGACCTACGGATTAACAGTCCGGCGCTCTACCGACTGAGCTATCGAGGAACAGAGGCGCGCAGTATAGGTGCCGAACCCGCTTCCGTCAAGTGTTTCATGAATTTTTAGAAGAATATTAGCCCATGGATTCAAAACTGGTATTTGTGAAGACCCCGGTTGGGGATGAGGCGGTGCGACAGAGTACCCGGGTGGTGCAGCGCAATTTGCGCATGGTGCTTCTGCAAGTCGATGGCAAGCTGAGCGTGGCCGAGTTGTCGGCCAAAATTGGCAATGCGCGCCTGGTCGAAGGGGCATTGCGCGAGTTGGAGGAGGGGGGCTTTATTGCGCTACGCCAGGCGGCCGTCCTTGGCCGGGAGGCGAAGCGGGGGGCGACCATAACGGAGGCCGAGTCGGCGATTTCGCAGTTTTCGACCTTCGGCCTGCCGCCTTCTGGGGCGCCCGTCCAGCAAGAATCGGCGAGCATGCTCAGCCAGTTTTCCTCTTTCGGTAAACCGATCCTCCCCGCTTCGGGCTTTCCCAGCCAACCGCCAGCCGCTCCGTTGAGGAAAAATGAAGGTTTGCGCGAAGCAAAAGAAGCGCCCGGCCAGGCTCGGCGATTTCCCTCCATGCGCTGGTTGTTTGGCGTGCCGCTCGGGCTGATGTTGTTCTTGCTGGTGCTGGTCGCGGTTTATCCCTACGCCAATTTGAAGCCGGGAATCGAGGCTGCCGCCACTCGCTTGTTGCAAAGTCCGGTTCGTGTCGGAGGGGTTGGGGTTGTCTTCTGGCCAGGCCCTCAGCTCCTGCTCTCCGATCTCGAAATTGGCGACGACGGTGGGGCGGTGATTGAGCAGGTGCGCGTGGCCTCGCCGCTCGCCCTGCTGACCTCTGGGCGGCATGTGCTGTCGGAAGTCGATGTGGTTGGCGCCACGCTGTCAGCTGATTTTCTCGCCGCATCCAGCCTTTTTCAGGTGCCGCCGTCAGCTATGGGGGGGCTTCTGGCAATCCATCAATTGCGTTTTGAGAGGCTGACAGTGACGGTGCGCGATCTGGCTCTGCGCGATCTGGCCGGCGAGATTGTTTTTACTAGCGAAGGGGGGGTTGAAAAAGCGGCCTTTCAAAGTTTTGATCACGGTATCCGCCTGCGGGCAATGCCAGCCAGTGGGGGAATTCAGCTCGATGTCGAGGGCTTTGGCTGGAAGCCGCTGGGCCCTGTCCTTGGTTTCGATTCCCTGCAAGCCAAGGCTTTGCTGCAAAAAGGAAAATTGCTGGTGCAGAGTTTCGATACCACCTTCCTTAACGGCATTCTGAAGGGAAGCTGGTTGCTGGACTGGAGCAAGGAGGGGTTGGTCATGGCCGGCGATGCCACGCTACAACGCCTCGATTGCCGGAAAGTGACGGCTGCCTTCGTGCCCTTGCTCAAACTTGAAGGCGAGTTGAGCGGTAGTTTGCGACTGCGGGCCAGGGGCAAGGACTGGGAAAATCTGTGGAGCAATGTCGAAGCGCATCTCGAGGCCGATGTTGCGCGCGGCATCCTGCATGGCGTTGACCTTGGCGAGGTGGTACGGCGCGGTGCCGGTTACGTCGTCAGTTCGGGCTCGACGAAGTTTGACCGCCTGCGCAGTTCGCTAATGATTGATTCCCGACAAGTCGTCGGCCGCGATATTCAGATGTCGGCGGGTATGGTGAGTGCCAGTGGTCAGTTTGTCGGCGCTCGGGAGCGGCCGCTCGAGGCCAATTTGCTGGTAATGATGCAGACTTCGGTATCGACGGTACGGACGCCGGTTCGGGTGAGCGGCACCTTGCCCAATCTGAGCGCGGTCAGCGGCAAATAAAAAAGGGCAGGACCGAAGTCCTGCCCCTTGACGCGATCTCTAGATGGCTTAAGCCTTGGTGACGGCGGCGATAGCCTTGGCGACGTAATCGACATTCTTGGTATTCAGCGCGGCCAGGCAGATGCGGCCGGTCGATACAGCGTAGATGCCGAATTCGTCCTTCATGCGCTCGACCTGGGCGGCGGTCAGGCCAGTGTAGGAGAACATGCCGCGCTGCTGCACGACGAAGGAAAAGTCCTGGGCGACACCCTGGGCCTTGATCGCATCGACCAGGCCGGTACGCATGGCGCGGATCCGGTCACGCATGCCGGAGAGTTCGGTTTCCCACATCTGGCGCAGTTCCGGCGAGGAAAGCACGGCGGCGACCAGGGCGCCGCCATGGATCGGCGGGTTGGAGTAGTTGGTGCGGATGACGCGCTTGACCTGCGACAACACACGGCCGGCTTCTTCCTTGCTGGCAGTAATGATGGACAGGGCACCGACCCGTTCGCCGTAGAGCGAGAAGCTCTTCGAGAAGGAGCTGGAGACGAAGAATTGCAGGCCGGAAGCCGAGAAGGCACGAACGGCGACGGCATCGGCGTCAATGCCTTCGGCAAAGCCCTGATAGGCCATGTCGAGGAAGGGCACCAGGCCGCGCTCGCGGCAGAGGTCGACCACTTCCTGCCACTGGGCATCCGACAGGTCGGCGCCGGTCGGGTTGTGGCAACAGGCATGCAGAATGATGATGGAGCCGGCGGCCAGGGTGCTCAGGCAGGTCTTCATGCCGGCAAAGTTGACACCGCGGGTGGCGGCGTCGTAGTAGGGGTAGTTTTCAACGACGAAACCGGCCGATTCGAACAGGGCGCGATGGTTTTCCCAGGACGGGTCGCTGATGTATACCTTGGCTTCCGGATTCAGGCGCTTCAGGTAGTCGGCGCCGATCTTCAGGGCGCCGGTGCCGCCGAGGGCCTGGGCGGTGATTACCTGGCCATTGGCAATGAGGGCGGAGTCCTTGCCGAGCAGCAGGTTCTGCACGGCCTGGTTATAGGCGGGCGAGCCTTCGATCGGTTGATAGCCGCGCGGCAGGGTGGCTTTGACGCGGGCATCTTCGGCGGTCTTGACGGCGGCGAGCAGCGGGATCTTGCCGTTGTCGTCGAAATAGACGCCAACGCCGAGATTGACCTTGGTGCTACGGGTGTCGGCGTTGAAAGATTCGTTCAGGCCGAGGATCGGGTCACGCGGGGCCATTTCCACCGCAGCAAAGATCGAAGAGGACATAAAGACTCCATGGAATAATAGGCAGAATGTTCGCTCAGCAATTTTGCCGGGCGACAACAAGCGAAGAATTTTAGCATGACCGAAACCTTGACCCCTATCCCTGTCGTCAGCTTTGCCGGCAGTCCCTTCCGTCTGCATCAGCCATTTCCGCCGGCCGGCGATCAGCCAGAGGCGATTCGCTTGCTCGTCGAAGGGCTGGCCGATGGCTTGTCTTACCAGACCCTGCTTGGGGTGACGGGCTCGGGCAAGACCTACACGATGGCCAATGTCATCGCCCGTACCGGGCGCCCGGCGCTGGTCCTGGCGCCGAACAAGACCTTGGCGGCGCAGCTATATTCGGAATTCAAGGAGTTTTTCCCGGAAAACTCCGTCGAGTATTTCGTTTCCTACTACGACTACTACCAGCCCGAAGCCTACGTGCCGTCGCGCGACCTGTTCATCGAGAAGGATAGTTCGATCAACGATCATATCGAGCAGATGCGCCTGTCGGCCACCAAGAGCCTGATTGAGCGGCGTGATGTGGTGATCGTCGCTACCGTCTCCTGCATCTACGGGATCGGTGATCGCGATGAATACCACAACATGATCCTCACCATGCGGGTCGGCGACCGGCTTGATCAGCGCGCCATCGTCAAGCGTTTGACCGACATGCAGTACGAGCGCAACGACGTTGATTTCCATCGTGGCACTTTCCGTGTGCGCGGCGACATCATCGATATCTTTCCGGCCGAACATGCCGAGCACGCCATTCGCGTTTCGCTGTTCGATGACGAAGTCGAAGGCTTGCAATTCTTTGATCCCTTGACCGGCCATCTGCTGCACAAGGCGTTGCGTTTCACGGTTTTCCCGGCCTCGCATTACGTCACGCCGCGGACGACCGTGCTGCGCGCTATCGAGGCGATTAAGGAGGAGCTGCGCCAGCGCGTCGACTTCTTTACCCGCAATAACAAGTTGGTCGAAGCGCAGCGCATCGATCAAAGGACCAAGTTCGATCTCGAATTGCTTGACCAGATAGGCTTTTGCAAGGGCATCGAAAATTACTCGCGGCATCTGTCCGGACGCCAGGCGGGCGAGGCGCCGCCGACCTTGATCGACTATCTGCCGGCCGATGCCTTGATGTTCATCGACGAATCGCATGTCTCCATCGGCCAAGTCGGCGGCATGTTCAAGGGCGATCGCTCGCGCAAGGAAAATCTGGTCGATTACGGTTTTCGCCTGCCTTCGGCGCTCGATAACCGACCGCTGCAATTCCATGAATTCGAGGCGCACCTGCGGCAAACGGTGTTCGTCTCGGCGACGCCTTCCGATTACGAGAACCAGCACGCTGGGCAGGTCGTCGAGCAAGTGGTGCGGCCGACTGGCTTGATCGATCCAGAAGTCATCGTGCGTCCGGCCTCGACGCAGGTCGACGACCTGCTGTCCGAAATCAAGAAGCGGGTTGATGTCGGCGAACGGGTCTTGGTGACGACCCTGACCAAGCGCATGTCCGAAGACCTGACTGATTTTCTGGCCGATAACGGTATCAAGGTGCGTTACCTGCATTCGGATATCGATACCGTGGAACGCGTCGAAATCATCCGCGATCTGCGTTTGGGCGAGTTCGATGTGTTGGTCGGCATCAATCTGCTACGCGAAGGTTTGGATATACCCGAGGTGTCGCTGGTCGCCATTCTCGATGCCGACAAGGAGGGTTTCCTGCGCTCGGAACGTTCGCTGATTCAGACCATGGGGCGTGCCGCCCGCCATCTCCACGGTACTGCCATTCTTTATGCCGATTCCGTAACCGGCTCCATGCAGCGGGCAATTGCCGAGACCGAGCGGCGGCGCGACAAACAGATCAGTTTTAATCTCGAACGGGGGATCACGCCCCGCGGCGTGTCGAAAAAAATCAAGGACATCATCGACGGTGTTTATGATGCCGAAACTGTCCAAACCGAGCGGAAAGTCGCCCAGCAGCAGGCGGTCTACGAGGCCATGGATGAAAAAAGTGTGGCCAAGGAAATTAAGCGTCTCGAAAAGTTAATGCTAGAGTGTGCAAAAAATCTGGAATTCGAGAAAGCGGCGGCGGCGCGCGACGATCTGTTCAAACTCAGGGAACGGGTATTTGGTGCGGCGCCCCATGACCCTGATGGAGACTAATAAGAATGTCATATCGGATTTTGCTTGTTTGCATGGGCAACATCTGCCGTTCCCCAACGGCCGAAGGCGTATTGAGACAATTTATTAAAATCAATAATTTGGGGGATATTGTCGAAGTAGATTCTGCAGGAACGCATGGCTATCACGTCGGAGAGGCGCCCGACTCCCGTACCCAGCGGGCCGCAGCGATGCGCGGCTACAATCTTTCGCAGCTACGGGCCCGCAAGGTGGCGCGCCAAGATCTCGATTATTTCGACCTGATTCTGGCCATGGACAAGGGCAATCTCGATAATCTACAGCGTTTGGCGACGCCCGAGCAGCAGGACAGGATCAAGCTTTTCATGGATTACGCCAAGAATTTTGACGATAACGAGGTGCCGGACCCCTATTACGGGCTGGGCCATGGTTTTGATCTGGTGCTGGATATGGTCGAGGATGCGTCGCGCGGTCTGGTTGAGGAGGTCAAGTTGCGGCTTGGACGAACCTGATCTCGCGTTTCTTTCAGGTACAAATGAAAAATGGGCACCCGCGGGTGCCCATTTTGCTGATTGGTGAAGCGCTTATTTTTGCGTTTCCACCATTTGCAGCGGCGCTTCTTCTGCTTGCTCGGCAAGTTGTTTTGGCTTGCGCGGACGCCCCAGTTTGACCGGCGCTTCTGGCTGGGCAATGACGACGGCGGCCGTCGTTTGGACCAGAACCAAGCCACTTTCGGCCAGCGTTTTTTCGAGATCGACCGGTGCGCTGAGCGGGGCCGGGTTTGCCTCTGCTGCAGCCTCCGGGGTGCTGATGACCGGCTTCGCCGACTCAACCTCAACCGGTGCGGCGGCAACGACTTGAGCTGCCGGCTTGTTTACCGCGGCGATTGCTTCGACCTCGACCGTAGCGGCAACGGAAACCGGTTCGGCAACAGCGGCGATAGCAACCGGCTCAATGGTAGCGGCAATAACAACTGGCGCGGCATCGACGACGGGGGCCGCCTCAACTGCCGCCAGGGCCGGTGTCGGTTGTTCGCTCCCCAGGACCGACTCGGTAGCCGGAACGATGACCGCTATAGCTGGCTGGAGGTCTTGCTCGGCAAGCGCGTCGTTGCTGACCGGGGTGCTTTCCTGTCCTTCGCTGGGCGTCGAGTCGTTGGCCGGGGCGTTGGTCTCGGCTTCGTTGCGGCGTTCGCCACGGCCACGGCCGCCACGACGGCCACGACGGCGGGCGCCTTGCTCGTCGCTGCTGCCGACCTCCGGTGTTTCGCTGCCTGTGGCCGGGATATTGACGGCGTCAACGGCTGTCGCTTCCAGGGGCAGCTTGTTTTCAATGATCTCCGGTTGCTGGCGATCGCGACGTTCCTTGCGTTCGCCGCGCGGCCGGCGCTCCTGGCGTTCCGGGCGCTCGTTGTTGGCAACGGCGGCTTCTTCGCGAGGAGCTTTGTCGACATGGCGTTCGCCTCGTTCGGTGCGATTGCCCCGTTCGCTACGTTCCTCGTCGCGACCTTTGCCATTGCGACCGTTACGGCGTCCGTCGCGGGTTTCGCTACGTTCCCGACGGCCGTCATTACGGCCTTTTTTGGGAGCCGGGGCGGGAGCCGGAGTCGGTTCGACGACCTTGGGTTCGCTGCGGAACAAGGAGAAGATCTTGGCAAAAATGCCGGTTTTGGCGGGAGCGGCTTCTACGACGGCTTCGACCGTTTTTTCCGGCATGATCGGTGCCGGCTGCTCTGGCGAAATGCCCTTGATCAGGGCTTCCTGGCGCGGCTTGGCGGCTTCGTCCTTGCCGTTGCCGGTTTTGGCGGCTTCTTCGAGCGGCGCGTCGACCATCTTGTAGGAGGGCTCGCGCGTTTCTTCGCTGTTCAGGTCGTCATGGCGCAGGCGCGTGATGGTATGGGCCGGCGTTTCCATGTGGATGTTGGGGATCAACAAGATGGTGACCTTGTGGCGCAACTCGATGGCCTGGACTTCCGGGCGTTTCTCATTGAGCAGGAAGGTAGCGACATCGACCGGTACCTGGACATGCACGGCACCCGTGTTTTCCTTCATCGCTTCCTCTTCAAGGATGCGCAGGATGTGCAGCGCCGCCGATTCGGTGGAGCGAATGTGGCCGGTGCCGGTACAGCGCGGGCAGGAAATGTAGCTGGTTTCGGCGAGAGCCGGACGCAGGCGTTGACGCGACAGTTCCATCAGGCCGAAGCGGCTGATCTTGCCCATCTGAACGCGGGCACGGTCGAAACGCAGGGCATCGCGCAGGCGATTTTCGACTTCGCGCTGATTCTTCTGGTTTTCCATGTCGATGAAGTCGATGACGATCAGGCCACCCAGGTCACGCAGGCGCAACTGGCGGGCCAGTTCTTCGGCGGCTTCCAGATTGGTCTTGAAGGCGGTTTCTTCGATATCGGCCCCCTTGGTGGCGCGACCGGAGTTCACATCGACGGCGACCAGGGCTTCGGTATGGTCAATGACGATGGCGCCGCCGGACGGCAGATTGACCTGGCGGACAAAGGCCGTCTCGATCTGGTGCTCGATCTGGAAGCGCGAGAACAAAGGCACGTCATCGCGATAGCGCTTGACGCGATTGACGTTGCCCGGCATTACCGTGCCCATGAAGGCGCGGGCCTGATCGTACACTTCGTCGGTGTCGATGAGAATTTCGCCGATTTCCGAATGGAAATAGTCGCGGATGGCGCGAATGACCAGACTGCCTTCCAGGTAAATCAGGTAGGCGCCGCTTTGCTGTTTGGCGGCGCCTTCGATGGCGGTCCATAGTTGCAGCAGGTAGTTCAAGTCCCACTGCAGTTCTTCCGCCTGACGGCCGATTGCTGCGGTGCGGGCGATCAGACTCATGCCCTGGGGGACTTCCAGTTGATCCATGGTGTCGCGCAACTCGGTCCGTTCGTCGCCGTCGACACGGCGGGAGACGCCGCCGCCGCGCGGATTGTTCGGCATCAGGACGAGATAGCGGCCGGCCAGCGAAACGTAGGTGGTGAGGGCGGCGCCCTTGTTGCCGCGTTCGTCCTTGTCGACCTGAACGATCAGTTCCTGGCCTTCTTTCAGGGCCTCATTGATCTTGGCGCGACCAACTTCGACGCCCGGCTGGAAGTAGGAGCGGGAGACTTCCTTGAACGGCAGAAAGCCGTGCCGATCAGCGCCGTAGTCGACGAAGCAGGCTTCGAGGCTGGGTTCGATGCGGGTGATGACGCCCTTGTAAATGTTGCTTTTACGTTGTTCCTTGGCGGCTGATTCAATGTCTAGGTCAATCAGTTTCTGACCATCAACAATGGCGACACGGAGTTCTTCAGCCTGTGTCGCATTGAAAAGCATGCGTTTCATTATTTTGGGGCTCCAGCGCGCTTGGGTAAGCAGCAGGGAAGCGCCCGTTCAGGCAGCGACAGTTTCAGTTATGAAATGCGCAACCTGAAAATTCCTGCAACGGGCAATCCGTGCGTGCTTACGGCGGGCTAATCCATTAACATCACTACTTTTGGTGAGTGAACTTAACCCGTTTTACGTTGGTCTGGCTTGCGCAAGTGGCACAAGTGAGTCTTCGAAGCCTGCCGTATGGCGGTCGCGCTTTCAGCGCGAGGCAAACGGTCTGACGGTTCCGAATCCCTTGCAAACCGAGACGTAAAACGTGGGCAGTATATTGCAAAATGAACAGTGCTGGTAACAATTCGGTCACCCATGTCGTGATCGCTGAAGAAGAAGAAGGCCAGCGCCTTGACAACTTTTTGATCCGGCGCTGCAAGGGGGTGCCGAAGAGCCATCTCTACCGGATTTTGCGCAGTGGCGAAGTACGGGTGAATAGCGGTCGGGTCGATGCCACTTACCGGCTTTGTGTCGGCGACAAATTGCGTATTCCGCCGCTTCGCATCGCAGAACGTCCGCAGAATGAGGTCGATGAGGCGGCCAAGCAGCGCGTTGATTTGCCGATAATTTATGAAGACGAGGCCTTGCTCGTTATCGACAAGCCGGAAGGCATTGCGGTGCATGGTGGCAGCGGCGTCAGTTTTGGCGTGATCGAAGCCTTGCGCCGACAAAGGCCTTCAGCCAAGTTTCTCGAGTTGGCCCACCGCCTTGACCGGGAAACCTCGGGCATCCTCTTGGTTGGCAAGAAGCGCCTGGCGCTGACTGCCTTGCATGACATGTTCCGCGAGCATGGCGCTGGGGCCGACAAGCGTTATCTGGTGCTGGTCAAGGGGCGCTGGATGAATACTACCCAGCATGTCAAGTTGCCGCTCTACAAGTATCTGACCGAAGGCGGTGAGCGGCGCGTCATGGTGCGCGACGATGGCAAGGCCTCGCATACGGTTTTTCGTCTGCTGGCACGCTGGCCGGAGATGAGCTTGCTCGAGGCGCAATTGAAGACCGGGCGGACGCATCAGATTCGCGTCCATCTGGCGCATCTCGGTTTTCCCATTCTGGGTGACGAGAAATATGGCGAATTCTCACTCAACAAAATTCTCAAACGCGATGGCCTCAAACGCATGGCGTTGCATGCCTGGCGCATGGCATTCCGGCATCCGCTGACGGCGGCGCCGTTGGAGTGTGTGGCGCCCTTGCCAGAGAGTATTGGCGCCTATGTTGCTGCCGTTGATGCCAATAAACCGCGGGAATTTTCTGCTGACAACCTGCAACAAATTCTCGGAAATTTACTCTGAAAGCCATGAAGTACGAACTGATTGTGTTCGATTGGGACGGTACTCTGCTCGATTCGGCTGGGGCTATCGTCAATGCCATCAAAGCCTCGAGTCGTGATCTCGGTTTGCCGGAGCCGAGCGACGAGCGGGCTCGGCATGTGATAGGTCTTGGGCTGGCCGATGCATTGCAGTACGCCGTGCCGGAATTGTCGCCGGCGCGTTACCAGGAAATGGTTGAGCGCTACCGTTTTCATTACCTGTCTGGCGATAGTCGGTTGGCGCTGTTTGAAGGTGTTCCCGAGATGTTGGGGCGACTGCAGGCGGCAGGGCATATCCTTGCTGTCGCTACCGGCAAAAGCCGTCTTGGTCTGGAGCGGGCCTTGGATCACTCCGGCTTGCGGTCGCTGTTCCAGGCCTCGCGGTGCGCCGACGAGTGCCATTCCAAACCGCATCCGCAAATGCTGGAGGAATTGATGGCAGAGTTCGCGGTCGCTGCCGAGGTAACCGTCATGATCGGCGATACCTCGCACGATCTCCTGATGGCAAGCAACGCCGGCGTCGATAGTCTGGCTGTGACTTACGGGGCGCATCCGCATGAACATTTGCTTGAGCATCGGCCGCAGGCCTGCCTGCATACGGTTCGGGAGCTTGATCTTTGGCTGAAAACCTTCGCCTGATCTGCGCCGGGCGGGATCTCGTTGACGGTGGTGCGGGGGTTCGGTTTACCGTTGAGCGATACGGCCAGCCGGCCCCGGCCTTTGTTGTTCGCTATCAGGGGAAGGTTTTTGGCTATTTCAACGAATGTGCACACGTTCCGGCGCAACTGGACTGGCTGCCGGGCCAGTTCTTCGATGATTCCAAGTTATACTTGATCTGCTCGATTCATGGCGCACTTTATGCTCCGGATACGGGCAGGTGTCTTGGAGGGCGCTGCGGTAGAAGGGGCTTGAGGCCGCTGCCGATCTGCGAAATCCATGGGCAAATTTATTTAGAGCAAATAGACAGTCATGGATAACCCCCAAACCCCCAACAACTCTCCCGCCTGGGAAAGACAAACCCTGGAGAAACTCGTTTTCGCCTCGCTTGAGGAGCAGAAGATCAAGCGACGCTGGGGTATCGTTTTCAAGTCCCTCGGTTTTGTTTACCTGTTTTTCGTCCTTTTTGCGGTCGTGGACTGGAGTGCTGGCAGCGAGCATCAGGAGCGGCATACCGCTCTGGTTAATCTTACGGGGACCATCGAAGCCAAGGGCGAGGCCAATGCGGAAAACCTGATTGCCGCCCTGGATGCGGCTTTTGAGGAAAAGAATGCGGTTGGTGTCATTCTGCGGGTGAATAGTCCCGGTGGTAGCCCGGTGCAGGCCGGTATGGTAAATGACGAAATCCGTCGTTTGCGCGGCAAGCATCCCGATAAGCCGCTGTATGTGGTAGTCGAGGATATGTGCGCTTCCGGGGGGTATTTTGTGGCGGCCGCTGCTGACAAGATTTTTGTCAATAAGGCCAGCGTTGTCGGTTCCATTGGTGTGCTGATGGATGGTTTTGGATTTATCGGGACGATGGATAAATTGGGTGTCGAGCGCCGTCTGCTGACGGCCGGTGAAAACAAGGGGTTCCTTGATCCGTTTTCGCCGCAGGTCGATCGTCAGAAGGTGCATGCCCAATCCTTGCTCAACAATATTCACCAGCAGTTTATCGATGTTGTCAAAACGGGGCGTGGCAAGCGCCTGAAGGATTCGCCGGATTTGTTTTCCGGCTTGATGTGGACTGGCGAGCAAAGCATCGATCTCGGACTGGCTGATGCCTACGGAAGCGTGGATTCGGTGGCGCGCGATGTCGTGCAGGCGGAAAAAGTGCTCGATTATTCGGTTAAGGATAATATTGCCGAGCGTTTTGCCAAGCGACTGGGCGCTGGTGCGGTCAGCAGCTTTTGGCAAGGGTTTTCGGAAAGCGCACTGGGTGCGCGTATCCGATAGGGCGTCAAGCCAGTAGCAGGAAGACGGTCGGACGCCGCTCGATTTCGGGTGGCGCTTGTTTTTTCCACTGCTGAATGGTTCTGGTCAGAACCGATTCGCCGGGTAGCGTCAGGTCGGTGGCCACCGTTAGGCGGGTGCTCGCCTGGCAGGTTTGCAGGATGGCATCGAACATCGTGCGATTGCGATAAGGCGTTTCGATAAATAGCTGTGTCTGCTGCCGTTTGCGGGATTCGCTCTCGAGCTCGCGCAAGGCTTTGGTGCGCTCGATCTCCTTGGCTGGTAGGTAGCCCTGGAAGGCAAAGCGCTGGCCGTTCAGGCCCGAGGCCATTAGTGCCAGGAGTAGGGAGGATGGGCCGATTAGTGGCACAACCCGGATGTTTTCCTTTTGCGCGAGAGCGACCAGATTGGCTCCCGGGTCGGCGACGGCCGGGCAGCCGGCTTCGGAAAGCAGGCCGATATCGTGCCCGGTACGCAGCGGGGTGAGCAGGTGGTCCAGTGCTGCGTCCCGGGTGTGTTCATTCAACTCTTCCAGTTGCAGTTCCTGTAGTGGCAGGTCGGTGCCGGCGGCCTTCAGGAAGGCGCGGGCGGTCTTGGCTTGTTCGACAACAAAGTGGCGAAGCGGACGAACGGTGCTGAGCACGTTGGCCGGCAGTGAATCGGCGGGGGCGGAAGGGCCAAGCGGAACCGGGATCAGGTAGAGGGTGCCGGTCATTACAGAATCGCCACGCCCTGGTTGCGCAGGAGGTCGCACAGCGCGATTAGCGGCAGTCCGATCAGTGCGTTGGGGTCGTCGCCCTGCATGCTGCGCAAGAGCGCAATACCGAGGCCTTCGGATTTTGCCGAGCCGGCACAGTTGTAGGCTGGTTCGCGGCGCAGGTAGTTTTCAATTTCACTGTCGCTGAGTTGGCGAAAGCTAACCAGGGTTGAAATGCCGCGCACTTCGGCTCGGTCGGTGCGGGCGTTGTAGAGGCAGAGTCCAGTGAAGAAATTGACTGTTTTTCCCGATAGTGCGTGCAATTGTTCAACGGCGCGAGCATGTGTGCCGGGTTTGCCGAAAATTTTGCCGTCGACGGTGGCGACTTGGTCGCTGCCGATGATCAGCGCATCGGGATGGTTGCTGGCAACGGCTCGAGCCTTTGCTTCCGAAAGGCGTAGCGCCATGCTTTCCGGGGCTTCGTCGGGGAGCGGGGTTTCGTCGGTTTGCGGGTTGCTGACTTGAAAAGGCAGGCCGAGGCGGGCGAGGAGTTCGCGGCGATAGGGGGAGGTGGAGGCGAGAATCAGGGGTTGGGTCATAAAAGTTTCGTTACAACAATGTGTTGCGCTGACTTCTTGAAGCGGCACTTTGTTTTGACTTGGAAGGCTAAAAATAATATCATCTCGCGTTTAAGTCGCAACGGTTAAAGATTGAAAAGGATTTCTGACGCTTTCGTGTTCGCTAGGGAAGGCCGTGTTCTGGAAGGAATATTGGCGGTTTCCGGCTTGGAACGCCTGCATGATTTGCTGGTGGAGGTGTCGGGGAACGTTAGTTTCCGGCTTCGGGGTTTCAAGAGTGAGCGCGGTGAGCTGATGTTGCATGTGCAGGTGGGCGGAATGATTCCGCTGGCTTGTCAGCGCTGCCTGAAGGCGATCCCTTTCGAGCTTGATGTCGATAGCCTGCTGGAGATTGTTCCGGAAGGTGCCGATATGTCGCAAGACGAACTGGAAGACGACACCCGGGATTTCCTGCCGCTGGCAGGCGAACTGTATGTGGCCGAATTAGTGGAGGATGAAATCCTCCTGGCCCTGCCAGTCGCGCCGCGGCACGAAAAATGTGGTTTGCCTGGCGCCGCCGATGCCGGCGAACGGATCAATCCGTTTGCGGTGTTGGCAGGGCTAAAAGGCAAGCCGAACTGATTTTTTTGGAGTATTAACATGGCCGTTCAACAGAACAAAAAGTCCCCTTCCAAGCGTGGTATGCACCGCGCTCACGATTTCCTGAGCGTTGCACCTTTGGCCGTCGAGCCGACGACCGGTGAAACGCATCTGCGCCACCACATTTCTCCCAACGGTTTCTACCGTGGCAAGAAGGTGCTGAAGGCCAAGGGCGAGTAATAGTTGATTGAAGAGGCAGGCAGCTCTTTGTGGGCTGCCTGCCTTTTCTTTTGCCATGACAGCCCGCATTGCTATTGATTGCATGGGGGGTGATCACGGTCCGTCAGTGACGGTGCCGGCGGTCATCCAATTTCTTGCGGAGCATCCGGTGGCTCATCTCATCCTGGTTGGCCAGGAAGATGTGTTGCGCCCATTGCTCGGAGTTCAGGCCGGGGATCCGCGTCTGCGTATTGTGCACGCCAGCGAAGTGGTGGGTATGGACGAGTCGCCGACGCTTGCCTTGCGCTTCAAGAAAGATTCATCCATGCGTGTCGCCATCAACCTCGTCAAATCCGGAGAGGCGGATGCCTGCGTCTCGGCCGGGAATACCGGGGCACTGATGGCGATTTCCCGTTTTGTCCTTAAAATGTTGCCGGGTATTGAGCGACCGGCAATCTGTGCTCCGTTGCCCACCATCAACGGCCATACCCACGTGCTCGATCTCGGGGCCAATGTTGATTGCTCGGCCAAACATCTGCTGCAATTCGGCATCATGGGGGCCATGCTGATATCTGCGATGGAGCACAAGGATCGGCCGACGGTCGGCATTCTCAATATTGGCGAGGAAGAGATCAAGGGCAATGAGGTGGTCAAGGCGGCAGCCGAACTGTTGCGCAATTCCGGCTTGAACTTCATCGGGAATGTCGAGGGCGACGGGATATTCAAAGGCGAAGCTGATGTCATCGTTTGTGACGGTTTTGTCGGCAATGTGGCCTTGAAAACCTCCGAAGGTCTCGCTCAGATGCTTGCTGCTTCATTGCGCAGCGAGTTCAAGCGCAATTGGCTGACCAAGCTGGCCGCCCTGATTGCCATCTCGGTGCTCAATAATTTCAAGCGGCGTTTCGATCACCGGCGATATAACGGTGCCATCCTGCTCGGCCTCAGGGGCATTTCCGTGAAGAGCCACGGTTCGGCGGATGCGCTGTCTTTTGCCAATGCCATTGGTCGAGCCTACGATGCCGCCGAAAATCGGGTGCTCGAACGCATCGCCGGTCGCATTGCCGAAATGACTACAGCGGCGCCGAGTGGCGTCGGGGAGATTGTCTGAATGTTTGCACGTGTTATCGGTACCGGCAGTTGTTTGCCCGGCAATCCTGTCAGTAATAACGATCTGGTCGCGCGCGGCATCGATACCAACGACGAGTGGATTGTTACTCGCACGGGCATTCGTAGTCGTTATCTGGCCGAGCCCGGTACGACCTCGAGTGAGCTCGGTCTGCTGGCTGCCCAGCGGGCGTTGGAGATGGCCGGGGTGGCGGCGGGCGAACTTGATCTGATTATCGTCGCAACATCTACGCCTGATTTTATTTTTCCCAGTACGGCTTGCCTGATCCAGGGCAAGTTGGGCAACAAGGGGGCTGCCGCCTTTGATATCCAGGCGGTTTGTGCCGGTTTTACCTTCGCTCTTGGTATTGCCGAAAAATTCATTTGTTCCGGCAGTCACAAAAAAGCGTTGGTCATTGGTGCCGAGGTTTTTTCGCGCATTCTCGATTGGCAGGATCGCGGTACCTGCGTACTTTTTGGCGATGGAGCCGGCGCCGTTGTGCTCGAAGCTTCCGAGCGTCCTGGTATTTTGGCGACAGCGCTGCATGCCGATGGTAGCCAGAGTGGCATCCTTAATGTACCAGGTCAGATTTGCGGTGGCCAGGTGACCGGCGATCCCTTCCTGCGGATGGATGGGCAGTCAGTCTTCAAGTTCGCAGTGCGTGTCCTGGCCGATATTGCCGAGGAGGTTTGCCTGACGGCAGGCATTCCGACCGGCGCTATCGATTGGCTGATTCCGCATCAGGCCAATATCCGGATCATCGATGCTACCGGCAGAAAGCTCGGTATCGATCGCGACAAGGTGATTGTGACCGTCGATCGGCACGGCAATACCTCGGCTGCATCGGTGCCGCTGGCGCTCGACGAAGCGGTACGTGACGGCCGTATCCAGCGGGGGCAGAAGGTCCTGCTGGAAGGTGTTGGTGGTGGCTTCACCTGGGGTGCCGCCCTGCTCGAATTCTGATAGAGGAGACCGTAGAGTGTCTTTTGCTTTCGTATTTCCCGGCCAGGGCTCGCAGAGCGTTGGCATGATGGCTGCCTACGGCGATGCCGCCGTGGTGCGTGCCACTTTTGACGAGGCTTCCGCTGCCTTGGGCGATGACCTGTGGGCGATGGTGGCCGAGGGGCCGGACGAAGTGCTGACCCAGACCGTGAATACCCAGCCGGTGATGCTGACAGCCGGCATTGCTGCCTGGCGTCTGTGGCGCGACCAAGGCGGCCGGATACCGGACGTGGTGGCGGGGCACAGTCTTGGCGAATATTCGGCGCTGGTGGCGGCCGGTGTCTTCGAGCTCAAGGATGCAGTGCCGCTGGTTCGCTTGCGTGCCGCCGCCATGCAGGAGGCCGTACCGGTCGGGACCGGCGCCATGGCAGCCGTGCTCGGCCTGAACAATGCCGGCATCGCGGCGGCCTGTGCCGAAGCGGCGCAGGGCGAAGTGGTCGAGCCGGTCAATTTCAACGCCAATGGACAGACCGTGATTGCCGGCCACAAGGCGGCCGTCGAACGGGCCATGGAGGCCTGCAAGGCACGTGGCGCCAAGATGGTCAAGGCGTTGCCGGTTTCGGCCCCGTTCCATTCCTCGCTGATTCGTCCGGCCGCCGACAAACTGGCGGTGCGTCTGGCTGAGCTGACGCTCCATGTGCCGCAGATTCCGGTGATCAACAATGTCGATGTGGCGATCGAGAACGATCCGGCCCGCATCAAGGATGCGCTGATTCGTCAGGCCTACAATCCCGTACGCTGGGTAGAAACCATCCAGGCGATGGCGGCGCTGGGTATCGGCACGGTCGCTGAATGTGGCCCGGGCAAGGTTCTGGCCGGTCTGAGCAAACGTTGTGCCGATGGTGTTGTCGGTGTGGCGCTGGCCGATGCTGCCGCCATCGCAGCCAATCTCGGTCTGGAGTAAGTTATGCTGAACGACAAGATTGCCTTGGTGACTGGCGCCACCCGCGGTATCGGACGCGCCATTGCGCTCGAACTCGGCAAGCAGGGCGCCACGGTGATTGGTACGGCGACCAGCGAAGACGGCGCCGACAAGATTTCGACCTATCTCGCCGTTGCCGGCATCACGGGCAAGGGTGTTGCCCTGAACGTTTGTGACGTGGCGCAGACTGACTTGGTGCTTGCCGAGATTGCCAAGGAATTCGGTGCCATCACCATCCTGGTCAATAATGCCGGTATTACCCGCGACAATCTGAGTTTGCGGATGGCTGACGAGGAATGGGATGCGGTCATCGATACCAATCTGAAGGCGGTTTTCCGTCTGTCGCGCGGCGTCATGCGCGGCATGATGAAGGCGCGCTTTGGGCGGGTTGTCAATATCACGTCGGTCGTCGGCTACTCCGGCAATCCCGGTCAGGCCAACTACTGCGCGGCCAAGGCCGGTGTCGCCGGTCTCAGTCGTTCGCTGGCCCGCGAGCTGGGTAGTCGCAACATTACGGTCAACTGCGTCGCGCCGGGCTTTATCGCCACCGACATGACGCACGCGCTGACCAATGAACAGAAGCAGACCATGCTGGCCTCGATTCCTCTTGGTCGGGCGGGTACGCCGGAAGATATTGCCGGCGCCGTCAGTTTCCTCGTATCCCCGGCTGCCGCCTACATTACAGGCACGACTGTGCATGTAAATGGCGGCATGTTCATGGATTGATTTCCCGAAGCTTCGGCTTTTGGTAAAATTCACCTGTTTTTTTTCGTACCCCTGAGGGGAAGGAGCTTTTCTAATGGATAACATCGTAGAGCGCGTCAAGAAGATCGTCGCCGAACAACTGGGCGTGAACGAAGCGGACATCAAGAACGAGTCCTCCTTCGTGGACGATCTGGGCGCGGATTCCCTGGACACCGTTGAGCTGGTCATGGCTCTGGAAGAAGAATTCGAACTGGAAATTCCGGACGACCAGGCTGAAAACATCACGACGGTGCAACAGGCTGTCGATTTCATCCTCGCCAACAAGAAGTAATCCAATTCTGGTTGACCCAGGCAAGGCCGGCCCGCATGGCCGGCCTTGCTTCTTTTGCTTTCGGAGTGCACCTTGGCACGTCGCAGAGTCGTAATCACCGGACTGGGCATTGTCAGCCCGGTCGGAAACACCGTCGAAGAAGCCTGGCAGAATATTCTGGCAGGCCGCTCCGGCATCTCCCATGTCACCAAGTTCGATGCATCCACCTTTTCGGCGCAGATTGCCGGCGAGGTCAAGAACTTCGATATCACCAGTTATATTTCGGCCAAAGAAGCCCGGCGCATGGATACCTTTATCCATTTTGGCCTGGCTGCGGCGATCCAGGCCGTGCGTGATGCCGGGCTGGATCAGGAAAATGCCGCCAACCCCGAGCGGGTCGGCGTCGCGATTGGTTCCGGCATCGGCGGCCTGCCGCTGATCGAGGAAACCAAGGACGAATACAACGCCGGTGGCGTGCGCAAGGTTTCCCCCTTCTTTGTGCCCGGTTCGATCATCAACATGATCTCCGGCAACCTGTCGATCATCTACGGCTTCAAGGGACCGAACATTGCGCTGGTTTCCGCCTGCACGACCGGTACGCACTCGATCGGCGACGCCGCCCGCATCATCGAATACGGCGATGCCGACGTGATGGTGGCCGGCGGTGCCGAGTCGACCGTGTCGCCGCTTGGCATGGGCGGCTTCTGTGCGGCGCGCGCGCTGTCCACCCGTAACGATGACCCGGCGACCGCCAGTCGTCCCTGGGACAAGGACCGCGACGGCTTCGTGCTGGGTGAGGGAGCGGGCGTCATGGTGCTCGAAGAGTACGAGCACGCCAAGGCGCGCGGTGCGAAAATTTACGCCGAGCTGATTGGTTACGGCATGAGTGCCGATGCCTACCATATCACCGCGCCGAGCACCGATGGTCCGAAGCGCAGCATGCTGAACGCGCTCAAAAATGCCGGCGTGAATCCTTCCGAAGTGCAGTATCTGAATGCCCACGGAACCTCGACGCCGCTTGGCGACAAGAACGAAACCGAAGCCATCAAGCAGGCTTTTGGCGCCGATGCCTATCAGTTAGTGGTCAATTCGACCAAGTCGATGACCGGCCACCTGCTCGGTGGTGCCGGTGGCATCGAGTCGCTGTTTACCGTGCTGGCCGTGCATAACCAGATTTCGCCACCGACCATCAATATCTTCAATCAGGATCCGGAATGCGATCTTGATTTCTGCGCCAATACGGCACGGGAAATGAAGATTGATATCGCGCTGAAGAACAACTTCGGTTTTGGCGGAACCAACGGCTCGCTGGTTTTCAAGCGCATCTGATCCGGCCGAGCTCGTAGGAGAAGAGCGGTGCAGCTTCCGATCACCATCGGGCTGCGCCGCTCTTTTTTGCTCGACATCTTGGTCGGCGTCGGCACGCTGCTGGCCAGTGCGGGAGCTTTGTTTTTTCCCCAGGCAGTGCATTGGCGGGTCGGTCTCCTGATATTTGTCTGGCTGCTGGCCGCACTGGCTTGGCGCGAATTGCGGCCGGCCTTCTCGGCCATTCGCCTGGAGCGGGATGGCCGGCTATTCGTCCGTCGTCCGGGTGATCAGGAATTCAGCGCGACCAATTTATTACCGGGGGCGACCGTGCATCCCTGGCTGACCGTCGTTCGCCTGAAAACAGAGGAGGGCGCTTGCGCTCCCCTGATTCTTGCAGTTGATAGCCTGGAGCCGGACGATTTTCGCCGGCTCCGCATGTTTCTGCGCTGGCGGGCCGTTTTTAGTGTTTCGGACGGCGCCGTTTGAGGACGGAGTTCTTTGCCTTGTTGAGCATTTCCGGGTAATCGCGGGAGAAGTGAAGGCCGCGACTTTCCTTGCGCAGCATGGCGCAGCGGACGATCAGGTCGGCCGTGAATACCAGGTTGCGCAATTCGATCAGGTCGTGGCTGACCCGGAAATTGGCGTAAAACTCGTCGATTTCCCGCATCAGCAAGCCGATGCGATGCTTGGCGCGCTTCAGACGCTTGGTGGTGCGAACGATCCCGACGTAATCCCACATGAAGCGGCGCAACTCGTCCCAGTTGTGCGAGATGACGACTTCCTCGTCGGCGTCGGTTACCCGGCTTTCATCCCAGCGCGGTAGGACCGGCAGGGCCGGGGCTGGGGTGCTCAAGATATCGGCGACGGCAGCCTCGGCGAAAACGATGCATTCGAGCAGGGAATTGGAAGCCAGGCGATTGGCGCCATGCAGACCGGTACACGAGGCCTCGCCTGCAACGTAAAGGCCGGCGACGTCGGTGCGGCCCTTGAGGTCGCTGACGATGCCGCCGCAGGTGTAGTGCGCCGCCGGAACCACCGGAATCGGTTCGCTGGCGATATCGATGCCGAGTTCCAGGCAGCGGGCGTGGATGTTCGGGAAATGCTCGCGGATGAAGGCTTCGCCCTTGTGTGAGATGTCGAGATAGACGCAGTCGATGCCGCGTTTCTTCATTTCGAAGTCGATGGCCCGGGCGACGATGTCGCGCGGCGCCAGTTCGGCCCGTTCGTCATGCTCGGGCATGAAGCGGGTGCCGTCGGGGAGACGGAGCAGGCCGCCCTCGCCGCGCACGGCTTCGGAAATCAGGAAGGACTTGGCTTGCGGGTGATACAGGCAGGTTGGGTGGAACTGGATGAATTCCATGTTCGAAACCCGGCAGCCGGCGCGGTAAGCCATGGCGATACCGTCACCGGTCGAGGTGTCGGGGTTGGTCGTGTAAAGATAAACCTTGCCGGCGCCACCGGTGGCGATCAGCGTATTGGTGGCGCCGATGGTGACGACTTCGCCGCTCAGGTTGTTCAGGATGTAGGCACCGAAGCAGCGGTTTTCACCTGTCCCGAGTTTGTCGCCGGTGATCAGGTCGATCGCGATATGGTCCTCAAGAACGGTGATGTTCGGGGTGGCGCGGACTTTTTTGGTCAGGGTGTCCTGGACCGACTGGCCGGTGGCGTCGGCGACGTGGATTACCCGCCGGGCGCTGTGGCCACCTTCGCGGGTCAGGTGGTAGCCGGCATCGTCCTTGGTAAAGGGAACGCCCTGGTCGATCAGCCACTGAATGGCATGGCGGCCGTTCTCGACGACGAAGCGGGTGGCCGGTTCGTCATTCAGCCAGGCGCCGGCAACCAAGGTGTCACGGATGTGGGCTTCGATCGAGTCCTTGCTGTCAAGAACGGCGGCGATGCCGCCTTGTGCCCAGCCGGAAGCGGAGTCCTCCAGGCTGCGTTTACTGACCAATCCGACGCGGCAATGTTTGGCCAGGCGAAGGGCGGCCGATTGACCGGCTAGACCGCTGCCTATGATAAGTACATCAAAATTCTGCACGGCTGTTCTCGGGAGTGTTGTTTCGAACGAAATATAGCACGCGAAAAACGATTCATTTCGTTACAGAGTGTCACAATTAAGGGTGATCGCCTGTCCGCAGCATGAAAACTGCTGCGCTATACTGCGTTCCATAAACAGACTAAAGACCATCCCCAGGGAAAATAAAAACCATGAGTGAGCGCGAAGTCGATCAAGTGTTGGTCGAGCGGGCGCAAGGCGGTGATCAGCGCGCCTTCGACCAGTTGGTGAGCAAATACCAGCGCAAGCTGGGGCGTTTGTTGTCGCGCTTTATTCGCGATCCGGCGGAGGTTGAGGATGTCTCACAAGAGGCCTTTATCAAGGCCTATCGGGCTCTGCCTTCGTTTCGCGGTGACAGTGCCTTCTATACCTGGCTTTACCGGATTGGCATCAATACCGCCAAGAACTACCTGGTTGCCCAGGGGCGCCGGGCGCCAACCTCGACCGAGTTCGATTCCGAAGAGGCTGAAAACTTTGAGGATGCGGGTCAGTTGCGCGACATCAATACGCCGGAAAGTCTGCTTCTTTCAAAGCAGATCGGGCAAACGGTGAATTCGGCGATGGATGCGTTGCCGGAAGAGTTGCGAACGGCCATCGTGTTACGCGAAATTGATGGCATGTCCTATGAGGAAATTGCCGGCATTATGGATTGTCCGATCGGCACGGTGCGCTCGCGGATTTTTCGGGCGCGCGAGGCGGTTGCCGCCAAGTTGCGGCCCTTGCTGGATATCGCTCCGGATCGACGTTGGTGAGTATGGTTGAAGAAGCTAGCACGATCCACGCTGTCGTTCGTGCGCTGGAAGGGCCGGAGGCGCTTGTCGAAGTCGAGCAGGGTGGGTGTGGGCGCTGCCATGAAAAAGGCGGCTGTGGCGGGCAGCATCTGACTCAGATGTTCTGCAGCAGTGCCAAGACCTATCGGGTGGATAACATTCTGGGGGCAAAAGTCGGCGAACGGGTTACGGTTGCCATTGCCGCCGGCAGTGTGCGGCGCAGCGCCAATCTGGCCTACGGCATTCCGCTGGTCGCTGTGATCGCCGGGGCGCTGCTGGGAATGCCGTTCGGTGGTGACGGCGGTGCCATGCTGGGGGCCGGCGGCGGCTTGCTGCTGTCTTTTCTCTATCTCCGTTTTCGTGTGCGGGGTGGCTCTGGAAATTCTGGCGAGCGCCCATATATCGTTTCCCGTTCCTAAACGATCAGGAGGTTGGTGTCTATGAAGCGCTTCTTGGCCCTTTGTTCGCTATTCATGGTTTGTTCCCTGTCCGTCGCCCAGTCGTCGCGTGGCCTGCCGGACTTTACCGAACTGGCGGAAAAGCAGGGGGCGGCAGTGGTCAATATCAGTTCGACGCAGGTGACCCGGAATACTTCGGTGATGCCTTTTCCGTTTGATGAAAATGACCCCGCCTTCGAGTTTTTCAAGCGCTTCATTCCGCGTCATCCGGGGGGTGTGGTGCCGCGCGAATTCGAGAATAAGTCGCTTGGTTCGGGCTTTGTGATCAGTGCCGATGGTTATATCCTGACCAATGCCCACGTTATCGACGGTGCCGATGAGGTTACCGTGCGCTTAACCGACAAGCGCGAATTCAAGGCGCGAATCATTGGTGCCGACAAGCGGACCGATGTTGCCTTGATCAGGATCGAAGCCACTGGCCTGCCGGTCGTCAAATTGGCTGATCCCGCCCAGTTGAAGGTGGGTGAATGGGTGGTTGCCATTGGTTCGCCTTTCGGTTTCGACAACTCGGTAACAGCGGGTATTGTCTCGGCCAAGGGGCGCTCGCTGCCGCAGGAAAACTACGTGCCCTTCATTCAGACCGATGTGGCCATCAATCCAGGCAACTCGGGTGGGCCGCTGTTCAACATGCGGGGCGAAGTGGTCGGCATCAATTCGCAGATTTACAGCCGGAGCGGCGGCTATATGGGAGTTTCCTTTGCCATTCCAATTGATGTGGCGATGGATATCCAGCAACAGTTGCGCGCCTCCGGCAAGGTCAGTCGTGGTCGTCTGGGGGTGGTGATCCAGGAGGTCAGCAAGGAGCTTGCCGATTCGTTGGGCTTGGCCAAGGCGATGGGGGCTGTCATCAATGCCGTTGAAAAGGGCGGACCAGCGGAAAAGGCCGGGCTGGAACCCGGCGATGTTATTTTGAAATTTGATGGCAAGAGTCTGGCCAATTCAGCGGATTTGCCACGTCTGGTTGGCGCTACCCGTCCAGGAACCCGCTCGGTGGTTCAGATCTGGCGCAAAGGGGCGGTTCGCGATGTCGGTGTGACGGTTGGCGAGGTGTTTGAGGACAAGTCAGCGGCTACCCCCCGTCCGTCGCGCAACGCCAAGCCGGCCGAACAGGCGGCGAATCGTCTTGGTCTGGTGGTCAGCGAACTGACAGCAGAGCAAAAACGCGATCTTAAAATTGCTTCCGGACTGCTGATCGAAGAGGTGCGCGCCGGTGGGGGGCGTAGTGATCTGCGGCCGGGGGATATCATCCTCGCCGTGATTAGCAAGGGGGCGACGACCGAGGTCAAAACGGTCGATCAGCTCAATAAGTTGCTGGCCCAGTTTGACAAGGGGGGCAATGTCACGCTGCTTGTCCGGCGGGGTGAGATGCAAACTTTTGTCACGATCAAGGGGTTGAATGGTGGCAATTGAGTTGACGCTGTTGAGTCGTGCTTACTGCCACCTGTGTCACGATATGGAAGAAGCATTGCTGCCGCTGGCCGAAGAGTTCGGCGTATCGGTGGTAGTCCTTGATGTCGATGCCGATCCGGCGCTTGAGGCGCGTTATGACGAACTGGTTCCGGTCCTGTTGCATGGCGAAACAGAGCTTTGTCATTACTTCCTGAATGAACCCAAAACCCGTGAATATTTGGCGGGAATCCGCTAAAATACAGGGTCTTCTGAACAGGGAAGGGCGCTGAGAAAGCGCCCTTTTTTACAAGCATCAATGGATCATATCCGCAATTTCTCGATCATCGCTCATATCGACCACGGTAAATCAACCCTGGCCGATCGCATCATTCATCTCTGTGGCGGCTTGTCCGACCGCGAAATGGAGGCCCAGGTTCTCGACTCGATGGATATCGAGCGCGAGCGCGGCATTACCATCAAGGCGCAGACCGCTTCGTTGCAGTACAAAGCGCGCGATGGCAAGGTCTATAACCTGAACCTGATCGATACTCCGGGTCACGTCGACTTCTCTTACGAGGTTTCCCGTTCGCTGTCGGCCTGCGAGGGGGCGTTGCTGGTGGTCGATGCCTCGCAGGGCGTCGAGGCGCAGACGGTGGCCAACTGCTATACGGCCCTCGATCTGGATGTCGAGGTGGTGCCGGTGCTAAACAAGATCGATCTGCCGTCGGCTGATCCGGATAACGCGCGGCAGGAAATCGAGGACGTGATCGGTATCGATGCGACCGAAGCCGTGCTGTGTTCGGCTAAGACCGGGCTCGGTGTCGAGGATATCCTCGAGGCCGTGGTCGCCCGCGTGCCGGCCCCCAAGGGTGATCCAGAGGCGCCGCTGAAGGCATTGATCATCGACTCCTGGTTCGATAACTACGTCGGCGTCGTGATGTTGGTGCGGGTGGTCGATGGGGTGTTGCGGCCCAAGGATAAGTTGCTCTTTATGGCGACCGGCGCCCTGCAGTTGTGCGAGCAGGTCGGCGTTTTCTCGCCCAAGTCGGTGGCACGCGATGCGCTGCGGGCGGGCGAAGTCGGCTTCGTCATTTCCGGTATCAAGGAACTGAAGGCGGCCAAGGTGGGCGATACCATCACTACGGTGGATCGCAAGGCGGCCGCCGCTCTACCCGGTTTCAAGGAAATCAAGCCGCAGGTGTTTGCCGGTTTGTACCCGGTTGAGTCGAATCAGTATGACTCGCTGCGCGAGTCGCTGGAAAAGCTCAAGCTTAACGATGCGTCGCTGCAATACGAGCCGGAAGTTTCGCAGGCGCTCGGCTTCGGCTTCCGCTGCGGCTTCCTCGGCCTGCTGCACATGGAAATCGTCCAGGAACGCCTGGAGCGCGAATTCGACCAGGATCTGATCACCACGGCGCCGACCGTGGTGTACGAAGTGGTGATGCGCGATGCGTCGGTGATCCAGATCGAGAACCCGGCGAAGTTGCCGGAACTCAGCAAGATCGAGGAAATCCGCGAGCCGATCATCACCGCGACCATCTTCGTGCCGCAGGACTACCTCGGCAATGTCATTACCTTGTGCAATCAGAAGCGCGGCAATCAGGTTGATATGCATTACCACGGTCGTCAGGTGAAATTGATCTATGAAATGCCGATGGCCGAAGTGGTGATGGATTTCTTCGATAAGCTGAAATCCTGCTCCAAGGGTTATGCATCGCTCGATTACGACTTCAAGGAATACCGCTCGGCCGACGTGGTCAAGCTCGATATCCTGATCAATAGCGAAAAGGTCGATGCCCTGTCGCTGATCGTGCACCGTGCCAATTCGGCCTATCGTGGCCGCGAGTTGGCTTCCAAAATGCGCGAATTGATTCCCCGTCAAATGTACGACGTGGCGATCCAGGCGGCCATCGGTTCGCATATCATCGCCCGCGAAAACGTCAAGGCCATGCGCAAGGATGTGTTGGCCAAGTGCTACGGTGGCGACATTACCCGGAAGAAAAAATTGCTGGAAAAGCAGAAGGCCGGCAAGAAGCGCATGAAGCAGGTGGGCAGCGTGGAGATCCCGCAGGAAGCCTTCCTGGCCGTTTTGCGCGTCGATAACTGAGAGTTGTGATGAATTTCCCCTTTATCCTTTTTGTCTTGATGCTGGTCACCGGTGCGCTATACGCGGTCGATGTGCTGAAATTTCGCAAACAGCGTAGCGCAAACTCGCCGGAACCGTTGTGGGTGGAGTGGGGGGCTAGTTTCTTCCCCGTCATCCTGATTGTTTTCGTGCTCCGTTCCTTCCTTTTCGAGCCGTTCAAGATTCCTTCCGGTTCGATGATCCCGACCCTGGAGGTTGGTGATTTCATCCTGGTTAACAAGTTCACTTACGGTATTCGTCTGCCGGTGATCAACCAGAAAATCATCAGCGTTAACGAGCCGCAGCGTGGCGACGTCATGGTCTTCCGTTATCCGGAAGATCCCTCGCTCGATTACATCAAGCGTGTCGTCGGTGTGCCGGGCGATACTGTGGCATATCAGAACAAGCGCCTGACTATCAATGGTCAGGCGGTAGAGATGCAGAAACTGCCCGACTATCTGCATCCGGATCGTCTCTATTATTCCGAGCAATACCAGGCCAAGATAGGTAACGTCGAACATCGCCTGCTGAACGATGTCGATGCTCCGCCGTTCGTTCCCGATGCTTCCCGCTTCCCGTATCGCGAAAATTGCACTTACAATGCCAGCGGCGTGATATGCAAGGTTCCGGAAGGCCATTACTTCATGATGGGTGACAATCGCGACAACAGCCGTGATAGCCGTTTCTGGGGTTTTGTCCCGGAAGAAAATATTGTCGGCAAGGCCTTTTTCATCTGGCTGAATCTGAGTGATCTGAGCCGGATTGGCTCGTTCAGGTAAGGAAAACAAAATGAAATTTCAACGTGGCGTTGCCCTGTCCGGGCTGCTTTTCTGGAGCTTTGTCATTGCTGTGCTAGCTTTGCTGGGAATGAAAGTCCTGCCAACAACTATTGAGTACTACAAAATAGTTAAAAACTGTAAGGCTGTCGTTGCAAAAATGGGGCCAGAGTCCACTGTCGCCGACGTCAAGGCGTCATTTGACCAATTCGCCTATATTGATCAACTTGATTTCAAGAGCAACCAGCTTGATATTTCGAAAGACGCGGGCGCTATTGTTATTGAATTTGCGTACGAGAAGCGTATTCCGTTGTTTTTGAATGTCAGCCTCTTGATCGACTACAAGGGTTCGACCGCTGGGCGATAACGCGTGAGCCCGGCAGATCTTGCCGAGAAACTCGGCCACCGTTTCGCGGATACAAGCCTGCTACGGACGGCACTGACGCACCGCAGTTTCGGTTCGCCGAATTACGAGAGACTTGAGTTTCTCGGTGACGGCATTCTAAATTGCGTGGTGGCGTCGGCGTTGTACAAGCGCTTCCCGGAGTTACCAGAGGGCGATTTGTCGCGGCTGCGGGCCAATCTGGTGCGTCAGGATGCCCTGCATCAACTGGCTCTGGCACTCAAGATCGGCGCCTGCCTGCGCCTCGGCGAGGGGGAGTTGAAAAGCGGTGGCAGTGAGCGGCCATCGATCCTGGCCGATGCGCTGGAAGCCTTATTCGGCGCCATTTATCTCGACGCTGGTTTCGAGGCGGTGCAGAAAGTCATCGCTCGGCTTTACCTGCCCTTGTTCGACGATCTGACGCCGGGCCAGTCGCAGAAAGACGCCAAGACGCGTCTGCAGGAGTGGCTACAGGGGAAAAAAAAGCCGCTGCCGCGCTACCAGATGCTGGAAACCACCGGAGCTGCTCATGAAAAGCGCTTCGAGGTGGCCTGTGAAATAGACAATCCGCCCCTGCGCACCATCGGCCACGGCACCAGCCGCCGCATCGCAGAACAGGTCGCCGCCGATAACGCACTGAAAGTACTCAAGGCATGAAAAAAATCCGTTCCGGTTATATCGCCATCGTGGGGCGTCCCAATGTCGGCAAGTCGACCCTGCTCAATCGCCTGGTCGGCGAAAAAATCAGTATCGTCTCCCGTAAGGCGCAAACGACTCGCCATCGCATTACCGGCATCGTCACCAACGAGGATGCGCAATTCGTCTTCGTCGATACGCCGGGTTTCCAGACCAAGTACGCCAATGCTTTGAACCGGGCAATGAACCGCGGCGTGACGCAGACGCTGAGCGACGTTGACCTCGTGCTCTTCGTCGTCGAGGCCGGGCGCTACGATGCCAAGGATCAGGCGGTGGTCCGCCTGCTGCCGAAGGACCGGCCGGTTATCCTGGTGGTGAACAAGACCGACCAGTTCAAGGATCGCAATGAACTGCTGCCTTTCCTGGCCCTGGTCTCGGCCGACCACGATTACACCGCCGTCGTGCCGGTCAGCGCCACCAAGGGGCGGCAGACCGATATCCTGCTGGCCGAGGCGCGCAAGCATCTGCCCAACGAAGGCCTGATGTTCCCGGAAGACGACCTGACCGACAAGAGCGAACGTTTTCTCGCCGCCGAATATATCCGCGAAAAGGTATTCCGTCTGCTCGGCGACGAATTGCCGTATTCGACCACGGTCGAGATCGAGCGATTCGAAATCGAAGGTGAGTTGCGGCGAATTTTCGCCGCCATCGTCGTCGATCGCGAAGGCCACAAAGCCATCGTCATCGGCAAGGGTGGCGAATCCTTGAAGCGTATCGCCAGCGAAGCGCGCCAGGACATGGAGCGCCTGTTCGATGGCAAGGTCTATCTGGAAATCTGGGTCAAGGTCAAATCCGGCTGGAACGATGACGAACGCCTGCTGAAGAGCCTCGGTTACGAATGAACCTGCGCAGCAAAGTCGACAGCCAGCCGGCTTACGTACTGCACACCATCCCGTTCCGGGAAACCAGCCTCATTGTTGAAGTCTTTTCCCGCGATTTCGGCCGTATGGCACTGTTGGCGCGCGGCGCACGTCGGCCACGGGCTGCCATTCGCGGCCTGTTGATGGCTTTTCAGCCGATCGAGGTGGGCTGGGCTGGCAAGGGCGAAGTTCTGACCCTGATGAAAGCCGAATGGCAGGGCGGTTTGCCGCTGCTGGCCGGCGAAGCGCTGTTCTGCGGCTATTACCTGAACGAATTGCTGATGCATTTGTTGCCGCGCGAAGATGCTCACGAGCACCTGTTCGAGCGCTATGCCGACATGTTGGCCCGGCTGGCGGCCGACCCGAGCGGCAAGGTTCGCGAAGCCGACTTGCGCAGTTTCGAGAAGGCGCTTCTCCAGGAGTTGGGTTATGGCCTGACACTTAACCATGACAGCGCCGGCGAGGCGATCCGCTCGGATGCCTTGTACACTTACCGCATGGAACAGGGGCCGGTACGCGTCGAGCATGCCGAGGCGGCGCCCCAGGTGGTCAGCGGCCAAACCCTGCTCGATCTGGCGGCCGAAAACTTTGCCGATCCGCGTTCGCGCAGCGAGGCCAAGGCCCTGATGCGTACGCTGATGGCCTATTACCTGGCTGGTGTCGAGTTGGAAACACGCAAAATATTCAAGGAGCTGCAGGAATTATGATGATCGAACTGGGCGTCAACATCGACCACGTCGCCACGCTGCGCCAGGCGCGCCAGACCTACGAACCCGATCCCGTCTGGGCCGCCGTCGAAGCGCACCTGGCCGGGGCCGACGGCATCACCGTGCATTTGCGCGAAGACCGCCGGCACATCCAGGATGCGGACGTCCGGCGACTGCGCGAGCTGACCCAGGTCAAGCTCAATCTGGAGATGGCGGCGACCGATGAAATGGTCGGCATCGCCTGCGGCCTGCAGCCGGAAATGGCCATGCTGGTGCCCGAAGGCCGGCACGAGATCACCACCGAAGGCGGGCTTGACGTGCTGGCCCAGGAAGCACGTCTGAAAGAAGTAATCAGCCGGCTGGCCGATGCCGGCATCACCACCAGCGTCTTCATCGATGCCGAGTTGCCGCAGATCGAGGCAGCGGCGCGTATCGGCGCCCGGGTCTGCGAAATCCATACCGGTCCTTACGCCCACGCCTTCCATGCCCGTGGTCGGGATGCCGAAGCGCCGGCCGTGCTGACCGAACTGGCGAAAATCCGCCAGGCCGGCCAGGCCATTCGCGATCTTGGCATGCGCTTCAATGCCGGACATGCGCTCAATTACTACAACGTCCAACCGGTTGCGGCCCTGGCCGGCATCCGCGAACTGCACATCGGCCACGCCATCGTCAGCCGCTCGGTATTCGTCGGCCTGCGCGAGGCCGTGCGCGAAATGAAACAATTGATGCGCGAAGCGGTGCAGAACGCCGCATGATCCACGGCATCGGCACCGACATCGCTGCCGTCGCCCGCCTGCGCGGCATGTGGGAGCGCCATGGCGAAAAGGCACTGGAAAAACTGCTGGCGCCGGAAGAATTCGCCGACTTCGCCAAGGCGGCCGACAAGGGGCGCTTTCTCGCCAAACGCTTTGCCGCCAAGGAAGCCTTCGGCAAGGCGCTCGGCACCGGCATCAGTCCGCCCGCCGTGCTGCCGGCAATTGCCGTCGGTCACGACGAACTGGGCAAGCCGCAACTATTGTTCTCCGGTCCGCTGGCCGAACTGATCGCCAGCCGGCATCTGCGGGCGCACCTCTCAATCAGCGATGAAGCCGATTACGCCATCGCCTACGTCATTCTGGAGCACGCATGAGGCATCTGCCCCTTGGTCCGCTGATGATCGATATCGCCGGCACGGCCTTGAGCGATCTCGATCGGGAACGGCTTGGCCACCCGCTGGTCGGCGGCATCATCCTGTTTTCGCGCAATTACGCGAATCCACAGCAACTCGAACAACTGACCGCCGAAATCCATGCCTTGCGGCAACCGGCCTTGCTGATCGCCGTCGATCACGAAGGCGGCCGGGTGCAACGCTTTCGCGAAGGCTTTACCCGCCTGCCGCCGATGGCGGCGCTGGGGCGACTGTGGGACAAAGATCCGGCCGCCGCCAAACGGGCCGCGCAACAGGTCGGCTATGTGCTGGCCGCCGAATTGCGGGCGCGCGGTGTCGATTACTCGTTCACGCCGGTGCTCGATCTCGATTACGGCCCATCGCGGGTCATCGGCGACCGTGCCTTCCATCGTCAGCCGGCCGTGGTCATCGCCCTGGCCGCTGCGCTGACGGCCGGCTTGCGGCAGGCCGGCATGGCTTCCTGCGGCAAGCATTTTCCCGGGCACGGCTACGTCATTCCCGATTCCCACGTCGAGTTGCCGGTCGACGATCGGCCACTGGAAGCGATGCGGGAAGACCTGCAACCTTATCGCGAACTGGCCCTCGATGCGGTCATGGCGGCGCATGTCATCTATGAGTGCTACGACTGTAATACTGCCGTATTTTCAAACAAATGGATAAGTTACTTAAGAAACGACATCAAGTTTAATGGCGTCGTTTTTACCGACGATTTATCGATGGCCGGGGCTGGTGTCGTCGGCGGCATGCTGCAACGCGTCGACACCGCCTATCGCGCCGGTTGCGACATGCTGCTGGTGTGCAATGCACCGGATTCGGTAGCCGAGGTGCTGGCCGACTGGCACCCGGAAGTCGACGTGCTGCGCGGCCAACGGGTCGCAGCGCTGATGCCGCAGACGGCGGCAGCCGACTGGCCGAGCTTGCAGGACCTGCCGGCCTATCGGGAGGCGCTGGCGGGAATCGCCAGCTTGCTTCCCTGAAATGCAATCGGGCAGCCTGGGCTGCCCGATTTTCGTACCCGAAGAAGCGCCGGATTACTTGACGCGGTTGCGGTATTCGTCGGTACGGGTGTCGATTTCGATCTTGTCGCCGATATTGACGAAAGCCGGAACCGGCAGCTCGAAACCGGTGGCCAGCTTGGCCGGCTTCAGAACCTTGCCCGAGGTGTCACCCTTGACGGCCGGCTCGGTGTAGATGACTTCGCGCACGACGCTGGTCGGCAGTTCGACCGAGATGGCCTTGCCGTTGTAGAACACAACTTCGCAAGCGAGGCCGTCTTCCAGGTACTTCAGCGCGTCGGTCATGTTTTCGGCTTCGACTTCGAACTGCTCGTAGTCGGCATCCATGAAGACATACATCGGGTCGGCGAAGTAGGAGTAGGTCACTTCCTTCTTGTCGAGCTGGACGACTTCGAACTTGTCGTCGGCCTTGTATACCGCTTCCGACGGATTGCCGGAAAGCAGGTTCTTCAGTTTCATCTTGACGACCGCAGCGTTACGGCCGGACTTGTTGTACTCGGTCTTCTGGACGACGAGTGGGTCGGCACCAACCATGATCACGTTGCCGGAGCGGAGTTCCATTGCGGTCTTCATCGGGATTCCCAAAAATCTGAAAAATTAAAGCGTCAGATTATACCTTGGGGGAACAGAATTTGACGAGTCCCGCCGCCAGATCGGCAGCTCCGGCGAGTTCTGCCGCCCATAGGCGGTTGTATTCGGCCAATTGCGCCCGTTTGGCGAGAAAGTCCGGCCAAGCCGCGGCCAGGCCCTGGCCGGTATTCCAGGCCCGGAACAGGGCGATCGCTGCCGCTTTCGTCGCCGTGTCGAGTCCGGCGGTGTAGCGCTCCAGGAAGGCTTCCAGCTTGACCAGATGCGCCTTTTCGTCCTGCCGGTAGATCTGCCAGACGAAAGCCTGGCCGGCCCATTGGGCGCGCACGAAGGAGTCCTCGCCGCGCACGAAGTTGATGGCGCAGCGCCACAGCAGGCGGTCGTAGTCGTCCTGCGCCAGAAAGGGGATGGGCTGGACGCGCAATTGTCCAAGCTGCCAGGGGCCGGCGCCGCCCAGATGGGCGCTCACCGCTGCCAGCGGCTTGCCCGGCGGGACCAGGCAGCTGACCGGCGTGGGCGAAGCAGCGAGGATGTCGAGCAATTCGCCGACCGGCGCCGTGTCATAACAAAACAGGCTGATTTCCAGGGCTTCGCCGGGCGGTCGGTTGGATACTTCCGCATCGCGTCGGGCAAGCAGGTCCATTTCGCGCAGCAGGCCGCCGGTCGCAGGCGTAAAACCGGGAAAATAAAAATGTTTGACCAAGGGCTGGGAAGGGTGGGGCGAAGCCATGCCATGGCAGCTTTCCGCCCAGCTTTCGGCGGTCAGGTATTCGAGGTTGATCCAGTACGGTTTGGGCGAGGCCGCCGCCATGGCCGCGATGTAGGCGGCCGGCAGTTCGCAGGCGAAAGCCTCGATGACGACATCGGCCACCCGGTCGACGGCAAAATCATCCGTCCAGTGCACGATTTCGACGCCGGCCACGCGCTGTGTTGGCCGGTCGATAAGCAAGTCCGGCGCCAGCGCTTGCAGGCTGGCCGGGTCATCCAGCCAGAGACGCACGGCCAGATCATGCTCGGCCACCAGTTGCCTGGCCAGGCGCCAACAAACGCCGATGTCGCCGTAGTTGTCGATGACCCGGCAAAAGATGTCCCAATGTCGCTGCATGGCCGCCATGCTAACATCTCCGCCATGTCTTCATTTACCGACCCTCAGGGCTGCACGGCCTGTCCGCGCTTGGCTGCCCACCTTGCCATGATTCGCCAGCGTGACCCCGACTGGCACGCCCTGCCGGTTCCCGCCTTCGGCTCTCTGGATGCCCGCTTGCTGGTCGTCGGCCTTGGCCCCGGCGAAAAAGGTGCCAATCGCACCGGTCGCCCATTCACCGGCGACGTCGCCGGCGAGCTGCTCTATCCGGCCCTGCATCGCTTCGGTTTCGCCACTGCGGCCGAAGCGCTGGGCGACGACAGTTGGGCCAATCCGGCCATGCAGCTCAACGACTGCCGGATCACCAATGCCGTGCGCTGCCTGCCGCCGGCCAACAAGCCGCTGACCGCCGAGATCCGCCAGTGCAACGCCCACCTCAAGGCGGAGCTGGCCGCCATGCCGCAGCTGAAAGTCATCGTCGCCCTGGGCGGCGTTGCCCACCAGGCGCTGCTCTGGGCCTACGGCCTCAAGCTCAAGGAGCATGTTTTCGGGCACAACGTGCAGCATCAGTTGCCGGACGGGCGCCTGCTCGTCGACAGCTATCATTGCAGCGGCTACAACTGGCGTACCGGCCGGCTCTCGCGCGACAGCTTCGAGGCCGTCTTTGCCGGCGTCAAGGCACATCTCGCATAAGAGAGTCGCCGCATGAGCTTTGATGCCAAGGCCTTCCTGGCCTCGCTGACCGAATTGCCGGGCGTGTACCGGATGCTCGACGCCAACGCCGTCGTGCTTTACGTCGGCAAGGCCAAGAACCTGAAAAAACGGGTCTCCTCGTATTTCCGCGAGAATCTGCCGAGCCTGCGCATCGCCCACATGGTCAGCCAGATCGCGGCTATTGAAACAACCTCGACGCGCACCGAGGCCGAAGCGCTACTGCTCGAAAACAACCTGATCAAGTCGCTGGCGCCGCGCTACAACATCCTGTTCCGCGACGACAAGTCCTACCCCTACATCGTCATCACGCGCGGCGAATCGCCGCGTCTGGGGTTTTATCGCGGCAATCCCGACCGCAAGGCCGACTATTTCGGTCCTTATCCCTCGTCGTGGGCGGTGCGCGACAGCATCCACCTGCTGCAAAAGATGTTCCGCCTGCGCACCTGCGAGGACAGCGTCTTCGCCAACCGTTCGCGGCCCTGTCTGCTGTACCAGATCAAGCGCTGCAGCGGGCCGTGTGTCGGACTGATCGCGCCCGCTGACTACGCCGCCGACGTCAATCTGGCGGCGATGTTCCTGCTCGGCAAACAACAGGAAGTCACCAAGCGCCTCAATCTCGCCATGGAAGAAGCCGCACAGCGGCTGGCCTTCGAACAGGCGGCGATCTATCGCGACCAGATCCAGTCCCTGCACCAGGTCCAGGAAAAGCAGTTCATTTCGAGCAGCAAGGGCGAAGACGTCGACATCATCGTCGCCCTCAAGGAAGCCGGGCAGTTGTGCGTCAATCTGGCCATGGTGCGTGGCGGGCGCCATCTCGGCGACCGGCCGCTGTTTCCCAGCAATGCCGGCGACTCGACGATTGGCGATGCCGCGGCCGCCTTCATCCGCCAGCACTACTCGATGCACCCGGCGCCGGCCCGTCTGTTGGTTGCGCCGTCCCTGCCGGCTGATGAAAAGGGCGAACTGGAAGGGGCGCTAGCCGAGCTGGCCGGGCGTCCCGTCCCCATCCAGGAAGGGCGCTCGCTGCTGCATCGGGCCTGGGTCGAGATGGCGCGGCAAAATGCCCGGCTGGCGATCCTGGCGCGCAACCAGGCGACGGCCCAGCAGGAACAGCGGCTCCTCGCCCTGCAGGAAGCCTTGCAGTTGCCGGAGGCGATTGCCCGCATCGAGTGCTTCGACATCAGCCACACCATGGGCGAAGCGGCGGTTGCTTCCTGCGTTGTCTACCAGGGCAGCGGCATGAAAAAGTCCGATTACCGGCGCTTCAACATCCGCGACATCACCCCGGGCGACGATTACGCCGCCATGCGCCAGGCGGTCACCCGGCGTTACGACAAGGTGGCCAACGGCGAGGGCGTCGCGCCCGACCTGATCCTGATCGACGGCGGCAAGGGGCAGGTGGCTTCGGCTTACGCCGCCTTGAACGAGCTCGGCCTGGCCTATCTGCCGATGATCGGCGTGGCCAAGGGCGAAGAACGCAAGCCGGGGCTGGAAACGCTGATTTTCCCTGAGGGGCGGGAGCCGTTACAATTGCCGCCGGAACACCCGGCGCTGCATCTGATACAGGAAGTCCGCGACGAAGCTCACCGTTTTGCCATCACCGGCCATCGTGCCCAACGCGGCAAGGCGAGGAAGACTTCGACCCTGGACAGCCTGCCCGGAATCGGCCCGGCCCGGCGCAAAGCACTGGTGGCACGCTTTGGTGGTTTGCCCGGCGTTCTCGCGGCCAGCGCGGAACAACTGGCGGAAGTTCCCGGCATCAGTCGGGAATTGGCCGAAAAAATTCATTCTGCGCTACATTGAACACATGCCCTTTAATCTGCCCATCCTGCTGACCTGGCTACGCATCGTCGCGATACCGCTGTTGATCGCGCTGTATTACCTGCCGGCCGACTGGGCAACGCTCGCCGAGCGCGACACGGCGGCCACCCTGATCTTCGTCGCGGCGGCGCTGACCGACTGGGCGGATGGTTACCTGGCGCGCCGCCTGAACCAGACCTCGGCCTTCGGTGCCTTTCTCGATCCGGTCGCCGACAAGCTGATGGTCGCCGCCGCCCTGATCGTCCTCGTCGAGCTCGGGCGGACCAACGCCATCATTGCCATGATCATCATCGGCCGCGAAATCACCATCTCGGCGTTGCGCGAATGGATGGCGAAAATCGGCGCCGCCAAGAGCGTCGCCGTCTCGATGCTCGGCAAGATCAAGACCGCCGCGCAAATGACGGCCATTCCCCTGTTGCTCTACCATGTGCCGCTGCTCGGCTACGACGTGCGGGTTATCGGCAACTGGCTGATCTGGATCGCCGCCTTGTTGACCCTATGGTCGATGGGTTATTACCTGCGTATGGCCTGGCCGGAAATCGCCAAGCGCAGTGGAGAAAAGTAAGGGCCTATAATGCGCGCTCTGTTTGACGCGGCAGTAGCTCAGTTGGTAGAGCGCAACCTTGCCAAGGTTGAGGTCGAGAGTTCGAGACTCTTCTGCCGCTCCAGTTTTTTCGGGGTAAAGCAAAACTTTATTCCAGGTTGTAAAAGACGTTTTCGGATAGGCGCGATAGCAAAGCGGTTATGCACCGGATTGCAAATCCGTGTAGGTCGGTTCGACTCCGGCTCGCGCCTCCAAGAATACGCGGCAGTAGCTCAGTTGGTAGAGCGCAACCTTGCCAAGGTTGAGGTCGAGAGTTCGAGACTCTTCTGCCGCTCCAAAATTCAGAAGAGGGAAAGTGCCCGGCGCTTTCCCTCTTTTGCATTGGGTCACCGGGGAATGCCGGTCGCCCGGCCCGGGTGGTGAAATTGGTAGACACAAGAGACTTAAAATCTCTCGGCTTATGGCTGTACGGGTTCGATTCCCGTCCCGGGCACCACAGTACTGCTTGACTAATGATATTCGTCGATTTCCCGCTGGGTTTATCGGGGCGAGTCGGCGAATTGCCATCAGGTTGGCGGATAATTCTTCTTTTGACGCTGAAGCTTGCGCTAAGTGTTTTCCGGCTATCGTAAAATTGCGTCATGACTCGATCTGAACTTATCGCCAACCTCGCCCTGCGCTTTCCGCAACTGGTTCGTCCTGATGCCGAATTGGCGGTCAGCGAAATTCTCGAAGCCATCGCCAGAACGCTCGTCGATGGCGGCCGTGTCGAAGTTCGTGGCTTCGGCTCGTTTGCTCTGAACCATCGTCCACCACGCCGCGGCCGAAATCCGAAGACCGGCGAAGAGGTGTCGGTGCCGGCAAAGTATGTCCCGCATTTCAAACCCGGCAAGGAATTACGGGAACTGGTCCTGCAGGCAACGTGACGATCGGCACCGTTGCCGGTCATTGAGGCCGGACCTGCCGACCAGCAACACTTACTGTTAAAGAGCCCATGAAAGACTATTACGGATTGCTTGGCGTTCCGCCGGATGCGACCACGGAAAATATCAAGACGGCCTATCGGCGAAAGGCCGCCCAGTTTCACCCCGACCGCAATCCGGAACCGGACGCGGCGGCCAAATTCAGAGCCGTCCAGGAAGCCTACGAAACCCTGGCCGATGGCGACCGTCGCAAGGTCTATGACGAGACCCGCCGGAGCAGCCTGATTGACGACCCGCTGCTCGTGGCGCGGGAAATCTGGGGCAATTATTTAGGGACTATGCAAAAGTGAAACAATCCTATTATTTTTCCGAGTTGGCATCTTCCTACGATGCGGAGATCCAGGATCTACTCACCGACTCGGAGGGCAAGTCGGCGCTCAAGGCGCGTCTGGCCGAGAAGCGCAAGGAATTCAAGGCCATCCTGCCGATGATCGAATTCGCTCCGGAGATGGTGGTGCCGGTGTTCTACGATGGCTTGACTTTCTCCAACCCCAAGGAGATGGCCGCTGTCGTGCGCTGCGAGCCGGATGACGACGATTTTCCGAGTTGGGATGGGCTCGCCCCGATCATCACTTTCGCGAGCTGGGCCCGGCCGTTGCTGGATGCTGTACTGGGGGAGCGGGCCGGCGAGGAATTCATGGTCAAGGTGGCCTGTCTGGAGTTTCTTCGCAAATTCGATACCGGCAGCGCCGCGCCGGCCGCCGATGACGAAGAAAAAGAAGAGCGCCAGGATGACGAAGAAGGTGACGACGATGAGCGCGATCTGGGCGAGGCCGGTGACGACTGGCTGGCTGACCAGGGCTTCGACTCGGCCAGGTCCTGAATCCCTTACCTTCTCTGCTGGCAAAAGAACTCGATCCATTTATAAGGCATGAAATGACACATCCGGTCGTAATCAAGACATCCCAACTGATCCTAGCGGGTGACGTGAAGGGGGCTGAAACGGCTCTGGCCACGATCGCCGATAGCGATGGTGACGAGGCATTGGTCACCGTACTGAACGACATTCCGCCGAAGGACCTGCTGGCCATCATGCGCAGCTTCGACGGCTCAAAGCAGTCGGTGGTCAATATGCTGGTGACGCCGGAGCAGTTCGCCCGGGCCGTGGTTCTCGAGTCGCGTTATCGTGATCAGACCCATGCCGCCTTGCACGGCATGATGAATGCCGTGCTCTACCGGGACGAAGACCTGACCGCGGAATATCTGGAAGCGATCGGCGAGCGGGAGGGTGGTTACCAGGTGTTGGCCGACTATTTCGCCGAACGCGACGATGAGCTGCTGGGTTTTGCCATGTCCGGGCAGTTTTCCGAAGACTACGATGGCGAGGGCAACCATGAGGCGCGCTCGATCTCATGGCTCAACGAGAAAATCGACGAGATCGACGAAGCCTTACACGAGGGCAATTCGATCACCGGTTCCCGCCCCAAGGTGACGCGCGGCGATATCGCCGATCATGACTGGCAGGAAACGGCCTGGGTGCTGCGTTACGAATTGCCTGACATTTTCGAGCAGATCGTCATCACCTTGCGCGATCGTCTGGCGCATCGTGTCGAAGATCTCGAAGAAACGGTGGTCACCCCGAGCCGCCCGAATCCGGCTGTTCCGGCCGAGGACGAGGAATCGGCGCTGTAAGGGAAATGCCAGTGAAAAATTCAGTAAGCATTGTCGATGATCGCCCGTTTTTTGCGAAAGCCGTCAGCTATGGGCTGGAACACGGCCTACTCGGCCGGGAACAGCTTAACCGGATGGAAGCCGACGCGCCCAAGGGCATCGTCCAGATCGCCGATCATTTCGGCACGGCCTACCTGCGCACCGATCTTGAGACGGCGGTGAGCCGGATGGTCAACCTGATCAGCCTCTATCTGGAAGATTTCGCCAATGGCGATCTGCATGTCGCCGCCTGTTCGCTACGCGACAACACGCTGCTTTCCCATTCGCGCGGCGGCTCGGAAATGCTCAAGCGCCTGCACGCGATGCCCGGCGATACCGGTCTGCACCCACGCAAGGCCGATCCGTCGGGGCAGAAATTTTTCGTCAATGAACGGACGTTTGCCTTTCCCTTGAGCCTCGCCAGCTATCGGGAACAGGTCAGGCAATGCCAGGGCAACCAACTTCGTATTGATTTTGCCCGCTGGCTGGCCCGCCAGATGGGCGTCGCGCCGGCCGAGTACGAGGATTTTAGCGCCGAGGAAGTCATCCGTTCGGCCATGCTGATCCTCTACGCCGCTCCGAAAAATCTGGAGATGCCGACCAAGACGCAGTTCGTCAAACTCGTCGATAGCCTGCGCAAGAAATCCTTCAAAACCAAGCCGGCATTGCTTGAAACCTTTCTGCGCGAGGCCCCGGAAGCCTTTGCGGGGCATACCCGGCAGGCACTGCAGACGTTTATCGACGAGGCCCTGCCGCGCCTGCTGGCCGCCGAGAAATCGCCCGACGAAATCCTGCACGCCGAGGCCCAGGGCGCATTCTTCATTCGCGACATGCCGGAAGAGGACGTCGTCGCCTATGACAAACTCGTCGCCCGCGAGTGGGTGCGCATCACCAAGGGGGAAGCCGACGATCCGGCAGTGCTGGCCACCATTTTCCTCAGCGTCGCCACCGGCCATTCGCCAAAACCAGCCGCCCTGCTCAAGGATGCGAAGAGCATCATCCAGTCCTTCCGTGCCAAGGGTTTCGATTCTTCTGCCGTGCTCGCCTTCATCGACGAACACGCGCCATTCGAGCAGAAGGAAGACCTCAAGGCAATGTGGACGCAGGACCTGCGACCGGATGCCGAGGTTCACCTGGCCGATAACGATCGGCAAATGCCCGACGCCTACATGGAGCGCGCCCTCAAGTACTTCCGGCAGAATTGCGTCGCCAACTGGAAGGGCAGCAGCCGCTAGTAGCCTTGCCCATGTGTCGGGCGGCGATCCGGGCTGGCATAATGAGCGGCCCGAAGGGCTAACGAAAGCCGCTCCGGCAAGCAAAAACCCCCGCGCTCGGGGGCATTCAACCATTTTCAGCAGGCCTTTCCGAGATGAGAAAACCGACGCTTTACCAAAGCTTGAAAGCCAAGAGACGTACCCAGTCGATGGTCATTGGCCTGACCTGGTACACCGAGGAAACCTGGGCGCAGGTAAAAGCCACGGCCACCGATCCGGAGTGTTTCGAAGACTCCTTCGCCAAATGGAAAGCCATGGCCGTCGCCGCGCGCCGGGAGTTTCAGCGCTCCGGCGTCCTCGCCCTGGAGTGCCAGATCGTTCCCGCCGAGTTTGCGGCCTGGTGCGCCGAGAACAATCAGGAAAACAACTCGACCTCCCGCGGCGAGTTTGTCTCGGTCAAACTGAGCGCGGCGCACGAGAGCAAGGCTTGATCGAACCGGGTGAGATGATTTCCGGCCGCTGAACGCCCGTCCTTATGGAACTCGCATCGGCTTGGATGCCGTCGAGCTGCTTCTGGTAATCGAGGCTGGCTTCGGGATCACCATCAAGGACGAGGATGCCGCCAGATTGGCCACCCCGGGTGCCGTGGCTGATTACTCGGTGCCTCCTTCCCGGCAAGCTAGCCTCCACCCAATAAATGGAACGTATCGCCGTGCCGCGCGTTGCCGGCAGCTTCGAACATCCGGCTGTGCCGAGCGGCAATGCCTTGCGCCAACACCGCCCGTATCGGCTGGCGCCGGAACAATGGCACCAGCACGCATCGCGAGCTGGTCAAGCAGCGCAGGCCAGACGTTCTCGGTACTCCGTGCGCTAACACACGGAAGTCGATCGGGAGCCGGGCTACCTTAAGCCGTCTCGCCTCGCCGCCTCGGGTTGCTCTTGGAAAACCCGATTGAACCGCGGAAATGCAGAGACACCGAGGGAAAACAAAAAATTGCCTGAATTGTTCGTTGCGTCTTTCGGGACAGTATTACGAACGATACAAGTGACTGTTTTCACGATCTTCTCTACCAAAACGACTCTGCGCTAAGGTTATTGGATTGACCTGTCCGTTCACTAACCTGTCCGCCCAGCTCGGCAATATGTCGGGATTCATGGCGATTTGCCAAAAGGAAAACAAATGAAATATTCAATGGTCTTTTCTGCCCTCCTGCTGGGGCTGGGATTGAGCGCCTGTGACAAGCCGACGGTGGTGACGCCGACGGTCATCACTGTTCCCGTTCCTGGTCCGGCTGGACCGAGTGGCCCGAGCGGGGCGCCGGGATTAACCGGCGACACGGGGGCGAGCGGCGCAAGTGGCGCCACCGGGGGACCCGGGGCGACGGGCGAAACCGGCAAGACTGGCGGTGAAACCATCATCGTGGTTCCCCCGGCAGCTGAGCGCTGAAGGAACGGCAACACGACGTCAACGCTACGCCTTAATGAAGTGGCGGCCCATGCCACAGCCGGAAATTGATGGCCAGTACGAGGCTGAGCAGCAGGGCGGCGCCAATGTTGTGGGCGAAGGCCAGCGGCAGGGGCAAGGCGAGGACGACATTGGCAATGCCGAGACTTAATTGCAGGGCGAGCAGGGCGAGCAGGGCGCAGGCGAAATTGCCCCAGCCGGGGCGGCGGCGCAATGTCAGCGCCAGGCCGCCCAGCGCCAGGCCGACGAGCAGGGCGCCGATCCGGTGAGTCCAGTGGATGGCGGTCAACGCATGGCTTGGCAGCAGCGCGCCATCGGCGGCATAACCGAGTTCGCGGCGGACGCTAAAGGCCTTGGCAAAATCCATCGCCGGTAGCCAACGGCCCTGGCAAGCGGGGAAGTCGGGGCAGGCGAGGGCGGCGTAATTGCTGCTCACCCAGCCCCCCAGCGTAATCTGCAGGACCAGCACCGACAGCGCCAGCAAGCCGCCGGCCTTTAGCTTGCGGTCACTGGCGAAGTTTTTCCGCGGGCCGCCAATCTGCTGCAAATTGAGCCAGACGAGCAGGGCCAGTGTCGTCATGCCGCCCAGCAGGTGGGCGGTGACGACGAGGGGCTTGAGCAACAGGGTGACCGTCCACATGCCGAGCAGGGCCTGAAACAGCACGATGCCGCAGAGCACGCCGGGCAGCAGCGGCGAGACTTGCCGACGATGCCGCCAGGCGAGCAAGCCGAGGGTGAGAATGCAAAGGCCAAGGGCGCCGGCCAGGTAACGGTGTGTCATTTCCTTCCAGGCCTTGGCAGCATCGGCGGCCTGCTCGGGCACGCCGAGCCACTGGCCGTAACAGCCGGGCCAGTCGGGGCAGCCGAGGCCGGCGTCGGACAGCCGCACCCAGGCGCCGAGGCCGACGACGGCGAGGGCGAGCAGAGCGGCCAGGGGGAGCAGGGTGCGGTAGAGGCGCATCAGACAAAAAGGCGGTCGGCGAACAGCGCGGCAAACAGCAGGCTGAGATAGATGATCGAGTAGCGGAAAGTACGGCGGGCCAGCCCATCGCTGTATTTTCGGCAAAGGGCGACGGCATGGCCGAGGAAGATCAGGTCGAGCAGACTGACGGCGAGCAGATAGAAGCTGCCGCTCATCCCAAGTGAAACCGGAATCAGGCTGCTGGCGGCGAGCAGGATGGTGTACAGCAGGATGTGCTGGCAGGTGAAGGCGACGCCGTGCGTCACCGGCAGCATGGGCAGCCCGGCATTGGCGTAGTCGGCGCGACGGTAACAGGCCAGCGCCCAGAAATGTGGCGGCGTCCACAAGAAAATGATCAGGAAGAGGACCAGCGGTTCGGCTGCCACCTGGCCGGTCATCGCCGCCCAGCCGAGGACCGGCGGCATGGCGCCGGAGGCGCCGCCGATGACGATGTTCATCGGTGTCGTCGGTTTCAGGATCAGGGTGTAGACGACGGTGTAGCCGACGAAAGTGGCCAGCGTCAGCCATAGGGTGAGATCGTTGATAAAGACATGGAGCAGCCACAGGCCGCTGGCGCCGAGCAGGGTGGCCAGGGTGGTCGTTTCGACTGCCGAGATCTCGCCCCGGGCAGTGGCGCGTTGGCTGGTCCGCGCCATGCGCGCATCGACCGTGCGTTCGACCAGGCAATTGAGGGCGGCGGCGGCAAAGGCGACCAGCGCGATGCCGGTGGACGCGACCAAAAAGCGGAGCACGGGCGGGAAGCCCGGGGTCGCCAGGAACATGCCGATCATCGCAGTGAACACGATCAGCGTATTGACCCGCGGTTTGCACAGGTGCAAGAAGGCAAGCAGGCGCTCGGCGAAGTTCAGGGGCGGGGCGGTGAGGGCATGCATGGGCGTCTCCTAGCCGGTCCAGGAAAATTTCAGCAAGCGTTCGAGATCGAAACGCAGATCGCCGGCCGCCACCTCCGGCGGATAGGTCAGCACCAGGTAGCCGTGCGGATCGACAATGCCGAGGCGGTAGGTGGAACCGCCGGCCAGGCCGGGCAGCCAAGGTTGCGGCGCGGCGGCGACCAGGAGATCCGGTTGCCTGGCCCGCCAGGCGCGCCATCCGGCGTCATTCGGCGTATCGGTCAGGATGACGCGCTGCAGGCGGCCCATTTCCTTGTTGAGCGAGACCTGGACGCGGCGCATCTCGTCCACGCGCCGGCTGCAGGCATCGTCGCAGGGGCCGTTGCCAAACAGGACCAGCAGCCATTTTCCCTGCAGTTCGACGGTCGCCAGCGGCCGGCCATCGGGCCCCAGCAAGCCGCTGGCCGGCAATGCTTGCGGCGGTTGCAGCAGGACGCCGTGCTGGCTGCTGCGGCCGGGTTGCCAGCCGCTCAGATAGAGCCCGCCGGCGATGACAAAAGGCAGGACGAGCAGGCTGACGAGCAGCGCCAGCACGGGCCATCCGTTGCCGGGGGGGGCGGCGCCCGGGGGGGCGGGGCGGGCGTTCATGGCCGGCGGACCAGGAAATAGACCCAGATGCCCAGACTGGCCAGGGCAAAGCCGAACCACTGCAGGGCATAGCTGCGGTGGCGGGCCGACCATTCGTCGGGGCGCGGCCAGGCGCGGCCGAAGCCGGCCGGCGAGGCGGCGTCGAGTTCGACGATCACGTCGTGCAGCGGATAGGGAACGACGCTGCGGAAACGCGGCAGGTCGAGGTTCTGCCACACCGCCGCCCAGCCGGTGGTCGGTTGCGCCGCCAGGTTAAAGAAGCGGCTGGCCGGCAGCACCGCGATGCCGCTCAGTTCGAGGCGGTCGGCCGGTACTGGAGCGGCCGGCAGCACTTGGTGGTCGGCGGCGGCCGGCAGCCAGCCGCGATTGACCAGGACATGCAGGGTCGAGCCCTCGAGCTGGAATGGCGTGATCACATGGTAGCCGGCGCGTTCCTGATAGAGCCGGTTGTCGATCAGCACCTGGTGCCCGGCATCGAAATGACCGCGCAAGATGACCCGGCGAAAGCGCAGCGTATCGGCGGCAACCGGCGTGTTGGGCAGGACGATCGGCTGATCGCGATTGCGCTTGTCGAGGTCGGCCTGGAGGGCGGCGCTGCTTTCCGCCTTGTGCCATTGCCAGCTACCGAGCCCGATGAAGAGCGGCAGGAGGATGGCCAGGCATAGGCCGCCGAGGAGCAGTACCTGGCGTCTGTTGCTTCTTGTCGGCGGGCTGCCCGGGCGCGCATACTGCACCTCGGGTAACGCGCCGGGAGTCTCCGCGATGATCAGGTTGCTGGTGGTTTTGCTGATATTGGCCATAGTCGTCAGTCTGTTTTCCGGGCTGTTCTCTCTCTATCGCGAGCCGGACGGCGGCCGCCGCACGGTTCGCCTGCTGACCTGGCGCGTCGCCTTGTCGGTCACGCTGTTCCTGATGCTGATGGCAGCCTTTCGTTTCGGTCTCATCGCCGGCTATACCCAATAAACGAAGACGAACAGCAGCAACCAGACGACATCGACGAAGTGCCAGTACCAGGCGACGCCTTCGAAGGCGAAATGGCGCTGGGCGTCGAAATGACCGTTCAGGCTGCGGAGCAGGATGACGCTGAGCATGATGGTGCCCAGCGTCACATGAAAACCGTGGAAGCCGGTCAGCATGAAGAAGGTCGCGCCGTAGGCGCCGGCCCCCATGGTCAGGCCGAGTTCCGTATAGGCATGATGGTATTCGTAAGCCTGGAAACCGATGAAGGCCATCCCGAGCAGCACCGTGGCGGCCAGCCCGAGCACGAGCTGGCGGCGGCGCTCGGCGAGCAGGCCCCAGTGCGCCCAGGTCACGGTGACGCCGGAACTGAGCAGCAGGGAGGTGTTGATGGCCGGGATCCCCCAGGCCCCCATCGGCGTGAACGGGTTGCCGTGGGGGCCGCTGCTCGGCCAGGTGCCGGCGAATTCGGGCCACAGGCTGGTGCCATGGGCGCTTGCCATGTTGCCCAGCTCGGGTACGGCGATTACCCGCAGATAAAACAGGGCGCCGAAAAAGGCGGCAAAGAACATCACTTCCGAGGCGATGAACCACACCATGCCGTAGCGGAAAGAGACGTCCTCCCAGTCGCGGTAGGCGCCGCTGCGGGATTCGTAGATGACCTTGCCAAACCAGCCGAACAGGACATAGACAATGATGGCGGCGCCGCCCAGCATGACCCAGCGGCCGGCAGCGTAGCCGTTGATCGCCTGAATGAAGCCGAGCGCCAGGAAAAACAGGCCGCCGGCGAGAATCACCGGGTAGAGACTGGGCGGCGGAATGAAATAGTGTCCCCGCGCCTGGCTTGCGTGCTGGCTCATCGTGCCTCCCGTGCTGCGGTCAGGTTCCGGTCTTGGTCCTCGATGCCGAAAAAGGCGTAGGACAGGGTGATGTGAGTGATGTCGCGATCAATTTCCGGCTTGATGATGAAAGTCAGCGGCATTTCGCGCGCTTCGCCGGGGCCCAGGGTTTGCCGGGTAAAGCAGAAACATTCGATCTTGTCGAAATAGCGGGCGGCCTGGCCGGGGCTGAGGCTGGGTACCGCCTGGCCGGTGATGCTGTGGTCCGTCGTGTTGCGCACCAGGTAGCTGACCTGCTGCAGTTCGCCGGGATGGATGTCGAGACTGAAGGTCAACGGCCGCATGTCCCAGGGCAGGCCCGGCATCACCGTGCCGGTGAACTCGACCCGCAGCAGGCGGCTGCTATCGACGCGCGAAGTCGGCGCCGACGGCTCGCCCGTCTGCAGGCCGCCGATGCCGAAGCCGGCGCGGCCGCTACTTTTGCCGTTGAAGCCGGTCGCCTGGCAGAGCACGTCGTAGAGCGGCACCAAGGCGAAGGCGAAAATGAAAGCGGCAGCGACCAGCAGCAAAAGCCGGCGAATCAGGCGGCCATGGCCGAGCGGGGCGGGATGGAGGCGTTCCATGGCGCTAACGCTCGATGAACAGGCCGACGATATACCACAGCAGGGCAGTCAGGCCGAGCTGCCAGCCGAGGCGGCGGGAGGCGGCGCGACGCCGTTCGAGAGCGGCCGGCGACGGCTTTTCGTCGATCGTGGCCGGGTTCATTTGACGACCGGCTGGGTTTCCCAGCTATGGTGGGGCGGCGGCGAGGAGAGCTCCCACTCCAGCCCGGTGGCGCCTTCCCAGGCGCGGTTCTCGACCCGCGGGCCACGCCGTATGCAAGACCAGATGTTCCAGGCAAAGAGCAACTGGCTGAAACCGAGGACGAAGGCGCCCAAGGTCGAAATCGCATTGAACTCGGCGAACTGCAGGGCATAGTCCGGGATACGTCGCGGCATGCCGGCCAGGCCGAGGAAGAATTGGGGAATGAAGGTCAGGTTGAAGGAAACCACGGTTAGCCAGAAATGCAGCTTGCCGAGCCTTTCGCTGTACATGTGGCCGGTCCATTTCGGCAGCCAGTAATAGACGCCGGTCATTACGCCCATGATGCCGCCGGCGAACAGCGCGTAATGGAAGTGGGCGACGACGAAATAGCTGTGATGATACTGGGCGTCGGCCGCCACGTCGGCGAGGATCAGCCCGGTCAGGCCGGCGATGCCGAAGAGGACGATGAAGCCGACGGCGAACAGCATCGGCGTTTCGAAACTCATCGCCCCCTTCCACATGGTGGCGATCCAGCAAAAGAAGAGCACGGCGAGCGGCAGCGAAATAGCCATGGTGCTGAACATGAAATAGATCAGGGCCGGCACCGGCAGGCCGGCGGTGAAGAAGTGATGGGCCCAGACCACCACCGAGAGCAGGCCGATGACGATGAAGCTATAGACCTGGGCATTGTGGCCGTAGGCCGGCTTGCGCGAGAAAGTGGACAGGACGTGCGGCATCAGACCCCAGACCGGCAGTAACAGGATGTACACCTCCGGGTGGCCGAAGAACCAGAACAGGTGCTGGAAGAGGATGGGGTCGCCGCCGCCGGCGGCGGCGAAAAAATGAGTGCCGAAATGGCGGTCGGTAAGCAGCATGGTGACGGCGCCGGCCAGTACCGGCAGGGTGGCGATCAGCATGAAGGCGGTGATCAGCCAGCCCCAGGCGAAGAGCGGCATTTTCATCAGGGTCATGCCGGGCGCCCGCATGTTGAAAATGGTGACGATGATGTTGATCGAGCCCATGATCGACGAGATGCCGAGGATATGCACCGCGAAAATGGCGAAATCGACGCCCATCCCGCCCTGTACCGAGAGCGGCGCGTAGAAGGTCCAGCCGGTGGCCAGGGCGCCATCGCCGATGCCGAACAGGGCCAGGCCGAAGGGCAGGGTGAGCAGGAAGGCGGCCGGCGGCAGCAGCCAGAAACTCCAGTTGTTGAGCCGGGGCAGCGCCATGTCCGGGGCGCCGAGCATGAGCGGCAGCATCCAGTTGGCGAAGCCGGTAGCGGCCGGCATCAGGGCGCCGAAAATCATCACCAGGGCATGGATGCCGATCAATTGGTTGAAGAACTCCGGCTGCATCAACTGCAGGCCGGGCTGGAACAGTTCGGCGCGCACCGCCAGGATCATCGCCCCGCCGAGGAAAAACATGAGCAGGGAGAAGCTCAGGTAGAGCGTACCGATGTCCTTGTGATTGGTCGTCGTCAACCAGCGCATGATGCCGCCCGGCTGGTAGGCGTGGAGATCGCTGGCGGGATGGGTGGTTGTCGTGCTCATGGCGGTCTCCTAGCGCAGGGCCTTGATCTGGGCGGGCTGGACCATGTCGCCCCGGGTGTTGCCGAAACTGTTTCGTTCGTAGGTGATGACGGCCGCCAGTTCAACGTCAGAGAGCGTGTTGCGGAAAGCCTGCATGGCGGTATTGGCCTTGCCGTTCATGACGCGGTCGACATGGCTGTCGTGGGCTGGCTTGCCGTCCATGCCGAACAAAGGCGTATTGACCACCGTGCTGCCGGCGAGCGGCGGGAAGGCCGGCGGCAGCCCCTGGCCGTTGGCCTGGTGACAGGCGACGCATTGCTTGGCGTAGACCTCCTTGCCGGCGGCGAGCAGTTCGTCCTTGCTCCAGGCCCGCTCGGCGCCGCCGGCCGCCGCTTTGGCCGCGCTCTTCTTGGTTTCCAGCCAGGCCAGGTACTCGGCTTCCGGCACGGCATGGACGACCACCGGCATGAAGCCGTGATCCTTGCCGCACAACTCGGCACACTGGCCGCGATAGATGCCTGGCTGCTCGATGAGCAGCCAGGTCTCGCGCAGGAAGCCGGGGATGGCGTCGCGCTTGACGCCGAACTGCGGCACCCACCAGGTATGGATGACATCGAGCGAGGTCAGCAGGACGCGGACTTTCTTGCCGACCGGCAGCACCACCGGGTTGTCCACTTCCAGCAGGTAATGCTCGCCCTTGGCCTCGCCATTGGCGATCTGTTGGCGTGGCGTGGCCAGGGTGCTGGTGAACCTGACGCCGGCTTCCGGGTACTCATATTGCCATTTCCATTGCATGCCGGTGACCTTGAGCACCAGGTCGGCCCGCGTCTTGGTGTCTTCCATGCTGAAGATCGCCTGCACTGCCGGGATTCCCATCAGCACGAAATCGATGAAGAGCAGGATGGCAAAGGGAACCGCCACCCAGAACCACTGCAGGGCGCCGCGCGGACCGGTGAACCGGGCGGCCGGGTGGCCGACGCTTTTCCGGTGCTTGATCATCGAATAGATCATGATGGCGAAGACCACGACGAAGAGCGTGGTGATGATCAACATGAACTCGTTGTGGATGTGCAGCGTTTCCCGGGCAATCGGGGTGACCGGTTCCGGGAAAGTAAAATTGTAGGCGGCCAGCACGGAGCACGGCAGGAACCCCGGGAGCAGGGGCAGCAGGTGCGGTGGTCGGAAAACGGTTTTCAAGCAAGCCTCCTTGGTCTGGCGCTGCGTCTGTTTCCGGTGTTTCAGGTTCGTGCTGGGTGGCCTTTGGCTGGCGCGACAACGGGACGGGTAATGGCCCCGGCGATGACTTCGATTGGGGGATACGACGAGGAGCGGAGAAGTTGGGCGGCCAGGCATTGCACCTTGCCGATGCGGATTGTCAGATCAGACATTCGCTCCCTCCCCTTGTGAGAACCGACTCCAGGGTTGAGAATCAAAACGGTCAAGGTAAGTTCAAAAAATTTCGCCCCATGCGCCATCGCCTGCTCCGTGTCCTGTTTTGCCTTCTGCTCCTGGCCTGTAGCCGGGAGCCGGTGGCCTTTCATGCGACCGATCTGAGCGGGGCGACTTTCGGCCGCCAGCTAGCGTTGCCGGACCACAACGGTGAGCCGCGCACCCTGAACGATTTTGCTGGCCAGGCGGTGATCGTGTTCTTTGGCTATACCGCCTGTCCGGATATCTGCCCGACCACCCTGGCGCGTTTTGCGGCGGTGATGAAGGCCCTGGGACCGGCCGCGGCGAAGGTTCAACTGCTCTTCGTCAGCCTCGACCCGGAACGGGATACGGCGGCGCGCCTGAAGGCGTTCGTACCCTGGTTCGAGCCGAGTTTTCTCGGCTTGCGCGGCGATCCGCAACAGACCGCCGCGTTGCTCAAGGAATTCCGCGTTTTCAGTGCCCGCCAGGAACTCGGCGGCGGCCTCGGCTACGTCCTGGATCATTCCACCGGCGCCTATGTCTATGATCCGGCCGGTCGCTTGCGCCTGTATGTCAAGGACGATGCCAGCGTGGACGATATCGTCGCCGATCTGCGCCTGTTGCTGGCTGGACGCTAGCCGCCGGCGAGCCGCGCTTGGTGCACTGCCCGGCCGCCAGTGGGCGGGAACCTTGGCGGGGGAAAGGTTCTCTAAGCTTTATCCCCCGTTGTTGCCGTTTTCACATCCGGCGAAGTGCGGCATTTGCGGCGGTGATAAGGAGGTTGATCATGTCCTTTGCTCATTACCCGGCCATGTTGATATCCGAAACGGAAGGCTGGACCGAGATCGAACGCAGTCATCCCGGTGTCAGGCCCTTGCTGTTCGGTCTGGTCATGCCGTTGTCGCTGATTCCCCCCGCGATGTATGCCTATGCCGAGCGGGCGTATCCCGGCGCCGTCTTTCCGCTGTCCGTTCCGGCGATGACCGGCGGCCAGTTGTTTGCCACCGGTGTCGTGTTGTTCGTCGTGCAATTGGCCATGGTCTCGTTCATGGCCATGCTGATCCAGCGCATGGCCATCAGTCAGGACCACGACCCGGGCTACGAGAATTCCTATACCTTGGCCGCCATCGCCCCGGTGCCGCTGTGGCTGTCGTCCCTGGCGCTGTTCGTGCCCAGCCTGGCGATCAATGTGCTGATCGTTGCCCTGGCCTGGGTCGCGTCGGCAGCGCTGATCCGGCATGGCGTGCGCCCGCTGTTGAAGGTCGAGGATGCCCAGAAGACTCACTACATCTCGAATCTCGTGACGGCGACCGGCCTAATCGCCTGGTTCGGCCTGATGATCGTCTCGGCCGCGCTGCTCAGCATCCTGTCCGGTATCGCCGGGCTGTGACCGGCGCTTACCCGACCAATTGCTGAAAACTCTCGAGAAAGGCCGCTTTGGCGCCCATCGGCGCCAGCGGTCGAATCCGTTCGGGGAGCGGCGTGACGTTCTGCAGATTGGCCCAGGTTTCGGTCGAGTGGGGCATCAGGTCGCGTTTCTCGGTGGCCAGCGCAATCAGGTCGGCGCACTTGATCGCCGAGTCGGGGCGTGCCAGCTCAACGCCGAAACGATGGCCGATGATCCGCATGACCTGGGCTTCGATGCGGCTGAATTCCGGGAAAAGGTTCTTCAAGGGTTTGACCATGTCGCCCAGGTAAGCCTCGGCGGCGTCGTGGAGCAGGGCGGCCAAGCGCAATTCTTCGGGAACCAGGTGCATGACCATCAGGCTATGCTGGGCAACCGAGTAGAACTCCTGCGTCTGGCCGTTGAAACGACACTGGTAGGCCAGGCCGTGGGCGATGTCTTCGATCGCCACATCGTCGATGCGGGGCCGGGTGAGAAAGAAGCGGTTGCCGAGAAAAGTGGAAACGTAAGGGCTATCCATCGCTAGCTATGCCTGGTCGGCGGGAGAAAATGCGGTTGGTTCAAGGCGCGGCAAGCAGCCAACGATCGACCTTCGCCGCGCAAATGAAGTCATTCTCCGACAAACCGCCGATGGCGTGGGTGGAATAGCGCACCCGGCAGTGCTGATAAGCAACCTCGAGATCGGGATGGTGATTTTCCCGATGCGATATCCAGGCCGTCGCATTGACGAAAGCCATGGTTTCGTAATAGTTCCGGAATCGGTAAGTCTTGCTGATTTCGCCGGCACTCTGCTGCCAACCATCGAGGCGGGCCAGCCGGGCCTCGATTTCGGCCTGGCTGAGCGGCGCCGTGCCGCCTTCACAGGGGTGGCAGGATTGCTCGCTCAAGGGGCTGGCGGTTGCCATGATGATGATTCTCCTCGGTCAGCCAGCCGGGGCGCTCAGCTATTCACCCTGGCCTGCGGGCGGGCAAAATCTCTGGCCGCCTGATTGTAGCTTTCGATGCCGCGCACCACATCGGCCGGCAAGACCGGCGCCGGGGTGTCGATCGGGATGGCGTCGGGGCGGGTGGCCGGCAGCGGCGAAGTGAAGTCGTTTTGATGGGTGGCGGCGATCAGTGCCGAATAGACCGGATTGAACAGGTTGTTGCTCAGGGCGCGGAAGTTCGGGTTTTCGACCAGTTGTTGCAGCGCCTGCGTGGCTGCCGTGTTGGCCTGTTGCGCGGCCAGCAGATCGGCATTGGCCGTGGCGCCGAGGGCCGGCGTTGTGGCGGCGGTCGGTGCCGTGCCGGAGGCCGTGCCAAACGCCGGGGGCGGGACAACGGGGGCGGCGGTTTGGCGGCTGGTGGTGTCCTGGGTGGTGGCGGCGAGTGGGGTCGGAGCGGTCGTCCCGAGAAGGGTGTCGGTGGCGCTCAGTTGCGCTGTCGCGACCGTCGTCGCCAGCGTCGGTTCGCTCGCGGCCTGGAGCGTTGCGCTCAACGAGGCGGGCAGGGCGCGGCCGGTGAGCTGGAGGGTATTGGCATCCAGCCCGAGGGCGGCAAGGTCGAGGTCGCTGAGGGGAACATTGTTGAGCACCGTGTCGGCCGACAGGTTCTGCAACAGATTGGTGGCTATGCCGGCTCCCAGCAGATTGAGGTCGCTGGGCAATTCCGTCGAGTTGGTGGCCTGCGCCGTGAAGGCCGCGACCTGCAGGGCGAGCGGTTGCGTCGCCTGGGCAAGCTGGCTCAAGGTGCCGCCCGGGTCGGCGGCGATGGCGTTGGTTAAGCGGCTCTGGTCGATGCTCAATGTCGCCAGGCGAGCCCCGGTCGTCGGCGAGAGGGGGGTCTGCAGGCTGATTCCGAGACTTTGCAGGGCACTGAGGTTGGTGTCGCCGGAGCCCGTCGTCGAGGTCGCCGCCGCATTCAGTGTCTGGGAAAATCGGGCGACCAGGGGGCCGTTATTGAGTGTGCCAAGAAAAGGCTGAACACTGTCGATGCTGGTCCCAACACGGTTAAAGGCGCTTACGAAATTTTGCGCCGCGGTCTCCACCGTGGCCGGCGTGGCATTGGTCGGCGAGGACCGCAGGGCCTGGAGCGAGGTCGCGAGCTGGGAGCTGCTGGCCAGTACCTGGCCCAAGGCCGAAACCTGAACGATGCTCGAGGCGCTGTCGAATAGCGTGCTGCCCGTTGCCGACGTTCCCGCCGTCAAGAACTGGAAGGCCAGCGGGGTGATATTGGCCAGGCTGGAGAGCGGGTTGGCCTGCAGGGGAGTGATCGCGATAGCCATCGGTAAAGTCTTCCCGGGGCGGTCGGCTAGTGTTTCGTGGCCCGCCAGGCCGAACTGTAGAAGCCGTAGCCATCGTCCGGAACACTGTCTTTTTCAGCCTTTTCCTGGGCCGCCAAGTCAAGTTTCTTTTCCCAGTAGATCAGTCGTCCGTCATGCTGGTCGGCGATCACATCGGGATGATTTGCCAGGAACTGATCGATGAACCGGGTGTGTTCGGAGACATAGCCGTGGTCAATGTTGCCCGGGGCCTGGTCGGAACTGTGCAGATGCAACAACCGGCTGATGAAATTGCTCATCGTCATCTCCTTTCGCGCCGCCGCCGGACCCCTGCTGGCATCCCGCCCGGCTTGCTACTGGCGTCGACCGCCTTGCTGTGGCGCCGACCCCACTTACCATGCGGATGAAAATTCCTTTCATCCGTCGGTTGGAGTCGCTGATGCCGACAAGGTTCCCTTCGAGGACGTTGCCGCCGCCGTACCACAACAGCGGCAAGCCGGATCGCGGTACACCGCGCGCTCGACGAAACGGCCGTCGAGCGCGTCGTAGCGCAACAGCCGGCCGACCAGCGGGTCGCCCAGACCGAGCAGGAGTTTGATCGCCTCGACGGCTTCGAGCAGCCCGATCAGGCCCGGCACAAAACCCATGACCCCCGTCTCCGGGCCGCTCGGTGGGGTATCCGGATAGAGGCAACGGTAGCAGGGGCCGGGCCGCCCGGCGTATTTCGGCCAGAATACCGTCAATTGCCCCGCGAACTTGTCAACCGCGCCGTGTACGTTGGGAATGCCGTGCCTGATGCAGCTTTCATTGAGCAGATGGCTGGCCGCAAAGGCGCTGGAGCAGTCGATTACCAGGTCGTAGTCGGCGACCAGGGCGGCGACATTGGCGGCGCTCAGGGGCTCGGCATAGCTGTTGATTTGGATGCCGGGATTCAATGCGGAGAGGCTGGCCCGGGCGGAGTCGACCTTCATCTGCCCGGTGCGGCGGTCGGTATGCAGGATCTCGCGCTGGAGATTGCGGCGCGCCACGCGCCCCTCGTCCACGATGCCCAACGTGCCCACCCCGGCGGCGGCCAGGTAGAGCGCCGCCGGGCAACCGAGGCCGCCGAGACCGATGAGCAGGACCTTGCTGGCCAACAATTTTTCCTGTCCGGCGGCACCGATCTCGGGGATGGCCAGGTGTTCGCCATAGCGTTCCAGGTCCTGCTGCTGACGTTTGCTGCCGCGTCGCTCCTCGCCATTCATCAGCCGGGGAAATTCGTAGGGCAGGCCCTCCGCCTTCCAGCCGGCGAAGCCGCCGGCCACCGAAGCGACCTGCCGATAGCCCATGCGCTGCAGGCTGTCGGCGGCGAAGAGCGAGGCGATGCCGTTGCTGCACAGCGTCATGATGGGTTGCTCATAATCGGCAACGATGGCCTCGATACGCAATTCGAGAAAGCCGCGATTGAGTCGTATGGCACCCGTCGGGCTGCCCCGGGCAACTTCGTCCATCTCGCGGACATCGATCAAAACGGCACCAGCCGTTTGCCGACGGCGGGCCTCGATCGGGCTGTACTCGGCAAGCACGGTGCGCAATCGGGCAATCCGCCGCTCCCTGCTGCTGGCGCCATCGCTTGCCAGGCAAACGATATCCACTACGGCACCGGCCCGGAGCGGGGTCAGCAAACCCTGGCCATAGCGAATATCGTCGGTGCCAAGATAAAGCGTGACCGTCGGCAGCAGGCTGCCATCGTCGCCCAGTATTCGTTGGCCCAGCTCCGGTGCCGATTCAGCCAGCGCCGCCAGCGCCTGGGCGACGTTCGTGGCGTCGACCAAAATCTGCCCGGCGCCGCCGAGTTGGCTGCGAAAAGCGGCCGGAATGCGGAGGGTGATCTTTCCGGAAAGCGGCTCAGACATGACGAATCTCCTCTGCGCAACAAATCACCGTGTCGATTCGCCGGAAACGCCGGGCGACAAGCCTGGCCTCTGCAGGCAGGAACAAACCCGGCTCAATTACCATCACATGTGACCGCCAGTGGCGGGGCGAGTTCGTACGCATTGACCTTTATTCTGCGGGAAACTTGTGGGCGGTCCCTGGCCGGCGGCGGGCCGGCCGGCGAAAGTCCGGCCAATCGACGGAGAAGCGTTTGTTATGATGCGACGTGGCTAGGGAGAGAAGCCGAGAAAATTGTTGGCGGTCTTGTTTGTCGGCCCCGCTGAACAGCGTCCCCTCGGCTGTTTGTTTTCCGCTACCGATGATCTTGCCCCAGCTGGCCCGCGCCGGAATTAAAATGATCGCCGGCCAGCAATTTTCGCGGTTTGCGCAGGACGGTTTCGAGCCTCAACGAGACTTGACCGGGCTTAGGTTGTCGGCAGGACTGCATGACTTGTTCTAGCGAAGTAATCCAACATCAGCTATCCGAGATTTCTCATATGACGATCACCCCATCCGCCGCTGCTATCCTCGAACTCGCTTGCCGCATGCCGAAAGCCGAGTTGCACGTGCATATCGAAGGTACCCTGGAACCGGAACTGGCTTTCGCGCTCGCCCGCCGCAACGGCCTGATCCTGCCTTACGCCGACGAGGCGGCCCTCAAGGCGGCCTACGCTTTCGACAGCTTGCAATCTTTTCTCGACCTCTATTACGCCTGCGCCGACGTGCTGCGCAGCGAGGCGGATTTCCGCGATCTGATGCTGGCTTACCTGGAAAGGGCCGCCGCCGATCAGGTCGTGCACAGCGAAATCTTCTTTGATCCGCAGACCCATACGGCGCGCGGCATTCCTTTCCTGACCGTGCTCGACGGTTTGACGGAGGGCTTGCGGCAGGGCAAGGCGCGCTGGGGCATCAGCGGTCGCTTGATACTCTGCTTCCTTCGCCACCTCAGCGAGGAAGAGGCCTTTGCCACGCTGGCCGAAGCCGAGCCATACCTCGATCGGATCGACGGTTTCGGGCTGGATTCCTCCGAAAAAGGCAACCCGCCCAGCAAGTTCGCCCGCCTCTTCGCCCGTTGTCACGAACTCGGCAAACCCGTTGTCGCCCATGCCGGGGAAGAGGGACCGCCGGCCTATATCAGCGAGGCGCTCGATCTGCTCGGGTCGGCCCGCATCGACCATGGCGTACGGGCGCTCGAAGATGATGCCGTGGTCGCCCGGCTGGTACGCGAAGGCATCGCGCTGACCGTCTGCCCGCTCTCCAATATCCGCCTCTGCGTCTTCAAGACGATGGCCGATCACACGCTGGGCAAGCTCCTGGCGCGAGGCGTCAAGGTCACCTTGAACAGCGATGACCCGGCCTATTTTGGCGGCTACCTGAACGACAACATCCGCGCCGTGCAGGCGGCTTTCCGCTTTGACGCCGCTACCTGGTACCGATTGGCCCACAACAGTTTCACGGCGAGCTTCGCGACAGATGCCGAAAAAGCGGGTTGGATCGCCCGCCTCGATGCGCATTTTGCGGCAGTTGGCGAGGTTGTGCCGGGGCCGATCTAGGCTCCGTTTGATATTCGAGTGGAGAAATTTCCGGCCGCTCTTGACTTCCTGATCGCCCGACAAAATTCGGCCGGCTCGGCAATGCGCTGCGGGCTCGATTGACCGTTGGGCGGCTGTGCGGTTGACGACATTTTCAGCGCCGCGGCGATCTGCCTTTTGGCGCACCGTTCCCCGCCGGGGAGCGATCCGGTAATACGAATGATGCCATTTGGTTAGCGCTTTCGTAATAGGCGTGCTTCCTGCTTGCTAACTGCCGACGACGCCATTTGCCGCCCTTTTGTCGCCTTTGGAACAAACCGGGAAAGCCGACTGGCTTTCTCTCCCCGTCGGGTTAGCCAAGACATTCCGGAATCATGAAAAACAATCTGCCGATCACCAATCACGAAGTGCTGATGGACGAAGGCGCGACCATCGTTACCAAGACTGACCTGCGCGGCGTCATCACTTACGCCAACCCCGATTTCATACACATTTCCGGCTTTGGCGAAGCCGAATTGCTCGGCCAGAACCATAATATCGTGCGCCACCCGGATATGCCGGAGGAGGCTTTTGCCGATATGTGGCGCACCCTGACGCAAGGCCAGCCGTGGCATGGTCTGGTCAAGAACCGCTGCAAGAACGGCGACTTCTATTGGGTCAATGCGCATGTCGGGCCGATCGATGATGGTGGCAAGGTGGTCGGCTATACCTCGATGCGTACCAAGCCGACGCGCCAGCAGGTGGACGCTGCGGCGGCCCTCTATCGGCAGTTCAAGAGCGGGACGGCGAAGGTCCGGCTGGAGGGCGGCAATGTGGTCAGCAAATCACTGTTCCACCGCCTCAATGTCTTTCGCTGGGTGCTCGACATGGCGGTCAGCCGTCAGTTGTATTTGCTGATGGCCTCATTTCTGATCGGCTTTGCCGTGGCCGGCGGGCTGGTTTACAACGGTTTGAACAAGGTTCAGGTCAATGGTCCGATCTACCAGCGAGTGGTGCAGGGCAAGGATCTGGTGGCCGATATCCTGCCGCCGCCGGAGTACCTGATCGAATCCTATCTGCTCGTTCTCGAAATGCTCCGCGCCGAGCCGGCGGAATTGCCGGCCTTGTTCGCCAAAAGCCGGCAATTGCGCGACGACTTCGTGACGCGACACAAGGTTTGGGCCAGTGAATTGCCGGCCGGCCAACTGAAAGAGATGATGGTCGAAGAGGCCTACAAGCCGGGCATCGCTTTCCTTGATCTGCGCGACCAGTCCTTCATTCCGGCCTTGCGGGCCGGCAACCGGGGCGGGGCCGAAGCCATGCTGCCCAGGCTGGCGACACTGTACGCGCAGCATCGGACGGCGATCGACCAGGTGGTGATCCTGGCCAACCAACGTATTGCCGAGGACGAAAAGACCGCGGCCGAGATTATCAGCGGCAATTACCTGTTGCTCGCCAGTCTCGGTCTGGGCATCGCCCTGCTCGTCGCCATCCTGGGCGGTACCGTGATCCGCAATCTGCGTCGCCTGTTGGGCGGCGATCCGCGTTACGCCTGCGAAATCACCCGTCACGTCGCTTCCGGCAATCTCGCCTTGCGCATTGAAGTCGATCCGCTCGACCGGACCAGTCTGCTGGCATCCATCCTGCATCTGCGCGAGATGTTCCGGCGCATGTTGACGGAAATCCAGAGCAGCGCCGATCAGGTGGCAATCCACGCCCAGCAGATGGCGACGGCGGCCGATCAGGTGACCCTGTCGTCGCAGCTACAGAGCCAATCCACTGCCGGCATGGCGAGCACCACCGAGCAGGTCGGCGCCAGCATGGCCCGGGTGGTCGATAGCGCCGCCGAGGCCCACAGCATTTCGGTGGCTTCCGGCGATACCTGTGAAAACGGCGTGATGGTCATTCACAGCGCGGTCAGCAGCATGGAGGAAATCGCTGCCACCGTTCGCCAATCGACGCAGACCATCCTGGCCCTGGGCGCCCAGTCGGAACGGATTTCCTCGGTGGTCCAGGTGATCCGCGAAATTGCCGATCAAACCAATCTACTCGCCCTCAACGCGGCGATCGAGGCGGCGCGGGCCGGCGAAACGGGACGTGGTTTTGCCGTCGTCGCCGACGAGGTACGCAAGCTGGCCGAACGCACGGCGACGGCGACCCGGGAAATTGCCGGCATGATCCAGGCCATCCAGGGCGGCATGCAAAACGCTGTCGCCACCATGGAAACCGGAGTGGCCCAGGTGGATCAGGGCGTCGCCCTGGCCAATCAGGCGGGCGCCGCGATCCAGCGCATTCGCGAGAGTGCGGCGCAGGTGGTGGCGGTGGTGGCGAATATTTCCGGGGCGCTGCAGGAGCAGGGAATGGCGACCGAGCATATTCGCCATCACGTCGAAAAAATCTCCGGCCTTTCCGACGAAAACAACACCGTTGCCGAGCAGGCTTCGCTCGGTGCCCACCGCTTGCTCAATACGGCGACCGGCATGCAGAGCACGGTCAGCCGCTTCGCCGTTTGACGCGGCTCAGGCCGGGGCGGCCAGTTCGATCAGGACGTCCTCGGCCAGGCTAATTTCGTCGCAGTTGTTGCCCGCTCCGGCGCGGTCGATGACCAGGAAATCGGCGGCCCGGCCCAAGGCCAGCAGTGGGTGGTGCCAGACCCCGGGGTGGTAATTGACGCCTTGGCCCGGGCCGGCGAGAAAGGCCCGCAGCGCGCTGGCCGACGGACTGGCGCCGGGCGGCGCGACGACCACCAGGTAAGGCTCCGCGGCGAGCGGCATGAAGGCCTGCGAGCCGAGCGGATGACGTTCCAGCCGGCCGACGGTAAAGGGCAAGGCGCGTGGCTGGCCGCGAAAAATGCTGACGATCAGCCGGCCGTCGGGTCCGGCGTCGAGCTTGGCCAGATCATGGTAGCGCTCGGTATTGCCACCGTTGATCGGGAAATGCGCGGCAGCGTCGGTGGCGGCGATGACTTCGCCGAAAGGCACAAAGGCCTCCCGGCTCAGGGGTTCGACTTGCAGCCGCCTCACCATGCCACCTTGCCCCACAGCCGCAGTCGGGAGACGCCGCCATCCGGAATGATGTTGAAGCGGACATGCGAAACCGGACCGAGATCGGCCAGGTTGCCGCTGAAGCTGTGGATGGCATCCATGCTCAGTTTTTGTTCGCCGAGCAGGAGCGGCCAGAACATGCTCTGGGTAATGATCGACTGGTCGGTGCCGCCGTCCAGGAGGGCCGCCTGCAGTGAACAGCGGTCGGGGTAGTTGCCCTTGAAGTGGGCGGTATCGACCTCGATGCGCTCGATCAGGCCGGGCCTGCCGAGTTGCAGGATGCACCAGTCGTTGCCGGGTTCGCGCCGGCGCCGGGTTTCCCAGCCGTCGCCCATGTTGATGCCGCGCCCCGGCGTCAGGAGATTGGCGGTAGAGCCGAAATGGGCGTCGTTCCAGGCCACGGCACGGCCGCCGTTTTCCAGTGCGACGAGGTCGTAGAGACGCTCCGGGTCGCCGGCATCAAAGACGCCGACCGGTTGGCCATAGACGCGCAGGCGGGCGATACCGCCGTCCGGGTAGAGGTTGAGGCGGAGATGGCTCCAGGTGTCGGCGCTGGCGATTTCGAGCAGGTGATGGCTGTTGCCCTGCAGGGTGGTCGACGGCAGGAGGCGCGTCCACCGGGCCTTGGCCAGAACGGCCGGGTCGTCGCTGGGACAGTCGGTGGCGTCGATCGAAACGGCCGGCGCAAAATTGCCGGTGAAGTGGCTGGTGTCGATATCGAAGCCGCGTACCGTGCCGCGCCGACTGAGCTTGATCAGGCTCCAGTCGTGGCCGGTCGTGCGTTTGCGGCGGGTTTCCCAGCCATCCATCCACTTGCCGTTGGCGTCGTATTTGCCGGGCACGAAGACGGCCGGCTCGGGATTGAGCAGCCGTTCCAGCGGGGCGAAAAACTCGTCGCTGGCCAGCAGGCCGCGGGCGCCGAGGCGCGGGTCGGCCAGGTTGATCGAGCGTTGCGCCCAGTCGGGCAGGGGGGCCGGGGGGGCAGTCAGTTGCACGTTAGTTGTCCTGTTGTTGGGGCCGGTTGCGCGGGGCATCGGCCGGCCATTTTTTCAGGCTTCAACCTTAAGCCGGGAAGCCATGACCGGCAAGCGAAGCACTCGTATAGCGATTATCGCCGGGGCGATATATTCGCCGCCAGGCGGCGGAACTACATCACCGAACTGATGAAATTGGCCAGTTCCGGTGTACTCGGGTTGGCGAAGACGGTTTTCGGGTCGCCGCTTTCATGCACCCGGCCGTGATGCATGAACACCAGCTTGTCGCCGACTTCGCGGGCAAAGCGCATTTCGTGGGTGACCATGACCAGGGTCATGCCTTCGGCCGCCAGTTGGCGCACCACGGCCAGCACTTCGTTGACCAGTTCGGGATCGAGGGCCGAGGTGATCTCGTCGCAGAGCAGCACCTTGGGGTGCATGGCCAGCGCCCGGGCGATGGCAACCCGTTGTTGCTGGCCGCCGGAGAGCTGTTCCGGGAAGGCGTCGAATTTCTCCGCCAGGCCGACCTTGGCCAGCATTTCCCGGGCCGTCGCTTCGGCTTCGGAGCGGCCGACGCCCTTGACCACGCTCGGCGCCAGCATGACGTTCTGACCGGCACTGAGGTGCGGGAACAGGTTGAATTGCTGAAACACCATGCCGACCTTGAGACGCAGCGCGCGCAGGTCGCCCTTGCCGTCGTGCAGGGCCGTGCCGTCGACGTCGAGTTCGCCGGAGTCGATGCTTTCCAGGCCGTTGATGGTGCGCAGCAAGGTGCTCTTGCCGGAGCCGCTGCGACCGATGATGGCGACGACTTCACCTTCGGTGATGTCAAGATTGATGCCCTTGAGCACGTGGTTGTCGCCGAAGCATTTTTGCAGGCCGGAGATTTTAACGAGTGACATGGAATTTCCTTTCCAGCGATTTCGCATATAGCGAAAGGGGATAACAGAGCAGGAAGTAGCCGAGCGCCACCAGGCCGAACACCATGAACGGCTGGAAGGTGGCGTTGGCGAGCATGGAGCCGGTCTTGGTCAGTTCGGCGAAGCCGATGATCGAGGCCACCGAGGTGCCCTTGACGACCTGGACCGAGAAGCCGACGGTGGGCGGAATGGCGACGCGGAAAGCCTGGGGCAGAATGACATGGCGCATCTGCTCGAAATAGTTCAAAGCCAGGCTGGCCGAAGCCTCCCATTGGCCTTTCGGCACCGATTCGACGCAGCCGCGCCAGATTTCGGCGAGATAGGCGCTGGTGAACAAGGTCAGGCCGATCGCCGCCGCGAACCAGGGCGAGACGTCGATGCCGGCCAGCGACAGGCCGAAGAAGACGATGAACAACTGCATCAGCAGGGGGGTGCCCTGGAAAATTTCGATATAACCGCGGCTGAACCCCTGCAGCAGGCGATTTTTCGAAATCCGGGCGAAGAGGATCAGCAAGCCGCTCGAACCGCCGAGCAGGAAGGCGGTCAACGACAGACCGATGGTCCATTCGGCACCGCTCAGCAGGTTGCGCAGGATGTCCCAGAAAGTGAATTGCAGGCCGATCATCGGGCAGCCCTCCGGAAAATGAAGCGGCGCCCGAGCCACATCAGCAACTGGCGCAGCATCAGGGCCATCAGGAAATACATCCCGGTGGTCACGAAGTAGGTTTCGAAAGCGCGGAAATTGCGCGACTGGATGAAGTTGGCGGCGAAGGTCAGTTCTTCGGTAGCGATCTGCGAACAGACGGCCGAGCCGAGCATGACGATGATCACCTGGCTGGCCAGGGCCGGCCACACCCGCTGCAGGGCGGGGACCAGGACGACATGGCGGAAGATCTGCCGCCGGCTGAAGGCCAGCGACTCGGCCGCCTCGATCTGGCCGCGCGGCGTGGCCTGGATGCCGGCGCGGATGATCTCGGTCGAATAGGCGCCGAGATTGATCACCATGGCGAGGATGGCGGCCGACCATTCGGTGATCTGGACGCCGAGCGACGGCAGGCCGAAGAAGATGAAGAACAGTTGCACCAGGAAGGGGGTGTTACGGATCAGTTCGACATAGACCGCGAACAGCCGGTCGAAGGGGGCGATCTTCCAGGCCCGGCTGATCGCCCCGAGGATGCCCAGCCCGATGCCGAGCGTCGCCCCGATGGCGGTCAGCCCGAGCGTGAAGCCGGCTCCCTTGAGGAGCAGGTCGGCATTGTCGAAGACCGGTGCAAAAGCAAATTGATAAGCCATGAAAGCGTCTTTCTAGCGGCGTTGAAAAGGCGGCTGCTGGGCCGCCGGGGGACGACTTAGAGATCCTTGGGCAGCGGGCTGTGCAGCCAGCGATTGGCGATCTCGTTCAGGCGGCCGTCTTTCTTGGCGGCGCCGATCGCGGCATTCACTTTCGCCAGCAGGGCTGCTTCGCCCTTGGCGACGCCGATCGAACAGGGCGAGTTCTTGATCAGGAATTTCGGATCGAGGCGGCGCAGCTTGGTCATCTCGTTGACCGCGGCAGCGACGACATTGCCGGTAGCGACCAGATTGACCTGGCCGGAAAGGTAGGCCGAAATGGTCGAGTTGTTGTCCTCGAAGCGTTTGATGGTCGTGTTGGGCGGGGCGATCTTGCTCAGTTCGAGATCCTCGACGGCGCCGCGGGTGACGCCGATGGTTTTGCCGGCGAGATCGGGGGCACCCTTGATGACGGCCTCGGCCGGCCCGAAGACGCCGTTGAAGAAGGGGGCGTAGGCGATCGAGAAATCGATCACCTTTTCGCGATCCGGGTTCCGCCCCAGGCTGGAAATGACTAGGTCGGCCTTGCCGGTGGTCAGGTAGGGAATGCGGTTGGTGCTGGTCACCGGAATCAGTTCGAGGCGAACGCCGAGATCCTTGGCGAGCAGGGCAGCGGTATCGATGTCATAGCCGCGCGGCTTGAGATCGGTGCCGACCGAGCCGAAGGGCGGGAAATCCTGCGGCACGGCGACGCGCAGCACGCCGGCTTGCTTGATGTTGGCGAGGACGTCGGCGTGGGCGGACGGGATGGCGAGGGCAAGACAGCCGGCGGCGAGGCTGTGGAGCAGGTGGCGACGGGTAAGGTTCATGGCGGGACTCCAGGGGCAGGTGGGGGACTTAGGCGGGTTTGCAAAAATCGATGCCGACGCGGGCGGCGGCGGCCGTGAGATGGGCGCGCATGGCCTGGCTGGCGGCGCTACTGTTGCCGGCGGCAATCTCGCCCAGGATGGCGCGATGCTCGTCGGCCGGGGCCCAGATGTTGCTGGCGTTGGCAAAGGGTAGGCGCAGGCTGTGGGCGATCTGGCCGGTGAATTGGCGGGCGACGGCGGCCAGGGCAGGATTGCCGGAGAGGCTGGCGAGGCTCAAGTGGAATTGCAGGTCGAGCTCGGAAGCGCTGACCAGGTCGCCGGCATGCAAGGCGTTTTCCATCGCCAACTGGCAGTTTTCCAAGACCCGGTACTGCTCCGGGGCGATGCGGCGGGCGGTTAGCGAGGTCCAGGCCGGCTCCAGGGCGTAACGAAATTCAAACAGGGCTTCCGGTGGCATGGCGGAGGGGCCCAGCGGCAGATGGTCGGGATCCGCCTTGCCGCCCCAGGTGACATAAACCCCCTTGCCGGCTTGCGAGCGCACCAGGCCGAGGGCTTCCAGGGTCGATATCGCCTCGCGCAGCGAGGCGCGGCTGATGCCCAGGCTGTCGGCCAGTTCGCGTTGCGAGGGGAGGGCACTGCCCAATGGCAATTCGCCGGAGGTGATGCGCCGCTGCAGGCTTTGGGCGGCAATACTGGAAACGCTGGGCATAGTCTGGGATCTCAACTGGTCTAACTGGTCTGACCAGTAAAGCAGAAGGCGTGCCAAACCATGGCGAATGGCCGGAGAACCACACGGCCAGGGGATTTAGGCAGAAAAATGCGGGCCGCCTCGGGGGCCGTTGGCGGGCGTTGACGCACCGCCGTGGTGAGTCAGGCCCGGCCCATGGTCAGTGCTGGTGCATCAGCGCGGCGGGTGGGTGGCGATCCAGTGGCGGGCGATGTCGAGGCGGCGACAGACCCAGACCCGGTCGTGTTGTTCGATATGGTCGAGGAAGCGTTGCAGCGCCAGGAAGCGGCCGGGCCGGCCGAGCAGGCGGCAGTGCATGCCGATCGACAGCATCTTGGGCGATTCGTCGCCTTCGGCGTAGAGCACGTCGAAACTGTCCTTCAAATACTGGAAGAACGGATCGCTGTGGCTGAAGCCTTGCGGCAGGCTGAAACGCATGTCGTTGGTGTCGAGTGTGTAGGGCACGATCAGGTGCGGTACCGGCGTGCCGTCGCTCTTCGTGACCTCGGTCCAGAAGGGCAGGTCGTCGCCGTAATAATCGCTGTCGTAGAGTAGTCGACCGTCGTCGGCGACCAGACGGCGCGTGTTCGGGCTGTCGCGGCCGGTGTACCAGCCGAGCGGGCGCTCGCCGGTCATCTGTTCGATGACGTCGAGGGCGAGGCGCATGTGCTCGCGCTCGATGGCTTCGTCAACGTGTTGGTAATGAATCCAGCGCCAGCCGTGGCAGGCGATTTCGTGGCCGAGTTCGACAAAGGCGGCGGTCAGTTCCGGGTGGCGCTGCAGCGCCATGCCGACGCCGAACACGGTGAGCGGCAGGCCGCGCTTCTCGAATTCCTTGAGGATGCGCCAGACGCCGACGCGCGAGCCGTATTCGTAGATCGACTCCATCGACAAATGGCGTTCCGGGTAGCTGGCCGGATTGAACATCTCGGAGAGGAACTGCTCGGAACCGGCGTCGCCATGCAGCACGCAGTTCTCGCCGCCTTCTTCGTAATTGAGCACGAACTGCACGGCAATGCGGGCATTACCGGGCCAGGCGGCATGCGGCGGGCGCGCACCATATCCAATCAGATCACGCGGGTATTCGGTTTTGCGTATATGGCTCATAGCTGCCTCCAACTATACTGCGGCCCATTCTTTTTTCTCGGGAATGCATCATGGAAAATACCCCTGCCAGCCCCTACCGCGACGATATCGTTATCTCCTGGCCGGAGCTGCACCGCGACACGCGGCTGCTCTGCCACCAGTTGCTGGAAAAAGGGCCGTTCAAGGGCATCATCGCCATCGCCCGTGGCGGCCTGATCCCGGCCGCATTGGTTGCGCGCGAGCTGGAAATTCGCCTGGTCGACACGATCTGCGCTTCGAGCTACGAAGCGGCTTCCGACGACGCGGCGCAGACTGCACGCAAGGAAGTCAAGATCCTCAAGGGCGTCGATCACGATGGCGAAGGCTTTTTGCTGATCGACGATCTGGTCGATACCGGCAACACCGCGCGTGTCATCCGCAAACTGTTGCCCAAGGCCTATTTCGCGACGCTCTACGCCAAGCCGCAGGGGCGCGAGGTTGTCGATCTCTGCGTCAAACAGTTCAGCCAGGACAAGTGGATCTACTTCCCCTGGGATATCGACTACCAGTTCGTGCCGCCGATGAAAAAGCATCGCAACAATCCCGCCTGATCAGCGGTAACCGCCGGCCGCCCAGGCGGCCAGCTTCGCGCGCTCGGCATCGGTCATTGCGGTGATGTTGCCGAGCGGCATGGCCTTCAGTTGCACGGCCTGGGCCAGGATGCGCGGGCCATTGGCGCGGATCGCGGCCGGGTTGTCGAGCAGCACGCCGGCCGGCGCGGCCGGCATCAGCGTCGGTGCGGCGGCATGGCAGCCGGCACAACGCGCCGCGATGATGGGTTCGATGCCGGCAAGCTGCGGTGCGCTGGCTGCCGAAACGGCGAGCGGTGCCGGCGCCAGCCAGACGAAAACGGCAAGCAGGATGGCGCCACCGGTCAACGGGTATTGCCAGGCAAAAACGCCCTTGTGCTTGAGATTGAAGAAGTGGCGGATCAGCACCGCGGCAAGCATGATCGCCGCCAGCACCAGCCAGGCCTGCGGGTGGTTGTAGGTGAAGGCGTAGTGATTCGAGATCATGCAGAACAGCACCGGCAGCGTCAGGTAATTGTTATGCACGCTGCGCTGCTTGGCCCGCTGACCGTGGATGGCGTCCGGCACTTCGCCGCGCTGCATGGCGGCGACCGTGGTTTTCTGGCCGGGAATGATCCAGAAGAAGACGTTGCCGCTCATCGTTGTCGCGATCATCGCCCCGACATGCAGGAAGGCGGCACGGCCGGAAAGCAGGTGGGTCAGCACGTAGGCGACGGCAACCACGAAGATGAAGTAGAGCGCCGCAAAGAGCAGCAGGCTGCGCTTCATCAGCAGCCGGCACAGGCCGTCGTAGACCAGCCAGCCGCCGGCCAGCGTCGTCAGGCCGACGCCGATCGCCTGGCCCGGCGTCAGTGCCGCCTTGGCCGGATCGACCATGTAGGTCGCGGCCTGCGAGTAATAGAGCACGCCGAGCAGGAAGAAGCCGGTGATCCAGGTCGAGTAGGACTCCCATTTGAACCAGTGCAGGTCGTCCGGCAGGTTTTTCGGTGCGACCAGGTATTTCTGCGGGTTGTAGAAGCCGCCGCCATGCACCGCCCACAGCTCGCCGCCGACGCCCTTGGCGATCAGGTCCGGATCGCTCGGTGCCTGCAGCGTGTTGTCGAGCCAGATGAAGTAAAACGACGAGCCGATCCAGGCGATGCCGACGATCAGGTGCAGCCAGCGCAGCAGCAGCGAGCCGATTTCGATCAGGTAGGCGCTGTCCATCAACTGCCCCGGTAAGTCGAGTAGGCCCACGGCGAGACGAGCAGCGGCACGTGGTAATGGCTGGCCGCATCGGCGATGCCGAAGCGCAGACTGATGTGGTCGAGGAAGGGCGGTTCGGGGAGCTCGACGCCACGGTTACGGAAATAGTCGGCCGCGGCGAAGACCAGTTCATAGACGCCCGGCAGCAGCGCCGCGCCTTCCAGCAGCGGGCCGTTGCAACGGCCGTCGGCATTGGTTATGCCGGCGAGCAGCGGCGTGGCGACGTCGCCGGCGATGCGGTTGAGCGTGAATTGCATGCCGGCGGCGGGCTGGCCGTGGGCGGTGTCGAGTACGTGCGTGGTCAGGCGCCCCATGGGCTTCTCCGGGAAGGGAATGGCGATCGGGCAATTATAGGAAGCCTGGCTCACCGGCGGGTTTATAAAGGCTATCGGTAATTTCAGATGTTGCCCCGGCCGCCGGCGGCAATATATGAAAGCGCGAAAGATCGTTATATTGCCCGGCGGCTTGCTGGAGGGGCGCCGACCTCCGTAAGCTAGGCCAACCTCCAACAGCCACCGTTTCCACATGTCCGAACATCTGACCGTTGCCAGCTTGTCCCGCCTTGATCGTGGTGCCTTTGTCGCGGCCGTCGGTGCGGTCTTCGAACACTCGCCATGGGTCATGGAGCGGGCTTGGGCGAAGCGTCCCTTCGCCAATCGGGCCGCCTTGCATGGCGCCCTCGCTGCGGTGCTGGCCGAGGCCGGGTACGCCGAACTGCTCGCCTTGATCAATGCCCACCCGGAACTGGCCGGCAAGGCCGCGGTGCGCGGCGATCTGACCGCCGATTCGGCGCGCGAGCAAGCCGGGGCCGGACTCGACTTGTGTACGCCCGAGGAGTTCGCCAGCCTCCAGCATCTGAATGCCGCCTACCGAGCCAAGTTCGGCTGGCCCTTCATCGTTGCCGTCAAGGGCCTGAGCCGGCAGGGCATCATCGGCGAGATGGCGCGCCGCCTGGCGCGCCCGGCCGCCGACGAATTCGCCGAGGCCCTGGGGCAGATCCAGCGCATCGCCAGTTTCCGGCTCGACGACCTGCTGCGCGGCGAATAGGTCCGGGCGAGCGGCGTTGCGTCAGGCCAGGGCGCGCCGCTTGGCCGGCGGTGTGGTCGATTGGGCGCCGTCGCTCGGCTTGCCGACTTTCTCGCGAATCACCTCGACGATCTGCTCGCGGAACCAGCGGCATTCGTCCGAATGGTGCGAACGATCGTGCCAGAGCAGGTAGAAGCGCATCTTGGGGAATTCCAGCGGCGATTCGGTATAGCACAAGTCACCCAGCGAACAGCAATGTTCGGCGAAGATGCGCGGCGCCGAGAAAATGATGTCGTTCTGGAGTAGCACGTAGGGCACCAGATTGAAGTAGGGCACGCTGGCGACGACGTTGCGCTTCAGGCGCTCGCGCGCCAGTTGCATGTCGATGACGCCGCGCTGGCCGACAGCATAGGGCGTCGGCACCAGGTGTTCGGCATTCAGGTAGTCGTCCTGGGTCAGCTTGTGACCGGCCAGCGGGTGATCCTTGCGCATCAGGCAGACGACATCGTCTTCGAAGAGCGGCGCCAGGCGCAGGTGCTCCGGCGGCTGCGGCCAGTTGCCGACGACGATGTCGAGTTCGCCCGATTCCAATGCCTTGGCGTAATCGTAATCCGGCCCGAAGGAATGCAGCACGACCTGGGAGTGCGGCGCCTGCTTGCGCAGGCGGGCGACGATGGTGCCGATCAGGATGGCGTTGAGGTAATCCGGGGTGGCGATATTGAAGACCCGCTTCGATTTCATCGGGTCGAAACGGACCTGCCGCAGGCCGATCGCCTCAATCTGGGAAAGCGCGATCTTGACCGGTTCGAGCAGCGACTGGCCGCGTTCGGTCGGCGTCATGCCGTTGCGGCTGCGCACCAGTAGCTGGTCGCCGGTGATGTCGCGCAGGCGGCGTAGCGCGGTGCTCACCGCGGGCTGGGACTGGTTCAGGCGGCGGGCGGCATTCGAGACGCTGCATTCGGTGAGCAGGGCGTGCAGCACCTGTAGCAGATGCACATCGATGGATTCCCAGGAGCATGTCGTTGCCATTTTTCCCTCTTGTCGTTTGGCCTTGATTTGCTAAATAAGCAATAAATGCGCCGATGGAATTCGTCGGTGGAAACCAGGAAATATGGCGAAATTCCCCATTTTTCTGGCTGACGGATCTGCTCCGGAGCACTGTTTTCGCGCGTGGCCAGCCGTTATGGCACCAATTCGATGCTCGCCCAGTTCAAACCGCCAATGCCTCCCTCACCCCATCCTGCGGCATGGTTTCGCCCCGACCGCGCATGATGAATTCGCCGCGTTCCATGAGCAGGTACTGGTCGGCCAGGGATTCGGCGAAGTCGTAATACTGTTCGACCAATAGAATCGCCATCTCGCCGGTTGCGGCAAGCATGCGGATGGCGCGTTCGATGTCCTTGATGATCGAGGGCTGGATGCCTTCGGTGGGTTCGTCGAGAATGAGCAATTTCGGCCCCATGGCCAGCGCCCGGCCGATAGCGAGCTGTTGTTGCTGGCCGCCCGAGAGGTCACCGCCGCGGCGGTGCAGCATCTGCTGCAAAACCGGGAACATCTCGAAGATGCGTTCGGGAATCTTCGTGCCGCCCGGTTTGGTGGCCAGGCCCATGAGCAGGTTTTCCTCGACGGTCAGGCGCGGGAAGATCTCGCGGCCTTGCGGGACGTAGCCGATGCCGGCCTTGACGCGCTCGTGCGGCGGCAGGTGGGTGATGTCCTTGCCGTCGAAGGTGATGCTGCCGGATTTAGTCTTGACCAGGCCCATCAGGGATTTGAGCAGGGTGGTCTTGCCGACGCCGTTGCGGCCGAGGAGGGTGGTGACTTCGCCGGTTTTGACCTCGAAGGAGAGACCACGGAGGATGTGGCTGCCACCATAGGCTTGGTTTAGGGTGTCGATTTTCAGCATTTTGCGTGTCCTTTATGGCTTGCTCGGGCGTACTTTCTTTTGCTTCGCCAAAAGAAAGTAGCCAAAGAAAAGGCGACCCCCGGGTCGGCGCCGGGCGTTGCCCGGTCCCTTGCGCTACTCGGTTTGAGCGGGGGCTGCGGAACTCGGGCTTCGCCCTCAGACAGTCCTCGCCCTTATTCCGCTCAAACCTGCGTTGCTCAGCGCCTCTCAGGGGGACCCGAAAGGCGTCTCGGGGCAAAGGCTCTGCCCAGGAATGAAAACGGTCTTTTTTAGCGGTCGACCGCTGAAAACAGGCCAAAATCGTTTTGAGCGGTTCGGCGGCGACGTTTTTCCGGGTCCCCATGTGGAGCGCCGAGCAACGGAGGTAGCGCAGGGGAGTCGGCGCAGCCGACCGCGTAGCCTGGGGTCGCCTTTTCTTTGGCTACTTTCTTTTGGCGAAGCAAAAGAAAGTATGCCCGCCCGCAAGGCGGAACCATTACGCCAAACAAGCACAGCATCGTCCGCAAGCGAGACGCCTGGCAGGGCGGAACCCAGCGCCAAACAGTCGAGACTCCCCTCAGCGTCCAAGATAAACCTCAATCACCCGCTGATCATTCTGCACCGTCGCCAGGTCGCCCTCGGCCAACACAGAACCTTCGTGCAAAACGGTGACGAGCCCCCCCAACCGTTCGACAAACGCCATATCATGCTCAACCACCACCAGCGAATGTTTCCCCGCTAGCGAAACGAAGAGCTCCGCCGTGCGCATGGTTTCGTCGTCGGTCATGCCGGCGACCGGCTCATCCAATAACAGCAGCTTCGGCTCCTGCATCAGCAGCATGCCGATTTCCAGCCACTGTTTCTGGCCGTGCGAGAGCAGGCCGGCCGGGCGGTCGGCTTCCTGATTGAGGCGGATCAGGCGCAGGGTGTCGGCAATGCGGTCGCGTTCGTCGCCGGAGAGCCAGGCGAGCAGGCTTTTCCACACCCGCTTGTCGGTCTTCATGGCCAGCTCGAGGTTCTCGGATACCGTGTGCTGCTCGAAGATGGTCGGTTTCTGGAACTTGCGGCCGATCCCGATATGGGCGATTTCCGGTTCGCTGAGCCGGGTCAGGTCAATGCTCTGGCCGAAATAGGCTTTCCCGGAATCGGGCCGGGTCTTGCCGGTGATGACGTCCATCATCGTTGTCTTGCCGGCACCGTTCGGGCCGATGATGCAGCGCAGCTCGCCGGCGCCGATGTTGAGGGTCAGCTTGTTGAGGGCCTTGAAACCGTCGAAGCTGACGGTGATGTCTTCGAGGTAGAGGGCGACGCCGTGTGACAGGTCGAGTTCGCCGCTGACCAGGTGGCCCATCTGGTCGGCGCCGTCGCTGCCTTCCGGACGGTCGTCGAGGGCGGGGTTGAGGGTGCTGATCATGCGGAGGCTCCTTGGCGGGCGGTGATTTTCTTCCACAGGCCGACCAGGCCTTGCGGCAGCATCAGCGTCACGACGATGAACAAGAGGCCGAGGAAGAACAGCCAGTATTCCGGGAAGCTGACGGTGAACCAGCTCTTGGCCAGATTGACGACGAAGGCGCCGATGATCGGGCCGATCAGCGTGCCGCGCCCGCCGACCGCCACCCAGATGGCGATTTCGATGGAATTGGCCGGGCTCATTTCGCTCGGGTTGATGATGCCGACCTGCGGCACGTAGAGCGCGCCGGCGATGCCGCACAGCACAGCGGAAATCACCCAGATGCTCAGCTTGTACCAGAGCGGGTTGTAGCCGATGAACATGACGCGCGACTCGGCGTCGCGGATGGCGGTCAGTACCCGGCCAAACTTCGATTTGACCAGCCAGGCGGCGAAGACCAGAGTCAGCGCGAGCGCGATGGCGGTCAGGCCGAACAGCACCAGCCGGGTTTCCGGCGAGGTGACGCTGTAACCGAGAACGCGCTTGAAATCGGTGAAACCGTTGTTGCCGCCGAAGCCGGTTTCATTGCGGAAGAAAAGCAGCATCGCGGCGTAGGTCAGGGCCTGGGTGATGATCGAGAAATAGACGCCCTTGATCCGCGAGCGGAAGGCGAAGTAGCCGAAGACAAAGGCGACGAGGGCCGGCACGGCGAGGACCAGGAGTCCCGCCCAGGCAAAGTGGTCGCTGCCGCTCCAGAACCAGGGAATCTCCTTCCAGTCGAGAAATACCATGAAATCCGGAATGTCGGCGCCGTAACTGCCGTCGCGGCCGATCTGGCGCATCAGGTACATGCCGAAGGCGTAGCCGCCGAGCGCAAAAAATAGGCCGTGGCCGAGCGAGAGGATGCCGCCGTAGCCCCAGATCAGGTCCATGGCGACGGCCACCAGCGCGTAGCACATGATCTTGCCGATCAGCGTGATGAAGTAGGTCGACAGGTAGAAGGCGCTGTCTTCGCCGACCGCCAGGTGGAGGAGCGGGACGACGATGAGGCTCAGGGCGAGGAAGACGCCGAGCGCCAGCCAGCTTTTCTTGTCCAGCGCGGCCAGGAGGCGAAGGGTGAGGGAGGGGCGCATGGCGGTTCTCAGTTGTCGACGAAGCGGCCCTTGAGGGCAAAGATGCCCTGCGGACGCTTCTGGATGAAGATGATGATGCAGACGAGGATGCTGATCTTGGCGATCACCGCGCCCGCCCAGCCTTCGAGCAGTTTGCTGAAGATGCCCAGGCCGAGCGCCGCCCAGACCGCGCCGGCGAGTTGGCCGACGCCGCCGACCACCACCACCATGAAGGAATCGACGATGTAGCCCTGGCCCATGTCCGGCCCGACATTGGAAATCTGCGACAGGGCAACGCCGCCCAGGCCGGCGATGCCGGCCCCGAGGGCGAAGGCCAGGCTGTCGATGCGCGCCGTCGGTACCCCGACGCAGCCGGCCATCGCCCGGTTCTGCGTCACGGCGCGGACGAACATGCCGAGCCGCGTTTTGTTCATCAATACCCAGACCAGGGTCAGCACGAACAGCGCGAAGCCGACGATGATGATGCGGTTCCACGGCAGCATCAGGTTGGGCATCAGCTCGATGCCGCCCGACATCCAGCTCGGGTTGGCGACTTCGACGTTCTGCGCGCCAAACAGCACGCGCGCCGACTGGATCAGCACCAGCGACAGACCCCAGGTGGCAAGCAGGGTTTCCAGCGTGCGCCCGTACAGCCAGCGGATCACCGTGCGTTCCATGACGACACCGATCAGCGCGGCGCTGAAGAAGGCGAGCGGAATGGCGGCCGGCAGATACCAGTCGAGGTAATCCGGCAGATAGGCGCGGAACAGGCTCTGCATGCCGTAGGTGGCATAGGCGCCGACCATCAGCAATTCGCCGTGCGCCATGTTGATGATGCCCATGACGCCATAGGTGATGGCCAGGCCGAGCGCGGCGAGCAGCAGGATGCTGCCGAGCGAGAGGCCGGAGAAGACGCGGCCGAGGTTTTCGGCAAGCGCCAGGCGGCCGTCGATCGCCTTGATCGCGGCGATTGCTTCGTAGCGCACCTGGTCGTCGGCTTCCGTCGCCTTGTCGGTGAGCGGCTGCAGCACCGTCTTGATCGCCGGCGAGGTGGTCGCGGCCAGTGCCTTGACCGCCGCCAGGCGCACCGCCGGATCGGCATCGCCGAGGCTGGCCTGGGCGTGCGCCAGGGTGAGCAGGGCCTTGATTTCCGGATCGCTTTCCTTGGCCAGGGCGCGCGCCAGCAGCGGCGCCATTTCGGGGCTGACCTTGCTTTGCAGCTTTTGCGCCGATTCCAGACGAACGCTTCGTTCGCCATCGAACAATTTGAGGGCGGCGAGGGCGCCCGACAGTTCGCCGCGGATGCGGTTATTGACGGTGATCGATTCCGGCGCCGCCGGCATCTTGATGCTTTCGCCGCTGGTCGCATCGTAGGCGTTGTCGCCGTCGATGATGACTGCCCGGTCGCCGGCCAGGAACAGGCTGTCCTCGGCCATGGCTTGCAAAACGCGGACGGCGTCCGGATCGGCAGTCTGGGTCAGGTGCCGGATGGCGGCGACTTTGTCGGTCGAGTCCTCGGCCGCCAACTGGCGTACCTGGGCCGCATCGAGGGCGGCCTGCGCAGGCAGCGTGCAGGCGCCGAGCAGCAAAATCATCAGTAATTTGGTCATCAAGGGTCCGTCCGCAATTTGTGCAGTGCAGCGACAGATTACGGGCCGGGTTGGTAACGGGGAATACGATGAATTGCGTAGGGCGGCCTCGCCGCCTACGCTGCCGGCATTTAGCCGGCGGTCGGTTGAGCGACCAGGTGTTCGAGCAGCAGGTCACGCAATTCGGCGACTTCGTTTTCCAGCGCAGTAACGCGCTGGCGCAGTTCGTCGAGTTCCGACCCGGCCGGTGCGGCGGAAGGGCGGGCCGGCGCCGCGTCGATGGTCGGCTGGCCGCTCAGCAGATGCATCCAGCGATTTTCCCGGGAGCCCGGCAGACGGGGCAATTCGACGACCAGCGGCAGGCTGCGTTCGCTGAGTTCGACGAGAAAGGCTTCGACCGAGGAAATGTCGGCGAACTTGTGCAGGCGCTCGCAATTCAGGCGCAGTTCGCCGGCCGTCTGCGGGCCGCGCAGCATCAGCACGCCGAGCAGCGCCGAAGCCTGGGTCGGGATACCGAGGGCGTGTTCCAGTTTGTGGGCGAAACGGGCCACCCGGCCGCCGCTCATTTCGTAGGCCAGACCCAGTTCACGCAAGGTATCGATGGCCTGCAGGAGATCGGCGTCGCTCAGTTCGAGGACCGGGTTGCGGCTGGTTTTCTGGTTGCAGCCGGCGGCCAGTGCATTGACCGAAAGCGGGTAGGTGTCGGGGACGGTGCGTTGTTTTTCGAGCAGGGTGCCGAGGACGCGGGTTTCGGCAAGGGTGAGCACGGGAAGGGTGGCAAGCATCGAGAGGGTTCCTGAACAGATTGGTACAAAAACTTAGCGCGGCGCCTGATCGCGCGCCCACAGCCGGTAGATCTTGAGCGCGACATAGGCGTCGTTGGCGGCGTAAAGCAACTGGCGCTCGTTGAGCTGCGGGTTGGCCCAGTTGCTGGTGCCGACTTTCTTGGATTTCTGGAATTTCTGGCCGAAATAATGGGCCACCGCCACCTTCGCCCCGACCGTGCCGCGATGCCCCGGGCCGCGCAGCATTTCGCCGAGGTCGAGGACGTTGGCGAGGGTGATGCCGAGGCGGGCGTGCAGTGCGCTGCGATCGTTGCCCAGGCCAAAGCCGACCTTGATCAGGGCCGGTGCTTCGAGAATGGTTTTGAGCGCCGGATGGGCCACGCCGCGGCCGACCGGGAAGAGGTAGGCGCGCTCGTCGGTGGCCAGTTGAACCAGGTGCGGGCCGGTCGAGGCCTCGCCCTTGAGGAAGGTCGGCTTCGATTCGCTATCGAAACCGATGGCATCGCCGGCCAGCAGCGCGGCCAGCGCCGCGTCGGCCAGGCGCTCGGAATTGACCAGGCAGATGTCGTTCAAGCCAAGCCCCGGAAAAACCGGCAATTCGGCGGCGGCCAGCGAGGCCCGACTGAAAGTCACGTCACTCATGGCGATTCCCGGCGGCCCGGGAAGGAAACAATTTGTGCGGATGCCGGATCGTTGCCGCTGCCATCAAGGTATCCTCATCGTTTTGACAAGAAACAAGTGTAATGGGATCGCAGCGTTCGCAAGGGTTTTTCGGCTGGTTGAAGGACAAACTTTTTCCCGGCAGGGCCGTTTCGGGCGATCTCGAGCGGGCCAGAAGCCTGCTCGCCGCCATCGACCGCGGCGGCATTCCGCTCTACCCGGCCAAGGTCAATGCCATCGCCCGCGATCTCGGGCTGGAGGTCTCGCCCAAAGCGCCGGTCGAAGAGACCATCCGCCGTATCCGCCAGGCGGTGGCCCGGGCCGCCGCCCATCGCTAGTCAGTTGGCCGGCCGTCGCTTGAGCAGCAGGCCGCTTTCCAGGTGGTGGGTGTAGGGAAACTGGTCGAACAGCGCTGCGGCGGCGATTTCATGGGTGGTCAGCAGGGCGGCGACATTTTCCTGCAGGCTTTCCGGGTTGCAGGAAATGTACAGGATGTTCTCGAAACCGGCGGCCAGGGCCAGCGTCTGGGCATCCAGCCCGGCCCGCGGCGGATCGACGAACAAGGTGGAAAAACGGTAGGCGGCGAAATCGATCGCCGGCAACTTGCTGCGCGTCGGCTGGCCGGCCAGCGCGGCGCTGATATCTTCGCTGGCCAGGCGGGCAACGACGACGTTGCTGATGGCGTTGGCTTCGAGGTTGTAGTGGGCGGCATTGACCGAGGCGGTATTGACCTCGGTGGCCAGCACGCGTTCGAAAAGCGGGGCCAGGGCGACGGTGAAATTGCCGTTGCCGCAATACAGTTCAAGCAGGTCGCCGCCCAGCCCAACCGCCTGCCGGCCGGCCCAGTCGAGCATTTGCCGATTGAGGCCGGCGTTGGGCTGGGTGAAACTGCCTTCGATCTGCTGATAGCGCAGTCGGCGGCCGTTCAGTTCGAATTCCTCGAGCAGCCAGTCGCGCCCCAACACCACTTTCTGGCCGCGACTGCGGCCCACCAGGTGCACCTTCAGTTCGTCGGCCAGCCCCTGGGCGGCGGCTTCCCAGCGCTTGCCGAGGGGGTGGTGGTAAATCAGCGTGACCAGCATCTCGCCACTCAGCGTGGCCAGGAAATTCACCTGGTAGAGCCCATCTTTCAGCGTGTTGCTGGCCTGCAACAATTCGCGCAGGCGCGGCATCAGGTCATGGATGGCGACCGCGACGGCCGGGAAATCGTCGATGGCGACCGGGGTCTTCGGGTCGGCCGCGGCGAACATCGCGTAATCGACCCGCCCGCGCTCGTGCAGCATGCGGAATTCGGCGCGCCAGCGGTAATGCAGCGGCGCCGAGGCGAAGACGGCGGGAGGGGGAAGGCGACAAGGGGAGAAGGCGGCGGTAAAGCCGGCGACCTTGTCGGCCAGTTGCGACGCGTATTCGGCGGGGACGATATTCTGTAGCGGCATGGATAGAGGGCAAGGAAAGCGATTGCGGAACCACCGTTGGGGGGCCGGTGGAAACGCGATCGAATACCTGGGGCCAGCGGTCGAGGGCGGAATATACACGGCTTGCCGTCGCCTTGCCCGAATGAAAAGGCCCGGGCCTGCCGGGCCTTGCGTCGTTTACCAGCGGCGCAGCAGGTCTTCCCTGGCGCGCGCCGCCTCTTCCTCCGGGTCGTTGAAGGGCAGGTTGGCGGCTTCGGAAAAGTCCTTGCCGCGCTTCTTGCTGTAGGCCCAGAAGACGATGGCGAGAAAACAGAGGAGCCCGAAGACCGTGATCAGGGAGCGCATTTCGTTGATATCCATGGGGATGACCTTTAGGCGTGATGCCCGGCCGGAGCCAGGATGGGAACCGGGGCAACCTTGCCGGCGGCGATGGTCCGGAACATGTTGTAAGCCATCAACAGCATGCCGGAGAGGAAGAAGATGCCGCCCAGCCAGCGAACGGCCCAGAATGGGTAGGAACCCTTAACCCCTTCGACGAAACTGTAGGCCAGGGAACCGTCGGCATTGGTGGCCCGCCACATCAGGCCCTGCATGACGCCGGAAATCCACATCGAGGAAATGTAGAGCACGGTGCCGATGGTGGCGATCCAGAAATGCACGGTAACCAGTTGGACACTATACATCTCGCTCTTGCCGAACAGTTTGGGCAGGAGGAAATAGATCGAGCCGATGGAGACCATCGCCACCCAGCCGAGCGCCCCGGAGTGGACGTGGCCGATGGTCCAGTCGGTGTAGTGCGACAGCGCATTGATCGTCTTGATGGCCATCATCGGGCCTTCGAAGGTGGACATGCCGTAGAAGGACAGCGAGGTGATGAGGAATTTCAGGATGGGATCGGTGCGCAGTTTGTGCCAGGAACCCGACAGCGTCATGATGCCGTTGATCATGCCGCCCCAGGACGGCGCCAGCAAAATCAGCGAGAAGACCATGCCGACCGACTGCGTCCAGTCGGGCAGGGCGGTGTAGTGCAGGTGATGCGGGCCGGCCCACATGTAGGTGAAGATCAGGGCCCAGAAGTGTACGATGGACAGGCGGTAGGAGTACACCGGGCGGCCGGCCTGCTTCGGCACGAAGTAATACATCATGCCGAGGAAGCCGGCGGTCAGGAAAAAGCCGACGGCGTTGTGGCCGTACCACCACTGGACCATGGCATCCTGGGCGCCGGAATAGACCGAGTAGGACTTGCCCAGCGAAACCGGCACGGCCATGCTGTTGACGATGTGGAGCAGGCCGACGGCGATGATGAAGGCGCCGTAAAACCAGTTGGCGACGTAGATGTGCGATACGGCGCGCCGGGCAATGGTGCCGAAGAAGACGGCGCCGTAGGCGATCCAGACGATGGCGATGAGGATGTCGATGGGCCATTCGAGTTCGGCGTATTCCTTGCCCTGGGTGATGCCCAGCGGCAGGGTGACGACGGCCAGAATGATGACCAGTTGCCAGCCCCAGAAGGTCAGCGGAATCAGCGGGCCGCCCCACAGCCGGGCGTGGCAGGTGCGCTGCACGACGTAGTAGGAAGTGGCGAACAGGGCGCAGCCGCCGAAAGCGAAAATGACCGCATTGGTATGCAGCGGGCGCAGGCGACCGAAATGAAAGTAGGGCCCGACATTCAATTCCGGCCAGACCAGTTGCGCCGCGATGATGACGCCGACCAGCATGCCGACGATGCCCCAGATCACGGTCATGACGGCAAATTGCCGGACGACCTTGTCGTTATAGGTAGTGCTTGTTTCAGACATGAACCAACCCCTGTTGTTGTATGGAAGCTGCCGGCACCGGCGGTGCAGACGCGTGCAAGGAGCACGGCGCCGGAGCCGACCGGTTTTACGGCCGGGGGTTGGTCAGGAATGACCGCCGATAGTTCCCGGTTTTGGTTCATTATTTTTGTCGGAAATCCTGGCCGGACAAGGGAATAGGCCATTTGCAAAAAAAACGGGAGGCGAAGCTCCCGTTGGTGCGACCGAGCGTTGTTGCCGGCTTACTTCATTTCCGGCTCGTCCTTTTTCTTGTCGTTGCCGGCGATGAACGGGCTCCACGGCTGGGCCTTGACCGGGCCGGGCGTCTTCCAGACGACGTTGAACTGGCCGTCGGCCTTGACTTCGCCGATGAATACCGATTTGTGCAGGTGGTGGTTCTTCTCGTCCATCTTCGACATGATGCCCGACGGTGCCTTGAAGGTCTGGCCGGCCATGGCGGCGATGACCTTGTCGGTGTCCGTCGATTTGGCCTTTTCGACAGCCTGCGCCCACATGTGGATGCCGATGTAGGTGGCTTCCATCGGGTCGTTGGTCACCACCTTGTCGGCGTTCGGCAGCTTGGCCTTCTTGGCCCAGGCCTTGTACAGATTGACGAACTTGGTGTTTTCCGGGTTCTTCAGCGACATGAAGTAGTTCCACGACGCCAGGTGGCCGACCAGCGGCTTGGTATCGACGCCGCGCAGTTCTTCCTCGCCAACCGAGAAGGCGACCACCGGCACGTCGGTAGCCTTCAGACCGGCATTACCGAGTTCCTTGTAGAAGGGCACGTTGGAGTCGGCGCGGATAGACGTAGTCGGTGCCGAGCAGCACGAAGCGCTTGGCTTCGCCGCCGTCCTTGGACATCAGGTATTCGACGGCCGGAATGGCTTGCTGGTTGGGGGCGGCGCCGGTGTAGAAAACGTTCTTTTCGAGTTCTTCACCTTCGTACTGGACCGGATAGAAGAGCAGGCCATTCAGTTCCTTGTAAACCGGCAGCACGGACTTGCGCGACACCGAGGTCCAGCAGCCGAAGGTCACGGCGACCTTGTCCTTGGTCAGTAGCTGGCGGGCCTTTTCGGCGAACAGCGGCCAGTTGGAAGCCGGGTCGACGACGACCGGCTCGAGCTTTTTGCCGAGTACGCCGCCGGACTTGTTGATTTCGTCGATGGTCATGAGCACGGTTTCCTTGAGCGCGGTCTCGGAAATGGCCATGGTGCCGGACAGGGAATGCAGCACGCCGACCTTGATGGTGTCGGCGGCGTGAGCCGACGTGCCGATGGCGGCGAGGGCGGCGGAAAGGACGGTGACCTTGATGAAGTTGCGACGATTGCTCATGGAAGCTCCTTGGACGTTTGGGAATCTGGGTTGTAACTTCGCTTGAAATTGCGTTGTTGCAGTGCAGCGCCAGATTAAGGAGCGAGCGGTGTTGGCGGAATACGTTAGATTGCGTACGGCGCCAGTCGGCGGTTCGGGCGGCGACGCCCGCCCGCCGGCCGGCGGTACGGCTTTAGCGGAACAACACGATGGTCTTCTGGACCGTCATCCAGCCGCCCCAGCCGAGCGGTATCCAGACCGCCAGCCAGGCCAGGGTGACGCGCCAGGAATGACGGACTTCGCTGGCCAGGGCGGAGACATCCTTGACGAAGTGCTGGTGCGTATCGTCGGCGTCCTTTTTTTCTGTCGCCAGTTCTTCGGCCGTCATGTGATGCTCTTCCGCCACCTGGCGAATCAGCCAGTTGCACAACAGGCCGAGAACCAGCAGGGCGGCCAGGATGTACATGGTGATGGTGTAGGCCTCGGCGCGGGCGACGCCCTGTTCGAGCTGGTATTCGCGAATGTAATTGACCAGCACCGGCCCGAAGATGCCGGCGGCCGACCAGGCGGTGAGCAGGCGGCCATGGATGGCGCCGACGAAACGGGTACCGAACATGTCGGCCAGATAGGCCGGGACCGTGGCGAAGGCGCCGCCGTACATCGACAGGATGATGCAGAAGAAGGCGACGAAGAGGGCCAGGCTGCCGGCCTGGGCCAGGCTCGGAATGGCCGCGTAGAGCGCGAAACCGAGCAGGAAGAAGGTGAAATAGGTGGCCTTGCGCCCGATCCGGTCGGACAACGAGGCCCAGACGAAACGACCGCCGATGTTGAAGAGCGACAGCAGACCGGTGAAGCCGGCGGCGACGGCGGCGATCGACGCTTTCTGGGCGGCCGTCAGATCATTGAAGGCGACGTCGATGCCGATCAGTTTGCCGGCGAAGACTTCCTGCAACATCGGCGAGGCCATGCCGATGATGCCGATACCGGCCGTTACGTTGAGGCACAGTACCGCCCAGATCAGCCAGAATTGGCGGGTCTTCCAGGCGACGTCGAGATGCACGTGGTGATCGGTGATCATCGAGCTCTTGGCCTTGACCGGCGGCACCCAGCCAGCCGGCTTCCAGTCCTCGGCCGGCACCCGATAGCCAAGTGCGCCGGCCATCATGAAGACGAAGTAGATGGCAGCCAGGGTGAGGAAGGTTTCGACCACGCCGACGGAAGTCGGCGTCGCAAAATATTTCATCAGCTTGTCGGCCAGTGGCGCCCCGATCATCGCCCCGCCGCCGAAGCCCATGATCGCCATGCCGGTGGCCATGCCGCGCCGGTCGGGGAACCACTTGATGAGGGTCGATACCGGCGAGATGTAACCGAGGCCCAGGCCGATCCCGCCGATCACGCCGGAGCCCAGCCAGAGCAGCCAGATCTGGTGCAAATGCACGCCGAGGGCGGAAATCACCAGCCCGCCGCACCAGCAAATGGCCGACACGACGCCGGCCTGGCGCGGCCCGGCCTTTTCCAGCCAGCCGCCCCAGAGCGCGGCGGAGGAGCCGAGAAAGACGAAGAACAGCGTGTACATCCAGCCCAGCATGGAAATTTTCCAGTCGCAACTGGTGCTCAACACCTGTTCGAAAAATCCCATGTCTTTGGCGCAGTCGAGCGCTTTGCTAATGCCGAGAGCCCGCGACAGGGGCAGCCAGAAGACCGAAAAGCCGTAGGCCATGCCGATGCAGAGATGGATGGCGAGGGCGGCGGGCGGTACCAGCCAGCGGTTGAAGCCGGGCCGGGCGACGGTGCGCCGCCGATCGAAAAAGGCCGGAGCGGCAAATGCGGCAGCGGCGGGGGCTGGAGTGGCCTCCATGGAATCTCCTTGGTTGAATATCAGGGGGCGAAACGGCGCATTGATGGGCGGCGTCCGGTGCTGGTTCGAGCGCGTCCGGCTATGCGTGATGCTCTGCAAAAAAACGGGCGCTCCCGTCGAAAGTTTCCTCTTCGCCGAAGGCCCGGTTGCGGCGGCGGGCGTCTCGCGCCGGGCTGAAAACGGCCGGCGGCGGCTTCGGTCAGGCTATCGCAACGGGCAAAAAACGCACGCGGCGGGATTGAAAGGGCGGTATTTTCGCGCCAGAGTGGCATTGTCGGCAAGCTTCCTTCGTCCGAAAGCGAGTTTTTCCGCGTCGGAACGCGTGGCGACGAGGCTTGTCGACTGGAAAAGGGAGAAGGAATGTGATGTCTATCTCGCGAGCAAACCATCGCCGGGCCGGCCTACCTGCCCCGGCGGCCAGTCGGCGGGCCTTGGCGTGAACGCCGACCTGCTCGCCGACGCCGGCGGCACGGCGCGCTGGGTTGAGCGCCTGGGGCCTGGAACGGTGGTCCTGCGCGGCTTCGCTGGCGAGACGGCGGCCGCCATCTGGGCCGCCGTCGGCCGCCTGACCAAGCTTGCGCCGTTTCGCCAGATGCAGACTCCGGGCGGTTTTCGCATGTCGGTGGCCATGAGTAACTGCGGCGAGGTCGGCTGGGTTACCGATCCGGCCGGATACCGCTATGCCGAGCGCGACCCCGACAGCGGCCGGCCCTGGCCGGCGATGCCGGAACTCTTTCGGCAATTGGCGGCCACGGCGGCGAGCGCGGCCGGCTTTGCCGATTTCGTGCCGGACGCCTGCCTGATCAACCGTTACGCTGTCGGTGCCCGGATGTCGCGCCACCAGGACCGCGACGAACGCGACTTGACGCAGCCCATCGTCTCGCTGTCGCTCGGCCTGCCGGCTGTCTTCCTGTTCGGCGGCGGGCAGCGTAGCGATGCAGCGGTCCGCGTCACCCTGACCCATGGCGACGTCGTGGTCTGGGGCGGGCCGGACCGCCTGCGCTATCACGGCGTGCTCGCCATCAAGCCGGGCGAACATCCGTTGCTCGGCGCCTGCCGCGTCAATCTCACCTTCCGCAAGGCGCGCTGAGGACTTTTTGCCGCGTCGCCTCGAATTGCCGGAGCCGGCGATGGCTTCCTCTACGACGATGGCGGTTGGCCAACTAACCGGCAGGGCAGTGGCAACTCTTCGCTAAAACTGCCGCTGAACCGCCTCCATCACCTGAAAGCCGCCAGTTTCACTGGCATACTGATTTTTAATTGACGTTCGGCTCGGCAAGTATTTTTCACGACTTGCCGGCATGCCCTTGTCACTGACTCAACCCGACCCCTCTGCATGTCCATACTTTTGACATAGGTCAGTCGACATCGAAATACCCTCCCAGCCATTCCCTGCCTGGTTCATGATTGATCGAGAGCGGTTAGCCTCCAAGGAGAATTTCGATGTCCTCGCAACGCTTACCAGCGCAGCTATTCACGACGAAACTCGACGCCGAAGTGCGCCTCGAACAACCTCCACCCGGCAATACGTCCGAGCACTCCGTCAAATTGCTGCTGCATGAAATCCAGGTGCACCAGATTGAACTGCAGATGCAAAACGAGCAACTGCGACGCATCCAGATTGCCTTGGAGGAGTCGCATGATCGTTATTTAAGTCTGTATGAATCAGCCCCTGTCGCCTACCTCACGCTCGACGTCTCCGGCCAGATTACCGAAGCCAATCGGAGCGCTGCCACCCTGCTTGACGAAAGCCACCTAGAGCTTCGCCACAGCCGCTTTATACGGCTGGTTGCTGCCGAAGATCAAGCCCGCTGGAGCCAGAATTTTGGCCAGATTTTGAAGCACGGAGGACAACAGGAATGCCCTCTGGACATGCGACGAAAGAATGGATCGTTCTTCAACGGGAATCTCCACTGTTCGTTGGCAAACAAGCGCGGCGTCGTACCGGAACTGCATGTCGTACTGACCGACATAACGACGCTGAAGAACACCGAGCGGGCGCGACAGACGCTTGCCGCACGTCTGAGTCGACTGACCCGGCGCGAACGGGACGTTCTAGCCTTGGCGATTGCCGGCATACCCAACAAAACGATCTCGGTCCGATTGGGAATCAACCAGCGGACCGTCGAGAACCATCGTGCGCACCTTCATAAAAAGATGGGCATCGGTTCACTGCTGGAACTGGCGCAACAGATCGCGGCAGCGAACGTCACGCTGGAATCGATTGCCGAGGTGTAATTGAAACAGTAACCGAGCCTGAATCGATCACGCCGGATTAAGCCCATGCCTTCTCTTCCAGGCTTGCGCATTCGCCATGAAAATGGGGTTTTTCGTGCGTAAACCGGTCTGGTACGACAGCGAAAATCAGCGTTAAATGCTGCGCCTGCTTGCGCCTGAGTTTTTTGGTCATGACGCGATATTTGCCGACAGAATCAAAGTCAAAAATTCTATTCGTGAGTGCATGGCAACCCCACGTAGGTTCTGCTATCGTCATGGAGCGCTAGGTAGCAGATATTGATTTGATGTGCGTCGGCGCGTTAGGCGCGACTTCCTGGATAACAAGCCGTGACAACAGGCAAGATAGTGAAATCTTCGGTCAAGACTGCCCCCGCAAGCAAAGCAGGAACCAGAACACCGACTACTGAAAAATTGGTCGACGCCAAAGTATCTGACGCCCCCCTGACATCTCGGAACCCCGTGGCAAAACCTAGCGAGAACGAGACGGAAAAAGGCGCCGACATCGCCGCCGATACGCCACTGTATTACGTCGGCATCGGCGCCTCGGCGGGCGGCCTGGAAGCGCTTCGCCCCTTTGTCGCCGGCCTGCCGGCCCATGCCAACATGACCTACATCGTGGCGCAGCACATGTCGCCCGATCACCGCAGCCTGATGGTCGAACTGCTGGCGCGCGAAACCACGCTGAAGGTAGCGGAGGCGAGCAACAATCTGCCGCCCAAGGCCGACACTATTTACGTGGCGCCCCCCAATTCCGATGTCACGCTGAGCAACGGCAAGCTGCACGTCAGCAAACCGACCAATACCGTCGGCCCCAAGCCGTCGGTAGACCGCTTTTTCGTCAGTCTGGCCGACGACCAGGAAGACCGGGCGATCGGCATCATCCTCTCCGGTACCGGTTCCGATGGGGCGCGCGGCATCAAGGCAATCAAGGCGGCGGGTGGCATTACCATCGCCCAGGAGCCGAAATCGGCCAAGTACGACAGCATGCCGAACGCCGCCATCCGGGCCGGTGGTGCCGACCTGGTCCTGCCGCCGCACGAAATTGCCCACCAATTGATTGCCATTGTGCAGCGGCCGCGGGCCTTCATCGCCGACGACGTCGATGAGGCGCCACCTTCATCCATCCGCGGCATCATCCGCCAGATCGCCGCGCATACCGGCATGGATTTCTCCAACTACAAGGACGCGACCATTTCGCGCCAGATCCTGCGGCGCATGGCGGCGATGCAGATTCCCAGCCTCGATGCCTACGGCGAACACATCGCCCTGAATCGCCATGAACTCAGCGAACTGGCCGGCAACTTCCTGATCTGCGTGACCTCGTTCTTTCGTGACCCGGATTCCTTCGAGGCCGTGCGGCGCTGCCTGCGCGACGTGCTGAAAACCAAGCTGCCGGGAGACGATATCCGGGTCTGGATTCCGGGTTGTGCGACCGGCGAGGAGGTCTATACCGTCGCCATCATTCTCGCCGAAGAACTCGGCGAATACCGCGACAAGTACCGGATTCAGCTATTCGCCACGGATATCAACAGCGACTCGGTCGCCACGGCGCGTGCCGGCATCTACCCCGAGGCGGCGCTGAGCGAACTCGACAGCCAGCTCATCGCCCGTTATTTTTCCGCCAAGGACGGGATGTATCGCATCGACCAGAGCCTGCGCGACATGACCTTGTTCGCGCGCCAGGACCTGGTCCAGGACCCGCCGTTTGTCCGCCTCGACATGGTCAGCTGTCGCAACCTGCTGATCTACTTCAAGGCCGAATTGCAGGAGCGGGTGATGAAGATATTTCATTACTCGCTGGTCAATAACGGCATCCTGTTCCTTGGCAAGTCCGAGGCAGTGGGCAAGCTGGGCAACCTGTTTTCGGAGAAGGACCGCAAGCACAAGATTTTCATCAAGCGTCCGGTGGCTTCGCCGATCGTGGGCAGCTTTCCAAAAATGCGCGGCCTGCCCGGCAGCGAGACGCGCGACATCAATATCGAGAAAGTGGTCGTAACACCGGCTTCCGTGCTGGCGCACGAGCGCCTGGTCGAAATCTACACGCCGGCCAGCCTGTTGATGACCAGCGCCGGCGATCTGCTCGAAATCTTCGGCGACTGCGGCAACTTCCTGGCGATTAAGAAGGGGAAAGCCGATTTCAATGTCTATACGCTGATCAAACCGCCTTTTCGCGCCGAATTGCGGGCGTTCGCCCATCGCGTAACGCGGACCAAGCAGAGCGCCACCTCCAGTCCGGTCGCCTTTGTCGAAGACGGAAAGCCCCGGTATTACCGGATGGCGGTGCATTTCGTCGGGCTCACCGGCCTTGATAACCCCGATCTGTTGTTGATCTGTTTCGAGGCCGCCGAGGATCGCTCGGCACCGAGCAGCGCCGGCGAGGAGTCCAGCATGGGCGCCAGCGAACGCATCAACGAGCTGGAACAGGAAATCGTCCTTAACCGCGAGAATCTGCAGTCGGTCATTGAGGAGCTGGAAACCGCCAACGAAGAGCTGCAATCGCTCAACGAAGAGGCGCAGGCCGGCAACGAGGAACTGCAGGCCTCCAACGAGGAACTGGAGACCGCCAACGAGGAGCTGCAGGCCTCCAACGAAGAACTGATCACGGTCAACGACGAGCTGGGCTCGCGTACCCTGGAGCTGAGCGAAACCAACAATGATCTTTCCAGCATCCTCGACAGTTTGTGCAAAGGGATACTGGTCGTCGATCGCAACCTGAGCATCACGCGCTATAACCGGATTGCCCTCGATTTTTTCGAGATTCCGCCGGATACCCGTCCCAATCTGGCATCGGTAGCGCTGCGCTTTCACCTGCCGGGAATGCTGAGCCATGTCAGTCAGGTGCTCAAGAGCGGCAAGCTCGTCGAGTTGCAGTTCCATCGCGATGACGCGAAGCACTTCACGATGCGGCTGGCGCCGTATATCGACAGCAAACGCAAAGGTTATGGCGGCGTGGTGATTACCATCCTCGACGTCACCGAAAAAATGGAGGCCGAGGCCAGGCTACGGCTCTCTGCCTCGGTATTCGAACACGCCTCGGAAGCGACCCTGATCTCGGATGCCGAGAACCGGGTCCTCTCGGTCAATCCGGCTTTTACCCGGATCACCGGCTATGCGGCGGAAGAAATCATTGGCCAGACGCCAAAAATACTCAGTTCCGGCAAGCACCCCAAGGAATTCTACAAGCACCTGTGGGCAACCTTGCTGAGTACCGGCTCATGGCAGGGCGAGATCCAGAATCGCCGCAAGAACGGCGAAATCTATACGGAATGGCTGTCGATCAATGTCCTCAAGGGCGACGACGATTCCGTCATTCGTCATATCGCGGTGTTCAGCGACATCACCGATGCCAAGCGGGCGCAGGAAACCATTGAGCGGCAAGCGGCGTTCGATGCCCTGACCGGTTTGCCCAATCGCAATCTGACCATGGACCGGCTCAGCCAGATGCTGAATCGCTGCCGGCGTAACGGCCGTCTGTTTGCCGTGATGTTCCTCGATCTCGATCACTTCAAGTCGGTCAATGATGCGCTGGGTCATGCGGCGGGTGACGAACTGCTGACCAAGACCGCGATGCGCATCAAGGCGGTGTTGCGCGATTCCGACTCGGTCGGCCGCATGGGCGGCGACGAGTTCGTCGTACTGCTCGGCGATCTGGGCTGCACCGATGACATCGTGCCGATTGCCAACAAGATTCTGACCGAGGTACGCCAGCCGCTGATCGTCGCCGGCCACACCCTGCTGACCGCGACCAGTATCGGCATCACCGTCTATCCGATGGATGGCGATTCGCCGGAAACCATGCTGAAAAACGCCGACAGTGCGCTCTATGAAGCGAAGCGGAACGGGCGCAACACTTTCTGCTTCTTCACCCACCGCATGCAGGACGAGGCCAACAAACGGCACTGGATCGACAGCGAACTGAGCACCGCGGTGACGCAACAGCGCCTGCATCTCTACTACCAGCCGATCATGGCGCTCGACACCATGACCCTGAGCGGGGCCGAGGCCCTGTTGCGCTGGCAGCACCCGCTCAAGGGTTTCATTCCGCCGGACACCTTTATCCCGATCGCCGAACAGAATGGCATGATCGGCGAATTGAGCCAGTGGGTCCTGGAAACCGGGCTCGCCGACTGGGGCCGCTGGAGCCGGGAATCCGGCACGCAATTGTCGTTGTCCTTCAATCTCTCGGCGGCGCAGTTCGTTGATCGCGATCACATCGAGGAAATGCTCAAACTCCTCGAAGACAGCGGCCTTGCCGGTCAGCAGCGGGTGGTTGTCGAAATCACGGAAAGTCTGAAGCTCTCCGACAACGAGGAATACGTCGATATCCTCAAGCGCTTGCGCCAGTACGGTTGCCGCATCGCCATCGACGATTTCGGGACCGGCTACTCTTCACTGAGCTATCTCAAGCGCATGCCCGTCGATATTATCAAGATCGACAAATCATTCGTGCGCGACATCACCAGTGATCCGACCGATGCCGCCATGGTTTGCGCCATACTGCAGATGGCCAAGGCGTTCGGGATGATGACGGTCGCCGAAGGGGTCGAGACCTCCGAGCAACTGGATTTCCTGCGCGAGCATGGTTGCAACTACGCTCAAGGTTTCCTGTTTAGCAAGCCAGTTGCGCTTGCCGACTTTTCAACATTTGCCCAAGATCTAGCAAAAACCGAGATGAATAGCGTGTTTGGTTAGAGGCTTAGCACTGTCTGCTCATGGGCGGGGCGAGGCAGTGAACTCCGAATAGTCCAGGCAAGTCTTTGTTTTTCGGCGGAGCCTCTGTGCCTCTGCGGTTAAATCACGTTTTCGAGGATCAATTTGGGCAAATCGGCAAAGACCAAGGTTGGTCGTTGCCGGGGCTGTTTCGCGGTCAGGCGGTCGCCACCGGTGGCGCATTTTTCGTTGCCCCGGCTTTGCCTTCTTCAAAGACCATGAACTGGCGGGCCGACGCTTCTTGGGCTTCTTTCAGGGCGGCGGCGCGGAGCCGCGCCTCTTCGGCACGTTTTTCCCGCAATTCCCGATCTTTCTGCGCCCGCCGGTTTTCTTCTTCGAAATAGATCGCACCCTTGTAGACGCCTTCGCCGACCAGGAACAGCAGGCTCAGGACGAGCAGGGTGAGCAGCATGGCGGCGAAGGGCTTGGCCTCTACCGTGTAGATGGCAATCAGCGCCAACAGGGCGCGCCAGATCAGCAAGCACCAGAAATAGGAGTGTTCTTCATAACTCGGCGTGGCCATTGCGGGCGGTGGGGAGGACTGTTCGGGAAACCGCTATTTTATAAAATCGCCGGCCTGCCGTCTGTTTTGACGCGAGGCGCCAGGGTTCGGGGTCAGTCGTCGTCCTCTTCGCCATGCTCGCGCGGCGACCGTCGTTGCGGCGCACTGGGCGGTAGCGGCGTGTCACCGTAGGCGGCGCGATAGACTTCGGCGGCGGTGAAATTGCACTCGCCACGGCCCGATATCTTGCGCAGTAGATCGATATTCGGCTTGTCGACCAGACCTGTCTGGGCACTGATCTGCTCCCTGATCTGCGGGCAGGAAGCTTCCTGCCCGGCGGCCAGGGCCGGCAAGCTGCAGAGAACGGCGAGGGCGATGATGGATTGGTGGTTCATGGTTGTCTCCTTTACTCGAAACCATGCCCGCAGTCTGGTCCGCCAGTGTTAAGGAAAGCTGAAGCCAAGCTTGGTTTTGCCTTAGGGAAACGCTTTATTCCTCACCCGGCGGAGCGGCTTCAGCCGCGAATGCAGACCTATTCGCAGCGCTTTCGCGGCTAAAGCCGCTCCGGGACCATGTCAGCCGGCGTCGGGGCGCTAAGCCAGCGGCGCGTTGCTCCATCCTCCGAGCCGTTGGCCACTTTTTTGTTACGCAGGCCGCTTTGGCGAATAGATTTGTTCAGCGTTTCCTTCGGTGGCGAACGCGTCAGCCCCCGCGCATCTTGCTCAGCGCCAGGTTGGCCGCGGCGGTGCGCGTTTCGACGCCGAGTTTCTCGAAGACGTGTTCCAGGTGCTTGTTTACCGTGCGCGGGCTGTTGCCGAGAATGTCGCCGATGTCGTTGCTGGTTTTGCCCTGCACCACCCAGTAGAGCACTTCGGCCTCGCGCTGGGTCAGGCGGAAAGCGGCGATCAGCGATTCGATGGCCGAGGCGTCGTTTTCCTCGCGCAGCACCACCAGCCATTCGTCGTCGCCGGTCTGGTCGTGGAAGGAGGCGAGCAGGCGGCGGCTGCCGTTGGCGACCAGTAGCGCGCCGGGTTCGCGCTGCTCGCGGCGGGCACGGTGGGCGCCGGCGATCCAGGCGAGCAGTTCGTCCGGCGCGACTTCTTCCGGGTTGGCGAAATAATCGTTGAGCAGTTTCCTGGCCAGCGGCGTCTGCCACACCAGCTTGCCGTCGGCGGCGCGGACGGCGACGGTGGCCTGGCCGAAGGCGTCGAGCGCGCTGCGCGCCTGTTTCATCTGGCGGGCATTCTGGACGTGGGCGGCGATGCGGGCGAGGACTTCGGCCGGGCGGATCGGCTTGGTCACGTAGTCGGCGCCGCCGGCGGCAAAGGCGGCGACGACATGTTCGGTCTCGGTGAGGCCGGTCATGAAAACGATGGGGATGTGCTGGGTAGAGAACTCGGCCTTCAGCCGGCGGGCGACTTCGAAACCGTCCATGCCGGGCATCACGGCGTCGAGCAGGATGACGTCGGGCAGGCTCTGGCGGGCCCGCTGCAGCGCCGATTCGCCGTTGGTGGCGACGAGCACGGTATGGCCGGCTTCATCGAGCGCGTCGTGGAGCAGCGATAGGTTTTCCGGAATGTCATCGACGATCAGGACGATGTCGGCAATCGAGCGATCAACGGGGGGCATCGTGCATTTTCCTGAGTAATTCCTGCATCGCGTCGAACTGGAACTGGCGTGCCAGGTCGCGCAGGACGCGGACGAATTCGCCGTGGCGGGCGTCCAGCCGCTCGATCTCGGCCAGTTTGTTGAGAATGCCACGCAGGTAGCCGAGGCCGATCAGTTCATCGAGCCCGGCCAGATGTTCGGCGGCCGGCGCCACCAGCGGCGGCGGTTCGAGCGGCGGGGCGGCGGCGAGCGGCGTTTCGGCATTCACCCATTGCAACTGCAGTTTGCGGCCGATCCAGTCGAGCAGTTCCTGGACGCGCAGCGGCTTGACGATGAAATCCTCGGCGGCCAGGCCGACATCGTTGTCCAGCCCCTGGTCGAAGGCATTCGCCGAAAGGATGGCGATGCGGGCCTCGCTGAGGCCCTGCCGGCGGATGCGGCGGATGGTTTCCCAGCCGTCGATACCGGGCATGGCGAGGTCCATGAATACCAGGTGCGGCGCGAAGCCGGCAATGGTCTGCAGACATTCCTCGCCGCTTGGCGCCTGTTCGACCTGGAAGCCAAGCGGTTCGAGAACGCTATGCAGCAGTTCGCGATCGACTTTTTCGTTATCGACGACCAGGATGCGCTGGCGCACGCCGACATAGCCGATGCGGTTGAGGCGCGGCAATTCCCGGGCGGCCTGCGCCGAATGCACTTGCGGCAGGAACAGGCGGATGCGGAACAGGGTGCCGGCGCCCGGTGTGCTGGTGACCTGCATTTCGCCGCCCATCAGGTCGGTCAGCATGCGGGCGATGGTCAGGCCGACGCCGCTGCCGCCGGCCTGCGCCGTGCTGCCGCGCACGAAAGGTTCGAAAATGCGTTCGAGATCGGCGGCCGGGATGCCCGGGCCACTGTCGCGAATGTCGAAAATCGCCATGTCGCGCCGGAATTCGACGCTGAAGCCGACGCTGCCGCGCACCGTGAATTTGACGGCGTTGCCCAGGACATTGATGAGGATCTGGCGCAGCCGTCTTTCGTCGGCCCGCACCACCGCCGGCAGGTCGTCCGGCGCCTGGTAGTCGAAGGCGAGGCCCTTGTTGCGCGCCTGCAGTTCGAACATGCCGACGATCTGCTGCATGAAATCGGGAAAAGCGAAGGCCTTGACCTCGAGCGTCAGTTTGCCGCCTTCGATGCGGGCGATGTCGAGCGTGCCTTCGATGACCGACAGCAGATGATCGCCGGAGCGGCGGATGATGCCGACCGCCTGTTTGCGGTTGGGCGGAATGCTGTCGTCGGCGTCGAGAATCTGGGCATAGCCGAGGATGCTGTTCAAGGGCGTCCGCAGTTCGTGGCTGATCGCCGTGATGTAGCGGCTTTTCGCCAGATTGGCCTGGTCGGCGAGGCGTTTGGCCTTCTGCAGGGCTTCGTCGGTGCGCTGGTGCGATTCGATTTCCTGCATCAGCAACTGCGTCTGGCGGTTCGACTCTTCCTGCGCCACCTTGCGGCTTTGCTGGGTCAGCACCATCCACCAGGCGGCGACGCCGGAGAGCATCAGCAAGGCGGCAAAGGCCTTGATGAAACTGTCGCGCAGGGCGGCGATCAGCAGCGTCTGCTCGGGGCCGAGGGCGAGGCGTTCGTGGGTGTACAGCACGCCGAGGATGAGCGCCAGGATCGGCACGATGCTGCTCATCAGCAGCAGGTAATGGCCCAGCCCGGTTTCCAGGTAGGGCCGGGCGGCGGCCGGCAGCAGTCGGTGCAGCACGGCGTTCCACTGTGCCGTCAGGTTGGCCTCGGGCTTGCACAGGTCGTGGCAGCGGGCGTCGAGCGAACAGCACAGCGAACAGATCTGGCCCTGGTAGGCCGGGCAGTGTGCCATGTCCTCGCTTTCGTAATGGCGCTCGCAAATCACGCATTGCCGGGTGGTGACCGTGCTTGGCGCCGCTTCGGCCGGTCGCGCCAGGTAGTAACGGCCGTGCGTCGCCCAGGCGATCAGCGGGGCGCAAATGAGGGCGCTCAAAATGGCGACGAAGGAGGCGTAGGGTTGCAACTCGGGGCCGAGCAGGCCGACAAAGGCGGCGATCGAGAGCAGGGAGGCGATGCCCATGGCGCCGACGCCGACCGGATTGATATCGTAGAGATTGCTGCGCTTGAACTCGATGCCCGGCGGCGACAGGCCGAGCGGCTTGTTGATGACGAGATCGGCGACCACCGCCGCCATCCAGGAAATGGCGATATTGGAATACAGGCCGAGGACCTGACCGAGCGCCGCGAAGACGTCGAGTTCCATGAGCAGCAGCGCGATCAGGGTGTTGAAAACGACCCAGACGACGCGCCCCGGGTGACTGTGGGTTAGCCGGGCGAAGAAATTCGACCAGGCCAGCGAACCGGCATAGGCGTTGGTGACGTTGATCTTCAGTTGCGAGACGACGACGAAGACGACGGTGGCGGCGATGGCCAGGGTGGTGTTGTCGAACACATGGGAAAAGCCGATCAGGTACATCTGGTTGGGATCGACCGCCTTGTCCACCGGCACCAGGTTGCGCAGCGCCAGGTAGGCGAGCAGGGCGCCGCCCAGCATCTTGGCGATGCCCGGCAGGACCCAGCCGGGACCGCCGAGGATCATCCCGAACCACCAGCGGCCGCGATTGGCGGCGGTGCGTTCGGGCATGAAGCGCAGGTAATCGACCTGCTCGCCCATCTGGGTGACCAGGGCGATGCCGACGGTCAGCGCCGCGCCAAAGAGATGCGGGCTGAAACTGCCGCCATCACCGCGCGCGCCGGCGTATTGCCAGAGCCCGGCCAGGGCCTGCGGCTCCTCGATGAAGAGAAAGGCGTAGGGCAGGACGAGCAGGGCCAGCCACAGCGGCTGCGTCCACGCCTGCAGTTTGCTGATCGCGGTGACGCCGTGGGCGACCAGCGGGATGACCACCAGGGCGCAGATCAGGTAGCCCCAGGCGGGCGGGATGTGAAAGCCCAGCTCCAGCGCATAGGCCATGATCGCCGCTTCGAGGGCGAAGAAAATGAAGGTGAACGAAGCGTAGATCAGCGAGGTGATGGTCGAACCGATGTAGCCGAAGCCGGCGCCGCGCGTCAGCAGGTCCATGTCGAGGCCGTGGCGGGCGGCGGTGTGGCTGATCGGCAGGCCGATCAGGAAAATGATCAGGCCGGTGGCGAGGATGGCCCAGAAGGCGTTGATGAAACCGGCGTTGACCATCATCGTCGCGCCGACCGCTTCCAGCACCAGGAAGGACGCGGCACCGAAAGCGGTGTTGGCGACGCGCATTTCCGACCATTTGCGGAAACTGCGCGGCGTGAAGCGCAAGGCGAAATCTTCCAGCGTCTCGTTGGCGACCCAGGTGTTGTAATCGCGGCGGATTTTTACGACGCGCTGGGCAGCGTTGGTCGGCAACGTATCCGGCATCATTGGCGGGTTTCTCTGGACGGCCACAGGCGCAGGCGGGTAATTTCGGCCGGCGCCCCGAAACGTTTCGGCGGTCCCCAGTAGCCGGTGCCCCGGCTGGTATAGACCTGCAGCCCGGCGAGCCGGTGCAGGCCGGCCGTCCAGGGCTGTTGCAGGCGGACGAAGTGAATCCACGGCCAGAACTGGCCGCCGTGGGTATGGCCGGACAACTGCAGGGCAAAGCCGGCAGCGGCCGCCGCCATTGCCGAGCGCGGCTGGTGGGCGAGCAGGCCGCCGGCCACTTCGCCGGGTAGACCGATCGGCCAGGCCGGCAGCAGACGCCAGCCGATGTAGGCATGGAGCACGACGAGGATCAGCCCGACCCGGCTGGCAAAGGCGAGGAGCGGGGCAGGGGCGCGAAGGGGCGGATTGTCGGTTGGCACGTAGCGGCTTGGGGTGGCGATCTATACACGGTGAGCGGACGGCGGGCTGGCCGTCATCGGTTTGCCGGATGTTAGCAGCCCGAGCGGCGATCTGTCCGGCTGGACATGTCCGGCCGCTTGGTGCATGGTAAGACACCTCGCCCGAATAAAACGCTCCTCATGACTTCTCGCCATCGCCATCATGAACGGCACCGCACCGACCGCGTTGGCTGGCTGCGGGCGGCCGTGCTCGGCGCCAACGACGGAATAGTGTCCACCGCCAGTCTGTTGCTCGGGGTCGCCGCCGCCGGGGCCGAGCAGCAGACCCTGCTGCTGACCGGCGTCGCCGGTCTGGTGGCCGGCGCCATGTCGATGGCGGCTGGCGAATATGTCTCGGTGCATTCCCAGGCCGATACCGAAAAAGCCGACCTGTCCCGCGAACAGGCCGAACTCGAGGCCGATCCGGTCGCCGAAAAGCGCGAACTGACGGCCATCTACCGCGCTCGCGGGCTGGCCCTCGAACTGGCCGAGCAGGTGGCCGAACAATTGATGGCGCACGATGCCCTGGGCGCCCATGCCCGCGATGAACTGGGCATCTCCGAAACCCTCGCCGCCCGCCCGGTGCAGGCTGCGTTGGCCTCGGCCGCAAGTTTTTCGGCGGGGGCCGTGTTGCCCCTGCTAGTCGTCATCCTGGCCCCGCTGGCGGCATTGATGCCGTGGCTGGCCATCAGTTCGCTGGCTTTCCTCGCCCTGCTTGGCGTCCTGGCGGCGCAGGCGGGCGGGGCCGGCCTGCTGCTCGGGGCCGGTCGCGTGACGCTCTGGGGTGCCCTGGCCATGGCCGCCACGGCCGGTGTCGGCGCTCTCTTCGGGACCGCCTTGTAAGCTCCCGGTTGCCGTTGGGCCGGCCGCCATGCCGCGCCGGGTACGATCAGGCGCAGGCCTGCGGTGCAGGGCTCGCCAGGGCTTGGCACATGCTTCCGGCCAGGCGTCGTTTGTCGGCCGCCGTCATTCGCTTGATCCGGTACTCGGCTTGGGAGGCCGTCGAGCGATCCGGATGGCTTTCGAAACCGAGCAATTTCAGCGGCACGTGCGAGCGCGTGTAGCGGGCGCCGACGCCCTGGCAATGGGCGGCATAGCGGGCCGCGACATCGACCGTGATACCGGTATAGATGCTGCCGTCGGTGCATTCGATGAGATAGAGATACCAGGGTTTGGCGACTTTCATGGCCGGCGATTTTAGCCGTTTCCGGCCGTCCGCCGGTAGTCGATGCGGCCCGGCGCTGCTTGATTCGCTTATACTGGGTATATGAACAGTAATCGTCGTATCGCTCATCTCGACATGGATGCCTTTTTTGCTTCCGTCGAATTGCTGCGTTATCCCGAGTTGCGCGGCCAGGCGGTGGTGGTCGGCGGCCGCCGGGCGCCGTTGCCGGCCGGGGCGCCGGACGGCCCCCGGCAGTTCGCCCGCCTGCGCGATTACGCCGGGCGGGGCGTGGTCACCACCTCGACCTACGAAGCGCGGGCTCTCGGCGTCTTTTCCGGCATGGGCCTGATGAAGTCGGCGCAACTGGCGCCCGATGCCATCCTGCTGCCGGCCAATTTCGACGCCTATCGGCATTACTCGCGGCTGTTCAAGGCGGCGGTGGCGAGCATTGCCGAGCGCATCGAGGATCGCGGCATCGACGAAATCTATATCGACCTCAGCGCCATGCCGGAAGCCAGCCGGCCGCTGGCGCAACGCATCAAGCAGGCGGTGTTCGAGGCCACCGGCCTGTCCTGCTCGATCGGCGTGACGCCCAACAAGCTGCTCGCCAAGATCGCCTCCGATCTGGAAAAACCGGATGGCCTGACCATCCTCGGCCACGCCGACATCCCGTCGCGCATCTGGCCCTTGCCGGCCAGCAAGATCAACGGTATCGGCCCCAAGGCGACCGCCCGCCTGAGCGCTTTCGGCATCACCACGATCGGCGAACTGGCAGCCACCCCCGTCGAATTCCTGGTCCGCAAGTTCGGCCCGACGACCGGTGCCTGGCTGCACCGCGTCGCGCACGGCGAGGACGAACGGGAGCTGGTCACCGAAGCGGAGCCGAAGTCGATCAGTCGCGAAACCACCTTCGAGCGCGACCTGCACGCCCGCCAGGACCGCGCCGAATTGTCCGAGATCTTTACCACGCTCTGCCGCCGCCTGGCCGACGACCTGCAGCGCAAGGGCTACGCCTGCCGCACCGTCGGCATCAAGCTGCGCTATGCGGATTTTCGGGCCGTGACCCGCGACCTGACGTTGCCGGTCGGCATCAGCGACGCCCGGCAGATCCGTCAGGTGGCCGGCGAGTGCCTGAAGCGGGTGCCGCTCGAACGCAAAATCCGCCTGCTCGGCGTTCGGGCCAGCGGACTGCAGGCCCTAGGCGAGATGGCCGGGGTGCCGCCCAGCGGCCAGCAGGAACTGCCGTTCTAGCCCCTATTGGCGCCGCTCGGCGACGGAGGCCCGGGCATTGGCCCGGCGGGCGGCTTCGGCAACCTCCCGGCTGACGATGGTCTTGCCGATCGGGGCGAGGGCGATGCCGGCCAGCTTCAGGTGCTGCAGGCCGAAGGGAATGCCGATCAGGGTGACGAAACAGAAGAGGGCCGAGATGACATGGCCGATGGCCAGCCACCAGCCGGCCACGACGAACCAGATGATATTGCCGAGCAGGCCGAGGCCGCCGGTGCCGATATCGTCCGCCGCATTGAGTTCTTGACGCGAGATCGCCTCCTTGCCGAAGGGAAAGAAGGCGAATTGGCCGATCACCAGGCAGGCCTTGCCCCAGGGAATGCCGACGATGGAGAGGAAGGCGAGAAGGCCAACCAGCCACCAGGCGAGACCCATGAAAAAGCCGCCGAGAATAAACCAGAGAAAATTGCCTATGACGCGCATCGTCTTCGTCCTTCCGGGAATACTCGAGCGGCCGGTTGGCGTTCCTCGCCATGCGGCGCGGAGTGGCGGATCAAGCCAGCGATTTCTCGATGGCGGCGAGCAGGAGCAACGCCCGTTCCCGGTTCTTGGCCTTGGCCGCAGAACGTTCGCTGAGCTTGGCGGAGTCGGCCAACGAGGCCTGGATCAGGGCCTGCTGCGGCGTCAGACCGCCCATCGCGGCATCGACCAAGCGCTCGGCTTGGGCAGCAATATCATTTTCGTGCATGCAATTCTCCAGAGGGGGCAGCGAGTTTTAACCGTTTCCCGGTCTTGAGTAAAGGCTGGCTGTTCGATGGCGAGTCCCGCAAGGTGCTGGCCGGGCAAAAAAAAGCCCACACGCGGTGGGCTTAAATCCATATCTTGGAGGAGATGGAGGAGACAGAATTTAGTGTCCTCCATTATTTGCTGCGCCGCAACAAATATTTTGTAGCAAATGGTAAATTTTATCGACTTGTTGTCGCCAGGGCGAAAGGTCGGGCCATCGAGGGGCCATGGCGCGACGCAGCAAAATTGGCGCGCCATGGAAAAAGCCCCCGCCAAATGGGCGGGGGCTTTTTATTGTTGCGCAGCCGGGGGGCTTACTTGCTCTTCTTGCTGGCAGCGGTAGCGGCCTTGGTGGCGGAGGCGATGTTGGCCTGCGCGGTTTCGGCAAATTGCTTGGCAACGGTGTTCATGTTGCCGAAAGCGGAAGTGGCGGCAGCGATGGCGTTCTGAATCGCGGCAACTGCGCTTTCGGAACCGGCCGGGGCAGACTTGGCGGCCATTTCGAGCATGCCGGACATCGATTTCTGGAAGTCGCCGAACTGGGCTTCGACCATCTTGGCCAGTTCCTGCTGGGTCTGGGACGTAATTTCATAGACCGAGCGCGAATAGGCAACGGCCTTTTCGACAGCCGGTTGGGCCAGGGAAGTCTGCACGGCGAGGGCTTCCTTCGGATCCTTGGCGCTGAGCACGGCCTTGACGCCGGAAACGGTGTCTTCCAGGGTCGAACGGGCAGCATTCAGGTTCAGGGCAGCGATGCGCTCGGCCGAAGCCAGGGCGGTGTTGGCAACGGAAAGCAGGGAATCAACAGTGGCTTTGTTGGCGGCGGCGAATTGTTCGTGATTGATAGACATATATGTCTCCTGGAAAGGATTGTCGAGGTGTTCGGCGTTGAGTATAACGCACGAACGGGAAAAATGGTGCACTGCAGCAAATATCTTTTGTTATGACGTCGAGCTTGCTGGTCTGCCGATTTCATATCCAACCCGAGCCATGCAACTTACTGAGCGGGAAGCGAATATTGCTCGACAGGCCCGTCATAATGCGCCGTAATTATGGATTACTCAAGCGCCGCAAACTTCAGCGGTCTGCGGTGTGCTGGCCTCCCTGATTTGTTGCGGCGCAAGAGGACAATGCGGCCCCCCTGCGCCTAAAAATGATCCTCGTCGGCCCGGCAAGGAACTTCACCTGGCCGGCAGTGTTTCGCACGACGAGATCGGGAAAGCGTTGGCCAAGATGGCTGGCGGGCCGGCGCTCGGGAATCTCGCTATGCGTGCCAGCGAACAGACCCTGGCGCCGCCTCTGGTCACTCTGGGATATGCGGATTTTTGGCCGCGTACAACAATAGAGGAAACCGCCATGAAATATTCACTACCGACCATTTTGCTGCTCTCGGCCTTCGCTTTGGGTGCCTGTACCGGGCCTGCCGGCCCGCCGGGCGAACGGGGCAGTACCGGCAATACGGGTAACACCGGCAATACCGGCAGCACCGGCAATACCGGGGCCAAGGGTTCAACCGGCAACCAGGGCAATACCGGCTACACCGGCGCCCAGGGTGAAGTCGGCTCGCAAGGTTCGACCGGCGCTGTCGGTGAAACCGGGGCCACCGGCAATACGGGGAATACCGGGGCCACCGGTGCCAAGGGTAAAACCGGTTCGGGTAGTAGCCCGGGCAGTACCATTGTCGTGGTGCCGCCGGCCCGCTGATTCGGGAAGGCTCGTAAAAAAGGGGGAGAGCCCGGGCTCTCCCCCTTTTTTATTGCCTGGATGTGCTTACCGCCGGTCCGGGCCGCGTTCCCGATCAGGGCCGCGTTCCTCATCCCGCTTGTCGCGGCCCCGCTCCTGCTGCTTCGGGGCGGCGTCCGGTCGGCCGCGCTGGTTGTCCGGCGGGCGCTGCATGGTCGGTTCCGGCGGCGGCCGTTGGCGCGATTGCTCGGCGGCCGGGTGCCGGTTTTCAAACGGCTGGGTTTCCCTTGTCGGCATCTCGCGGCGGCGCTCCTGGCGCGGCGCCGACTCATTGACCGGTGGCTGCACCTGCTCCCGCGGCGCCCCTTCACGTTGCCGGGCGGGCCGCTCGGTGCGGGGTTCCGGCGCGGCTCGTGGCGGCTCGACGGCGCGTCGTGCGGGCTCCTGGCGCGGTTCGCTACGCCGTTCATCGCGCCGTTCGTCACGATTGGCCGGCGCCTTGAAATGCTCCCGGCTGATCGCTTCGCGCGGCTGGTAACGATAATGCTCGGCGCGGATCGCCCGCTGCTGCTCGACCGCGGCCGGATAGCGATTGCCGGTGAATTGTCGCTGATAGGTCGGCAAGGGGGCGGCGCGGGGCTTGTCGTGGCGGTCCCAGCGATCCCAGCCGGGGCGCCGGCCTTCCCAGTCGCGGCCCCAGTGTTCGCCCCAGCGCGGCGGTGCATCGGCCCGCCAATGGCGGAAATAGGGCGGCGGCTGACGGTAGTAGCGAACCGGAATGCGCAAGACGAACAAGGGGACATAGACCGGGGAAATCATCTCCCACGGTCCGTTGTACCAGTCACTGGAGTACCAGTTGTCGTCGCGATAGACCCAGTACAGGCCGTCGTAGAAGAAATAGTTGGAATTGGCCCGCGGCGCGTAGTACACGGGGTAGCCGGGAACCGGCACGAGTTGGGGGTAGGCGGCGAGGTTGATGCCGATGCTGACGCTGGGCAGACCGATCTCGACACCGATCTGGGCGTGCACGGTGCTGATCGGGATGAGCAGGGACAAGGCGATGAGTAAGCGGCGCATAGTGGTTACTCCTGTTGGACGGACGTTACGGTCATTGGCTGCTGATTTTGACACCGGCGGTGCTGACACTGTTCACGCCCTTTACCTTTTCGGCGAGACGGTGCACGTGATCGATGGCATCCTGGTTACCCAGACTGCCTTTCATCAGCACCGCACCATTCAGTGTCTCGACGCTGACCTGGAAGCCGCGGCTGACGCCATCGGCCAGAATCTGCGACTTGATCTGGGTGGTGATCCAGCTATCGTCCATGATCTGCTTGGTCTTGTCTACGGCGGCCTGCGTTTCGACGGCCGCCTTGACCTTGGCCTCGTCGGCCACGGCGGGAGCGTTGGCCAGCCCGACGGCCAGTGTCGCGCCGAGCAGAGCGTGCCGCGAAGCGGCGAAGAATGCCGCCCACCCCGGGTGTGGCGGAATTGTTTGGAATATGCTGAACGAATTGCGCATGAAGGTGTCCTAGGTGTTGTTGCGGTTGGCGGACGTTGTCCTATCGACACCGCCCGGCGCCCTGAGCCCACCATACGGCGAACGGCAGGATCGATATGTGTGCTTGCGAACATATCGAACAGGTTTCACCGGCTAGGCTATATAAAGAGGATAGCGTCCTGTAATGGGGCTCCAATTGGCCCACTGATCGACACGACGAGGAATGCTATGCCATCTACGATATTACCGAGTCCGAAGTTGAACCGCATTCTGGCGGCGCTTCCGGTCAGCGAATTTGCCCGGCTGGAGGATGATCTGGAAATGGTCACCCTGCCGCTCGGCAAGGTCTTGTTCAATGCCGGGGACAGCCTTGAGTTCGTCTATTTCCCGACTACCTGCATCGTCTCGCTGGTTTTTGCCACCGAGAACGGCTCGTCGGCCGAACTGGCCATGACCGGCAATGACGGCCTGGTCGGCATTCCGCTGGTCCTGGGCGGCGAGACCACGACCCACAAGGTCGTGGTGCAGGGCGCCGGCGATGCCTATCGCCTGCGCAGCGAAGTGATCGGCTGGGAACTCGACCAGGGCGGCACCCTGCAACGCCTGTGCCTGAGTTATGCCCAGGCGCTGATGACGCAGATGGCGCAAAGCGTCGTCTGTAACCGGCATCATGCGGTTGACCAGCAATTGTGCCGCTGGCTGCTGCTCAGCCTGGATCTGATGGATGGCAACCAGATCAACATGACCCAGGAATTGATTGCCGGCATGCTCGGCGTGCGTCGCGAGGCCGTCACCGAAGCGGCCGGCAAACTGCAGGCGGCGGGGCTGATCCAGTATCGGCGCGGCCATATCACGATAACCGATCGTCCGGGCCTGGAAGCGCGGGCATGCGAATGTTACGGCGTCGTGCGCAGCGAATACGAACGACTTTTTCATCTTCTGCCGGCCAATCTGCCGAAAAGCCGCCATCGGCCGAACCCGGCCACCCTGCGCCAGCGGGCCGAAGCCCGCCTGCAACAGAGCGAACTGCCAACACCGGCCACCCCTTGGGATAACGAACGTATGCTCCATGAATTGCAGGTCCATCAGGTCGAGCTCGAAATGCACAACGAGGAATTGCGCCACGCCTATGGCGAGGCCGATGCCTTGCGCGAGAAATACGCCGATATCTACGACTTTGCCCCGGTCGGCTATTTCACGCTGGATGCGCATGGCGTCATCCTGCAACTCAACCTGGCCGGCGCCATCCTGCTCGGCGTCAAACGTTCGATGCACGGCCGTTATCGGTTTGCCGCCGCGATCAAGCCGGAGTCGCTGCTCACCTTCAAGAATTTCCATGCCGAAGTGCTCGACAACAAGTGCAAAAGGCATTGCGAAATCGTCCTCGCGGCGACCGAACAACGGCCCGAAGCGGTGGTCAGGATCGAAGCGGTGCCCGACGAGAGCAGCCGCGAGTGCCGCATGGTGGTCATCGACATCACCGCCGAGAAGGAGGCGACGCGCGCCTTGCTGGAACGGGAAGCCTACCAGCGGGCCTTGCTCGACAACTTCCCCTACATGGTCTGGCTGAAGGACGAGCAGAGCCGCTATCTCGCCGTCAACTCGCCATTTGCCCAGAACTACGGGTGGTCGTCGGTCGAGGCGCCGATCGGGCAAACCGACTTCGACATCGTCCCCCCGGAACTGGCCGCGGCTGCCCATGCCGAAGATCTGGACATCCTGAGCAGTGGAAAAAAGGTGCATGTCGAACAACTGGTCGAGAAAGATGGCCAACAGCGCTGGTTTGAAACCTACAAGTCGCCGGTTGTCGTCGGCAGCCAGCGGGTAGGGACCGTCGGCTTCTCGCGCGACATCACCGTGAAGAAACGCCTGGAAGAGGAACTGCGCGGTTTGGCCGCCACCGACTCGCTGACCGACCTGGCCAATCGCCGGCATTTCCTCGATCACCTGGAAGAAGCCTACGCCGGATTGCAGCGCGATCCGGCGCAGCCGGTGAGCGTCATGATGCTCGATCTCGACCATTTCAAGTCGATCAACGACACCCTCGGGCATGCCGCCGGCGATGCCATGCTCAGACTGTTTTCGGGAATCCTGCGCGACGAATTGCGCAAGGTGGATACGGCCGGCCGGGTGGGAGGCGATGAGTTTGCCGTGCTCATGCCGAAAACCGATCCGGCTGCCGCCAAGGTCTTCGCCGAGCGGATACGCAACAAGGTGGCAAAGATTTCAATCACCATCGAGGAACGCCAGGTCACCCTCACCGTCAGTATCGGCATCGCCGCGATGAGCGCCGCCGATGCGCAGGCCAGCGTGGTCCTCGAACATGCCGACGCGGCGCTCTATCTGGCCAAGCAGGAAGGCCGCAACCGGGTGGCCTCTGAGGCCGGCGAAAAAGCGCCGGCGGCGCCGGATTCGCCTTGAGGCATTGGGCGGCCGTCAGGAATCCCCGGCCCGGGCATAGGCCAGCCAGCGCAATACGGTTTCGAACAGGACAACGGGAACCACCGGCTTGCCGATATGGTCGTTCATGCCAGCCGCCAGACAGGTTTGTCTATCCTCGTCAAAGGCATTGGCCGTCATCGCGAGAATCGGTGTCTGCTCGTAGCCCGGTTGGCTACGGATGAGGCGGGTAGCGTCCACACCGTTCAGATGGGGCATCTGCATGTCCATCAGAATCAGGTCGTAATGATTTTGCCCGGTCAGCCTCAGCGCCTGGTTACCGTCACCGGCCAGATCGACCGTCAGGCCGGCATCCTCAAGCAAGCTGCGGGAAACCTCCTGATTGACCGGCTCGTCCTCCACCAACAACACCCGCTGGCCGGCGTAGTCGGCCTTCAGCCGGGCTTCGGCATGGTCGGGAGAATGGCTCGGTAGCGGCCGGCGGGGGCTTGCGCTGTCCACCCCGAGGCGGACGGTGAACCAGAAGGTGCTGCCGTGTCCCGGCTGGCTATCGACCCCGATTTCGCCGCCCATGATCTGGGCGAGGCGCTTGCTGATCGCCAGCCCCAGTCCGGTACCGCCATATTTGCGGGTGGACGACGCATCGGCTTGTTCGAAGGCGGTGAACAGGCGTTGCTGATCTTCGCTGGCAATGCCGATGCCGGTATCGACCACGGCGCAGCGGAGCAGGACATGGTTCGGCGTTCTTTCGAGCAAATGGACGGCGATGGCGACGGAACCCCGCTCGGTGAATTTGATGGCGTTGCCGGCAAGGTTCAGCAGGATCTGGGCAAGGCGGATCGGATCGCCGCGCAAGGTCAGTTGCCCGACTTCCGGCGCCAGATCGATCTGCAGCTTGAGGTGTTTTTCCTGGGCCCGGTGGCCGATCAGAGCGAGCAGGTTTTCCAGTAGGTCAGCGAAATTGAAGCTGGCTTGCTTGAGGGTGAGGCATTCGGCTTCGATCTTGGAAATGTCGAGAATATCGTTGATGACATCGAGCAGGTGTTGCGAAGCCAGGTCGATCTTGCCGAGCTGATCGCACAATTTCGGTTCAGTCGCCTTGCGCAGGGCCAGGTGGGTCATGCCCATGATGGCATTCATCGGCGTCCGCAGCTCGTGGCTCATATTGGCGAGAAAGGCACTCTTGGCACGACTGGCGGCTTCGGCGGCATCTTTGGCCAGAAGCAGGGCGGTGGTGCGCTCGCCAACCAGTTCCTCGAGATGATCGCGATGGCGGCGCAATTCCTCTTCCGCTTCTTGCCGTTTGTGGATTTCGAGCGAGCGTTCGAGGTGGAAACGGTTGATCGCGTCGACCAGTAGCTCCAGTTCATCCCCCGCTGGTTCGTGCTTGCCGCGGGCCAGTGTCAGGCGGGCTTCGGTGGCCCGCGGGTCAAGCGATTCGACATCCTTGGCCAGGGATTGCAGGGGGCGGGTGATCATGCGCGACACCACGAAGAGCAAGAGGAGCGCCACGCTCATGACTTTGAGCAATTCGGTCAGCGTCAGGATCACCAATTTGGCGCGTAGCGCCTGGCGCACCTCGACGTAGGACTCGGTCAGATACAACTCGCCGATCTGCTTGCCGCCCTCCGGCGCGAAAACCGGCAGCATCCAGGTGCGGTCCGGCGTCACGGCGAGGCCATCGCGGCGCCAGGCAAGTTTGAGTTCCGGGGAGATGAATTCCGCCTTGGTCAGCGCTCCGGACCGGGTCAGGGCAGCAAGGATGGCACGTATCCCGTCTTCGCTATAGCTCCAGGCCGCGAGTTGCAAGGCCGACATGTTGCTGGCCACTCGCGCTTCCGATTCGTTGTGGGCGGCCGCCAGCAACTTCGATCGTTCGTCCCAGACGACCATGGCCGTGATGATCAGAAAAATCAACAGGCTGGCCACCACCATCGACAACAAGGTGCGCGTTGCCAGGCTGGAACGGTAGAGTGGAGGCATGTCGCGGGCTTATCTGGGAGGGGTACGATGGGGGCAAAGGCAGCGCCGCGCAAATTTCGGGCGGGCCGACAAACTACCTGAATGACAGATACCTGTAAACGACATGGCAAAAGCGTGGCGCCACTATTCCGGCGGGACAATCTTGTAAAATTATCGCTTCCTTGAGGGTATCCATAATGCAACAGATAGTGGTCGGACAATGACGCGAAGCCGGATAATTTTTCTCTGTCTTTTATTGGCCGGCTCGCTGGCCCATGGCGAAGAGCCCCTCAAGCTGTGCTACGAGGACGCCTACAACTTTCCCTGGTTGACCAAGAACGGCCAGGGCCTGAACAACAAGCTGGTCGACATGGCTGCCCTGCAGAGCGGCATCAAGGTCGTGCAGGTTGCCTTTCCCTGGAAGCGTTGCCTTAGCAACATTGCCACCGGTGAAGTGGCGGGTGGATTCGCGGCAAGTTATAGCGAGGAGCGGGCAAAGTTTGCGGTCTACCCGACCACCCCCGACGGCAAGCTGGATCCTTCGCGCCGCTTGAAGACCGATGGATATTCGCTGTATCGCGTCAAAGGGACGGCCGCCCATTGGGATGGCCGGCAATTTGTCGATTTGACCGGGCGGATCGGCTCTCAACTCGGCTACTCCTCGTCGGCCGAGTTGCGGAAACAGGGCGCTGCGGTCTACGAGTCGAACGACAATCCCGAGAAGGCCATGAAACACCTGCTCGCCGGTGACCTTGAACTGCTGGCCCTGATGACTTTCGAGGGCGACGAGCAATTGAACAACCCCGAGTTGGCGCGCAAGGTTGAAAAAATCGCCTCGCCATTTACCGAAAAGCCGTATTTCGTGATCTTCAACAAGGATTTTTACAACGCCAACCGGAACGCCGTCGAAGAGTTCTGGGCCGGCCTGGCCGCGGCCCGGGAGTCGGCGCAATTCAAGCGGCTGTTGCGGGAAGAAACGAGCCGCATTGCCCCGGTACCGGTCGCCAAGTAATCCCGGCAGCTACTCGACGCTGTCGCTGGCCGCTTCCTGCTTCATCTGCTGGACCCGCAACTGGATGTAGCGGGCGCGGGCGACCCCTTCGTCGCCGTGGGCGATGTGCATGGCGGTATCCCACAGGGCATGGTCAATGCGCTGCAGGCGAAGTTCGCGATTGGCGACCATGTAACGATGCAGGTCCTTTTCATCGGTAGCCTCGGCCCCGGCTTGCGAGCGGTGATAGATGAAGAAGCAAGCGCCGGCCAGCAGGGCCAGCGCCAGGAAGGCCAGAAAAGTCGCCATCGATGGTTCGCGTTAGTTTGAGTGGGCTCCAGCATACCACCGGCGGCGCGCCGGGCGGCTTGGCTCTGTCGCCCGCGCTCGCACAGGATTGATCCTAGAAAAACGCAATTAAACCGCAGAGACGCAGAGATGCCGAGGAAAAGCCGAGGCTTGCGTGGATTTTTCGGCCGACCTTTTGGGCCAGCTACAAAAACGATGCAAGCCACTGTTTCACGTCTGCGGTAAGGGTTTCAGGTTGATGCGGTGGAGCGCTAGGCCACGTCCTTGAATTCGCCAACCGCCGTCTTGATCACGTCGCGCGCCAGTTCGGTTTCCGCGGTCGTCCGGGTTTCTGCGACCAGCACGACCTGGCCGCTGATGATGGCATCGCGCACCAGATCAGATAGCCAGCCGTCCTTGTGTTCGATGCCGGTGGTAGCGCCGGCTGCTGCACCGACAAAGGCGCCGAGGCTGGCGCCCCAGCCGAGCATGACGAGCGGTGCGACCAGCGGGCTGGCGATGAACAGGCTGATATTCGCGGCGACCAGGGCGATCTGGGCCAGGGCGCCGATGCCGCCGCCGACCACGGTACCGATGGCGCCATCGACCAGGACATTGGTCAATACTTCATTGCTGCCATCCTTCGGTTCGGCCGGTGCCAGCACCGATTCGGCATCGAGTAGCTGGATCTGGCTGCGCGGCAGCCCACGGTTGACAAGACTGTCCAGAGCGCCTTCGGCTTCGGCGCGGTGGGCAAAAAATCCGGATACGTGGTGACGATATTCATCCATGCGGCTTCTCCAGTGGGTAAGTCCGTCGGCGACGGAAGAAATGCAGGCTAGATTGCATGATCCCCGGCTGTCTGTGTGGCAGCGCACAGATTGGATGGGGCGGGCTGGCAAGCCAACCGAAGAAAGGCCCAATGCGCGCCAGCGTACCGAGGCGGGCCGTATTTCGGCCTAAAAGGGCAGGGTAATTATGCCCAATGCGGGGTATTCCCCGCTCACCCGACAAGGAACAGACATGAACAAGGCTAAGAAGGCGGCACGCGCCGGCATCGATAGCGGCGCCATTCGCGCCGCGGCAAAGGATTTTGAAGACGGTGCGGTGACCGCCGGCTATCAGGCCGACCGCAAGTTGGTGGTGGACATGCTCAATGTCGCCCTGGCCACCGAACTGGTCTGCGTGCTGCGCTACAAACGCCATTACTACACGGCGAGCGGCCTGCAGAATGGTCCGATCAAGGCCGAGTTCCTGCAGCATGCCGGCGAGGAACAGGGCCATGCCGACCAGTTGGCCGAGCGCATCGTGCAATTGAACGGCCAGCCCGATTTCAATCCGGCCTCGCTGAGCGAGCGCAGCCATGCCGAATACGATGACTCCCGCGACGTCCAGGGCATGATCAAGGCCAACCTGATTGCCGAACGGGTGGCCATCGAATCCTATCGCCAGATGATCGATGCGATCGGTGAAACCGATCCGACCACCCGGCTGATGCTGGTCGGCATCATGGCCATCGAGGAACAGCACGCCGACGACATGCGCGACCTGCTGGCCTGATTCGCCGATGGCCGGCGGTTGTCTCGCACTTGTCGGTCACTGCGCGGTCCACCTGTATCTTCCTTGTTGCCGAGATCAGCATGAAAACAACCGAACAATCGGCGGGCAGCGAACCTGGTCTGGCGGCGATCGGCATGGCCCCGTCCGACATCGGCATCGTCGGTCTTGGCGTGATGGGCGCCAACCTGGCGCTCAATCTCAGTGACCAGGCTTACCGCCTGAGCGTGTACAACCGGACGGGCGCCGTTACGGCAGAATTCATCGCGACCCACGGCCAAGGCCGGGCCATCGCCGTGGCCGACAATCTTCAACAATTGGTCAGCCAGCTTGCCTCGCCGCGCGTCATCCTGCTGATGGTGACGGCCGGTCGGGCTGTCGAGGCGGTGATCGAACAACTGCAGCCCTGGCTGGCCCCCGGGGACATCCTGATCGATGGGGGAAATTCCAATTATCAGGATACCGACCGCCGCTGGCGAACGCTTGCCGCTCGGGGCCTGCACTTCGTCGGCATGGGGGTTTCCGGTGGCGAGGACGGCGCCCGCTTCGGGCCGTCACTGATGCCCGGTGGCGCTGCCGCGGCCTGGCCGGTCATCCGCGATATGTTCCAGGCCATCGCCGCCCGGGTCGATGGCATCCCGTGCTGCCAGTGGCTGGGCGAGGGCGGGGCCGGTCATTACGTGAAGATGATTCACAACGGCATTGAATACGGCGACATGCAGTTGATCGCCGAAGTCTGCCACTTGATGCAACATGCCCTCGGCCTCAGCCACGACGAGATGGCCGACCGCTTCGCGGCCTGGAATGGTGGCCGGCTGGAATCCTACCTGATTGAAATCACCGCCCGCCTGCTGCGTCAGCGCGACCACGACGGCGGCCCGCTGGTTGAGCGGATTCTCGATGTGGCCGGGAGTAAAGGCACCGGCGTGTGGACCGCGCAGGATGCCCTGGACAATGCCGTGCCGCTGACCCTGATCGGCGAAGCCGTGCACGCCCGCATGCTGTCGGCGCGCAAGTCCGAACGGGTGGCGGCGGCAGCGCTGCTCGGCAGCGTGCCGACACTCGTGCCGGAGGCGGAACGCGCCGCCTGTCTCGAGGCGCTGCACGACGCCTTGTATGCCGCGAAACTGGTCTCCTACACGCAGGGTTTCATGCTCATGCAGGCCGCCGCCGAAAAGAACGGCTGGGCCTTGCCGTTCGGTGACATCGCGCTGCTCTGGCGCGCCGGCTGCATCATCCGCAGTCGCTTTCTGGCTGACATCAGGAACAGTTTCGAACGCCAGCCCGTTCCGCCCAGCCTGCTGCAGGACCCGTTCTTTGCGGCCGAGGTCAAAAACGCCGAAGCCGGCTGGCGCCGGGCCGTGATGCTCGCCGTCGGGCACGGCATAGCGGCGCCGGCCCTGAGCTCGGCGCTGTCTTTTTACGACGGCTATCGCTGTGCCTATGGTTCGGCCAACATCATCCAGGCGCAGCGCGATTTTTTTGGTGCCCATACCTACCAGCGTGTCGACCGCGACGAGACGGCGCATTTTCACACGCGCTGGCTGGGCGACGGCGGCGAGGAAAAACTGTCATGAACTGCGCCAGCGAATCACACGCCTACGTCATCTTCGGGGCGACGGGCAACCTGGCGATGGCCAAGCTCTTGCCCGCCTTGTACCAATTGCACAGCCTGGGCCACCTGGCGCCCGACGTCCGCATTCTCGGCTGCGGCCGGACGCCCTATGCCCGGGATAGTTGGCGAGACGAGGTCGGAAAGCACCTGGAAGCTGCCGAGGCGGGACTGCAGGAAAGCTTTCTCCGGCGTCTCGACTATCTGGCCGGCAACCTCGACGATGCGCCTTTCTATCGGACGCTGGAGGCCTGGATGGGGGCCAGCGACTGCGGCAACAACGTGATTTTCTATCTCTCGGTCAGCCCCGAACTGTATGTGCCGATTACCGTCGGGCTGGCCCAGGCCGGCTTGCTGGCCGAGCGCACCGGCTGGCGACGAATGGTCATCGAAAAGCCCTTCGGTCACGACCTGCAATCGGCCCGCGACCTGCAGCACGAACTCAATACGCACCTCGACGAAGAACAGATCTACCGCATCGATCATTACGTCGGCAAGGAATCGGTGCAGAACCTGCTCGTCCTGCGTTTTGCCAACATGATCCTGGAACCCCTGTGGAACCGCCATTACATCGATCACGTGCAGATCACCCACGCCGAAACCATCGGCCTCGACGGGCGGGCCAATTACTACGACCGGCACGGCGGGGCGACGCGCGACATGATCCAGAGCCACCTGTTGCAGGTGCTCGCCCTGCTGGCCATGGAGCCGCCGGTCTCGCTGGAGGCCGAAGCGCTGCGTGATGAAAAGGTCAAGGTGCTGCGCTCGATCCGCCCGCTTGAGCTGCCGCAACTGGCCAGTCATGCGGTACGCGCCCAGTACGCCGGCTATCAGCAGGAAACCGGCGTCGCGGCCGGCAGCCATACCGAGACTTATGCCGCGCTGAAGCTCTACGTGGACAACTGGCGCTGGCGCGATGTGCCGTTCTATCTGCGCACCGGCAAGCGCCTCAAGGAGCGGCGTTCGATGGTCGCCGTGCGTTTTCGCGAACCGCCGATGCAGCTTTTCCAGGGATTGGGGGCTTCTGCCGTGCATCCGAACTGGTTGCTGATCGGCATCCAGCCGGACGACGTGGTGCAGATGGAAATATCCGCCAAGGTGCCCGGCCAGGAAACCCGCACCCGGCAGATTTCGATGGATGCCTCGGTCGGCAATCCCGGCGAACGCAAGGCCGATGCGTACGAAGACTTGCTGATGGATGTCATTCAAGGCGATCGTTCCCTGTTCCTGCGCTACGACGAGGTCAAGGCGGCGTGGAATGTGGTCGATCCCTTCATGCGTGGTTGGGCCGACGACGAGCGCCCGCCGTTGCAATACCCGGCCGGCAGTTGGGGACCGAAAGCCGCCGACCAGATATTCGGCCAGGCTGACCGGCAATGGCGGCAGACGCTGAGTTGCAACGGCAAGCCGGAAGGCGAATGTTGATGCTGCCGGTCAATAGCAAAATATTGCCGGATCCGGAAGAGGTCGCTGCCCACGCCTGCCGCATCGTCATCGCCGAGGCCGAGGCGGCGCTCCGCGAGCGCCAGGTGTTTCGCATCGTCCTGGCCGGTGGCAATACGCCGCGCCGGACCTATGAAATGCTCGCCGGGATGGCGCAGGACTGGCGCGCCTGGGAAATCTTCTGGAGTGACGAGCGTTGCCTGCCGGCCGAGCACGCCGGCCGAAACTCACGCCTGGCGCAGGAGGCCTGGCTGTCACGCGTGGCGATACCGGCGGGGCAGATTCACGCCATCCCGGCCGAACTCGGTGCGGCACGGGCGGCGGCGGAATATACCTGGCTCATTGTCGACCGGCAGCCCTTTGATCTGCTGCTGCTCGGCATGGGCGACGATGGCCACACCGCCAGTCTGTTTTCGACCGGCGGCGACCCCAACGCGCCGGTGATTGCCGTGCACAACGCAGCGAAGCCGCCCGGCGAGCGCGTCAGCCTGAATTACCAGACCTTGCGCGCGTGCCGCCAGCAACTGGTATTGGTCACCGGTGCCGAAAAGGCCGCGGCCTTGTTCGCCTGGCAGCAAGGTGCCGATCTGCCCATTGCGCATGCCGTGCGCAGCGACGCCAGCCTGCTGGCCGACGCTGAGGCCGGCCGGTCGGCGAATTTCGTGGCGGCGGCTATCTGAGCGGGTGAGCCGCTTATCGGGGCGGCAAGTCCTGGCGGTTGCGGCCGCCTATGGGCGCCAGCGTACGGAAGGGAATCGATTTGATGATTAGTCTTGCTGCTGAGCACAGCACCGTTGCGCTTGTAACCGTCACCATCAGGAGCACATCATGAACAAAGACCAATCCGCCGGCCGCATTGATGAAGCAAAAGGGAAAATCAAAGAAGTCGCCGGCAAGCTCGTCGGCAACAAGGAGCTCGAACTGAAAGGGGTTGTCGAGAATGCCGGCGGCAAGGCCAGGGCTGCCTATGGCGACCTCAAGGCCGATCTCAAGAAGGCCACTCAGCCGAAGTAGGCGTAGGGGCCTTGCCGGCGCGCGCAATCGCCTGATCAGTCTGGCGGGGAGCGCGGCCAATACCGATCCGGTCCGGGTTGCGGCTCACCCAGGGTGGGCTGTTCCTGACTGATACTGTGAAGGAATCATCATGCTTTATACGATCGCCGTCGTCCTGCTCATCTTGTGGCTGCTCGGTCTGGTCACGTCCTATACCCTCGGTGGCTTTATCCACATCCTGCTGGTCATCGCCATCGTCGTTGTCCTGCTCCGGGTCATCAACGGGCAACGGCCAATATAAACAACCCGGCCCTGCGCTAGTTGTCGAGCCCTACTGGCGTGGCCGTCCGGTGACGGCCGGGGTTTCCTGACGGGCAATCAGTACCAGCCTGGCCGCGATTTCCTCCGGAGCCAGGACAAAATCAATATAGCCGCTGGCGATGGCGCTCTCCGGCATGTCCGGCTGCTCGGCGGTACTCGGTTTCTCGGCAATGGCGATGCCGCCGATTTCCTGGATGCCACAGAGCGCCGCCTATTCAGTGTGGTGCGGCATGGGCGGCTTCCTCGCCGCTGTCGGTCGAGAGTGCCTCCTCACAATGGTGCGGCAGGCGCAGGCCATTCGCCGGATCCTCGATGGCCAGGGCGCGAATCACCGCGGCGTGCGCCCTGACGCCGCCAAAAATGGTGGCAAATGCCACATCGGCCGCATCGCGCCCGGTGCCGAAACGGACAAAGCCCATGGGGATGCCGGTGCCGGACGGGTCAAAGATATACCAGCGAAAGCCGAGGTACACCTCGACATAGGCCTGGAAATCGGAGGGGCCGAGCGTCGGGTCGGCACCGTAGTCGGTGCCGGTGGCGAAACGGGCGGGGATGTTGAGGGCGCGGCAGAGCGCAATCATCAGGTGGGCGTAGTCGCGGCAGACGCCGACTTTCTCGACCAGCGTGTCGACCGCCGAGGTATTCGTGTTCGAGCTATGCAGGGTGAAACTGACCCAACCCTTGACCCAGTCCTGGATGGCCTGAACCCGGCGGTAGCCCGGTGCCAGTCGTCCGAACTCCTGGTTGGCCAGTTTGAGCAGGCGGTCCGACTGGCAGTAACGGCTGGGATAAATGTAGCCGATGACCTCGGGGGGCAGATCGCGGATCGGTACTTCGGCAATCTGCGCCGGGTCGGCAAAGTGATGGGTCAGATCGACGGTGGCCGAGTACGACAGTTTCAGGTCGCCCGGGCCGGCGCGTACATACAGGTAACGGTTGCCGGTCACCGGGGTCGTATGCAGCCGTTGCGGGACGGCCTGGCTCAGCATCAGGCTCTCGGCGGAGATGCTCTGGTTAGGCGTGTGGGCGGCATGGATGTTGAACACGAAATCGGCGCCCGCGCCGTCGATTTCGTAATTCAAGTCAATTTGCAAGGCGATGCGGATCACGGGGCGGGGCTTACTTGTCGGCCACAATCTTGATCTGGTTATCGACCGAGGTGACGCCCTTGACCGATTTAGCGATGGATACCGCCTTGTCGACGGCATTTTTGCTGGTGGCGGTGCCGCCCAGGGTGACGGCGCCCTTGTTGTCGGTATCGACACTGATATGGATGAGGCTGGCGATTTTTTCGGCCGCCAGCTCCGCCTTGATCTTGGTGGTGATGACCGAATCCTTGACCATGGTGCCGGCCGACGAGGTGCTGACGTCGGCACTGTAGACGGTCATCGGGAGCATCAGGGCGAGGCTCGTGAGGCAGCTTGCGACAAGTTTGATATTCATGGTATCGATCCTTCGGGGTGATAAACCTAGAAAAACGCAATTGAACCGCGGAGATGCAGAGATGCTGGGTAAAAAAGGCTAGCCCGGATGCTGCGGCCCACCTTTTTGGTGAGCCGCAAAAACCTTGCAAGCAACCGTTTTCACGTTCCTCTCTGCTCCTTTGCGACTCTGCGGTAAGGTTTTTTGGATAAATGGATGCTTCTGCTCCGACGCCTGGCCGGAATGCGCCAGATCGTGTCGCCCATCTTCCTTCGTCCGGACCGAATGTTCTGTGCGCTAGCCAACGTATGGCCGGGCAGGTGCCCGATTCTCGGGGCGCCGGCTCGATCGGCCCTATGTGCGCCAGCCAACAGTGGCGTGACGATTCCCCGTCTATGCTGGCAAAAGGAACACCGTTAGTCGTTCCACCGCCACCCGTTGGTCCACCTTATACCCAGGAGCAAAACCATGGTTTCCAGAAGTCACGAACCCCTCGACGCAGTAAAAGTAAACGTAGACGCCTTCATGGCGTTATCGGAAATCGGTCTTTCCAGTCTCGAGCGTCTAACTGCGCTGAATCTGAACGCGACCCGGAGCGCGCTCGAGCAGGGGGTTGCCACCGCCGCCAAGGCCCCGGCCAAGGATATCAAGTCAATTCCCGACCTGCAGAGCCTGATCCCCGGCGAGGCGGCCAAGAATGCGGCGGCCTATCTGAAGAGCGTGCAGGAAATTGCCGCCGAAACCCAGAAGGACGTCATCGCCCTGATGTCTTCGTACTTTGCCCAGAACAAGGGGGCTGGCATCGGTGCCGGCTGGGAAAAGGGCTTCGAAACCTTCAAGGGCTTCGGGCAGCAGATCGTCTCGATGACCGAAGCCAATCGCAAGGCGATCGGTGAAGCCACCTCCCAGGTCGCCGCCGCGGCAACTGCGCACGGCAAGTAAGAACAAGGCAGCCCCGCAGGCTAATCCCTGCGGCTGGTTGTTGTTGAAAACGGTAAAAGACTTGCTGCGCATGGCGGTGGTGCAATGCGCTTTGCTTATTGCACCCTACGCGGACTGATTAGGATCGAGTTGCCTAGCTGTTGGGATCGAGTGGAACCCACCGTGGTTTTACTCAATCCTCGATCCTGTTCCTGCGCCCAGCTTCAACGACCCAGCCCGGCACGCAGGGCGGTCAATTCGGCCTGCAGTTCGTCAATGCGCCGGATCAGGGTCAGCGCCAGGGCGACGCCGTGATGGTTGAGTTGGAAGTCGTCGCGCAGGCGGCGGGCCTTCTTGACGGTCAGCACATGGCAAAGCTGAAATACCGGCCGCTCGGCCGTTGCTGCGCTCGGCGCGATGAGGCCGATGCTCACCAGATCATCGATTTCCTCTATCGACAGGCCGGAAATTTCGGCCAGGTACTCAAGTGGATAGAGATTGTCGCTGTCCAGCCAGTTCGTTTCGCTTTGTTGCTCGTTCATGCGCCTGCTCCCGTCGCAAAGTGTGCCCTTGGCTGAAAGGTCGAGTTGGCCGCCAGTTGTTCGTACAGCACCTGTTCGCGCGGGCTGACCTGGTTGGGAACATCGATCCTGACCACGGCATAGAGGGCGCCAGTGCTGCCATCCCGGTTGCCCAGGCCGCGCTTGGCCAGGCGCAGTTTCTGGCCGGCCAGCGTGCCCGGTTTGATGTTGAGCGCCACCGGCCCGGCCAGGGTCGGAATCTCAATATTGCCGCCGAGCACGGCTTCCCAGGGCGCCAGCGGCAGATCGAGATAGAGGTCGCGACCGCTGACCCGGTACAGCGGATGGGGCTGCACGGCGAGCACGACATAGAGGTCGCCGGCCCGGCCGCCGTTCACCCCGTGGCCGCCCTGGCCGGCCAGGCGCAGGCGCTGGCCGTCGGCGGCACCGTTCGGAATGGTGATCTTGAAGACATGGGCGACCCGGTGCGGCAGTCCGTTCTGGTCGTATTCCGGCAATTCGGCGCCGACCTCGATTTCGCCGCCGCGGAAAATCTGTTCCAGCGTAACCCAGGCGGCAATCTCGTAGTCCTGGCCGGGGCGCGGCATATCCTGGCGTTGGCGGCCGCCGGCCTGGCTGAACGCGGCAAAGATGTCGGCCAGATCGACATCGTCAAAGCCCGCGGCGTCGGTCTTGTAGCGCTGCTGCCAGTCCGGCGGCGGGGTGAATTGTTCGCCGCTGCTGCGCTGGCCCAGATTGTCGTAGGCGGCGCGCTTTTCCGGGTCCTTTAGGGTGGCGTAGGCCTCGGCCAGCGCCTTGAATTTCTCTTCGCCCTGCGGATCTTTCGAGACGTCGGGATGGTACTGGTGGGCCAGTTTGCGATAAGCCTTTTTGATGTCGGCCTCCGAAGCGCCGCGCTCGAGGCCCAAGGCCTGGTAGTAGTCCTTGAATTTCATGGCTTCACCCAGGCCATCCCGGTCAGTCGATTTTTCGCCGGTTCAGGTCGCATTGCCAGCCTGCCATTTCCAGTTGCGGATTTCCGGCAGGTCTTCGCCGTGCTCGGCGATGTACTGCTTGTGCTCGATCAGCTTGTCGCGGATGGCCTGCTTGGCGTAGGCGGCACGCGGGCCGAGTTGGGGGACGCGGTCGATGACGTCGGCCACCAGGTGGAAGCGGTCGAGGTCGTTCATGACCACCATGTCGAAGGGCGTCGAGGTTGTGCCTTCTTCCTTGTAGCCGCGCACGTGCAGGTTCTTGTGGTTGGTCCGCGGGTAGGTCAGGCGGTGGATCAGCCAGGGATAGCCGTGATAGGCGAAGATGATCGGCTTGTCGCGCGTGAACAGCACGTCGAAATCCTTGTCGGAGATGCCGTGCGGGTGTTCGCCGGGGGGCGGCAGGGTCATCAGGTCGACGACGTTGATGACGCGGATCTTGAGCTCGGGGAAATGCTCATGCAGCAGTTCGACGGCGGCCAGGGTTTCCAGGGTCGGCACGTCGCCGGCGCAGGCCATCACGACGTCCGGCTCGTCGCCCTTGTCGTTGCTCGCCCACTCCCAGATGCCGAGACCGGCCGTGCAGTGCTTGATCGCCGCGTCCATGCTCAGCCACTGCGGCGCCGCCTGCTTGCCGGCGACGATCACGTTCACATAGTTGCGGCTGCGCAGGCAGTGGTCGGTGACGACGAGCAGGGTGTTGGCATCGGGCGGCAGGTAGACGCGGACGACTTCCGCCTTCTTGTTGATGACGTGGTCGATGAAGCCCGGATCCTGGTGGCTGAAGCCGTTGTGGTCCTGGCGCCAGACGTGCGAGGAGAGCAGGTAGTTGAGCGAGGCGATCGGCGCCCGCCAGGGAATTTCGTTGCACACCTTGAGCCACTTGGCGTGCTGGTTGAACATCGAGTCGATGATGTGGATGAAGGCTTCGTAGCACGAGAAGAAGCCGTGCCGGCCGGTCAGCAGGTAGCCTTCGAGCCAGCCTTCGCACTGGTGTTCGCTCAACATTTCCATGACCCGGCCATCGGGTGCAACGTGGTCGTCGGTCGGCAGGATTTCCGCTGTCGAGCAGCGGTTGGTGACTTCGAACAGGGCGCCCCAGCGGTTCGAGGCGGTCTCGTCGGGGCTGAAGACGCGGAAATTGGCCGGGTTGTGCTTCATCACGTGGCGCAGGAAGACGCCTTGGCTACGGGTCGATTCGGCCTCGACGGCACCGGGCGAGGCGACGGCGTATTCGCGGAAGTCCGGCAGGCGCAGGTCGCGCAGCAAGAGGCCGCCGTTGGCGTGCGGGTTGGCGCTCATCCGGCGTAGGCCCTTGGGCGCCAGTTCGGCGATTTCGGGGCGCAGCCGGCCGTGCTCGTCGAACAGTTCTTCCGGCCGGTAGCTCTGCATCCAGCTTTCGAGCAGCGCGACGTGGCCGGGATGGCTCATGTCGCCCATCGGCACCTGGTGCGAACGGAAAGTGCCTTCGGCCGGCTTGCCGTCGACCATCTTCGGGCCGGTCCAGCCCTTCGGCGAACGCAGGATGATCATCGGCCAGGGCTGGCGTTCCTTAAAACCGTGCTGGCGGGCGTCGTCCTGGATACGACGGATTTCAGCGAGTACGGCATCGAGGGTGGCGGCCATTTTCTGGTGCATGACTTCCGGCTCGTCGCCCTCGACGAAATAGGGCGCGTAGCCGTAGCCGCGGAACAGCGCCTCCAGCTCTTCGTGCGGGATACGGGCGAGCACGGTGGGGCCGGCGATCTTGTAGCCGTTGAGGTGGAGGATGGGCAGCACGGCGCCGTCATGCACCGGGTTGAGGAACTTGTTCGAATGCCAGCTGGTGGCCAGCGGCCCGGTTTCCGCCTCGCCGTCGCCGACGACGCAGGCGACGATCAGCTCTGGATTGTCGAAAGCCGCACCGTAGGCGTGCGACAGCGCATAGCCCAGTTCGCCGCCCTCATGGATGGAGCCCGGGGTTTCCGGCGAGACATGACTGGGAATGCCGCCCGGAAAGGAAAACTGCTTGAACAGCCGCTGCATGCCGTCGAGATCCTGCGATATATCGGGATAGACCTCGCTGTAGCTGCCTTCCAGGTAGGTGTTGGCGACGATGCCCGGGCCACCGTGACCAGGGCCGGTGAGGTAGATGACGTCGAGGTCGTGTTCCTTGATCAGCCGGTTGAGGTGCACGTAGATGAAGTTGAGCCCGGGCGTCGTGCCCCAGTGGCCGAGCAGGCGCGGCTTGACGTGGGCAAGCTGGAGCGGTTCGCGCAGTAGCGGATTGGCGTAGAGGTAGATCTGGCCGACCGAGAGGTAATTGGCGGCGCGCCACCAGGCATGCATTTTCTGCAGCAGTTTGGCGGGCAGGGGGGCGCTGGCCAAAGGGGTGTCAGGAATGGTCATCGATGTTCTCCGTTGTCGGCCTGGCCGCCGCTTGGCTTTTATCCGCAATGACGGCAAGCAGTTCGTTCCAGGACTTGCTGAAGGCGAGGGCGCCCTCGCGCTGCAGGCGAGTGGCCAGTGAGGCGATGTCGATGCCGGCCAGGGCGAAATCGGCCAGGACGCTTTCGGCGTCGCCGCCATCTTCCGGCATCACGCCGTTTACCTGCCCATGCGCCGCGCAGGCGAGCAGGGTCTTTTCCGGCAGGGTGTTGATGGTCTGCGCGGCGGCCAGGGCTTCGACGTAATAGGTGTCGCGCAGTTGCGGGTCCTTGGTCCCGGTGCTGGCCCACAGCAGGCGCTGGGGCAGGGCCCCGGCGGCGGCCAGCTTTTTCCAGGCGGAGGTGGTTTGGCGCTGCCGATAGGCTTTGTAAATACGGCGCGCAATGGCCGTTCCCAGGCGATTGCCCAGTTCGGGCGGAACGTGGCTGGCAACGGCGCTATCCCAGCGACTGACGAAAACCGAAGCGACCGAGACGACCGCCGGGTCGAGGCCGGCCTCGACCCGGCGGGCGATGCCCCGCCAGTAGGCGTCGGCCGCCGCAATGTACTGCTCGCGGGAAAAGAGCAGGGTGACGTTGACCGGCACACCGGCAAAGATCGTTTCCTCGATCGCCCGGATGCCGGCCGTCGTGCCGGGAATCTTGATCAACAGGTTGGGGCAGCGGGCCCGGGCGTGCAGGCGTTTGGCTTCGACCAGCGTGGCGGCGGCATCGTCGGCGAGCAGCGGCGAGACTTCGAGCGAGACCCAGCCATCCACCCCGCCCGTCGCCTGGTGGACCGGGCGGAGAATGGTCGCCGCCCGGCCGAGATCTTCCAGCGCCAGTTCGAAAAACAGCGCCTCGCCCGATTTACCGTCCGCCATCTTCTGCCGGATGGCTGGCTCGTAGGCGCCGCCATGGCCGATGGCCTGCGCGAAAATGCTCGGATTCGACGTCAGCCCGGTAACCGACAGCTTGCTGCAATACTCCTGCAGCCGGCCGCTGTCGAGCAGGTCGCGCGAGATGTTGTCGAGCCACAGGCTTTGGCCGAGGGCATGCAGTTGGGTGGTGGCATTCATCGATTGATTCCCTCCGGTGTCCGGTTGGCCAGCCGCATCAGTGCGGCCCGCTTTGGATGTTGATTTCGACGGTGTGCTCGCGCTGATCATCGAGCAAGTGGATGACGCCGTCCCCCTGGGCCAGGCCGTCGACCGTGACGTCGATCAGTCCGTTCGTACCGTCGTGTTGCCGGACGACGATCCGGTAGAAAGTTTCGCGGTAACGGTAGACGATACTGAAGCTTGGCCAGGCGGGCGGCAGGCAGGGGAGGAAGCGCATCTGCCCGGCCTCGACGCGAAGGCCGAGCAGCGACTCGAGAATCAGCCGGTAGAGCCAGCCGGCCGAGCCGGTGTACCAGGTCCAGCCGCCGCGGCCCTGGTGCGGCGAGACGGCATAGACGTCGGCGGCGACGACATAGGGTTCGACCTTGTAAATCTCGATCGCCGCCGCGGAAGCGCTGTGGCTGAGCGGATTGATCATGGCGAACAGTTCCCAGGCGCGCTGTCGGTCGCCCAGTTCGGCGAAGGCCATGGCCGCCCAGATCGCCGCCTGCGTGTATTGGCCGCCGTTTTCCCTGACCCCGGGGACATAACCGCGGATATAGCCGGGATTGAGCGGCGACTTGTCGAATGGTGGATCGAGCAACTGGATCAAGGCGTGGTCGCGCTTGACCAGGTGCTGATCGAGCGCCGTCATGGCGCACCGGGCCCGCACTGCGTCGGCCGTGCCGGAGAGCACCGCCCAGCTTTGCGCGATGGAGTCGATGCGGCATTCGGGATTGAGGGCGGAACCGAGCGGCGTGCCGTCGTCGAAATAGGCCCGGCGATACCATTCGCCATCCCAGCCGTGCTGTTCCAGGCTGCGCCGCAGTTGGTCGGCTTCGGCGTCGCAGCGTTCGGCAAAGATAACGTCGTCCCGGGAGCGGGCCAGTTGGCTGAAATCGGTCAGCGTGTTGTGCAGGAAAAAGCCGAGCCAGACGCTTTCGCCCTTGCCTTGCATGCCGACCAGATTCATGCCGTCGTTCCAGTCGCCGGAACCCATCAACGGCAGGTCGTGGCAACCGAAACGGAGGGCGTGCCGGATAGCGCGCACGCAGTGCTGGTAGAGGCTGGCACTGCTCGCTGAACGACCGGGCAGGTCGTAATAGGAGTCGTCCTCGGGATTGACCGGGCGCCCTTCGAGGAAGGGAATGCTTTCGTCGAGCACGGCGCTGTCGCCGCTGTGCCGGATATAACGGCAGACCGCCTGGGGCAGCCAGAGCATGTCGTCCGAGCAATGGGTGCGGACGCCGCGGCCGGCCGGCGGATGCCACCAATGCTGGACATCGCCCTCGGCAAACTGACGAGCGGCGCTGCGCAGCAGATGCTCGCGGAGCAGGCCCGGCTCGGCATGCAGCAGCGCCATGCTGTCCTGCAACTGGTCGCGGAAGCCGAAGGCGCCGCCCGACTGGTAATAGCCGCTGCGCGCCCAGAGGCGGCAGGCGATGGTCTGATAGAGCAGCCAGCCGTTGGCCAGCAGGTTGAGCGCCGGATCGGGCGTATCGACCTGGACGGCGCCCAGCGTCTGTTGCCAGTAGGCGGTTACCGCGGCCAGCGATTGCCCGGCGGCGGCCGCGCCATGCTGGCGATGCGCCAGTTCCCCGGCGTCGGTGCCGCGCCGGCCCCGGGCGCCGAGCCGGAAAATGATTTCGCGCTCTTCGCCGGCGGCCAGATCGAAGGGCACCATGATCGCGGCGCAGGGGTCGAGGCCGGCCCCCAGGGTGTTCGACAAGCGCGTCCGGCCCATCGCCGCCGGCTTGGCCAGGCTGCCGTTACGCCCGATGAATTCGCGCCGGTCGCCGCTCAGCGTGGCCTGCCGGGTCGCCTCGTCGGCGTCGAAAAAGGCGATGCGGTCGCCGAATTCGGCGCTATAGGGATTGTGGGCACAGATCGCGCCACTCGCCGGGTCGATTTCGGTCACCACATGCATCGCCGCTTTCGGCCGCAGATCACCGAGCACCCACTCGACGTAGCCGGTGGCGGAAAGGCGGCGCCAGCGGCCGGAATCGTTGCGAATTTTGAGGACCGAGAATTTGAGGGCGGCCTGGGCGTCGACATGGATGGTCAATTCGGAATAAATGCCAGCCTCGCTGTGCGCGAAAACGCTGTAGCCGAAGCCGTGGCGGGTGAGGTAGCTGCCGCTACCGGGGCAGGGCAGCGGCGTCGGCGACCAGAAATGGCCGCTTTCCTCGTCGCGCAGGTAGATCGCTTCGCCGCTGCCGTCGCTGACCGGGTCGTTGTGCCAGGGCGTGAAGCGGAATTCGTGGGCATTTTCACTCCAGGTATAGGCGCTGCCGCTTTCCGAAATGACCGTCCCGAAATGGGCGTTGGCGATGACATTGACCCAGGGCGCCGGGGTGGCGTGCTGGCGGCTGCTGGTGATGACATATTCCCGCCCGTCGGGCGCGAAGCCGCCATGGCCGTTGAAGAACAGCAAATCGGGCAATTCGCCGGCGGCGGGCGGCGGGGCGTCGCGTCCCGGGGTGAGGCTCGGCACCAGGTGCGGCAGGCGGACCCGGCGCGGGTACTTGGCGCTCAGGCGGTTGATCTGTTCGGCCAGCGAACCCTGCGTGTCGGTGATGATGACGCGGGCGACGGTCTGGAACAGGGTGCGATCCTCGCGCGAAATCTGTTCGGCGACGCGTACGAAAATACCGCCCGGGCGGTCGGTCAGGTTGGCTTCGACGCCGGCGGCGATCAGGCCGAGGATCTGTTCCTGCAGCACCTGGCGGTAGCCGGCGTGGTCCTCGTTCCAGATCACCAGGTCGACGGCCAGGCCCTTGAGCCGCCAGTAGGCATGGGCCTGGACCAGTTGGCGGACAAGTTCGATGTTTTCCAGGTCGCCGATCTGCAACAGGACGATCGGCAGGTCGCCGGAAATGGCATAGCCCCAAAGCCCCGACTGGCCGCGCCGATTGCTGGCCAGGACGCTGGTTTCGGCGCGCAGCGAGGGGTTGGCGTAGATGATCGAACCGGCCAGGTGATTGAAAAGTTGGGCATCGGATTCACTGGCGTTGATTTGTTGCAGGTTGACCCAGCTATGGGTCCAGGCCAGATCGAAGACGCGGTCGGCGAGATGCCGGTCGCGATATTTGCCGACCAGGCGCAGGGCCGCCTGGCGCGTTTCGGCGATGCCATAGACCAGGTCGATGGTCGCCGTCTGTTCGGCCGCCAGGGTGATCCGGTAGCGGATGGCCAGCATCGGGTCGAGCACCGAGCCCTGGCTGCCGCTCAGCGGACCGTCCATGGCGGCCGGCGCGGCCGGGCTGCGGGTGCGCCCGATGAAGCGGGCGCGATCGGTTTCGTAGGAGGCGGCGCCGACCTCGGCGCCATGCACCGCCATCAGGTGGAACATCCAGGGCAGGGCTTCGTCGATGGCGCGCGGCCGGCGGGTGCACAGGATGGCCTGGCGGTCGGGAATGATTTCGGTCTGCACGAAGAGGTTGCTGAAGGCCGGATGCAGCGCATCGGCGGCCGGGGTGTTGAGCACCACCTCGGCATAGCTGGTGACTTCGATGACGCGCCGCTGCGACGAGCGGTTGGTGATCCGGATGCGGCGCAATTCGATGTCGTCTTCCGGCGAGACGACGATCTCGGTATGGGTGTCGTAATCGAAGTCGCGACGGCGGAACTCGGCCCGCGCCTCGGAGAAGATCGCCTCGTAGGTGTCGGCCCGCCGACAGGTCGGCTGGTGTGCCGTGGACCAGAATTCGCCGCTGGCGACATCACGCAGGTAGGCGAAGCTGCCCCAGTGGTCGCTGGTCCCGTCCTCGCGCCAGCGGGTGACGGCGAAATCCTTCCAGCGGCTGTAGCCGCCGCCGGCGTTGCTGACCATCACATGGTAGCGGCCGTTGGAGAGCAACTGCACTTCAGGCAGCGGCGTATCGGCGCTGTCGATGACCCGCATCGGCATGGCCGGCCCATTGGCATCGCTGCGACTTTCCGACAGTTCCGGGGTGTGGACATGGAAGGTCGAGGTATGCGGAATGCGCTCCTGAAGCAGCAGTGCCGTCGCCTGAAACTGCGGATCGGCGGCGAAACGTTTCTGCATCGGACGGTCGAGCAGCAGGTGGGCGAGGGCGAGCAGGCTCATGCCCTGGTGATGGGCCATGAAGGAACGCACGATGGCGCTGCTCTGGCCGCGCGGCAGGCGGGAGGGCGTGTAATCGACCGCCTCGTACATGCCGTAACGGCCTTCCAGGCCTTCGCCGGCCAGCCGTTGCAGGTTCAGGCAGGCGGCTTCGGGCAGTACCATCAGGGCCATGGTCGAGGCATAGGGGGCGATCACCAGATCGTCGCCGAGGCCGCGTTTGAGGCCCAGGCCGGGGACGCCGAAGGCCCGGTACTGATAGTTGAGACGGGTATCGACGGCGTTGTAGCCGGATTCGGAGAGGCCCCAGGCGACGCCGCGCTGCTTGCCGTAGGCGATCTGGCATTTGACGGCGGCCAGGCAGGTCTGGTCGAGCAGGGTGTTGTCGTAGCTCGGCATGACCAGCAGCGGCATCAGGTATTCGAACATCGAGCCGCTCCAGGAGAGCAGCACGGATTCGCCGGCCGCCGTGGTCAGCAGGCGGCCGAGGGCAAACCAGCTTTCCTGGGGAATCGCCCCCTGGGCAATGGCGACGAAGCTGGAAAGCCGCGACTCGGAGGCCAGCAGATCGTAATTGCAGATATCGGCGCGCCGTTGGTCGATGCTGTAGCCGATGGCCAATAAATGCCGGCTCTTGTCGTAGAGGAAGCCGTAATCGACGACCGCGAGATCGCCGGCCTGGCGGGCCAGGCTTTCGATGCCGGTCAGGCGTTCGCGCGCCCGGAGGACGGCTTGCGCGGTCAACTCGCCAAATTCGGCGAGCCAGGCAAGCTCCTCCGGACTGGCGGCGGTGCCGGGCTGCAGGCCGGGTTCGGCCAGGATGGCGTGATCGAGGGTCGCAATTTCGCGCAGGGTGGGAAGCGTCTGCCAGGCGGCCAGCCGGCCGATGGCCTGGCGCAGGCCGAGCGGGACGGGCGGCATTTGCCCCCAAGGGGCGAGGAAATTGAGGTCGTCGAGCGCCTCCCGGCATTGCCCGAGGAGAGCGTTCGCCCAGCTATCGGCGAGCGGGTTGGGGGTTTCCAGAGCGGCCACCTGCGCGACCAGCGTGCTTGCCGAGCGGACCAGCTTGTCCAGCCAGCAACGGGCGCTGGTCAGGGTTTGCGGTCGGGCATCGTAGGCCGACTCGAGATCGGCATGCAGGCGGGCGAGTTCCGGCGGGGCATTTTCCGCTGCCACATCGAGCAGGATGGCCATCGTTTCGCAGAGCCCGGCAAAACATCGCGGGTTGAGGATTTTGGCGTCGGCCAGGGCGAGCAGACCGGGTTTCAGGGTCAGCAGATGGCCGGCCAGGTTGCCGCTATCGACCGAGGAGACGTAGAGCGGTGGCAAGGGCTTGCGGGTTTGCGTGTCGTACCAGTTGTAGAAATGTCCCTGGTGGCGTTCCAGTCCCTGCATGCTTTGCAGGGCATCGTGGGTGCGCTCGAGCAGGCGACCGACCGCCAGGTAGCCAAAGTCGTAGGCCGCCAGGTTGGCCAGCAGGGCGAGTCCCATATTGGTCGGCGAGGTGCGATGGGCCAGTGCTTCGGCCGGGTGTTCCTGGAAATTGTCGGGCGGTAGCCAATGGTCTTCGGCGGTAACGAAGGTTTCGAAGAACGACCAGGTCTTGCGCGCCAGCTTGTGCAGGAAAAAGCGCTGCGCCGCGTGCAGGCGGGCTGCCGGCCGGTGCAAGGGACGGCTGATCCACCAGACGATGGTCGGGGCGGCAAACCACAGGGCGAGGACGGGCGCCGCGCAGAGCAGGGCGAGCGGCCGGCTCGCCGCCAGGCCGAGGGCGATGGCCAGCGCGCTGGCCGGGGCCTGCCACATGGCGCCGCTGGTGGCGACCAGGTCGCCCAGGCTGCCGGCGGCCGGATGGCGGCTGTTGTCGTACTGGCGCTGCACTTCGCCGGAGGGATTCCATTCGAGCAGGCGGCGGTGGGTGAGCATGACGCGCAGCGTGGTGCGGCCAATCGCATCGAGACTGAAATACGCCTCATAGGGCAGGCAGGCCAGGTTCAGGGCCGATTGCGCCAACTGCAGGGCGGCGGCGCGCAGGACAGCGCCGATATGTTGCCCGAGTTGCAGGTCCTTGGGCTTGCGCAAGAGATCGAGAGCGGCGGTCAGCAGGGGCGGCAGGAAGATTATGCCGAGCACCAGCAGCGTCCAGTGCAAGGCCGACGGCACCGCGATCCAGCCGAGCAGGAAGAGCCCGAGCAGGCCGGCCGGGACCAGGCTGCGGCGCAGATTGTCGAACAGTTTCCATTGCGCGAGCACGGACAGCGGGTTCTTGATGCGTCGCCCCGCCGGCCCCGGAACGCGTGACAGCAGCCAACTGGCGATCTGCCAGTCGCCACGGATCCAGCGCCGGCGGCGGCTGACGTCGGCGCTGTAGCGCGGCGGGTAATCTTCGTAGAGCAGGACGTCGCTGAGCAGGCCGGCGCGGGCATGGCAGCCTTCCAGCAAGTCGTGGCTGAGGATGCGGTTTTCGGGAAAGCGCTCTTTGAGCGCTTCCTCGAACGCCTCGACATCGTAGATGCCCTTGCCGATGAAGGAGCCTTCCTCGAACAAATCCTGGTAAACATCGGAAACCGCCCGCGTATAGGGGTCGATGCCGGCCTCGCTGCCGCACAGCCGGGCATAGCGCGAACGGTTGGTGCTGGGCAGGCTGACCGCCATGCGCGGTTGCAGGATGGCGTAGCCGGCGCGGACGATCTGCGTGGCGCGATCGAGTTGCGGCCGGTTCAGCGGGTGCGCCATGGTGGCGGCAAATTCGCGGGCCGCGTCGCGCGGCAGCCAGGTATCGGTGTCGAGGGTGATGACGTATTTCACCTCGGCCAGTACCGCCGTTTCCCCGACGATGGTCGAGAACGGCTGGCGTTCACCGAAACGCAACAGCGCGTTGAGTTCGAGCAGTTTGCCGCGCTTCCGCTCGTAGCCCATCCAGACGCCTTCCTGAGCATTCCAGCGGCGCGGCCGGTGGAAGAGGAAAAAGCTGTCGTTGCCCGGGCTTTGGTATTTCTGGTTCAACGCCTCGATGCGCTGGCTGGCCAGTTGCAGCAGTTCGCCATCGTCGGGCTGGGTGGCCGCCTCGGCATCGCGAAAATCGGTGAGCAGGGCAAAGTGCAGGCGGGGGTCGCGATTGGCGAGGAAGCGGACTTCCAGGGCCTCGACCAGCTCTTCGATGCCCGACAGGCTGGTGAGCATGGTCGGGATGACGACCAGGGTGCGCGCCTCGGCCGCGATGCCGGCGCTGAAATCCAGGCGCGGCAAGGGGTGCGGTGCGACGAGCAGGGTGGCGAGCCAGTTCACCAGCGTTACCGCCAGTTGACTGCCGGCGAGCAGCGCCGGCAGCAGGATCAGGATCTGCAGCCAGAGTGCCTGGTCGCCGGCCGCCGCCTGGAGGAAAAAGGTGCCGGCGAAAGCGGCCGAGAGCAGGGCGATGGCGCCGAGATAGAGGGTCAGCGGAAAGCGGCGCCCCAGCCGGCGCAGGCGCTCGCCGCCCGGCAGCGTCGCCTCGGCCGCCGCTTCAAGGGCCGGCAAGCCTTTGTCGAGCAGGTAATAGCCGACATGGCCGGCCCGTTGGTCGCCCGCCGCGGCCGACTGATGGGCGAGCTGGATGGCTTTGCGGGCGACCTCGCTTTCCGACAGCCGGCTGTTGCGGGCGATTTTTTCGATGACGTGGCGGTAGTGGTCGCGCGTCGCAAAATTCATGCGGCCGTAGGCGCCGTCCGGATCTTCCCGCAATTTCTGGTCGACGGCGCTCATCGTCTCGACGAACTCGCGCCAGTCCATGGCGACCAGGAAACGCAGGCTGCCGATGCTGTTGCTGATCGACACCTGGTTCGCCGCCTGGCTCTGGGTTTCCGACTGGACCAGTTGTTCGATGGTGAGCGCCGATTCGGAGAGACGCTGCTCGATCCAGGTCAATGGCAGCGCCAGCGCCGAACTGTGGCCTTGCAGGCGGCGCGCCAGTTCGGCGACGAAGGCGTCGACCAGCGGCGGATTGGAGCGGGCCATGTCGGCGATGACCAGGATCAGGCTTTTCGGATCCTTGTCGGCGACTTCGATCATTTCGTCGGCCCAGTCATTGGCCTGGCTGCGGTCGAGCATGCCGGCCGCGACCCGGCCGGCGACGCGGCGCAGGTTCTCGATCAGCGCCAGCCGCAGCATGATCGGAATGGCCCACAGTTCGCCCAGCTTGAGGTCGGCGAATTTCTGGTAGGCGGCGACGAAGCGGTTCAGGCTTTCCGGATCGACCCGGCCGTCGCCGTGGGCGATGGCTTCCAGGGCGATGTCATAGACGCGCGGCAGGCCGGCCGACGGACCGCTGGCCAGAACCGGCAGTTCCCGGCTGTAGCCCTTGGGCAAATGGCGGCGCGCCGTGCGGATCTGTTCCTCGATCAGGTAAAAATTGTCGAGCAGCCATTCGCCGGCCGGGGTGATCCGGTGGCTGACCTTGACCGCGTTGCGCAACAGGTTGTAGGCGCCGAGCAGGACGCCTTCGTTTTCCGCCAGACGGGCCAGCAAGTGGTCGGGGCCAACTTTCGGATGCAACTGGTGGGCGCCGGCCAGGGTCTTGCCATGGCGTTCCATCTGGTCGGCGCTGAACAGTTCGGCGCGCAGCGGCGGTTCGGTCGAGGCGTACTTGCCGGTCAGCGCGCTGTTGCGCCACCAGCGGGGTAATCTGCAGAGAACCGAGGCAAGCCCCTTGATTTTTTCTTTCAATTTTCGGATCTCCTTGTCTGGAGCGAAATCCCGGTGATCCGTCGCCATCCGGAGGTGGCTTATGACGTGCCGCGACCAAGGCCTTGGCACTCCGCTACAGTACCTACCAGCATAGGCGAAAAACCGCGTTGCGTATGTGCGATGGCGCACAGAGCCGGGCCCGAAAAATGCCAAAAATGGATTCTTCGATGGCCGGCAAACCCAGTCCTGGCCGCTCTTGGGGCGCGACAGTCCGGTTCTTCGCCCGGCTGCTACGCTATTTCTGGATGATTTGGAGTAGGGTGCCGGTATCTATCGGTTCGCCGGGGAATAATCCATGCTTAACGTCGTCGTTTCCGCCGCTGCATCCCCTTCCGCCAGCGAGCCTTCCCAAGCCGGCGCCAGCTCCGCCCCGTTGGCGGGCGATGCCCCGCTCTTTCCGGTGGTCGGCATCGGTTGTTCGGCCGGCGGCCTGGAAGCCCTGGAAGCCTTTCTCTCGCATGTCCCGAGCGCCAGCGGTCTGGCCTTCGTCGTTGTCCAGCACCTCGATCCCAGCCACAGCAGCGCCTTGCCCGACTTGCTGCAGCGCGTCACCACGATGCCGGTGGCTGAAGCCGGCGACCGGATGCTGCTGGCCCCGAACCGGGTTTATGTCATTCCGCCGAACAAGGATCTCTCCGTGCTGCACGGCGTGCTGCATCTGATCGATCCGGTCGAACGGCGGGGCTTGCGTCTGCCGGTCGATTTCTTCCTCCGCTCGCTGGCCGCCGACCGGCAGGAGCGGGCGATTGGCGTCATTCTCTCCGGCATGGGCTCGGACGGCATGCTCGGCCTGGCCGCGATCAAGGAGCAATCCGGCCTGACCCTGGTCCAGGAACCGAAGAGTGCCCAGGCCGACAGTATGCCGCGAAGTGCGATCAAGGCCGGTGCGGTCGATATCGTGGCGCTGCCCGAGAATATGCCGGCCCAGATCGTCCAGCACTTCCGCCATGCTTGGCCCCTGGAAATACCGGCCGACACCGAGCCCGAAAGCAATCTGCAGAGTTCGCTGGACAAGGCCATCATTCTCCTGCGGCAGCGCTCAGGCAACGATTTTTCCCTCTACAAGAGCAGCACGCTGTACCGCCGCATCGAACGCCGCACCGCCTTGCTGCAGATCGCCGGCATCGCCGACTATGTCGGTTACCTGCGCGAAAATCCGCAGGAGCTCGACCTCCTGTTCAAGGAACTGCTGATCGGCGTCACCAATTTTTTCCGCGACCCGGCGCTCTGGGAGTTTCTGGCGGCCAGCGCCCTCCCGGAGTTGCTCGCCCAATACCCGGCGGGCAAGACCTTACGGGCCTGGGTGCCGGCCTGTTCGAGTGGCGAGGAAGCGTATTCGCTGGCCATCGTCTTCAAGGAAGCCCTCCAGAAGGTGACGCCGGAGCGCCATTTTTCCCTGCAAATCTACGCCACCGATCTCGATGTCGATGCCGTTGACAAGGCCCGCAAGGGGTTTTATCCGGCCAATATTGCGGCCGATGTCGCCGTCGAACGCCTGGCCCGTTACTTCTGCAAAGAAGAGGACGGCTATCGGGTGAACAAGGAAATTCGCGAGATGGTGGTGTTCGCGCCGCACAACATCACGTCCGATCCGCCGTTCACCAAGCTCGATATCCTGTCCTGCCGCAACCTGCTGATCTATTTCGGGGCGGCATTGCAGAAAAGGCTGTTGCCGCAGTTTCACTATGCCCTGGGCCGCAACGGTATCCTGGTTCTGGGCAGCGCCGAAAGCGTCGGCGACTTTACCGACTGCTTCCAGCCGTTGGACAGCAAGGTCCGCGTCTTCCGGCGCATCGAACAGGTTTCGTCACCTTCCTGGTCGGGCATCGCGACCAGTTCGCGGGGCACTGCGCCGTTTGCCGGCGACGGCGGGCGGGCCGATTACCGGGAAAGCGTCGACTACCTGACCGACCAGTTGATCCAGCAGAATTACGCGCCGGCCGCCGTGCTGGTCAATGCCGATGGCGACATTCTCTACATCAGCGGGCGGACCGGGAAATACCTCGAACCGGCCGCCGGCAAGGTCAATATCAACATCCATGCGATGGCCCGCGACGGCCTGCGCGAAGCCCTGAGCGGCGTCATCCGCAATGCCCTGCGGCAGAGCGAGCCGATATGCCTGAACGGCCTGGAAATCGACAATGACGGCCAGACCCAGGTCGTCAATGTCACCGTGCACGGCATCGACAAGCCGGAAGCCCTGCGCAATCGGGTGCTGGTCGTCTTCGCCGACGTCAAGGCCACGCCGGCCGGCCGCAAGCGGCGGCCCGGCCTGACCTCGGAACGGGAAAACAGCTTGCTGCAGGAATTGAACCAGACCCGCGAAGCCTTGCGCACCACCCAGGAGGAAATGCAGTCCTCGCTGGAAGAGGTCAAGTCGGCCAACGAGGAACTGCAGGCGACCAACGAGGAGCTGACCACCTCGAAGGAAGAATTGCAGTCGATGAACGAGGAGTTGCAGACCGTCAATGCCGAACAGCAAACCCGGGTCGATGAGATGACCTGGGCCCAGAACGACATGACCAATTTGCTCAACAGCACCGAAATCGCCACCATCTTCCTCGACGACAAGATGAAGTTGCGGCGCTTCACGACGCATGCGACGCATCTCTTCAAGCTGATCCCCGGCGATGTCGGGCGCTCGCTGTCCGATATCGTTTCCGTCCTCAATTATCCCCAACTCCAGGACGACGCCCTGGCCGTCCTCGACACCCTGATCTTTCGCGAAAAGATCATCGCGACCGAAGACAATCGCTGGTTCCGCGTGCGCATCATGCCCTACCGCACGCAGGACAACATGATCAACGGCGTGGTTATCACCTTTATCGACATTACCGAGATCAAGCGCCTGGAAACCGAGTTGCGCAAACTGGGGGCGCCGGCCACGCCCGGCGGCTGATCCGGCGGCCGGCCGGCGGTGGCGCGCCGGGCTCATTCCGCCGTATGTGTCCTGGCGAACAGAAGAGGGACGGGGGAAGGCAAATCATGGTCGTTCAGGTCGCTGGCCGGGGCTCAATCCGGGATGCGGAACCTGCAACCACCCGGAGAACGATCATGAAAATAAGCGGCATTCGATTCAACCAGGCCGGTCCCCGGCTTGTCGCCAGCGCGCTCATCGCCGCCACCCTGGCCCTCGCCCCGGGACTGGCCCCGGCGGCCGGCATGGAAGCCGGCATGGCGGCCCACACCGTGCGTAGCGAACAGCGCATCAACGACATGCACAGCCAACTAAAAATCACCGCCGCGCAGGAAGAACAGTGGGCCAAAGTGGCGCAGGCGATGACCGACAACGCCAAGGCCATGGATACGCTGACCCAGGCCAGGAAGGATAAGGGCAAGGGGATGACGGCGGTCGATGATCTGAAATCCTACGGCGAGATCGCCGACGCCCACGCCGAAGGAATCCGCAAGCTGACGCCGGCCTTCGCGACGCTTTACGAGGGCATGTCGCCGGCCCAGAAAGTCGAAGCCGACACCCTGTTCCGACGCGGCAGCGGCATGAGTCGGGGTGGCAAGCATGGTCACCGCAACGGCCCGAAGAAGGGGCCAACCAATGGTCAGTCGCAGATGGACGTCAAGTGACGAACGGTTTCTATCGCCGCCGCTGCGCAGTTCGTGGCAGCCGCGGGCAGCTCGGAAAGGAAGATCAGCATGATCAATAATTCATTATTGCCCGACAGCGATGGCCAGATATTCGGCCGCCGCCTGCTGTTGGCCATTGTCCTGGGCGTCGCGCTCAGCCTGCTGCTGGCCGGCCCGGCCTCGGCCGACAAGGGGGAGCGCCATGATCGCGGTCGCCATTTTGACAAGCACAGTCAGCGCGACTGGCAGAACCGACGCGAATGGCACGACGATCGGGGCGGCTATCGCTACCAGCCGCAATACCGTCGGCCGTATTACTACGCCCAGCCGGTCTATGTGCCGCCACCGGTGTATTACGAGCCGCGCCAGTCGCCGGGGATCAGTTTGTTTTTCCCGCTTGATCTGAGGCGTTAGCCGGTTTTCGGCGGCTATCGAAGCGGCCGCCGGCTCCGGTTTGCCGCAGGGCGGTGGGGCGTCGGCCAGACCCCGTGTTCCGGGGGTTCAGCCAGGCCCGGCGACAACTCCCGGCCAGGCGTTGAGCGCTGCCAGACAAACCGCCGCCGGACTTTCCCCTATGTTGCCAGCTCTCTCCCAGGTTCAAGTCATGCCCCCGTGTGCCCCGCTCCCCGCCGCAATTGCCCTGTCCAAGTCGGACGAGCTGGCGCTATCCGGGGCTTGGACAGCGTATTGTCTGGGCGATGTCGAGCGCCTGGCGGCCAGCCTGCCGGCACCCGGTCAGGCCGGCGGCAGCGTGACGGCGGCCGGCATCGAGCAACTCGACAGCGTCGGTGCCTGGGTGCTGGCCGGACTGCTGGCGCGCCGGCAAGCGGCCGGGGCCGGCGGCGAGATCGACGGCCTGCGCCCGGAATTTGGCAAAGTACTGGACCGCGCCCGGCAGCGCCTCGCCCTGCTGGCCGGGCAGCCCCCGGTGCCGGCCGTGGTCCGGCCGACGATGCTGGCCGAGGTGGGGGGGCGGACGCTGGCGGCGCTGGCGCAGGCCACCGCGTTGCTCGCCTTCGTCGGCCAAACGGCCAGCATTCTGGCCGGCAGCCTGCGCCAGCCGGCGCGTTTTCGCGGGCGGGCGATTCTCTTCAATATCCGCCGCGCTGGGTTCGATGCCTTGCCCATTGTCGGGCTGCTCTCCTTCCTGCTCGGCGTCGTCGTTGCCTATCAGGGAGCCGACCAGTTGCGGCAGTACGGCGCCAACATCTTTGTCGCCGATCTGGTCGGCCTCTCGATGTTGCGCGAATTCGCCCCGCTGATCACGGCGATCATCGTCGCCGGCCGCTCCGGTTCGGCCTATGCCGCCCAGATCGGGACCATGGCGGTGACCGAGGAAATCGACGCCATGCGTACCCTGGGCATCATCCCCGAGGAATTGCTGGTGCTGCCGAAATTGCTCGCGCTGCTCCTTGTCCTGCCGCTGCTGACGGTGTTTGCCGACCTGCTCGGCGTGCTCGGTGGCATGCTGATGGCGCACGCCCGGCTTGATGTCGGGTTTGCCGAGTTTGCCGAGCGCTTCGTCAAGGCGGTCAGCGTCACCGCTTATCTGGTCGGTATCGGCAAGGCGCCGGTATTCGCTGCCATCATCGTCATCATCGGCTGTTTCCAGGGCTTTCGTACGGCCGGCGGGGCGGACAGTGTCGGCCGCCAGACGACGCGCAGCGTGGTTCAGTCGATATTTCTCGTGATCGTCGCCGATGCCTTGTTCTCGGTGGCCTTCAGTGCCCTGGACCTGTGACATGAGCGAGCCGGCCGCCATCACCATCCGGCAGTTGGCGACCCGCTTCGGCGACCATGTCGTGCATGCCGAACTCGACCTCGAGGTGCGCCGGGCCGAGATTTTCGCTCTGGTCGGCGGCAGCGGTTCGGGAAAATCGACCTTGTTGCGCGAAATGATCCTCTTGCAGCAGCCGAATGCCGGGACGATCCGCGTTCTCGGCGTCGATCTCGAGAATATTACGGCCGCCGCGGCCCTCGCGCTGCGCCGGCGCTGGGGCGTGATGTTCCAGCATGGCGGCCTGTTCGGGGCGCTGACGGTGAGTGAAAACATTGGCCTGCCGCTGCGCGAACATAGCGGGCTGGACGACGCCCTGATCGATCAGATCGCCGCCTGGAAACTGGCCATGACCGGCTTGGCGCCGGAGGTCGGGGCGCAGTATCCGGCCGAGCTGAGCGGCGGCATGTTGAAGCGCGCCGCCCTGGCGCGCGCCCTGGCCCTCGATCCGGAACTGCTTTTTCTCGACGAACCGACGGCCGGCCTCGATCCCGAAAGCGCCGACCAGGTCGATCGCCTGGTGCGCGAAGTGCGCGATCTGTTCGGCCTGACGGTGGTCATCATTACCCATGATCTCGACTTGTTGTGGCAACTGGCCGACCGTGTCGCCGTTCTCGGCGACGGCAAGGTGCAGGCGGTCGGCAGCATGGCGCAACTGGCGCAACAGGACAACCCGGCGCTCCGCCCGTTCTTCGCCGGCCCGCGGGCTCGTGCCGCGCAGGCCCAGGAAGGCTGGCGCACGGCCAATCCGCAGGAGGTCGGCTAAGGTGGAAAACAAAGTCAATTACGCCCTGGTCGGCGCCTTTGTCCTCATTCTCGGCGCGCTATTGGTCGGCGGCGCGCTGTGGCTGGCGGCCGGCGGCGCCTTCGGGAAAAAATACGATCTCTACCTGGCCATCGAAGACGAGTCGGTGGCCGGGCTCAACATCAACGCGCCGGTCAAATACAACGGCGTCGATGTCGGCAAGGTGCAGCAAATCCAGCTCGATCCGGGCAGCCCGCAGCGGGTCAATCTGCTCTTCGCCATCGAGCGCGGCACGCCGATCAAGGAAGATACGCTGGCCGTCCTCAAAACCCAGGGCCTGACCGGCATCGCCTATGTCGAACTGAGCGGCGGCGGGCGCCTCAGCCCGCCATTGCGCGCCGCCGCCGACACCGAGTATCCGGTTATCCAGACCAAGCCGTCGCTCGCCGCCCGCCTGGAAAACATCTTGGGCACGGTGCTGAGCAAGCTGGACAGTACCTCGAACAACATCAACGCCATGCTCAGCGAACAAAACCAGGCCGCCTTCAGCCAGGCGCTGGCCGATCTCGCCAGCATCACGCGGACCGTCGCCGCGCGCAATGCCGCGCTCGATGCGGGGATCGCCGATGCGGCCCGGACGTTTGCCAATACGGCGCGCGCCACGGCCGATCTCCAGCCACTGCTCGAGCGTCTCGGCAAAAGCGCCGAGGCCATCGAAAAAATGGGCAATGCGGTTACCCGGACCAGCGACCGCACCGGTCAGATGGTCGACGCGGTCGGCGCCGGAGTGCATCGCTTCAGCCAGGAAACGCAGCCCGAACTGGAACGCCTGCTCGGCGAACTCAGCGTCCTGGCGAGCTCCTTGCGCCGTCTTAGCGAACAAACCGAGCGCAATCCGTCCGGCCTGCTGCTCGGCCGGAAAACCGTCCAGGAAGGGCCGGGCGAAGCCGACGGAGGGAAAAAGCCATGAGTTATCCCGTTTTCGCCGGGCGCTGTCTTGCCGTGGCAGGTCTGCTGGCGATAAGCGGCGCCTGCGGCAACCTGTTGCCGGCAACCAGCCCGCGCTCGGTGTTCTATGCCCTCGAAGGGGTGAGCCGCACGGACCCGCCAGCGCCGACCGCCGCCGCGGCCCTGACGCTGCTCGTCAGCCCGCCGCGCGCGGCGCCGGGTTTTGACAGTCAGCACATCATTTACCAGCGGGCGGCCCATCAGCTGGAATATTTTGCCCACAGCGAATGGGTCGATACACCGGCCCGCATGCTGGCGCCGCTGCTGGTGGCGAGGCTGCAACAACAGGGGGGATTCCGGGCGGTCGTGCTGACCCCGAGCTCGGCCTTGGGCGAACTGCGGCTGGATAGCGAAATCCTGCGCCTGCAACAGGATTTCAGCAGCCAGCCGAGCCGGGTCGAGCTAACGCTACGGGCCTATCTGGTGCACAACACGACGCGGCAGGTGCTGGCCTGGCGCGAATTTTCGGCCAGTCGGGCGGCCGCCAGCGACGATGCCAAGGGCGGGGTGGGCGCGGCCAATGCGGCGATCGCCGCGGTGTTGGGCGAGTTGGCGATCTTTTGCCAGACTGGGGCAGGGCTATGGCGTCCTGCTGTCGCGGCGGCTTATGCCGCTCCTTGACCCGGCGGGCTCAACCGGGCATTGCCCGGTCGCGCCACCGCTCCCCAAACCTGACGGCAAGGGAGCGGGCTGATGGGGTCAGGGCAATTTGCGTTTCAACGCTTGATCTTGGTGATCTTGGTGCCTTCGATGCTCAGGCTGACCATCAGACCTTGCTGGTCGAAAATGTAGGCGTAGGCATCGTTTTTCAGGGTCGAAGTGGATAGATTCTTGGCGATGCCTTCATTGACTGCGACGACGGTCGGACCGACGCCGATTTCCCAGCCCTTGGAGTCGTCGAGGTACTTGACGGCCTTGCTGCTCATCAGGAAGACGACGTAGCCATAGGATTCGGCCCCCGCTTGCCAGCCCCAGGAGGCCGATACGGAATTGTAATAGCCGGCGCCATGGCCGTCGCGGGTCAGTACGCCTTCACCATAACTGCCGCCGAAGACCAGGCCGGCCTTGATGATTTTCGGGAAAACCAGGATGGCTTTGGCTTTTTTGCCGAGGGCTTCGGCTTCCGGGTGGGTCTTGTACAGCGATTGCAGGGACTGGGCGGCATCGGCGCTCAGATCTTCGGCGGTGGCAGCCGTGGCCTGCGAACTGACGGCGGCCAGCGCAAGGGTGGCGCTGGCGACGAGGAGAAAACGATGCAATACGCGTTGTAGATTAGTCATTTTTATATCCTTTAAGTAATGCGGAAAGCCGCAACGGAAAGCCCGGAAGGACGTATTCCACATGCTTTCCTCCAGGCAGACTAGGCGTCCCGAACGCACCCTTCCGTTGGACAGCGCACATAGGGCGTTAATTTCATTCGAACGACATTGCTGGCGAAGGGCCGTGCCGGAACATGACTCGACCGCAAATCCCGCCTATGTGCGGCAGGCCACAGACGGGCCGGGGCACCAGTCCCAGGCTTGCAACAGCGCTGCCACGGGATCTTGAAGCCCCCGGGCCGCGGCGAGGCGCCGGGTTCTCACCCGGTGCGATCCCGGCGCCGAGATGGGCAGGTCGAGCATTACCTGCCGACGCCAGACTAGCGACATAAAACCCGAAGGAACAACGATGAACAAAATCAGCGCAATTACCCTGGCCCTTGCTTTGGCATTCAGCGCCGGGGCCATGGCCGAAGGCATCAGCAAGGCGGAATACAAAGCGGCCAAGGACAAGATCTCGGCTGAATACAAGAACGCCAAGGCCAGTTGTTCGTCGATGTCCGGCAACGGCGGCGACATCTGCATGGCAGAAGCCAACGGCACCGAAAAGGTCGGCCTGGCTGAGCTTGCTGCCAGCTACAAACCGAGCGCCAAGGCGCATTACGAGGTCAGTGTCGCCAAGGCCGAGGCGGCCTATGCCATCGCCAAGGAGCATTGCGACGACAAGGCCGGCAATGCCAAGGACGTCTGTGTCAAGGAAGCGAAAGCGGCCGAAACGACCGCCAAGGCCGATGCCAAGATCGCTTTGAAGAGCTCTGAGGCGACCAAAACGGCCAACGAAAAGATGAGCGATGCCCGCCAGGATGCCAAAACCGACAAGAAGGATGCCAATTTCGCCGTTGCCAAGGAAAAGTGCGATGCCCTGGCCGGTAGTGCCAAAGATGCTTGCCTGGAACAAGCCAAGATGAAATACGCCAAGTAACCGGCGCGGTCTGAACCAGTGCCGCCGACAGCGACCTATTGCCGTTGCCGCCGGTCCTGGTGGAGTGGTCGGCCCGCCCGGCAGCCACCTGGTCAAGCGGGTGGGCTGCCGGGCGGGAGACGATCAGCAAAAGCGGCGACGCCACCGGGCGAAACGCTGTTTACCCCGGAGCAATGACAATGAATACATTCCGCAACGCTGCCCTGGCCCTGGTCGGGGCCTTGCTCGCCTGGCCGGCGATCGCCCAGCTCACCTTTTATGAACATGAAAGCTTTGCCGGGCGTAGCTTCAGCCCGCGCTGGGACGATGTCGAAAACTTCGGACGCCAGGGTTTCAATGATCGCGCCTCGTCGGTCATCGTCTTGCGCGAACGCTGGGAAGTTTGCGAAGACATCCGTTTCAGCGGTCGCTGCGTCGTCCTGGCGCCCGGTCGTTATCGCTCGCTGGCAGCGATGGGACTGAATGATCGGATTTCCTCGGCGCGCAGCGTGCGACGTAGCGCACGCATCGACGACGAGCGTTTCGCGCCGCCGCCGGAGCCGGTCTACGACAACAGCCGGCGCGCCAATGAGCGGCTGTTCGAGGCCGATGTCAGCTCGGTGCGAGCCATCGTCGGACCACCCGAGCAGCGCTGCTGGATCGAGCGCCAGCAGGTGGCCGAAGAGCAAAGCACGGCCAATGTCCCGGGGGCCATTGCCGGCGCCGTGATCGGCGGCATTCTCGGTCACCAGATCGGACGCGGCACCGGCCGGGATATCGCCACGGTCGGCGGTGCCGTCGGCGGTGGATTGCTCGGTGCCAATGTCGGGCGCGGCGACGGCCAGCCGGCCGCAGTGCGCGAGGTGCAGCGTTGCGAGGAAACGCCGCGCCAGACCCGGGTCGATTACTGGGAGGTGACCTACACCTTCCGCGGTCGCGAACACCATGTCCAGATGAGTTCGCCGCCCGGCGCCACCGTTACCGTCAATCGCCGGGGCGAACCCCGCTCCTAGCGTCGCCGTCGCTCTTTCAGACAACCGCTCGGCGGTTGTCGCCAATGACCAGCCGCGGCTTTGCCGACGTGCTGGCCCGCCTTTTCTTCCGGAGTCGAACATGAAAATCCATCCCACTCTCCCGGCTCGGCCGGCCATCCTGCTGGCCCTCTGTCTGGTCCTGCCGACGGTCGGGCTGCAGGCCCAGGAAACGAACACAGTGGCCAAGGCCAATCGCAGCAGTACCGCCCAAGCCGAAGTTTCGTGGCTGAGCGGCGGCATCGGTGATGAAGCGCTGCAGGAAATGCGCCAAGTCGCGGCAGCCTACAACGTGCACGTCCTGTTCAGCGATCGTCAGGGGGCTTACCTGGCCAGTATTCCCTTCCGGGTGGCCACTCGGGATGGCCGGCAGATCTTTGCCGGGACCAGCGAAGGCCCTCTGCTTTACCTGAAGTTGGCGCCCGGTGTTTATCAGGTATCGGCCGAAATCGACGGGAAATGGCAGAATAGGCAGATCAAGGCCGGGGCCGCCAAGTCGTCGGTGAAGCTGTCGTTCGTGGGCCGGGAAGGCTGATTCCTTCTTCCCCCTGCGTTCCGCTTCGGCGACCGGCAAAGGGCTGGCGCGCCGCCGGTCCGGCCGATTCACCCCCGGTCCACAGGAGGCGCCATGGCGGATTATCGCTTGCTGACCATCTGGCACATCGAGGCCCCGCTGGCCGCCGTGTATGCGGCCATCGAAAATTCCCTGGACTGGCCGCAATGGTGGCCGGGGGCGCAGCGGGTCGCTACGCTGGCGGTCGGCGACGCCTGCGGCGGCAAGGCGATACGCCGCTACACCTGGCGGGGCAATTTGCCTTATCGCCTGGTCCTCGACATCAGTCCGACCCGGGTCGAACCCGGCCGCCTCATCGAAGGCCGGGCCGCCGGCGATCTGCAGGGTGTCGGGCGCTGGCGCTTTGCCAGCCAGGGGACGACCAGCATCGTCCGCTTCGAGTGGGAAGTCAGCGCCACCCGCCGCTGGATGCGCTGGCTGGCCCCGCTGGCCGGTCGGCTCTTTATCCGCAATCACGCCCTGGTCATGGCCCGGGGCGGGGCCGGGCTGGCCAAATGGCTGGGGGCGCCGGCGGCACGCCTGCAAACCTTCGACTTGCTGGCCGCCGATGCGGCAGCGGAGGTCACCGCGCCTGGTCGGATGGCATGGCCCAAGATTGTGCTGACCGGTATCACGGCCGGCGGGCTGGCGACCGTCGGGCAACTGCTGGCCTGGTGGTGGAGCCAGCAGCCAGTCGTCGCCACGCTGTTCCGCGACGCCCGCCTGACCGCGGCCCTGCTCCTGGGGTCGCACGTCCTGCCGCCGCCGGCGACGGCGCAATGGGACATCCTGCTCGTTGCCACGCTGATCCACTTTGCCCTGTCCATCGTCTATGCCTGGTTGCCCGGGTCACTTTTCGCCGGGTGCCGCGGCTGGTCGCTGGCATTCGCCGGCGCCGGGTACGGGCTGGCCATCTATGCCGTCAATCTGTATGGCTTGGTCCTGCTCTTTCCCTGGTTCATGGTCTCGCGCGGCGGCGCGACGGTGATCGCCCATCTCCTCTTCGGCTTGGTTGTGGCCGGCGGCTACCGGCTGTTTTCAGGTAAACCATGATCCGCTTCGATCGTCGCCTGTGGCGTCACTATCGGTCGATTGCCGTCCCTTACTGGTGCGGTGAGGAAAAATGGCAGGCCCGCGGCCTGCTTGTCCTGCTTGTCCTCCTGTTGCTTGGGCAGACCGGCTTTGCCGTGCTTTTTAACGAGCAGACCGGGGAATTCACCTCGGCGCTGGCCGCCCGGGATGGCGAACGTTTCTGGTATTCGATTGAAAAATGCCTGGCCATTCTGGTGGTCGGCGTGCCGATCTACGCCTTTTATTACTATGTCCGCGATTTGCTCGGCCTTTACTGGCGGCGCTGGCTGACCCGGCGTTTCCTGGGCAATTATTTCAGCAATCGGGCTTATTACGAACTCAACGCCAGTACCGAGATCGATAACCCGGATCAGCGGGTTGCCGAAGACATCAATACCTTCACCCAGAAATCGCTGCAATTCCTGCTCGTCGTCATCAGTGCGCTGCTCCAGCTGATCGCTTTCTCCGGTGTGTTGTGGTCGATTTCCCGGGAACTGGTGGTTTTTCTGCTGATCTACGCGGCCGCCGGCACGACGATGACCCTGCTGGTCTTCGGCAAGGTGCTGATCGGCCTCAATTTCTACCAGTTGAAGCGCGAAGCCAATTTCCGCTTCAGCCTGGTCCGGGTCCGGGAAAACGCCGAGGCGATTGCCTTTTACCGTGGCGAAGCACCGGAGGCGGCGCAGGTCGGCGGGCATTTCGACGAAGCCTTCAGCAATTTCAAGAAACTGATCCGGGTGCAGTTGAATCTGAACCTGTTCCAGTACGGCTATAGCTTCATGACCGTCATTCTGCCCAGCGCCATCATCGCCGAGCGGGTGCTCTCCGGGGAACTCGAGGTCGGCCGGGCAATCCAGGCGGCGGGCGCCTTCGCCGCCATTCTCGGGGCGCTGACGGTAATCATCGACAATTTCGACAGCCTGAGCAAATTTGCCGCCGGGATTGATCGCCTGCATGGCTTTTCCCGCTTTCTCGCCGGTCGGGCCGCGGCGCCACCGGTCGCGACGGGGCGCATCGCTTTCGTCGATAGCCCGGATATCGTCATCGAAAACCTGACGCTGCAGACGCCAAATGGGGAACGCACCCTGATCAAGGATCTCTCGCTGAGCATCGCCGCCGGCCAGGGGGTGATGATCGTCGGCCCCAGCGGTTGTGGCAAAAGCTCCTTGCTGCGGGCCATCGCCGGTTTGTGGCACACCGGCAGCGGTTGCATCCGGCGCCCGCCATCGCCGCACCTGCTTTTCCTGCCACAACGCCCCTACATGCTGCTGACCAGTCTGCGCAGCCAGTTGCTCTATCCGCAGCACGAGCGGGAGGTCGCCGACGACGAATTGCTGCGCTTGTTGGAGCGGGTCAATCTGCCGCATCTGGCGGCCCGTTTCGGCGGTCTGGATGCCGAACTGGACTGGGCCAAGGTGCTTTCGGTCGGCGAGCAGCAGCGCGTCGCTTTGGCCCGGGTGCTGCTCGGCGCACCGCGCTACGCGATTCTCGACGAGGCCACCAGTGCCCTTGATATCGCCAACGAAGACAGCCTGTATCAGCAGTTGGCGGCGAGCGCCACGACCTTGATCAGCATCGGCCATCGGCCGTCCATCCTGAAATATCACCCCCAGGTACTGGAACTGGTGGGTGACGGTAGTTGGCGTTTGTATGCGGCCGACGACTACCGTTTTAGTCCGTAAACGGTCGCTCGGCCAACCAATCCCCCACGGAGAAACGACAATGAACGAAGAAAACCCTCACCCCCCAGGCGTCTCGCACGGCCCGCTGGCACCGGCTTGCAGTCACTGGAAACCGCTGCTGCCACCGCTGATTCCGGTCGACCAGAGTGGTCCGGCGGTGGCCGGCAATCCCGCAACGGCAGCGGACTTGCCGGCCACCGAGCGGATGGACCGGCCCGTTGTCTGAGCCAAAGGCGCCACCATCATTCACCCCGGGAGCGTTCCGGGAAAGGAGCCGTGCATGATCTACCGACGTTTTATCCCACCCTTACCGGCGAGCGCCGGGCTGGCTGCGGTTTCACTGTTCAGTTGGCTCTTGGTCGAGCACCTGCGTAACCGAAAAAGGACCCTGCACCGGGTAAACCCGGCGCGGCAGCCGTAAGCCGCCCCGGGACCGGGGCGGGGTGGCGAAAAGCCTTATTTGAATTTGGACTGGGCCTCACCGAGGCCGGTCTTTAGCTCTTCCCAGACCTTGTCGGCGGTCAGCTTGACCTGCTGCCAGGCTTCGCCGGTCGATTTGCCCAGCTCGTGCATTTTTTCCGTTGCCTCCCGCTGTTTGGCACGTAGCGCCTGCAATTCCTCGTGCCGCTTGAGCCGCATCTCGGCGCCGACGTTTTCCATCTTCGCTTCGAGGAGATTGATCTGGGCACCCCATTCCTTCAGTTGGGCCGACATTTTGCGTTGGTAGGCGTTTTCTGTTTCCACGATAGTTCCCTTTGACTGGTGGTTATTTGTTCGGCACGGTGGTCAGGCGATTGACCACGTTGTTCACGCCGCTGACCTTCGCGGCCAGCGTCCTGGCCCGCTCGCCGTGGGCCTCGGTATCGACGGTGCCACTCAGGGTGACGGTGCCACCCCGCGTGTCGACGGTGATTTTCAGCGAGTCGAGGCCGGGCTCGGCGAAAATGGCGGCCTTGACCTGGCTGGTGATTTCCGTGTCGGAGATCACAGCAGCCGTTTTCTCACCGGCCTCGCTCAATTTTTTGTCCACCTTGTCGGCGGTTTCCGACATTTTCTTGCCGACGTCGGTCGCCGTCTGGTCGATCGCTTTGCCGGCGGACTCGGCCGGGCCGGGCTTGTCGCAGGCGCTCAGGGCGGCTGCCAGAAGTAGGGAAATGGCGAGCCGTGGGTAGGGGGTCTTGGTCATCGTACAGTTCTCCGGTTAATTGCTGAAAATCCTAGATTCGTCCCAGCAACAACAGGACGAGCAGAATCAGTAGGACCAGGCCGATGCCGCCGCTCGGGGCATAGCCCCAGGAGCGGCTGTGCGGCCAGGTTGGAATGGCGCCGACCAGCAGTAAAACCAGAACGATCAGCAGGATTGTTCCCAGGCTCATCTCATCTCTCCCGATAGCAGTTGGGGCAGCGCTCGGCCGGTATCGGGCGGGGCGCCGAATCTGCCATTCATTTCGGCAGTCATGGGCATCCTATCCGGGCCCCGCGGGGCGTCTGTTGGCTAGCGCACAGACCCGGGTTTAGCGCCTGTGGAAAATTCCAGAAAGCCCTTGTCAGCGAAATTCGCGGGATGGTCGGCAGTGCCGGCGAACTTCTCGATCAGGCCGGGCATGCCGTGGCGACCGAAGTTGGCGCGGCGGCGGGCAAGGCCCGTTGCATGTCGGCCGCAACCGACCAGTATGTGCACCGCAATCCATGGACCATCGTCGGCCTTGCCGCGACCGCCGGCCTGATCCTCGGCGCCTTGCTCAGCCGGCGCTGAGCGGGCGGCACGGTAGCCCGTGCGGCATTCCCCCAACGAGCAGCGTGCAGCGGCGGATGCGGTGTCCGGATCGCCGCTTTTCCCGACGGTTGAACCTGAAAACCTTATCGCAGCGTCGCAAAGGAGCAGAGAAGACCATGAAAACAGTGGCTTGCAAGTTCTTGCGGCGCCCCCGGAAGGTGGGCCGAATAATCCGGGCAAGCCTTTGTTTTTTCTCTGCAGCTCTGCGTCTCTGCGGTTCAATTGCGTTTTCTAGGTTGAAGGATAGCCCTGCATGAGCGATTTTCCGACGACGGTTCTGCTGATTGAAGACAACCCCGACGAAATCGCGCTGATCACCGATGCGCTGGGCGGCGGGGCCGGTCAGGCATTTTTTGTCGAGACGGCAACTAGCCAGGCGGCGGCGCTTGATCGCCTGGAAAAGGGCAAGATCGACGTCGTCCTGCTGGATCTGAGCTTGCCCGACGGGCCGGGCATGGCGCTCTTCGAACGCGTTTTCATGATGGCACCGGCGGTGCTGATTGTTTTGCTCTGTGCGCCGGCCGACGAGGAAATCGCGCGTCTCGCCGTGCAGCGCGGCGCCGACGACTATCTGGTCAAGGGCCACGTCGATGCCCACTGGCTGCCGCGCGCCCTGCGCTACCTGATCGAGCGCCGGGCAACGCGCGAGGCGCTGCGTCAGAGCGAGGCGCGCTTTCGCGCCATGAGCGACGCCTCGCCACTCGGCATTTTTGTTTCCGACGCGCAGGGCAACTGTATCTATACCAATGCCGCCTACCAGGAGATATCGGGCTTGAGCCTGGAGCAGACGCTGGGTACCAACTGGAGCATGGCGATACATCCCGATGATCGGCAGCGCATCGTCATCGGCTGGCGCGATGCGGTGCGCGGCGAGGAAGCCTTCCAGACCGAGGTGCGTTTCCTGCGCCGTGACGGCAGCATCATCTGGACGCGCCTCAATGCGGCGGCCATGCGCGACGGATGGACCTTGCGCGGGCGGGTCCAGATCGTCGAGGACATTACCGTCCGCAAGGCCGTGGAAGACGAGCTGAAACAGATACAGGAAGCCCTGTTCGAGGAGAAGGAGCGCGCCCAGGTGACGCTCAACTCGATTGGCGATGCCGTGCTGACCACCAATCTGCAGGCCAACGTGACCTACCTCAACCTGGCCGCCGAGGCGATGACCGGCTGGCCCCGCGAGGATGCCCTGGGCCGCCCGCTGGCCGAGGTATTCCGGGTCATCGACGGGCAGAGCAGGGTGGCGATCGCCAGTCCGGCCTTGCGGGCGATGAGCGAAGATCGCGTGGTCGGTCTGGCCGCCGACAGCATGCTGATCCGGCGCGATGGCAGCGAGGCGGCGATCGAGGATTCGTCGGCGCCGATCCACAATCGTGACGGCAAGGTGGCCGGCGCGGTGATCGTCTTTCACGATGTCAGCGCCTCGCGGGCCATGGCCCAGAAGATGTCGCACCTGGCCCAGCATGATTTCCTGACCGGTCTGCCGAATCGTCTGTTGCTCACCGAGCGGCTGTCGCAGGCGATCGGCCTGGCGCAGCGCCATCGCAAACAGGTCGGTCTGCTGTTTCTCGATCTCGATTACTTCAAGAACGTCAACGATTCGCTTGGTCACCTCATCGGCGACCAACTCCTGCAATCGGTGGCCGGACGGCTGGCGACCTGCGTGCGCAACACCGATACCGTCTGCCGCCAGGGCGGCGACGAATTCGTCATCCTGCTGGCCGAAATCGAACAGCCGAGGGACGCCGCCCAGGTCGCGGAAAAGCTGCTCGCCTCGCTGCTCCTGCCGCACCTGATCGAGGGGCATGAACTGCATGTGACGCTGAGCATCGGCATCAGCATCTACCCGAACGACGGCATCAGCGCCGACAGCGCCATGCAGAACGCCGATACCGCGATGTATTACGCCAAGGCCAACGGTCGCAACAACTACCAGTTTTTCACCGGTGACATGAATACCCGTGCCGTCCAGCGCCTGCTCGTTGAAAACAGCCTGCGCCGGGCCTTGAGCATGGGTGAGTTCGAACTGCATTACCAGCCGAAGATGAATATTGCGTCCGGCCGGATGATCGGCAGCGAGGCGCTGCTGCGCTGGAAGGACCCGAAACTGGGCATGATCTATCCCGGCCAGTTCATTCCGATTGCCGAAGAGTGCGGGCTGATCGTGCCGATCGGGCGCTGGGTGTTGCGCGAAGCCTGTCGTCAGGTGCAGGCCTGGCTGGCTGCTGGTCTGCCGGCGGTGCCGGTCTCGGTCAATATTTCGGCGGTGGAATTCCGCCATCCCGGTTTCCTGGAAGGCGTTGCCGAAATTCTTCGGGAAACCGGTCTGCCAGCGCGCTATCTTGAGCTGGAATTGACCGAGAGCATCTTGATGCACGAGGCCGAGTCTTCCGAATCGACGCTGACGGCGCTCAAGGTCATGGGGCTGAAACTGGCGATCGACGATTTCGGCACCGGCTATTCCAGCCTCAGTTATTTGAACCGCTTTCCGATCGACACCCTGAAGATCGACCAGTCCTTCGTGCGCGACATTACGAGCAATACCGACAACGCCACCATCGTCAGTGCGGTCATCGGTATGGGGCAAAAGCTGAAACAGCAGGTGATTGCCGAAGGTATCGAAACGGCCGAGCAACTGGCGTTTCTACGTAAGGAGAAGTGCGATGGCGGGCAGGGCTTCCTCTTCAGTTATCCGGTGTCGGCAGAAAATTTTGCGGCCTTGCTGGTTGATTAATTATAAATAAATCAAAATGTTATAGTTAAAATTTAAAGTAAATTGCAACGTAGAAATCACGGCAACAGGGGGGACGAATGAACCTGAAAACCTTACCGCAGAGGCGCAAAGGGGCAGAGAAGAACGTGAAAACAGTGGCTTGCATCGTTTTTTTACAGCTCACCCCAAAGGTTGGCCAAATAATCCATGCAAGCCTCTGTTTTTCCTCAGCATCTCCGCATCTCTGCGGATTAATTGCGTTTTCAGGGATGAAGCAAGAGCACCTCATTGCGCATGATTTTATTACTAGACGACTGGTCTAATCTGTGGCAATCTCCGTTTCCATGAACATTCGTCACGACAATACGCGTCAGCACATCCTCGATACCGGCAACCGGATCATCGCCGGCAAGGGCTTTTCCAGCGTCGGTCTCAATGAAATCCTGAAAGCGGCCGGGGTGCCCAAAGGTTCGTTCTATCACTATTTCGAATCCAAGGAGCAATACGGCCAGGCGTTGCTGGAGAGCTATTTCGAGCATTACCTGGCGACCATCGAGCAATTGATGCAGGCCGATGCGGCAGACGGTCGTGAGCGACTGCTGCGTTACTGGCAGCAATGGTTGAACTCGCAATGCGCTGCCTGTACCGAGCAGAAATGCCTGGTCGTCAAGTTGAGTGCTGAAGTGGCCGATTTGTCCGACAGCATGCGCATCACTCTGCGTGATGGGACCGATCAGATCGTCGCCCGGATTGCCGCCCTGATCGAGGGCGGCCAGGCCGATGCCTCGCTGCCGCCGACGCTGGAGCCGCTGGCAACGGCGCAGATGCTTTACCAGTTGTGGCTGGGCGCCAGCTTGATCGGCAAGCTGCACCGCGACAGCACGGCGCTCGATAACGCCATGAAATTCACGCAAAGGTTGCTTTCACGTTGAGCGGTTTTTCCCGCAAAGCGCGATGTGGCTTAGTGAAGCAGGGACAGAGAAGTTTTTAGATAGATATCTTTCCGGTCGCCTTCGGTGGCGGCCCATTTTTTTACCTCCGGCAATAGACGACCGGTCTAATTTTTATACCACCCGTTAAGGAGAATTACCGATGAATTCCTTGTTCGATCCCATCACAATCGGCCAACTCGAATTGGCCAACCGTATCGTCATGGCACCGTTGACGCGCAATCGTGCCGGCGCCGGGCAGGTACCGGGCGCACTGGCCGTCGAGTATTACCGCCAGCGCGCCACGGCCGGCCTGATTATCAGCGAAGCCAGCCAGATCAGCCCGATGGCGCAGGGCTACCTCGACACCCCGGGCATCCATAGCGCGGCACAGATCGCCGGCTGGCGGCAAGTTACCGATGCCGTCCATGCGGCGGGGGGCAAGATCGTCATCCAGCTCTGGCACGTCGGCCGGATTGCCCATTCCTCCCTGTTGCCGGACGGCGCCGCTCCGGTTTCGTCCACGGCACGTCGTGCCGAGGCGATGACCTACACCAGCGAAGGCTTTGTCCCGGTATCGACGCCGCGCGCCCTGCGCGACGACGAAATCCCGGCCCTCATTGAGGACTACCGCCGGGCCGCCAGCAATGCCCTGGCCGCCGGTTTCGATGGCGTCGAGGTGCATGGCGCCAACACCTATCTGCTCGAACAATTCCTGCGTGACAGCGTCAATGACCGCAGCGGCCCGTACGGCGGCAGTATTGCCAACCGCGCCCGTCTGCTGCTCGAAGTCGTCCAGGCGGTCAGCGCGGAAATCGGCGCCGGCCGTACCGGCCTCCGTCTGAGCCCGATGACCACCTTCACTGCGCCGCTCGACAGCGATCCGCAGGCCCTCTACGGCTATGTCGTCGAGCAATTGGCCCCCCTCGGCCTGGCCTACCTGCACGTCATCGAGGGTGAAACCGGCGGTACGCGGGCGCCCGAGGGCAAGGCCTTCGACTACGAAGCGCTGCACCGCGCCTTCCCCGGGGCCTGGATGCTCAATAACGGCTATTCGCGCGAGCTGGCGATGGCCAATGTGGCGGCCGGCAAGGCGGACCTGGTCGCCTTCGGTCGATCGTTCATCAGCACGCCGGACCTGGTCCGCCGCCTGAAGGACGATCTGCCGTTGAACGAACTGCGGGCCGACACGCTCTACGGGGGTGGGGCCGAGGGGTATACCGACTACCCGGCGCTGGCTGCCTGATTTTTAATCCTAGAAAACCCAACTAAACCGCAGAGACGTAGAGGAAAAACCGAGGCTTGCGTGGATTATTCGGCCGACCTTTTGGGTGAGCTGCAAAAACGATGCAAGCCGCTGTATTGGCGTTCCTCTCCGCTCCTTTGCGACGCTGCGGTAAGGTTTTCAGGTTAATTGACCTCTGGCCCTGACCGGTCGACTGCCGGCCGGGGCCATTTTTCCCGGAAATTTCATGTCCGAATACCGCCGTTGGCTACCCGCGTTTGCCCTGATCATTCTCTCCTTGACCTGGGGTTACACCTGGGTGCTCGCCAAGCAGGGGCTGGCCTACGCGCCGCCCTTCGCCTTTGCCGCCGAGCGTTGTGTCGGCGCCGCCCTGGCCCTCTTGGTCGCCCTCAAGTTGAGCGGCCGTTCACTGAAACTGGTGGCGCCGCGCCAGACCATCGCCATCGGCTTGGCCCAGGTCGCCGGCTTCATGATTTTTCAGACCTGGGCGCTGGTCGAAGGCGGCCCCGGCAAGACGGCGGTTCTCATCTTCACCATGCCGATCTGGACCCTGCTGCTGGCCTGGCCGATCCTCGGCGAACGGGTGCGCGGCAAGCAGTGGCTGGCGGCGGCGAGTACGCTGGGCGGCCTGCTCCTGATCATCGAACCGTGGGACATGCAGGCCAGCCTGTTCAGCAAGTTCCTCGGCCTGATGGCGGCCTTGTGCTGGGCGACCGGCACCATCCTGATCAAGCGCCTGCGCGGCCAGACGCCGGTCGACCTGCTGACCCTGACGACCTGGCAGATGATCATCGGTGCCGTGCCACTGATTCTGCTCGCTGTCCTGGTGCCCGAGCACCCCACCGAGTGGAACGCTTCCTATCTCGGCATCCTTGCCTTCATGTCGATCGCCAGCACCGCCATGTGCTGGTGGCTGTGGATCTACATCCTCGACCGCGTGCCGGCCTGGGAAGCCAGCCTGTCGGTGCTCGGTACGCCGGTGGTGGCCATTCTTTCGTCGCGCCTGACCTTCGGCGAAGCCTTCAAAACCAGCGAAATTGCCGGCATCGTCCTCATCGGCAGCGGCTTGGCGCTGCTTTCCTTGCTTGGCTGGGCGGCCAGCCGGCGCAACCCGGTAAACGTCATGGCGGAGCGAACATGAATAGCCTGCAGCACACCAAACTCTCGATGCTCGACCTTGTTACCGTCCGCCAGGGCGGCACGGTGGCCGAGGCGCTGAGCCTTGCCCGCGACACCGCCCGGCATGTCGAAATGCTCGGCTTCACCCGTTACTGGCTGGCCGAACATCACAACATGGCGGGCATCGCCAGTTCGGCGACGGCCGTCCTGGTCGGCCATATCGCCGGGGCAACCCGGCGCATCCGGGTCGGCTCGGGCGGCATCATGCTGCCCAACCATGCGCCGCTGGTGGTGGCGGAAGCCTTCGGTACCCTGGCCGAGCTCTATCCGGAGCGCATCGACCTCGGGCTGGGGCGCGCTCCCGGCACCGATCAAACGACGATGCGGGCCTTGCGCCGTGACCGTCCGGAAACGGAGGCCGATTTTCCGCGCGCCGTGGCCGAACTGCAGCTCCTGCTCGGGCCGGCCCAGCCCGGTCAGCACATCATCGCGACGCCCGGTGCCGGCAGCGAGGTGCCGATCTGGCTGCTCGGTTCCAGCCTGTTTTCGGCCCGCCTGGCCGCCGAGCGCGGCCTGCCTTATGCCTTCGCTGCGCATTTCGCCCCGGCCCAACTGCTTCCGGCCATCGAACTCTACCGCCGCAAGTTTCAGCCGTCGGAAAAACTGGCCAAGCCCTACGTGATGATCGGCGTGCCAGTGATCGCCGCGGCCAGCGACGACGAGGCCGAATTCCTGGCCAGCAGCACCTACCAGCGGGTGCTCGGCATCCTGCGCGGCGACCGGGGTGGCCTACCGCCGCCGGTGGAAAACTATCTGGCCAGCCTGGCCGCGCACGAACGTTCGGCCATCGGCGACTTTCTCGGCGCCGCCGTGATCGGCGGGGCGGAGCGGGTGGCCGCCGGCCTGCGCCAATTGCAGCAGGTGACGGCGGCCGATGAAATGATGCTGGTCTGCGATATCTTCGAACCGGCGCTGCGCCTGCGTTCGCTCAGCCTCGTCGCGCAGGTGGCCGGTGCCGCCTGAGGTGCGGGCATTTCAATTGAACCGCAGAGTCGCAGAGAAGCGGAGGAAAAACAGAGGCTTGGCGAGGGGAGGTGGGTCGTCTCGCCGGTGCTCATGAATAGCCCGTTATCCTGGTAATGCAAGGGGCGCACCGCCGCTTGAGGCGCTAGCCGGGTTGCCGGAACTCGCTGGCGATCCAGGCGCTGGCGCTCTTCATGCTGAGCTTGAAATTGGCCTCGACCCGCTGTTCGGCGAGCTGTTCGCCGGCGATATCGTACGCCGCCAGCTTGGCGTAGGGGTCATCTTCGTCGGCCACGATGTCGAGCGTCACGCTGACCGGGCCGGCTTCGGTCGTCACGGTGATCTTTTGGTGATAGAGCGCGTGCAGGTGCTGTTCGTGCCGACGCAGGACTTCCGAGGCGGTCTTGACCAGGGTCGCGAAGGCGTTGGCGTCGAGCGGCTTCGGGTTTTTCTTGTCGCGGCCCATGGTCCACGGCCCGACCAGGGCCGGTTCCGTTTCGCCTTCCTTGATCATTTCGACCGCCCAGCCATCATCGTCCTCGTTCTTGATGACGCGCGCCGTCCACCCCTTGTTGCGCCAGAGCAGTGCTTCGAAAATGGTGCTGTCCGGGTCGTCGGCGATGTCGTTGTGGCTGTCTTCGTTCATGGCGGGGCTTTCGCTGTGTTTCAGGCGGCCGAACCGGCGTCGCCCTGCATGGCCAGGAATTCATCGACCAGGCGGGAGAGTACTTCATCCTCGTCGCCATCGGCCAGACCGAGAATCTCGGCGACCAGGCGGATCTTCGACGGATTGACCCGGCGGCTGCTCAGTCCGGGGGCCGCCGTTGCCGATGGGGCGGCGGCGGTCGGCGCTGGCGCGACCACGGTCGGGGTCGGGGCAACGGGGGCCGCGGCCTCGTCGGCGAGCGGTTTCTTCTTGCCGCGACGCAGGCCTTCTTCGCTGAGCGCCCGGTCGACCACCGTTTTCGACAGTTTTTCTCCTTCCGGCAACTGTTCGACCTGATCGATCAGGGTCTCGGCCTTGGCGATATTTTTCTGGGCCAGGCGCTCGAGCTGGATCGCCGTGCTGGTGCTGGCGATCTTGCCGGAGTCGAGCAGGGCGGTGACCTTGGGTGAGAGGTTGGCGGCGGCCGTGGCCTGGTTGAGCCAGGTCGGATTGCGGCCGAAATGTTCGGCCGCGGCCTCGCGGCTTGCGAAGCGTTCGGCGATGTTCTGGATGGCGCCGGCCATTTCGCGCGGCTCGAGCGGTACCCGCAGGCCCAGGCCGAGATTCTCGAATACCTGGATTTCCAGGCACTCGTCGGCGGCGCAGGCGCGGACCAGCGCCGGCACCTGCGTTTCGCCAGCTAGCTGGGCGGCGCGCCAACGGCGTTCGCCGACGATCAGCCGGTAGCGGCCGGCCGCGTCGGCCGGCTGGACCAGCACCGGCTGGATCAGGCCCTTGCTGTGGATCGAGTTGGCCAGCCCCTTGAGGGCGACCTCGTCGCAATGGCGCCGGGGATGCGCCGGGTCGGGGTCGATCAGCGCAATATCGATCAGCTTGAGTTCTGCGGAATTATCTTTGAAAGCCACGGCCACGGTACCTGTTCTGGTTGCTGCGCCAGCCATACGACTGGCGAAAGGGGCAGCATGTTCGACCTTTTCGCCGGGCATTTCAACTGCTAATTGAAATCCGGCCAGGTCTCAGGCAAGGGCAGGGGGGCCGCCGGGACCGGCCTTCAGAACTGGAACAGGCTGAGCCCGAGGCCGATCCTGGTTTGCCGATGGTTATAGTCGAGCAAGGTTTCGCCGTAGCCGGTGAATAATTGCGCATACCAACGCAGGCCGGTCGGCTTGTCGGCAAAAACCGGGTGGGTCAGGTCGAACTGAAGCGAGCCGCGACTAAGGCTGCTGAGGCTGGTGCGCCAGCTCAAGGCCAGCGTGGATGGGCCGGGATACCAGTTCATTGCAATCTCGCCGCGTCCGATCTGGCTGGTCAGGTCGGGGTTCTGATCGTTATTCTTGGTTTCCGGCAGGCGTTTGTTGAGCCGCAGGTGCAGACCGACGTCGCCATGCTCCAGGCCGATGCCGGCATAGATGCGGTTCCAGCTCCTGGAGAGCGGATCGCTTTGGCCATTCGACTGGTGCGCCATGCCCACCTGCAACAGGCGCAGGTTCCAGCCGAAGGGGAGCTCGCCGATGCTGGGCGGCACCGGGATGACGTAGATCGCTTCCGGCTGATAATCGGTACTGCGAAATGGCGACGAGTCCGTTCGATCCCAGATTTGCCACAGCGAGCGCTGGGTATAGGCAAACCACAGGTCGGCGCCGGGCAAAAACAGATCCTCGGCAATTTTGGCGCGCAGCGAAATCTGCAACTTCGCTTCGATGTTCCGGTAATTGGGGTTGGCTTTGCCCGGCGCTTGCGTCGGGCTGCTTGGTGAGCGGTTGATGCTGGTCGTGTAATGCACGGGCAGCAGGAAATTGGGCAAATAGGTGCGGACGACGAATCGTCCCCGCTTGTCTTCCGGCCCCAGTTCCCAAAGCTTGGACATCACCGAGGGCACATGCTCGTTATCATTGGCCTCAAGCGGCAGCGGAGTGACGGACTCGGTCTTGCCGGGCGGCCTCGGCGGCGTCCCCCGGTCGCCGGCAAAAATCCGGTCGTAGCAGCCCAGGCGTTGGTCATTGTCGGTTTCGGCGGCGCAGGCGCGGGCGTCGCCGGCCGCCATGGCGGCGTTTGGCAAGAGAGCGAGGAGGGCCAAGGCCGCGACCTCAAGGCCAGCAGGAACCCGCCGCCGGTTCACGGCCTTGCCCGTTCGCCCAGCGCCCGCAACGGATCACCATGACTGGCCAGGGGCCAGGCGGAAGGACTCATTTCTTGGCGTCTTTGGCGGCATCCTGAATTTTTTCACCGGCCCGCTCAATCTGCTGTCCGGCGCCCTGGACCGCCTTGTCCACTTCCTTGCCGGCACTTTCGGCCGGCCCGGCGGGTTTCTCGCAGCCAGCCAGGAATAGCCCGCTGAGTGCAAGTGCCGCAATAAGGTGTGTGTTTTTGAACATCTCAATCTCCCGGAATGACAGGACTGTAATGGCGCGCCAGCCAGGGCCGGCGCAGGGCCGACGGCTTATCTATTCTTTTCGGGCTTGCCGACCTGATTGCCGATAACGCCACCAACCACGGCGCCACCGACGGTGCCGACCGCATCGCCGCCGGTCAGAACCGAGCCGGCAACCCCGCCGACCGCCGCCCCGATCGCCGTATCCTTGTCCCGTCGCGACATACCGTCGCAAGCCGCCAAGGCCAGCAGTAATACGCCGCAGGCCGCAATGCGGGCCAGTCTCTGTGTTGTTTTCATGGGGATACCTCGCAAACGGATTGATATTTGGTCCGTAGTGACGAAGCAATTTTCGCTCACCCGGTATGAGCAGGGTGCCGACGCTTCTTACCGTCGTCTGTGCTGTGACACACATAGCTGCATACCGAGTAAGAGATGCGGATCGCGGCGGGTACGCTACAAGATGCCCGTTCTATTTCAAATCTTGATGACGGTGTCGCTATAGAGCGCCACTAGCGCGTCGTGGGTCATCAATCGCATTGGTTCTACCAGTGCCTGCGCGACCAGGATGCGGTCAAACGGATCGTTATGGTGTGCAGGCAGGTCTTCAACGGCAACGGCATGCTCAGTTTCGATGGGAAGCTGTCGATAGCCGGACTCCAAAAAATAGCGCAGAGCGTCTTGGGCAGAAATCGGCATGTCACCACGACCTAATGAGTGTTTGATGGCGATTTCCCAAATACTTGCCGTGCTGATCCAGACATTCGTTTTCGGCGAGGCAATCAACTCGCGGGCCTTGGGGGGAAGCCGTGGGCTATCGGTGATGGCCCACAGCGCAACATGGGTATCGAGCAGGAGGTTCATGCCGCCATCCCAGCCATGAACAATCTTGGCTCAGAACCGCGCATAATTTGTATTATGTAAAGTTGCGAAAATATTTTATGAAATTAGGGTTTTTGCAAAAACTATGTCACTTTTTTGCAAATATGCCTCAAATCTTCCCTTGGCAGCTTCCGGCATACACCTTGTGAACTGACGACACCACAGCCGCAACGCCTCTTTATCCAGGCCGTCCGCAATCAGGACGGCCTTTTGTTTGGCTATCGCCCTATAGAGCGCCCGGCGTCTCGCCAACTGCCCAGGACGCAACGCCCGAAGATGCCAGTAACAATTACGAATATGCGATAACGCAATAAATTGGTTTGTAACAAACGGCAAATGCAACTGATGCATGGTCTAAACGAAAACGATCATAATGACGACCAAATCCTAACAGCCCAACTACGCACCAATGAGAAAACTACTGTTTTTTTTGGTCGCCGCTATCAGCATCAACGGCGCCCACGCCACCAATGACTCCGCCTACCGGTGCAAAAGCAATACCGGCAAAACAACTATCCAAAGCTGGCCATGCAATGAAACCGCGCCAAAAATAGTTGATAAAACCCAAAGACCGAACTATCCGAAAATTGTCGATTGCGGCTTCAAACAAGGATTGACCAACATTCTTGCAAGCCTCATTGGAGAATCCAAGACACAAAAAGACTGCACTAAAATCGCGAATCCCTAACGGGACCGAGCTCTTCCAGCCTAGCCCGGACAAGCCGGTCTATCCCCTGCGGGGACAAGGGCTTCCGATCTCTTTCGCCTGCGCGCTCCGCTTGCAAAACCCAAGCCCCCCTTAGCCGCGTTGGTCCCCTTGGCCGCGTTGACCGCGTTGACTTCCCAAAAATCCAAGTGACGGGCTTGAATGCTGCGCCGGAAAAGACTCCCGGCTTGGGGCTTCGCCCTAAAAATGCTTTGCATTTTTACGCCCTACTAACGCGCTTCGCTTGTTTCCCTGGCAAGCCAGTAAAAGATTAAAAACTCAATCAGGCGGACCGTTCCGGTCCTCGTTTTCCGATTTGCGGTGAGTTGGTCGCCTCCTTGTTGTTGATCCGTCCTAAACGAGTCATATGCAGCAAACCCGCCGACCTGTAACACAGGGCAAGCCAGCATCAAGGGCCGGGCTTCGCCCTGAAATCCTCACCCGTTCGGTGCTCGCTTTGCTGCGCTCCGCATGCGGCCTCCGGTTTCACCCTTGACGCCGGCAAGCCTGCCCTGTGTTCCATGACGGCACGCCGCATACGACTCAGGACGGATCAACAACAAGGAGGTTTAACTATGACCACTCACCGCAAATCGGAAAACCAGAACCCCAACGGGCCGCACGATCTAGGCCAGATCGATGACGAACCCTGGGAAATCAAGATCGGTTGCAAATGCCCAAAATGCGGTTGCAACCCGAATAGCTACACAGGACTTGATTACGACTTGAATCATTTCAACTTCTGCCCCGAGTGCGGGGAAAAAGACATTGGAAAAAAGACCACCCAAGACAACCCCAAGCCCTGGGTAATCATCGAGAACGCCGGAACAGATAACGAAAACATCGTGATCGACTTCGCAACATTCCGAGAAGCCTGTAACTACATCGACCGAAATTACACCGACGACGATTGCCCGGCTGACATCATGCGCCGCCGTAACGATGGCGTTTTAACCACCGAATATTGATTAATAACATAACGTAACGTAACATCAATTTAATAACGTAACATAGCGTAACGTAACAGGAGATAAATAACATGGCACGCACATCTAACATCACATTCGGCCAAGTCGCCGCAATCGCCGATGCAATGAAGGCCGCAGGGAACCGCCCGACAGCCCGCGCCGTGCGCGAACGTATCGGGTCCGGTTCCATGGGCACGATTCACAAGCTGTTGCAGCAATGGACCGGCAAGGGCGCAGCCGACGACGAAGAAACGGAAACCGCAGAGCTTCCCACTCACATCGCAAAAGCCTTGATGGACTTCATTGGAACCGAGATTGCCACAGCTTGCGAGCCGATCAACGAGGAACTACAGCAGGCAAAAGAAACCGCCGAACAAATCGCCGAAGAAAACATCAGGCTTGAAGGCGTAATCGACCGGCTACAACGCGAACGCGACGAAATACAAAACAACTACGCATCACTAAAAGGAAGCATCGCGGAAATTCGAAAAGAAGCGGACGAAGCAAAAATACAATGGAAAAACCTCCAGGCCTCAAATACCGAATTGCTTCGCGACTTGGACCGAGCACAGCGCCAGCTTGAGATAGTGACCAACCTGCAGCCCGACCTAGTAAAAGCACAAACCGCCTTGGCTGAATCCGAACGCTTCCGGATCAACGCAGAAAAAGAAGTCGCAGTCGTTCATGCGCAGCTCGCCGCCGAAGTCGAAAAAACGAAAGAACTCCGGCAACGTGCAGGCGACGCCGAAGCCAAGGCCAACGCACGGGAAACCGAGCTGAAACAGGCCAATAATCACTATCAGGCATGCGCTGCACGGCTCGAAGCCGCCGCCAGAGAGATAGAATCTTTACGGAAAACGAAAGCAACGCCGCAGCCTAAAGCGAAGCCGGCGACCGCAAAGAAAACCACCACCAAGCCCACCGCATGAGCCTCTACAACGAAATAAGCACAGCCGCCCAGGAAAAGGCTAGCGCCATCCTTGACGGCTGTCAGGAAGCCCACCCGGAACCCGCCGCCGACCTCGTGGCAATGGCATGCGCCCTAGCCCTCTTGACCTCACCAATTAAAGCCGAACGAGAGCAAGGAAAGCAGCTTGTGAGGGACTGGAGACACAAATTAAAAGATACCCATCATGATTGACCGTGACACAACCAAGACCAACGCCACCAGCTCAGTCACAGCCAACGGCCAAACAGTTTTATCTCTGTTTCCCGGAATCGACCTATTCGGGCGCGGTTTCGAAGCAGCCGGATTCTGTGTAGTACGCGGACCCGACCCGATATTCGGCGGCGATATCCGAGATTTCCACGCGCAAGCCGGCATATTCAACGGCATCATAGGCGGACCACCGTGTCAGGACTTTTCACGGGCGCGGCGTAGTGAACCAACGGGGGCCGGCATCGAGCTCATAGGCGAATTCGTCCGCGTTGTCACCGAGGCAAAACCGACTTGGTGGCTCATGGAAAACGTGCCTGGCGTGCCAGACGTAAAAATCGACGGCTACAACCATCTACGCATCGACCTGAACAGCCGAGATTGCGGCATGGTGCAATCCCGACACCGGCATTTTCAGTGGGGGCACATCGCCGGCCGCGTGCCAACTGTGACTCGCCGGCGGTCAGTTGCGCCGGCCGAGTCACAGCCATGTTGTCTCGCATCAGAAGGGCAATCTACCAGCCGCCGTTCGTGGGCTGATTTCTGCGAACTACAAGGCCTGCCGCGAGATTTCGACCTACCGGGCATGACGTTGTCCGCCAAATATCGGGCAGTCGGCAACGGCGTACCGGTGCAGATGGCTACCGTGATGGCACAGAGCGTGCGCAACGCCGTGCCGGAAATCAATGTGCGACTCTGCGCCTGCGGATGCGGACGTTTCGTCTACGGGAAACAGATTTCAGCCGGGCCGGCATGCAGAAAGCGCATGTCTCGCCGTGAATCATCGATCGCCAGCACTCCCTGAAACGTCACACCGTGACTACCCGGGTGTGACTGCCCCAGGATCTGTCACACCTGGTCGGTCACAATAAACATAAATACCAAAGGCGCGGGAAAATCGAAAATCGAAGAGTCCCTGTGCTGCAACAAACGATAAAACCGTTTGTTTTGGCCTTCGGCTTGGCCTAACGGCCAACATTCGGGACTTTCGATTTTCCCGCTAAAAGGCAGGGCTTCGCCCCAAAACCCAGTGGCTTCGCCACCCCAAAAAAACCTAATAGACGGGCTTACATGCTGCGCCGGGAAAAACACCCCGGCTTGGGCTTCGCCTGAATTCTTGCAGAATTCACGCCCTCTCAGTCAAAAACCAATTCGCCTACCCGGCAGGGCCAAGGGCTAGCCCTTGGAACTCATTAAAACCTAACCACCGACAGAAGGAATCAACGGAGGAACCGCCGAAACTACACCAGGAGCCACCGTCGTCGAATCCACCTGTTTAAACTCAGCAGATCGACCGCAAGTCACCAAACGCTGCCAACCCCCTTTTATCAGACGAACGCCGCAACTGCCCGCAGACTGGACAATATAACCAAGATCTAGAATTTGATCATTCGTGAATTCAGTGTTCGCGAACGAAACACTATATTTCCAAATCCCACCGACTTTTACCGATGCAACGATAAAAACGCCATCTCCCGTAAAAGGACCATCTACCACCGAAGAACCACTAACGCCACCACCAGAAACAGCCCCAGACGAACCAGCACCCGACGAGCCAGCGGCAAAAGAAGAAGAACCACCCGGCGAATTAGACGTGCCGGAATTACCACCAAAAACCGTAGGCCGACCATTACGAAAGACGATAAAAAGAGCAACGATAAGCACCAATAATAAGAGCATGACGCGAGGATTCGAGAATAGGTTAAACCCCGTAGACGAGTCAGAAACAGCGCCTGTTTGTGTGGAGTCATAAAGATCAAAGACATATTTCGGCACCCTCTTACGCTGAATATTCAAAAAATCACCAGACGCTTTCCCCGAATCGTCCGCCATATGCGCCGCCTCGATGTACCGACCCCCCCAGCCGATAATCGCTAGATTCTTGTGTTTATAGGCCATCTCCGCGGCCCCTTTTACATCATCACGAACCTTTGCGTAATTGGGCGTTGTAAGAACCATATCCCAATTGTAATGACGATGTTTATCAAACGCTTGGTCCCAATTGTAGGGACGATCATCCTTCGTCGCTTGATCAACGCCGCCCGGATAATCCAAGGCACGCAAATCCGATTCTCGCCAACGTTTTGGCCAGATATCTTGAACCTCGTCAACGAACAAAAAGGCACCGTGCGGCACCCAATGAAACCATGTCGACCACCGCACCCGGCCGTCATCGGTTTTGTCATCAACATGAATAACATCAAATGACGACGGTAAATCAGGAAAATGTTCAATCACGCGTTCACGCGATAAACCACGAACATTCGTCACAATAACGCGCCCCGCTTTCGCTTCGCGCAAAAAATCATCCCCTAACGCCCCAGCCGTTTTATAACTACCCGGAGGTCCATGATGTATTTTGATTGGCATGTTACGCGAACGGTAAAAACGACAAAACCAGCCGAGTAACCCCGGCAGTAATCAATAAATTAATCGAATCCGGCACCTTAAAAAAATTCGCCGCCGCAGCAACATCACTAGGCAACATACCCCAGGCATTATGCAACGCCGTATTGGCGCCAATCGTCTGCATAACCCCTTTCGCAATATCCCACGCGAATTCCAAGCCGAATAATTGCACTTTCAACCACAAAATAAAAAAAGTCGAAAACAAATAAGTAATCGCATCCGTTACGAATGTGTAAATTGTGGAATTAATCCACTCCGCGATAAATGACAAAAATTCAAACATTAGTCACCTCTTTAAAATAATGAAAAGAGCACCTAACGCCGCCGCAAAATACAAAACCAAACCAATAACCGATAACTGTTCTGAATATTTTGAGGCACAAATTTGAAATGTTTTACCCAAAACCTCAACACCAGGAGGACATGGCAACGATCCACCACCCGACCCAATATCTGTAAACATCGACGTTATCTCTGATTGAATAGCCGAAAACTTATCTTTTAAATCCTGTTTGGCCTGTTTCAAATCCTCATCACGATTAGCAAAATGCCCTTTTTCCGACGTAACTTGCCCCTTACGACACGGCGGCGAATCGGGCTCTTTCGCACACTGACCCGGTTCATTACCTGATTTATCTCCCGTCCCCGACGAGCCAGAAACCGCCGTAGACGTTCCCGTCACATTTCCAGCCGCATCTTTAGTAACCGTCGTCGACGTTTTAGAAGTCGCCGTTTCACCGGTTTTAGAATCGGATATCGTCGTTGTTTTTTCTGTAGTAGTTGACGTACTCCCGTCGGGATTAGTAGACGTGGAACTTTTTTCAGATGTATTCAATTTAGGCATGGAATTATCGCCGGTAGATGTTAAACATTTACCCGCGCCGTTAATAACAATATAAGACCCTCCTGAATTACCACAGCCCACCGGGTCTTTATTATTCTCCGGTTTATTTTGCGGATCAGGCGTAGCCCCATCGGCACCAGTACCCGAAGAATCTCCGGGAGGCGACTGGTAAGGCTTCAAACTCACGGGAATCAATGGATTCTCCTTAGAACCGCAAATTTCTCCGGAATAGGTGCCATAGCTATAACACCGCACATCGCCAGATTGCAATGCACCCGCCAACGCTTTACCGACCCCAATCGGCGAACAGACAGCCGGATTTTTTAACTTGGTATCGCACCCATTATTGCAAACACTACCACCTGCACTAAATGCAGATTCAAAAACCCCGGCAGAACCAGGATTACAACGGCACGAGCCGTCAGCCTGTTGAATCTGATTGCCAAAACAATCTTTTAAACAAAGCGCCATGTCAATACCGCCCGCGTGATAACCCGCTGGGCAATCTGCAACACATTTACCACCTGAGTCGATTTTTCCCGCTGGACACGTACAAAACAAACCACTCTCGGAACGAACCTGATCAGAACGACAATCGGGGCGAGTACATGTATCACCGCTCAACGTCCAACCCGCGTTCTCCGGACAAGATAAGGATTGATTTTTTTGGTAACCCATCCACGTACCACAAGGGCCGCCAGCCTTCGAATAATAGCCTGCGACACCAATCCAACCGACGGGCGCAACAGGGCAATCAGCCCCAGCCCACTCTTTGCGATATAACGTCGATCCATTTTGATAAATAACACCAAACGACAACGGCTCAAACGTCGCTTGATTGTACGGAGGCTCAGACACCGGTACACCTATTTGAATTACAGCAGAAATAGATTCTGCAAAAACAAAAGATGAAAACAAAAAACAACAAAAAAAAGAAACGAATCGAAAATAAATCATAACGAGCCGATCCGGACCGCAATAACAAAAATCGCCGCAAATACCGCACCCAAAAGCAACGAAATAATCATTTTCTGCCCATCGAACGAATCGTCGAAAGAATTACGCCTACCCCTTCGACAATAACAACACCGGTAATAACAAGTCCGGCCACTGTCTCAGCAACGGACAACAACGCCGATAAAGCGGCCGGAACTCCAAACACTGGCGTTAAATCTTGCGAACAATCGCCAGAATCACACCGACCACCACCAGCCCGGCAACTGCAGCGATGACGTAACCGCCGACCGTTTCACCGCTGGTTTGAGCACCGGTAATACCGGTTTGAACCGCCGTCAGATCGACCGCTGCATACGAGGCACCAGCAGCAACCAGCGACGAAATACCGGCAGCAACCTTGACGGCACCATTGCGACACATGGACTTCATGCCGGAAAAAGAAGACTTGAACATAGTGTTCCCCTTTCGAGAGAGTTAGCCCCGCTAGCCTGTTCAGAAACCAGCGAGAATGAAAAAAACCTAAAAACGCGTTTTGCGAATTACCGATAAAACCAATCCGACTCCAAGACCGACCGCAAAAACTACCAATCCCCCACCAAACGCCAGTTCAAACGACGGTAGATCAAATCCAAATGCCGTAACCGATGCCAGGAAATCAATATATTCAACCGATGACAACAACACAGAACCACACGATGCAGGGTCACCCACCTGCAAATGCAACACCCCTACCCCATCAACGGCAACACATTGAGCCATTAACAAACCACCTGTTTGTAATAACCGTAAATGGTTTTTTCCATGCAATAACGAACCTGCGAAACCGGGGGATACTTTTTAGGAGATACCGCGCCATAACCCCCAGCTGACGAATATTTAACCGGTTCCGGAAGAAAAATTTCCGAAACGCTAACCGATGGCCATTTTTCCAACGAAACCACCGGCCAGCGCGAATCAGCATGACTATCAAACGACAACGCAATAGCCACCGCAAATAAAACGATCAAATATGCTTTTGAAAATTCACTCATCATTCACCTCAAGATAAAAAGGGAAAACGATGTACCCGGCATCACAATGATCAAGCGCCGTCATCGTGGCACCCTCAGCGGTTTCAAACGGAACCGCTTGTTTCACTAAACGAACGGGCGCTATATCCCCGTCCTCGAAGCCGAGGAACAGACCGCTTTCACGATCCTGTACGATATAGCGCCGAACAAACATTACTGAGGAACCTTTGCGGCAGCGACCGGCTTCAATTCTTCCAAAACCAGTTTCGTAATCTTGCCGGTCGTCACTTGAGAAAACGTACCCACCGCCTTAAAAGGCATGGGCAAATGCTCATAACGCGGAAACTCTTCCGACGTGCCCATCGAATATTCCGTTGTAGCCTTACCCTTAGCATTCCCGGAACGATCATCGAGATCGGTATCGATATAAAACTTGGTGGAATCGTATTTGACCCCATCCATGTCGCCTTTCGAACGCTTAATACCCGAAACAACGACTTCAGCAGTGAAACGCATGATTAGTAACTCCTGTTACGCCACAAGAAAGCCCGGTTCTTCGGTGTAGCTAGCCGAAGGAGCTAAACATTGATCGCCGACGTTGGCCGCGACCTGAAGACCCACCGGAATACTTTCCGGCCTCACCAATAAATCCAATAATTCTTGATCGCTATACATCTCACGCAACGCCGCAAGATGCCCCCCCGCTTGGTGCTTAATCCACTTAAGCGAACCCTCAATCGTCGCCATAGCTGACCGCGCTTTATATTCGAGCGACGACCTATCACCGCCCTGCTCAATCCACTCACAACAGGGATAGGCACCGGCAAACCATTTCGTTGGAGTAACCAGCATTTCCAGCACAAGCTGATAACTGCTGTTATGCATTTCGATTTCGAAACGCACCCAAGGCGATTTTTCATCACCCAACTGTTTGCCCTTTTCGTACAAACGAGCAAACTTGCCTGACATGCGAGATCCGATATAAAGCGTCAGCCCTGACCCGTCCGGGTCATCTTGTTCCCACGGACCACGTAATTCGATTTTTGGCGGGCGACCCTGGCGCTGAAAAGCGCCTTCCTTAGCCAATTCCCGCATTTTGCGGACAGGGTAAATTTCCCCGACATAATCGTCATATGCCCAATCAATACGCGTCAACCAGCCATTGACGCCCAGCAAAAACCAGTACAGCCGCTCTTCCCACCCTAATTTAGCCGCCACAGCCCCCTGCCCTGTCACCGTCACGAGAACCGTTTTAGACGTATGGCCGACATGCACAATGCCCGCCTGCAATGGCATCGATACTGCGTAGCTATAGCCGTTTAAGCCATTCGAAAATTCTTTCCAGCGGGAATCCTTAGTTTCGTAAATACCCAGCACCCAGCCAAAAATATCTTTAACGAAAGCCGCGATTTCCTCAGCATCAACCGGTTCCCAACTTTGCATCATGACCAAATGGTCAGAATTCAAGTAATAACGCCATGCCGCAGTTTGCTCAAAAACGCAGGACACCCAATCGATACCCACCTTTTGACCCTTAAGGGTACGAACACCGGGAACGATGACCGGCTTCAAATTGCGATCGAGACAAATACTTTCCAACTCAGCACAATCCATCAGCGGAGCCGACTTTACCGGGTTAGCGACCTCGGGACTTTCCCCCCCTATTAGTAAGGGGGGAGCGCCGTCCGCGCCCGCGTCGCTCCGCTTCGCGCTCCGCTCCTTAGGCGCGGCCACGCCAACCGAAGAACCTAGAGCCTCAACCGTCAAGGGAGGCATGCCCAGATTCTGATTAATCGCAGTGAAATCCGCAGACGACAAACGACCCAGAGCCTCAACCTGTGCGGGAGGCATACCCAAGCGTTTGTTGTTTTTGCGAATTCGCATCCATAACCCCTTGTGCTATCGTCGACACGTAACGTTTTGCTCCGGAGCAACTTGCTCCGCTGGGCGCATTAAAAACGGAGCATGTTGCTCCGTCAATATTACGAAAGGCATAGTTATGGAACTTCGCGACTACATCAACTTAGGAATAGTTGAGTTCGGAACGATTTCTGAACTAGCGGAAGAATTAGGACTTCAAAGAGAATCTTTAAGCGCCGCAAAAGCCCACAGGCGCGGACTCCCTGCGTACGCTATCGTAAAGCTTGCTGGGATACTAAATATCGATATACAAACCCTGATAGCCGCCTCTGAGCTAGTCACAGAGCGAAAGGAGGAGAAGCGCGCCTTCTGGCTCCCTTTTGTCACGAATGCGCCGAATATAAGCGGTATGGCAAAATATGCGGTAATTTTGGGAATTGTCACAAACTTTGTGACACCCTCACCCGCGGAAGCCGCACAAATACAGGCTTCTAGCTTCCCTGACGCTTTGTATTATGTAAAGTCACGAAACATTCCACATTGCCATGTTTGTCCTTATCGCCTGAAGTATTCAAAGCCAGGCCAGGCGGATTGCATTTATTTTGTGAATCCGCACCAGATGGGCGTATGCGAATGATATATTTGGCCGGGTGTCGCCGATCCCGGCAGCTTCCAACAGCAGGACAAGCGGCGAAATTCTTTTCCGTTCATATTTGTCCAGAGAACTAACGCATGACCGCTTCCCACATTTCCAACAGCCAGACCGACTGGCAACGTCCACCGGTCGAGATCGCTTACCGGGAAGAACTGGAAGCCCTGAGCGAAGCAGACAAATCTCCCCGGCCACCGGGCTGGAAGATGTCGATGAAGGCCGTGCGCCGCTTCATCGTCGGCGACGATGGGCACGCTCCGAAACTGGTCTGCCCCACCGCACTTGTCGAGCGGGCAATGATCACCCTGGCCACCACCCGCGGCCTGCTCCTGATCGGCGAGCCCGGCACCGCCAAGAGCCTGCTTTCCGAACTACTGGCGGCGGCCATTGCCGGCGATTCGACGCTGACCATCCAGGGCGGCGCCTCGTTGACCGAAGACCAGATCAAATATGGCTGGAACTACGCCATGCTGGTCAATGACGGGCCGAGCGAAAAGGCGCTGGTGCCGGCGCCGCTTTACCAGGGCATGCGGCGCGGCAAGATCGTCCGCTTCGAGGAAATTACCCGCTGCCCGCTGGAAGTCCAGGATGCCCTGCTCGCCGTTCTTTCCGACCGCGTACTGGCGATTCCGGAATTGCCGGGCGACGCCGGCATGCTTTTCGCCCGCGAAGGTTTCAACCTGATCGCCACCGCCAACACGCGCGACCGCGGTGTCAATGACATGTCGGCCGCCCTCAAGCGCCGCTTCAATTTTGAAACCGTTTTTCCGATCCGCAGCGCCGATGAGGAGCTGGCTCTCGTCAAACGCGAAGCAACGCGCCTGCTGGCCCGCTCCGGCGTACCGCAGGCGCCGGCCGACGATGTGCTGGAAGTGCTCGTCACCTGTTTCCGCGAGTTGCGCGAAGGCGTTGCCGGCGACGGCACGGGCATGGAGCGCCTGTCCTCGGTGATGAGTACCGCCGAGGCGGTCAGCGTCGCCCATGCCGTGGGCGTGCGCGGCCATTTCCTGCGCGGCGACAGCGGCACGCCGGAAGATATTGTCGAATGTCTGGCCGGCACCGCTGCCAAGGACAGCGCCGACGACCTGAAGAAGCTGCGCCGTTACCTTGACCAGCGCGCCGCCAAGCGCCAGGGCGCGGCCTGGAAGGCCTTTTACGCCGCCCGTCACCATTTGCCGGGCTGAAAGCCGGATTTCGTGTCTGCCGTGACCGGGGCCATGCCGCCCGCCAATCTGTACGTCCTTGGCGTGCGCCACCATTCGCCGGCCTGCGCACACCGGGTGCGCGACAGCATCCGCCGCCTGCGGCCGGCCTATGTGCTGGTCGAAGGCCCGGCCGACTTCAATCTGCATATCGCCGACCTGCGTGGCGCTCACCGCCTGCCCGTCGCGATCTACAGTTTTCATGCCGAGGCAGGATGCTCGCGCGCCTCCTACAGCCCGTTCTGCGATTATTCGCCGGAATGGCTGGCCCTGCAGACGGCCTGGGAGACCGATGCCACGCCGCTGTTTTGCGACCTGCCCGCCTGGCATCCGGATTTCGGCGAACGCGCCAATCGCTATGCCGATCCGCATGGGCTCGATGCGCGCGCCCGGGCCATCGACGAAAACCTCATGCAAACGCTCGGCGCCGAAGGCCGCGACGCCCTCTGGGACACACTCGCCGAGCAGGCCGAGGCGGCCGAACTCGATGCCGTGCTGGCGACCTATTTCGAAGGCCTGCGCCCGGACGGTATCGAAGATCCCGCTGAAAACGGTCGGGAGCGCTTCATGGGGCAGCACGCCGCCTGGGCCTTGCGCGCAGCCGGCGGCCGGCCCGTCGTGGTGGTCTGCGGCGGCTGGCACGGCAGCGCGATCCGCCGTCATGCCGCCGAGGCCGACGGCACGCGGCCGCTTGTGCCGCTGCCGCCGGAAGGCGCCCGGGTCGGCAGCTATCTCGTGCCCTACAGCTACGCCCGGCTCGATCGGTTCACCGGTTACGCGGCCGGCATGCCTTCGCCGGCCTATTACGAAAAGGTTTTTGCCGACGGCCTGGACAGCGCCGCCGACTGGGCCATGCGCAATATCGCCCAGGCGCTGCGCCAGGCCGGGCAGGTGCTGAGCACGGCCGATTTCATCGCCTGGCAAACCCATACCCAGGCCCTGGCCCGCCTGCGCGGTCATCGCGCCCTGCTCCGCTCTGACCTGCTCGACGCGGCCCTGGCCTGCATCGTCAAGGAGGCGCTCGATGTTCCGCCGGCCTGGACCGAGCCCGGCAAGGTCAGACGCGGCGCCGAGCCTGTCCTGATTGCCATGCTGCGAGCCCTGTCCGGTGAGCGACAGGGGCAACTCGCCGCCGCCACCCGGCTGCCGCCGCTGATCGCCGATGTCGAGGCGCGCCTCGCTGCGCTCTACCTCCTGCCGGCCATCAAAGCCCGCAGCATCGAACTGGATTGGCATCAGGCGGAGGATCGGCCCGGGGCCCACGCCCTCCACCAACTGCGCATCCTCGACCTGCCCGGCATCGTCCGCCGCCAGGGGCCGCAACATACCGATGCCCGCGAACTACGCGAAAGCTTCGATATCTACACCCACCCCGACTGGCAGGGCAGCCTGATCGAGGCCTCGATCTGGGGCGGCACCCTGCCCGCCGCTGCCGCCGCGCGATTGCAGGCGCGCGCAGCCGAGCAGCCGGGAAAGCTCGACGTTCTCGCCGAATGCGTCTCGGACGCCGCCTTTGCCGGCCTGCTCGGCATCGGCGGCCAACTGACCGACGAACTGGTGGCCAGCATCGAAGCCAGCCACGAACTGGCCGCGCTCGGCACGACCGGCCTGCGCCTGGTGCAACTCTACCGTTACGGCGAAGTCTTCGGCGCGACGCTGCACGACAATCTGCGGCCGCTCTGCGCCAGCCTGTTCGCGCGTATTCTCTGGCTCATCGAAGGCGTCGGCGACGATTCCGGGCTGACGACGATCCGCGCCGTACAGGCCTGCCGCGATTTTCTGCGCCACGGCGACGGGCTGCAACTCGATGGCGGATTTGCCGGCGAAGTCTTTGCGCGCCGTCTGGCCGACCCTGAAACCCCGCCCGCCCTGGCCGGCGCTGCTCTCGGCTTTCTGCTCTCCAGCCCGATCCCGGCGCCGCAGGCTTACCATCCGGCCGAACACATCCGGCGCCACGGCCTGCCGGAATCGCTCGGCGATTTCCTCGCCGGCCTCTTTGCCTTGGCCCGCGAAGAAATCGGCGCTGCCGCCGAGACCCTGAACGCCATCGACGATCTGGTCGGCGACTGGCCGCATACCGATTTCCTGCGCGCCCTGCCCGCCCTGCGCGGCGCCTTCGCCTGGTTTCCGCCGCGCGAACGCGAACGGCTGGCCCGCAATATCCTCAGGAACGCCGGCCACAGCAATGCCGAGGCGGAAATCCAGGCCTTCGCCTGGATGCGCCAGGGCAGCGAGATCGCCGACCAGGCCGCCGCCATGGCCTGCGAACAGCGGGTTCGCCAACGATTGAGCCGCTTTGGCCTCGAGACATCAACGAATTTCACGCAAAACGAAAAGGGAGAATGACTTGGAACGCTACGAATTCAGCGACGGAAAATCCGACAAATTCTGGGAAGTTGCCGTCACCGGCAGCACCCTGAGCGTGCGTTTCGGCCGCATCGGCACGCAGGGGCAGACCAAGGACAAGGATTTCGCCAGCCATGAGGCTGCCGAAAAGGAAAAGACCAAGCTCGTCAAGGAAAAGACCGGCAAGGGCTACCTCGCCTGTGGCAACGCCTCGCCGGCCGCGGCAACGCCCGCTGCTTCCCCTGCCAAAAAAGTCGCCGCCGCGTCGCGCTCAGCACCGGCCACGCAAGCGGAAGCCGCGCCGGCTGCCCCCGTTGCCGCAGTTGAAGTCATCAAAAACCCGGTCGTCAGCCAACCGGCATTGCGGACCCCGCCCGCCACGCCGGATGCCCGCCTGCTCGACGCCGCACCGCTGCCCACCCGTTCGCGGCCGGGGCCGGCGTTGCCAGCGGCGGAAACCGCCTGGGCCGCTTTTGTCGCCGAGATCCGTCGCTATGTAGAAAAACCCAGAACCGATGCCCAGTTCAAGCACAAGAGCAAGCTCGAAGCCATGCTCGCCGGCCCGCCCGAAAAACTGCCGCTCGAGCAGGCCGCCGCCTGGTTCGGCGTGCTCGACGACGTGATCGCCAAGCAGATGGGCTACCGGGGTCAGGAGGCCGAACACGCCGCCTACTTCTCCGTCGTGCAGAACTTTGCGACGTGGCTGCTTGCCGCACAGGGCGCGCTTTACCTCGTTCAACTCGTACCGGCCCTGAGCACCCAGTTCAGCGCCCGGCGCACCCATTATCGCGACAACGTCTGGGCCGATGCGGCCTGGCCCGCCTTGCGCCAGGCCCTGGTCCAGGCGCCGGAGGCCGACTATCAGGCGGCGCTCGAATGGAGTCTTGCCACCCTTGCCTGCCAGGGCGATCTCAAGCACGGCGCGACATGGTGTTTCATGCTGGCCGACGACCGCCCGGGGCAGCACCACGCCCTGCAGCCAGGCAATATCCTGCGCCGCGCCGCCGAAGCCGGTCCGGACGTTCTCCGCGAACAGGCCTTCTTTCCGCTGCTCGCCGAAACTGGCGCCAGTCTCGACCCGCGCTGGCTGAGCAAGCAGAATTATTATTTTTACTTTGCCTACAGCTTCGTCGCCCCTGGCTGCGCTGCCGCCACCGTGCTGGCCACGGCGGCCAACCAGGGTATTTCGCCGATCCCGACGCTCGACTGGCTGCTCTTCTACGCCAGCGACGAAGCCCGCACAACCATCGCCGGGGCCATGATCGACAGCCAGGAAAACGATGCGCTTGCCTTGCTCTTGCCGCTTTCCTTCGACAAATGGATACGCCGGGCGCTCGACCAGGCGCTCGAAGTGCATCCGCGCTTCATGGCCCGCCAGTTGCTCGCGCTGTTCAATGCCGGCCGATCCGACCCGACGGTGCGGGTGCGCCTGCTCAAGCTCGTCCAGGAATACGGCAGCGAGACGCTGGGCGACTGGGTTGCCGATCTGGGCGAACGCGCCGTTGCCCAGCTTGATGCGCTGCTGGCCAGCGCCGCCCGGCTCGCCACGCCGGAAGAATTGCCGGAATTTCTTCGTCAGCCGCCCTGGCACAAGGCCCGGCGCAAGACCAGCGACGACCTGGTCCTGACGCTCCTTCCCGAAGCCACGCCCTTCACCTGCTCGCTGAGCGACGAAGAGCGCCAGTCCATCCTGCAACAGGCCACCACGCGACGGGGCAACTGGGCGGAACAGCTCGGCAAGGTCGGCGGCGTCGTGCATAGCATCCAGAACAGCGAAGCCGAACTGCGCAAGAAACACCCGCATCTGCCCGAGCCGGAAACCCCGATTCCCCAAAAAACGGAGAGCGAGGCAGCGGTGGCCGCCTGGCTGGTCACGCGTATTCAGCAATTGCACGCCGCCAGCATCCGCATTTACTACAACCACCCCTATAGCGATCTCTACCGGGCGCTCATCCATTTGCCCGATACCGTGGCCCTGCGTCTTTGGGAACAGACCCAGCCCATGCGCGAACGGCTTTACGGCATCGAGGATACCGGCCAGGCCATGCTCGCCCGCTTTGGCGCGGCAATCCTGCCCGGCCTGCTGCCAGCCATCGAATCAGATCCGCTCGGCGGTCTGGAAATTGCCCGGACGGTCGGTTCGGCCGCAATTGCGCCGCTCGCCGCGCGCGCCATGTTCAAGCTCAAGAAAGCCAAGCCGCTGGCCATCGACTGGCTGCTCGCCCATCCCCGTGATGCCCTCGTCGGCTTGCTGCCGGATGCGGTCGGCAAACCAGGCGCAGCCCGCGATGCCGCCGAATTCGCGCTGCGCTGGCTGCTGGCCGGAAATCCCGAACTGCAAGCCGAACTCGACGCGGTGGCCGCCCTGTATGCCCGCCAGGACCCGCAAGTCGGTGCCGCCGTCGCCCAGGTCATGGCCCGCGATCCGCTCGACCAAGTACCGGCCAAGCCGCCCAAGCTACCCGTTTGGTTCGTGCCGGGTAGCCTGAGCCGGCCGCAACTCAAGTCCGGCGGCGCCCTGTCGGACGAAGCGATGAACGCCATCGCCGAAATGCTCATTTTCAGCCCGGCCGATGAGCCTTACGCCGGCACTGTCCTTTTGCGCGAAGCCTGCGATGCCGGCAGCCTGGCTGCCTTCGCCTGGGACCTGTTCTCGATCTGGCTGACCGAAGGTGCGGTCGGCAAGGAAAACTGGGCCCTGCGCGCCCTGGGTTGGCTGGGCGACGACGAAACCGCCCGCCGGCTGACCCCGATGATCCGCAAATGGCCGGGCGAAGCGGCCCATGCCCGCGCCGTTCAGGGGCTCGACGTGCTGGCCATGATCGGCAGCGATGTCGCGCTGATGCACCTCAATGGCATCGCCGAAAAGCTCAAGTTCAAGGGCCTGCAGGAAAAAGCCCGCGAGAAGATCGCCGCGCTGGCCGAGGCGCGCGACCTCTCGCCCGAAGAACTGGCCGACCGCCTGGTGCCGGATTTCGATCTCGACGAACGCGGTGGCCTCGATCTCGAATTCGGGCCGCGCCGCTTCCGGGTCGGTTTCGACGAATTCCTCAAACCCTGGGTCAAGGACGAGAACGGCCCCCGTCTCAAGGATCTGCCGAAACCCAACAAGAGCGACGATCCCGAGCTGTCGGCCGCGGCCGCCAGCCGCTGGAGCACGCTCAAGAAGGACGTGCGCACGGTCGCCAGCCTGCAGATCGCCCGTCTCGAAGGCCTGCTCGCCACCAGCCGGCGCATTCCGCCGGCGGTGTTCGATACCTTCTTCGTCCGCCATCCGCTCATTCGCAATCTGGCCCAGCGCCTGGTCTGGGGCGTCTACGACGACCGCAGCCCGGCCACCGCCCCGCGCCTCCTGTTCCGGATCACCGAGGATCTGAGCTGCGCCGACGCCTTCGACGAAGCGCTCGACATCGATTTCAGCGACAGCGCCGGCCACCTGATCGGCCTCGTCCATCCGCTGCAGATGTCGGGCGAACAGCGCGAGGCCTGGGGCAACCTGTTCGGCGATTACGAAATCGCCCAGCCCTTCGCCCAACTCGGTCGTGACGCCCACGCCCTGGCCGCCGACGAGCTCGATATGCTGGAACTGACGCGCTTTGCCGGCATTGAGGTCGACTCCAAGCGCCTGCGCGGTTTCGCCACCGGCAGTTGGCGCCTGGGCTCGCCACAGGACGGCGGCGGTATCTGGTGGATACAGCGCAAGGTCCAGTTCGCCGATGGCCGGCAAGGCTGGGCGCTGCTCGATTTCTCCGACGGACTGATCGTCGGTGGCATGGAATACGAGGATTCGCTCCAGACCCTGGGCAAACTGACGCTCGACGACAATGACTGGCGCTGGAATCAGAAGCAACAGCACAAGTTTGCCGAGCTTGACCCGGTAACCGCCAGCGAAATTCTGCGCGATCTGGGCCGCCTGGCCGACATGGCGAAAACCTGAAAGGCCATTTCCCCGCCATGAGTCCGCCCCTCGAAACCTCGCAGCTCGCCCGCTGGCGCCTGATTCTTGGCGAAGCCGCCGACGGCGCCTGTGGAAGCTGTCTCGACGCCGACGCCCAGGCCATGGATGCCGCCATGGCCTGGCTTTACGGTCGCGATCCGGAACTGGCCGGACGCGGCGTTTTCGAACGTCGCCAGGGCGGACGCGAGGCCTCGGCGCTGACCACGCCGGAGTGGATCAACGAGATTCACCGGCTTTTCCCGCAGGAGACCATCGAGCGCCTGGAGCGCGACGCCATCGAGCGCTTCGAAATCGACGACGTGGTGACCAATCCCGAGGTGCTGGCCCGGGCGCAACCCAATGAAACCCTGCTCAAGGCCGTGCTGCGCACCAAGCACCTGATGAATCCGGAAGTGCTGGCCATGGCGCGCAAGCTGGTCGAGGCCGTCGTCCGGCAACTCATGGAAGCGCTGGCCCGCGACCTGCAGCAGGCGTTTTCCGGCGTGCTCGACCGGCGCCGGCACAGCCGCCTCAAATTTGCCCGCAACCTCGATTTCCGGCGCACCCTCAAGGACAATCTGCGGCGCATCGATCCGGTTTCCCGACGCATAGTCGTCGAGCGCCTGCATTTCTATTCGCGCAACCAGCGCAGCCTGCAACCCTGGCAGGTCATCCTGCTCGTCGACCAGTCGGGCTCGATGCTCGATTCGGTCATCCACTCGGCCGTTACCGCCGCCTGCCTGTGGGGCCTGCCGGGCATCCGCACGCACCTTGTCGCCTTCGACACGGCGATCGTGGACCTCACCGACGACGCCGCCGACCCGGTGGAGTTACTCATGAAAGTGCAACTGGGCGGCGGCACCGATATCCAGAAAGCCGTGGCCTACGCCGCCGAACTCATCGAACATCCGGCGCGCAGCATCGTCGTGCTGATTTCCGATTTCTACGAAGGCAGCAGCGAACAACTGCTGCTTTCCCGCGTGCGCGCCCTGACCAGCCAGAAAACGCTGTTTCTCGGGCTGGCCGCGCTCGACTCCCGGGCCAATCCGGTGTACGACCGCGCCCTGGCTGCCCGGCTGGTGGCGGCCGGCGCCGAGGTCGGCGCCATGACCCCCGGGCATCTCGCCGCCTGGCTGGCCGAGAAAATCCGCAGTTGATGATGATGCCGACCCGCACCGATCTCCTCGCCCTCACCCAGGACGGCCTGACCCAACTGGCGAACGCCGGGCTGGTCAAGCGCGGCTTGCGCGAACTGGCGGCCGGCCAGGGGCCGCAACTGGCCGAAACCGAAGATGGCACCGTCGAGGCCCGCTTTGCCGACGGCACGCTGACCCGCCTCGCCGCCGGCCGCAGCCCCGGCGATGCGACCTGCACCTGCCCGGCCAGCGGCATGTGCCGCCATCGCGTTGCCCTCGTTCTCGCCTACCAGGCTGCGGCGGCGGAACAAGCCGGTAACGGAAATGGCGCAGCCGAGCCGGTACCGCCCGCCGCCTGGAATCCGGCCGACTTCACCGAAGCCGGCGTCGACGCGCTCCTCTCGGCGAGCGGGCGCAACGAACTGGCCCGCCTGTTGCGCCAACCGCTCGAAATCCACCTCGATCACGGCGCCGTGCCCTCGGCCCGCCTGCCCATGGCAACCGTCCGTTTCCTGGTCCCCGGCGAAATCGCCTATGCCCGCTGCGACTGCGCTCTCGGCCAGAATTGCGCGCATGTCGCGCTGGCGGTCAGGGCCTTTCGCCTCGGCCGCGAACAATCGGCCCAGCGGGTTTGGCTGGGCGAAGCCCGGGCACAGCCGGCGCCCGCCCTCCAGTCCATCAACGAGACTTGCGATGCGCTGCTCGAACGCCTGTTGCAGGAAGGCATCACCGCCGGCCCCGGCCCTTATCTGCAAATTCTCGAAGCAGCCTTGCGTGCTGCAGAGCAGGCCGGCGCCACCTGGCTGACCCTGGCCCTGCAGGCACTCGAAGCCCAGATCAACGCCTACGCCGGGCGCAGCGCCCGTTACTGCGAAAGGGAAACCCTGGCCCTGGCCAGCGAACTGTTCGCCCGTCCGCGCGCCGACGGCGCGCCAGGCGGCGGCCTGGCCTTCAGTCTGGGCATCGGCGAAGCCATGGAAACGGCCATGGCCCAGACCCGGCTCGTCTCGCTGGGCGCCCGCCTGCGCGGCAATCCGCAGGAAATCGTCGCCAGCATCCTGTTCGCCGATACCGACACCGGTTCGGCCCTGCTCCTCGACAAGACCTTCACGCCAAAACCGGGCGAGGCAGCGCTCGACCCGGCAATCCTGCCCGGGCGCAGCCTTGCTCCCGGCCTGACGCTGCGGGCCGTGGCCCGGGGCCAGTTGCTGACCGCCGTGGCCCGCCGCCGCGCCGACGGCAGCCTGGTCCTCGGCGCGGGACGCGGCGGCAAGACGGCCCTGATGCCACATGCCGGGCGCTACGACGTGCCGGTACCGATGGCAGTCAGCCATTTGCAGGCATTGACCGCGAGCCAGGCCGAACGGCCGCCGCTTTTCCTGCGTCCTCGCCATCGCGTACGCGACATCCACGTTTTTCGCATCGAACGTTTTCTCGGCCAGGCCTGGGCTGCCGGTGCCCAGGTCTGGAAAGCCGCCGTCGAACTGGCCGACGATGGCGGCACGCTTTATCTGGAGCGCAGCCACGATGCCGGTGCCCCGCAGGCGATGAACACCCTGTTCGCCGCCGCCGAAGGGAAATACGGGCCGGTACGCCAGATTGCCGGCACCGTGCGCTTCGCAGGCAGCGTCGTGGTGTGCGACCCGTGGTCGCTGAGCGCCGACACTTTGATCGTGCCGGATGTGGACGCCGCCATCCATCCCGCGAACCCGCCGCTGCTCAATCTCGACAGCGCCACTTTCACGCTCGCCGAGCAGGTGCTCGAATGGCTGGGCGAGGCCCTGCATCTGGGTAGCCGGCGTCTGCCCGCTGACTATGCCGGACGCGGCCGGGCGCTCGCCGAACGTCTGCGCCAGGCCGGCTATCTCGAAGGCGCGGAACGCCTCGCGGCTTGGCTGCAGAACGATACGGCCCCGGTCGAAGCCTTTGGCCGTCTCGCCGTATGGATGCAGATGCTGTACGAGGAGTAGCGACGAGTGGGGCGATGGCCCGCGCGCTGAATCCGGCCATCGAAATCGTCCTGCGCACGGCATAGCGAAGCGGAGGCGGAATTGCTGCGCCAGGACAACATCGGCACGGTTTTATTCGGCGAGGAAGAACTCGCCCGCAGCATCAGCGAACACGTATTGCGGCGCTTTGCCGAAGACCCAACGCTAGCGAGGTGAATACTCGAAACTCCGCCCCACTTTTCCGAGAAAACGCAATTTCACCGCAGAAACGCAGAGATGCCGAGTAAGCGGCTGGAGTGTTCGGCATACCTTCCGGATGAACCGAAAAAACGTTGCCAGCAGCTACTTTCCGGTTCTTCGCTACTGCCTGGCGACCCGGCGATAAGGTTTTCGCCTTATCCGCCATTGCGCCGACTCGATTTCCGCCGTTTATCGCCCTCGGCATTTCGTGGCCCTGTGCTGCGGCCGATTTCCGTCTGGTCCAGCCAGAACAAGGTGTCGATATAGGACATGAAGTGTTTGAGATAGTCCGGCGAAATATCGCGCATCTGCGTCAGCGCTTGCAAGGCCAGACGGTGCGAGTTGAGCGGACCGGCATTTGCGGGGGCCTGGGCCAGGGCCTGCGCCAACTGTTGTTCGACGTTGAGCTGCGACCAGGTGCTGCGAAAATAGCTCAATGCTTTCAACTCGCCCGGCGCCTGGATAACCTGGCTGGCGCCAAGGGCGGGAATGCCTGCTGGGGCGGCGGGCGTGTCTTGCCCGATCTCGGCGAGAAGCTCTGCCAGGGCGCTGTTGCGGCCTTTGGCGGCGAGGCCGGCGATGCGGCGCTGAACGCCGCGGAAATCGCCGGCCGCGTAGCATAGTTGTAAATCGTCGGCCGCCGCGGGGAATTCCCCGGCGTTATCGAGCAGTGCATTGCCGGCCAGCTCTCGGGCTTGTTGCTGGCGTTCGCGGTAGTCGTCCAGCGCCTTGGTCAGCTTGTCCGCGATCAGGTGTTGGACTGCCGCGGACCGATCAGCAGCCCTTCTGGCAAGGGCTTCGATATAGCGAAAGCGGACCGGGTCAAAGCGATCCTCTCCCCTCTGCCGCAAGGCGTCGATCAGCACCGTCGGCGCCGGGGCCGGGCATTCTTCCGGGGCGTCGGACTTTCCCGAAGCACGCATGGCGGTCTAGTTCCCGCGCGCCGTTTTCGGCACCGGCGCCATTTCCACCCGCCGATTCCGTGAGCGTCCTTCCGCCTCGGTATTGGAGGCGACCGGCTGCTCGGGCCCGAAGGCGGCGGCAAAGATCGATGCCGCGGGAACCCCTTCGGCGATCAGGCTGCGGGTTACGGTCAAGGCCCGCTGGGCCGAAAGTTCCCAGTTGTCGGCAAACTGCTGGTTGCTGCCGAGCACCGGCCGGTCGTCAGTAAAGCCGCTGACCATCAGCATTTCGTCACGCGCTCCGAGATAGGCGGCAAGTGGCGGCGCCAGTCCCTTGAGGAGTTGCCGTCCGGCGGGCTGCAGTTGTTCCGAGTTCAAGGCGAACAGCACACTGCCGCTGATGCCGATGCGGCCGTTGTTGAGCGTGACCCGGCCGGACGCCAGGGGAATCGCCAGGGCCTTCTCCAGGGCCTGGCGCCGCTGCTCCTCGGCCTGTCGCTTCTTGATCTCGGCCTCCAGGTTGGTGGCCAGCTCGAGCTGGACGCCGAGAACGCCGACCAGGATCAGGACAAAGGCGCCGAGCAGGCCCGACATCAGGTCGCCAAAGACGGCCCAGACCGGCGCATGCTCGATGTCGCCATCGATCTCCCGCATTGTCAGGCCTCCCCCGCCGGGGCCGCCGGTTGTCCGGACAGCCGTTGCAGATCGTCGACGATCTGTTTCTGCGACATGATGCTGAGATCGATGATTTCCCGCGCCTGCGCGACGTAGTAGGCAAGCTGCTCGTCGCTGCGCGTCATCGACTTGCCGAGGGCGCCTTCGATACGCTGCAGCGCCGTCATCAGCTTGTCGTTGGCGGCGCTGAACAGTTGCACGGCCAGACCGAAGGCTTCGCCCAGACTCGCCACCTCGATGGCGCCACCGCTGACCTGGGCGGCGACATCGACCATTTTGGCGGCTTCCGTTTCGATCCTTGCCGAGAACTGGCTGCCAACCCGCTCGAGCATGGCGGCCGAGGACGTCACCAGTGCGTCGATCGCCCCGCGCTGTTCGGTCGAGGCATGGTTGATGGCGGCAAGCAGCGCCGACAAGGTTTCCATGATGCGGCTGCGTTCTTCGAGGAGGGTATTGTCGCGCGCCATGCTGGCCGACAGCTCCTGGCGCAGTTGGCCGATCACTTCGGCGGCGGCGCGGGGCGCTTCGGCGGCGCTCTGCATCAGCCGGGTGACCTCCTCGATCGTCTGGCTGGCCTGGGCCCGGGTCGAGGCACTGATATCGCGCGCCGTCTCGCCCAGGGTCCGGCAGATCTGTTCCTGGTGGGCCTGGGTCTGCGCCCCGGCCGCTCGCCACTCTTCCTGCAATGCCGCCGCCATCGACGCCAGGGCTTGCGTCAGGCTCATCAGTCGGGCTTCATCCTTGGCCGCCAATTCGCCCTGCCACTTGCCCTGCGTTTCGTAGACGGAAGTCAGCAGGGCGGCCGAGCGTTGCTCGAAGGTCTCGGCGAAGGTTTCGTGGGACTGCTGCAGGCCCGCCGTCAAATTTTCGCTGGTGCGCTCGTGCTCGGCCAGAGCCGCAGTCCACGTCGTGGCCAGGCTGGTGACGGCCGTGTCAAAACGAGCGGTCAGGCCATCAAGTTGCGTTTCGAGCCGCGCCGCCATTGCTTGGTGCAGGCCGCTCGTATCCCGCGCGATGGCCGTCGTTGTCGCCGCCAGATCGCTGCGCAGCGCGGCATGCGCCCCGTCAACCGAGGCCAGCAAGGCGGCCGAGCGTTGTCCGAAAGTTTCGGTGTTGGCCTGCAACGCATCCTGCAGTCCCTGGTTGAGACCTTCCAGGGTGTGTTCATGGTTGGCCAGGGCCGCCGTCCAGGTGTCGGCAACCGTCCCGATGGCATTGCCGAAGCGTGACGAGAGACCGTCGAGTTGCATCGTGAGCGTTTCGCTCAGTTTCTCCTGCAGGATGGCGGTCTCCCGCGCCATGCCTTGCATCGTCGCCGTCACCACGGGCTGGATGGTTGCGCCGGCCAGGCGGGCACTTTCGGTCAGGCTTTCCTTGAGAGAGCGATCGACGGCGGCGGCCAGTTCCGAATAGGCTCCCCTCGCCTCCCGGTAGAAGCCCTCCTGGCCGGCCAGCAGGCGCTCGTTCAAGTGCTGGCTCTGGCGTTCCATGTGCGCCATCATGGCCTGCAATTTGTCCACCACCTCGGGCAGGGCCCGGGCCTGGAGTTGCAGGGCCTTGAAGGATTCCTGGCGCTGATGGGGGAGCGAAAAGGGGCGCAATACGGTGGCCATTTTCGTCTCCAGTTGCTGCGCCGTCTGCAGGCGGGCCCGCCGGCACAGGGCGGACATCAACCCGAGCATGGCGGATGCGGCCACCCCGGCGATCGAGGTGCCGAATGCCACGCCCAGTCCCTTGACCGGAGCGGCCAGCGAGGCGCGGATGGTTTGCAGATCGGTAGTGCTTTCCAGGGCAATGACTGCACCGTTGAGCGTGACGACCATGCCGAGGAAGGTCCCCAACATCCCCAGCAGGACCAGCAGCCCCACCAGATAAGGCGTCATCGCCGGCCCGGGCAGGCCGACACGTTCCCCTTCGATGCGCCGGCGCACCGGGTTCTGCAAAGCGAGCGGGAGCCGCCCGAGCCACTCGTCCAACGCCAACAGCGGCGCGGGGATGGCCGCCAGGGCCTGGGCCAGGGCGGAAGTCGCCTGGTGGAAGCGGCGCAGTTCAAGGGCTCCGGCCAGATAAGCCGCCGCGATGACGACGGTCATGGCCAGTGCCAGGGGACTGTTGCCGATATAGCCGACACCGACCCAGCCCACGGCAACGAGGCCGACGATGAAGGCCGTTAGACAAATATTTCTGTTCATTGCTACTTTGTTACCTCTTTACCTAGTGCTGCAATCAGCCCGGCCACCGGCTCGAGTCGAACTTCCAGTTCGGCCAGCAGTACGGCCTGCATGTCGCGATAGAAGGCGACCAACCAGCCGCCCGGCTGCAACCAGCATTCCGGCGCATCGGCCAGTGGCGTATCGCGGCGCGCCGCCCGATGCGCCGCGAACAATTGCTCGAAGCGCTTGCCGACGAACAGGGGCACCGTCGCCAGCAGGTTGCGTTCACGACTGGCCAGCGCCTGTTCCAGGACCTCATCCAGCGCGGCAAGCCGCTTCAGATCGGGCGAATGACCGGCCAGCGCCGCCCGCGCGCTGGCCCGCAGGGCAGCGATACTGGCGCTCATCTCCCGCTGATGGGCCAGATAGTAGCGATGGTAGGGCGAAAAATCGGCCGCGTCTTCCACGCTGGCGTTGTGCGCCGGGGTCGGCAATTTTATTCGAACATTGCCCGTCTTGCGCACCCCATCGGTGGTAATCGCGTCCACCAAGGCACTACGCAGGCGAACCAACTCCGCCTGTAGCGGGCCGCTCGCCGGCCCGGCCAGTGGGCTAGCCGAGGTCCCTCCGGCACGGCTACCCAGTGCAGAGAAGAGCGCCATCGCATCCGTAAAATCCAGCCACAGGCCCAGTCTTTCGGCCAAGGACTGCTTTGCCTCGGCGACCTCCGTGACGGCCAGCCCGGCAAGAACACGAACCAGGCGGGAACGGTTGAAACTTGTGTGCGGCAACGTCCGCGCCATACTGAAACCTGACATCCAACGGCGAAAAGGCCGCAAGGCTACTACAAAGTAGCCAGCAGATCAGCCTTGCCGACTCCGCCAGCCCAAACCCGAGGTGAAGGTCGAGTCGGCGAGCGCCAAGGCTCGCCCTCCCCGCCCTTCGCTGGGCGATCCCGCCGCGGCTGCCCGCCGCGATATTTTTGGCCTTTGATCTTCGATGATCGGGTGGTGACCGAAACCCGAAATGCATTGACCCTGCCCTCGTGCAATGCCACTATCATTGCCGATACGGCAGAACATCCGTCATATCTCTTGCCTTCCCACCGGTGACCTCGAGACCAGTTCACCCCTATTGCGGAGCCCGGAAATGAAGCGATCGATTCGAGAGATATCCGCCCTGAACCTCGATGCCTGCATTCCCGGCCCGGGGGTGGCAGCGAGCGATTTGAGCGAGGCGCGCCAGCTTCTGCAAGCGGCCGGCAGGCGCGCCGGGCAGGCGCCATCGCCGGCCCACCTGAGCTTTACGCCGCTCGGCAGTGCGCTTGATTTCGATCGCCCGGATTGGGCCCGCGGTGTGCGCATCGCCCGCCGTCTGGGGCCGTTCGTGCGCGATGATGGGCTGGCGGTGTGGGTCGATATCGCCGAGCAGGTGCACTTGGTGCCGCTCTACCGTCTGCTCGGCAAACAGAAAGTGGTGCTGGCCTACCTGCCGTTATCGTCGCTGGTCGGGCTTGGCGGCCCGAAAGAAAGCATTTCACTGCCGGGGGGAACGCTGCGCATCGGTTTATCCGAACTGGTACCCGGCCAGGCGAAAAATCTCTTTGCCGGCAGCCGCATCAAGGCCGGGACGCTAAGCTCGAACCGGCCAATGGTGGTTACCGCCCAGGGCATCAGGCTGGCCCCCGAGGCCAGCGCCGACCTGAGCATCACGCTCGACCCGCAGCCCGCTGTCGGCGGCGATCCGGCCTTGGCGCCGGACGCCCTGGCCGCCGAGATTACCCTGCCGGCGAGCGCCGCCTTCCATTTCGCCAATGGCTGTCAAGTCACGGCCTTGGCCGGGCTGCAGGGCAAACTCTACGGCTGCGCCGTGACGCTGAACTACCAAGGGGCGGCCGCGGAGTACCTGGCCAGCGGCGAGGTCAAGGAATGCCTGATCCCCTGCTCGGCCTCGAGCTCGACGTTCGACTTCGCCGACGTCAAGTCCGATATCTTCCATCCCACCGGCAGAGCGACCCTGGCCAAAGCCGCCTGGTCGCTGCCGGTGGCCGTCGACAACGGTCCGACCTTTGGTGAGATTGCCCAGGCCGGCTCCCTCTACCTCGCCTTGCAAGGCGAAGTGCAGGCCGACTGGGCGCCGCATTTCACGCCGCAGCACTTCGGCCAAGTCCACCTGTGGGCGGCGCCCGGACTGATCGGTTCGATGTTCTGGCAGTTACGGCAGAAGGCGCAGGATACCTTCGCTCTATGGCGCGACCGCGCCAACGAACAACGGCGCAGCCAGGCAACGATGGACTATGCGGCGGGAGATGGCCTCTTCTATGTCGCCTTCGGCGGCCAGACCGAGGGACTGGTGATTCCCGGCATCGCCTCGGCCCGCCTCGACCGGCCGGTTCGCATCACCGGCAGCCCCGTGGCCGTCAGCGAAATCGCCGCGTTGACGACCATCAGCCGCTTGGCCAGCGGAGTGCAGATCGCGCTCTTCGGTTTCGGTTTGTCGGAGGCGGGCACAGCGCTGCGGCGCGAGCGCCATCGCTATTCGGCCAAGAACGGCGTACTCACTTGCGGCGTCCCGCAAGGGCTGGTGCTCAAGGGCAGCCTGGCCGGCACCGGCATCGAACATGGCCAGCTCTGGCTTGGCTTGCCGACCCACCAGCTCTCGCTCACCCTGCCCGATCCGTACGTTACCTCGCAGGATGCCCCCTTCGACGTCGGCGGCGCGGCGTTCGCCCGCACCACCTGGGGGGCTGCGCCGTATGTCGCGCACCTGGCCTTCGGCTTGCAGTTGCAGTACCTCGAAGAGCAGCTTTCGACGCCGCAGATTCCGCCGGCCAGCAAGCACGACTTGGCGATGTGGAAAGCCCGGGCCTTGATTGACGTCTCGGGACTGGCCGATCATTTCGGCGTCTATGTCCATATCGATGACAACGGTCAGGCGCCGGGAACGGCGGCCGATGACGTGACGATCGAAGCCGGCATGCTGGCCGTGCCGGGCGCGCGGCTGATGGTGGTCACGCTGCCCTCGATTTCCTGGGAACCGATGCTGGCCCTGCCGCTGCCCCCGCCGACCGATCCCACGGATCTCGCGAATCCCGAGGACTACGAACTGCGGGTCATCGCTGCCGGAAAGGAAGGCGATGGCAGCTTTGACCGCGTCAACGTACCGACGGTGAACCTGGTGCGCATTGCGCCCACCGAGGCGCTGCATAAATACGTCAATGCCGTCAAGAAAAATGCCGAGTTCGGAGCCCGCCTGAATTTGCCATTCGGGCTGGTGAGCGTGCTCTCGCCACAGACCGCCGACACCTTTGCCTTCAATCAGCCGCGTTTTGCCGACCAGTTGCGCGGCGGAATGCAGCTCAAACTGGTGCCGCCCAACCCGCACTCTTCGCGGGCGGTGTTCAACGGCTATATGGAAATCGTCGGCGGCGTCAAACATCCACCGTCGACGGAGCCGATGGGGTACGGGCAACAGGTTCTGGGACGCAGCAGCGGCGCGATTTTCGAAAACGAGTTCGGCTACTACGGCGTCCATCCCGCCGTACCGCTCCGCCGCTACGACCTTTCCGGCCGTGGCGCCAGCGTCTTCAGCGACTGGCGCGACGAAAATCTCGAGCATCCCAACGATATTCCCAACCCCAATGGCGTCGGCGTCGTCAAGACCGCCTTCAACGTCCTGCTCGGCCGCACGGCCTACGAAGAAATCGTCGTCCAGGCGGTGATCCATCCCTGGGGCATCAAGGTCCGGCGCACCGTCACCATCAACCGCCAGCAGGTCGGTTGGGTGATCCGGCGCGACAGCGGCTGGGTCGCCGTGTCCGACAGCCTGTTCATCCCCTTCGTGACGTACGCCGATGGCGTCGCCGACGAATCCCGCCTGCACCATGGCCTGGTCGATCGCCTGATCCGCGCCGAGCGCATCGTCGAAGTCACCGACCCGCGGCTCGCCTCGCTGCCCAATGCGCAGGCCGTGCGCTTCGATGCCAGCGCGCTGCTCGTGCCGCACAGCGGAAATTGGCTGGTCGCCGGCGGTTCTTCGGCCGAGGGGCAGGAAGCGATTGCCTGCCAGGACGTCTGGGGCTTCCTCCTGCTCGACCCGACGCCGCCTGATCCGAAAAATCCCAACGCCGGCGGGCCGCCGAGCGCGGAAGCGCTGGGCCAGGTCTTTGCCGCCTTCGAACACAGCCCGGCGCGCGGCAAGGTGGCCTGTGTCATCGACATCGGCGGCACCGGCCAGCTTTTGCGCGCCACCCAGATCGAGGCTACGCCGACTCTCAGCCCCAGCCATCAAGGTCACCTGGTGCTGGCCCTGGCCGGCAGCCCGGTCCTGCCGCGCGCCGGCGCCTGGAGCGTGACCCGGTGCAAGCCGCTGGATAGCGAACCGCAGGCCTTGGACGCCGACTTTCCGGTGCCGGTCATTCAGCCCAATGGCAACGATCTCTGGCACCTCGCCGACTGCCGCGACGTGTTTGCCCTGCGCCTGCCCGGCGCCACGACCCTGCCGCAGAACGAATATGGGCTGCTCCAGGGCACCGGTACGCAGAAAATCTACTTTCCGTATCCGCAATTCGAGTTCGTCCCGGCCAAGGGCCTGGGCGATCACGGCCGGCTGCGCGTTCCCGACGGCGAGGACTTCAAGCTGGGCGATGTGCGCGCCCTACTGCGTTCGACCGGCCTCTTCCCGCCCGCCTTCGAGGCCCTGCTGACCCAGTTGAGTGTCGACGAGATGCCGCAGCTCGGCAGTAACGGCCTGACTTTCGCCAAGAGCTGGGAGCTTGACTCGGACAAGGTCGAGCCGGTCATCGACTGCGGCCCCGCCAAAGTCATGTTGCGCTACGCCGATGCCGTGCAGCTCGACGACATCAGCAATCCGCACCGGACCCGGATCGATGTCCAGATCGACGCCTCGACCTGGAGCATCAGTCTCGGCCCGCTGAGCTTCGAACTGCACGCCATGGGCGAGCGACTGTTGGCCGTCTCCTTTGCCAATATCGCCGCCAGCACGAGCGGCGCGCCGCTGTTCAGCACGCCGGAACTGGTGCTGGGCGCCAAGCTGAAGCCGCTCGGCGACCTGCTCAAGGGCCTCAGGGGAATGGGACTGGCGGGCGGCGCCAAAAGTCCCCGGGCCGCCGGCAGCGGCGGTCTGCGCGTGGACTTCAGCGATGGCCGTCTGAGCATCGGCGATAGCGTGACGCTGCCCAATCTGCCCCTGGGTTTCGGTACGGTCAGCAATATTCAGTTCGATATCGGCGGCACCCTAGGCTTCCTGCCGCCCTCGATCGAGTTCGGCGTCGGGCTGGGCACCGAGCAGAACCCGATGACCCTGATCCTGTCGCCGTTCGCCGGCACCGCCCTGGTCCGTCTGGCGGTCGGCAGCGACGGCCACCGCCTCATGGTGCGCGCCGGACTCGGGCTGGCGCTGGCCATCGACATCGGCATCGCCCGCGGCAGCGCCTCGATCATCATCGCGATCCAGCTCGAGATCGGCAGCGAGCTGCGTATCGCCGGAATCCTCACCGGTCATGCCGGCGTCGACGTCCTCGGCGGCGTCGCCAGCGCCGGCCTGACGCTCGAAGCCGGCGCCGGCATTTCGCCTGATGTACCGGACGAAGACCATGTCCGTTTCGATGCCTATGTGGCGGTCGGCATCCACATCTCGATCTGTTGGGTCATCGACATCGACTTCGACACTTCCTGGCCCTTCGCAACCGAAGTTGCTCGCTAAAGCAGAGGCAATCATGGCACACGACGACTACCGACTCACCCTTCTGCCTTTCCCCCAGCGCTGGGATGGCCAACGCCTGCGGGCCTCGCTCCTCGTCCTGCCGGTGGGTGACCCGCTCAACGCGCCGCTCTTCGACAGCGGCGCCGCTTTCGCCGGCACGCCGCTGACGCTGCAACTCGTCGTCCAGCCCGGCCCAGCGGACTTCAAGGTCAACCTGGCGGGCAACCGGTCCACGCTACTCACGCCGCTCCCCGCATTCGACGATGCCAGGGCACTGTTCGCGGCGTTGGCAGAGCAGTTCTCGCCGACCTCGGCGCCGCCCGCGCAACTTGCCCTGTCCCGCCAGAAACGCGCCCAGCGGCTGGACGCCCTGGGGTCGGTGTACAAGGTCCTGCCGGAAAGCTACAAGAGCGCGACCGGCCTGGTCGAACCGCGCGATCCCCGCTACGTGCTGTCGGAACATGAGTATGCCTGCCGCATGCGCGGCCAGACCCCCGCCCCGAAACCCACGCAGCCCGACACGGTGTCCTGGGGTCAGGTGATTTCCTATGCCCTCAAGCAGCCGAAGCTGGCGCGCGCCATGGGGCTGATCTACGATTTCGACGTCGAAATCCCCGGCCAGGATATGGCAACGCTGCTGGCCGAGGGGGGCTGGCTCTACCTTGGGCTGGCGCCCGCGATGATTGGCGGGCCGCTCGGCTGGTCGGCCGAGCGCACCGACTGCTACGCCGCGCGCTTGCCGCCGCTGAGCACTCAGGGGCGCCCGCTGTTTGCCGCCGTGCTCTTCCCCGATGATGAAATCTTGCAGGGCAGCGAGGCCAATCGCGTCCCGAGCGAGGCGATGGAATACGACGACGGCTTTGCCGGCGCGGTGCACCTGCGCCAGCCGACCACCGCGGATGCCTGCTCGGAGGAGGGGGGCTATGCCCTGCCCCCGGGGGCCGAAGCCGGCATCCAGATCGGCTGGGACGACGAGCAGGTACTGGCCTGGGTCAACCGGCAACTGGACAACAGTCGTGCTCGCGGCGATGCTTCGGTTACCGCCACCCGGGCTCCGCTCGGCGTCGCCGGCTACCGCGTCGATGTCCGCGTCCAGGGCAGCGCCGATGGCTGGCAGACGCTGTGCGGCGTCACCGGCAAGGCCCGGCTCGGGCCGTGGAGTGCCGAGATCGCGGGCGAATTCGCCGTCGATACGCCGCCGCAGCGGCCCAATCTCGAGAGCGACGTGATGCTGACGCTGCCCCGCTACTTCGCCGCCTGGCGCGGCACTTCGCTGGTCCTGGCCGATCCCGTCGCGCAACGGCTGGCCGGTCGGCGGCCGGCGGCCAGCGCGTGGACCGCACAGGCCGCTCCGCCCCTCCGTTACGGTGAACGCTACGATTTCCGCGTCCGCCTGGTCGATCTTACCGGCGGCGGCCCGCAGGTCGGCGACGTGGCCATCAATCCGGCCGCGGCGCCGGTCGCCAGCGTGCGTTTCGAACGCCGGGTGCCGCCCAAGGCGATGCGCCTGGCGACCGATGATCCCGCCAGTCCGACGCGCCTGACCTTGCGCCGGCCCCTGTTGGCCTATCCCGACTTCGTCTTCGCGGGTGTCGATGCCAGCGCCGATCTGGTCGCTGAATTGGTCGGCAACCTGACGGCGGAGCGCAGCATGGTTTTCGGCGTCGGCATTCCCGATCCGGATGTCAGCCACGTCGCCATTACGGTTCAGGTGCTCACGCCGCGCGGCGATGCCGGCGGCGCACTGCCTCGCGATGGCGAATTCGTCGAGGTGTACACGGTGCTCAAGGAATTGCCGGCGCGCGATGGCTTTCCCGCCACCAGCCCCCGCTTCGCCGACGAAGAAAGCGCCCTGGCGGTGAATATCGACTATGTCGATTGCGCCGATATCGAGGCGGCGGCCGGTGACCTGGCGACGGCCAGCAGCGGCGACCGCCTGGCCGTACCGACCGGGCGCAACGTCCGCCTGCGCATTCGCCCGGCCAACCTGCCGGCCGCAACGACGCCCAGCCATTTTGCGCCGGCACTGCGCCAGAGCGTTGCCGGACATGACGTCGCCCTCGGCTTGCTGGCCGATGTTGCGCTGCGCCGTGAGGAAATCAAGCCGGTCCAACTTCTCGACGTCCACCTGCGGCCGACCGAGCGCTGCGTCGCCATGCTGCTCCAGCCGCTCGATCTCCTGGGGCAGCCGTCGCCGGATCCCGTGCAACTGGTCGCCGAGACTCTCGATCTCGAAGCCGACGGCATGAGTCTGCGCGCCCGCCCCGGCCGGCGCGTCGCCTTTGCCGCGAGCGGCGCCTTGCGCCATATGCTGGCCGACGGCAACGGCAAGATCACCTTCGCCTCCCGCGACGAGCTCTACGGCCATTGGCTGGTGGCCCGCCGGGTACGTCTGGAACGCGACTGGACATGGAGCGGCCTGGTCGATCAAGGCATCGCCATCGAGCGTCCGGCGGCCGCAACCGGCGAACCGGCCGAGGCGATCGGCGAGGTGGCACTGCCCTTCGTCGTCAGCAAGCAGGCGAACAAGGGCAAGGATGAGCCGCGCAACTACAGCGAACTGATCTTCTTCGACGCCATCCAGCCGGCCGATGCCGATCCGCTGACCGGCATCGGCCGTGTGCAGAAGGTCAACTGGCAGGCGCGCGCCATGCTGCGCAGCGGCGCCGCTGTCGTCGGCCAGGAATGCCACGTGACCCTGCCCATAGCCCGCCCGCCGGGCACCCAGCCGGCCATCGCTGCGGTCGGCATCGCCCGGCCGGCGACCGTCGTGCCCGAGGCCGACGGCGGCTATGCGGCGACCCCGGCGATGCCCAAGTCGCTGTGGATCGAGTTCGAACAAGGGCTCGCGATTGACGGCAAGCACCCCGACCGGGGACTCAAGTATTTCGCCCGCGTCCTCGGCTACGGCCCAGACCCGCTGATCACCCCGGCGCAATCCATTCCCTTGTTCGGCAAGTTCCCCGAGCCGCCGTTGCCCGTCGATCCCGAGTGGATACGCGTCATCCGCCCCGGCCAAAGCGCCGACCGCGCCGGTTACGAGGCCATGGTGGAACTGCTTCCGGCCGAGCCGGCGGCGCCCGGCGCAGCCATCCGCCACTGGCTGCTGCCCTTGCCGCCCGGCGTGGACGCCGACTCGCCGGCGCTCTTCGGTTTCTGGACCTACGAGCTTCGCGTCGGCTACGGCGGCGAGCACTGGACCACTGCCCGCGCCCGTTTCAGCCGTCCGTTGCGGGTCACCGGCGTCCAGCACCCGGCCCCGGAAATCGTCTGCAATGTCTATCGAAGCCAAGGTGTGCAGACGAACGTCTTGCCAAAACCCGACGCGCCGATTTTCACCCATGCCGCGCACCTCCTGATGCAGACGGCGCTTAGCCAGTATCCAGCCCCGAGTGTGGCCAAGGCCGACCGCATCGCCCTGGCCACCCTGAAGCTGTCGATCTCGCCCGCGGAGCTGGCGCAATACCAAGCCGCGACGGGCGCTGCCGTCGGCGGCGGCGAGCTCGCCATCACGAGCGAGGCGCCCATCTCGCCCACGGCGGCGGACTGGTTCACCGAGGTACTGGCCGGTGGTGACATCGTCGTCCAGGCACCGTTTGCGGTGTCGCTGGTCGACGGGCGCCCCATTACCTATGCCATCGCCCTCTTCAGTTCGAATCTGGCGAGCATGGCCGCGCCGCGCCTGCCGCAGCGGGTGCCGACCCAGCCCCTGAGCAATCTCTGGGCGCTGCTCTACGTCCAGATCGAACAAGCCGACGCCAGCGGCCAGCGCAACCTGTTGCTGGCCCGTCAGCCGATGCCGTTCGCCGGTGACCTCGAGCGCGTGACGCGCGATCCGAGCCAGTGGTTTGGCCGCACGGTCTTCGAGCGCGCCGCGGTCGAACTGCAACTGGCCGAGTTGGGCCTGCCGGCGAACGCCGCGCTGTCGGTGCTGGTGGTCGAATTGCTGCCCAACAGCGCCGCGCAGCCGGTCGAGGAATTTCCCGCACCGCCGCGCGGAAGTACGTCACCAGAGGCGGTACGCAGCGCCAACCTGCTCGCCGCCGATCCCCTCGGCCTCGGCCTCGGCCGCCAGCGGATCCTGCGCACCTCGCCGCTGACGCCGATCCAGGACGTCTGCTGAAGCAACCAAAAAACGGAATTGAAGCGCCGAGGCACGGAGGAAAAGCAAAGGCAGGGCGAGTTGCATCGCTTTGGCAAGCGACTGTATTCCCGATCTTCTCTGCTCCTCCGCGACTCTGCGGTAATGTTTCCGGGGTTAAGACTTGGCGATCCCGCCGACCGCGCGACCGAAGCTGGTGACGCCGCTGTTTTTCACGAACATGCACGGTTTGCCGGTGCGCTTGCATTGTTCCTTGACTCGCCAATAAGCGTTGTGGCTGATGCAGCCGGCCTGACAGATGACGATATCGGCCGCGGCCAGGGCACTGTCGATGCGATGCAGACTTTCCTCCTGACCGCCGTCGTGGTGCAGGAAGTGCCCGCCGGATTGCTCGACCACTTCCCGGTACGAGTTCACAGCCCCCGAGCGGCCGCCGACACAGAGCACGCACTTTCCGGCGAGTTGCCCATCCGGGATGGCTTCCAGCGTTTCATCTTCGCGCGTAAGCGCGGCAATGGTCTGCTCGGCATACTTGGCAAAATCGCGCAGCCGGACAAGCTCCGCGTTCTGTTCCTCCACCTGCTGCCGCGCGGCCTTGACCCGTCCTTCGGCCTCGGCCAATCGCTGCGTCAATAGCTGCCGGGTTTCCAGGTCAGGGATCGCCTCGCGCAGGGCGGTGGACGCCCTGGTCAGATTGGCCGCCCAAGCCTCCTTGGCGATTAACTCGGCCCGAAGTTGGGCGATGGTCTGACCAGCTTCGGCGGCTTGCGCCGCCCTTTTCTGCTGCCGTTCCACGGTTTCGGCCAGAGCAGCGGCGAGGCGTTTCTGCAATTCGACGTTCTGCACCTGCAATGTCGTCATGACCTGCTGCTCGCGCCGCGTCCGCGCGCCCAATTGATGCTGGAGCATGTGGAGGTCGCCGTAGATGTCTTTTGCCAGTTGCTCGCCGCAGTACGGATGGGTCCAGCACGCCCACAACACGGCGGAAATATCCCGGTCTTCCTGACCGGCCGCTTGCCAGGCCGCCCGCAGTTCGTTCTCGCTCTTGATCATGGCGAATTGGCGCAGGGTCAATTGATAGCGCTGCTCCAGCGCTTTTTGCAGGAGCTCGGCGAGGCGGCTGCGCTCCTCGCAATTGCTGACCGCCGTCGTGTGCAGCAGGAAATCGGAAGCCTCGGGCGCCACGTGCATCACCTTGTGCATCAGGCGCCGCAATTCTCCACAAGCAAAACAGACACCGATCAACGGGCAGTGATATTTGTGGGGAATCTCCCACAGTTTGCGGCGCCGCGAGCCACTGGCCGGCAACGGCTTGGCCTCGGCGGGCAAGGTAACGGCACTGGCAAAAAGCGCCCGGCCGCTGTCAAACAGGCCACCGGCCATGGGAAAGCGAAAGTCAGTCATCGAAGTGCTCCGCGCTAGGAATGATCAAGAAGGTCATGCTGTGCCTGGCCTGGACTTGGCCAGGCGAAGCTCATGCGCCAGAGCATCTCGCTCCTGCGCCAAACGGATATATTCCTCGTGCGCGGCTTGAATCGTCCGTTCCTGCGTCCATACCCGGTGCGCAACGCTTCTCAGCGCCTCGTTCTCGGCGCTGATTTGCATCAACTGGCGCGCCAATTCGATGATGGCGACGCCCGACTCAGGCTCGACAAGCTGCTGGCGATAGCTGGCGCACAGGGTCGCCAGGCGGCTCACCTCGTTATTCAAGGCCGCGATCTGCTTGGTGCTTTCCCAGGCGCTTCGGTGAAGCCGCATGCGACTCTCCCGCAAGGCTCGCCGCAAGTCCCCGAGCTCCTCACCCGGGGGCGGCGCTTCGACCGGCTTGGTCGCCAACCCGGAAGTTCCCGATGCGCCGGAGGGACTCTCCTGCCACGCGCGTTCCTTAAGCGGCGCCAGCATGCTGCTCCTCCAGTTCGTTTTCCAGGCGACGACTGGCGCGCTCGCACAGGGTGCGGACCTCCTCGTCCAGGTTGTCGAATTCGCTGAGTTGATCGAGCAGGCGGATGGCAAGCCGAGTCGAATGCGGGCAGCCGGTTTCCTGATGAATGAGCAATTGGCTCAAGACGCCGGCCCAGAGATTGTTGGTTGGCATGAGCGCTCCCCGTCAAAAACGGCACAGGGCCAGCCAGAGCAGTCCACCTGCCAGTGCCAGGCTGAGGTAAAGGCTGTCCGGCAGATAGCGGCGCAATTTCCCAGCCAAGGCAAATCCCGCCAGGCGCCTTGAGAATTGGCAGATTGGCTGCCAGAAGATGATTTGCATGGTGCCTCCAGTAATGGATTGCCGGGTTGGCTGGCTACCGTACTGGCTTGGCTGGCCACTTGTTGCGAATCATTCTCATCAAAAACATTGGCATTGTCAACTACTCGCCCTCTCGGCACCAGGCGTCTTGCGCCCATCCCCCCGGGCCGGCGGCGTCAACGGTTGTCAAAAGCCAGCGCGCCGGTCGTGCGAAGCACTTCTGGCGCGCCGTTTTTCGCCATCGCACAGCCGGCGAGAGGAGGCCTGCTGCTATTTTTGGCTGATCGACCAGATGAAGGACTGCACGTCGATCAGATCGCGCGGCATCATGCCTTCTTCAAGCAGATTCGTTCGGACGTAATTGTAGAGACGGAGAACCGCATCGTAGGTTTTCCAGTTCGGCTCAGGCTTGTAATTGATACGCCAGCACAGCGCCTTGGCCGCATTCTGGGTGGTGGTAGGCTTGACGAAGGCATGTAGCTGCGGGTGGCGGATAAAACTGAAAAGCGTCGCAAACGGCCATTTGTTGAGATGCAGAATCCCCAGCGTGCGGAGAAAGTGCTTGAAGCGTGCCTCCTCGCTTTCCGTCCCATAGAGCAGGTCGCTCAGGGCGATCGAGAACAGCTTTTGGCAGGCCGGTAGTTCGAGGGCTTCGTGAAAGGTCTTGCGATCGCTCTTGGTCAGCAGGTTGGTGGTCGATTCGACGTGCCGGGCACGATCGCAGACAGCTTCGAAGCAGCCCTCCTCGATCAGCCGGGATAGCTCTTCCTGGCTCAGCAACTGGGCGCAGAACTTGTGGCCGCGGATATTGGCATCGCGCGTCGCCTTGATGAAGCCGGGATCCGCGAAACCGTCCGGGTAGTTGACCATGAAGCGTTCAATCGCCAGGGGAACCGTGACAAAATCGTCGCTGGTCATGGCCGATGTCTCGATCAGATTGTCGAGGAGACGATGTCTCGAGTCGGCGCCTTCGGCTTTCTCGAGCTTGATGAAAGAGCGTGAAAGTCGCTTGCGGCCCGCCCCGACGAAAAAGACATCAAGATTGTCGGGCGTTGAGCTAAGCACTTTTCCAAGCCCCCATTCCTTCTGGTTGGGGTGGGTCACACGATCGCCTGAGGTTAGGGTACTCATCTTGCTCTCCGCTTCTTTTGCCGGGAAAAAGCGGTCAATTTTATCATGTCCTCCAGGCTGCTTAAGCGGCCATGCGTCCTTTGGCAATGAAGCATGCCTTATTGACGCCCTACCCGACCCGCGCAAACCTTGAAAATACAATTGAACCGCAGAGACGCTGAGACGCTGAGAAAAACAGAGGCTTGCGTGGATTATTCGGACCACCTTTTGAGTGAGCGGACAAAACGATGTAAGCCACTGTTTTCGCGTTCTTCTCTGCGACTCTGCGGTAAGGTTTTCAGGATAATGAATCTTGCCCGCCCCATAGGAGCGGCTTCAGCCGCGAGAGAGCGGCGAGCCGATCACCATTCGCGGCTCAAGCCGCTCCTCCTGCCTCCTGTCGTTTTGGCATTCTCCGACCCGCCAATTTTTTCGGCGTCACCTTAGGGGGAAATCGAAAAACGCCCGTTTGGCGGGCGTCTTCGGTGTCGGCGGGGGAACGCCCCGGGACTCGAACGGAGCGAACATTCCAACCTCAGCCAGGTGGCAGTGTTGCCTTCGTCATACCTGAAAGCCCAGCTCCCCGAGGTGCTGGCGGACTGCCGAATCCTGCAAGAGTGCGATAAATCGCTGCACGGCCGGACGCTCCAGGCGGCTCTTCGGGATCATGAAGTCGTAGTGCTCCTCCTGCAGCGGGAGAAAACCCAGACCGTACTGGCGGGCCACCGTTTCTATGGTCACCCCCCAGTCGGCCCGCCCTTGCACGATCGCCGCCGCCACCGCGTTGTGGGACTTGGGCTGCACGGCATAGCCGGTCGGTTGCGCGCCCTCGAGCAATTGATCGATCAATATCCGGGTGCCGCTTCCCGGGTTGCGATTGACCATGACGCATTGACTGTCCTGCATGGCGACGGCGACCGCTTGCCGCGCCGTGCCCAGTTCGGCGAAACGGCGATCGCCGGCTTGAAAGGCGACCCCCTGCAGACGCCGGTAGCCGGGAACCAGTACCGCATCCTGGCCGACAAAGGAGCGGTTGTATTCACCGCTCAGCGGGTCCATCAGATGAATGCCGGCAATGTCGCACTCGCCGCGCCGCGCCGCCGCCACTCCGCCCTGGCTGCCGACCGCCATGCACTTGGTGCTCAGGCCCTCGGCCTGGAGCTGTTGCAGCAGGTAATCGAGGCCGACGCAATGTGATCCGATGCTCACCAAATCGGCCGCGACCAGACGTCGCGACAGCAGGTTCACCGTAACGTGGCTGCCGGCCGGCAGGAGATCGGTCTGGGCGCCGATCCGGATGAAACCGTCGGCATTGCTGAAGGTGGTTACGGCACCGGAATTCTTGCCCATCGGATAGGCGGCAAAGCCGCGCTCGGTACGAATCAGGCCGACCATCAGATATTCGGTGCGGCCGCGCTCGGAGCTGACCCGGGCCGGCAACTCGGCCTCTACCGTTTCTTGGCTTTCGGCCGGCAGACCGGCCAGAATGCGCAGCATCGGGGCGACGAATTGATGGAAGGTGAAAATCGCCGAGGTCGGAAACCCCGGCAGGATGACCACCGGTTTGCGGCCGGTGACCGCCAGGCAAAGCGGTTTGCCTGGCTTGATGGCGACGCCGTGCACGACGATCCCGGGATCGCTCAAGGCGCTGACCATCTGGTAGGAGAGGTCGCCGGCGCCCTTCGACGTGCCGCCGGAAAGGATCACCCCGTCGCAGGCGATGGCCTGGTCGAGAACCTTCTGCTGCGCCGCCAGGTCGTCGGGGACCGCCCCGAAGCTGACCGCTGCGCAGCCGATCTCCTCAAGTGCGGCGGCAACGATGGCACTGTTCGAGTCATAGACGCCACCGGTCGGCAGCGGATTTCCCGGTTGCGTCAGTTCGTTCCCGGTCGAGATGACGGCGATGCGCGGCCGCCGATAGACCGCGACTTCCCCAATGCCGACGGCGGCCAGCAAACCGATTTCGCGGCTGCTCAGCACCTGCCCGACCCGCAGTACCGTCTCGCCGCGCGCGATGTCGGCGCCGGCGAAGGTGATTGCGGTTCCCGGGGCCAGGCCCTTGCGCAAACGAATCGAGAGCGGGCCGTCGCCGTCGACCACTTCGGTATCCTCCACCATGACGACGGCGTCGGCGCCACGTGGCACCATGCCGCCGGTGGCAATCAGGGTGGCCTGGCCACGACTTACGGTGACGGCCGGAACGACGCCCGGGGTCAACGTCTCGTCAGTCAGCGCCAGGATCTTGGGCGCCTCTTCGCAGGCCCCCACGGTATCTTCGGAACGCAGGGCAAAGCCATCCATGTTGGCCCGGTCGAAGCCCGGAACATCGACCGGCGACACGATATTGCCGGCGATGACGCGGTTCAGGGCCTGGCCGAGGGGAATGCGCTCGATGCCCAGGGGCTGCGGCTGCAAGGCGTCGCGAAAGCGTTGCAGGGCTTCTTCGGCACTCGCCACATTGAGAAACTGCTGCTGGTCGGCGGCCGCTCGGCGCGCCACAAGGCTATGAACATCGGTCATCAATCGTTTCCTCGATTAGTCGTACAGGTAGACCAAAACTTCGCATCCCCGGCCGTAGCCTTCGCTCGTTTCCGGCACGACGACAAAGCCATCGGCCTTGACGACGGTGGTCAATTTCCGTTCGTCGGTGACCGCCAGCGGGTGAACCCGCCCCTCTTGCAGGCGGACGCGGCATAAATCCAGGCGGCCGATGCTGGACGTCAGCTTGCTGGCCAGCGGCAATTTACAACTCTTATAGGGCAAGACGCCGGGCAACCGGGCCAAGCGTCGTAGCACCCGCGCGCCCAGCAGATCGTAGGCGGCAAAACAGGCCAGCGGCGTGCCCGGCAAAAGGAGAACCGCGGCAGCCCCGGCCTGACCGAGGGCGACATTGCCGCCGGGATGGATGGCGACGCGGTGCATGACCAGGCGACCCGCCTCTTCCAGGCCGGCGACCGCATGATCGGTAGCGGCTTCACCGGTGGCCCCGGCCACCAGAATCAAATCGGCCGCCGGACAACGCAAGGCGTCAATCAGCGACGAGCGGTCGGCGACCCGGCGCGTTTCTCCCAACTGACCGCCATCCCGGGCGACCAGGCTGGCCAGCATCAGGCCATCGACCTCGCGTTCGTAGTGGCCGGCCAGCAGTATTTTGACGACCGGCTGGCGCCAGGTCGGCACCGCCTCCATTCCGCACCAGGCGAGCAGTGCCAGGTCCTGCGGACGCAGGCAACGACCGGCCGCCAGCAGCAACTCCCCGGCCCGCCCCTGCTCGCCGGTTTCGGCCACCCAGTCGCCGGCGACCAGGGCATTGACCACCTCCAGGCTTGGTCCGCTGTTTTCGGCCAGCTCGAGCGGCAAGACCGCATCCGCCCCTTCCGGCAAGCTTTCGCCATTGCTGACGGCGATCGCCTCGGCCGCATTGAGGCGCTGCCCCGGTGGCCGCAAATTCAGGTATTGCGGACAGTAATCCCCGGCCCCCACGGTGTCCGCCGAGCGCACGGCAAAGCCGTCCGTCGCAGCCATTCGTTGCCCCGGGAGATCATGCGGCGCGACGATATCCCGGGCCAGAATCCGTCCGCTGGCGCCGGCCAGCGGCAAGGCGACAGTGTCCGCCGGCAAGGCCAGTGAATCGGCCCAGGCAAACGCCTCGGCGGCAAGACGGCGGTCAATGAGGCGCGACATGAGGGCGCCTTGACGGATGAAATTGTGGAGGCAAACCGAGGCCCTTTCAGGGAAATGAGTGCGCCGGCAATCTTATCAAGCCCCTTGTCGATTGCAATCAATGATCGACAGGCAGGTCGGCCGCATTGCTTCCTGGCGTCGGCGCCGGAGACAAACCGGCGCTGGCCGTTCGGTTTTCCGAACGCCGTTGCCCTCCGATATTCGGAAATCCGTCATCGGGCGGCGTTCGATAAATCGCAAGCTGCAATAAATCAATGACTTGCAACCTACCGGACGCTGGCATGCCGCGTGCAATAAGAACAGGCAAGCGCCTCGTTGCGTGCTCACCTAAAAAATACCGGAGATAAACCCATGACTGCCCTTACCCATCGCCTCGAACACGACCTGCTCGGCGACCGAGAAGTCCCCGTTGCCGCCTATTACGGCGTCCATACCCTGCGCGCCCAGGAAAATTTCGCCATCACCGGCATCTCGATCGCCGTCTACCCGGACCTCATCTGCGCCCTGGCCCAGATCAAGAAGGCCGCCGCCCAGGCCAACCGGCAGCTCGGCCTGCTCGATGCCAAACGCGCCGACGCGATCGTCGCCGCCTGCCGGGAAGTCATTGACGGCAAGCTGCACGAGCAGTTCGTCGTCGATGTCATCCAGGGCGGCGCCGGCACCTCGACCAACATGAATGCCAACGAGGTGATCGCCAACCGGGCGCTGGAAATCCTCGGCCACGGCAAGGGCGAGTACAAGTACCTGCACCCGAACGAGCACGTGAACATGAGCCAATCGACCAACGACGTTTATCCGACGGCGCTGAAGCTCGCCACCTATGTCGGGATCTTTCGCCTGGTCGACGCCATGGCCTACCTGCGCCGCGCCTTCGAGCGCAAGGCCGAGGAATTCGCCGACGTGCTCAAGATGGGCCGTACCCAGTTGCAGGACGCCGTGCCGATGACCCTCGGCCAGGAATTCTCGACCTACGCCGTGATGTTGGGCGAAGACGAAGAGCGCCTGAAGGAAGCGGCGCTGCTGATCCGCGAGATGAATCTCGGCGCCACCGCCATCGGCACCGGCATCAACGCCCATCCGGATTACGCGCCGCTGGTCTGCCGCCGCCTCGCCGAAATCAGCGGCGTGCCGGTGGTCACTTCGCCCAATCTGATCGAGGCGACGCAGGATTGCGGCAGTTTCGTGCAGCTCTCCGGCGTCCTGAAGCGCGTCGCGGTGAAGCTGTCCAAGGTCTGCAACGATCTGCGCCTGCTTTCCTCCGGGCCGCGCGCCGGCTTCAACGAGATCAACCTGCCGCCGCGCCAGGCCGGCTCGTCGATCATGCCGGGCAAGGTCAATCCGGTGATTCCGGAAGTGGTCAACCAGATCGCTTTCGAAGTGATCGGCAACGACACTACCGTGACCTTCGCCGCCGAAGCCGGCCAACTGCAGTTGAACGCCTTCGAGCCGATCATCGCCCACAGCCTGTTCAAGAGCGTGTTGCACCTGCGCAAGGGCTGCAAGACGCTGGCCGACCATTGCGTCGATGGCATCACCGCCAATCGCGAGACGCTGCGCGCCAGCGTCGAGCGCTCGATCGGCATCGTCACCGCGCTGAACCCCTACATCGGTTACGCCAATGCCACCGAAATCGCCGCCGAAGCCCATCTCTCCGGGCGCGGCGTTGCCGAGATCGTGCTCGAACGCAAGCTCATGAGCCCCGAGCAACTGGCCGACGTGCTGCGCCCTGAAGTCCTGACCAAGCCGCAAATGATCCTTCCCCGGGCAGCGTAAGCAAATCCTTCATTCAATGCACACAACAAGGAAACCATCATGAAAATGAACCGGTTAACCAGTCAGATCCTGATCGCCATGGTGCTCGGCATCATTGTCGGCTACGCCTGCAACACGATGGCCGGCGGCCCGGCCGCCGCCAAGGAAATCGCCGGCTATTTCGGCATCCTGACTGACATCTTCCTGCGCCTGATCAAGATGATCATCGCCCCGCTGGTTTTCGCCACCCTGGTCGTCGGCCTGGCCGGCATGGGTGACTCGAAGACCGTTGGCCGGATCGGTGCCAAGGCCCTCGGCTGGTTCGTCGCCGCCTCGCTGTGCTCGCTGGCACTCGGCCTGCTCTTCGCCAACCTGCGAAGAATTTCTTCGAGGCGATGGCGGCCAATGAAATCCTGCAGATCCTCGTCTTCGCCGTCTTCTTCGGCCTGGCGCTCGGCCACCTGCACAACCAGGCGGCGCGCAGCCTGGTCAACACTATGGAAGAAGTGGTGCATGTCATGCTCAAGGTCACCAACTACGTCATGCGCTTCGCCCCGATCGGCGTTTTTGGTGCTGTCGCCGGCATCATCACCACCCAGGGCCTCGGCATGCTGGTCGTCTTCGGCAAGCTGCTGGCGAGCTTCTACATCGCCCTTGCCGTGTTGTGGCTGGTACTGATCGCCGCCGGCTACTTCGTGCTCGGCAAGGAAGTCTTCCGCCTGCTCAAGCTGGTGCGCAGCCCGATGCTGCTCGGTTTCTCGACGGCGAGCAGCGAATCGGCCTATCCCAAGCTGATGGAGCAGCTCGAGAAATTCGGTGTCAAGGACCGCATCACCGGCTTCGTGCTGCCGCTCGGCTACTCCTTCAACCTCGACGGCTCGATGCTCTACTGTGCGTTTGCCGCGCTGTTCATCGGCCAGGCTTACGGCATCGATCTCAGTCTGGGAACGCAGATCACCATGCTGCTGGTGCTGATGATCTCGAGCAAGGGCGTCGCCGGTGTGCCGCGCTCCTCGCTGGTCGTCGTCGCCGCCGTGCTGCCCATGTTCGGCCTGCCGGAAGCCGGCCTGCTGCTGATCCTCGGCATCGACCACTTCCTCGACATGGGGCGCACGGCGACCAACGTGCTGGGCAACGCCATCGCCACGGCGGTGGTCGCCAAGTGGGAAAACGGCATCGTGCCGGTTGCCGAGGCGCTCGCCGAGACCGACGAAGCCTTGCCGGTCGCCGCCTAGGCAGCGGCAACAAGCTCCTCCGGGATTCGTACCCCTCGCACGAATCCCTTTTTGACGACCCGGTGCAACGCGCCGGGTCCTTTTTTTGATTCGTTCATGACTATCGACTGGTTCATTCTCGCGCCCGCCGCCTTCTTCGCCGGCATGGTCGACGCCGTGGTTGGCGGCGGCGGCCTCATCCAGATTCCGGTGCTGCTGTCGAGCTTCCCGCAGACCGCCATTCCGACGCTGTTCGGCACCAACAAGCTGTCGAGCATCGCCGGTACGGCCTCGGCGCTGTGGCGTTACGCCCGCAGCGTGCGCATTCCCTGGCGCCTGGTGCTGCCGGCCACCGCTGCCGCGCTGCTCGGCGCCTGGCTCGGCGCCGCCGTGGTCGCCTGGATGCCGCGCGAGGCGATGCGGCCGCTGGTGGTTGTCATGATGCTGGTGGTCGCCGTCTACACCTTCCTGCGCAAGAATCTCGGCCAGACCGAAACGCACGCCTCGCGCCCCGGCGATGTCTGGCGCGGCGCCTGGTTCGGCCTGCTGATCGGTTTCTACGACGGATTTTTCGGGCCGGGCACCGGCAGTTTCCTGATCTTCGGCTTCGTCCGCCTCTTCGGCATGGATTTCGTGCGCGCCTCGGCCAGCGCCAAGGTCGTCAATGTCGCCACCAATATCTCGGCCATCGGCTTCTTCGCCAGCCATGGCCCCATCTTGTGGACGGTCGGCCTGGTCATGGCGGTATGCAACCTGGCCGGCGCCCAGCTCGGCACCCACCTGGCGCTCAAGCATGGCGCCGGCTTCATCCGCCGGGCCTTTCTCGGCGTCGTCGCCATACTGATCGTCAAACAACTGCTCGAAATCCTCTAACATAGCCCGATCATGTCCAGCCGCACCCTGCGCCGCCTGCCGATGTTCCTGCTGCTCGTCCTGCTGATGGGCCTGGCCGGCTTCGGGGCGCACCGCATCGCCCAGCAACTCGGTCTTGCCGAGCTGCAGGCCACCGGGCTGCATCGCCTCGACCTGTACAGTGCCAGCCTGGAGCGCGAGATCGGCAAGTACGCTTTCCTGCCCGGCACCCTCGATCTCGAACGCGATGTCCTCGAATTGCTCCGGCACCCGGACAGTGGCCAGCCGACGGCCAAGGTCAATACCTACCTGGAACAACTCAACGAGCGCGCCGGCACCCTGTCGATCTACGTCATCGATACCGCCGGCCGGGTCGTTGCCGCCAGCAACTGGCGGCGGGCCGACAGCTTCCTCGGCGAGGACCTGTCCTTTCGCCCCTATTTTCGCGAGGCGATGGCCAGCGGCAGCGGGCGCTTTTTCGGCATCGGCACGACGCGCGGCGAACCCGGCTATTACCTGGCGTCGACGCTGGTCGATGCCAGCCGGACGCTGGGTGTGGCGGTCATCAAGGTCAGCCTCGAGCAGCTCGAAAAATCGTGGAGCACGGTCGAGGCGCCGGCCATGGTCAGCGACGAGAACGGCGTCGTCATCCTCGGCTCGGTGGCCGACTGGAAATTCACCACGCTGCGCCCGCTCGACGAGCCGACGCGCAGCGCCTTCGACCAGACCCAGCAATACAACCGGCGGGCCTTGAAGCCGCTCGGCCTGAGGGAAATCGCCGAACTCGATCATGGCGCCCGGCTGGTCGAAATCGCCCGCCAGGGGTCGGAGATCGTCTCGGTCTACCCGGTGAGCGGCCGCTTCCTGGCCCAGTCCCGGCCGCTGCCGGGAACGCCGTGGACGCTGACGGTGTTCTCCCACCTCGAACAGGTCGACGAGATTGCCCAGAGCCGGGCGCTGGTCGCCGTGGTCGGCGCCGCCTTCGTGTTCATGCTCGGCCTGATGCTCGACGAGCGCCGGCGCCGCCTGAAGGACCGGCTGGCCGCCCGCGAGGCGCTGCAGCAGGCGCACGATGAACTGGAGCGCAAGGTGGACGAGCGCACCGCCGACCTCTCGGCGGCCAACCAACTGCTGCAGGACGAGGTGGCCGAGCGCATCCGCGCCGAACGCACGCTGCGTGCCGCCCAGGACGAACTGGTCCAGGCCGGGAAGCTGGCGGTGATCGGTCAACTGTCCACCGGCATCGCCCACGAACTCAACCAGCCACTGGCGGCGCTGCGCACGCTGTCCGGCAATGGCGTGCGCTTTCTCGAACGCGGCGACCTGGCGACGACGCGTTCCAATCTCGAACGCATCGCCCAACTGGTCGACCGCATGGGGCTGATCACCGGCCAGCTCCGCGCCTTCGCCCGCAAGTCGAGCGGCCAGTTGCAGCCGGTTGCCCTCGGTCGCGCCCTGGACAACGCCCTGGCCCTGCTCGAACCGCGGCTGCGCCAGGCCAATGCCGAGATCGTCCGGCACAGCCCGCTGCCGGAGCCGCTGGCGCTGGGCGATGCGAACCGCCTGGAGCAGGTGCTGGTCAACCTGCTCGGCAACGCGCTTGATGCCATGGACGGCCAGCCGGCGCCGATCATCGAAGTGGATTGTGGCGTCGTCGCCGGCCGGGCCAGATTGAGCGTGCGCGATCATGGGCCCGGCCTGGCCGAGGCGGCGCTGAGCCATCTCTTCGAACCCTTCTTCACGACCAAGGCGGCCGGCGTCGGGCTCGGTCTGGGACTGACCATTTCGGCCGGCATCGTTCGCGATTTCGGCGGCACGCTGAGCGGCGCCAATCACCCGGCGGGCGGCGCCGTATTCACGCTGGACATCCCCTTGAGCCCGGAGGCAAGCGCATGACGGAAGCCCTGAAAGTTCTGATCATCGAGGACGATCCGGACGTCGCCTTGGGCTGCGAGCAGGCCTTGCAGCTCGAAGGCATCGTCAGCGAATGCGTCGGCAGTGCCGAGCAGGCGCGGCGCCGGCTGGGGCGCGATTTTCGCGGCGTCGTGGTGAGCGACATCCGGCTGCCGAAGATGGACGGCATGACTTTCCTGCGTGAAACCCTGGCCCTCGACCCGGAGCTGCCGATGGTCCTGATCACCGGCCACGGCGATGTCAGCATGGCGGTGCAGGCGATGAAGGACGGCGCCTACGATTTCATCCAGAAGCCCTTCGCCCCGGAATACCTGGTCGACGTGGTGCGCCGGGCGCTGGAAAAGCGCCGGCTGGTGCTCGAAGTACGCGATCTGCGCCGCCGGCTGGAGCAGCGCGATTTACTCGAAAGCAAGCTGATCGGCCACGGCCCGGCCATGCAGAAGCTGCGCGACCGCCTCAGCGGCCTGGCCGGCAGCGCCGCCGACGTGCTGATCTTCGGCGAGACCGGCACCGGCAAGGAACTGGTGGCGCGCTGCCTGCATGATCTGAGTGCCCGCCGGGACGGCAATTTCGTTGCCATCAACTGCGGCGGCATGGCGGAAAGCCTGCTCGACAGCGAACTCTTCGGCCACGAGCCGGGCGCCTTCACCGGCGCCCAGAAACGGCGCATCGGCAAGATCGAACACGCCAGCGGCGGCACGCTGTTCCTCGACGAAATCGAGAGCATGCCGATGACGATGCAGATCAAGCTGCTGCGCGTATTGCAGGAACGGCAACTGGAACGGCTCGGCTCGAACACCCTGGTCAACATCGACTGCCGCGTCATCGCCGCGACCAAGGAAGACCTGCTCGAGCTGGCGGCGCGCGGCGCCTTTCGCAATGATCTCTACTACCGCCTCGGGGTGGCGACGCTGGCCTTGCCGCCGCTGCGCGAACGGCGCGAGGACATCCCGCTGCTCTTCGAGCATTTCCTGCTCCAGGCCGCCGCCCGCCACCAGCGGCCGGTGCCGGAGACCAGCGCCGGTCGGGCCCAGAAACTGGTCGGCTATGCCTGGCCGGGCAATGTCCGCGAATTGCGTAACGTCGCCGATCGCTGCGTGCTCGGCATCGAAAGCGGCTCGCCGCCTTTCGGCCAAGCGACGGCGGCCGGCCCGACGCCACTGGCCGAAACGGTCGAGGCCTTCGAGCGCGCCCTGATCGCCGACGCCCTGCGCCGCCACGGCAGCCTGGCGCGCACCGCCGAAGCGCTGGCCGTGGCCAAGACGACGCTGCACGACAAGATCCGGAAATACGGGCTGGACGACAGCCGCTAGTCGCCACTCGCCGTCATGGCCGTAGTTTGAAGGCCTCGTCGAAGATATGTTCGAGCGCCGGATGAACGCCGCGCAAGCCGTCCACCACGGCCTTTGCCCAGTCGAAATAAGCCTGTCGGCGGGGCAGCGACCAACCGGCCGGCGGACTCGATGCAACGTCCCGGACGTTGGCGATCTTGTCGGCCAGTTTGACCAACTTGGCCCGCCGGCTGATGCTGGCGGCGTGCTCGATCTGCAAGCGCTTGCGCTCTTCCGACGGCAAGGTCTTGTCGTCGGTGACCTCGAGCACGATCGTGGCGATTTCCTGCCCGAACTCGCGGACCAGTTCCTGTTCCGTCGTCTCCGTATCTTCGACCGTATCGTGCAGAATGGCTGCGATCAGCACCCGCATATCGTCGATGCCACCCTCATTGGCGAGGATGTTGACGAGGGTGATGGGATGATTGATATAGGGCGACGCCGTGGCATCCTTGCGGCGTTGGTCACGATGTTTGTGGGCGGCAAAGGCAATGGCGGAAATAAAACGGTTCATGACGTCCTTGAGCAAGTTCTGACCTTGCTCCATTTTGCCTTGAAATACCCGCGGCAAGCTATTTTTCCGTGCGCCGAAAACGCCGCGCGAGGCCTCGCCCGGCGGCTCAGGCCAGATCGTGCCGACGGAGCCGGGCAACGTCGGGAATGACGATCTTCCGCCCCTCGACGACAATCAGCCCGAGATCGGCCAGTTCATGCAGGATCCGCGAGAAATGCTCCTGCGTCAGGTTGAGCCGAGAGGCAATGACCCCTTTGCTGACGCTCAATTGAATGGCGACGTTACTGCCGTCCACGTCGCGGTCCGGCAACTCCTGCAGCAGATAGCCGATGATCCGCTGTTTGCCGGAATGCAGCGAGTAGGCCTCAACATCGCCCATCAGTTGATGCAGGCGCATGGACATGCCGGCCAGCATTTTGCGGCCGAGCCGATGATCGCGTTCCAACTCGTCATCGATGGCGGTCTTCGAGACATGCAGCAACAGCGTATCGCTCAGCGCCTGGGCGAAAACGATATAGGGCTTGTCCATGAACATCAGGGCTTCGCCGAAACTCTGCCCGGCGCGGACGATCTCGACCACTTTCTCGCTGCCCTGCGGCGAGGTGAAGGCCAGTTTGACCTGACCATAAACCAGCAGATAGAAACCGCGGCAGGGGTCGCCTTTGTAAAACAGGATGTCGCCCTTGGCCGCATGGATTTCGCTGGTCGAGGCGGCGATCCGGGTGATCTCCCCGATGGCCAGGCCATTGAACAAGGGGACATGGGAAAGCAGGACTTCGACATTGAGACGTGACTTGGTCTGCATGATTTTGCCTTTACAAATCATCGGGCCGGCCGCTACCGACGGCCAGGCATGGGGTCAGTCGGGCATCCAGAATTTGGAACGCTCAAACACGACAACGTTCGGATCGGCCGTATCGACGATATTGAAACCGATCGCCACGGCGCCTGCTTTGGCGGCCCCCGGATCGAGTCGGACGATGGCCGTCTCGGTGCCGATCTCGCCGCCGGCAACGGTGATTTCGTTGTCGCCATAGAGGCGGATACCGTCGGGGCCGGCAATGGTGATCCGGAATTTCCGCGTCAGATCGCCGGTATTCATGATCTGCAGGCGGTAGGTGTTTTCGATCGAACCGTCGTCGGCTTCCCGCGAGAGCACGTTACGATCCTTCAGGACATTGACCTTGAGCGGAATCCGGGTGGCCAGCGACCAGGCGGTAGCCGCACTGAGCAGGCTGAGCACCAGGGCGTAGATGATGACCCGCGGCCGGGCCGCCCGGCGCACGATCGCGAGCGGCGAGTAGCGCAGGCTGACGGCGTTTTCCGTCGAATAACGGATCAGGCCGCGTGGATAGCTCATTTTGTCCATCACCTGGTCGCAGGCATCGATACAGGCGGCGCAGCCGATGCACTCGTTCTGCAGGCCGTTGCGGATATCGATCCCGGTCGGGCAGACCTGGACGCAGATGCCGCAATCGACGCAATCGCCCAGCCCCTGGGCGCGCGGATCGCTGCCCTTGGCCCGGGCGCCGCGTGACTCGCCGCGCGCCGCGTCGTAGGCGATGATCAGCGTGTCGGGATCGAACATGACGAACTGGAAACGGGCGTAGGGGCAGATCTGGCGGCACATCTGGTCACGCAGGAAGCCGGCGTTGCCATAGGTGGCAAAGGCGTAGAACAGCACCCAGAAGGACGACCAGCCCCCCGGCGTCAAGCTCAGAAGATCGTGCGCCAGATCGCGGATGGGCATGAAATAACCGACGAAGGTGAAACCGGTCCACAGGGAAAAAACGATCCACGTCGCGTGCTTGCCGATTTTTTTGGCCAGCTTCGGCTTGTCCCAGGGCGCCGCATCGAGTTTGATCCGTTGCGGCCGCTCGCCTTCGAAAAGCTTCTCGAACCAGAGAAAAATTTCGGTGTACACCGTTTGCGGACAGGCATAGCCGCACCACAGGCGACCGGCAACCGCGGTGAACAGGAACAGGGCGAGCGCCCCGAGGATCATCAGGAGGACCAGATAGATGGTGTCCTGCGGCCATAGCACTAGATCGAAAAAATAGAATTTGCGGCTGTCGATATCCATCAAGACCGCTTGCCGGCCCCGCCAGGGCAACCAGCAGATGCCGTAAAAGGCGATCTGCGTTGCCCACACCAGAATCCATCGCCAGCGCGTATAGGCTCCGCTGATCGAACGCGGATAGACCTTGGCGTCCGGATTCGACAGCGGCTTGAGCGGGATGATTTTCTGCGGAACGGGGGGCTGGGGCATGGCGGTTTCTGGCGGGAAAACGCCGTGGCTGGCGCTGTCAACTTGCAATAAGATGTAGACGGGATGAATGTTGATACTATCAAGCCCTTAGCCTATAAGCAATATTTTATATCAACCTTAAAGACCCTCATGCGACTCAGCTCCTTCACCGACTACAGCCTTCGGGTTTTGATGCACCTGGCCAGCAATCCGGAAAAGCTGGTCACCATTGCCGACATCGCCGCGCTGCACGGCATCTCGGAAAACCACCTGATGAAGGTCGTGCACCAGCTTGGCCGTAGCGGATACATCGCCACCGTGCGCGGCAAAGGCGGCGGCATGCGCCTCGCCAAGGGCCCCGGGGAAATCGTCCTGGGCGACGTGATTCGCCAGACGGAGAGCGATTTCAAGCTGGTCGAGTGCTTCGCTGCGGAGGCTTCCTGCCAACTCATGCCGAACTGTCGGCTGCGCAGCATTCTCGATACGGCATTGAGCTCGATGTTCCTGGTGCTCGATGGTTACACCCTGAGCGACCTGGTCGCTTCGCCGCTCCGCAGTAATTTGGCGGCGCTCGAAAAAAGCCCGATAGCGCGCGCAGATCAAGCCAACAAAAACCAAGCCGCCAGCCGTTAAGCGGCGTATTAAATATTGCTTATGAGGCGATCCAGCCTTGTTCTGATACGGCACCCTCTCCGCCTCCTGCCTCGAACGGCAGCAACACGTTAACGTAGCGTGAACACCGCCGGCGAATAATTCAGTAACCGCGGATACTGCCGCCCCGTGAGCGGCCGAACCACGATGGCCAACGCCGGGCGCTGGCGGCGGGCTGAAAATCGACGCGCTCGGCGTCCTCCGCCAAAGGCGTGGAGCGGTATTCACGCATATCGATTTCTTCCACTTCCTCGCCAAACTTGGTCGCGACATAGGCCCGCATCAGCCATTTCAGCGGCTCGTCCTTGATCGCCTTGATATATGGCCAGCCCGGGCCAAACCATTCGTTCAGGGCATCTTCCAGTTCATACCACTGATTGGCAACGATCCCGCCGCCCTGCGACCAGTCGCTGGAGGGATGGTAAATATCGGGGTGCCAGAAGCCATTGGCAAGGACCTCGTCAGTCGAATCCGCCGGCAGGTCGCTGATCAGCGTCAAACCTTCGGACTTGGCCACCCAGAAATCTAGTAAAGCCCCATCCAGCCTTGTTACCTTCATAGAAGCTCCTTCAGTCGATGCGAGTAGTGGAAATAAACTGGGTCCTGCGCCAGCTTTTTAGCAAAACTCATGCCGCATGACATAAGGGCACCGCCCGGTCGTCCAGTTTTTCCGCCTCTCTCCGGATAGGCCCACAAATCATGGGGTTATCCAAGTCTCGTCGGCTAATGGCAAGGGAATGAGCGAGCTGAGCCCAAGCCACTTTTCCTGGTTTCGGGAAAACGTTTCCCGGGGCTGGCCAAATCGCCGCCGGCCGGTCGCCATTATTTCCCCGGCCGCACGGGAAATGGTCGCGCCAGCCCGATGGGACGAAACTTGCATGGGCTTATGGCGATCAACTTTCGCGTTCCGGCCCCGCCACCGCGACGGGGGCTGGCCGGAGTCCGCGAATCCTCGTCACAAGAGCCTGGCCGGAGACCCTCAGGATGCGGTTGAACCTATTTCAGTGGCGCTCACTGAAGACCCGGGTGACGTTCATCACCCTGGGCATCTTCGTGCTCGGCATCTGGACCCTGGCGCTGTACACCAGCCGCATGCTGCATGACGACATGCAACGTTTATTGGGCCAGCAGCAGTTTTCAACGGTTTCATACATGGCGGCCGAGCTCAATCATGAACTGGATGATCGGCTCAAGGCGCTGGCCACGGCGGCGAACGGGATAGCTCCGCTGTTGCCGGATGCCCCGGCGACCCGGCAACACCTCGCACAGCGGGCCTATCTGCAAGAACTTTTCAATGACGGGGTAATTGCCTATCGGCGGGATGCTACGCCGATCGCTGCCTTCCCCCCGGCCGGCGGTGAAAGCCAGTTGCCGGGCGGCGCCATCGACGCCGTCGGTTCGGTTCTCCGTACGGGCAAAGCCAACATCGGCAGCCCAAGCCCGGGTGGCGGGCAAGGTGTCCCGAGCTTTGGCATGGCGGTCCCCATTCATGACAGCGACGGTACGCTGCAGGGAGCCCTGGCCGGAATCATCAGCCTCAAGGCGCCCAATTTCCTCGACCAATTCACCCACAGCCACTATGGCGAGACCGGCTACTACCTGCTCGAGGATCCGAAAAACCGGGTCATCATCACCGGCAGCGACAAGAACCGGATGATGCAAGCCCTCCCCGAGCCCGGCGTCAATCCGTTGATCGATCGTCATGTTCAGGGCTTTGACGAGACCGGGGTCACCGTCAATCCGCTGGGCATCGAAGTTCTCGCTTCGGCCAAGCGCATCCCCATCGCCGGCTGGTTTATCGTTGCCGCCCTGCCGACCGCCGAAGCCTTCGCGCCGATTCGCGCCATGCAAAAACAGATGCTCAGCGCAACCATCGTCCTCACCCTGCTCGTCGGTCTTCTGACCTGGTGGCTGGTCAAGCACCAATTGGCGCCGATGCTCGCCGCCGCCGACCGCCTGCGCGCCATGTCCGATACCGAGCAATCGCTGCAAGCCTTGCCGGTCGGCACCCGGGACGAAGTCGGCGACTTGATCGGCGGCTTCAATCATCTGCTGGAAACCGTTCGCCAGCGGGAAACCGAGATCGAGATTGTCCGCCAGCAACAGTTCCACAAAGAAAAAATGGCAGCGATCGGCTCGCTGGCCGCTGCCGTCGCCCACGAAGTCAACAATCCGCTGACCGCCATCGTCGGCATCGCCGAAGCGATCGAGGCGGAAAGCCTTGTCCATCACTGCCATTTGCATGAATTCCCCTGCCAGCCGCGCCTGATCCTCGAACAAGCCCGCCGGGCCATTGCCATAACCCGGCAGATCGGCAATTTTTCCATGCCGCAGTCGGCCACCCAGGAATTGCTCGATCTCAACGCCCTGGTCCGCAATACGGCCAACTTCATTAATTACGACAGCCGTTTCCAGCGCATCAAAATGCATCTGGAACTCGACCCGCATCTGCCGGCCATTTATGGCGTGGCCGACCATTTGACCCAGGTCGTCATGAACCTCCTGATCAATGCCGGCGACGCGTTGCAGGACTGTTACCAGGCGCCGCCGGAAATCCGTATTTCAAGCTTCACCGAGGCCGACAGGGCGATCCTGAAAGTGGTGGACAACGGCCAGGGCATCAAGCCCGAGTTGCTGGAAAAAGTCTTCGACGAGTATTTCACGACCAAGGTGCCGGGCAAGGGGGTAGGCCTCGGCCTGGCCCTCTGTCGCCGCCTGCTGGTCGATTCCGGCGGCGACATTGCCCTGCTTTCGACCTACGGCCAGGGCACCACGGTGACCATCACCCTGCCCCTGGCCGGAGAAACGGCTGAAGGGTGAGAAAACAGCGGGCCGCAGGTGCTTGAATTGCCACCGCATGCGCGATAATGACAAAAATTTTTCGGGATATTTGATGTCCAGCCGATCGCCACTGCTTGCCGCCTGCTTCTGCGCCTTGCTCGCTTCGTTTTCACTATCGGCCGAGCCGCTGCACATCGCGGTCAGCGTCCCCGGGCCGGGCGCCGCCTCCTACCTGCCGGTTGAACTGATCGCCAAAATCGGCGCCGACAAGGCCGAAGGCGCCGAGCTCCGGGTCGTCTTCTCGCCCGGCGGCGGCAATGCCCTGGCCGACATGCTGAGCAACAATGTCGATTTTGCGGTCACCGGCATGCCGGCGGCGATGTCGGTCCATCTCAAGGATTCCCGCGTCATCGCCCTGGCCGCCGTCAATGACCTGCCCCTTTACGTCTTGCTGGTTCGCCAGGGCCTGAAAGGCAAAGTCAATAAGATCGCCGACCTGAAGGGCAGGACCATCGGTCTGCATAGCAACTCGACCAGCGTAAAAACCACCTCGCAACAGGTTCTCGAGCTGATTTTCCGGCGCGGCGGTGTCCCCCCCGGCAGTTACCGCAAAGTCAGCATCGGCCGGCGCTGGGAATCCGAGTCGCTGATGCTGCGCTCGGGAACGGCCGATGCCGTGATCGGCGACGAACCGCATGCGACGCGGATGGTCGAGGACAAGATCGCTTTCCAGCTACTGCATCTCGGCGACCCGGAAACAATGCGCCTCTACGCCGGTACCGGCTTTCTGCGCGGCGCCCTGATCGGCCGGCGGGATCGTCTGGAAAGCGATCCCGGCAAATCGGCAACCATGGTCCGCATTGTCCAGCGCACCCTGAAATGGATGGCCAGCCATACGCCGGAAGAAATCGTCGACAAACTTGAGATTGCCACCCCGGAGGAACAGGCGCGGATGGTGGCATTGCTCAAGAAATATCCGCGGCAATACAGCACCGACGGAAAGTTCTCGAGCCGCCAGCTCGCCGAAACCGAAATATTTTTCATCGATTCCCAACTCGGCAACCCGGCCGCCGAAAGCTTCCGTGTCGAATCCATGGTGGTCGACCGCTGGGCCGGGCGCAAGGATTAAGACCACCGATGCCCTTGCGTACCGCTCTCGGCCGCCAGTTCATCGTCCGGCTGCTGCTTGCCCTGCTGCTCTTCGCCGCCTTGAGCGGCCTGGTCAGCGCCTGGATCTATCACCTCGCCAACCGGCTGGCCAGCAACCAGCAAACGATCAGCGCCCACGAGCACTACAGCAAGGTCATTTCCGGTCTCGAGCAACACTGGGGACGCGAAGCCTTCAATTTCAAGATTCGTCTCGAAGCCCAGGGCTTCCTGGAAAACGCGCCGCAGCAGACGGAAAAGCTGATGGCCAATCTCACCGCCCAGGGCGGTAGCCTCGAATTTCCGTCGCTGCGGATCGAAAACACCCGGGGCGAAACCCTCGCCTCGTTCGAATATATCGGCCACAAGATTCCCAAGGCCAGATTCCTGCCGGGGCAGGAAACCACCTGGGCGATGGACCCGGTGCACGGTCAGCTATTCATGGTTTTCCGGCAGTACATCTGGCTCGGCACCGAGAATGGCTATCTGACGCTGTTCAAACCGATGGATCACGCCCTGCTCACCCAGTACAGCTATCCATTCACCCGCCTCAGCCTGTGGTGGCAAGGCAAGCCGGTCGCCTCGTCGGAAGGCGACGACGGTCTGGCCAAGGCCGCAGCCTTCGCCAAAGCCGGCAGCCACTCCCCGCTCGCCCGCCTGCCGTGGTCCGGCAACGACCCGGAAAATGTCCCGCAACTCCTGATCGAGTCAATTTCGCCGCCCCTACTCTCGATAGCCGATTTCGCCGGGCCGTTGTTGCTCAGTCTGCTGCTCTTCGCCCTCGCCGCCTGGTTTCTGCTCGGCACCTGGGAAAGACGGCTCGGCCAACGCCTCGAACGGCTCGCCCGGGCCCAGGAAAGCGTGCTGGCCGAACCGCAAATGGCCGCCGAAATCGAGGACGACCTGCGGGCGGCGCGGGGGAATGGCAGCGATGAAATTTCGGCCCTCGCCCAATCGACGGAACAACTGATCCGCCAGGCAACAGCGGCCAAGCCGACGGGGCCGGACGGGGCCGTACCGTCCTAGGCGCCGGAACCGAAACAGCGCTGGCCGGCGCAGACGAGGCACGACTTATGCGTGGCGAAATACCGTGCAGCGCGGAGGTTTCTCTCCGGAACCCCGATCGACATGCCGGCTTTTTTCTACAGGAGTATTTATGAAGGTTCTATCCCTTGCTTTCGCCAGCCTGCTGGGCGCCCTCGCCGCGTCCGCCGTGGCCCATGCCGAGAGCGGCGCGCTGAGCGTCGCCGCCGTCAACCAGAACAAGGCCAGCCTGGCCGGCCAGACCGTCAAGGCGACGGGCAAAGTGGTCAAGGTCAATAACGGCATCATGGGGCGCAATTTCGTTCACGTCCAGGACGGCACCGGCGACGCCGGCAACAACAATCTCATCGTCACCAGCAGGCAGACCGCCAAGGTCGGCGAGCAGGTCAGCGTTTCCGGCGTGGTCGTGTTAAATCGGGATTTCGGCAGCGGCTATTCGTATCCGCTGCTCATCGAAGAAGCCAGCATCAACCCCGCGCCCTAAGCCGGCCCGCCCGCCGTCAGACCCGGGAGGCGGGCTGACGGCGGGCGGTTTCGGCTAGTTGCCGGGTCGCAAGTGGGCGACGCCGCCGTAGCTGCCGACCCACAGATCGCCCTGGGGATTGCTGCCGAGCGCAAAGATATTGTTGGCAAACAGGCCGTCAGCCGTGGTCAAGGCCTTGGCGAACTTGTTGCCGTCCTGCAGGTAGGTCAGGCCGTTGTTGGTGCCGATCCATAACTTTCCCTTGGCATCGAGATGCAACATGAAGATATGGTTGCCGGGCAGACCGTCGAGCGTTGTGTAACTAACCCATTTCTTGCCGTCGAAGCGCGACAGGCCGCCGCCCCAGGTGCCGGCCCACACCGTGCCTTGCTTGTCGACTTCGAGGGAAACCACATAATTCGGGTTGTAGGCGACATCGACGTCCTGCAGGCCCATTTCCTGTTTTTGCTTGGCATGATGGGTCGATTGCTTGCCCGGATCATTCTTGAAGGTGATCGCTTCCTTGACCTTGTCGTAGCTGGCGCCCAGGCCTTTGGCGTGGTTCCAGTTTTCCCACTTGTTGCCGGCAAAGCGGGCGATGCCGCCCTCGGTGGCGAGCCAGATATCGCCATTCTTGCCCTCGGCCAGGCCGTAGATCCAGTCGTTGGGAACGCCGCCCTTGGTGTTTTCCACCGTGAATAGGTCCCATTTTTTACGATCGTCCAGATTGCCGCCGCGAATCCGGTTGACGCCCGACCAGGTGGCAATCCAGACGTCGCCATTGGCGGCGGTCAGGACATCGTAGACGAAGGCATCGCCGAGCCCGTCCGGAATGTTGTAGGTTTTCCATTTGCCGCTTTTCTCGTCGCGCAGCGAAAGGCCGCCGCCGTAGGTGCCGACGGCGATCTGCCCGTGCAGCCGGCCAACGTAGAACATGCCGTTGGAAAGCAGGCCGTTGCGCGAATCGAACAGTTTGAAACTGTCGTCCTTGGTGTCATAGCGGACGACGCCGCCCGAGGTGCCGACCCAGACCACGGAGCCGTCCAGGTAGATGGATTTGACATTCTTGTTGCCAACCCGGAAATGCGTGAACTTGGCGGCGGGATCCACCGTCACCGTACCTTCGCGCTGCTCCGGCGCCAGAGGCGGATGCGGCAGGCCGTTGGGCAGCGGCGGATGACCGGGCAGGACGGCGGCCGGTTTGGGCGGCTCGGCGGCGCCGCCGACCAGAGTGGTGCCGGCCATCGCCAGGCCGGCCAGGAGCGCGATCAGGGCGCGGGGAAAATTATTGGGCATTTATCAACCAGCCTTTCTGCCGTCGGTTTCGTTACTGCGGAGCAATGTGCACAACACCGCGCTTGGTGCCGGCCCAGATGTCGCCATTGGGGGCGACGGCCAGCGCATAGACGTTGGTATCGAAAAGACCGTCGGCCGGGCCCAGGGTTTTCCAGTTTTTGCCGTCATAGCGGGAAAGCCCCTTGTCGGTACCGAACCACAAGACGCCCTTATCGTCTTCAACCATCGAATAAACGATGTTGCCGGCCAGGCCATCGAGCGTAGTGAAATTGCTCCAGCGCTTGCCGTCGAAACGGCTGACCCCGCCGCCCCAGGTGCCGGCCCAGATCACGCCGTCCGGGGCGGCATGGATGGAAAACACATAATTCGGGTTATAGGTCGGCAAGCCGTCCACCTGGGTCGTCAGATCGTGCCGCGAGCGCGTTCCCAACCCGGTATTGGCGCTGGCCTGCAACTTGGCGACATTTTCACCGCCCAGGCCATCTTTGTGACTCCAGGATTTCCAGCGTTTGCCGTCGTACATCGAGACGCCGCCCTCGGTGCCGAACCAGACCCGGCCATCCTTGTCCAGGCTCAAGCCGTAGACCCACTCGTTGATCAGTTCCTTGACGTAGGTCTTGAACTTGCCGGTCTTGACATTGAAGAAATTGGCGCCGGCCCAGGTGCCGATCCACAGGTTGCCATCCCGGTCATTGACGAAGGAATAGATCCAGTAGTCGGCCAGCCCGTGCATCGGGAAATAGGTCTTCCATTTGCCGTCCTTGTAACGCGAGGCGCCGCCGGCATTGGTGCCGAACCACTTGTAGCCCTCGCTGTCGATGCCGACGGCAAAGACATACTCGTTGGCCAGCCCCTGCTGGCGGGTAAAGGTATTGCGCGGCTTGGACGTCTTCAGATCGATTTCCATGACGCCGACCGAGGTCCCCACCCACAGCGCATTGGCCGACTTTTCGACGGTCAGCGCCCGGACATAGACGTTGTCGCCAACCTCAAAGGAGTCGATCACCCGGGGGCCGCTCTTGTCCGCCGCCAGGGTCGGCTGGCCGGCCCCGGCCAGGGCGAGGAAGAGGCTGCAAAACAGATATTTCAATTTCATCTTAGAGTTCTCACATAGGCCAAAATATCCAGGATTTGCGTGTCCTGCAGGATGCCGAAGAACGGCGGCATGGTCTTCTTGCCGGTCCGCACCGATTGCAGCAAGATCATGTCCGGCTGTTCCAGGCGTTCACCCATACGGAACTTGGGGGCCTCCGGATTGACCCCCTCGCCGCGCGGCCCGTGGCAGGCGGCGCAATACATGTTGTAGAGGCGCTGGCCATTGACGAAATTGGCCGCCTCAACCGGCCCCGCCAAGATCAGCACACCGCCCGCCAGCCATCCAAGAATCCAGTTTTTCATTGCCGCCTGTCGTTGACCGCTGTTGACTTAAACCCGCCGAGCCTTTTTCTTCGCCTTGCCGGGATCGATATTGCGCAGCTTGTTGGCCTGGGCCTGATACTGATCGGCCAATGCCTTGTTGCTTGCCAGCCCCCAGCGATTACCGGCGGCATAGGCCGAAACCAGCGCGTCGAGCGCCGGCAGGTAATCGTTTTCGGCAGCCAGCTTGATCCAGTTGAAGGCCGTCGCCGATTCGCGCTCGGCCTCCGAGAAACCCAACTCGCCTTTCAAATAGGCCTGCGCCATGACATTGATCGCCTGTTTATGGCCGGCTTCGGCGGCTTTCTGTATCCATTGCCGGGCTTCCAGCGCATCCTTCTTGACCCCCTCGCCGGCCGCCAGCATGCCGCCCAGGCCGAACATGCCATCGCTGTCGCCCTGGACCGCCGCCTTGCGGTAAAGGGCGACAGCTTCCTCGTCGAATTCCGAACGATCGTAAATTTCGGCCAGCAGCACCTGCGCCTTGGCGTGCCCGGCATTGGCGGCCTGGCGCAAGGGCGCCATGGCGCCGACCACGTCCCCTTCCCGGAAGCTCTTGAAACCCGCCTGATAGTCCTCGTTCGGCCCGCCCAGCGCGGCCCCCATGCTCACCACGAGCAGGCCGCAGAGCCCGGCCAGGAGCCGGCTCAGCCGCCGTACCCAATGTTCACCCTGCAATATTTCCCGCACCCGGTGCCTCGATTTCTTCCATCTTCCGATACAGGCTGGACAGCCCGATATCCAGTTTCTGCGCCGCCAGCCGACGATCGCCGCCGGCCTCGCGCAAGGCCCGACTGATGATGTCCGCCTCGACCCGGCGCAACTGCTCGCGCAAGCCTCCGGAACTCGCAACATTCATGCCACTTTTCTCCATGACCGGTGCGGCACGGGCGATGTCGGGCGGCAGGTCGGCCAGGGTGATACGGTCGCCATCGGCCAGGATGTGCGCCCGATTGATCACGTTCTCCAATTCGCGGACATTGCCGGGCCAGGGAAACTCGACCAGGATTTCCTCGGCCACCGGATCGATCGTCAAGCTCTTCTTGCCCAGCCCGCCGGCCAGATTGTTGAGCACGAAATGGATCAGCCGCCCGATATCCTCGCGTCGTTCGCGCAGGGGCGGAATCGGAATCTGGAACATCGACAGCCGGAAGTAGAGATCCTCCCGAAAACGTCCGTCCTTGACCATTTCCGGGAGATTGCGATTGGTCGCCGCGATGATTCTGGCGTCAACCTTGCGCACCTGCTCGCCGCCCAACGGCCGCACCACCTTGTCCTCGATGACGTGCAGAAGCTTGGTCTGCATGTGGAGCGGCAGTTCGCCGATTTCGTCGAGAAAGAGGGTGCCCCGGTCGGCCTGGGTGAACAAGCCCTTGCGGGCCCGGTCGGCGCCGGTGAAAGCGCCCTTGGCATGGCCGAAAAATTCGCTTTCCAGCAGGTTCTCGGGAATTGCCGCACAATTGACCGGGATCAGGGGAAACTCGCTGCGCGGACTCATCTCGTGGATATTACGGGCCGTCACCCCCTTGCCGGTGCCGCTTTCGCCGGTTATCAGCACGGTGCTGTCGGTCCCTGCGACCTTCGAAACAAGGCGGTCCATCTCGACCATCGAGGGCGACGAAAAATGAAACACCCCGCGCTCGCGCGTCACCATTTGGCGGAGTACCTGATTTTCCGCCTTCAGGCCGCGCATCGAGCCGATCTGTTCGAGGCGATGCAGCAACTCCTCGGTGCGCACCGGCTTCACCATGTAATCGGTCGCTCCTGCCCGCAGGGCCTCGACCGCCGTTTCCATGGAGGCAAATGCGGTCACCATGACAAATTGCGTATCGATGCCGGTGCCGCGGAAGCTGCGCACCAGTTCGACGCCGTTGCCGTCGGGCATCATGATGTCGCAGAGGGCGACATCGACATCGCCGCGAACCAGCTTGGACGAAGCCTCCTTGACGTTTTCGGCGGTATCCACCGAATGTCCGGCCCGACTGATGGCCGAGGCCAGGATCTGGCGCAGTGCCGCTTCATCATCAATTACCAGAACGTGCATGGCGGTCGCCTATTTTCTTTTCTGCGGGTTAACGGCAATCTGCCCCCAAAGTGGGAATGGGCAGCCTGATCTGTACTTCGGTTCCCTCGCCCAGCGCCGAGGAAATATCAATCGATCCCCCGGCCTTTTCAATCAACGACCGGCACAGCGACAGGCCAAGCCCGGTTCCTCGCCCGGGCTCCTTGGTACTGAAGCGTTCGACGAAGACCAGCGGCAGATTGGTCGGACTGATCCCCGCCCCGTTGTCGATGACCCGGATCAGGGCCCGGTCGTCAACCCGCGACGTCAGCAACTTGATCCGCGGGGGGGGATCGGTCCGGCCGTACAGGGCATCCGCCGCATTTATAAGCAAGTTCATTGCCACCTGCACCAGATGGTCGGCAATGGCATAGACTGCGGGCAACTCGCGATCCAGTTCGAGGTCGAGTTCGAGCAGCCGGAAACGGCGGTCGAACTTGACGAAATTGGCCGTGCTCCGCAATAGCCCGTTGAGATCGATAAACTCCGGATCCTGCGACTGGGGGACCGAGAATTCGCTGATCTGGCGGGTAATCTGCATCACCCGACGGGCCTGCTCGAGGATCATTTCCGGCTGACAGACCGAGCCGTACCGTCCGCAATCGGTGGACCGGCATTCGTGGTCGATGGCCTGGGCGACGCCGACGATGGCCGACAGGGGATTATTGATCTCGTGCGCCACGGCGGCGGCCAGGGAACCGATGGCCGCCATCTTTTCCTTGTGAAAGCTTTGCTGCCGACTCAGTTCAATCTGGCTGTCGCGCTTGGCCAACTCGTCCTGCATGGTATTGACCGCGTCCATCAACATGCCGAGCTCGTCCTTGCGGCGATGCGTCAGTTTCGCCGATTGGCGCCCGGCGACGATCGCCGTCGCATGCTTTCTCACCCGCTCGATATCCACCGCCAGGCCGCGGAAGAAGCCTTTGAACACCCAGGCGATCAACGCCAGGGCCAAGACCCCAAAAGACACCCATTCTTGGGTAACCCGCACAAACGTGCGTTGATAACGTTCGACCATCTGCACTTTCTGCGCCGCCACATCGGCGGTCACGACGTCGAGCTCGAGCACCAGCCGATGCATGGTTCCCCGCAGATCGGCGATGGTCGCCCGACTCGGGCTGCCGGCCAGCTCATCGACGACCTGACCGAGGATAGCCCGCGGCTCGACCAGGATGGGATAGGCCGACTGCAGGCGATTGAGTGCCGGGAGCAAGGCTTCGACCTCGATGGCGAGCATTTTTCCCGAGGTTTCGATGTCCGGCGAGAAATAGTTTTCGTTGATCGAGATGACCGCCCGCGAAACCGCGTAATTCAGGCCGACCAGACGCTCTTCGCGCTCGTTGAGATCCTGCAGCAGGGTCACCGATTCAAGCAGGCTCCAGCGCTCGAAGCCGACGACGAGGGTGACCATGAGGAAATAGACGGCGAGCGCCAGCGTGAACAACCAGGCTTTGCCGCGCAAGGATTTGGTCGCCGGCAGACGGATCGCTGCCAGCTCTTCTTGGAAATGATTGGACTTGCCCGGATCGCTCACTATCGCCCACACCTCAATTTAACGGCCTGCTTTTTGCTTTACTACCAGCCACTTCAGGAGTGACCGGCTTGAACTATCGGCGACATTGCCAACAGCCTACACCTCAGTTTGAAACGCCATAACCTAGATTCAATATGCGGCTGCCCACACTACTCATCTCGCTCATCATTGCCTCAACCCAGGCCCTCGCCGGCGACCCGCTGGCCGAGGCCACGCGGGCCTCGGAAAGCGGGCGCAACACCCAGGCCGCCCACCTGCTGGCCCCCCTTGCCGCTTCCGGCAACGCCACCGCCCAGTTCCGGCTGGGCATGCTTTACTACCTTGGGCAGGGTGTTCCCGAAGATGAGAAACAAGCTATCCTCCTTTGGAAGAAGGCGGCCGCCCAAGGTTCAATCGATGCCATGTATCAGCTTGGTTCGGCTTTCCTCTTCGGAGCGCAAGCCGCAAAAATCGTACCCGACCCCGACCGCGAAGCCGCCCTCTGGTATTTCCAGGCGGCAAGCGCCGGTCACGCCGAAGCCCAATACCATCTCGGCCTGCTTTTTCTGGCCGGCAAGGGCGTCGTCGACAGCAAGACCGAAGCCGCCCGCTGGATGAGAAAAGCCGCGTCCCAGGGCCACCAGGAAGCGAAAAAGGCGTTGGCCATCATCGAACCCGGCAAGTAAGCGGGTTTATAGCTGGCGCTCGAGTATTGCCCGGATCGCCGGTGCGTCCCAGTCCTTTTCCCCCAACCACAGATTCGCCACCCACCCCGCCGCATCGACCAGCACCGTCGTCGGATAGGCCGTCACCTGCAGGCGGCGGGCCATCGCCCCGCCGACATCGAGGGCCATCGGGAAAGAGAGCCGGGCGCGGCGCAGATACTCGTCAACCAGATAGCGGTCGGTATCGACCGAAATGCCCAGCACCTTCAGGCCCCGTCCGGCCAGCGCCCGGTGCACGCGGTCGAGGGCGGCCATCTCGGCGCGGCACGGCGGGCACCAGGTGGCCCAGAAATTAAGCAGATATGGCCCGCCGCTCGGCGAGAACGACATGCTCCGCCCATCCAGGGAACGCAAGGCGATGGCCGGCAGCGGCTGGCCGACTTGCAGAGCCGGTCGCCCGGGGTTCGGTTGGCAGCCGCCCAGCAGGAGCGGCAGCGCCGCCAACTGACCGAGGAAGCGGCGGCGGCCGGGCATTTCAGTCGCGCCCGGTGTTCTTGACGGAAACCCCGCCCCGTCCCTGACCGACTTGGTACTCGGCGGCCAGGGCCGGTTCATGGCGCATTTCCGAGAACTCCGGACGGTCCACTCTCTCGCCTTTGGCAACGCGTTTCTCGTAATCGAGAAGAACTTTCTGCTCCCCGCCATCGGCCCCCCCCTCCTGCCGAGCAGCAAACCCAGGAAACGCCATTGAAGCGTCGCGACGCAGAGACTCCCGGGGGGACCAGGGCTTGCCGGGAATAACCGCCCTCCCTTCCGGGGCCACCCCAAAGCCGCGGCAAGCGTCTGTTTTCACCATCTACTCTGCTCCTCTGCGACTCTGCGGCAAGGTTTCGGGGGAAGGCTCGGGCGCAATCCCGGCGCCCCCGGTCTAACTTACCTGACAACATGGCCGATCGTCACTTTGATTCCCGCCGTCCCCACGGCAACCGGTGCCGAAACCCCCTCGATATCGCCGGCCCTGGCCAGCGCGTCGCCGCTGCGCGAGATGCGGGCGCCGATCACCACCTTGCCGACCGTCGATAATTTGAATTGCGGCGTCATCGACATGCTGTCGTCGAGCGCAAACTGCAGGGGCAGATCGCCGACTTTCTTGCGCAACATCGCCACCGGCATCTTCGGACCATCCACGGCCCGGGCGAAAATGAACAGCGTATCGCCGGGCGCCACCTGGGAACGGAATTTCGCATCAAGCTCGACGCTCCCCGCCACTTTGGCCGCCGGTGCTACGCCGTCAGCCCCCCCGGGCGGCGCATCGGCGACCTGTTGGCCGGAAATTGCCAGGCGGTTTTCGGCATCCCGGATACTGCCGCGGATCCCCGCCGCCACCGCCGAGTCGTCCGGGATCAGGGCGAGCACTTTCTGCCATTGGCGAATGGCCAACGAATAGTTCTGCTGATCGAAGGCAACCGTCCCGGCCAGCGCCAGCGCCTTGATGTTCCGCGGATCGATGGCCAGGGCGCGCTGCACCAGCTTCTCCGGCGCCCCGGCAAAACTCCGGCCCTGGGCCATCGCCGCGATATCGGCAAAGTCGGCGTAATGCTGGGCGTCGGGCGGCAACAGGCCGAGCGCCCGATCGAAGGCGGCGGCCGACTCGGGATAGCGGCCGAGGACGGCGTAGGAGCGCCCCAACATCAACCAGCCCGGACCATCGGCGGGGTTTTCCTGCAGGCGCAAGGCGAGCTTATCGACCATGCCGGCGATCTGCTCGCGCGACAGCGCATGCTCCCCCTCCCCGGCGGCCTTGGCCGGCACCCGGCCGGTCAGCGCGGCGGGCGTCCCGAGCCAGGCGTACAAAGCGAAGAGCAGGACCGGAAACAGAACGCCAAGAGCCAACGCCAGCTTGATCTTTCTCCCGCCCAGGCGGACCCCCCCGTCCCCCGGCCCGGCATCGTCGAGGGTGCGCCGCTCGAGCTCCTGGCGGGCCTGCCGATAAGACGCCGGATCGAGGCGACCGCCTTGAAAATCCTTCTCCAGCTCGGAAAAATGCTCGCGCAGGATGGCCAGGTTCAGATCTCGGACGCCGCCCGCCGCCGACCTCGCGGCTCCGCGCCAGGCCAGCAGGGGATAAAGCAAGGCGCCCAGGATGGCGACCAGCAACAGCGCGCCGATAACGACAAACCAGCTCATTTTTTCCCCTCGTCATCACCATTCAGCAAACGCTCGACGGCCAGCCGCTCCGTTTCGCTCAACGCCGCGCCCGCCTGTTGCCGGCGCCGCCTAAGATTCACCAGGAGCACGGCCAGACCGCTGCCCAGGAGCAGAAACGGTCCGCCCCACAACAACCATGTCGAGCTCTTGACCGGTGGCCGATAGAGGACGAAATCGCCATAGCGCTGAACCAGGTAGTCGATGACTTCCTTTTCCGATTGACCCTGCCGCAACATGTCGCGGACCTGGTTTTTCAGATCGATCGCCAGGTCGGCATGCGAGTCCGCCAGATTCTGGTTCTGGCACACCAGGCACCGCAGCACTTCGGCCAGGGCCTGGACCCGCGCCTCGAGCCCCGGGTCCGCCACGCTGGGCAGGGCTTCGCCGGCACCAGCCAGACCGACGCCGGCGGCAAGCAGGATCACTGCCAAAAATTTACGCACCATTCAACTCCTTGACCAGCGGAATGATTTTCTCGCTGAGCACGGCGGGCGTCAGCGGCCCGATATGCTTCATGCGAACAATTCCCGACTTGTCGATGACAAAGGTTTCCGGCACCCCGTAGACCCCGTAATCGATCCCGACCTTGCCGTCACTATCCCAGGCCGACAAGGCGTAGGGGTCACCGTGCTCGCTCAGCCAGGCCTTGGCCGGCTCCCGCCCGTCCTTGTAGTCGAGACCGACGACGGGAACGACGGCATGCCGGGCCAGATCCATCAGGACCGGGTGCTCCTGGCGACAGGAAACGCACCACGAGGCCCAGACGTTCAACAACCACACCCGACCGCGCATGTTCTCCGGGGAAAAAGTCTGTTCGGCCGCCGCCAACTGCTGCAACTGGAAGGCGGGCGCCGGCTGGCCGATAAAGGGCGACGGCACCTGACGCGGATTCAGGCGCAGACCGACCGCCAGGAAACCGACGAGGACCAGGAACAGCACCAGGGGCAGCAGAAATCGACGCATCCCCGAGGCTCAGGCACCGGCCGAAGACAGTGTCACCGCCTCGGCCTTGGTCGCCTTGACCAGGCGATAACGACGGTCGGCCGCGGCCAGGATGCCGCCCCCCGCCATCAGCAGGCAGCCCCACCAGATCCAGTCCACCATCGGTTTGTACTGGATGCGGACGACCCAGGTCTGCATGTCGATCGGTTCGCCGAGCGAAACATACAGATCGCGGAACAGCCCGGTATCGATCGCGGCCTCGGTCATCGGCATGCGCTGCACGGTATATATGCGTTTTTCCGGTTCCATGAGGCGCACCACCTGGCCGTTGTGGCTGACCTCGAGGCGGGCCCGCGCCGCCGTGTAATTGACCCCCTTGACTTCGCCGATCCCCTTGAAGGTGAAGGTATAGCCACCGACCGTCGTGCTCTCGCCGATACGCATCTTGACGTCGCTGCTGCTTTCGTAGGTCTTGACCATGGTGACGCCGAGAATGAAGACGCCGACCCCGATGTGGGCCATGACCATCCCCCACTGGGCGTTGCTGATCGTGCGCAGGCCGCCCAACCAGCCGCCCGGCCGGCCGCTCAGGCGAGTAAACAGGTGCAGCAGGCTGGCCGCGATGCACCAGAGGCCGAGCAGGATGCCCAAGGCGGAGAGCATCGACCACTTGCCGAGCACAATCGGCAGGCCGACGGCGATCATCAGCACGAGCCCGGCGACGAGGCGGAGCGACCGCGGGAAATCGCCCTGGCTGGCCGCCTTCCAGCGGGCAAACGGGGCAATCCCCATAAACAGCACCATGGGCGCCATCAGCGGCACGAAGATACTCTCGAAATAGGGCGCCCCGACCGAAATCTTGCCGAGATCGAGGGCATCGAGGAACAGCGGATAGAGCGTGCCGAGCAACACTGCGCCGGCCGCCACGCTGAGCAACAGGTTATTGACGAGGAGCAGCGATTCCCGCGAAAACAGCGCAAAGGCGCCGCCCAGACCGACCTTGGGGGCGCGCCAGGCGAACAGGGCGAGCGATACGCCGACCACCAGGGTGAGGAAGCTGAGGACGAAAATGCCGCGTTTCGGATCGGTGGCAAAGGCATGGACCGAGGTCAACACCCCGGAGCGGACCAGGAAGGTGCCGAGCAGCGACAGCGAGAAGGCGATGATCGCCAGCATGACCGTCCAGTTCTTGAAACTGCCGCGCTTTTCGGTCACCACCAGGCTGTGGATCAGCGCCGTGCCGACCAGCCAGGGCATGAAGGAGGCGTTTTCGACCGGGTCCCAGAACCACCAGCCGCCCCAGCCCAGTTCGTAATAGGCCCACCACGAACCGAGCGCGATGCCGAGGGTCAGGAAAACCCAGGCGACCGTGGTCCACGGCCGCGACCAGCGGGCCCAGGCGGCATCCAGCCGACCGGAGATGAGGGCCGAGAGGGCAAAGGCAAACGCCACCGAAAAGCCGACGTAGCCCATGTACAGCATCGGCGGGTGGAAGGCCATGCCCGGATCCTGCAGCAAGGGATTGAGATCGCGCCCGTCGGCGGCGGCCGGCAGCAGACGCTCGAAAGGATTGGAAGCAAAGAGCAGGAAAGCAAGAAAACCGATGCTGATGAGGCCCATCACCGACAACACGGTGGTCACCATCTCGTTCGGCAGACGCCGGCTGAATGTCGCCACGGCCACCGTCCACAGCGAAAGGATCAACGCCCACAGGAGCATCGAACCCTCATGCCCACCCCAGACGGCGGCCACCTTGTAGAAGGTCGGCAACAGGCTGTTGGAATGCTCGGCGACGTAGCGTACGGAAAAATCGTTGCTCAGGAAGGATTGCAGCAGGCAGGCGTAGGCAAAAGCAACGGCGGCGAACTGGGCGACCGCCGCCGGTCGGGCCAGCGCCATCAAGCGGCCGCTGCCGCGCAGCACGCCAAGCAGAGGCAGAACACCGAGGACGACAGCGACCAACAAGGCGACGATCAGGGCAAGGTGCCCAATCTCAGGAATCATGGAAGAGCTCCGAGTAGTATCCGCTATTCCATAGCAAGATCAGTTCCAGACTTCACCCGGCAATCGTGCCGCCGGCCCTGGGAGAAACGCCGAAAATTTCGCCGCCGTCCCCGCCCTTTTCGGCCTTGGCGATTCTCAAATCCAGCGGTCGATTCCCGATTTCGGGAAAGGTCGGCCGCGGCTCCAGGCTATTCCGCCGCGCCCTTGCCCCGCCGATGCGGGACGGCGCCCGTCGGCGGTGGCGGCCGCTGCTCTTCCAGGGCGGCCCGCAACTCCCAGGCCGCCGCTTCCGCCTTGCGGCGAAACGGATCGGCTGGCGGACTGCGGTGCAGGTAGGTTTCCATGGCCTGCAGCGCCCCCGGCCCGTCGCCCAGCCCCTGCAGGGCCTCGGCCAAACCGTAATAGGCGTTCAATTGCCCCGGGCGCAGAGTGGTCGCCGTATCGAAGGCATCGGCCGCCGCCCGGAAATTCCCCAGGCCGAGCCAGGCATAGCCGATATTGACATGCGCCTCGGGCATTTCCGGGGCCAAGGCGAGCACCCGTTGAAAGGACGCCAGGGCCGCGGCGTACTGTTTGCCGCTAAGTTGCGCTACCCCCTGGCGAAAGCGCTGCGCCAATTCTTCCTTGAGCTTTGTCTCGACATGCTGCTGCGGCTGCAGACGACCGCTCAACGGCGAATTTTCCCACCCGAAATAGAGCCCGCCGGCGAGGATCAGCACCATGCCGGCCAGCAACAGGAGCCGGCCGCGCTCGGCAGCGATCTGGCCGGCCACCGCCGGGGGGGACGTTTGATGATTCATCTATGCCTTCCGCTTCTTCCTGATCGCGCCCAGGATCGAGATGACAAACAGGCCGGAGCCGGCTGTCGCCAGCAGGCCACCGAGGCCGGCCAGGCTCATCGCCAGATAGGGCGGCGGGCCGCTTGCCAGGGCCTCCAGTTGCGGCGCCTTGCGCGGCACCCCGAGTCCGCCGGCCCAGGCCAGGCCGAGCACCATCAGGGCAATCCCGGCGCCGTAGATGAGCGGCTGCCAGCGCCACAGCCGGCAGCCGCCCAGGGGCAGCGCCAGGCGCTCCAGCCAGCAGCGCGCCCAGACCATGTAGGCCAGCGTCACGGCGCCGACCGTGCCATGGTAGTGCGCCGGCACCGCCGTCGTTTCGCCGCGAATTCCCGCTCCGACCAGGCAGCCGAGCCCGAACAAGGCGATCGAAGCGACCACGTAAACATCGCCCAGCCGCCAGCCGACCGTCCGCGCCAGCCGGCGGTAGCCGACCAGCAGGCCGAGGGCGAGACAGACCGGGGCCGGCCAGCTCGCCCAACGCATGACCTCGGTGAATCCCTGGCGGTACTCCGGACTATCGACCGGAAAGACCAGGCTGAGCGCCAGATCGGCCAGCGCGGCGAGCAACTCGAGAGCGATCAGGCCGCTCACCAGGCGGTGCCCGACGGCGAGCTGCTGCAGGGCCGGGGCGCCCAGGTACAACCAGGCGCCCATCAGCATCAGGCTATGCACGATCTGCAGGACGTGGCCGCCACCCCACAGCCGCTCCTCCAACGTCACCGCCGGCCCGGCCCCGGCCTGGGCCAGCAGGAAGACGGCGACGGCCAGGCCGAATGCCAGCCCCGCCGCGCCCACCGCCCGCTGCCACGGGGCGGCCAGCCCGGGCTCGCCCCGCCGCCCGGCCACTGCCGCGCCAGCCGCGCCGGCGGCCAGGCAAACGCCACCCAGGAAGACCGCCAGGCCGAAGAAGAACAGCCAGCCATCGAGTAGCGGAACATAGTTGGCGAGGATCGGCCGCGGTTCGCCGAGCAACGGTGCCAGCAGCATGGCGGCGACCCCGCCGCCGGCCAGCCCGGCCCCGCCGCGCGAAATCGCCAGGGCGCGCCGACCATGGCGCGGCGCGGCGACGTTCCATAGCCCGGCGGCGACCGCCAGGAACCAGACGAGGACGGCCAGATCGACGTGGAGGACCAGCGCCGTGCGGAAAACGCCCGGCCCCAGAGCGAGCGACGGGAGGCGCGCGACGATCAAAATCACGGCACAAACCGTCGACGCCCCGAGCGCCAGCAGCGCCAGCAGCCACCACTCGAGCGGCAAGCGGGCCGCCGCGTCAGCCGGCACGGCGAGCCCCGCCGCGCGGGGCTGGACGGCGAGCGAGCGGCTTAATTTGGGAATAAGTAGGCCGGACGACGACAATTCAGACGGCTCCCTGATGCGGTGTATTGGAAACGAAGGGCACGCCGAAAAAGGTCAGGAAGGCGGCGACGAAGACCCCGAGCACCAGCCAGGCCCCAAGGCGCGGCGAGAGATTGAAGGTGAGCCGGGCATGCAGCGAAATGCCGACGATCAGCCAGGTAATGAAGGCCCAGGTTTCCAGCGGATCCCAGTCCCAGTAGCGGCCCCAGGCATCCTGCGCCCAGATGGCACCGGCGATCAACATCAGGGTTTCGAAAACGAAACCGATGGCCATGCAGCGATAGGACAGCTCGCTCAGCCGATCACTCTCCGGCAGGCGGCTGAAACGCCCTTCGCTACTCCCCTCGCGACGCACCAGGATGACCCCGGAGAGGCCGACGGCGACCAGCGTCGCCCCGAGGAAAACCTTGCCGAAGCCGATGTGGATGAAGAGCCAGACGGTGTGGTACGTCGGCGGCAAATGCGTTTCGCCCGGGCTGACCGTCATCAGCCAGCCCATCATGGTAAACAGGATGGGCATGACGATGGCCGCCACCGGGCGGATCGCCGGCAACCGCCAATAGGCGATCGCGAAGGCCAGCATCAGGCTCCAGACATTGCTCGACAGGATCTCGAACATGGTGACGAAGGGGCCATGCTCGAGGCGCTGCCAGCGCAGGGCGATGGCCGCCGTATGGCAGACCAGGCCGAGCGCCATGAGTCCGAGAACGGTTCGTTCCGGGCGCTTTTTCAAAAGGACGCCGATGATCGCGATACTGCCGGCCAGCACGTAGGCGATGACAGCGACCCAAAGAACCCTCAACTCACCGATCAGATCCAAACCCGACTCCTCGTTTAAGCTCGTTCCGCTCAGGCATTCCACGAGCGGCCGGAAAATTTTTGCCAAAAATGCCAGGCCAGGGCCAGCACCGCCGTCAGCGATGCCGCCAGCAGCCAGGGCATGGTTCGATCCCAGGCCACCTGATAGCCCATCCAGGTGCGCAGCCCAAGGTAACTCAAACGACCGCCGGGCAACTCGATATCGCCAGTCCCCGGCTCGCCCGCCAACTCCCAGCGCTGGCTCCCCTGGCGAACCACCACCGTATAGTGCTCCGGCAGGTGGAACTCGCCGCCGGCTTCGGGCACCGGCTGGTCGTCGAAGTGGAGCGCCGCCCAGATCGGTTCGGCGTTGCCCGGCAAGGACCATTGGCGGGCCTGTTGCAGGGCATTGGCCGGGTAGCTGGGGAGGTTGACCGAGCCGAGCAGCGGCGCGCCCTGCTTCGGCTGCCAGCCGAACATCAACGCGAAACCCTTGTTCCAGTTGGCATAGAAGCGGTAATGATGGCGGATCAGCGGGTTGTGGTCGCCAATCACCGCCCGCTGCAAGACACCGTTTTCGTCGACCCAGGCGACATGGTTTTCGGTGCCCAGGCGGACCGGTCCCGGCGCATAGACGATGCGCGTTCCCAGGTTGGTGAACCGGGCCTCCGCGGCCCCCAGCGGGTGCCAGGGGCCGGCCTCGGTATCGACGAACTGGCCGGTGAATTCCTCGCCATCGACGACCTCGGCCCGGCCCTTGAAATAGGTCAGGCGACCGAGGGCGATCAACAGCACGATGGCCAGCAAGGCCAGGTGAAAACACATCAGGGGCAGTTGCCGGCGAAAATGCTGATTGGTCGCGATCGCCGCCAGCAGATTGATGGCCAGCATGGAGAGGGACAAGACCAGCCAGGGACTGGTACGGACCTCGTTGAAATAGGCCAGCATGATGCTCAGCCCGAGAAAGATAAAAACGCCCAGGGTCAGCCGCAGCGAAGCGAGGGCCGAGCCGGCCCGGAGCATTAGCGGTTTCAATTGGTCGGCCCGCTGCAGGTACTGGTCATCCAGTTCTTGCCGGTACCGGTGGTATTGCCGGCGCTGGCGCCATCGGTACTGACGATCAGATTGGCCCCGCTCTTGCTGCGCGAACCGCAGTTGGTGTCGGCCCAGTTACCACTGGCGGCAAAGGTGCTGACCTTGAGCTTGGCGTAGAGGTAATAGGGCTCTTTCTTGTAATACGAGCCGTTGCCGTTGATCGCCACTTCCTTGCTGCTGCCGACGCCCTGCCCGGCCTCTTCGCCGACGTCGTTGAGATTGACCAGCAGCGCCTTGTTCTTCCAGCCGTGTGGCACGGCGACGTGACACCAGGTGCAATTGAGTTTCTGGATGCGGTCGACATGGTAGTTGTGCAGATTCCCCTTGCCGCCGCCATAGAACCCGGACTTGCGCCCGGTATCGCTCCGCGTCGTGTAATTGCTCGAGTCATGGCACTTGAAGCACAACAGATTGGCCGTTTCGCCGCTGTCCCGGCCGGTTGCCCCCATGCCGTTGCTCCATACCCCCTTGAGGATGAAATTATTGCTCGAACCGTGCGGCCCCCAGGCGTTGCTGCCATCGGGAATGACCGACTTGGCGGTGCTCACCGCCGAGCCGTGACAATCCGTGCAATACATGGTCTGCGTGCCGACCGCGTTGCTCCACGGGGTCAGCCAGGGATTTCCGGTCATCCCCCGACTGGCCGTGCTGCGCCCGGTGGCGGCGATGACCGGATGCCAGGAACGGTGATTATTGGCATTGAAATTGGTATCCGCCGTGCCGGCGTCGGTCCCCAGTTGCAGCGGCTCGGCGGCATGGCTGGCCGGCGCCTGGAATTCCTTGGCCTGGTTGGTATAGATGGTCAGGCCGTTGGTGCCGCTCGGCGTACCGCCGGACACCGTGAGCGGCGGTCGATTGCCATTGGGATAGCTGTTGTTGTCGCTGTAACCGTAATCGGAGTGACACTTCAGGCAGATCTGGTATTCGCGGGTGACATAGGGTTGGCTGGCCAGGGTGCTGGTATTGACGCCGGGGTCGCCCCGTTTGACGGTATAGCCGGTCGGCAGGCTGTGGAAGGAAGCCGCCCCGTAATTCGGCTCGATGCCCCAGGAACCCCGCAGCACGCCGGAGATGGCATTGCTGTGGGTGTAGCCGGCGGCATTGGTATGCTGGTGGGCGCCGCCGCCGGTCGTGCGGCCGGCCACCGTGTCACGGGTATTGGCCGAGGTCAGCGCCCCGGGCAGGCCGTTCTGGGCGCGGATGACGCGATGCGGATTGTGGCAATCGGTGCATTCGACATGGCGGTTGGTCAGGTTGGCGACGCCCAGCTTGCTGCGCGGTTCGATCAGGTCCTTGCCGCATCGGGTGCCGGCCGTCGAGCAGTCGATGAACGCCGCGTCGCTGCTGAAACTCGCGTTGATATCGTGGCTCTCGGGCGAATTTGCCTGAGCCGTGTTGGTGATCGGCATATGCCGGGCGAGGGCGAAATCGCTTTTGATATTGGGCACAGCGGTGGTCGTCTGCAAGGTTCCGTTGCCGCCGCCATCGTGGCACTGATAGCAGGTCTCCTCGAGCGCCGCCGTGTTGGCGCCGCCCGGCTTGGCAGCCGCCGCCGTCGACGTCCCCTCGTTGGTTCCTTCGCGCAGCAGGCGCCGCGACCCGGCCACCGAATGGGTGTCGTGGCAGTTCAGGCAGGCCGCCTGCCAGACCGGCAGATTGCGCGGAAATTCGCGGCGGTCGGCGTGTCCGTTGCTATAGAGCTCGTCGGCGACCAGGGAATTGGCATGGGCGGAGAAGCCCCAGGCGCTGCCGCCCTTGTCGTGACAGGCCAGACAGATGATGTCGCCGCTGTTGTCGGTGGTATTGAAGCCGCTGCTGCTGGGCGGGTCCTGATGCTGGAATCGATTCAGGCGGAGGAACTTCTGGTTGCCGACGGTGGCCGCATTGGTTTCCCGAAGATGGGGATCGTGACAGGTCGCACACTGCACCTGCGCCTGATTGGCGCCCGGCGTCCCGGTGTTTTCCAGTTTCAGTTTCGGTTTGTTGCTGGCACTGCGCACCCCGATCAGCGTCGGGTTGGCGCTCGGCGTGCGCAGTTCGCCATCGCGATTGGCCAGGGCATCGTTGAAGGACACCGAAATCGGATGGTCGTTGGTCAGGTCGACACCCAGATTTCGGGTAAAGCCGGTACTAGCCCCCGCCCCGGTCGGCATGAAGGTGCCGCCACCGGTCGTCGCCGTCGTCGCGATGGTACTGGTCCCCTGGGCATTCGGCGTCGGACTGACGCCATTCAGGACATTGACGTTGCCCACCGCGACCGTGCCGTCATGGCAGGACAGGCAGAGTTTCGAACTGCCGCCCGGCTGATCGAGGGAACCCTGGACCTGGTTGGCGTCCAGGGTACTGGAGTTGTACAGAATGTAGCTCGGCGTGTAGCCGTTACCCGCCACCTTGCGATTCCACAGCGGCGTGGCGCTGCTCGAGGCGCCGTGCGGGGTATGGCAGAAGACGCAGACCTGCGTTTCGCTGGTCGCCTTGATATCGCGGCTCGGCACGTTGCCGGCGCCGGCCGTCGGGCTGGTATAGCCGGAACCGTCGGCAGCGGCCGAAAGATTGTGCTTGGTGCCGCGAATGTCGGAAATTCGCGCCGCCTCGACCGGGCTCAGGTCGTAGCGCAAGTTAAGCAGGATGACGATGGCGAACAGCCCGCCGATCTGCAGCAGGCGCCGCCCGGAATGGCTACTCGCCAGCATTTTCTACCCCCCCGCCGAGAAACTGGAACACTGCAATCCGCCCATTGAACGTATCCGCCACAAATACCCGATTCCCGCGATCCACCCAAACCCCGCCCGGCAGGTAGAAGGTCCCGGCCTCCTTGCCCGCTCCCCCGATCGGGAGCAGAAATCGCGCCTGACTGTCGAAAATCAGCAAATGATCGTAATAGGACTCGACGACATAGATATTGTTCTCGGAATCGCTGGCCACGCCCTTGGGCCGGACGAAGTTGCCGACCTTGGTACCGCGCTCGCCGAGAATGACCGGCGGAGCGCTGTCGTCCAGGGTGATCAGTTGAACCCGGGCATTCATGGTATCGGCGACGATCAACTGCCCCTTGTTGAGTGCCAGATAGGTCGGAAAGTTGAATTCGCCCGGCCCCTCGCCGCGCCGCCCGATACTCCTGACCAACCGTCCGGTCATCTCGAAGACTTTGATCTGGTGGGCCTGGGTATCGGCCACGTAGAGCAAGGCGGCGTTCGCATCCCAGGCCAGGCCGGTCGGCCGCTCCAGCACGCCCGGGCCGATCAGCCGCTGCCCGTTGCCCTGCTGGTCGAGGACGAAGACCTGCTTGAGGTCGGCATCGGCGACGAACACCCGGCCGGCCGGACCGAGCGCGATGCCGGTCGGCGCGGCAAAGCGGCGGTAGCCCTCGGCATATTCCCAGACCTCAAGGCTGCCCTTGTCCGGATCGAAAACGAAGACCGCACCACGGCTGACATCGGTGACCAGGATGCGGCCGTTTTCATCGACCGTCCCCGATTGCGGACGCTGCAACTCGACCGGGTTTTGCAGATCGAGCACGCCGGCGACCCACTTCAACGCCTCGACCAGGACATTCTTCTTTTTCGCCTCAGCTGCCACGAAATTCTGTTCGCCGAGCAATTCGCCGACATAGACATAGCGCGGCACTTCCCCGTCGCTGACCGGCGGAAAATAGATGCGTTGCGCCGTCGCGGCCCGCGCCGGGTCGAAACGGAGCACCAGCTTCTCGCTGGCGCAGCCGCCGAGCAAGGCCAGCACGAGGGGAATGGCGAGCAGTCTCAAGGGCGCATCCGGAAAGTCAGCAGGCGCCGCCCGACGCTATCGACGATGTACAGCGTCTGGTTGGCGATGGCCATGCCCCGCGCCTCGACCAGACCCAGTTCAGCGAACGGCGGCTCGGCCAGCAGCGTGCCCTGGCGATAGACGCGGAGCACCCGCGCATCGCCATCGGCCACCGCCAGCCAGCCGTCGCCGGCGGCCAGGGCGGAAACCAGGCCGGCCTCCTCGACCACGACATTCATCTGCCGGCTGCCGAACATCTCAATGCTCACCACGCACCGGCAGGTGCGCCCCGCCACGTAAAGCAACGGGCCGTCCATGGCCATGCCGATCGGCTGTTCGGGCACCAGGCCGGCCGGCAGGACCTGGGCGCCGCCGCCGTGCGGCATGATTTCCTCGAGCCGCCCCTGCATCCGATCCAGACCGAAATAGCGACCGCTCGTCGCCTCGACCACGACCTCGTCATAGAAGGCCGAGCCGAGTTGCGGATCCAGCGTCTGCAGCAGACGCCCGCTGCGCGAATAGCGGCTGGCCGGCTGCGCGCCGCCGTTGGCGACGATCACCGAACCATCGCCGAGGGTGGCGAGCCGGGTTTGCGGGGTGACCCGGACGCCGCGCACGACGGACATGGCGTCCTGCATCGGATCGTAACGAAAGAGCGCCGACAGCCCGGCATCGGCGATGTAGATGTCGCGCCAGGGGCTGACGGCGACGGCGACCGGCGCGATGAACAGGGTCTGCGGACCGAAATTGTCGGCCCGCATCTCCGGCAGACCGCTGTCGTTGACCCGCTGCACGAGCCGTCCTCCCATGTAGCTCGGGCCGGGCAGCAGAACCTTGCCCTTGGCGCCGGCCCGGCCGCCCAACAGGAACGCCCCGGCCCCCAGGCCGGCGAGCAGGAAACGGCGCCGCGGCAAGCCCGCCGCACCAGTTTGGCAGGACGCCTTACCAGCGTCCGGGTCCTGAAGTTTCGTGTCCACCGAATACCCCCGTTGGCAGGCCTGGCTTGCCGGAATGGCAAAGATCGCAATTCTCCGGCGACCAGGCGATATCGTTGTTGTGACAGGCGCCGCAGAAGCGGCCTTCGATGATATCCGTCATCGTGATCGGGTTCGAACCGGCCCGCATCTTGAAACCCAGTTCGGCATGACAGACCTTGCAGCGAAAGCGGATGCGGTGAAACCAGTGCGGAAATACCACCGGCCGCATGCCGTTTTTTTCCGCCTGGCGATTGATCACCACATCACCATACTCCGCTCTCAGCGCGACCGGCTGGAGGAACAGCCCGGCCAGCAGGCAGCCGGCGAGCAGCGGGGAGACCAGGCGCTTCATCCCCAAAACCTTACCGCAGCGTCGCAAAGGCGCAGAGAAGAACGTCAAAACAGTGGCTTGCATCGTTTTTGCAGCCTCCCAGAAGGTCTGCCGAATAATCCGGGCAAGCCTTTGTTTTCCTCAGCATCTCTGCGTCTCGGCGGTTCAATTGCGTTTCCCAGGTTCATGGACTGCGTTCCCGCCCCTGGTGGATCAGCATGTTGACGTCGGGCGGCAGTTCCGGCTTCTTGCCGGCTTTCGCAATGCTGTGGCAGCGCATGCACTCGGTCAGCGGAAAGGACACCGCGCCGTGACAGATACCGCACTGCTCACCCTGCAGAATATTGAACATGGTGATCTTGGTCGCTCCGGTCTGGGTCTTGAAAACCCCGTCGTGGCAATTGACGCAGTCGAGCCACTCGGTATGTTGCCGGTGCGGGAAACGGACGGCCGGCATACCGCCTTTGACATCGAGAATGATGTCCTGATCCAGCTTGCGCACGACGGTTTGCGGGAAGAGCTTCTCGCGCGGCCGGATTTCGCCCTTCTCGAGGGCCTGCACCCAACGCACCTGATTGCCGGCGTTGTCCGGGACCAGGCCTGCGAGCGCCTCGCGCGGCGCTTGCAGGATCTTGACGGCGCGCGAGCGCGGGTCGTGGATGCCATCCTTGGCCAGGGGCAGCCACTCCCCTGCCACGGCCCCCGAGATGACGCCGCCGAGCAGGACGCCAGACAACACGACACGAAGGCCGCTCAGCCTTCGGGTCAGCGTCAAGCCGCGGCGCAAAAACTCAGCCGGGAATATAGACACCTGCATTCCGGATGGCCCGCACCAGCTCGGCCGTCGATTCTTCGAGCAGTTTGACGGCCTGCAGATGATCCCGCTTGGCCGCCGCCGACTCGGCCGCCAAGCGCAGTTCGCGGGACTTGGCGAGGAAGCCGTGGACCTGCTGGTCGAGCAGCGGATTGGTCGCCCGCTTCTCTTCGATCAGCACCTTGATCAACATCAGGTGGGTGTCGTTGCGGTCGATTTCGTAGTGATATTCCTCCTCCTTACTGGCGAAATTGAGGGATCGGACCAGGGTGTCGCCACTGCGTAGCCCACTGATGCCGACCTTGGCGACCAGATAGGCGCGATCCAGTTCGGCCCGTCCTTCCTTGTATTTCGCCGCCTGGGCCAGACGGGCGGCTTCGCCGATCGACTTCTCGATCTGGTTGACGGTCTCCCTGACCGTCTTCGAGGCGCTGCCCTTTTCATTGGCCACCCGCTTGTAGGCGGCGAGCAGCGCATTGACGCTGTCGAGGCGGGCGCGATAGTCGGCCTCCAGCTTCTTGGCGGTGACTTCTTCCGGCGCCGCCAGGCGAACGCCCTCGAAGAAGGCGGCGCGCACCTCGGTGAGCAAGGCCGCCGCCTTGCTCAGGTCGCCGGCACTCAGGGCGCTTCGCGCCTGCTTGTAGAGCTCGCGCGCCTTTTCCCGGCGGGCCAGGGCCTCGGGCGCCTGACTCGACTCGATCTGGCGGGCGGCCGACGAGCTTTCGAGCAATTTGCCGACCGATTCCATATTGAAATTGAGCTGATCGCGGTCGATTTTTCCCGCATTGAGACGGGTCGCGGCACTTTCCGGAGCGGCCGACGAGTCACCCGACTGGGCCAGGACCGCCGGCCCCAGCGTCGAGATGAAGGCGAGGACGGCCAGTTGAGACAAGGATTTACGATTCATGCATTTTCTCCAGGCCCGCGCCTTGCAGCGCGGGTAATTGCGGGCTTACTTACCGGCTTCAGCCGGTATCGCGACCTTGGCCATATCCTTTTTCTTGGAATGGCAATTGCGGCACTCGGAAACCGGGAAGGCGACCTTGCCATGGCAGACCCCGCATTTTTCGCCGAGCAGGATGGCGGCCATGCTGATCTGGTTGGCCCCCTTCTGCGGGATGAAAATGGCCGGGTGGCAGTTCGAGCAGTCGAGCCATTCGGTATGCTGCTTGTGCGGATAGACCACGTCCGGCATCGACCCCTTGACCTCGCGGACGATATTCAGGTCCATGACGATCGGCTCGGCCTTCGGGTCGTTGCGGTCGTAACGCGGATTGATCTTCTTCTGGGCGATCGCCTCGACCCAGTTCACCCGATTGCCGGCCAGGCTTTTCGGCAGGCTGCCGAAGGCGGTCAGCGGCGGTTGCAGGGCGTGCGTACCATCGTTGGCGGGATCGTGGATGCCATCCTCGGGCGGCGGCAGATTGCGTTTGTTGGCGGGCTTCAACAGGCGGTTGAAGGAATTGGCATCGGCCGCGCTGGCCGTCGTCGCGAGCGCCGTCGCCGCCTCGCTGGGCGGGACGACAGGCGCGATGACCGCCACCTTGGCTTCCGGCTTCTTCACTTCTTCCTTCTTGGCCTCGGCCTTCTTTGGCTCTTCCTTGCGGGCCTCGGGCTCGCTCTTCGGCAGCTTGGCCGCCGCCACCATGTAATCGACCGCCGCCTTGACGTCGGCATCGGCCAGCGTGATGTGCCCGCCCTTGGCCGGCATGCCCTTCGGCGTGCCGTTCAGGGCGCTCTGGTAGAGGCCGGCCATGCCGCCGGCGACGCGCGGCGCCCAGTCGGCGGCCTGGCCGAAGCGTGGCGAACCGGCCAGACCGGTGGCGTGGCAGGTGACGCAGACCTTGGAATAGACATCCTTGCCGACCGCGTCGGCGTGAATCTGGGTGGAAATGGCCAGCAACGAGGCCAGCAGCGCGATGGTTTTTGGAATGTTCATGCGGGCACCTTATTTCTTGGACGCGCCGGTCGGCTGGGCAAGCTTCTGAACCGTACTTTCATGCACTTGCGTCGGAGTATTGGGCTTGGCCGAATGGCAGAGATTGCAGTTTTCGACCGACCACGCAATTTCGCCGTTATGGCAGGCGCCGCAAAACTGGCCGTCGATAATCTTCACCATGTTGATTTCGTTGCCGCCGGCCTTGAACTTGAAGCCGAGATCGGCGTGGCACACCTTGCAGCGAAAGCGCATGCGGTGGAACCAGTGGGGAAAGACCACCGGCCGCATGCCGGCGCCGTCCGAATAATTGTTGATGACGACGTCGCCGTACTCGGCCCGAGCATCGTTGATATCGACAAAAAACGCGGCGAAGATCGTCATGATCAATCCCGCCAAGAAACCTGCTCTCAATTTCGAGAGTTTTTTCATGCCATTTCCTCTTGATTTAAAGCACTGCCCAATACGCTCAATCCCAGGAGATCAATACGAACCAATTTGCCGGGTTACCTGGAAGAACAGCAGAGCATTTTTCTTGCCACCCACCTCGTTGTTCACCAGGGAGAGGCGGAAATTGAGCAGGCCGATCGAATAGTCGAAGCGATTGGTCAGCGACAGACGGCTCCTGTCCTGCTGCTCGGTATTGAAATTTCCGTACAGGCGGTCATCGCGCAGCCGCGTATCGGCCGCGAAAAGCAGGTTGTAGCGCAGGCCGCGCACCCCGGCAAAGCGCTGATGGCTGTAATTCACCGAACCGTTCAGAGTGGCCTGCTGATTGTTCTGGGTTTGCGGGAGGCCGAAGGCATCCTGCGTCTGGTGGGTCTGATCCGTCCAGTTGAACATCAGATTGAGATTGAGCGAAGACTGCTGGGAGAGCTGGCCCTGGCCGAGCAGGCCGAAATTGACGTTGCGGTAATGCTGGGCATTGACGCCGGTCGTATAGACGTCGGACAGCATCCCGGTCAGCGCGCCGGAAAAGCGCTCGCCGAAAGACATCCCGTAATTGGCCGACAGATTGTTGGAGAGGGACTGCGAACTGCCGACCAACTGGCTGTTGGTCACGTTCAGGGCCTGCGCATAGCTCAGCGACAGGGTCTGCCCGTCAGCCAGGCTATAGACCCGCGACAGGGTATGGGTGGCGATCCCGCCGAAGACGCTACTGGCCGGAACGTCGCCACTGCCGCTTTGCCAGTTGGCATTGCTGCCGACGTTCCAGTTATAAGAAAAATTCCCAATAGTGAGAGGATTGCCGACGTAGTTGATATTGGTCCCGAGCAGCGTCAGGACGCGGCTCTCTCCCGACGACAGGGAAATGTGGTTGAGCGCGCTGTTGGCCGAGGCGGTCAGGTTGCGCGAAAAACGATAGAGGGCCGAGAGGTTGCCGCCGACCGTCTGGGCCGTCGTCTGGACGTCGCCGAATTTCGTGTCCTGACTGCCATAGTGCAGGCTGCCGTTGAGGGTCAGCGGCAGATCGTCGAGATCCTCGAACTCCGGCATCCACGAACCGTAGGTGAAAAGCTGCAGATAGCGGCCCCGGCTGGTAAAGAAGCCGCCCGCCGAATCGGCGGTGCGCAGGTCGTTATCGAAGTAATTGAGGGTGGCGCTGAGATTCGCGTTGTCCGAGATATTGGCATTGTGCGAGGTATTGAAACCGATCAGCCGCGCCATTTCTCCGGTCCCCTGGCGCTCGCCCAGCGAATAGCGGCCGTTCATGTTGTGTTGCCAGGGGCCGGTCTGCGTCGAATAACTGCCGGACAAGGCGGTCACCGTATCACGCCGGCCATCGCTGGTTTGCAGGGCGCTGCGATCAAGCATGAAACTACCGCTTTTCATGGCATCTTCCGAGCGGTAATTCTGGGTCAGGCCGAAACGCGTGCTGATGTAATCCTGGCTGACGAAGGTGCCATTGGTCCGACTGTCCGAACGGTCGAAATAGGCCCGAAACGGAAAGCGGCTGCTCGAAAACATGTTGATTTCGCCGCCGCCGACGAGATTGTTCGATTTGCTGCTTTCGCCGCTCGCCGCCGCCGAGCTCGAACTGTTCGACGACGAACTGGTAATCCCCAGGCGCCCCGAAACGGTGGCAAACCAGGGCGCATAAATGTAGCTTGAGGCATTCAGGTTGGCGAACACCCCCTGGGCGCTGGTCGAATTGGCCGACCCGGAACTGCTTTTTTGCAGCGAATAGCCCAGGCTGCCGCCCCAGCGAATCGGCGGAATTTCCCAGCCCGAGCCGGCTAGGCCGCGATCGACCGCCGCCGGCGCGGGGGGGCTGCCCGGCGCCATGGCGGGGGCCGATCGGGCGACAAAGGCACCCTCGGCGCTGGCTTCTCCGTCGTCGACGCCGAGCGCCGGCTGGCCGGCCCCGCCGCCCGGCGGACGGCCGAGCCCGGCCACCCCGGGGAGGCCCAGGCCGCGCGCCGGACGCAAACGGACCGCCGCCTCAGGGAGCGTCTGCCAGCGCGGATTCTGGGGCCGGGAACTGCTCGGGGCCAGCTTTTGGCTGAAGCGCATCGGTGGCGCCAGGGACTCCGCCGCAACCGCCTCCGCTGGCGGCCCGACAACTTCCGGGGGCGATGCAAGCGTGGCGGCCAAGCGCAGCCCCGGCCCAACCTCCGGCGCCTCGTTCCAGCCGGGCAGTTCGCCCACGACGGGCGGCCAGAGCAAGCCCCGACTCAAGCGCAGGAAAGGCGGCTCGGCGCCCTCCCGGTCGCCCGGAAAGGCCGCCTGCAGAGCCGCCACCAGGGGCAGCTCGGGTCCCGGCTGGTCGGCTGAAACGGCCAGACCGGCGGCGCCGACGGCAGAAGAACAGCAAACGAATATCCCGCCGGCCAGACCTGCCGCCAGGCGCCCGGGAGAGCTCGACCTACTTCGATTAAGACATTTCCGCACCGTCTCAAATACTGGAAACCGGGGCTACTTCTGGCCGGTATCCCGCTGCTCCGCTGTGATGACATACATGAACTTGACTTCTGCCTTGGCCACCAGTCGATCGATCAAATCTTTCCAGGCCTGGTCCTGCCGTTCACGTAAGAGCAATTCCCGTGCGCGGCCGGCGACATCGGCGAAGTCGCGCTTCTTGGCGGCCAGCCGATCGAGCAATTTGAATATCGCCACCCCTTCCAGGGTGTCGATCGGTTCATTGATCTTGCCGACCTCGAACTTGTCGATTTTTTCCTGAATCAGTTCGGGCACCATGCCGCGGTGGAGATAGCCCATATCGCCGCTGTTCTCGGCATAGACGCTGGAATGCAGGCGCGCCGTTTCGGCGAAATCCGCCCCGCCGGCCAGGCGGCCGTAGATCGCCTTGGCTTCCTGGCGCGTCGATTGCCAGGCGGTGGCCGGCGACGAGGGATCGACAGCGAGCAGAATCACCGCCAGGCGAAGTTTTTCCGGCTCGGTAAATAATTGGCCGTTCTTTTCATAAAACGCGCGCACCGCCTTTTCGTCGGGCTCGCCGACCGCCCTCACCTGTTTGTCGAGCTGCGCGATCAGACTTTGCTCCGCCAACTGCTTTTTCAGTTCGGGCAACAGGCGCTCGCGGTTTTCGCGCCATTGCGGACTGCTCGCATAGCGTTTGTCGTAACCGGCCAGGGTCTCTTCGATCTGGGCCTCGTCGGGCTGGATCTTTCGCCGTTCGGCTTCCTCGAGCAAAACCACGCGCTGGACCAGTTTGGCCTTGATTTCCTCACGCACGGCGAGCAGGTCGCTCTCCGGAATCTGGCCGTGATAAAACCGTTGTTTGACCAACGTGGTGAAGGCGGTCTCATATTCCTGGGTCGGTATCGAGCGGCCATTGATGATGGCGAAGACCGAGGCATGCGGGTCCAGACGCGCCAGCGGAGCCGCGGCTTCGACGGCAGCCGCCGGGGCCGGGCCATCGGCCGCCGCCGAGGCCAGCGGCAGGCCGACAACGATCGCGAACAGTAGCGCCCGGCAAGGGCAAGACATGGCGGAGTGAATTTTCACGGGGCTTCTCCTGAATGAAAAAACGGGCCGAACACCAGGTGGCGCGGCCCGTTTTGCGGATTTGATCGGTTGCCGTTACCGACTTACTTGTTATGGCAGGTCAGACAAACCGCACTCTGCGTGTTGGCAACGCGCAGGAAAGTCGTGTTGCTGCTATGTGGGTCATGGCAGCTGGCACACTCAACGAACGGCTGATAATTGCCGCTCATGGCGTCGCCGGTCAGCGTCGGGGCCCGGGCGTAGAGGATCATGTCGGTCTTTTCCCGGGTATTGGTCGTCCCCAGCGAAGAATCCACCCACCAGGCCCGCGCCCCACCGATCAAACCATTGGCCGGGGCATTGAAATCGGCGTCCCGGCAGCTACCGGTACTGGCCGCCGAGGTCGAGGCGCTGCCGCTACTGACGCCGCCTCCGCAGTACTGGATACCGACCGGGTGATCATTGGTCAGGTCGGTGCCGAGCATGGCGATGAATTCACCGGCATTGATCATTTTGCCAGTGCCGTCCTGCCGGGCGCCCGACCACGTTCCACCGGTCACTGAACCGGCAGCGTTATAGCCCCCCGAGCCCGGCTTGTTGATCATCGTATCCATGGCCTGCGTACCATCGTGGCAGGACAGACAGGCCAGCGAGACACCGGACATGTCCACCGAACCGTCGATGGTGGCCGAGGTCGCGGTGTTGTAGGTGGTATAGCTGGAACCGGCCGCCACCGGCTTGTTCCACAACGGCGCCTTGACGTTGGTGTTCGAGGCGTGTGGCGTGTGACAGAAGACGCAGATTTCATCCGTGCCCGACGTCATGAAGTTGGTATTGACGCCATTGCTGGCGCCCAGATTGTGCTTGGTATCCTTGATAGCGGCATTGGCCGCCGCCACCCCGAAGACCAGCGTCGCTCCGGCCAGCAGCCTGAGCAATTGCCCGGCTAGCCGCCTGCTACCTGTAGTGTGCTTGAACATATCGAAACTCCCGACCCTAAAGTAATTGATCAAGTTCGAGCCCTGCAGCTCGCCTTGATCTACTACAGCAGGTTCCGTGCCACGAACCGAAAGTGGCGTGGCACGCGGAATTTGTCGTTCCGCCGAGAAAAACCCGGCGTTTTCCCCGGTATTTTCCGGGAACTTTCTCAAACTCAGGAAGACCGTCTTCCCGCCTACGGGAATCGGGAAACAAGTTTCCCGGCCGCCGCGCCGCTGGCCGATGCGCTTATTTTTCCGTCGGCGGGTTCGGCCGTTTGCCCAGGTAGCCGGCATCGGCGGCCAGGCCATAGGGCCGGAAGACGTCGATTTTCTTGAACCATTGATCGACCATATAGACCCGCCCGTCCTCATCGACATAGATGCCCGAGGGGAGCATGTAGCGGGCCGGGCCGTCGCGCTCGGAACGCTCGCCGATGAACATCAGCAGATCGCCTTCGCTATTGAATATCTGGAAATTGCCGAAGGCTGCATCGACCACGTAGATATTTCCCGCGGCGTCCGTGGCAATTTCCTTGGGACGGGCGAAATTACCTAGCTGCTTGCCGACCGAACCGAAGCTCTGCAGATATTTGCCGTCATGATCGAAAATCTGGACGCGGAAATTGCCGCCATCGACGATATAGATTTGCCCGTTCTTGCCCACCGCGGCATCGCGCGGCAGATTGAATTCGCCGGGACCGATGCCACGTTTCCCGAGATCGAACAGGTGATTGCCGGTCAGCGAATCGAAAACGCGAATCTTGTGCTGGTCCGATGAAACCCCCCCGATATCGGTGACCAGGACGCGCTGCCTGACCGCGTCGACGGTAACGCTGGAGAGTCGTTCGAAAACCGAGGGGCCACCGATTTTGCGCAGGAACTTGCCGTCGCGGCTATAGACCATGACCGCCTTGGTGCTGGCATCGGCGACATAGAGATTGCCACTGGCGTCGACATCGAGCCCGAGCGGCTTGACCAGCGGGCCGCGGTCATCGTCGCCGATCTTGAAATACTTTCCTTCGACGACATCGAAGACCTTGACGAAACGCTCGGCCGAATCGCTGACAAAGATCCGGCCGTGATGGACGGCCACCGCATAGGGCTTGGCCAGACCTTCCGAACGCTCCAGCTCGCCGGTCAGGGCGCGCTTCAGCATGGCGTCGTTGCGCCGCGGCACGATATCGGCGCTGCCGTAGATCGTTCGTTCGAAGACGAAGCGCGGCTCGTCCGGCGGCAGCGGATAAATCAGCTGATTGGCCGACGCACCGGCCGGCGCTCGCTCCTGCACCGGCGCACAGCCGAGAACGCACAGGAGACCGACGGCGAGCAGCGCTTGGCCGCAGGATATTGACCACTTCATTCGATTTTTCATCTATCCACCTCGGCACGATCCGGTCTGCTATTTGTCATGGCACGTCAGGCAAAGACGGCTTCCCTCATTGTTCACCCGCAAGAACAGCTTGTTGGAAATATGCGGATCATGGCAACTGCTGCATTCGACATAAGGAATTTCGCCGGATTCGAACGCCCGGGCGTACAGGGGCAGATCCGAACGCGAGCGGAAAGCGCTGACGCCGCCGGCCGACACCCACCACACCTGGCGGTTATCGACCATTCCCTTGCTAGGCAGTCGGAACTCGTCGAGGGCCTTGAGTTCCTTGGCCTCACGGGCCGGGGCGCGGTCGTTCTGACGACTTTCGGCGAGCGCCCTTTCCCGGCCGCGGGAATATCCCCGGTAGGGAATACCGAACGGATGGTCCGATTCGGCCGACTGGACCGAAAACGCCTGGTTGGCATCATGGCATGACAGGCAGGCGATCGATTGCGAGCCGATGGCTGGCCGGTCGCCGAATTGCAGACGCCCGATATCGTCGTAAATCACGAAGGAATGCGCTTCCGGCAGGGCAAGCTGCCAGGCCGGCTGCATCACGCCGCCGCTGCGCGGGGCGGTGCCGGCGCCGACCTGGGGGGTATGGCAGAAGACACAAACCTCGTCGGCTTCCACCAAGGCCCCTTTCTTGGTCAGGTTGTGCGGGGTCAGGCGAATATCGGCCGCGCCGACCGGAAAAGCTGCCAGCAGCGTCACCGCCGGTAAAAACAACCATATGCCAGCCCTCACAGCACCCAACTCCTCGCTTCGATCAAAAAAACCGCAGCCCGAATCATCGGGCTGCGGCAAAAATGGCTGCCGGAACAATTAACGGGGAGGTAAGTTAATTACACCATTCCGGCCGCCCGTCGAAAATCACTTCACCCCGTTCAACATGAAATCCATCGCCACGTAAGCCTCATCCCGGGTCAGTGAAGCATTGCCGCCTTTCGGTGGCATGCCGCCCTTGCCCCGCAGCACGGAAACCAGCAGTTCGGCCGTGCCGCTCGGCTTGCGCTCCGCCCAGTCGGCGGCCCGTCCCGGTCGCGGCGCGCCACCGACGCCGTTGGCGTGACACATGGCGCAGGTCTGGACATAGACTTCGCGGCCATTCAATTCCCTGGCCGGCCGCCCCTTCCCTTCGCCCAGCGTCGCCGCGGCCGCCCACTGGGCGAGCATCAGCATCAACAGGGCAAGGAGGAAACGATCCATGGCAGCAATTCAATCCGCAAAGAAGACAAGGACTCCGGTTGACGACCCGAATACCGACAACGAACTAGCAACACTCATGCCACGGCACCCCAGAAAAAGGCTCGGTTTTTGCTTGAACGGAGCGATCCATCCAGAAAACCGTCCGACGGAGATTGCCTCGCCATGAACCGGCAAAACTGCCTTGCAAAAATCCTTGTTTCCCTGCTCGCCGCTGCCGCCTGCCTGTCCGCCCACGCCGGCGAGCGCCCGGGCAAAGGCGGGCCGCTCAATCCCAGCGCGATCTACCACAACTATTGCTCGGTCTGCCACGGCGACCGCGGCGACGGCAACAGCCGGGCCAAGAACAGCCTGGTCCCACCGCCCCGGGATTTCACGCGGGCCGGCGAACTGAGCCGCGACACCATGCTGACCATCGTCACCCACGGCAAGCCGGGCACGGCGATGACGGCCTGGAAGACCCAGCTCGACAGCAACGAAATCGTCGCCGTCGTCGACTACATCCGCTCGACCTTCATGCAGATTTCACTGGATCCGAAGTTGCAACGCGGTCGCACGGTCTTTGCCCAGAACTGCATGGTCTGTCATGGCGACCATGGGCAAGGGGCGCCGAGTTCGCTCGGCCTGATCCCGCCGCGCGATTTCACGACGCCCCAGGCACGCACCGAACTGACCCGGGAACGAATGCTCAACTCGGTCACCAATGGCCGTCCGAACACCGCCATGGCCGGTTTTGCCGGCCGTCTCCCGGCCTCCGACATCGAAGCCGCCGTGGACTACATCCGGGCCGCCCTGATGCTCCCCGCCACCAGCCGGATTTCGGGGACCAGTGCCAATGGCCGGGGCGGCCAGTTGACCAGCACCGACGGCATGCGCCAGGGCTTCCAGAACGGCCTGACCGGCGACCCCGGCAAGGGCGCCAAGACCTTCATGGCCAACTGTTCCACCTGCCACGGCGTCAAAGGCGACGGCAAGGGACCGCGCGCCTATTTCATCAATCCCAAACCGCGGGATTTTACCGACCGCAGTTTCCGCTTCGCCTTCAATCGTCCGGCCATCTACACTGCCGTGCACGACGGTCGCCTGGGAGCCGAAATGCCGGCCTGGAGCAAAGTCCTCAACGACCAGGAAATCGCCGACGTCAGCGAATACGTCTTCCGCCGCTTCGCCCAACCGGGAAATTCCGGCCGTAAATAGTCACGCCGCCCCCCGACCGCTTCCACCCAGAAACCCCAATTGAACCGCAGAGACGCAGAGATGCCGAGGAACAACCAAGGCGGCTTGCCTAAATTATCCTTGAAACCTCGGTTGGACGAGGCTGTTGGTGCGTTTGGGCGCTCTGCTCCCTGGCGACTCGGCGGCAAGGTGCGCTGGTTCATGAAACTGTTCCTCGCCATGGCCAGTGCCCTGCTGGCCGCCGGTGCCGCCGCCACCCCGGATGAACTCGAGGCCGGACGCGCCATCTACAATTTTCGCTGCTATTTTTGTCATGGCTACTCGGGCGACGGCAAGACACTGGCCGCCAGTTACCTGGCGCCGCGTCCGACCGATTTCACGACGGCCGACCCGGCCCGGCTGAGCTCGGAGAAAATCGTCGCAACGCTGCACCGGGGCAGAGCGGGAACCGCCATGCAGTCCTTCGCCGGCCTCATCAGCGAGGCCGAAATGCGCGCCGTGGCCGCCTTCGTGATCGATGAATTCATCCAGCGCAAGGCGCTCAACACCCATTACCACACCGCGGCAAACGGCTGGCCGGAGCACCAGCGTTACCGCGCCGCCTTCCCCTTTGCCAAAGGCGAGATTCCGCTTTCCCGGCCGTGGGAAAGCCTCAGCCCGGAAGAGAGCGCCGGCAAACGTCTCTATCTCGCCAGTTGCGTTACCTGCCATGACCGGGGCGCCCCGACGGCGGACGAGATCACCTGGGATTCCCGCGCCCTGTCCTTTCCCCGCAACAACTTTTCCCTGGCCAACGCCCCGAAGCCCGACGCCATTGCCAGTGCCAGCCCCTATGCCAAGCACGACATCGCACCCCGGATAGCCGCCATGAACCCGCTGGAACGGCGCGGCGAGCGGCTTTTCCAGCACAACTGCGCCTTCTGCCATGGAGCCGATGGCAGCGGCCAGAACTGGATCGGCAAGTTCATGGAACCGCACCCGCGCGATTTGCGCGACATCGGCTTCATGTCCCGCGCCAGTCGCCAATCGATCCGTCAGGCCATTCGCGAAGGCCTGCCCAATACCTCGATGCCGGCCTGGAAAAGCGTCCTCAGCGAGCGTGACATCCAGTCGCTCCTGGCCTACATCAGTCGCGCCTTTTATCCACTCGCCGACGAAAAACGCTGACCCTAGAGCCGCAACCAGCCCCCGGTTCCGGCCATTGGGTACTGGCACCCATCTTGCGTAGAAGGAGCGCGTAGATAAAAACGCAACATGGTTGACCAGGGGGAAGTCGAGAATGGGGATTTGGAAAGTCGCTATCCAGCGGGCTCGGCGCGCTGCCCACCTGAGCGCGATCGGCCTCACCCTGCTGTTCGTGGCGCCGATCGGCGGCCATTTCCTCTATCAGCAGAACACCACCGCCGCAGAACTCGACAACCGGGCGGCACAGCACGCCGAGATTTACCGCCGGCGCATCGAACTGCTCCTCAACCAGGCGGCCGTCGCCGCCACCCTGCTCGCCGAAAGCATTCACCAGTCGCCGCCGGGCGAAGTGTCGCGCACCGCCGCCGGCATCCTGAAAATCGTCGCGCCGGCCTCGATCGTCGAGATCAGCCCGGACGGACAAGCCGCCATCGTCCTCACCCGCAAAAGCGATCCCGCCGCCGACTTGCTTACCCCCGCCCGCCTGCCGGCCGCTCGCTGGCCATCCCCGATGCCGCTCGGCGAACCGCAGATCCAGGTGCGTGGCCAGAAGTTGCTGGTGACGCAAACCTTGGTCAATCGTTCTCCGGAAGGCCGCACGCGCTTCTGGGGACAGGTCGGCCTGCTCCTCCATTTCACCGCCCTGGCCGAGGCCGCCCAGTTCTCCGAGCTGGCCAGCGCAGGCCTGGCCATCCGGGTGCACCATGTCCGGCAAGGCCAGCCCGCGGTCGGCGCCCTGTTCGACAACATTCCCGAAAGGCTGGCGGTGCTTGCCAGCCTGCAGACCCGACTGGCCGGCGACAGCCAGTTCCGGCTCGACCTCGCCCCCGACACCGCCCCGCTCCCCTGGGCAAACGTCGGCCCCTGGCTCTATTTGGCGGCAATCAGCCTGGCCCTGTTCGCGATCAACCTGCACCTGCTGAAACGGCCGAATTTCCTGGAACAAGAGGTCAGACTACGGACTCGCCTTCTCGACGACGAGAAAAAAGCCTTGAAAATGGAAATCGAAAGTCGGCAGGACGCGGAGCGCATGCTGGAACGCTCGCACCGCCTGCTTGACAGCATTTTCGAACACATCCCGGGCATGATCATCCTGAAACGGGCCAACGACCGGCGGATCGCCCGCATCAACCGCTCCGGCGAAAGCATCCTGAACCGCTCGCGGCAGTCCCTGATCGGACGCAGCAACGAGGAAATTTACGAAGCCGGCCTGGCCGACCGGCAGAACGCCAGCGACGACGAGGTGGTGCGCAGCCGGGCGCCGGTTGACGTCCCGCTCGAAGAGCTCACCATGCCCGGCCAGGCCGGTCGCTGGATCAAATTGCGCAAGACGGTCCTGCTCGGCCATGAGGGAAGTCCGGAATACATTCTCGAATTTGGCCAGGACGTCACCGAACAGGAACAACTGGATCTCCGCCTCAGGGAACACCTGCACTTTCTCGAACAATTGATCGACGCCATTCCCGGCCCGCTCTACGTGAAGGACACCAAGGGCTGCTACATCGGCGTCAACAGCGCCTTCGAGCACTATATCGGGGTCGGCCGCGGCGAAATCGCGGGCAAGACCATTTTCGACCTTTCCTCGCCGCTCCTCGCCGATATGCACCATCGCGCCGACATGGAGCTGCTGGCCAGCGGCGGCAATCAATTCTATGAAAGCGCGATCCGCAACAGTGCCGGCGTCGATCGCGAAGTGATCTTCCACAAGGCGGTCTTCCACCGGACCGATGGCGATATCGGCGGCATCGTCGGCATTCTTCTCGACATCACCGAGCGCAAGCATGCCGAGCAGCAGGTGGCTCGCGTAAATCGCCTGCTCACCCTGCTCAGCGACACCAACCAGGCCATCGTCCGCATTCGCGAACCGGAGCGGCTGCTCAAGGTGGTCGCCGATCTGCTTTGCCGCAGCGGCAAGTTCCCGATGGCCTGGGTGCATCTGGAAAGCGAGGATCAGTTGCTGGTTTCCGCCGATTGCCAGCACAAGGAAGAACTGATTCGCGAAGTCGTCGCCGGTTCCCGGGAATTTTCCACGGGCCGGGGGCAGTACGACGAAGTCGGCGACTGCCTGGAAAGTTCTCTGGCCGAACACCTGATGCATGAAGGGCTGGTCGCCTATGTCCGGCTGCCGCTCCTGCGCCATGGCAAATACCTCGGCCACATCGGCATTCTCGACGCCAGCCTGGAGGCCTTCGGCAACAACGACAAGCAACTGGTCGAGGATCTCCTCAACAACATTTCCCATGCCCTCGAAAACATGCAGGCCGAGGCCGAACGCCGGCAAGCCGCCGAGCAGCTCGAACTGGCCGCCCGCGTCTTCGAGAACAGTACCGAAGGCATTATCATCAGCGATGCCGACAACCGCATCCTGCTGGTGAACAAGGCCTTCGCCGCGGTCACCGGCTACCGGCCGGAAGAAGTCATCGGCCAGAACCCCAAGCTGCTCAGTTCCGGGCGACAGGACGCCGACTTCTATCGTGACATGTGGTCGAACCTGCAGCGCGACGGCGAATGGCAGGGCGAGATCGAAAACCGCCGCAAGAATGGCGAGATCTATCCGGAATGGCTCAACATCAGCGTTTCCCGTCTGGCCGACGGCAGCATCGGCAACTACGTGGCGATTTTCTCCGATCTGACCAAGCGCAAGGAAATCGAAAAACGCTTGAGCTTCCTGGCTCATTTCGATGCCCTCACCGCCCTGCCCAATCGCCTCCTTTTCCACGAGCAGCTCCGCCTGGCCATCGATCAATCGACCGCCCAGCAATCGAAGATCGCGCTGCTCATGTTCGACCTCGACCGTTTCAAGATTTTCAACGACACCATGGGCCATGCCGCGGGCGACCGCCTGCTGGTGGAAGCCAGTAGTCGCCTGAAAGCCTGCCTGGCGCCGGGCGATACGCTGTGTCGCCTGGGCGGCGACGAGTTTGCCATCATCGTCAACAACATCGGCTCGGCCGGCCATGCCGCGACCTTGGCCAGCGCCTGCCAGCGCAAGCTGCGCCAGCCGATCCACTTCGAAAGCCACGAGATCCATCTTTCGGCCAGCATCGGCATCGGCCTCTTCCCGACCGATGCGACGACCCCGGAAGGCCTGATCAGCAGCGCCGACTCGGCGATGTACGCGGCCATCGAACAAGGCGGCAACGTCTTCCGTTTTTTCCAGCAGGACATGAATGCCCGCTCGGCCGAACGGATGCGCCTGGAAAGCAAGTTGCATCACGCCCTGGAGCGCGGCGAGTTGTCGGTCTTCTTCCAGCCCCTGGTGTGCGCCAAGAGCGGCCGGATTGTCGGCGCCGAAGCGCTGTTGCGCTGGCATATCGACGATCAGGAAGGGGCGATCAGCCCCGCCGTCTTCATCCCCTTGATGGAAGAGACCAAGCTGATCCGGCCGATCGGGGCCTGGGTCCTTCGCCAGTCCTGCGAGGCCAACCGGCGCTGGCGGGAGAGCACCGGCGAAGAGCTGTTCGTCGCCGTCAATCTGTCGGCCATCCAGCTTTCGGACGAGAACCTGATCGGCGAAATCCGTACCATCCTGCGCGAGACGGCATTCGATCCGCGCTATCTCGAAATCGAGCTGACCGAAAGCGCCGTCATGCAGGATAGCGAACTGGGCATCCGGACTTTGAACCAGATCCGCGACCTGGGCATCAAACTGTCGATCGACGACTTCGGGACCGGCTATTCGAGTTTGAGCTATCTCAAACAGCTTCCGCTCGACACCCTGAAAATCGACCGCAGTTTCGTCACCGATGCCGCCGTCGACAAGGACACCAGTGCGATCATCAAGGCCATCGTCGCCATGGGGCACAGCCTGCATTTCGACATCATTGCCGAGGGCGTCGAGAACCTCGAGCAAGTCGAATTGCTGCGCGAGGTCGAAGTCGATATTTTCCAGGGCTACTACTTCTCCCGCCCACTGCCGGCCCCGCAATTCGAGGAACTACTGCAACGCCATCACCGTTATCAGCTACCGCCCCAAGCCCGCGATCGTCGAGCGGTCGCCCAGGTCCCTCCGCTAACCCTCCTGCGAAACTGAGCCGGCGCGGCGTTCGGTGACACTGTCGGATTGCCGGATCAGTTGCACATGGATCAGGCCGGCCAGCAGGGAGCCGCCGATCACGGCGATCAGCAAGCCGATCCACTGCGCCGCCGAAATCCAGCCATTGGCCGGCGCCAGCGACAACTGCCAGCGGTTGTTGGGAAGATCGATGAGCACCAACAAGGGCTGGCTAATTCCGGCGCCCCCCGAGCCGGCGAAGGGTTCGCAGGCGGCAGGTTCGACGGCGGGACGGACGCGACACAATTGGTAGGCGAATCCCGCGCGGTTGAAGTCCATTACCCCGGAATTCGCCAACAGTTCATCGAGATGGATCAGGACGATCGAAAATCCCCAGAACACACTTTTTCCGGCGGCATTGGGCAGGAATATGGGATAGCGTCCAACCAGCCCGCGCCCGCCCTGCAGCAGTTCGAACGGACCGGCCAGCATCAGTTGCCGCTTGCTCAGCGCGAGATGCGCCTCCCAGTTCCGGGCCCGGTCTTTCAACAAGTCGTGGCCGAGGATCGCTTCATTGCCCCGCCGCGGATATACCTGCTGCACGACGCCGGCCGGCGCCAACTCGAGGGCTCGCGCCAAAGGAAACTCCTGGAGCAACTCGGCGGCCAGTTGGTTGAACTCGGACAGGCTGCCCTGATTTTGTTTGACCATGGCGCCCAGCATATATGCCGGACTCACCGTTTCATGGGTGCGCAGGGAAAGGCGCAGGGCGAAATTGTGGGCCAGGTTACGGGCCGCCAACTGGCGGCTGGTTTTCTGGTCATGGACGTAGATCCCGCCCACCATCCCGAGCACCAGGCAGGCCACCAGCGCGGTCAGGCCGCCGCGATACCACGCACGATCCGGATTGCTCGTCATCGGCGACCTCCGTTAGCACCAACCAGCACTTGAAATAGTTGGCATAGACAATGCTCATATTACCAAAGTAATAGAAAAATCCTCTCCCCAATTCTCCGGCAATTCACTCCATGAAGCCCCTTTTGCTCAGCCCCCCTCCGCCGACCATCGTACCCCTCTTTCGCCCGGCTCGGCGGCGCCGACTTCTTGCTCGGCCGAGAGAATCCGGCGGCAATTTCCAAAGGCTGGCAGTCCGTAGTTGCCATCCCCAAAAACGATATTTCCTTCCCACTTTCGGGAAAGCCGCGAGAGTGAGGACAGCAATCCCGATCAGGCTAAAAGCCTTGCCGCGGAATCGCAAAGGAGCAGAGAAAAACGGAAGAACTGTTGTTTGCATCGATTTTGCGGCTCGCCCAGAAGGTGTGCCGAACAATCCGGGCAAGCCTTGTTTTTCCCCGGCATCCCTGTCTGGCTGCGGTTCAATTGCGTGTTCTAGGCTCCGACATCTCTTGTGGCCGAGTTACTCGTGCCAAGAGCGCAGCGAAGGTCCCGTTTGAAACCCGCCAACCCGCCATCCCCCGAAATTCCGCCAACCCGGCCGGGGCCGATGCGGCCCGGCAAACTGCTGGTCCTCGACGAAGACGAAAGCATTCACGCCATGGTCGAAATGAGTGTCGGCGATCTGGTCGAGGTCATCCACGCAACCAGTCCGCAGCACGTCTGGCGCCTTCTTGAAAAGGAAGAGATCGGGGTCATTCTGGCCGAACGCCGCTTGGGCAACATGGATATCATCCGCCTGCTCGGCTTGTTCAAGCGCCAGCAGCCACGGCTTGCCTGCATCGTCCTGGGCCGGGCCGGGGCGGCCGACCCGCTGGCTCAAATGCCCGAGCCGGGACAGATTTATCGCTACCTCGAAAAACCCGTCGCCCCGGGCCTCCTTCGCCTCACCCTGAAATCGGCGCTGACCGGGGAAAGCGAGCGTTTCGATGCGCCGCCGGCGGCGCGGCGGGCGGTCCTAGCCCAAGGCGCCAGCGCCCACCCGCCGTCGATCATCGGTTTCATGCGCAGTCTGTTCGGGAGCTAGATCATCGGCCATCGTCACGCCCCCCGGCGCGCGATCGCCGTCCGCTGGCTGCTCCTGCTGGCCGCTCCAGCGCTGGCGTGGCCGGCCGGCGCCGTGGACCGCCCCGCCCTCGCCTCGTCGCTCGCCTTCCTGCGGCCGGCAGCGGGCCAGAACGCGCCACCGGCCGAGTCGCTCGAGCCGGTGCCGGGCGACAGTACACCGCAGGCGAGACGCGCCATCGACGCCTCGCCCTTGCTCGACCCCGGCAATCCGGACTACGGCCGCTTGCAGAACATCGGCGAAGCGACCCGCCACATGCCTTACGACGCGAATCGTTTTCCCGACTGGATGAAGGCACTCAATCAGGGACTGATCAAGCCGCGGAGCAGTTTGAGCGGCAACGAGACGATGGAAGTCCTCGATCTCGACATCATCATGCGCAACACCAAGGAAATGCCCTACGTCCGCTTCCCCCACAAGTCGCACACCCTGTGGCTGGCCTGCTCGAATTGCCACCCCGCCCCGTTCAAGCCGCAGACCGGCAGCACCAGCATCCGCATGGCGGATATATTCCGCGGTCAATACTGCGGCATGTGCCATGACCGGGTGGCGTTCATCACCTTCTTTTCCTGCCAGCGCTGTCACAGCGTGCCGCAGCCCGACCGGGCCGGCCCGCCGCATTGAGCGGCAGCCGCCGGCCAATGCCTTCAGGCCTGATAGGCAATCAGTTTGTCGACATCGGGAATTTCGACACGCGACCCTTTGATATGGACCAGCCCGGCTTCGCTGAGATTGCGAAAAATACGGGACAGGGTCTCCGGCTTGACGTGCAGCAGCGAGGCGATCAGTTGCTTAGTGGCCGGCAACTCGACTTTCAGCCGGCCGCCGGTATGAATGGTGGCATGCTGCAGCAAGTAACCGATAACCCGCTCGGCACCGGAACGGAGCGTGTAGGACTCGACATCGTGCACCAGGTCATGCTGACGCGAGCCGATGCATTGCATCAGGCGACGCGCGAAATGGTTGTCCTTGTCGAGCACGGTGAGCAAGGCCCCTTGCCCGACCTCGAGGACTTCGGCTTCGTCGACCGCTTCGGCGAAATAGGGATAGGGGCTGTTCATCACCACCTCCGCTTCGCCCAGGCTCTCGCGATAGCCAAAGATGCCGAGCACCTTGACATCGCCTTGGGCCGAGGAAACGGCCAGCATGACATGGCCGCAGACGACGAGGAAAAGGCCGCTCGGCGTGCTGCCCTTGGCAAAGAGGCTTTCCCCTTTACGCAGGCGGCGGACGCGACTGGCGGCACAGAGCAGGGCCTGATCCTCCGCCGCAACATCCTTGAACAGCGGTTGCGCGGCCAGGAAGGCGGCGATCTGGGCTGGCCCCATGGCCCGTCCGGGGCCGGCCGCCAGGACACGCAACGGGGCATGCTGCGAGTAGCTGACCGGCGGCCGGGCGGTGGCCAGGAAACCGCTGCGAATCTCGGCCAGATGCCGGGCTTGCTGGCGGAGCTCGGCCTGACCGAGTTCCTTTGCCCGACGCGCCGAAACATCCTGGATGATGGTCATCACCACCGGCTGCCCATTCATGACGAATTGCGCCATGGTCATCTCGGTCATCAGACGCTGGCCGGCCCGGGTGAGCAGAGTCATCTCGCACTCGAAGCGGCCGGTCACCAGAAGCTCGCTGATCAGCATCGGGAAGCGATCGATCTCCTCGGCGGCAACGAAGTCCAGCGGTGAAAAGTTGAGCATTTCCGCCAGCCCGTAGCCCAGCAATTTGCAGGCGGCCGGATTGACATCGACGATCAGGCCGGGCATCAGATTCGCTTCGAGACGCATCAGGATGGTCGGCAAGACACCATTGTGAAACAGGGCGTGGAAACGCTCCTCGCTGGCCGCCAGTTCCGCCGTTTGTTCGGCCACCAGCTCCTGCATCTGATTGCTGCGGTGACGCTGGAGTTGCTCGTTGACCTGCAGTTGCTGGCTGCGACTGGCCATGAAGGCATAAAGCTTGGACAGCGAACGGTTGGCCGCCTCCTGGGCGGGCAGCGCTTGGCCCGCCGCCGCTGGCTGGCCGCCGGTTTCGCCGGCCGGCAGCGGGGGCGACTCCTTGCGCAGCAGGCGGGAAAAAATCTGATCCTCGCCCAGCATGTGATAAATCAGCCAATTGCCCAGGAAATCAATTAGCTGATGCGCCGTCACCCCCCCTTCCCCCCCCAGCTCGTCCACCATGGCCATGACTTGTTTAAGGAAATTGGCATGGGATTGCCGGTGATGCTCGACATGCTGCTCGTCGATACCGCTCAGCGCCATCAGGGCTTCTTCGGTGCTGAAATGGGTCGCCGCGTAATCCATCAGAAAACCCAGTATGGTACGTATCTCGTCGACGCTCAGGTCCTGGCCGGAACTGAGTTTTTCGGCGGTCTGGTTGGTGAGATCGACCAGACCCCGGTGCTGCTGGTCTACGATGTCGATGCCGGTCTTCAGATAATCGTTCCAGGCCAGAAGATGCATCGTCGATTTCATGTGAGGTGGACAGACTTGAGCGGTTGCGGATTGGGGGCCGAGGCGGCAGAAACTGGAAATTACCACTTCTGCACCACCTCGGAGAATGGGTTCGGCCCGTCCACTATAAATAAATTGGGACTAATCCGGTAAATTCACCGGGCCGAACCCTTCAAAAAGTCGAAATTCTCTGTTTTTCCAGAACAAAAGCAACCAGCCAGCGATCGCTATCGGTAATGTGCTGGCTCAGCCAGTCGCGCAGGAAGGCAAGATAGTCGGCCTTGGCGATGTGCGCCCCGGATCGGATCCGTTGGCGAATCTTGCTGATTTCCTCGGAAAACAGCCGGTGTTGCTCGAAATGGGCGACCGCCGCCGCATTTTTTTCCGGCGCGTAACCGTACTGGGCGGCAAGATCCTCTTCGGTCCAGAAGTGATAGAGCGCATACCCCTGGAATTCATGGGTGATGTTTTCCCAAACGCCCCGGCCACTGTCTTCTCGCAACTCGCTGCTCGCCTGGTTGAACATTTTGACCAGGTTATGGTGCTGCAGGTCGATTTCGGCAATACCCGTTTCGAACTCTCGACTCCAATTCATTCTTTCGCTTGGTTTCATTGTTTATTTGGCACGTATCCCTGTCGATCATTGACCCATCCGGCTCGGGCTGCGGCAATTGCGGCCGCGGCCGCGCCGGGGTAGGCGATGGCATATGCTCGATCCATGCCAGCTACGCGCCGCCGTTCTCCGGCAAAGGCAGGGCAAAGAGGTAGCCCTGGGCCCGGTTGCAGTCGAAAGCATGCAACAGGGTCAATTGCTCGAGGTTTTCGACCCCTTCCGCCACCGCCCGCACGTCGAGCGCCGCGGCAATGCCGAAAATTGCCGTGAGCAACGACTTGTCATGAGTTTGACTGAGATACTGGCGGATCAGGCTACGGTCCACCTTGATGGCGTGGATCGGCATCTGATGCAGCGCGGTCAGGCTGGTATAGCCGGTGCCGAAATTTCCGATGCTGAGCATGACGCCGAGATCGGCCAGTTCCTGGAAGGTGCGCTGGGCATAATCGGTATCCTGCATGACCAGATGCTCGGGCACTTCCAGTTCGAGCAGATTGGGCGACAGGCCGGCTCGCCGCAGAATGGCGCGCACCGCATCGGCCAGATCCGGACGGTTAAATTCGCTGCCCGAAAGATTGACGGCCACCCGCACCGCCTGGTTTTCAAGCTGCCACAGGCGGGCCTGGATACAAGCCGTTTCCAGTACCCATTCGCCGATCCGGGTCATCAGACCGACCTCTTCGGCCAAGCCGATGAAATCTTCCGGGAGTAGCAGGCCGTCTGCCGTCTGCCAGCGGATCAGCGCCTCTTTGCCATGCACCGCCCCGCTCTGCAGATCGATGATCGGCTGATAGTGGAGGACGAATTCCCGATTGATGAAGGCGTCCTTGAGGCGCGCTTCCAACTCCAGGCGCCGCGACGGCGCGCCCTGCAGTTCGGCCGAACAGAAACAGCGGCCGGCGCGGCCGCTCGCCTTGACGTGGTACATCGCGGCATCGGCCGACTTCATCAGGGTGTCGGCATCGCGACCATCCCTCGGATAGAGGCTGATGCCGATACTGGTCGACACCACCCGCTCTTCGACCCCCAACTGAATCGGCTCGCGCATGGCCTGGAGAATTTTCTCGGCGACCGCTTCGGCGTCGCTTTGGTCGGTGATTTCGGCCAGCAACACGGTGAACTCATCGCCCCCCAGGCGGGCCACGGTATCCACCGCACGCACGCAGTTCTTCAGGCGACTGGCGACTTCCTTGAGCAGCAGATCGCCGACATCATGCCCGAGGCTGTCGTTGACCTGCTTGAACTTGTCGAGATCGAGAAACATCAGGGCCGGCGTCCGCGTCTGGTAACGCCTGGCCAGGGCCAGCGCCTGTTCGACCCGGTCCTTGAAGAGCAGGCGATTGGGCAACCCGGTCAGGGCATCGTGGAAGGCCTGGAAGGTGATTTTTTCTTCGCGTTCCTTGCGCTCGGTGATATCCGAAAATATCGCCACATAGTGCTCGACGTCACCCCGCAAATTGCGCACGGCACTGACGCTTAGCCACTCCGCGTACACCGAGCCGTTCTTGCGTTGATTCCAGATTTCGCCCCGCCACTCGCCGTCGCGCTGCAGGGCGCTCCAGAAGTCGGCATAGAACTCCGGCCCCTGTTTGCCAGACTTGAGAATGGCCGGCGTCTTGCCGATCACTTCGCCGGCTGAATAGCCGGTGGTGTCGGAAAATGCCTTATTGACTAGCTGAATTTTCGACTGGGCATCGGTTACCGTGATGCCTTCCAGCGAATTGTCGAAAACGATCCGGGACATGCGTTGCTGCTGCAGCAACTCGCCGGTCTTGCCCATCACCTGATTGAAAGCCTCGGTCGCGGCACCGACTTCGTCCGCCCGCAAGACCGGCAGCAGACTGGCCTGCTCGATGTCGCCGGCGGCAATCCGGCGCAGACCTTCGGTCATTCTGGTCAACGGCCGCGTCACCATTCTTGAAATGAAGAACCAGATGAACAGGGCCAACGGGAAACACAGCGCGGCTCCCGCCAACAAGGCGCGCAGCCCGAAATGGCGGGTGGTTTCCGCCGCCCGGCCGAGCGAAACCTCCATGCTGACCGCGCCGAGCACCGTCTCGGCCGGCACCTCATGGCAGAACAGACAGTTCTTCCCCAGGTAGTTTTCGGCCGCCTTGACCGGAATGATGGCCTTCAGATGTTCTTCCCCGTTTTTGCTGGTGATGACGTCAAAATAGGGTTCGCCGCTAACCAGGACCTTGGCTTCCAGCACATCGGACGAGGTCTCGCCATCGAAACCCAGGCCGAACTGCTTGATCACCGCATCGCTGCGAAAGACCTTGAGGGACTCGATGTGATTGGATTCCTTGATCTGATCGAGAAAAATGGTGCGCAGCCCGATCGTCCCGGTAATCATCATCCCGGTCAGGCCGGCCAGCGTCATCTGATGGACGCTGAGCGCAAAGTCCTTGGACTGCTCGATGGCCAGATTCTTCTGTTCCAACGTCGCCCAGTGCACCAGACCGGCGCCCGAGACCATCACGGCGAGCAGGATGGAAACAACCAGGCGGACCCAAATTTTGGCGTTTTTCATATTTTGCGTTGACCAGGCAAGCGGGTGGCGGCGAGAGATGCTCCGATGATGCATTGGCAGCCGCCTGGAAAGCAACCGGCAATCACCCGCCAGGATGCGATAGGACGCTGGCCCGATGCTTGCGTTAGTCCTCTGCGTATTTTGGTCAGGACAGACCTTGACCGCATACATCGAACTCAGTTTTGGCGTGGCAGCCAAGCGCCCATATCTTTGCTATCCATTTGTCCCGATTGCTCGGGCTTTATCTAGAGGAGTTACCCAGCCATGAATCCATCACGCCGCACTATGCTCAAAATCGGTGGCCTGTCCCTGGCCATGATCCCCATCGTCGCCCTCGCCGCCAAGAACGACGGTATGCGGACGAGCATGAAATACAAGGATACGCCCGAGGGTGACAAGAGCTGCGCCAACTGCGTCCAGTTCGTACCGGGCAGCGGCGCCCTGGGCGGCTGCAAGATCTTCCCGGGTGACACCGAGATCTCGCCGAAGGGCTATTGCGTGGCCTATGCCAAGAAGCCCTGAGCAAGCCTGAACAGGGAACAAGGCGCTACGGCGCCTTTTTTTGCGCCGAACAACTCGGCTCGATTCGCAAAACCGGGAAAAGCCCGAAAAAAATTCTCGTTGCTGAGAGCGCGGCGGCGCGAAATCCCGCCGCCCAGCGCCCGGAATGCTCCCGCCCGCGCCCGGAAGCCGCGCTTGGCACATGGCACCGTTGCTGCTTAGTCAACATACCGCTGAGCGCGGACGATGCCCGCGTTCCTACTGGAGAATGCTCTACCGTGAAAAATACCGGCGTATATTCGATTGCCCAAAAACCACACCGCAATCAGGCCGGAGAGCTCTTCGCCGATTTGGCGACCATAGAACTCCCCGACGCCTGGGATAGCGAGCGTCCCCTGCCCGCGATCAACCTGGCCATCGAGAGTGGCGAGCGGGAACGGCAAAAAGTTCGTCCGGCACCGGTATCGACATCGACCACCGCCGCCATCGAAGCGATCCCCCACCTCAGCCAGCAAATCACCCGCCTGTGGCACAGCCGGGATCTCAATACGCTGATCCACAAGCTACTTCTCGATTCCCGCGATGGCGGACGGCGCGGCTTTCCGCACGAAGTCGCCAAAGAGCTGATGTTCCTGGCCAAGATGAATGTCATCGTGCGCGCCAGCGCGGCGGCACCGCTGCTCGGCACCAGCCTGGCCGAAGCTTGCCGGCTGATCGAGAAAGGCGACCATGCGGCGCTCGGTCATACCTCCCCGCCACCGGACATCTGGGGGGCGGGCGAGCGCGCCCGGCTCGTCGCTGCGCCGCGCCTGCCCCCAGCCGCCCATGTGGCCCCCCCGCGCCACTTGGCGAAAGCAGCCAAGACGGCCCGCCCGGCACCCGAAGCCCTATCGCCCAGGCTCAACGAAGCGCCAGCCTTGCCCCCCTCGGTCTGCCTCGACCTGACCACGGCCAAGACCTTGCGCCACGATAGAAGCGCCGACCGCCCGGACGAGGGCGACCTGATGGACCGGGGTTTTTTCCGCTGCATCGCCAAAGAACTCGGCAACCTGAAAATTCCGCAACTCGTCCTATCCGACCTGGGCAATGCCAGACGATGCCCCTGGCTGCCATCGGCGATCAGTTTTGCCAAAACGCGCTGCCACTTCCCCAAAGTGGTCCTCCACATCGACCCACTATCGGCCCCCGAACCGCTGCTGGTACTGGCCATGGCCGCCGGCCTCGACCATCTGGTGATCAACTTCAACCTGGCCAGCGGAAAATGGCGCAGCCGGGCGGAAGTCCTCTTGGAATCCAATGCGGATTACTTTAACCGACAGCTCCGGCGCCTGATCGCGAGTCGGAACGAACTGACGGCGAAAAGCGGCCACCATTGCCTGATTTCGGTCATTCAGATCAATCACAAGACGCTTTACCACCTCAGCCAGACATTTGCCCAGGTTTCCCTGGAGCCCGGACTGGTGCGCTTCCAGCATATTGTCGAAACGGTACGCCGCGAAGCGAGCGGGACATGTCACTGCTGGTCGCCATTCATCGAGGCGCATATTCGCACCAATGGCCACCTCGTGGCCTGCGCCCAGGACCATTCAGGCTACTCGTTCCTGGCCAACCTGAAAGAAACCACATTTACCGAGGCCTGGCACGGGCAACTCTTCAGGAGCACGCGGCAACGAGTTCTCAAGGGCGACAAACCCGGTAAATTCTGCGAAATCTGTCCCTATCTCGTGCTCAGCAAAACTCCCGCCGCCCCTCCCGGCCCGCCGGAGCCAAGGGTCGAGCCGCCGCCGGCCGGCGGCCTTGCCAAATCAGGCCATCCCGTTTCAACATCAACACCGCAAAGGCTGCAGAACGATGCCCCACACCTCATCGGCTGAACAAAAAACCACTGCCGCCACCCCATGTCTTCCCAGGACGCTGAACGATGCCCTGGCGCTTTTCGACCTTCCGTTCATGGATCTGCTCTGGCAGGCCCAGCAAATTCACCAGCAATATTTTGCGGCCAATGAAATCCAGCGTTCGGCGCTGTTTTCGATCAAGACCGGCGGCTGCTCGGAAGACTGCAAATATTGCGCGCAATCGGCCCACCACCAGACAACGGTCGAGCGCGAACCGTTGAAGCCGCTCGCCGAAGTACTGGCCGCCGCCCGTTGTGCCAGGGACGCCGGGGCGTCGCGCTTCTGCATGGGGGCCGCCTGGCGCACGCCGAAAGAAAAAGATCTCGATGCCGTGCTCGCGATGGTGCGCGGCGTCAAGGCACTCGGCCTGGAGACCTGTCTTACCCTCGGTCTGCTCCAGCCGGGTCAGGCCGAACGCCTGCAACAGGCCGGGCTGGATTACTACAACCATAATCTGGATAGCGCTGCCGATTACTACCCGAAAATCGTTTCCACCCACACCCACGACGATCGCCTGCAGACCATCGATCGGGTCAGGAACGCCGGTATCAAGATCTGCTCCGGCGGCATTATCGGCATGGGCGAAACACGACGGCACCGGGCCGGTCTGCTGGTTCAATTCGCCAACCTGCCGAAGCCCCCGGAATCGGTTCCCATCAACCACCTGGTCAGCATTCCCGGCAGCCCGCTCGAGGCCTTGCCGAAGCTCGACAATTTCGAATTCATCCGGACCATTGCCGTTGCCCGCATCCTCCTGCCGCGCTCCTACATCCGCCTCTCCGCCGGCCGCCACGAGATGAACGATGAAATGCAGGCCCTGTGTTTCCTGGCCGGCGCCAACTCGGTGTTCTATGGCAGCGCCCTGCTCACCACCGACAATGCAGCCCCCGAGCGGGACGACGCCTTGTTCCGTCGACTCGGCTTGCAGGCGGTCTGAAGCCCGGCCCGGCCGAAAAAATCGCTTGGAACAGGTCTTGCTGAATAGACGGGATATCCATCAAGCGAAGTCAACCATGCCACCACTCCCGATGCCCGACGCGTCACTGCACGACTCTCTGACGCAGTATGTAAGCAGCGTTCGCAACCTGCACTCCAAGCTGGAACAGATCAAGGCCAAGCAGCAGGACGTCGCCGCCAGCCTGAGTCGTACCGCTGCCCTCCTGCGCTCCTTGGGCGCGGCCGGTTTGCCGCCGCCGGAGCATGGTTTTGGCCAACCCAATTCCTGTTCCCGGGAAGGAAATTCTCGAAAATCGTAAGTTCCCGCGACACACGCCTACCTTCCGGAAAAAACAACCATGCCCAAAATACTCTGGAACCCGTCCTTCAGCATCGGTAGCGCGGTGCTCGACGAGCACCACCAGCATCTGGCCGGATTGATCAATCGATTGGCCGAATGTGCAACCGGCGGCGCTCACTCGGAAGCCTTTGTCGATATCCTTTGCGAGCTCGCCCAATACGCCAAATATCATTTCACGCATGAAGAAAAATTGATGGAAGAGCACGGATTCCCCCGGCGGCAAATGCATAGCGGCGAACATACCCGCTTCTGCGAAGCGATCAGCGACACCAGCTATGAGGCAACGCAGGGTTGCTGCGACATCGAGCACCTGGTCTGCTACCTGAGTGACTGGTGGGAGAGGCACATTCTCCAGGAAGACATGCAACTCAAACCGTTCTTTGCCGCCCTGGGGGGTAACTGATGCGCCGCGGCAAACTATCTGCCGCTCTTGCCCTGAGCCTGCCGGCATTGACACTGTTCGTCGCGCTGGGCAGCCCGCAGGCCCAGACCATGGTTCCCAAACTCGACGTCGACGGACGTCGGGGCGACATCGCCCGCCTGGCCAAACAACGCGCCCAGGAAAAATTCAATGCCGCCGATACCGACCAAGACGGAAAACTGTCGCGCCGGGAAGTTGACAGCAGCTTTCCCTACCTCGCCGATAAATTTGCCGCGCACGACAAGGATGGCGACGGCTTTCTCAGTTGGGAAGAGTATCTCGGCCACGATCGCTGGCCGCGCTGAGCAAGGCTCCAACTCACGCCGGCGGCCTGGCCATCTGCCGGGGGCGGGGCGCCCTTCTCGGACGCCCCGCCCCGGGGGAGGCTTGGCAACGCCGGCCGGCGCCGGCGTTGCCCATTTGATACCGGGTTAAAGGATTACGGTTATTTCCTCGCGTTGAACGAGTTCGTGGCCAAATTGCAGGGCATCGCTACCCAGCGCGTCCCGGGCTGAGAGCAGGCCCACCGGGCGACCGGCGACATCGACGACCGGCACGTGGCGAAAGCCGCCTTCGTACATCAGGTGCAGGGCATGGCCAAACGGTTTTTCCGGGGAGATGCTGCGCGGCTCTTCGGTCATCACCTCGGCCACCGTGGTGGTCGAGGGATCGCGCCCCTCGGCCACCACCCCGGTGACGACATCGCGCTCGGTACAAATACCGAGCAAATGCTTCTTTTTGTCGACCACCAGAACGGCACTGGTACGGTGTTTCTTCATCAACTCGGCGGCTTCGCGAACCGTCGCCGTGTCGAGAGTTGACGCGAAGCTGGCGCCTTTGATGACTTCGCTGACTTGGCGATTAGGCATGATGTATGTCTCCTTTGGTGATTGTTGATCAAGCACCCGGTTCCGGGGAATCCGTTATCCGGCAAATTTATTTCTGCGCTGGTTTGAGCGGCAGACGGGAAGTGGGTTCAAGGAAATTTGCGGGAGCGGCCAAATTCGTGACGAGCCGCTACCAGGGGCCCCGATCGCACTGCGCGAAGGCTCGGGCGACGGCATTGACGCCGCCCCAAAAAGAAAGCCCCGCCGGATCAGCGGCGGGGCAAATTAAAGCGCAACAGCTATGGAGAGAGTTGCAGGGCGGATGATAGCGGTCGATTACTACGCGATTGTTACGCCTCGGCGGCACGCCGCCGACACCCAACGATCAGGGAGTCATCTGGGAATCGAACCCTCAACGCCAGTGACGTAGAAATTCATTTTCTTCAAATCGGCATCGGCGTAAGTCTGGCCGGCAGCGACGAATTCCTTGCCGGACTGGTCCTTGAGCGGGCCGGCATAGGGATGCAGCTTGCCGGCCTTGATCGCATCGCGGCGTTCCTCTGCCAGTTTCTTGACCGCCGCGGGGACAACCGGGCCGAAGTTTTCGATATTGACGGCACCGTCCTTGACGCCCCACCACAGGTCGCCGCTCTTCCAGGTGCCGGCCTCGACTTCATCCAGCGTTTTCTTGTAGATGACGCCCCAGTTCAGCACGGACGCCGCCAGATGGGCCTTGCCGCCGAACTTGCTCATGTCCGAATCCCAGCCGAAGGCCAGTACGCCCTTCTCCTGCGCGGCCTGGACGACGGCCGGCGAGTCGGTGTTCTGCATCAGCACGTCACAGCCTTGCGAAATCAGGGCGAGAGCAGCTTCGCGTTCCTTGCCCGGATCGAACCAGGAATTCACCCAGATGGCGCGGGTGGTGATGGCCGGATTGACGCTGCGGGCGCCGATGGTGAAGGCATTGATGTTGCGGATGACCTCCGGGATGGGAATCGAAGCGACGACGCCCAACTTGTTGCCCTTGCTCATCTTGCCGGCGACGACACCGAGCATGTAGGCGCCCTCGTAGGTCCGCACGTCGTACACCCCGAGATTGGCCGTCGTCTTGTAGCCGGTGGCGTGCATGAACACGGTATTCGGGAAGGCCTTGGCGACCTTGGTCATCTGGTTCATGTAGCCGAAGGAGGTGCCGAAGACGACCTTGTTGCCCTTCTGCGCCAGATCGCGGAAGACGCGCTCGGCGTCGGCGGTTTCCGGCACGTTCTCGACGAAGGCGGTTTTCACCTTGCCGCCCGACTGGGCCTCAAGCACCTTGCGCCCTTCGTCGTGCGAATAGGTCCAGCCGTGATCGCCGGTCGGGCCGATATAGACGAAACCGGCCTTGAGCGGCTCGCCGGCCTGGACAGTACCGAGGCCGGCAACGGCCATGAGGGCGACGACAGTGAGTGACTTGAGTCGGGACAGCAGCATGCTTGATTCTCCTTGGAAGGTCTGTCGAGTGGGGTTGCTGCACTGTAGCAAGCCGACCGCTCTCAACCCATCTCGCTAACGTTATGAGCAGTATTGCTCAGGGCTGTCATCGCCCGGCCGCCGCTGCCGCGATAATTCCGGCAACACTTCACGAAAGCCCGCCATGAGCAACCACTTGACCGACCAGGATATGTCGCATCTGCGCTACTGCCTCGCCCTTGCCCGCCGTATGCGCGCCAGCGGCAAGCATCCTTTCGCCGCCATCGTCGTCGATGCCGCCGGCCAGATCGTCGCCGAAGCCGGCAACGACTCCCTGCCGCCGGACGGCGATCCGACCCGCCACGCCGAACTGCTCGCTGCCGCTCTCGCCGCCCGAAAACTTAGCCCGCCACAATTGGCCGCCGCCACCCTCTACAGCAGCGCCGAACCCTGCGCCATGTGCGCCGGCGCCATCTACTGGTGCGGCATCGGCCGCGTCGTCTATGCCCTGTCCGAACACCGCCTGCTCGGCCTGACCGGCGACCATCCGGAAAACCCGACCTTCGCCCTACCCTGCCGCGAAGTCTTCGCGCGCGGCCAGCGTCGCATCAAGGTCAGCGGCCCTTGCCTGGAAGATGAAGCGGCGGTGGTACACATCGGCTTCTGGCAAGCCCCATAAGAAACCGGACATAACCCTTATCGTCACCCGCCTCTCAACGCGGCCCGAAGAGCTGTGCTACCTTGACCCATCGCCACAGGAAACCCTTTCAGCATCATGTCCGAACGCCCCATCCAGTTCTATTTTCGTGGCGCCCTGCACGCGGTGCAGGGCCCGGCGCCGACCCACACCGTTCTCCAGTATTTGCGCGAAGATCTGCACCAGACCGGCACCAAGGAAGGTTGTGCCGAGGGTGACTGCGGCGCCTGTACCGTCGTCGTCGGCGAACTGGTCGGGGCCGACGGCCAGGAAGAGTTGCGCCTGCGCGCCGTCAATTCCTGCATCCAGTTCCTGCCCTCGCTCGACGGCAAGGCGTTGTTCACGGTCGAGGATCTGGCGCCGGCTGCCGACCGGCTGCATCCGGTACAGCAGGCGCTGGTCGACCGGCATGGTTCGCAATGCGGCTTCTGCACTCCGGGTTTCGCGATGTCGCTGTTCGCGCTCTACGAAAACCAGCCGGACTGCCCGGAGCGCGAGGAAATCGACCACACGCTGTCGGGCAACCTGTGCCGTTGCACGGGCTATCGGCCGATTGTCGATGCGACGCAGGATGCCTACGCCCTGCCGCGCCAGCCGCTCAACCGCTTGCCGGTGATCGCCGCGTTGAAGGAACTCGCCAAGCTGCCGCCGCTCGATTACGCCGGTGGCGGTCGGCGCAGCCACAGCCCGCGCAGCCTGGCCGAACTCGCCGAATTGCGCGAAAAACTGCCGGACGCCCGCCTGGTCGCCGGCGGCACCGACGTCGGCCTGTGGGTCACCAAGCAGGGACGCGACCTCGGCGAAATCATCCAGCTCGGCGCCGTGGCCGAACTGAAAAGCGTCGCGATTGGCGCCGAACGCCTGGAAATCGGTGCCGGCGTCACCTTGACCGATGCCTTTGCCGCGCTCACCGCCTTCGAGCCGCAATGGGCCGAACTGGCCCGCCGTTTCGCCTCGACCCCGGTCAAGAATGCCGGCACGCTGGGCGGCAATGTCGCCAACGGCTCGCCGATCGGCGATTCGATGCCGGCCCTGATCGCGCTGGGCTGCCGCATCGTGCTGCAAAAAGGCAGCGCGACGCGCGAGATGGCGCTTGAGGATTTCTATATCGATTTCCAGAAGACCGCGCTGCAGGCCGGCGAATTCGTCCGCTCGCTGATCCTCGATGCGCCGCAGGCACCGCTGCAACGCCTGTTCCGCAGCTACAAGGTAGCCAAGCGTCTCGATCAGGACATCTCGGCGGTCGCCGCCGGGCTCGCCGTGCATGTCGACAGCGAAGGCCTGATCCGCCGCGCCCGCCTCGCCTTCGGCGGCATGGCAGCAACGCCGAAGCGCGCCGCCGCCTGCGAAGCGGCGATGCTCGGCCGGCCGTGGAACCCGGACACGGTACGCCGCGGCATGGCGGCGCTGCACGAGGATTACGCGCCCTTCTCCGATGTCCGGGCGAGCGCCGCCTACCGCCTGCGTGTCGCCGCCAACCTGCTGCAGCGCTTTTGGCTGGAAACCGGCCGGGAATCGTCGGCGGGCGCACCACCTCTACGCTTGTCCGAACTTTCACCAATCCTTCTGGAGGTCCGCCGATGAGCTCCCACCCGTCGTTCTCCGGGGCCATCGTCGGCCGCCCCGTGGCACACGAAAGCGCCCACCTGCACGTCAGCGGTCAGGCCACCTACATCGACGACCAATCCGAACTGGCCGGCACGCTACACGCCGCGCCCGGCTTGGCGACCTGCGCCCGCGGCCGCATCAAGCATCTCGATCTCTCTGCCGTGCGCGCCTACCCCGGTGTGCGCTGCGTCATCACCGCCGCCGACATTCCCGGCGAGAACAATTGCGGGCCCATCCTGCACGACGACCCGATCATCGCTGGCGACGAAATCCAGTTCTACGGCCAGGTGATCTTCGCCGTCGCTGCCGAGACGCGCGACGCGGCGCGCCAGGCGGTGCGCTTGGCGAAAGTCGAGTACGAGGTCGAAACGCCCATCCTCGACATGGACGCGGCGATTGCCGCCGAGTCCTGGGTGTTGCCGCCCTTCGCGATGCAGCGCGGCCCGGTCGATACCGCCTTCGCTGAAGCGCCGCATCACCTGAGCGGCACGGCCAGCGTCGGCGGCCAGGAGCATTTCTACCTCGAAGGCCAGATTTCCTACGTCCAGCCAAAAGAGGACCAGACGCTGCACCTGATCTGCTCGACACAGCACCCGACCGAGATGCAGCAACTCGTCGCGCACGCGCTGGGTTGGCGGGCGCACCAGGTCAGCGTCGAATGTCGGCGCATGGGCGGCGCTTTCGGCGGCAAGGAGTCGCAGTCGGCGCAATGGGCCTGCCTGGCGGCTATCCTGGCGGTCAACACCGGAAAACCGGTGAAAATACGCCTCGACCGTGACGACGACATGATCGCCACCGGCAAGCGCCACGGCTTCCAGTACGCCTGGGAATCCGCCTTCGACGACGCCGGCCGCCTGCTCGGGCTAAAGCTGGAAATGGCCTCGAACTGCGGCTGTTCGGCCGACCTGTCCGGCCCGGTCAATGACCGCAGCATCTGCCATATCGACAACGCCTACTACCTCGACGCGGTAACCTTGCGCAGCCTGCGCTGCAAGACCAATACCGTATCCAACACGGCCTTCCGCGGCTTCGGCGGGCCGCAGGGGATGTTCCTCATTGAGACCGTGCTCGACGACATCGCCCGCCATCTCGGCCGCGATCCGCTAGAAGTGCGGCAGATCAATTTCTACGATGTTGCCCCCGGCGCGCGCAGCACGACGCCTTACGGCATGACCGTCGAAGACAACATCGCCCCGGCCCTGGTCGCCGAACTAGCCGCCAGTTGCGATTACGCGGCACGGCGGACGGCGATTGCCGAATTCAACAAGAGTAGCCCGATCATCAAGCGCGGCCTGGCGCTGACCCCGGTCAAGTTCGGCATTTCCTTCAACGCCACGCATTACAACCAGGCCGGCGCGCTGGTCCATGTCTATACCGACGGCACGGTGCTCGTCTCGCACGGCGGCACCGAGATGGGCCAGGGTCTGTACACCAAGATCCGGCAGATCGTCGCCCAGGAATTCGGCCTGCCGCTGACTGACGTGCGCCTCTCCTCGACCGACACCAGCCGCGTCGCCAATACCTCGGCGACGGCAGCCTCGAGCGGTACCGACCTGAACGGCAAGGCGGCCCAGGCGGCCTGCCAGAACATCAAGGCCCGTCTCGCCGCCTTTGTCGTTGATCTGTGCCAGGGCAAGGTCGCGGCGGACGACGTGACTTTCGTCGACGGCCGGGTCAAGGCCGGCGCGGCCTACGACGCCGCTTTCCCCGAACTGGTCATGGCCGCCTACCGGGCACGCCTCCAGCTCTGGGACGCCGGCTTCTATCGCACGCCGAAAATCCATTTCGACCCGCTCAGCAAGCTTGGTCGGCCCTTCTTCTACTTCGCCTACGGCGCTTCGGCGAGCGAAGTCGCGATCGATACGCTGACCGGCGAGATGCGCCTGCTACGCGTCGACATCCTGCATGACGTCGGCCGCTCAATCAATCCGACCCTCGATATCGGCCAGATCGAAGGCGGCTTCATCCAGGGCATGGGCTGGCTGACCAGCGAGGAATTATGGTGGCAAACAGACGGTTCGCAGGCCGGCCGCCTGATGACGCACGCCCCCTCGACCTACAAAATCCCGACGGCCAGCGACCTGCCGGAAGTTTTCAATGTCCGGCTCTACGATAACGCCAATATCGAGGACAGTATCCACCGCTCCAAGGCCGTCGGCGAGCCGCCCTTCATGCTCGCGCTGTCGGTCTTCCAGGCCATCCGCGAGGCCGTCGCCGCCACCCTGCCGGCCGGCAGCCAGGTACGATTGAATGCCCCGGCGACGCCGGAAACCATCCTGCGCGCCGTCGAAGCGGGCCGGGAAATCGGAGTATGAACCCCGACTGGCTCGCCGCCCTGTGCACGCAACTGGCCGCCGGCCAGGATGTCGTGCTAGTCACCGTTGCCGGCACGCAGGGCTCGGCGCCGCGCGAGGCCGGCGCGACAATGCTGGTCGGCACCGACAGCACCGCCTTGACCATCGGCGGCGGCCATCTCGAATGGCAGGCCATCGCCCAGGCCCGGCGCCGGCTGACGGCAGAGAACAGCCGTCCGCAAGTGCAGCGCTACAACCTCGGCGCCCGCCTCGGCCAGTGTTGCGGCGGCGTCGTCTGGCTGTTGTTCGAGAACATCGCGGCAAGCAGCCTGCCCGAATGGCAGGCGCGCCGCGATGCCGTCGAAGGCGGTGCCAGCCTGCAGCGCCGGCTCGATCACCGGGCCGCTGCGTCGAGCTGGACACCGGATGGCGAACACGCCGTCACCAAACTGGTGGGCGGCCCGGAAGAATGGCAATTCAGCCAGAAAATTGCGGTCGACCGCTTCCCGGTGTGGATTTTCGGCGCCGGTCATGTCGCGCAGGCGCTGGTCCGCCAGTTGCAGCCGCTCGGCGCCGCGATCACCTGGATAGACAGCCGCGACGAAGCCTTTGCCGAGCTCGCCACCGACGGCATCGATACCCGCCTCAGCGACACGCCGGAGAGCGAAGTCGCGCAGGCCCCGGCCGGCACTTTCTTCATCATCATGACGCACAGCCACACGCTCGATTTTGCGCTGTGCGAAGCGGTCTACCGCCGGCGCGACTTTGCCTACTTCGGCCTGATCGGCTCGCAGAGCAAACGCGCCTCCTTCGAGCACCGCCTGCTCGACCGCGGCCTGGCGCGCGAACGCCTGGAAGAACTGACCTGTCCGATCGGCATTGCCGGCATCGTCAGCAAGCAACCCGCCGCCATCGCACTCGCCGTCGCCGCCGAAATCCTGCAGATACACCACGCCCGCCAACTGCTGACCCAGGCTGCCCGCCCACGCCTGTCCGCCAGCACCATCCAGCCGGAGTAAGCATGCCCCCGCCCGATCCCCGCCTCCAGTTGCTGCACATCACCAAGCGCTATCCCAGCGTGGTGGCCAATTCCGACGTCAGCCTGACGGTGATGCCGGGTGAAATCCACGCCATCCTCGGCGAGAACGGCGCCGGCAAGAGCACGCTGATGAAGATCATCTACGGCGCGGTCAAGGCCGACGACGGCGAGATGATGTGGGACGGCCGCCAGGTTGCCGTCGCCAACCCGGCGCAGGCGCGCAAGCTGGGCATCGGCATGGTCTTCCAGCATTTCTCGCTGTTCGAGACGCTGTCGGTGGTCGAGAACATCGCCCTGGTCCTCGACGAGCCCTTCGACCTGCCGGCGCTGGCGGCGCGCGTCAAGGAAGTGTCGGAGCGCTACGGCCTGCCGCTCGACCCTTACCGCAGCGTGCATAGCCTGTCGGTCGGCGAACGCCAGCGCGTCGAGATCGTGCGCTGCCTGCTGCAGGACCCGAAGCTCTTGATCCTCGACGAGCCGACCTCGGTGCTGACGCCGCAGGCCGTGCAGAAACTGTTCGAAACCCTGCGCCGACTGGCTTCTGAAGGCGTTTCCATCCTCTACATCAGCCACAAACTGCATGAAATCAAGTCGCTGTGCGACAGCGCCACCATCATGCGTGGCGGCAAGGTCACCGGCACCGCGATCCCGCGCGACGAAACGCCGGCCAGCCTGGCGCGCATGATGATCGGGCGCGAATTGCCGGTCTGTGAAGCACCGCTCTACACCGGTGAAAATCGGCCGATTCTCGAGGTCGACCGCCTGAGCCTTGTCTCCGACGATCCGTTCGGCACGACGCTGGAAAACATCTCGCTGACCGTGAACGCCGGCGAAATCCTCGGCATCGCCGGCATTTCCGGCAACGGCCAGGCCGAGCTGCTGGCTGCGCTGTCCGGCGAATGCACCGGCGAGCGCGAAAGCATCTGGCTCGCCGGCGAAGCGATCGGGCATCTCGACGCCGGCCAGCGCCGGGCCAAGGGCCTGGTTTTCGTACCCGAAGAACGCCTCGGCCGGGGCGCCGTGCCGGCCCTGTCGCTGTCGCGCAATGCCTTGCTCACGGCGCACCGCCAGGGCATGAAGCAGTGGGGCCTGGTCAGCTACCGCAAGGCGAAGGAATTCGCCGAGCAATGCATCGCCCGCTTCGACGTACGCTGCGGCGGGCCGGAGGCGGCGGCACGTTCGCTGTCCGGCGGCAATCTGCAGAAATTCATCGTCGGCCGCGAAATCATGCTCGCCCCCAAGCTGATGATCGTCGCCCAGCCAACCTGGGGCGTCGATGTCGGCGCCGCCGCCTTCCTGCGCCAGACGCTGCTCGACCTGTCGCGCACCGGCGTCGCCATCCTGGTCATTTCGGAAGAACTCGAGGAATTGTTCGAGATCAGCGACCGCATCGCCGTGCTCGCTGCCGGCAAGCTCTCCGCCGCCCAGTCCAAGGCGGCAACCAATGCCGAATCGGTCGGTCTGCAGATGTCCGGCCTGTTCAATGAAACCGCCCAGCCCACGGAGTCCGGCCATGCACCTGCTTGAACCCCGCGCCCAGCCGTCGCAGTTGATGCGCTGGACGGCGCCCCTGATCGCCATCGTCGCCACGCTGCTCGCCGGCTCCTTCCTGTTCTGGGCGCTCGACAAGTCGCCCATCGCCTCCTTCCAGGTCTTCTTCATCGAACCGCTGACCACCAGCTACGGCTGGAGCGAGCTGCTGATCAAGGCCTGCCCGCTGATCCTGATCGCCCAGGGCCTGGCGATCGGCTTCAAGGCGCGCATCTACAACATCGGCGCCGAAGGCCAGTTGATCATCGGCGCGCTGTTCGGCGGCGGCGTCGCGATCTACTTCGACGGCAGCGATTCGGCCTGGGTGATTCCGGCCATGGTCGTTGCCGGCGCCCTCGGCGGCGCCTTGTGGGGCGCCCTGCCGGCCCTGCTCAAGACCCGCTTCAATGCCGAGGAAACGCTGACCACGCTGATGCTGACCTACGTCGCCACCTTCATCCTCTCCTACATGGTCAACGGCCCGTGGCGCGACCCGGAAGGCATGAACTTCCCGCAGTCGATCATGTTCGGGGACAACGCGCTGTTCGGCATCCTGCTCGAAGGTTCGCGCGTCAATACCTCGGTCTTCATCACGCTGTTCGCGGTACTCGCCTTCTGGCTGTTCAATGCCCGCAGCTTCCTCTCCTACCAACTCGAAGTCGGCGGCCAGGCGCCAGCCGCCTCGCGCTACGCCGGCTTCTCGGCGAAGCAGACGGTGTGGTTCAGCCTGGTCATTTCCGGTCTCACCGCCGGTCTGGCCGGCGTCGGTGAAGTCGCCGGACCGGTCGGCCAGTTGAATCTCAACATCTCGCCGGGCTACGGTTTCGCGGCCATCATCGTCGCCTACCTCGGCCGCCTGCACGCGCTAGGCATCGTGCTGGCCGGCTGCCTGATGGCGCTGATCTACCTTGGTGGCGAAGCGGCCCAGGTCAGCCTGCAGATGCCGGCGGCGATTACCGGCATCTTCCAGGGCATGCTGCTCTTCTTCCTGCTCGGCGCCGATGCCTTCATCGACAACCGCCTGCGCAAACCCATCCGCTAGCCGACTGAGGAACCCACCATGATCGACAGCCTGATTCCCGTCCTCGCCGGCGCCATTGCCGCCGCCACCCCGCTGATCTTCGCCGGCCTCGGCGAACTGGTCGCCGAGCGCACCGGCGTCATCAACCTCGGTGTCGAAGGCATGATGCTGACCGGTGCCATCGCCGGCTTCGCGCTCGCCGCCGAAACCGGCTACGGTGCCGCCGCCGGCCTGCCCGCCGGTGCCCTGGCCGGCGCTGCGACGGCGATGATCTTCGCCTTCTTTGCCTTGTCACTGGCGGCCAATCAAGCCGCCTGCGGTTTGGCCCTGACCATTTTCGGCATCGGCCTGTCGGCCTTCATCGGCCAGCATTACGTCAGCTACAGCCTGCCCGGTCTGCAACCGATTGCCATTCCGCTGCTTGCCGACATCCCGGTCATCGGGCCGGTACTGTTCAAGCAGGATGCCGTCGTCTATCTGTCCTTCATCACCTTCGCCGTCGTCGCCTGGACCCTAGCCAAGACCCGCCTCGGCCTGCTGCTCAAGGCGGTCGGCGAATCGCCGGACGCGGCGCATGCGATCGGCTACCCGGTGCTCGGCATCCGCTACGGCGCGGTGGCGTTCGGCGGCGCCATGGCCGGCATTGCCGGCGCCTACCTGTCCACCGTCTATACGCCGCTGTGGGTCCAGAACATGAGCGCCGGACGCGGCTGGATCGCCGTCGCGCTGGTCGTCTTCGCGACCTGGAAGCCGACCCGCCTGCTGCTCGGCGCCTACCTGTTCGGCGCCGTCACCATCCTGCAGTTCCACGCCCAGGGTCTGGGCATCGACGTGCCGGTGCAATTCCTCGCCGCGCTGCCGTATGCTGCAACCATCGTCGTGCTGGTTGTCATTTCGCGCGACCGCAAACTGCTCCAGCTCAACCTGCCGGCCTCGCTCGGCAAGCCTTTCCTGCCCTGAGTACTTGATGACCACGCTTTTACTGAAAGACGCCGACGTTCTCGTCACCATGGATGCCGCCCGCCGCGAAATTCCCGGCGGCGGCGTTTTCATCCGCGACGGCGTGATCGAGGCGGTCGGCAGCAGCGATCAACTGCCGGCCACTGCCGACCAGGTGATTTCGCTGGCCGGCACGGTTGCCCTGCCCGGCCTGGTCAACACGCACCACCACATGTACCAGAGCCTGACCCGCGCCATTCCCGGCGCCCAGGACGCCGAACTGTTCGGCTGGCTGCGCCGCCTCTACCCGATCTGGGCCGGGCTGACGCCGGAAATGATCAAAATTTCGACGTTGACCGCCATGGCCGAGTTGATCCTGTCCGGCTGTACCACGTCGAGCGACCATCTCTACCTTTACCCGAACGGCAGCCGCCTCGACGACTCGATCGAAGCCGCGGCGACCATCGGCATGCGCTTCCACGCGGCGCGCGGCAGCATGAGCGTCGGCGAAAGCCAGGGCGGACTGCCGCCGGACCGGCTGGTCGAGAGCGAAGCGGCGATCCTGAAAGACACGCAGCGCCTGATCGAAACCTGGCACGACCCGAAACGCCACGCCATGCAGCGCATCGTCGTCGCGCCCTGCTCGCCGTTCTCGGTCAGCCGCGAACTGATGCGCGACGCCGCCGAAATGGCGCGCAGCTACGAGGTTTCGCTGCACACCCACCTCGCCGAGAACGACAACGACGTCGCCTACAGCCGGGAGAAATTCGGCATGACGCCGGCCGAATACGCCGAGTCGCTGGGCTGGGTTGGCCACGACGTCTGGCATGCCCACTGCGTCAAGCTCGACGCGCCGGGCATCGGCCTGTTCGCCCGCAGCGGTACCGGCGTCGCGCATTGTCCCTGCTCGAACATGCGCCTGGCCTCCGGCATCGCGCCGATCCCGGCGATGCGCGCCGCCGGGGTCAATGTCGGCCTCGGCATCGACGGTTGCGCCTCGAACGACGCCGCCCATCTGCTCGGCGAAGCCCGCCAGGCCATGCTGCTCGCCCGCGTCGGGCACGGCCCGGCGGCGATGAGTGCGCGCCAGGCGCTCGAACTCGCCACGCTCGGCGGCGCCAAAGTACTCGGCCGCGACGACATCGGTGCGCTCGCCCCCGGCATGAGCGCCGACCTCGTCGCCTTCCCGACCGACGGCCTCGACCTGGCCGGCGCCGCCGTGCATGACCCGGTCGCCGCGCTGGTTTTCTGCACGCCGCAGTCGGTGCGCCACTCCATCATCAACGGCAAGCCGGTCGTCGCCGACGGCCAGTTGCTGCCGCTCGACCTGCAACCGCTGGTCGCCACCCACAACCGCCTGGCCCGGCAACTGGCCAACGGCAGCCACTGAAAAATCATGAGCACTCCGCAAACCTCCCGTTTCCAGCTCGTCCGCGGCCAGGTGCTGCATTTTCTGCGCGACCCCGGCGAGCAGGACGATGCCGACAGCTATCAGTATTTTCGCGATGGCGCGCTGTGGATCGTCGACGGCCACATCGCCGATCTCGGCCCCTGGGTCGGCGTCCAGGCCCGCATTGCACCGGAGGATCTCGCCGCGGCCGAAGTCTTCAACTACGGCGACCGCCTGATCCTGCCCGGTCTGGTTGATACCCATTGCCATTACCCGCAATCCGGCATCATCGCCTCGTTCGGCCGCCAACTGCTCGACTGGCTCAACGACTACACCTTCCCGGCCGAAGCAGCCTTCGGCGACCCGGCGGTCGGCGCTGCCACCGCCGAATATTTCATCGAGCGCATGCTCGCCCACGGCACAACCACGGCCTCGGTGTTTTCGACAGTGCATCCGGAGTCGGTCGATGCCTTCATGGCCGCGGCGAAAAAGCGCGATTTACGGATGTTGACCGGCAAGGTCATGATGGACCGCAACGCCCCGGCCAACCTGATGGATACCGTGGCCGATGCCGAGCGCGACAGCCTGGCACTGATCGAGCGCTGGCACGGCAAGGGCCGCCTGCGCTACAGCATCACACCGCGCTTCGCGCCGACTTCCAGCCCCGAGCAACTGGCACTGGCCGGCAAGCTTTACAAAAGCAAGCCCGACCTGCACGTGCAATCGCACCTCGCCGAAAACCCGGCGGAAATCGCCTGGGTCGGCCAGCTCTTTCCGCATTGCCGCGACTACCTCGACGTCTATCAGCATTACGGCCTGCTTGGCCCGCGCACCATCTACGGCCACTGCATCCACCTCGCCCCGGTCGAGATCGAGGAAATGGCCCGCTACGGCGCGGCCGCCGCCTTCTGCCCGACTTCCAACCTCTTCCTCGGCAGCGGCTTCTTCAACCATCCGGCGGCAGCCGATGCCGGCATCCGCGTCGGGCTGGCCACCGATGTCGGCGGCGGCACCTCGTTCAGCCTGATCCGCACGCTGGGCGAAGCCTACAAGGTGTCGCAACTGCACCAGCGCCCGCTGCCGCCGTTGCGCGCCTGGTTCCTCGCCACGCTGGGCAGCGCCCAGGCGCTCTACCTCGATGAATTCATCGGCAATTTTGCCAAAGGCAAGGAAGCCGATTTCGTCGTCCTTGACCCGCGCGCCACGCCGGAACAGACTTTCCGCCTCAAGGACAGCGAACGCCTGGCCGAGAAGCTGTTCGCGCTGATGATCCTCGGTGATGAGCGCTGCGTGGCGGCGACCCATATAATGGGACAGGCGGCGTTTCGCCGACACGAGCAGGAGTTGGCAATCCCCGCGTAATTATTTTTTGCTACCATGACAACCGAAATGAATCTGCCGCGTTAGATAGTTGGTTCAGTCCATTTCCATAGGAAAGTCAAAGTGCGTTGGTTGGCAATCGCAGCAGTTGCTGCATTCGTTTCGGGTCCGGTCACCGGTGCAGAGTCGGAAGGCTTGCCGGCAATAGAACTCGTTGCCGCGGCCAACGAAGTTCGCGATCTGACGGCTCCCCCCGCCGCTCTGATCGCGCCGCTGTCCGAGATCAGGACGACACCCGAAATCAAGCCGGTCAGCAAGCCGAAACAGGTCAAACGGAACCGCATCAAAAAGTCGATCCTGTCGCGAACGGCGCGCAGTCAAATGGCTCTGCTTACCGTTCCGTCCCGACCGGGGAGCTCCGCCTCCCTCGACTTCTCGGACGATCGGGATGGCGATTCCAGCGCCGACGAACTCGACCTCCACCGTTCTTTCAGCCGTCCCAAGCTATCCGAGCAGGACGACGACGAAGACAAGGACGCGGAAATTTCCGATCACGTGCGTTTCAGGCTATTCCTGGCCCGCATGAAGGCGATCGAAGCCCATAAGCTGGCATCCCTGGCCAACCAACCGCCGTCTGCCGACGATGGGCTGTCGGCGGAGATCAAGCTCCGTTTGTCCCTGGCTCGCCTGAAGGCCGTTCAGGCCCATCAGAATAAATTTTCGTAAGCCCTGGCGGCCCGCTCGCTAGGTCCGCCCCTGTCCATCACCAAGCCCCCGAGCATCAACGCGTCACGTCATGGCTAGCCGACCGCTGGCAGCAATGAATCTTTTCCCGAGCAAGACAATATAAATTATAAATTTGGCAATTGTGTCAAATGTTATATATATTGAAATTGTCGAAGCAAAAGGAGGACTGCCATGACGCAAGCGAACAAACCCGACCCGGGTACTGGGCTTGAGACAGTCCGGCCGACACCGAACGCGCCGGACTCCGAGCCAGGTTATGAACTGGACTGGATGAGCAATGCCAATTTATTGGCCCGGGCCGCCAAATCGAAGGACCCGGTGATGCATGAACTGGCTAGCCGCTATGCGGCGGCGCTGGAATTCCTGCACAAGGCTTCGATCAATTTCACGCCGCTAGAGCGCTAGCCACTCGGCTTTCCGCGGCTGCCCGATGGCCGAGATGGCGCCCGCCGCGGCGCCACTTCTCCGGCCTGGCCCAGCCTTACCCCGGCGCGTTCGGATTGCGATGCGCCCAGCCGGTCAAGCGGTTTTCCAGGACGGCGAACAGTTCGTACATGACGACGCCCATGACGCCGATGACGATCAGGCCGGCGAACACTAGCGGCATGTTCATCGACGAGCTGGCCGACATCATCAGGTAGCCGATGCCGAGGTTGGAGGCCACCGTCTCGGAAATTACCGAACCGACGAAGGCGAGCGTGATCGCTACCTTGAGCGAGGCGAAGAAGTACGGCAGCGAACGCGGCAGGCCGACCTTGATCATGATGTCCCAACGCTTGGCGCCGAGCGAGCGCAGCACGTCTTCCAGTTCCGGCTCCAGTGTCGCCAGGCCGGTCGCGACATTGACCACGACCGGGAAGAAGGAAATCAGGAAGGCGGTCAGGATGGCCGGCACGGTACCGATGCCGAACCAGACGACGAGTACCGGCACGAAAGCCACTTTTGGAATGCTGTTGAAGCCGACCAGCAGCGGATAGCACGCCTTGTAGATGAGCGGCGAGGCGCCGACCGCCAGGCCGAGCACCATGCCGACGACAACGGCAAGCGCGAAACCGGCCAGCGTGGTGAATAGCGTCTGCGTCGCGTGCATCATGATCGGCGAGGCGTATTCAACGCCAGCAACCCAGATGGCGCTCGGCGCTGGCATCAGGTAGTCGGGAATCTTCAGCCCGGTGCAGATGATTTCCCAGACGAGGAAAAGCGTGATGGTCAGGGCCCAGGGCGCGACCTTGATCAGGGTGGATTGTTTAACGGCCATGCTGGCGCTCCTCAGGATTCACGAATGCGGCCGATGTGTTCACGCAATTCGTGAACATAGCCAGCGAAGGCATCGGTATAGGTCACGTCGAGCGGACGCGGGCGCGGCAGGTCGATTTCCTTGCGCACCAGGATGCGGCCCGGGCGTTTGCTCATCACGTACACGGTATCGGCCAGGAAGACCGCCTCGCGCAGGTCGTGCGTCACCAGCACAACGGTAAACGGCTGTTGCTGCCACAAATCGCGCAACATGCACCAGAGTTCCTCGCGGGTGAAGGCGTCGAGCGCACCGAAGGGCTCGTCGAGCATGAGAAGGCGCGGCTGGTGGATCAGGGCGCGGCAGATCGAGGCGCGCTGCTGCATGCCGCCCGACAGCTCCCACGGGAACTTGTCGCCGTAGCCGGCCAGGCCGACCTTGGCAAGCAAAGCTTCGGCATCGGCGGTGTACTTGGCCTTCTCCTTCTTGAGGTTGCTGCGGAAGGGTTCGACGATTTCCAGCGGCAACATCACGTTGTCCAGCGTCGTGCGCCAGGGCAGCAGGTTGGCGGCCTGGAAGGCCATGCCGATGATTTTCAGCGGCCCGCCGACTTCGCGGCCATCGACGAAGACATAGCCCTCGCTCGGCGGCTTGAGGCCGGAGACCAGTTTCATCAGGGTCGATTTGCCGCAACCGGACGGACCGACCACGGCGACGAACTCGCCTTCGCGGATGTTCAGGCTGACGTTCTCGATGGCATTGGCGCCACCCGGCGCATAGGCCAGGCTGACATTCTCAAAAGAAACAAAAGACATAGGGGATTCCTGTCGGATGAGTTCGGCCGGCCCTGGCGGTCATCCGCCGGGGCCGGCGGCGAGCGCCTTACTTGAGCATCCGCTCGGCCTTGGCCGGCAGGAAGCCCGAGGTGAACAGATCGGCGGCGGCCGGCACCTTGCTCAAGCCGTAAGCCTCGGCGGTTTCCACCAGCGAGCGCTGCAAGCGCTCCGCCGTCACCGCGCCCAAACCGTTCGCCTTGACTTCCGGCGTGATCACGCTCGACTCCAGGGCCAGTTTCAGGCGTCGGGTTTCCAGCTCGCTGTTGATCAACGGGTCGCGTTCCTTGACGTAGGCGACCGCTGCGGCCGGGTTGGCGATGACTTCCTTGAGCGCCTTGTTGAAAGCGCGTAAGGCGCCGGCGACGGCTTTCGGGTTCTCGGCCATCAATTTCGGACTGGCGATGATGGCGTTGCCGTACAGTTCGACGCCGAAATCCGGGTACTTCAGGGCAACGATATCTTCCGCCTTGACGCCGCGCGCTTCGAGGTTGAGCAGGCTGGTGAAATAGAAACCGGTGATGCCGTCCACATCGCCCCGGGCCAGCAGCGTTTCGCGCAGGGCCGGCTCGACGGTCTGCCACTTGACGGCATCGACCGCCAACTTGTTGGACTTGGCAAAAGCCGGCCAGGCCTTGCGCCCGGCATCGAAGATCGGCGCCGCCAGCGTCTTGCCAACCAGGTCGGCCGGCTTGCTGATGCCGGATTTCTTGAGCACGAAGACGGCGGCCGGTGTTGCGTTGTACACCATGTAGACCGCCTGGATCTTCGAACCCGGGGTCTTGGCGTCGTATTCGACCAGGGCATTGAAATCGGCGAACCCCATGTCGTAGGCCCCGGTCGCCACCCGCGTCACGGCCCCGGCCGAGCCGGCCCCGGAATCGATCTCGACATCGAGGCCCTCGGCCGCGAAATAGCCCTTGGCCTTGGCCAGCAGAAAAGGGGCGGACGGTCCTTCAAAACGCCAGTCGAGGGTGAACTTAAGCTTGCTCGGGGCTTCGGCCAAAACCGGGGCGGCGAAACAGGCGATACCGGCAGCCAGAAAGAGCCGGCGACAGAGGTTGAACGGGACTGACATGGATAGTTCTCCTGAACATTTTAAGTGCCGTCCTCTACGCAATCGCCATGCCAACAACCAAGTCATTGAATTAAATCAACTAATTTACACCCCGTCGCAGCCCTATCGAAAAAGTCACGGTTATCGCCGGTTTATCGGGCAAAACCGCGCCGAAATGCGCCTTAAAACAGTGCGAGCCATCCAATCCCGCCCCTCTTTGGTGCATTGTTTTTGCATATCTAAAATTATCAAAGCCCATTATATTCAATGGGATATAAGACAAGGTTTATACAAATTCGCTGATATTGGGTATAGCGCCCAAGGAGCCCCGGTCCTGATAAATTTTGCCCATCGGTTCAATGCTGCATCGTCTGACCGCAGACTCCGACACAATCACATTCAACTCCGGAAGGTCTCATCCATGTTCATCAAGAAATCCGCCATTCTCGGCTGCGCCTTGCTCGCCGCCGGTCTTTCCAGTGTTTATGCAGCCGATTGGAGCAACACCTATATCGGCTACCGCTACGGTAGCCAGTTTGCCGAGCCGTTCAACAACACCGATATCTCCAAAAACATTTTCAACCTGAACCACGTCAGCGGCTACAAGTACGGCACCAATTTCTTCAACGTTGACATGCTGATCTCCGACAGCAACGACTCCCCAACGACCAATGGTCAGCCAAACAAGGTCAGCAGCGCGCGCGAAGTCTATGTCGTCTATCGCCACACCCTCGATCTCGGCAAAGTCACCGGCAAGCCGGAAACCTTCAAATTCGGCCCTGTCCGCGGCGTCGGCCTGACCGCAGGATTTGATTTCAACGACAAGAGCGGTGACGGCTATCAGTCAAAAAAACACATGCTCGTCGCCGGCCCGACCATCATGCTCGATGTGCCCGGCTTCCTGAATGTCAGCCTGCTTGAACTCTGGGAAAGCAATGCCCCGGCCGGCCACCCGCAACGTTATTCCTACGATCCGCACCCGATGTTGAACGCCGCCTGGGGTATTCCGTTCAGCGTCGGCCCGCTGCCGCTGTCCTTCGAGGGCTACGCCAATTTCATCGCGGCCAAGGGCAAAAACGAATTTGGGGCCAGCACCAAGCCGGAAACCAATATCGACATGCAGGTCATGTACGACGCCAGCGCCTTGTTCAGCGCCAGCAAGAACACCTTCAAGGTCGGCCTGGAATACCAGTACTGGCGCAACAAGTTCGGCAACGACCACAAGGGTGCGGCCGGCGCCGGTGCCTTTGCCAAGACCCCGATGATTCGCGCCGAGTATCACTTCTAAGTCGGCTCATTGTTCCTTCACCACGGCGCGGCGAGCTTCGGCCGCTGCGCCGTTTTCCTCCAGCACCTCCGACAGCCAACGCTGCCCGGGGATACTTGCGGGTAAAATCGGCGTCCATGAAATCCAGCATCGACCCCAGCCCGCTCTCGCCCCTCGGCAAGGCCACCGCATACCGCAGCGATTACGCCCCGGAGCTGTTGTTCCCGATTCCCCGCCAGATCAAGCGCCGCGAAATCGGCATCAGCGATGCGGCCCTGCCCTTCGTCGGCGAAGACCTCTGGAACGCCTACGAGCTCTCCTGGCTCAACGCCAAGGGCAAGCCGGTGGTCGCCCTGGGCCGGTTCCGGGTTCCGGCGGACAGCCCGAACCTGATCGAGTCGAAATCCTTGAAGCTCTATCTGAACTCCTTCAACCAGAGTCGCTTTGCCACGCCCGACGAGGTCACGGCGACCCTCGTCGGCGATCTTTCGGCGGCCGCTGGCGGCCCGGTCGGCGTGGCGCTGGCGACGCTCGGCCAGCGCCCGCAAGCGGCGATCGATTATCCGGCCGGCGAATTGCTCGATGAGCTCGACATCGCCTGCGATACCTACCAGCCGGCCCCGCAATTGCTGCGCACGATCGGCGGTCCGCAAGTCGAGGAAACGCTCTACTCGCATCTGCTCAAGTCGAACTGCCTGGTCACCGGCCAGCCGGACTGGGGCATGGTGGTCATTCGTTATCGCGGCCATGCCATCGATCGTGCCGGCCTGCTCCGCTACATCGTCTCCTTCCGCGGCCACAACGAATTCCACGAACAGTGCGTCGAACGCATCTACTGCGACATCACTCGCCACTGCGCGCCCGCGGCGCTTGCCGTTTACGCCCGCTACACCCGGCGCGGCGGACTCGACATCAATCCCTTCCGCAGCAGCGGCGAGTTCCCGGCCCCGGACAACAGGCGCGAAATTCGCCAGTAGCGCGGGGGCCATTGGTGCACAAAATCTCCCCGCTGACGCAACTCCATCGCGCTATCGACACCCGCGTCCATAGTATCCGGGAGCATCGCCCCGACTGGCTATGCGGCAAGGGCTGCGACCATTGTTGTCGACACCTGGCCGAAGTGCCGCAACTGACGGTAGCGGAATAGGAGATGCTGCGTGCCGGACTGGCCGCTTTGGCGCCGGAACAACGGCCGGCGATCCGCCAAAGGATGGTCGACCTGGCCGCCCAATCCTGCCGCCCCTTCGTCTGCCCGCTGCTGGAGCCGAGTACCGGCGCCTGCCCGGTCTATCTCCAGCGTCCGGTCGCCTGCCGCAGCTACGGTTTCTACGTCCAGCGCGACCGCGGCCTTTATTGCCGGGACATCGAATCCCGCGTCGCGGATGGTTCTTTGGCCGACGTGGTGTGGGGCAACCACGACGCCATCGACCGACAACTGGGCGAGCTCGGCGAAAGCCGTCCACTGACCGAATGGTTCGCCGATTGGGCCTGGCTTGAGTCCTGAAGCCCCTGCGCATTCCTGCGTATTCCCCCGCGCCGTGACTTCATCGACAATCCGGTGATGACTTCGCGCCTCCCTTCGTCTGTTCCCGAACTGCCGCCCGCCTGGCCGGCCGAACTGCATCTCGCTTTCGCCCGCCACGGCGAGCGCACGGTGCTGCACGAAAACCGCCATCGCGGACCGTTGCGGGTGCAGAAGGCGCTCTATCCGGAAGGCGACGCGGTATGTCAGGCCATCGTCCTGCATCCGCCATCCGGCATTGCCGGCGGCGACCACCTGGCGATTTCGGCCAGTCTCGACAGTGGCGCCCGGGCCCAGCTAACGACGCCCGGGGCCGGCAAGTGGTATCGCTCGGGCGGAGCCGAAGCGGTACAGAATATCGACTTCAAGGTCGCCGCCGGCGCCTGCCTGGAATGGCTGCCGCAGGAAAGCATCGTCTTTGACGGCGCTCGGGCACGCCAGGCAACCCATGTTGAGCTCGCCGCCGACAGCCGCTACATGGGCTGGGACATCCTCTGCCTGGGCCGTGCCGCGGCCGGCGAGCGTTTCGAACACGGCCGTTTTGACCTGTTTTGCCGGATCGAGCGCGCCAACAAGCCGATCTGGCTGGAACGCGGCGGCTTTGCCGGCAACGATGCCATGCTCCACAGCCCGGCCGGCTGGGCCGGTGCCACGGTGTGCGGCACCTTGCTTTGCTCCTTTCCCGAACTGCCGCAACAGGCCGCCGGCCTGCTCGAACGCTGCCGCGCCATTGCCCCGGGCGATGCTGCATCACATGCGCTGACCGCCCTGCCCGCCATCCTCGTCGCCCGTTACCTGGGCAACAACAGCGAAGCCGCCCGGCAGTGGTTCGCCGAACTGTGGAAAATCCTGCGCCCGGCCTGCTGCGGCCGACCGGCTGTTACCCCCCGAATCTGGAATACCTGAGGAGTCTTCATGGAACTGACACCAAGAGAGAAGGACAAACTGCTGATCTTCACCGCCGGCCTGCTCGCCGAACGGCGCCAGGCCAAGGGCCTGAAGCTCAACTATCCGGAAGCCGTCGCCCTGATCACCTGCGCCATCATGGAAGGCGCCCGCGAAGGCAAGACGGTCGCCGAACTGATGCACGCCGGCACGCAGGTGCTGAGCCGCGCCGACGTCATGGACGGCATCGCCGAGCTGATCCTGGAAATCCAGGTCGAGGCGACCTTCCCGGACGGCACCAAGCTGGTCACCGTGCATAACCCCATTGTTTAGTCGTTAGTTGTTAGTCATTAGTCGCTAGCACCTGCGTCTCGTGACTTACCGCTAACAACTAACAACTAATGACTAGGAACTAAAAAATGATTCCCGGAGAACTCCTCGCCGAACCCGGCGAACTCGAACTCAACGCCGGCCGGCCAACGATCACGCTGGTCGTCGCCAACACCGGCGACCGCCCGATCCAGGTCGGCTCGCACTACCATTTTTACGAAACCAACGCCGGCCTGAGCTTTGACCGTGAGGCCGCCCGTGGCTTCCGCCTCGACATCGCCGCCGGTACCGCCGTGCGCTTTGAGCCGGGCCAAACGCGCACCGTACAGTTGGTTGCACTGGCCGGCGACCGCAAGGTTTATGGTTTCCGTGGCCTGATTCAGGGAGCTCTGTGATGAGTACGAAAATCACCCGTCAGGCCTATGCCGAAATGTTCGGCCCCGCGACCGGCGACCGTCTCCGTCTGGCCGACACTGACCTCATCATCGAAGTCGAAAGTGACCACACGATCTACGGCGAGGAAGTGAAATTTGGCGGCGGCAAGGTCATTCGCGACGGCATGGGCCAGGGCCAGCGCGTCTCCGCTGAAACCGTCGATACGGTGATCACCAACGCGTTGATCGTCGATGCCGTGACCGGCATCGTCAAGGCCGACATCGGCTTGAAGGACGGCTGCATCGCCGCCATCGGCAAGGCCGGCAACCCGGACATCCAGCCCGGTGTGACCATCGTCATCGGCCCCGGCACCGAAGTCATTGCCGGCGAAGGCATGATCGTCACCGCCGGCGGCATCGACAGCCACATCCATTTCATCTGTCCGCAGCAGATCGACGAGGCGCTCTACTCCGGCGTGACGACGATGATCGGCGGCGGCACCGGGCCGGCCACCGGCACCTTCGCCACGACCTGCACGCCGGGGCCGTGGCATATCCACCGCATGCTCGAAGCGGCCGACGCCTTCCCGATGAACCTCGGGTTCCTCGGCAAGGGCAACGCCAGCCTGCCGGAAGCCTTGCGCGAGCAGGTCGAAGCCGGCGCCATGGGCCTCAAGCTGCATGAGGACTGGGGCACGACGCCGGCCGCCATCGACTGCTGCCTGACGGTCGCCGACGAGATGGACGTGCAGGTCGCCATCCACTCCGACACGCTCAACGAATCGGGCTTCGTCGAAGCGACGTTGGGCGCCTTCAAGGGCCGCACCATCCACACCTTCCACACCGAAGGCGCCGGCGGCGGCCATGCGCCGGACATCATCAAGGCGGCCGGGCTGCCCAATGTCCTGCCCAGCTCGACCAACCCGACCATGCCGTACACGGTGAACACCATCGACGAGCATCTCGACATGCTGATGGTCTGCCACCACCTCGACCCGAGCATCGCCGAAGACATCGCCTTCGCCGAATCGCGCATCCGCCGCGAAACCATCGCCGCCGAAGACATCCTACACGACCTCGGCGCGTTCTCGATGATGAGCTCTGATTCGCAGGCAATGGGCCGCGTCGGCGAGGTCATCATTCGCACCTGGCAGGCGGCGCACAAAATGAAGCTGCAGCGCGGCGCCTTGCCGGAAGACAGTGCGAGAAACGACAACTTCCGCGTCAAGCGCTACATCGCCAAATACACCATCAACCCGGCGCTGACGCATGGTATCGCCCACACGGTCGGCTCCATCGAAGTCGGCAAGCTGGCCGATCTGGTGCTGTGGAAACCGGCCTTCTTCGGTGTCAAGCCATCGCTGATTCTGAAAGGCGGCATGATCGCCGCCGCCGCCATGGGCGACCCCAACGCCTCGATCCCGACACCACAGCCGGTGCATTACCGGCCGATGTTCGGCAGCTTCGGCAAGGCGTTGAAGACTTCGGTGACTTTCGTCTCGCAGGCGGCGCTGAACAATCCTGCCGTCGCCGCGCTCGGCCTGAACAAACCACTGATCGCCGTTTCCGGCACGCGCACGCTCAAGAAATCCGACATGGTGCACAACGGCGCGACGCCGGAAATCACCGTCGATCCGGAAACCTATGTGGTCAAGGCCGACGGCGTGCATCTGGTCTGCGAACCGGCGACGGAATTGCCGCTGGCGCAACGTTACTTCCTGTTCTGACATGCTCATCCTCAACCACCGCACGCAACAAGCTGCCACCGACTCGGTGGCGCTGGCCTACGACGAACGCAAGCGTAGCCGCCTCAAGGTCACGCTGGCTTCCGGCACGGAGGCCGGCATCTTCCTCGAACGCGGCGACCATCTGCACGACGGTGACAAGCTGGTGGCCGAAGACGGCTCGGCCGTCGTCGAAATTCTCGCCGCGCCGGAAAAGCTGATCGAAGCCATCGCCGACAGCCCATTGCTCTTCGCCCGCGCCGCCTATCACCTCGGCAACCGCCATGTGCCGGTACAGATCCTGCCGACCGAGCACGGCGGCAAGCTGCGCTTCCAGACCGACCACGTGCTGGCCGACATGGCCAAGGGCCTGGGCTGCATGATCAGTGAAACTGAGGCGCCCTTCCAGCCCGAATCCGGCGCCTATGGTGCACATGGCGGCCACCACCATGGCGACGAGGAAGCAACGACCGACCTGCACAACCCCGGCCACGGTCCGCATCGCTCGGTGCCGAAAATCCACGAGTTCAAGCCGCGTTGACCGCTGCCCTGCAACTCGCCCGCCTGCTGCAATTGGCCAGCCCGGCGCTGCCGGTCGGCGCCTACACCTATTCGCAGGGCCTGGAATGGGCCGTCGAATCCGGCATCATCAGCGATGAAACAACGACCGGGCGCTGGATTGCCGATCTGATGCAGCATGGCATCGGGCGCTACGAAGCGCCGCTGGTTTTTGCCCTGATGGCGGCGTGGACCGCTGGCGACAGCAATGAAATCGCCCGCCTCAACGACGAATTCCTGGCCAGCCGCGAATCCGCCGAACTGCGCGCCGAAACCGCCCAGATGGGTTTTTCGCTGCACCGGCTGGTGCGCGATTTGCGCGATCCCGGCTTGGCGACCGTCGACAGCACGCTGGCCGGCCTCGGCGAAATCACCTTCCCGACCGCCTGGGCCGGCCTCGCCGCCCACTGGCAAATCGAGCCGCTGGCGGCCGTGACCGCCTACCTGTGGTCATGGGCGGAAAACCAGGTGATGGCCGCACTGAAAGCCGTGCCGCTCGGTCAGGCCGCCGGTCAGCGCCTGCTCGCCGAACTGGGCGGCCGAATTCCAACGGTAGCGCTCGGTGCACTGAGCTTGCCGGAAGCCGCCTGGTCCAACTTCACGCCGGCCTTCGCCATCGCCAGCGCCCGCCACGAAACCCAGTATTCACGTCTTTTCAGATCGTAAAATCATGAGCAAACAAGCCCTAAGAGTCGGTATCGGCGGCCCCGTCGGTTCCGGCAAGACCGCCCTCACCCTGGCCCTGTGCCAAGCCCTGCGCGAGCAGATCGACATGGCCGTGGTCACCAACGACATCTACACCGCCGAGGATGCCAAGTTCCTGGTCCATCACTCGGCCCTGGCGCCCGAGCGCATCATCGGCGTCGAGACCGGCGGCTGCCCGCACACGGCCATTCGCGAGGATGCCTCGATCAATCTCGAAGCCATCGACCGCCTGCAGCGCGCTTTTCCCGAGGTCGAGCTGATCCTCGTCGAATCCGGCGGCGACAACCTGGCCGCCACTTTCTCGCCCGAGTTGTCCGACCTGACGCTCTACGTCATCGATGTCGCCGCCGGCGAGAAGATCCCGCGCAAAGGTGGGCCTGGCATCACCAAGTCCGACCTGCTGATCATCAACAAGATCGACCTGGCGCCGATGGTCGGCGCCTCGCTGGACGTCATGGCCCACGATGCCAAAGCCCAGCGCGGCGCGCGGCCCTTTGTCTTCACCAATCTGAAGACGGGCGAAGGCCTGGCGACAGTGATCGCCTTCATCCGCGAACGCGGCATGCTGGGCTAAAACACCAGGGAAATCCGCCATTCCCGCACTTCATGTAGCGAGCCGGTGAAATCGCGATGCCGAGACGACGAAAAAAGAAAAGCCCACCGCTCATCTACCCGTCAGCCGGCCCCTTGCCCTGGCGCCTGGCCGATCGCTTTGCCGGGCGCCTGCTGGTGTTCAGCGATGCCAGCCAGAAGAGGCTGGGCGGCATTGCCGCCGTGCTCTTCGGGGACGCCACTGGCGAGCCGCTGGTGACGACGCGCAGCCTGCCGGCGATGGGCAGCAATGAACTGGAGTTACAAGCCGCCTTGTTTGCCATTCAGCAGGCACAACGGCACTTTCCGGGCCGTCCGTACGCCCTCTTCTCGGATAATCAGGATACCGTCTCCCGCCTAAACCGGGCCCGGTCACAGGGCTTGGCCGAAGACGCCGAACTGGCGCAAATGCTGGCCGCGGCGGGAATCGCCGAAACCTTGGGGGAGGCCGAGATTTGCTGGGTCAAGGGACACGCCACGTGTCGCGGCAACATCCTGGCCGACCAGCATGCCGCAGCAGCGGCCGCCTGAGGTTTGGCCCGCTGCGCCAGCCGCCCTACTGGATTTCGATGGTCACCGTACGCCCGGACTTGCCGCCGGCTCGCCGCAGCAGATCGCCGATATCGGTATTGCCATTTTTCAGCGCCATATCGACGGGCGTTTCACCCGACTCCAGGGCCTTGTTGGGATCCGCCTTGCCGTTCAAGAGCAGACGCACCACCTCGAGATGACCGCTACGGGAGGCGGCAAGCAATGGCGTCATACCGCTTTCGCTGGCGGCATCGACATCGGCCCCGGCTTGCAGCAGTAGCCGGACGATCTCGGGGCTGCCCTTGAACGCGGCATAGATCAGCGGCGTCCAGCCCGGCATGTTCACACTGGCGCCACCGGCCAGCAGCAGCTCGACCACTTTCTGGTGGCCAAAATAGGCGGCCAGACGCAGCGCGGTATCACCGGCCGCATTGCGGGCATTGAGCTTGGCGCGCTGGCGAATGAGAAAATCGACCAGGTCGGCATGCCCATCGCGTGCCGCCAGCATGAGCAGGGTATTGCCATCGATGTCCGTGGTATCGACCGAGGCCCCCTTGTTGACCAGGGCGGTCATGCCACCGACGTCGCCCATCTTGGCCGAACTGATCAGATCGTCGTAGGTGCCGGCCTGGGCAGCAAGAGGGAGAGCCAGGACAAAGGCAGCGATGAGCAGTGTATTTTTCATGATTCCCGGGGCCGGCTGGCGGATTTGAACAGGGTGAAGAAATTATCGCTCGTCGCCTGGCTGACGGCCGCCAGCGACAGCTTGCGCAGGCGGGCGATTTCTTCGGCGACGTGCAGGACGTAGGCCGGCTGATTCGGCTTGCCGCGATAGGGCACCGGCGCCAGGTAGGGCGAATCGGTTTCAACCAGAATGCGGTCGAGCGGGCATTTTTCCGCCACTTCCTTGACCAGGGTCGCATTCTTGAATGTCACGATCCCGGAAAATGCAAGGTAGAAGCCGAGATCGAGCGCCTGGCGGGCAATATCCCAGTTTTCGGTAAAACAGTGCATGACCCCGCCGACCGTTTCGGCACCCTCTTCCCGCAGCAGGCGCAAGGTATCGGCGGCCGATTCGCGGGTATGAACCACCAGCGGTTTGCCGATCCGCCTGGCGGCCCGGATGTGGCGGCGGAAACGCTCACGCTGCCATTCCGGCCGGTCCTTCTGCCAGTAATAATCAAGGCCGGTTTCGCCGATGGCGATGACTTTCCGATGCCCGGCCAGTTCGACCAGCCGGTCCTCGCTCGGCTCCTCGACATCGGTGTATTCCGGATGCACGCCGACCGTCGCAAAAAGCCTTTCGTTGGCTTCGGCCAGTGCCAGCACCGCGGGATAGTCTTCAAGATTGACCGCGATGCATAGCGCACAGGCAACGCCATTGTCCTGCATGCGCTGCAGGACATCCGGCAAATGGCTGGCGAGATCGGGAAAATCGAGATGGCAGTGGGAGTCGACCAGCATCGCGGTCAATTACAGCGTATGCGTCGGACGGGTGGACTGCATGACGCCGCCCAACAGGCCCTCGATTTTGCGCCGCGCTTCCTGGCCGCTCTCGTCGTTATTGAAATGCACGCCGATGCCCTGCGCCCGACCATTTTGCGCCCCCGGCGGCGTCACCCAGACGACGGTGCCGGCGATCGGCAACTTGGCCGGATCATCCATCAAGGAGAGCAGCATGAAGACTTCATCACCCAGGTTGTAGCCGCGCGTCGTCGGAATGAATATCCCACCGCAGCGTAGATGCGGCATAAAGGCGGCGTACAGCGCGGACTTCGAATTGATGTTCAGCGAGAGAACGCTCGGACGCTGCGGGGCGGATTTAGCTACGCTCATCGTTGATCAATTGGCAAACAGGGCTCGATAGTCCAGGAAAACACCTTCCAGAAAAAGACGCGCATTAAGTGGCTGCTCGGCCTCCTGGCGGCGTTTGATCATGTCGCGGTAGGAATGGATAAGACTTAAGGCAGGGATGATATCAGCCAAGCCTGAAATTGTGGCCTGTTGCGGCAGAAAATATCGAACCGGCAGACCGTTTTTAGCCAATGACAGATCAATTAGCCACTTTTGCAGCGCCTCGACCACGGTTTTCAGCAACAACTTGCCCTTGCTGTCCTTGACCAGTTTTTCGAACTCGGCCGCCAGGCCGAGCGGATCGGCATGGCGCCCGGCCGCCAGACGCTTGACCAGGGTTTCCAGCCACATCCCCTGACCGGAGGCCGAAAGTTCCAGTGCCAGGCCCGGCGAACCGCCGGCCAGCGCCAGCCAGCGTCCGGCGTCGGGCAGCCCGGCCGCGGCCAGAACCTGGGCGGCCAGGGCCGGCTGCGGGGTAGCGACGGGCACCACCTGGCAACGACTGCGGATCGTCGGCAGTAAACGCAATGGCTCATTAGATACCAATAAAAACAAGGTATCTGGAGCTGGTTCTTCAAGTGTTTTAAGAAGCGCGTTGGCGGTATTGCGATTCATCGCCTCGGCCGGATTGACCAGAATGATGCGCAAGCCGGCACGATGCGTGCCGACGATCAGGAAATCGTCGAGTCCCCGCACCTGATCGATGGTGATTTGCTGGCTCGGCTTTTTCTTGCCGTCCTCCACCTCGCTCTCATCGCCCAGAGCGTCCGGTTGCAAGAGACGAAAATCGGGATGATTGCCCTGGCTATACCAGTTGCAGGCCAGACACTTGCCGCAGGCCCGGCCATCGGCCTGAGGCTCTTCGCAGAGCAGACTGGCAACGAACTGCCTGGCCAGTGCGAACTTGCCGAGACCTTTTTGACCGACCAACAATAGCGAATGCGGCAGTTGCTGGCGGCGCGCCAGGAGCCCGTTCCAGACCTTCGGGTGAAGATTTATTACATTCATAAACAATGCGTTGAAACGACTTTCTCAAGTACTTTACGAATATCTTCCAGGGACTGATTGGCATCGACGAGGCGGATCCGCGACGGATTGCCATGGGCCCGCTCCAGATAGGCCTGACGGACCCGTTCGTGAAAATCGGCCCGCTCCTGCTCGAATCGATCCAGCACCCGACTGGCCAACGCAATGCGCTCGCGGGCAACATCGAGGGGCAGATCGAAAAGCAAGGTCAGGGTGGGTTGGACATGGCCATGCACCCATTGCTCGAGGCTCAGGAACTTGCCGCGGTCAAGACCCCGACCGCCGCCCTGGTAGGCATAGGTAGCGTCGCTGAAGCGGTCGCAGATGACCCACTCGCCACGGGCCAGGGCCGGCTCGATAAGCTGTGCCAGGTGTTCGCGACGCGCCGCGAACATGAGCAGGGTTTCCGTTTCCAGGTGCATCGGATCATTGAGCAGCAGCGTCCGCAGCTTTTCGCCGAGTTCCGTGCCGCCCGGCTCGCGCGTTACGCAAACCGTTTTTCCCCAGCTCCGCAACCAGTCGGCCAACCACTCGACATGACTGCTCTTGCCGGCGCCGTCGATGCCTTCGAAAGTGATAAATTTACCGTTCACTTCCCACCTCTTTGATATTTGTTAACTGCCCGGTTATGTTCGTCGAGAGTACGCGAAAACTCGCTGCTCCCGTCGCCCCGGGCGACAAAATAAAGCACGTCGCTACTGGCCGGATGCAGGGCCGCCCGCAACGACGCCAGCCCGGGCATGGCAATCGGCGTCGGCGGCAGGCCGCTACGTTGATAGGTATTGTATGGCGTGTCGGCGAGCAGATCCTGCTTGCGCAGATTGCCGTCAAAATTATCGCCCAGACCGTAGATCACCGTCGGATCGGTCTGCAGCAGCATGCCCTTGCGCAGACGATTGACGAAGACCGCCGCCACCTGGTTACGGTCGCTTTCCCGGCCGGTTTCCTTTTCGACGATGGAGGCCATGACCAGCGCTTCCGCCGGGCTCCGGTAGGGCAAGTCGGCCGCCCGTTGCGCCCACTCGCTATCCAGGCGACGCTGCATGGCCCGCACCGCCCGGGCGATCAAGTCGAGATCGGAGGACTGCTTGTCGAACAGGTAGGTATCGGGAAACAAGCGCCCTTCGAGAGTCACCCCCTCCAGGCCAAGTTGCCTGGCGATCTGCGTCTCGGACAGCACCGCCGAGTCATGCCGCAAATCCGGATGGCGATCCAGCTTGGCGCGCCACTGACGGAAGGTCCATCCTTCGACGAGAATCAGCTCGCCCTGGGTGACCTCGCCCCGGGTCAATTTGCCGAGCAGCAAAAAAGGCGTAACCCCCTGATTGACCGAATAGCTGCCCGCCTTGATACCGGCTTCGGCCCGGCTGAAACGCCCGAGCAAGGCCATCAATACCGGCTCGACTTCGATACCGGCGTCGCGCATCTGGGCAATCGCCGAACGCATGCTGCTGCCCGGGGCCACCCGAAAATCGAGCGGCGTGCTGCGCAAATGCAGCGGCTGGTTGGCCCAATACCATCCAGCACCAAGCAAGCCGACGAACAACAGAAAAACCAGGGAAAATATTCTTATCAGGAAGCGCACGGGAACTCGCGGAATGCAGGCTGGTCTGGCTCGTGTCGAACGAGCATCGTGAAACGGGCGATATAATAGCCCAAACCCCACCTGGAGCCCCCATGAACCCCAACTGGCGCAGCTTTCTGGAGTCTGCCGAAGGCAGCTTCGACAGCGACTCTTCCGATCTTCTCAACTTTGGCGATGCCACCGGCGAATTGCTGGCCACCCGCCAGCAGACCGTCCTCGTGCCCTTGACCCACCTCGGCCTGCTCGAAGCCAGTGGCGAAGACGTCAAATCCTTCCTGCACGGGCAATTGACCAGCGACATCAACCATCTCGGCGAAAACCAGGCGCAGCATTCCGGCTGGTGCTCGGCCAAGGGGCGCTTGCAGGCCAGTTTTCTGGTCTGGCGCAACGGCGCCAACTACCAGTTGCTGCTCGCCGCCGACCTCCAGGAAGCGACACAAAAACGCCTGCAAATGTTCATCCTGCGCGCCAAGGTCAAACTCGCCGCACTGACCGATGACGCCATCCTGCTCGGCATCGCCGGCCGCCAGGCGACCGAGGCGCTGACCGATGCCGACTTGCCCGCCCCGAGCGAAGCGCTGACGACGGCTAGCCGCGACGGTATAACCGTAATTCGCCTGGCGGCCGAGCGCTTCGTCATTGCCGCGCCGCAGGCCGCCATGGCGCAACTCTGGCAAAAACTCTCGGTCAAGGCCAAACCGGCCGGTGTGCCGGTCTGGCGCTGGCTGGATGTCGAGGCGGCGCACCCCTGGGTGACGCTGGCCACCAAGGAAGAATTCGTGCCGCAAATGGCCGACTTCGACAAAATCGGCGGCGTCAGTTTTCAGAAGGGCTGCTATCCCGGCCAGGAAATCGTCGCCCGCACGCAATATCTCGGCAAGGTCAAACGCCATCTCTTCCGCCTGAGCAGCCCGCAGGCACTGAGCGCCGGCGCCCACCTCTACTCGCCGGACAACCCCGATCAGGCCTGCGGCATGGTGATGAGCGCCGCCCCTTCGCCGAACGGCGGTTTTTCCGCGTTGGCCGTGGTTCAGTCCAACTTTTCGCACGATGTTCATCTTGATTCCCGCACCGGTCCGCTGGTCCAGGCAGTCGCCGTCAATCCCTGAGGCGTCCCGGAGATGTGCCTGATCGTCGTCGGCTGGCGAGTGCATGCGGATTATCCACTGCTTGTCGCCGCCAACCGCGACGAGTTTTACGCCCGACCGACGGCACCTGCCGGGCGCTGGCCAAGCGCCCAGCAAGTCATCGGCGGACGCGACCTTGAGGCCGGCGGCACTTGGCTGGGCATCACCGAGAGCGGCCGCTTCGCCGCCGTGACCAATGTCCGCGAACCCGGGATGGGGTCCGGCCAACGCTCGCGGGGCGAATTGACGCGGGATTTCCTGCTCGCCGACAGCCCCCCCATCGACTACGCCAGGAATATCGACAAGGCCGCCTTTTCGGGTTTCAACCTGCTACTCGCCGATGGCGACTCGCTGCTCTATTGTTCGAATCGCGATGGCGAACCGCAAGTCCTGGCGGCGGGCATTTACGGCCTTTCGAATCATCGGCTCGATACGCCCTGGCCAAAGTTACAGACGGCCCGCGAGAAGTTCACCCGAGCGATCGGCGACTTACCCGACGAAGCCGGCCTATTCGCACTCCTCGCCGACAACAGCATCGTGCCCGACGAAAACCTGCCGCAGACCGGTGTGCCACTCGAGTGGGAACGATTGCTTTCGGCCATCTTCGTCCAATCAGCCACCTACGGCACGCGGGCCTCGACCCTGGTCTGGCAAAAATCGGATGCTGGCATTCGCCTGCACGAACGCAGTTTCGGCCCGCACGGCGAGCCGCTTCAATCCTCGCTGATTTCCACCGGCGTATAACACGGCACCCGATCGAACAACTCGACGAGCTCGGCGTTGCGCATGCGGATGCAACCGTGCGAGCCGGGCGTTGCCATGTCGGTGATGTCCGGCGTGCCGTGGATATAGATGTAACGCCGCATGGTATCGACGCTCCCCAGGCGGTTACGGCCGGGCTCGCAACCGGACAACCAGAGGATGCGGGTCAGGATCCAGTCGCGACCGGGAAAGGCGGCATGGAGCTCCGGCGTCCAGATTTCGCCGGTCGGCCGGCGCCGGACAAAAACCGTATTCTCCACTTGACCAGCGCCGATTTTGGCTCGAATCAGATGCGCCCCGCGCGGCGTCTGGTAGCTCCCGGAAACTTCGCCGACCCCAGCCGCTGCCGTCGATACCGGATAGACACCGAGCTCTTCGCCGCTCACGGCGTACACCGTCAGCACCTGACGGGCGACGGAAATATGAAGTCTCATTGGCTTTTCTTGCGCCGCTCGGCAAAAAACTGCGACAACATGCTGCTGCACTCCTCGGCCAGCACGCCACCTTCGACCGTGGCATGGTGATTGAGCCGTTCGACCCCGAACAGGTCGACGACACTGCCATGCACCCCGGTTTTCGCATCGCGCGCCCCGTAAATCACCCGGCTGATCCGGGCGTGCATGATAGCGCCGGCGCACATCGCGCACGGTTCGAGGGTCACGAACAACTCGCAACCGGGCAGCCGATAATTGCCCAAGACCCGCGCCGCATCGCGCAGGGCGGCGATTTCAGCATGCGCCGTCGGGTCGCTTTCGCCGATCGGCGAATTGAAGCCGCGCCCGACGATCACGCCATTCTGTACGACAACCGCGCCCACCGGCACTTCGCCGAGACACTCGGCGGCCCGGGCCAAAGACATGGCCTCGCGCATGAAAAACTCGTCACCGAGACCGACAATGGTATCTACCGCCACGTACCGATTTCCTGTCTATGATTGCCAGCGCCGGACAACCCGGGCCAGCCCCGGGCTCAGACCGACCAATACAGGCAGCAGCCTAGTGGCCGGCCGCCCCGGAATTGTGTTTTCCCCAGAATTCGGCCACGTCTGCGGCGCTGATCTCGCCGTTTTCCAGCGCGGTATCGAGAACCCGTTGCGCTTCCCGTTTTTTCCCGTAGGTCATGTACACCTCGGCTTCGCGCAAGGGCGTCAATTGTTCGCGCCGCCCCGACACGGCCGGATGATTCAGCACCGAAAAAGCCGAAAGCGGAAATTCGCTATGCGAGCGCACCTTCCGTCGTCGCGCTTTACCCCGCCGCTTGAAAATATACATCCCCAAAAAGAAACAGGCCGCAATGGTCAACAACAGTGAGACGAGTAAAACGGCATGTTTCATTTCGAGAAATCCGGTGGAGAAGTTGGCGCAGGGACAATTCTATAGCGAGCCACGGATATTTCCCCACTCTCTTGTCGGTACGCTGTTCTGACAAACCTTACGACGCGACAAGGAGTAGACCGAAAAGCAGGCGACTTGATTCCGCCCCCGACCTAAAGCGTAAACGATGACACAAGGAAGGCCAACTCCCAACAGCTTGCGGCTTATTTGAAACACCAGGTGACAAAAAAATCCATTCACAACAAGCCAAACGGCTTCAGTCAGCAAGGCCGATGGCATACTGCCATCTTCGGTTGATCCACTTCCTGCCCAGCACGCATTGCTATGGAGCGCCACTTATGTACCGATTTTGCCAATTACCCTTTCATTTTGACGTCACGCGCCTGCAGACCGATCTGACACGAGCGAACGACCAGGTCTGGCTGCCTCATTTCGTAAAAGCCAACTATGACGGCAATTGGAGCGCCATCCCTTTACGTTCAGTGGGAGGAAGAATCGATCATATTTTTTCGGATGCCTCGGTGCCGCCGGAAGGCTATGCGGACACCCAGGTGCTCGAGCGCTGCACTTATTTTCGTGAAATCCTGAGGGCCTTTTGCTGCCCGGTGACCTCGGTGCGTCTGCTGAAGCTCACTGCCGGCAGCGCGATCAAGGAGCATCGCGATCTCGATCTATCTTTCGGACGGGGGACGGTACGCTTGCATATTCCCATCTCAACCAATCCACAAGTGGAGTTTTACATCGAAAGCGAACGGGTAACGATGGGCGAAGGCGAATGCTGGTATATCGACGCCACGCTCCCCCACCGGCTGGCCAACCATGGCGACAGCGACCGCGTGCACATTGTCTTCGACTGCATCGTGAACGACTGGCTAAAAAACCATTTTGAACAGTCCGGATATCTGCCCCGCCAACTCGATTTCTTCGAAACGCGGGGCATCCGCCGGGAACACGCAGCGCAGGTCATCGAAGCCTTACGCGCAATGGGCACACCAACAAGCCTCCGGCATGCGCAAGAACTGCAAACGGCGTGTGCCGCCGAGCAATGATGGAAGAAAATGCGCTAAGCGCCTTTCGCTCGCTGATCTGGCACCAGGCGGCCCTCGCCGAACGCTTGTGGAACGCCGGGGAGAGCAGCCAATTCATCACCCAGGCGAGCGATGTCGCACGCCAGCTTGGCCTGGATCTAAGTCCTGAACAACTCGAATCGGCAATGCAAAACGACCAACGGATGCGAGCGGAACGTCACAAATGTCGCTAACCCCCAAGGATTATCGGGGCTGGATACCGGCCTGGATAAGCTGGAATGGCGCCGAACCGAGCGTCGAATGGTGCTACACCGGCGGCGCACATCTTAGTGCTTCCTTTTTTGAACAATCGGTGACCGAGTATTTGCGTCACCCGTTCAACCGGCTGTTCCGACGCCGAACCGGTCTCGCCACCATGGCTGCCTTTGAAGACACCGCCGATGCAGCACGACCAGCCGGCTTCATCTTCCACATGTCGCGTTGCGGCTCCACCTTGCTGACCCGCATGCTTGCCGCCTTGCCGCAGATCATGGCGCTATCGGAACCCGGCCCAGTGGAATCCTTATTGCATGCTCACCTCCGTCACGGCGCAATAAGTGCCGAACAGCGCGTACTCTGGTTCAGGCGACTGGTTGGCGGTTTCGCACGACATCAAGTACGAGATGAACGGCATCTGTTCATCAAATTCGACTGCTGGAGCCTTAACGAACTGCCCATCATCCAGGCGGCCTTTCCCGATGTCCCCTGCCTCTTTCTCTACCGCGACCCGATCGAGGTGCTGGTTTCTCATCAACGCCAACCCGGTCGGCAAATGATGCCGGGCGCCCTTGAGCCGGAGTTATTTGGAATGGATTTAAATACCGCCATCGCCCTCCCTATTCTCGACTATCGAGTCCGGGTGCTTGCCTCTCTGTGCCAGACTGCTCTGACCCGGGCTCGGGAAAATCAACTGTACCTGCTCCACTACAACGAACTGCCCGCCGCACTTCCCTTGCTGATGACGAACCTATTCGAGATACGGACCAGTGATGCGGATAACGATCTGCTCGCGGAGGCGGCCCGCATCGATGCCAAGAATCCGCAGGCCCAATTCGCTCCGGATAGCCGTGCCAAGCGGGCCGAAGCAAGCGCTGAGCTCGCGGCAACCGTTGAAACTGAATTGTCATCAATTTACGGGCAACTGGAAGCACTCCGTGCGCAACAACGGCAAAGCCAGCGGGATGGAATAGGCGAGGAGCGCCAGGCATCCGCGCTCCGCCCGTCCTGTTAGGTTGTCACCACAGAAAAATCCATGCCCGGCACGGCCGACACCTGATAGGCATAGCTGATTCGAGCCCCGGGAACTGTCGGCAGGTCGCGCAGAATAATCGGCAGCGTTAGGCTGCACTCGTTATCCTGCAGCACTATGTCCGCAAACACCCGAATCGTCGTACATAGCGACGGGCGACTGCCCTTGGTCACTTCCTCCGGCATGACAAACTCCCCGGCAAACATCTGGTTGGATGTTTCGGCGGAAAAATTCATCAACTCCTTGTGCCGCTGCAAGCGCATCTGCGGTACGCCATCTGGCGAAAGCGGACAGGCTAGCAGAGCGAAATCCAGAACAATGCTCTCGGGAACGAACAATCCCCCTGGCAACAATTGCGGTGCCAAATGGCGGGTGATGGTGACCTGAGGCTCTTTCCTCAGGCCCTGCTGCATGGTTTCCGAAACGATGACATGGGGCCGCTGGGCCTCCGTACAACGCCAAGTACTGGCATCGGCCCGCACGTAGGAAACCACATAGGACGCCAATCCCAGGGCATCGACGATCTGTCGGGCGGCGTCCAGCGAATGCTGATGAATATCGAGCAGGGTAAAGCTCAGTTCATCGGATGAAAACTGTGTTGCCAACGGTAGGGCCAACAAGGCAAACGGACCACACCCGGCCTCGACCAGTCGAATCCGCTCCCCAGGAAAGCGTTGTTGGGCCACCCTGATGGCTGCCGCGACCCCGCGTAGGAATTTGCTGGTCCGGGCGAACTCCCACAGACAGCGAGCGGCGCCCTGAAAACTAATCGCTTTGCCGGCGCTCAAAAAGGTATCGCTTCTTTGCTCTCCGCTCACTTCCCGATCGTCATAGCCAACAATATGGCTAAGCAAGTCAAAGAGTTCATGCACCGCCGCCCGCAACTCCGCCGGCCCGGTTTCATTGCTCAACAAAACCCTGCCAAGCTCACGAAATTTCTCACGCTGATTCTTCATCGCCCCCCCTCGCAGAAGCCAATATCTCAAAGACCCGAAATAGACATCCCCCCTCTGCCAAACAGGAGTCCCGATTGCCTCGCCATCGTCAATAGCTTCTCAATCTCTCAGGAAACCAGCATCATGACAATACAATTTGCAGTCTACCACCTAAGGTAGGTGGCTCGCTCAATGCCATAATTGCGCCCTGCTCGCCGCCAACGGACATATCATTCTCATAATGCGCCCCTCCTTATCAGAAATCGGCCCCTCCCTCTCAGCAAACATTCCGAACGTGTGCGGCTCGGTCAGAGAAATATTCGGCATTGACTCCGATCTTCTCGTTGCTAGGTTTTCAACGTCTTCCGAGCATGTTCCAGAACTGGACTCTAGCTATCGTTTCGACCCGGAAACCACGCTGGCTATCCTCGCCGGCTTTACCCATAACCGTCGAGTCATAATCCAAGGTTTTCATGGCACGGGAAAATCCACTCATATCGAACAAGTGGCAGCTCGACTCAACTGGCCATGCCTCCGGATTAATCTGGACAGCCATGTGAGTCGCATGGATTTGATCGGCAAAGATGCCATCGTCCTCCAAGACGGGCTGCAGATCACCGAATTCCGACCGGGCATTCTGACTTGGGCAATGCAAAACCCCACCGCCCTAATCTTCGATGAATATGACGCCGGACGACCCGACGTAATGTTCGTGATCCAACGCGTTTTGGAAGTCGAAGGCAAACTGACATTACTCGACCAGAATCGGGTCATCACCCCGCATCCCGCTTTTCGCCTCTTTGCCACGGCCAACACCATCGGCCTGGGAGATGCCAGCGGCCTTTACCACGGAACCCACCCCCTAAATCAAGGGCAATTGGATCGCTGGCATATTGTCGCTACACTAAATTACCTCACGCCAGATAAAGAAATTGCCATCGTCCAAGCGAAGGTCCCCGCCTATGCAAGCCCAGAAGGACGTGAGCAGATTTCTGCCATGGTCAGTCTGGCCGATCTGATCCGTACGGGGTTCATCCACGGCGAACTTTCCACGGTAATGTCGCCGCGAACGGTGATTCATTGGGCGGAAAATACTTCCATATTCGGGGATGTCGCGACCGCTTTTCGCCTCACTTTCCTCAACAAATGTGACGACACGGAGAAAGCATTGGTAGCGGAGTATTTCCAACGTTGCTTTGATCAAGAGCTGCCTATTGATGATGGCAATACCATCCTCTATTGACCCCGCTTCCTGGGCACGGGCTACGGCTTGTTCTCGCACGCTGGCCGGCTACCCCGACCTCGAAATCCCCATTTCGCCTACCGAAAAAGCATTGCACCGCGGCATCACCGATGCCGCCGCCTGTCACTACCGCTTCCGTTTACCACGCCAGACGCGAAACCACCGCCCCAGCGGTCTCGCCGGCTCTCTTTTTGATGCTCTCGACCAGGCCAGAAGCGAGGCGCTGGGAGCCCGCTGGCTAGCCGGCATCGGCAGCAATTTGGCCACCTTGCTTGCCACCGATCAAACAGGTCCGGGGCAACTGCAGGCCTGGGCTTTTGCCAACTGGACCGGGCGTCCCACACAGGGCTGTCCGGAACAACTTGTCAGTTCCCTGGCAGGCCTCTCTTCACTGCTTAACGCCCCGGATGACTTTGCGCGAGAAGCCCATTGCCTGAGTCTAAGCCTAGAGAAAGATGGCTACACGATAGTGTCGGGCTGTTTCTCGCCCCCCTTGTTACCAGCAGGACAGGCAAGCCGGGAAGAAAACAAACTCGCTGACCAGCAGGAGGAAGACCCGAACGGTACGCCGCAGGCCGCAGCGAATGCTTTGTCGGCGGATGAAAACGAAACGCCGGGTGTAGCGCCCCCGCCTCTGCCAGAAAGTCTTCGCCGTGAGTACCGGGTATTCACCACTCGCCATGATCGGATCGTCCGAGCGGAAGACCTAGCCACGGCGGAGGAACTGCTCGGTCTACGGGCCAAGCTTGATTCACACCTCGTCAATTACCGCCGGATGGTCGCCGGCTTGGCACATCGCCTCCAACGCCTGCTCCTGGCTCGCCAACTCCGTCATTGGTCACACGATCGAGAAGAAGGAATGCTGGATCCGAGTCGGCTTGCGCGCATGGTGGCAAGCCCTTGCCAGGCTCAAGTTTTTCGAATCGAAGAAGAAGGGCTCTTCCGGCAAACGGCCGTCACCCTCTTGATCGACAATTCCGGATCGATGCGCGGCCACCCAATCGCCGTCGCTGCGCTAACCGCCGACATCCTCGCCCATAGCCTCGAACGCTGCGGAATCAAGGTCGAAATCCTTGGTTATACGACAGCCAACATCACTGGTGGGTTGTCAGCCAACGAATGGGAAGAGGCCGGGCGCCCCCATAACCCTGGCCGACTTAACGCATTGCGGCACATTGTTTACAAAGCGATGGACGTTCCTTGTCGCCGAGCCCGAGCCAACATGGGACTCATGCTAAAAGAAGGACTGCTCAACGAAAATGTTGATGGAGAAGCCCTTTACTGGGCCTACCATCGCCTCTCCAGGCGGACTGAGCCCAAGCGACTCCTGATCGTCATCAGTGACGGTGCCCCGATGGACCGCGCCACCTTAGCGGCTAACCCACGTAACATTTTGGACCGACACCTTCATGAAACCGTCGCCTGGATCGAGGCCCGTGGCGATGTAAAGATCGGCGCGATCGGTATCGGCCACCAGGTAGAACGTTACTACCGCCACGCTATTAGCCTGTGCAGCGTTGATGACCTGGGAAGCGTGCTGACCGCACAACTCGGAAAATGGCTAACCTAACCCTTACGACGCTTGGTCGATCGCGACGGGAACGCTCTTGCCTTGCTCCCACCCGATCGGTAAAGTTCGTGCCAATGAATATTGAGGATATACCATGTCAATTACCATCGATTCCATCATCCGTCGCAACGATGAACTGCTTACCGCCGAAGTCGACGGCGAACTCGTCATGATGAGCATCGCCTCGGGCCAGTATTTCGGTCTGGACGACATTGGGGCAAGGATATGGGAACTGCTTGGTGAGCCATTAAAGATCGCGGAATTGTGCATCCGACTGGCACAGGAATACGCCGTAGAGACCTCGGTCTGTGAGCGGGATGTGCTCGCCCTGCTTCATACCATGGAAAAACACGACATGATCATCATTTCAACAGACATTGCCAGCGACATGGCGGCTTGAAACAGTGAGCCCGGTCAAGCTTCAGCCTAAGAAATGAATATTTGATCGCGGGTGTGAGAGACCTCAATATCCACTCTATCTCCTGCACTGACTACCCGGGATGACGGCAGCACATGCAACAGCGGCTCCCAAGAAGATATCTGGGGGGGGCGGTTCTCAAACAGAATGCCGGCACCGAAGTCCAGGCGTAGCCAGCGCATGACTCCTTCGGCCACCCCCGACTGATTTGCCGTCAGGGACACCTGGAGGGCCCCCGCCGATTCCGCATCGGCATGCAAGTCGAAGCCATACAACTCAACCGCCTCCGACAATGGCTCGACATCCCCGCCGCCCTTGCCACTACTAATTACCAGCGGCGCAAAACGATTAAACGGGGTTAAATCAAAACCCATAGTCGAATCCATATAGTAGGCCTCGCGGTGACCTCGCCCAGACACCAGATAACCTACGGTACTTATACGCTGGGGGATCAAAATCGCATCAGGCCTTAGGAATTCAGCCCGCGCCAGTTCGGTTAGAGCAAGCACATTTTCACCGAGCAAACCGTTATCGACGATTTCAGCCACAAATAGATCGGCGCGTTCTGGAATATCTGCTCCCAACTGCACCGCGCAGGCATCTTTCGCGATCACACTGATCCGCTCCGCCAAGCCATTTCGGGCAATGATGTCGCGAGCCGCCTGAGCCACTTCTGGCCGACGTTCGCAGGTGTAGACATGCGCTGCACCGGCACGAGCCGCCAGCATGGCCAGTATCCCGGTCCCGGTGCCAATTTCGAACACCGTCATCCCCGGCTTCACAAAATGCGTAAGGGCACGGGCATACGCCTCATTCCGAAGCCGATCATGAATAATTTTGAAATGCCACAACGGCGCCGCGCGGCGGTTTAGCCAATCCGTCAACACCCGGATACGGAAATCTTCAGGCGCCAAATTCCTGGCCGCCTGCGCCAATAGGCGGGCATCACGTTTTTGCTCTTTCCCCCTGAAGAGGAGCGACATCTTGGCCAAACGCTCCGGCAAATCGGGGTGTTCGGCAAGTGGAGAGACGAACAGGCGGGCCGCAACGGATAGATCCGCCAAATCCAGGACATCGCTTAACTTCATCTACCCCTCGCCACATATCATTGATAGCCAAGAACAACTCCCCTTACGGGCCGGACCAACAGCCCAAGGGCACGGTACAAAGACCGATTGATTTGGCAATTAGTCGTTATGCCGGATACCAAATCAATCGTTCATACATCGTGTCGCCACCTTCGCTGACAAAACCGAGGGCGGCATATAACTGCTTGGCGCGCAGATTGGAACGCTGCACAGACAGCGCCAGAGGGGCTCTCGCCTGCATTGCGGCAGTCTGCAGCAGCCGCAGGATTTCGGTCCCATAACCGGAGCTACGCGCCTGGGGCACGAAGGCAACATCGACCAGCCGCACCTCGTTATGCCCGAAATCGACAACGATGCGCCCGATTCTATCCCCCAGGCGCTCGACGATGAAATACATCGCGTTGGGAAACATGTCACCGTAGCCAACGGTCTGTGCCTGCTGCTGCATGCCGATCAGTTCCTCGATAAAATCGTCCTCGGCAGCGATCAAACGTAAATCATCACGAGTAGACCGATACAGCATCTCGACAAAACCGCTGTCCTCGGGACGCGCCGGTCGAATATTCAGACTTCCCGTGTATGAAGCATATCCTGGCAGCATCAACGACTCCTTTATCATATCTATAATGAGCCACTGCACTTTACCAGACAGCCCTCTCCACTAAAAGGAAAGACCATGACCGACCTGAGCGCCATCCGGCTTGAGGACTTCTTACCTCGCCTGCAACAAGATTTCGACCTGAGCATTGCAGCAATGACATTGCAATTGCGCCTCATCGAGGCCACCCCATATAGCCGCTACGCCCACGCGCAAGCCGCCCGCACGCCATTTTCCCTGATTTTTCGCGGCCCATCACACCCCGCACTGATGCAAGACACCTACCATTTGTCAAGTAGCGACGGCTTGTCTGCTCCCATATTCCTGGTTCCGATCAAACATGACGAATCAGGCATGTACTACCAAGCAGTTTTTAATTAAACGCCAAAGCAGCGCCCAAACAACCACACTTTTGTCATACGACCCATGTTATTCTTTATTCGAAAATAATAATTCGCGCACCAGCCAATGTCACCGAACTATGCCACGCAGAATTTACATGGGGTCGCTTGACCAACAGAGTGCACGAATCCGCGTCTTCTTTCGTAATGATCCGAACCAGTATCGCGGTTGGACCATTTGAAGATAGGCGCTTTACGCTGGCGCGGCTTTTTGTACGGATAATCCGTCCCACGCCCTTGATCCACTTTTTAGGAGGACCATCATGGCAGACCCTTTCGTCGGTCAAATCGGCACATTTGGATTCGATTTCGCACCAAGAGGCTGGTCGTTCTGCAACGGAACGACGCTTCTCATCAACCAGAACCAAGCGCTGTATTCGCTGCTCGGCATCCAATTTGGCGGCAACGGCACAAGCAACTTCAACCTTCCCGACTTGCGGGGCCGGGTTCCCGTGCACATCGGCACGGCCGCCCCACCCCTTGTTTCCTACAACCAAGGCAATACCGGTGGTGCAGAGATGGTTCAGCTAGACGCAACGACGATGCCGGCCCATAGCCATACGGTGTCTGCATCGAACGATATCGCCAGCGCGAAACTTCCACCTACGACAGCCGGGCTGCCATTTTATTTCGCCCAGGTAGCCAGTGGGGGGCAGCCGATCTACGGGGCGACACCGACCACGCTGGTTGCCATGGGGCCACTGACCATTTCCAACACGGGCAGTGGAGCGGGCCACCAGAATATGCAACCTTCCCTGGCGATCAATTTCTGCATCGCGCTGCTTGGAAGCTATCCCAGTCGCAACTAAGTCAAAGGACATTTCCATGGATAATTTCATTGGTGAAATCCGCCTTTTCGCGGGTGATTACGCCCCGGTCGACTGGGCGCTGTGTAATGGTCAGAAGCTGTCCATCGCCAACTACAATGCTCTCTTCGCGCTATTTGGCACGACTTGGGGCGGCGATGGGGTCAACGATTTTGGCGTCCCCGACCTCCGTGGCCGCGTACCGTTTCACTACGGCCAAGGGACGGGCCTGCAAAATTACCCCTTGGCCACTTCGACCGGCCAAGAGACGGTCGCCTTGACCACCACTACGCTCCCTAGCCACACCCACGCTTGGCAGGCCAGTTCTGCCCAGGCAGCGGCGCTGTCGCCTTCCAACAACGTCCTCGCCACGGTCGCCAGCGGGCAAACGCTGTATGAACTCGCCACCACCTACAGCAAACCCTGGACGGCCCCCAGCGATACGGTCGGTACAACCGGAGGCAACCAGGCGCACGCCAACATGATGCCCTTCCTGGTGCTGAACTTCATCGTCGCGCTGACCGGCATATTCCCAAGCCGCAACTAAAGGAGACCAAGATGCAACCATTTATCGGGGAAGTAAGCATTCTGCCCTATACCTATGCGCCAATGGACTGGGCCGACTGCAATGGACAGCAGGTCAATATTCAGCAGTACACCACCTTGTTCGCGGTCATCGGCATACTCTATGGCGGCAATGGTCAGACCTATTTCAATCTGCCCAACCTGATCGGCCGAATTCCCATGCATCAAGGTCAGGGACCGGGCTTGAGCCCGCGCACCATAGCCGCCACCAACGGCGCTCCGACATCCACCCTGAGCCTGTCCCAGATGGCGAACCATAACCATCCCCTGGCTGTCGAACGGGAGTCTACAGAATCAGCGGATCCCGCCGGAAATTATCCCGGGACCTGCAGCGTAAATGGTACTGTGGTCAATATCTATCAAACGACACCAGTCAGCGCCATGGTAACGATGAGTCCTCAGAGTTTGACCAACACGGGTGGCGGGCTTGCCCACGAAAACCGACAACCCTATTTAGCGATGCGTTTCTGCATAGCGATGCAAGGCATCTTTCCTGCACGGAATTAGTACACCGTAAGCGAAAAAAAGCTCCGACCGCCTCGGCGATCAGAGCTTTTTAGGTCTGCAAGCTACTCGGTCACCGAGTTAACTGACCGGCTTCCAAACGAAGGAGGCCAAGAGTTCCACCACAGTTTCTGCTTCGTTGAGCGGTAACAAGCGCGTAGTTACGAAAGCGAAGCGCCATCAATGCCCACACGACCACCAGAACGTGTTTCTCTGACCATTTGGGCTGCACGCAACTGAGGAGCATGCCACACCTTTCGATCAATTTCCTCCGCTGATACAACATCCTCAGAAATATCCGTATCTTGTTCATGAATCATATGCTTCTCCTAATAAAATTATCAAAACAACAGCTTGGCACTGCCAAGTTTATATGACAATTAACCTTCTTAAAACATCCGAATTAAAGATTCAATGACAGCCATTGGCGGAATCGTAAAGTGGAATGACAAGCTGATCGCAGATGGCGAACCGGAACGCCTCATGCAAGCCTTGCGCCGCTACGGGCCTGACGCACAACACCTGTGGAAAAAAGGGCCGGCCACTCTGTTGCGCACCCTGCGCCGCTTCACGCCGGAAGACAGCTTCGACCGGCAGCCGCTGATCAGCGGCGACAAACAACATGTATTCGTCTTCTGCGGTCGCCTGGACAATCGTGACGAACTCGCGTCCGCGTTGGCGATCGAACCGGCCCGGCTACGCGGGCTAGCCGACAGCGCCTTGGCGCTTGCCGCATACACGGCCTGGGGCGAAGCCAGCCTTCGCCGCCTAGTGGGGGATTTCGCCTTCGCCGCCTGGTCGCCGGGCCCGCAACGCCTGTTCCTGGCCCGCGATCCTTTGGGTATGCGCCCCCTGTATTGGCACCAATCGGGAGATTTCCTCGCCTTTGCCTCGGCGGCCAGCGCCTTGCATGCCCTACCGGAAATCCCCTGCGCCGTAGACGAAGAACGCCTGGCGGAATACCTGGCCTTGCTGCCGCATGTCGGCGCCAGCAGCTTCTATGCCGGAATTCAACGCGTAGAACCCGGGCACTTCGTCGTGATCGAGCAAGCGCGCAGCCGGAGCGTCCGCTATCACCAGTTCGACCTGGAGCGCCGCGTCGTCCTGTCGCGCGACGAAGACTATGTTGCCGCCTTTCGTGAACACCTGGAGACGGCGGTTCGCTGCCGCTTGCGCGGGGTCGGCGAGATCGGAGCCCATCTCAGCTCGGGTTTCGACAGTTCCACCATCTGCGCCGTAGCCGCCCCCCAGTTGGCGGCTCGAAACAAAAAACTGCTGGCGTTTACCGCCGTGCCCGGGGAGGGGTTCTCTGGCCAAGTGCCGCCTGGTCGCCACGGCAACGAAGGGCCGGCAGCGGCAGCGCTGGTCGCCCGTTACGCCAATATCGAGCATGTATTGGTCCGCCCCAACGACGGGCAACTTGACGCTACGAAAGCGATTGCGCAAGCGGCCGGATATCCTTTCCTGAATCCAAGCAACGCCGCATGGATGAATCAAATTGGCGAGGAAGCATCTCTACGTGGCGCCCGTATCGTCTTGACCGGTCTCAGGGGAAATATGGGCTTATCGTTTGAAGGGATGACGCGCTTACCTTGCCTAGTAAAAGACGGGGAATTCTGGCAATGGTTTCATGAAGCGCGGGCGCTGCATAAACACGCGAAACTAAGCTGGAAAAGCATTCTGTCCCGCTCTTTCGGGCCTTATCTACCCGAATTTTTTTGGGTAATGCTAAAAAAAGAACCTAGAAGCGATTTTTCTGGCTTATTCGGTTATAGCGCCCTGCACCCCATGGCCGCCCACAACTTGGGCTTGAAGCAGCGGGCGCAGGCTCGCGGCTTGAACCTGAGTTATCGTCCCCGGGCCGATGGTCGGGTCATGCGTACCTGGGTTCTCAATCGGTTTGATGTGGGAGATGCCTATCTTTCCAGTGTCGCCCGCACGGGGGTAGTGGAACGCGCCCCGGCAGCCGACCTGCGGCTACTGGAATTTTGCCTGGCCATTCCGGAAAACCAGTTTTTCCGGAATGGGCAGACCCGTAGTCTCCTGCTCCGAGCCTTCGGCGACCGCCTCCCGCCGGAAATTGTTTACGCCAAGAGCAAAGGTCTACAGGCCGCCGATTGGTATGAAACAACGGGGCGCGATCTTCCCGCGCTAGGCAAAGAACTGGAAAGACTGGCAGCATCCCCCGCTGCCGCACGATTATTGGACATCGAGTCCTTGCGCAGTTCCCTCAAAGAATGGCCAGCGGAGGGCTGGGCAAAAACCGGGGTCGTGGAAAAATACCAACTCAAGTTATTGCGCGGACTGTCGGTCGGCGCCTTCATTCGCCACGTCGAGGGCGGAAATGAATAATTGTTGTCGGCGCGCCCAGTCTTAGCCAACCTGACACAATACCGGGCTATGGCGAATAACTGACCGTTTCGGGAAACAGGCGCCGCCCCCGGGTGAATTCGAGATAGGTATCGTCACCAATGGCGTAGGCAATTTCTATCCATTTCATCAGGAGGGAAAACTCATCCCCCTCCTTTTTCTTGTCCGCCAAGGACCTGAAGCGTTGCTGTAACTGCGCTTCCAGTTCTTCCTGGCCGGCCTGGAAAGTCCAGCGGTCGGACGGGCCACAATAGACCTCATATTCTGTACAACCACGCTTGATGCGCATGGCGACATCCGGCCCAAGCGCTGGATTGGCATCGACCGCCACTCGCACCTGACGATATATTTCACGGGCATGGTCCAATCCGGCGCAATAGAAAAACCCGCCGTAAAGACTTTGAGAATAGCGATTCCCGACTTCCGGCCCACATTTTGAATGACAGGGAATACCCCGGGCCACTTCTCGAACAGCCAAAGTCTGCTTTAACGTGAGTGGCAATACTTTTACTTTGAAACAACTCTGGCAAGCATGAGGAACAGCCTGCCGATCATAAGCAGTCTCAAACAGAAAATGGAACAAAAACTTGCATGGTGGGCGATCCAACTTGGCGTTCCTGATAAAGAGCCATGTTGAGGATTCGATGTCGTATTCGTCTGTCCAGCCCAGTTTTCCTTCCGCAGTAAGGACCAGATGGCCGGCAGCTACGGCCCGACGCAGGTTATCCGCCACAAAACCTTTGCCAACCCGAAAATCCGGAAGATCGGAAAGCATAGCCGTATCCATAACATCCCCATTGATCATATTTTATAAATATCCGAACCGCTGCATCATTGAGCCATGTCGTTCTACGATACGGCTGGCCTGTTCCATGGTCAAAACATCTTTCCAGCCCCCGGCAACGCCGCGGCGAAAAAAACGCCCGCCTCGACGCGGACTCTCCCGAAAGCGGCTCGTTGCTTCCATCTCCTGCAATCGCTCGAAGCGACTGGCCTCGACCGCTAGGGCAACGTCAAGCGCAGTAGCAGCCAAACCGCAAAAAGCTGCCACCTCAGCGAAGGTCTTTTCGGGGCTCGCCAGCATGTCTTCATATCGAATCGTCAGGCGCGGCAAGGGAGAGTTGAGCCAGCTATCGGCATGCCCGCTCCAGTCGCTTAGCTGCTGACGTAACTGCTCATGAAGCCGATGCCTTTTCCCACACCAGCAATTCTGCGGATTGCCGAGTTCTTCTATGGCACGATCTAGGCTGACGGCTGTGTGATCGGCATAAGAGACTGCCACGTCCCGGGGATTGCGTACGACATGGATCACCCCCCAGGTGGCACTACGGGGAAACATGGGTTCGCCGCCGGGCGTGGGCAGATAGGCATCATGGGCCTTGATGAACATTTGCCTGTTGGCCTCCCGGGAGAGAGTTTCGTAAACCCGCGGGCGCAGCCGATCGATGGTATCGGTATCCAGATCCGCTGCCGGCACTCCAACCTCCTCGTCGAACAGATCGCGGCCACTGGCAATGCCATCGCGGAGCAAGGGCAACTGATTGATATCAACGATAGTGCTCTTTTCTTTGTTCATCAGATGACCGAGCACAATGCGCAACCAGGTATTTCCCGACTTGGGATAGGAAGCCAGCCAAACGATATTTCCGCGAACCATGCTCAACTCAGGGGTGACCATGCCACCTCCAGGGCATCAAGTACGGCATCCATTTGACCGATCATCTTTGGGCGCCGGATGCGGAAGACCGATGCCCGACTCGCGACTCGGCTGCAATGAGCAAAATGCTTTTGTGCAAAACCCATTGCCTTAAGGAATCGTAACCGATAGGTGTTGAGCACGATGTTATCGACGGCATCCAAACCCCGTAGTGTTTCAATGTGGATTTCGTCATCGACCTCGTTGGCTTCAAGAACGAAAACGGCCCCCAAGGGCAAGGGAATATCCGGTTGATGGCGATCAAGCTGGAGATGAAATTTTTCCAAGCGGCTATGATCGCGTACCAACAGTTCCGGCGCATGCTCGATATGTTGCAGTGCATCAGCCCAAAGTTTGAGACGGGCGAAGCTGGAGTGCGCTATTGAATTTCCGGAATTGTCGAAATCCACCACCAGAAGATCGTCGCTAAGCACGCGATAGCCACGTTGCCGAAGATGGGCAACCAATGTGGATTTCCCCGCCCCAGAGTGCCCGGCAAAGGCGATCACTCGACCATTCACTTCTATGGCGCTGGCGTGCAGGGCAAGGAAACCACGCTGATGCAGCAACACCCCAAAGACCGAGCCAAGAAGGTATAAACGGATATCGCCAAGTGCGGTATTCGGCTCGGCATCGATCAGAATTTGCCGTCCCTGGTTAATCAGATAACGGGCGACATTAGGAATTGCCAGCAGAAATTGGCCTGAACCAAACTGCCAGACCGGCCCTTGGGCCTCAACGGTTGGCAAGGCAGCGGGAAGCAGGCCGAATTCAATCGTGATATCGACGACGCTAACCGGATCGGCAACGTCCAACTCCGGAAATTCTAACGTGGAGAGAACATTCAAGCCGTATATGCGATAACAAAAAGTCATAAGATGAATTCAACCAATTTCCCTACCCCATCGTTCCGGCCAGAAAACAACAGCGGACTTTCTCAAGGGTCACAAAACAAAAGGGGCGCCAACAAAACACCCGACCACGACGAACCGTTCGAAACACAGCCCCCCCACAACGTTGACCCGACCAGCGGCAAGCCATGCATGGGCAGCCATTTGTCCCTGCCCTACGCTATCTCGAGCCAATCCGAAAAATAAGGCATAGGCAATCCCCCGCCATCCCAGAAGCATGCGGGCAACCATCGCCTGGGGAAAACAATTTGAATCCCAAGGCGTGTAACGGGCCGCCAGTCTAATCAATCGGCCAATACGGCGAGCATGAAACTCGGCCTCGGGGGTCAGCAACGGAATCCAAGGATGCGGGCCGCTACTGTACCCGAGCAGCGGCGCCAGTCGCTTGAACGATACGGAAAAGATCAAGGCCTTGCTAACCCCCAGCAGACACCACACGGGAAAAAACCAAATTTGCTCGTAGCGGGACAGGTGCCAAAAACTGCGGATCTTGCCCCGCAACTGACGCCAGAGCCTCCTATGCAAGGGCATCAGAGGCACCTCTCCATTTTGAACGTTGCCAAGCTCGCGACCGAAGCCGCATTGAGTACACCGCGCAGCGCCAATAATCGAAGAATGCTCAGCACACAGTCATCGACTGCGCCTTGCGCGGTATCGATGACCAGATCGGGAAATGGCGGAGCCTCATAGGGCGACGAAATACCGGTGAAATCGGCAATTTCCCCTTGCCGGGCTTTTCTATACAAGCCTTTGACATCTCGCTCCTCGCATACGGCGACTGACGCATTGCAATAAATTTCCAGAAAATCGCCTTCGGCAAAGCGTTGCCTGGCCAGTTCCCGATCGGCTTTGATTGGGGAAATGAAAGCCGAAAGAACGATGGTGCCAGCATCGACAAACAGTTTTGCGAGTTCGCCCACCCGACGGATATTTTCGTGCCGGTCTTCGGCGGAAAATCCAAGATCGCCGCACAAGCCATGCCTAATGTTGTCGCCATCAAGCACGTAGGTCCGATGGCCGGAATGGAACAAATATTCCTCGACGGCATGAGCCAGGGTGGATTTTCCGGAGCCGGACAAGCCGGTAAACCAGACGACCGCCGCCCGATGTCCATGGAGATGCTCACGATTGCTGCGAGAAACGCTCCCGGCATGCCAGGTGAGATGCGCCGATGGGGGGGGGCGAGTCACAGTATCCATGAAACCATGCCTAAAAAGTTTGTATATTAATTCAAGGTGCTATGTCATTCGTCTTTTTTCAATCCAACTAGCGAACACCGTGAGTTTTGCTGTGGCAGAATGCCCCCTCCCTTGCACCCCCCAGACTTTAGCCGTTTTATATTTCATTGGTCTGGCCTGGATAACTCCAGATGTAGACAAGGATAGTCCATGACACCTGTTCGCTTGTTTCTCCGACTACTGGCGGAAGTACCCCGCAGCCGACTGGTTGCCCTGCTGACATTGATGGTTTTTGTAGGACTGACCGAAGGCATCAGCCTCTTGTTGTTGGCCCCGCTTCTCGAAATGCTGCAAGCCCAAAGTGGGGCCGGGACGCCGCTGGCCGACGGTCTAGCGACAATACTGCGCGCCTGCGGGCTCACTCCCTCGGCAGAGGCCATTCTGGCCACATTCTTGCTGTTAGTAGTCTTGCGTAGCACTGCCCTGTACGCTCGAGAATACCTCGCCACCTCGGTTCAGTACCGGTTGGTCGACCAGTTGCGTTATCGTTGTTTCAAGTCCGTCCTGCAGGCCGATTGGCGCTGGATCACGACGAAGCGGCAGGCAGACCATGCCAATTTACTATTAACCGAAATCAGTCGAGTTGGGGTCGGCCTCAATTTTGGCATCGGTTTACTGGCCACCCTGACCACCATCCTGGCCTACCTAGCAGCGGCCTTTACGCTTTCATGGAGCATTACCCTGCTCGCCCTGGGCAGCGGATTGGTGGTTCTCCTAGCACTTTCCGGCCAACGGCGACGCGCCTTCGAACTCGGCTTGCGTCTGGGCGAGGCAAACCGGGCCATGCAAGGCAACGTTCAGGAAAGTCTCTCGGGGATCAAACTAGCGAAAATCCTCGGCAACGAAAATCGCCACCTGGAGTTCTTTCATAAAACGACCGCCCTGCTCCGCCAGCAACAATTGCGATTTAGTAGCCAAACCAGCCTGTCGCGGAGCCTGTTCCACATAGTTGGCGCTCTCTTGTTGACGACATATCTTTATATCGGACTCAATCTGTGGCACACCCCCGTCGCCGAACTGTTGACCTTGGTGGTGGTATTTGGGCGGCTGATCCCGATTCTGATGACTGCCCAACAGAGTTTCCACCATTGGCTGCACGCCTTACCTTCTCTTATCGAAACCGACAAACTATTGGAAGAATGCCGCCGCGCGGCAGAACCCAATCTCCCCGCAAAAGCGGCGGCGTGGCCGGTGGCTCGTGCCATTCACCTGGAAAACGTTTCCGTCCGCTACGCCGACCGGAAGCAGGCTGCCCTTGACTCGATTTCCCTGACCTTCCCGGCCCGGACAACCACGGCCATCATCGGCGCCTCCGGGGCGGGTAAAAGCACCTTGGCCGACGTTTTGATGGGATTGATTGATCCTGACGCCGGGAGCTTAAAAGTCGATGACCTGACAATCGACAACGAGAACCGTATTCGCTGGCGGCGCAACGTCGCCTATGTGCCACAGGATACTTTTCTCTTCAATGACACCATCCGCAACAACCTGCGCTGGGGATATCCCGAGGCCACAGAAGCCGACCTTGCCCTGGCGCTAGGCCATGCCGCGGCCGATTTCGTCTTCGGCTTGGCGGAAGGCATCGACACCCTAGTTGGCGACGGCGGGCTACGCCTTTCCGGCGGCGAGCGACAGCGCATCGCCCTGGCCCGGGCGCTGTTGAAGCACCCCAGTCTACTGATTCTCGACGAAGCGACCAGTGCGCTCGATATGGACAACGAAGCCAAGGTGAGGGAAGCCATCGAGCATCTCCACGGCGGCCTCACCGTCGTGATTATTGGTCACCGCCTGGCCACCCTCGAACACGCCGATCAAGTTATTGTCCTCGACGCGGGAAGGGTTGCGAGTCAAGGAAGCTGGGCAACGGTTAGAACCTGCACCTCACTCATACCATGAACACACGCCATAGCGCTCTCAAATTCTTGTTGTTGGACCTGATCTCGCCGCAACCCAAAGTCGCCCCGCGGTCTATCTCTGCCCTTGACGAAGAAGACTGGGCAACCCTGCTCGACATGGCCCAACAACATCGTCTTTGTCCATTGCTGCATTGGCAGATCACCCGAGCCCATGCAAATCTCCCTATCCCTCAGAAGGTACTCCATCTCCTCGGCCAGAGTTTCAAACATGCCACCTTGCGCGCCTTGGTGGTTCAACGCGAACTACTGCTCGTACATCGTATCCTTGATCAAGCCGGGATTCCTTATGTAGCACTAAAAGGCGCTTATCTGGCCTTTCACGCTTATCCGCAACCAGGCTTGCGCCCCCTACGAGACATCGATATTCTCGTTCCTGAAAGCAGGGTACTGGAGGCCAACCAAACACTACTTGACAGCGGTCTCTCACGGAATGAACGCTATCCCGGAATACCTGAAGTGCTATTAAAAACGGCCAGACACTTGCCTCCCTTGCGCTCCCCCTCCGGACAGGTATCCATCGAGTTACACGCCCACCTGTTTAACCCGAACAATCTGAAAAACCAACAAACCGATCTGTGCGCCCCCCCTCAATTCTGGGAACGAAGCATCCGGAAAACAGTTGCCAAGCAAGCGATCGCCTATGAATCGCCAACCGATCTGCTGCTCCATCTGATCGTTCATGCCGTTATTGACCACCAATTCAACAACGGTCCATTGTTGCTGAGCGATTTGGCCTTTTTACTTGACCACGAATCCATCGACTGGCCCTTGTTTTGGACCCTGGCCAAGCAAGGCGGGCACACCCGGTGCTGCATCTTGGCACTCAAGCTAACCGAGCGCTATTGGGGAACCAAGAGCCCCATCTGGCCTGACGAGCAAGAGCCCGATGATCCAGAGTTTCCTCAGATGATCGATATAGCCGCCCAACTAATGCTGCAAGGTATGGCCACGCGGCAAGACCTTTCGTTGGCCAACGAAATTGCCAAACATTCATCGGCAATTTCCAAGGTTGTTTGGCTGCTTCGTAAAGCCTTCCCCCCGCAAACAGTAATCGCCAGCATCTATCCTGTTTTGCCAAATTCGCCCTGGGTGTATTTTTGGTACCCTCTCCGATGGTGGCGGCTAGCCGTCAAACGATGGCCGGAATACCTGCGCTCAAAACAAAATGCCTATTTTCCGCATGAAGCACAACAACTTGCCGACCTAAAACGGTGGTTGACACCCGCAGAAAGCCCTTAAACGAAGCTATATCATTCCCACTCGATCATTAATTAGGTCCTCAAACCCGTATGGTTAAAGGACTTCACTGCGATTGAGATACGGCTTTACCGTCGCTTTTACCGTCGAAACGCTATCCCTTTTGTTGGCGCGGGAGATGGAGCGATTTGCGGGGAAGCGGCGTCTTCGACTGCATTATCAATCACCGAAAAAGGATACCAGAATTGGTGGTCGCAGAAACCGGTCGTGCATAAGATCCCAGTAGCATCGAGCATTGTCTTCCAAGCGTCAAAAAACGGCCTTTGAGCGAAAGGCTGGCGAGACATCGCGGCAAACCTACTCCGCAAGCCTGAACGCCGAGGCGATACGTTCTTGCTCGCGCACAGGAATGCCGAGCTGGACGGCAATTTTCCGCCACTGCCTGACGATAGTCTGACTCTGCTCAATAATCTCATTCGCCGCCTTGGCCGCGATGCGGAAGTAAGGGGCAACGGCACGAGCCAAGTCAAGATCCAGCGCATTGTCGACTTCACTGACGTTGAGCTTCAAGCCGTGAGAAACTGGCACGGGATTCATGTCGTAGGCCTCGGACAAGCGCCACCCTTTGCCAGGCACCAGGATGAAACCGTGATTCCGCAAGTGGTCGTCTGTATTGGAGACCAACATGTTGAACACGATGCGCGACCACAACTCCTTGAGATCGACGTCGGTACGCGCCCCCTGCTCGATCAGCACCCGCGCGATTTCGAGATAACTCGCTCCGGTTGATGCATCGTCGCCGTCCTGATGTCCGGTGAGCGTCATGGCCGATGCGAAGTGCAACCGTCGTCCTGCCGCCGTGCGATCGAAGCGCTTCACGAGAAAGCTATGATGCGGATTTGCAAAGCGACGCGCCATGCTCTCAGGTACATTCAATCCGCAGGCACGCGCCAGCGTTTGTACGACCAACTCCCATCCACCCACGTTATGCTCATCGCGCACGCTCGGAAATTTGGCAATCCACAAATGGCCGTCTGGATCGACGACGCTGGCCTTCGGACGCGCACCGCCGAGCGAGCCTCCCGGCGCGATCAGCATGCGTAACCAGTCGTTGCCCGCCGCCGCTGTGTTGTCCTCATCGTGTTCCAGCGCAAGGCTGGCGGCTTCCAGTTCGCGCAGTTGCACGAACGGTGGCGCAGCGATGCCATGCCGGTTGTCGAGGAAATCGCCGACATCGTCGCGCCTAAACCGAAGTGCACCGACGCGAAAGGCGTCATGCACCCCGAGCAGGTAATCGGATTCAAAAAGGCGGGCGTTCTTGGGCGCCAGCCCCGCCCTCTTCTCGCGCTCCAAGCGGCGCTGCATGAGCAGCCGGCCCCAGCGATCCGGGCTGGCGTCGGCGAAGACGCCAAAGGTTTCGCTGCCCTGTGGCGGATGCTGGCGGCCCTCGAAAAGCCCTAGGCGAGGATCAAGCAGTAGGTTGGTGGTTGCCGGCTGCGCCAGGGCGGTAAGGTCAAACTCGAATTCGAAGATTTCGCGCCCGGCGCCACGCCGAACGTGCAGCCCCCCCAGCCGGAGCGGCGCAGGCAACCCGTCCCAGTCGGCATAGACAACGATGAAATGCGCCATGCGTTAGCGCCTCTTTTTCGCGTGAGATGGCTTCGGATCAAGCAGATTAGCCAGCGCCTGGGAACTGGTATAGCCGCTGTGCTCAACCCAGCGCTCCGGAGGCTCGCTGAACTTGTGTTTCTGTATATCCGGTGAGACCTGGACACCCTGCTGCGCTGAGGCCTTGCTCAACTTGGAGCGCTGGTGCTGCATCGAACCGGAGGATGCCGACGGCGCAGCGCGTACTGGCGCCTTGCGGTAGGCAGGCAGTCGAGCATCCTGCAATTCGCGGCCAAGTGGGTCCGTTGCGGCCAACAGATCCAGATCTTTCTCAACACCGAGCACTTGCATGACGGCCAGGTAAGCCCCCATCGTCACACCGGCGCCGCCCCGCTCCAGACTGCGCAGAGTCATTGGCGCCATGCCAGCACGCTCCGCGACCTGCTTGGCGGTCAATTGCCGGCGCAATCGGGCCACACGCAAGCGGTCACCGAGCCGGTGGAGTAATTCGGTCGTCGACGGTAGCAAAGGCGCAATTGTTTTAGCCATAGTGCCATTATTTTAGCCATACATATGAAAAAACACCAGAATAACATCACGCCAGACAAGAGGAAGTAACAAGAACGATCATTATTCTGGCGAAAAACAAGAAATATCGACAAAATATTAGCGCTTGAAACTGGCACAAAGTATGCACTCATCAACCCAAGCGCTCTGTAAATACTGATAAAGAGGCCCCGCTCTGAACCGCTCCCGCGCGGGAAAATCCGCTACGGATATACCCTGCGCGGCTTCCCCAGCGCAACCTGATCGCCTCTGGTTACGTCACAAGATATGACGAATCCGCTACACTTATCGACACTGACCTGCCTCAAATGGTTGCCAAATCTCAGCTAAATAACGGCATCCATCCAGACAGCGGTATTATCCGTCCAACGCGGTCGTAACAGGGCGTACGGGGGTTACGGAGTGTCGTGAAGCGAGGATCGTAATACGTGAAATTCCCACGGCTCAACCGCTATCGGACTGGCGGCACTAGCAGCAACATGCGGCTCGGCTTGCCACCGCCGCGCACTCCCGACGGACGCGTGTACCGCCTGTCGCCCAACGAGAGCGCGCAACCCCGTCATTTTGTCCTCGGCGAAGTCGTCGCCGAAATTCCACTAACGGATGCGCTACGCGCACGGATGAAGCACGAACCACGGACCTCACAAACAGTCTGCCCCTATAGCGGCACAGTCGCCGACGACGACGCTTTCACACATCCGGACGACGTCAAAGCAGCACTGGAGATGGTAAAGCACGACGCGACTCAGGACATCGAAGAAGCCCTCGCGGAGATGGTCAAGAATGCGTTCAACGGGAGTTCGTCACGCAACGGTCTCGTCAAGATCACGGCGAACGTCAAGCGGAGTACCTCCAGGCCGAAGCCGCGCTTTGCCCGTCAAGATCTTATGCGCGAGTTGGTATGTGACCATTGCGGACGTGACTACGGCGTCTTCGCAATAGGCCTCTTTTGTCCAGACTGCGGGGCGCCGAATCTACGGCTTCACTTCGCACGCGAAACCGAGCTGGTCGACGATCAGGTGTCGCTCACGGAGAATATTGGCACCGAGAAGGAAGAGCTTGCTTATCGTCTCTTGGGTAACGCCCACGAAGATGTTCTCACCGCGTTCGAGGCGACGCTGAAGACTGTCTATCTCTATGGGAAGACGCAGGCCGACACCGATCCGCTCCCGAAGATCGGCAACGACTTCCAGAACGTCGACAAGGCGCTCAGGCGCTTCGATGAACTCGACCTTAACCCATTCGAGGACCTCTCAGAGTCCGAGATAGCTGCATTGCGCCTCAACATCCAAAAGCGCCATATCATTGGTCACAATCTCGGAATCGTGGACGACAAATTCGCGACTCACGCGAATGACGCCAAGATCGGCGAGACCGTATATCTCGTCGGAGAGGACATCAGGCAATTCGCCGCGATCAGCCAGAAGGTAATCGACAAACTCGACACCTGGCTGGGCGGTTCACCATCACCGACGATCAATCATTCGCCGCTGCTGTTCACGCTCAAGGACCCAAGCATGAATCCGGACGACCCGAGAAACCTCATGGCGCTTGATCTCCAGCTCTCGCTGCTCGCTCGCAAGGTTGGCGTCTGGGTGGCAGAGCAATGCTCCGACGGTCGGCGCAATTTCGTCGATATCGATAAGCTCAAAGTCGCTTTCAAGGAAAACCCCGAAGACGAACTCGAAGAAGCGATCGCCGAGCTTGAAACGGATGGCTTCGTGGATGTGTCCCGCACGCTCGGAGGCGGCTTACCGCATTTCCACCCGACACTCGACCTCTACCTGACATTCGACGGGCCGGCGTTTGGTCGGGACCCGATTGCCGACACGGTTGTGGTTGCTGAGTTGGCGCTATCGGGCCCGGATAGCGTGAGCGCCGAGAAAGTTTTTTCTCAAACCGGTTGGGATATTCGCCGGTTCAACCCGGCATTCGAACATGTCGCATCACAGATTCCGGATGGTCGCGTCAGCCGTTCGTTCGGAACGCAATTCACCGTGCCGTTCTTCCATCTGCTACCGGAGGATCGGGTACGTGTGAAACGCCTGGTCTCGCGCTTGAACAGCTAAGCCGCCTGCCCAATCTGGTCATATAGATCCCTAGACAATAACGAGATACAGGAATATGCGATGTATTTGTCACAACTCAAGATTAAGAATTTTCGGCAGTTTGGCGCGGATGACCCCGTTTTTTCTGTGCAATTTAACGAAGGCGTAACCGCCCTCGTAGGTGAAAACGACGCCGGAAAGACCGCGGTCATTGATGCCATCCGGCATGTTTTGATGACCCGCGATATGGAATTCACGCGACTACAGGCAGAGGATTTCCATATCCACGCAGACGGACAGCAAGCCACCGAAATCACAATCTGCTGCAAGCTGTCGGGTCTCACCACGCCAGAAAAAGGGGCGTTTGCCGAATATCTGACCTATGAAGGGGCAGATGTTGTGCTATATGCGCATTGGTTCGCGCGCCGCCTAAGCGAAATGCCATGCAGTCGCCGCTGGGTAGACATTGCGGTGCGCAGCGGACCTGACGGCAGCGGCCCCGCGCTGGATGCAACCGTTCGCCAACTGCTGGCAACGGCCTACCTGCGTCCGTTGCGCGACGCCGAGCGCGAGATGTCACCTGGGCGTGGCTCACGCCTATCGCAGATTCTCAACAATTTTCCGGAAATCAAGAAAGGTATGCCGTTCGACAAAACGGTTCCGCCTATAGACGCAGCACAAGCCGGCCAATTGAGCTTGTCAGGTCTGTCCGACTACCTGCGCCATCTGGTTGACCAACACGACGGAGTCGGTAGCGCGCAAAAGGCCATCAACACAGACTATCTCGCCCGCCTGTCGTTATCCGGCGAGAACCTGCATGGTCGTATCAGCTTCGCTGAAGGAGGCAGCGAGGCGGCACGCCTGCGCCAGATTCTTGAGCGCTTGGAACTTGACCTCATGGAGGGCCCTGACGGCAAATCTCGAGGCAATTATGGGCTTGGTTCAAACAACTTGCTGTTCATGGCCTGTGAATTACTCTTGCTCGGCAAAGAACCCGATGGTTTGCCCCTACTGCTGATCGAAGAACCGGAAGCGCATTTACACCCGCAACGGCAGTTGCGTCTGATGGAGTTTCTTGAGGCGGCAGCCCAGCCGGCAACAGATCCAACACGACGCCCCGTTCAAGTCATCGTCACTAGCCATAGCCCTAACCTGACCTCGAAAATACCGTTGAAAAATCTGGTGCTTTTGCACCAGCAGCAAGCATTCTCGTTGGCCGAAGGTGAGACGCATCTAAGTGAGGGTGACTATCGTTTCCTGCAGCGGTTTCTTGACGTCACCAAAGCGAATCTATTCTTCGCGCGCGGCCTGATTGTGGTCGAAGGCGACGGCGAGTCCATCCTTCTTCCGACACTTGCCCGATTGCTAGGACGTGACTTGACCGAACATGGAGTGTCCACTGTCAATGTCGGCGGCACAGGCTTGCGTCGCTACGCCCGCATTCTCCAGCGCAAGGACATCACCAAGGGCGTGCTCGCGATTCCAACAGCCTGTCTGGCCGATATGGATGTCATGCCCGATTGCGCACCGGTCATTTTGGGCTTAGTGACTAACGATACCGACCCTAAATGGGCCAATCCGCGGCGCAAGTGGCGTGTCAAGAAAGAATTCGGCGCCAGTACTGTCGACCAGCTTGTAGGATTGGACGCCAAGCGAACCAAGCTCGTCGCGGGGGATGCGCAGAATGTCAAAACCTTTGTCGCTGACGAATGGACATTGGAATACGACCTGGCATTCGCAGGTCTCGCTGAAGATGTCTACATTGCCGCCTCGTTCGCCGCCAATGATGACCCGCTAAACGAAGCCAAGAAAACGCAGACTGAGGTGGAGGCCGACGCAAAAGCGGCCTACGCGGCACTTGAGGTCGTAGCAGCCAGCAATCGTGATGTGTTGTGCTCCCACGTCTACGAAATGTTCTCGAGCAAGCGATCGTCTAAGGCTATTGCCGCGCAGTACTTGGCGGAAAGGTTAAGCGATAAAAAGGCCAAAGGGGAGATCGATGGTGCATGGCTGGCAGCGAGATTGCCAAGCTACATCAAAGACGCGATTGATTTTGCGACCACACCTCCCGCACCGGCAGCGGTTGGCTCTGGAGCACCTGCATGATCAAGCCGCTGGATCTGATTGACGCAATTACCGACGAAGACATCGAGTGGGCCCGTCAGTTGATGAAACTTCGTCCGCTCGACACGCCACGACAGGCTTTTCTAAAGTCACTCACGACCGTGGACGTATCGGCCTGCCCTGGCAGCGGAAAAACCACTCTTGTCGTCGCCAAGCTAGCCATTCTTGCACGCAAATGGAAGAGCGGCACGCGTGGCATCTGCGTCCTCTCGCACACCAACGTGGCGCGCGAGGAAATTGAGTATCGCCTGGGCAGTACGGACGTGGGCCAACGTTTGCTCGGATATCCGCACTTCATCGACACAATCCATGGGTTCGTCAACCGCTTTCTCGCCACACCTTGGCTCCTGTCAGCGGGATACCGCATCGCCGCGATAGACAACGATCTCACCACGAGAGTCCGCCGGCACCACTTAGGCGAAAGGAACTATCATCGGCTGAACAACTACCTTGAAAAGAAGTTCAGAAGCTTCGACAGCCTGCGCATCGGTACAGCGAACTTCGCGGCTCCGTTAGCCGACGGAGCGTTCCCGGATGGTCCTCACACGGACATGTATAAGCTTGCAACATCAGCCCTGCGACACGCTGCCGAACAGGGTTACTTCTGCTACGACGAGATCTTCGTACTTGGTGAAGCCTTGCTCGCGCAACAGCCCACACTGCCAACAATTCTCCAGCATCGGTTTCCGTTCGTTCTGGTCGATGAAATGCAAGACACCTCGGAGCAGCAGAGCAATTTCTTGCGACGTCTGTTCCCGCGGGACTCGAACGCTGCGTGTGTCCAGCGTGTAGGGGATCCGAATCAGGCTATTTTTGAAGGTGGCATCCAGCCAGTAGTGGATGCCTTCCCCGATGCTTCTCGCTGTATCGATATCGCTGACAGCTTCAGGTTCGATACCTCGATCGCCGCACTTGCCACACCCTTTGCGTACCTTCCAGTGCAGCCTGCCGGCTTGAACGGGATACGTGCCAAGATGGTTCCTGATCAGAATATTCCGCACACCATCTTCGTGTTCCCTGACAACGATGCGTCTGCGGTCCTAGACGCCTTCGGTCGCCACGTACTCGCCACTTTGCCTCTAGCACTGATAGAAACCTCTGCGGTCACCGCGATCGGTGCAGTTCACAAGCCTTTTGCGGACGTAGGCCCGGGCCACAAGCATTACCCAAAAACCGTCGCACATTATTGGACAGGCTATCAAGCCGGTACAAGCCGCCAGACCTATCGTCCCCATACGCTCGCCGAACACATTCAGGCAGCACAGGCTGTCGCGCAAAGCGGAGGCCCGCTTCATCGATGCGTGGATAGTATTGCTATCGGGATCGCCCACCTCGCCAACATTCTCGCCGGCACGACATTTCTCAAGGCACGCACGCGCCAGCACCTGCAAATCGAGCATCGTCTCAATGGAGCTGACGAGGCAAAGGCCGTCTATCGCAGCATTCTGACACGCTTCCTGATCGACCAAGAAGAGCTCACTCATACTTTATGGACGGCGCTGTCTCCGAGCTTGAAACTATTGGGCGCAACCTTGGGAGGCGGAGATACTGGTTCGTCCACTGCCAATGATTTTCTGGCATGGAACGACTCTGCTCAACTGCCTCAGCCCGCAGTTCAGACTCAGGCACAAGCAGCAGCACCGAACAGCTATCGTTACAGCAACGGTGGTGCCAGCGTCGATATCAAGCTCAGCTCAATCCACATGGCAAAAGGTCAGACCCACTTGGCCACACTGGTTCTTGAAACCTTCAACCAAACCCATTTCCTGCATAGCCTGATGCCCTGGCTCTTAGGCAAACATCAAAATGGCGCGAAATGCACCAGCGACAAGTCCGCTCAGCGTCTGCTGCAGATCTACGTAGCGATGACACGGCCGACACACCTTCTCTGCCTGGCGATACGCAGTGGATCACTCGGAATTGGTGAGGAAAATACATCGAACCAAGAGAAACTGATCGCACGCGGCTGGCACATACAGCATCTGGTGCCACCTGCTAACGAGGGAACCGATTGAGGCTAGGGTCTCTGGGAAAACAGCCTACCAAAGGAAGGACTGAGCTAGCAATCAAGTGGAGTCCCGGCACCCTCACCTTTTTCTTCAAACGCTATTCCCTTTGTTGCCCCAATTCTCACTGAAGCGGCTTCTGCGACGCCAGTTTCGATGCGTCCTTCTTCTTGAATCCCCGATCTCGCGCCATAAACGCCTCCAGCATGTATGGAATCAGCACCGCAGCATCCACCGCCTCGCCATAAACTTGTGCATGTAGTGTGGCATAGCGGTCGAGGTCGGCCTTCAGGCCGGCTGGGCAAGAGAAGGTCAGCTTGACGCTTTCCATCTTCGGCAGCGGACCCAGGCGAAGTCTTGTGGTGGATGTGTTCATCGTGACGTACTCCGATAAAAAAATAGTGGCTGATACGGCCGCAGCACCAGATCCCGGTTGACGATGACGCGCACCGGCAAGCCGGGGCGCTCGGTCAGGGTCGGTTGAATAGCCATGTTGCGCCGGGTCATCTCCTGGCCCGCTTGGTTTACCGAGTCCTTCAGACTATCGCGCCCGGCGATGATCACGCGATCGCCCCCATTGCGACTCTCCGGTGCAGCCAGTTCGGCACCGACGCCGAGCAAAGTGGTCAGTGCAGCCCCTGCAAAAACGCGATCCCAATGCCAATCGACGCCATCCTCCAGGCCTGCATAGCCGGCCGGATCGGTGCCAACCAGTTTGTCGAGCTGGAACGAGGATGTGTCCGGCAAGATGACCCGATTCCACACCACCTGAACACGGCTCTGCCCATAGCTCACCTGACTGTTGTATTTACCCAGTAAGCGCGAGCCTTGCGGGATCAGCATGTACTTGCCGGTGGCCGTGTCGTAGACCGGCTCCGTCACCGTGGCGATCACATCGCCCGGCAGGTCGGACTTGATGCCTGTGACCAGCACGGCGGCGATGACCGTACCGGCCATGACCTGATACGGCGATGCGGGCAGTTGCAGGTTGCCGGAATTGCGGGCTTCCGTAGAACCGGCTTTGTTCAAAAAACCTTCCTTCTGATCCTGCCGGTTCTGCACGGCGGCCGGGTCGGCCGACTGCGCAGCGGTGGAAGCCGGTCCGGCCGCCATCGGATCGAAGGCGGCATTCGTCGCCACGGAGGCGCCTGGCGCAGCCTGCGCCGATGTGGGCGCGGCGGCAACCTTCTGACCACTTGACCGGAAGAACACCGATGAACCCGCCGCTTCTTCGGCCTGCTTCAAACGTGCCAGGCGCTCGGCTTCGGCGGGATCATGGCCAGACTGCGGGGCAGCGTAGCCCTGCCCCTGCTGCTCGGCCTTGTGGATCGGCCCACCCAGATCGCCGGGCAACGGCGCACCGAGCTGCGGCACGGCGGCTGGCAAGGTCGGCGGCAGCTTGGAGTAGTCAGCGGGCAGTTGGTCCAGCCCTTCGGAGCGCGACACGCGATCAACGTTGTACAACTCTTTCTGTTCTCCAGCACCACGGCGTTGCGTCGTTTGTAACGACCAAATGGTACCGCCAAGCACCGCGCTCGCCAGTCCGCCAACGAGCACGGCCAGCATGCGCCGGTTCAGGCGCGTGACCGCACGTGGCTGAGCACGCAATGTCACGTTCTCGGGGGCCTCCTTGGGCGGCACATCTGACACCGGAGTGTCAGGAGCATTGTTCGCTTGACTCATGGTCAGTTCCTCCGCGTCCCGCTTACAACCCCATCCGTGCGCTCGATCCGCACCACGTCGCCCTTGTCGGCCCCCAGGCGAAGTTCGGCCGCGCCGAACAGCCGATCCACGATGTAGTACGGCGAACGGAAGCGGTAGTTCACCAGTTGCCCATCCCCTTGCGCGCCAATGACGAACAGCGGCGGCAGTTCGCCTTGCGCGATGCCACCGGGGAACTGGATGTAGACCTTCTCGCCATCGTCGAAGGCACGCAGCGGTTTCCACGAGGGAGTGCTGCCGCTGATCGCGTAGCGGAAACGGATTTTCTCCAGCGACAGGCCGGCATCCACCGGCGCGGCGACCTGCGCCGCCCGCGCCTGGCGTTGCAAGGCCAGCATGCGGTCCTTCGGATAGTCCCAGGACACGGACGCCATCCAAGCCTTCTCGGTCGAGGTCAGCTCCAGCAGGTAGGTGCGCCGGTTGGTAGTCACCACCAGATTGGTTTTCAGACCGCTGCGCGTTGGCTTGACCAGCACACTCACGCGCAAGTCGACGCCTGCACCGCTGGACGTGTCACCCACGATCCAGCGCACGGTATCGCCGGCCGCGACCGTCATCAACTCCTCGCCGGGTTGGAGCGAAACGACTGTTACCCGGCCCGGACTGGCATAAACCTGGTACAGCGCCCCATCGGTGAACGGCCAGACCTGGATCGCATTGACGTAGCCCTCACGGGTCGGCGCGATACGCGCTTCCTGATTGGCGCGGGATACGCGCAGCTTCTCATCGGTAGGTTCTGGCGTGGGCTTTTCATCGACATGTCCCGGCAAGTGCTTCAACTGCTCGGGCAATGGCAAAGGCTGCGGAATGGCCACCACTTCCACCGGCTTGGGCGGCTCTGGCAAAGGCTGCGCCGCGACCGGCTCATCGAGCGTAATGTAAGGTGGCGGTGTACCCTGCGTCGCGCAGCCCGAGAGAGTCATGGATGTGGCGGCCACAAGGGACAGAAATACGTGAATACGCAAAGTCGGTTTCATGGTTTGGCTCCTTCGGAAGAATCGAGTTCACGGCTCCACGACAGGCCGTTGACGTAGATGCCCAGCGGATTGCGGCGCAGCCGCTCCTCGGTGCGCGGCGTTTGCAGCACGATGGAGACCACGGCCGTCCAGCGCTCCAGGCCAGCGGCGGCGCCGTTGACATAGCGGCGCTCGGTCCAGCGCACGTTGAACGAAGCCTCACTGGCGCGCACGATGCTGGTGATCTGCACCGTCACCGATTCCTTGCCGACACGAGCGAATGGATCGTTGGTCCGCGCGTAGTCGTTGAGCACCGCCGCGCCGCGGTCGGTGGTGTAGTCGTAGGCATCGAGCCAGTTCTGGCGCACGACGATGGGGTCGATGGACAGCGAACGCACCAGCGTGATGAAACGCCCCAGGTGATGCGCCGTCTGCGCGTCGTTGGGCTTGTACGGCGTCGCGGCTTCGCCGACCGCGCGCACCTGCCCGCCGCTGTCCACCTCCACCACAAAGGGGGTAACGATGGATTGCGCCGAGCGCCAGACTAGGCCGCCCGCCATCAACAGCGCCAACACCAAGCAACCGAAAGCCATCAGCCGCCAGTTCTTCGCCTGCACACGGGCCGAACCGATGCGGTCATCCCAGACCTGCTCAGCAGATTGATACGGGGTGGCGGGCTGCGGCGTGTCGGCATAGCGCACCAGAGGGCGTTTGAATCGCATGGGATGTTCTCCTTATGAATCCGAGGGGTCGCGCAGACGGGGGCCGCTACCCGAACCGCCGCCATCCCCACCGCGCAGCGTGTGGACTACGGTCGAGGCGGCATGGCCGATCTGCTGGCGGCGCTGCAGGCGCTTTGCCCAAGCGGGTTGTTGGGTGTCGGCGGACGCGGCATCGCTGCCGCCTGGAGCGCCCGAACCATGCGCCGCGCTGGCCCCGGATGCCGGAGCATCCGGACTGATCGCCGCCGCCGCCCGATCTTTCAGCGACTTGGCCCCTGCGGCGACCTTCTGCCCCACCGATTGCGCGCCCGTCCTGGCGACGTTCCCCAAGCCTGCCGCCGTGCCCTTGAGTCCACCGCCCGCGCCGGCAGAACCGGCCTGAAACGCGGACTTCGCGCTGCTGGCGGTCGAGGCCATCGAGCGCGCTCCGCTCGCGGCCAGCTTTGCCGCCCCCGGCGCCATACGTGCGCCGGCGGCAACGGCGCCACCAACCCCCGTAGCGACCGCACCGACGGCGACTGCGGCTCCAGCGGCCCCCAAGGCCGTCCCCGCAACGGCACCGGCCCCCAATTGCGGCGCCCCGGACACCAGCCCGGTCGCAATGCCTGGCCCGAAGATTCCCAGGCCCAGCATCGCGAGCGCAGCCAGCATGATGGTCAGCGCGTAATCAATGGAAGGGTCGGCCCCCGGTAGCGTCTGAAATTCGGCAAAAAGGCCCGTGCCAATCCCCACGATGACCGCCAGCACCAACACCTTGATGCCCGACGACACCACGTTGCCCAGTACCTTCTCAGCCAGAAACGATGTCTTGTTCCACAGGGCAAACGGCACCAGCACAAAGCCTGCAAGCGTGGTCAGCTTGAACTCGATCAAGGTGACGAAGAGCTGCACCGCGAGCACGAAGAAACTCACGATCAGCACCAGCCAGGCCAGAAGCAGCACGACGATCACGTCAATGTTCACGAACACTTCCGGGAATCCTGCCGCCTCGCTGATCTGCTTCAGAATCGGCGCACCCGCATCGATACCGACCTTGGCCAGCCGGCCCGGCTGCAGGAACTCGGCTTGTGTGATCGTCGAGCCCGACGCCACCAACCCCAAGCCTGCAAACGACCGAAACACGATGCCGGCCAGCAGATTGAAGTTGCCGATGATGTAGGCGAAGGCCCCCACATACAGCACCTTCTTGATGAGCTTGCCCATGATGTCGTCCCCACCACCGCTAGCATGGCTCATGGCCCAGAACAACCCGGCCAGCGTCATGTCGATCGCCACCAGCGTGGCGGTCAGATAGGCCACTTCTCCGCGCAGCAAACCGAAGCCGGAGTCGATGTAGTGCGAGAAGACGTTGAGAAAATGGTCGATGATGGAAACGTCGTTCATGGCGTCCCCTCAGTGGCTGTAGAAATCGACGGTCTGCGGGGTGTACGGCGTGCCGTTCCCGACGAAACGCCGCCGCACTTCGCGCGCACGCTCCTGCACGGCAACGATGCGTGCCTGCTCCAGCGCGGTCGCCCGGTCTTGCGTGATTTGCAGTTGTTGCGCCTGGATGGCTTGCCGCGCTTGCAGGGCCAGCAGTTGGTTGGTCGCCTGCGTAGCCTGCAGCGCTCCCACGGCCGACTGGCTGCGGTTCACCAGCTCAGTCAGCGTCTGCTCGTCGGACGCGAAGCTCTGCACCGCCTGCGACTGCACCTTGGTCGCGGTGCGCAGCGCTTCGAGCGAGTTGCGCCAGCGCGAACGCGCATCGGTCGACATCTGGGTTCCGGAGATAGAGGCGGAATACGCATCCGGGTAGAGCCGCTGAAATTCGCTCTCCATCTGCGAAACGTTGAACGCCAAGCCCTGCCCCTGCTGGATGAGCTGGTTGGTGGCCGACAGCGACGCCCGCAATTGACTCAACGCGCTGAAATCCAGGCCGGTGAGGTTCTTCGCCTGGTTCGTCAGCATCTGCGCTTCGTTCTGAAGCTGCCTGATCTGGTTGTTGATCTGTTCCAGAGAACGCGCGGCCGTCATGATGTTCTGGGCCAGGTTGGACGGATCGATCACGACCCACTGAGCGTGAGCCGCGGGCATGAGGGTTGCCAGCGTTACGACGGCCACGGCGAGAAGGGGCTTTTTCATGAGGCGTACTCCTGAGGAACGGACGAAGAGAACGAAGAGGACGGAAAAGACGGAACAAGGTCGGCGGCCCAGTCGAGGCCGCGATGGCGTAGCCAGGCGGCGGCGAAGTCGGATGACGACGCCGAACCGGAAACCGGATCGCGTACTTGGTCTATCGCGCGCTGGTCCTGCGGCGTCGAGGCACCGGCAAAGGCCAGCGTGACCGGCCCCAGGTCCAGGTCGAACAAGCGATTGCCCAGCCGTGACTGGTAGTAGTAGTCACGCTTGGGAACCGCCTCGGCCACGATGTCGATCTGGCGGCGGTTCAAACCGAAGCCTTCGTAGATCACCCTGATCTGCGGTTCGGTTGCCTGCGGATTCGGCAGGAAGATGCGGCTCGCGCAGCTCTCGATGATCGCCGGCGCGATGGCCGAATCCTTGATGTCGGCCAGCGACTGCGTGGCGAAGATGACGCTGACGTTCTTCTTGCGCAGTGTCTTGAGCCACTGGCGGATGCGCGCGGCAAACACCGGGTCATCGAGAAACAGCCAGGCCTCATCCAGAATGAGCAAGGTCGGCGCGCCGTCGAAGCGTTCATCGAAGCGCGCGAACAGATAGCCCAACACAGCCAGCGTCGCCGCCTTGCTGTGCATCAGTTCTTCCATCTCGAAGCACTGCACGGAACCCGAACCCAGCCGATCCGAATCCGCGTCCAGCAGCTTGCCGTGCGCGCCGCCGAGCACGTAGGGCTGCAGGGCTTGACGCAAGGCATTCGACTGCAGCAGTACCGACAGCCCGGTCAAGGTGCGTTGCTCCACCGGCGCCCCGGCCAGACTCCCGAGCGCCGACCAGATCGCGGCCTTTTCTTCCGGGCCAACGCTCACGCCTTCATGCCGCAAGCGGCCTTCCAGCCACTCGGACGCCCAGGTGCGGTAGTTTTCCTGGTCGATGCGGGCCAGCGGCTGGAAAGCGATCTCGCCGTCAGCGCCCAGGTCGTAATGTTCGCCGCCCAGTCCCAGGATGGTGGCGCGCATCGAGCGCCCCATGCCGAAGGCAAAGATGCGCGAGCCGGGATAACGGCGGAACTGCATCGCCAGGGTGGCCAGCAGCACCGATTTGCCCATGCCGATGGGACCGACCACCAGCGTGTTGCCCACGTCGCCAATGTGCGTCACCAGCCGGAACGGCGTGGCGCCATCGGTACGCGTCACGATCAACGGCGGCCCATCGAGATGCGCATTGCGCTCCTGCCCGGCCCACACCGCCGACACCGGCATCAGATGCGCCAGGTTGAGTGTCGAGATGATGGGCTGGCGCACGTTGGCGTAGGCATTGCCCGGAATCGAGGACAGCCAGGCGTCCACGGCATTGAGCGTTTCCGGGATCGTGACGAAACCACGGCCCTGGATGACCCGCTCAATCCGGCGCAACTTTTCATCGGCGACCGAAGGATCGGCGTCGAGTACCGTCACCGTCGCCGTGACATAACCGAAGGCGACTTGGTCGCTGCCCAACTCCTGCAGGGCCGCATCGGCATCGGCAGCCTTGTTCGACGCGTCGGTATCGACCAGCGGGCTTTCTTGCTGGAAGATCGTTTCGCGCAGCAGCGCCACCACGTTCTTGCGCTTGGCGAACCACTGGCGGCGCAGGCGCGTGAGTTCCTTTTCTGCTTCGGACTTGTCCATGCACAGAAAACGTGTGGACCAGCGGTAGGCGAAGCCGAGCCGATTGAGATCGTCCAGCAGTCCCGGCCAGGTCGAGGTCGGAAAACCGCGCACCGATGCCACACGCAGGTGCTGGTCACCCAGCATCGGTGCCAAGCCTCCCACCAAAGCCGAATCGGCCAACAAGGCGTCGAGGTAGAACGGATGCTCCGGCACCGCCACCCGATAGCGCCGCGTCGAAACCGTCGCATGCAGATAGGTCAGCGTCCGGCTGTCATCCAGCCAGGCGATCTCCGGCATGACGCCATTGAGCAGGTCAAAGAAACGATCCGTCTCCGAGACGAACGACTCCAGCCGCTCGCGCCAGTCCACGCCACGCTGCGGCGTGTTCTCATACAACAGCTTGGCGGCGCGGGCGCGGGATTCCTCGGCCGGCAGGTACGCCAGCGTCAGGTGGTAGATGCTCTCGAAGTGGCTGTGATCCTCCTCGAACGCGGCCCGGCGTTCCTCGTCCACCAGCCAGGACAGCGGCTCGGGAAAATCCGAATGCGGATAGTCAGCGGCCGTGTGCCGTTCAGCCTCCACGAACAAGGCCCAGCCCGATCCCAGCCGGCGCAGCGCGTTGTTCAACCGCGCCGACGTGGCGATCAGTTCGCCCTGCGTGGCGCTGTCCAGGTCCGGCCCACGAAAGCGCGCCGAGCGCTGGAACGAGCCATCCTTGTTGAGCACGACGCCCGGCGCGACCAACCCAGCCCAGGGCAGCCAATCGGCCAGCAGCGCGGGACGCTTGCGGTATTCAGCAAGATTCATCATGGCGAGTTCCCCTGGTCGGCCTCACACGTCGAGCAGCGGGCGGTGCTTGATGTGCCGGGCGAACACGGCCATGAACTGCGGATCGAGCCGCGCGCCCCAGACCGCCAACGAATGGCCGACGATCCACAGCAGCAGACCGGGAATCCACAGTTGCAGGCCCAGGCCAACGGCGGCGGCCAGCGTGCCGTTGGCAATCGCCACGGTGCGTGGCGCGCCGCCCAGCAGGATCGGTTCGGTCAGCGAGCGATGCAGCGAAATCTCGAAACCGCTGGCGAAACCCGCATCGAATTCATCGGCGGCATTCATGCGACCACCGCCCCGCCCGAAAACGAGAAGAACGACAGGAAAAAGGACGACGCAGCGAACGCGATCGACAGCCCGAAGACGATCTGGATCAGCTTGCGAAAGCCGCCCGACGTATCGCCAAAGGCCAGGGCCAGGCCGGTGGAAATGATGATGATCACCGCGATGATCCGGGCCACCGGCCCCTGGATTGATTCGAGGATGGATTGCAGCGGCCCTTCCCAAGGCATGCTGGAGCCGGCCGCATGGGCAGTCGTTGCCAGGCACAGCAACAGCGCGGCAAGGAGAAAGACCAAGCGCAGATGCGGATTTACAGAACTACGGAAGGCTGGGGCATCGATCTGCGTCATGGCAGTTCTCCGGGGGTGGTTGAGCAATGCGACGAAAGCGTTGGAAGCGGCGGCGCGAGCGCGTCGTCGAGTTGGTAGCCGTGACCGTCGAAACCGATAACACGGGCGATGGTCTGGACATGGCGGGCGCGGCCTCGCCCAGCGATGAAGACGACGGCATTCACCGCCTCGGCGATCAGCGCACGCGGCGGCGTCAAGGCGACTTCGAGGATCAGTTGTTCCAGGCGCAGCAGTGCGCCGTGGGCGGAACTGGCGTGGATCGTGGCAACACCCCCGGGGTGGCCGGTACCCCAGACCTTGATGAGGTCCAACGCTTCGCCACCGCGCACCTCGCCGACGATCACGCGGTCAGGTCGCAGCCGCATCGTGGCGCGCACCAGTTCGGCCATCGACACCACATTGGCCCGCGTGCGCAGCGATACGTGGTCGCGGGCGGCGCACTGGAGCTCAATGGTGTCTTCGAGCACCAGCACCCGATCGCCAGTGGCGGCAATCTCGGCCAACAAGGCGTTGGCCAGCGTCGTCTTGCCGGTGCTGGTGCCGCCAGCGATCAGGATGTTCTGCCGCTCGCGCACCGCACGGCGCAGGAACTCGGCGTGTTCCTCGGACAGGATGCCGTCGGCAACATAGCGCTCCAGGCCGATGATGCGCACGGCGCGCTTGCGCAGGGCAAAGGCCGGCCCCGGCGCAGCCGGTGGCAGGACACCCTCGAAGCGCTCACCCGTTTCGGGCAGCTCAGCGGTCAACAGGGGCTGGCCGCGATGTACTTCGGCGCCGACGTGCGCGGCGACCAACCGGATGATGCGTTCGCCATCGGCCTCCGACAGTTTGGCGCCTGTCGGCGAGCGACCCGACGACAGCCGATCAATCCACAAGGAGCCGTCCGGGTTGAGCAGGATCTCCACCACGTCCGGGTCTTCCAACGCGGCGGCGATCAGCGGCCCCATCGCCGTGCGCAGCATGCGGATCCGCCGATCCAGCGATGTGGCGGCGAATGAAGGCGGCGCGGGCTGCAACTTCGGGACGGCACTCATGATCCGCCCTCCTGCACCGTGGCTTCTGCCAGCTGCGCCGCATCGGGCTTGATTTCCTCGTAGACTTGCTTGACGAGGCTGCGCCCGCGCAGCAGATGCCGGCCGAGCTGTTCGATGAACTGCTCGAAGCGCGCCTTGCCTTGAGCCTTGGCCGCTTCCTGATGGGCCTCGGGCACGGGAGTACTGACCGTGAGGTAATAGCGCACGTACAGCGCCAGCGTCTCGATCAAGATGTTCTGATCACGCTCCAGGCGCTCGAACTGGCGCGACAGCCGGTCCAGCCGTTTGGCCGTCGCGGCTTCGCGTTGGTCGCCCGCATCGGGCGATAGCCAGGACGCGAGCGCTGCTGCGACGATGGACGACTTGGACACGCCTTTCTTGGCGGCCAGTTCGTCCAGGCGCTTGGCATGGTCGGGTTGGATGAAAAGGTTCAGGCGGGCTTGGCTCATAGTTGAATTCCGTCGTCAGGATCAAGGGCGGCCAGCCGCGCCGTGCGCTGCAAGCGCGGGTCGAACTGGGATGGGAGAGATACCGAAAGAGGCAAGGGAAAATCGTCGTCATCGAGCAGCGCCAGGTCGCTGACTGACGGCTCGGCTTCGGAGCTGTAGGTGGCAAGCTCGGACAGCTCCGGCTGCTGGCGCGGGCCGCCGTCATCGGCTGATTCACCTGGCCCCGCCGTGGCGGAAAGGACTGGCACAGCGGGAATCGCCAAGGTGCTCCAGTCATCGGTGTGCGCTGCGGGCACGTCGACGTAGCGCCCCGGAGTCAACTTGGGCGGCGGCAGGACGCGCCGCTTGAAATTGGCGTCAAGGTAGTAGCGCAGCTTTTTGGCCTTGATCGGTGCTTGGCCAGAGACCATCACCACCGACTCATCGTGTGGCAATTGCATGACTTCACCCGGCGTCAACAGGGGGCGCGCCGTCTCCTGGCGCGACACCATCAGGTGGCCCAACCAGGGCGCGAGGCGATGGCCGGCGTAGTTGCGCTGCGCGCGCAGTTCGGTGGCGGTGCCCAGCGTTTCGGAGATGCGCTTAGCGGTGCGTTCGTCGTTGGTGGCAAAAGTCACGCGCACATGGCAGTTGTCGAGGATCGAATGGTTCTGGCCGTAGGCCTTGTCGATCTGGTTGAGCGACTGCGAAATCAGGAAGGCGCGCAGACCGTAACCCGCCATGAAGGCCAGTGCCGATTCAAAGAAATCCAAACGGCCCAAGGCAGGAAATTCATCGAGCATCAACAGCAGCTGGTGGCGGCGCTCCACGCCATCGGAACCGTCGAGCGATTCGGTGAGGCGGCGACCGATCTGGTTGAGAATTAGTCGGATCAGCGGCTTGGTGCGGCTGATGTCCGAAGGCGGTACCACCAGATACAACGACACCGGATGCTCGGCCGAGATCAGGTCGGCGATACGCCAGTCGCAACGCGAGGTCACTTCGGCCACCGTCGGATCGCGATACAGCCCCAGAAAACTCATGGCCGTGGACAAGACACCCGAGCGCTCGTTGTCGCTCTTGTTGAGCACTTCGCGCGCAGCCGATGCAACGACAGGATGAGTACTTGCGCCCAAGTGCCGCGTGCTCATCATCCGGTGCAGCGTCACTTCAAACGGGCACGCCGGATCGGACAGAAAGTTGGCGACACCGCGCAACGTCTTGTCTTCGCCGGCATAGAGCACATGCAGGATCGCGCCGACCAGCAGCGCGTGCGATGTCTTCTCCCAATGGTTGCGGCGCTCCAGCGCACCTTCGGGATCGACCAGGATGTCGGCGATGTTCTGCACGTCGCGCACTTCCTGTGCGCCACGTCGGACTTCCAACAGCGGGTTGTACGCAGCCGATTGAGGATCGGTCGGGTTGAACAGCAGGCAATGCGAGAAACGCGAGCGCCAGCCCGCGGTGATGGCCCAGTTCTCGCCCTTGATGTCGTGGATGACCGCGGATGCAGGCCAGGACAACAGCGTCGGCACCACCAGCCCCACGCCTTTGCCCGAGCGGGTGGGCGCGAAGGCCAGAACATGTTCTGGTCCTTCATGACGAAGATACTGGCGATCATGCAAACCGAGGAAGACGCCGGCCGGACCGGTCAGCCCGGCCTTGCGGATTTCCTCTGCGTCAGCCCAGCGTGCGGAACCGTAGGTCGTGACCAGCTTGGATTGCCGCGAGCGCCAGATCGACATGCCCATGGCAACCACCACGGCGACCAGGCCGCTGGTACCGGCGATGGCGCCGCCCGTGTTGAAGATATGCGGCGCGTAGGCATCAAAAACGAACCACCACTCGAACAGACGCCAAGGGTGGTAGACCGGCGTACCGAAGAATTCGAACCAGGGCGTGCCAAGGCGTAGCTGATAGCCCAGGGCGGCTGCGGTCCATTGTGTGGCACCCCACACGCCGGCGATGACGATGCCAAACACCGTCAATACCTGACCGAACAGCACACTGGTCCCTTGCATCCTGACCTCCGAATTTCTTCTGCACATCGCGCGCACGAAGACGTGCCGCAGAGGAGAGATTCGGTGTTGGATCAGTGCCGGTCAAAGACCGTTATCGGCACAATTCAAGGAGAAAACGCAAGATTTACAGCAGAGGCGTAATCAGGGAAAACGCCGCAAGCGGAAGCGCGTTGCGGCGTGTCGGGCGAAAAATCAGAAAATTCGGAGGATTCGTATTTCGTGGGTGATATCTGTCAAGCGATGCGTCATCGCAACATGTCGATTCCAATGTACGGTTTTTGCGGTTCGGCCAGACGGTTTCGGTTCGACCTTCCATTGCTTTGTAATTTTGCCATGAGTTACGGCAGCTTACTGATCCCAGCCCGGCCGGTCAAAAAAGCCAACCATTTGACGACAATTCGGCCACACCGGCCATTCGGATGCCTGACCGTCTCGATCAGCAATGCGCCTGTTACCTGCCTATCAGTGCCACCTCGCGCGGAACGTCAGCTTTCCGAACCGAAGAACCCGGATTCACGCCCCTTTATAACCAGCAAGGCAGTGAGATTCAACGCCCAAAAGCGGTTGCTCAATATAAAAACGAAACGGCATCCCGAAGTCGGTCGAGATGGGGATGACTTATACTCGTGAGCATGGATACGAGTTCTTTATGTAAACGTGAAGAAACTTTCCTTTCGAGTCGGAAGCCATGAAGTCGTGGAAAACCGATTCCGGTACGTTGTAATACTGATAAAGGCCGCCGCTCTTGAACTCAACTTCCAATGTCTCTGACGCCGCTTCATATCCTGCAGACAAGATTGTGGACGAAGCCACCATTTCGCGTTCCATATCGGCAATCTCCTCGGGCTTGAGTTGGTCTCTCTTCAAGTGGGCTGCGGCCCACAACGGATTTTGGGCTCGCCACGACGCAGCAAGCCGTGTGTAGTCTTCACTGATGCGCTCGCCCTTCCAGCGCTTAGCAACTGCGGGGTCTTCACTCTGTGGGCGATGCTCTTCGTTCGGCAAGGCGATTCGGCAACGCAACGGAAGACGTGCAGCTTCTCCCGTGATAATCGCTTCGCCGGTTCGCAGCACGGGGAGACTTTCGACAATGCCGGACAGGTTGTCTGGCAGCGCACCTTGGACTTTGCTTCGATCCGCCGCGTTGGAAAGCCGCAGAGCGATAAAAGTACCACATTGCGACAAGATCGTTTCGTCCACCTCCGACGGGCGTTGACTGACGATCATAGCGCCAATCCCGAATTTTCGACCTTCCTTGACGATTCGCTGCACGATATCACGCGCAGGGCCACCGCCTTCCTTTGAGAGGTAACGGTGAGCTTCTTCCATGACGACGAGCATGGGGCGGTGAATCCCACCTTCGCTCTTTTCGCGCCCCCAAAACAAACCCTCGTAGATAATCTTCAGGATGGCCGCGATCAATTGAGCCAATACAGCGCTTGGTATACCGGAAAGATCCAGGATAGTTATGGGCTTCCCGTGACCGAGCCAAGTACTCAACAAATCTGGCAAGTCCTTCTCGGTACTGCCATCGAGCTTAGGCTCCCAAGCGCCGGGATGAAGCAGAAAGTCATAGCGCCGATCGAGAAGACGCGAACGCATCTGGTCCAATGGACGCCGGATGCTGAGCACGCCGATGTTATTGATGAACGGCGCAGTTGCCCCCAAGCCATTTGGCTTGTATTTGGGTGCCTTTAGCGTTGCCGCATCGCCCGCTTCTATTAGTGCAGGCTTAGTCTTACCCGAGTCCTCCCATGTTTTGATCTCCGGGTCCACGAGTTCAAACCACAGTTTCTTCAGGTTGAACGGGATGGGACTGTCGGCTGTCATGGACGTGACATCCAACCCTGCAAACGACACCGCATTGGCGAGCGTCATCTTGTAGTCCAGAACCTTGTCAAGGATTTGGCTCATGGGCTTGTCGTCGAGCTTCCCCATCAGGAAAGTTAGCAAGTCAGCGGGATCAAGTGCCCAAAATGGAATATGCAACGGCTCTTCGCCATCACTTGGATTGACACGAAAAACTGTCGATATGGATTGCAGGGCGCGGCTGTACTCACCGTGGACATCAAGCAGCAGGATGCTCGCGCAGGGAAAGCCTGCAGTCACCTCGCCGGCTTCACCCACGACCACTGATCGCAGCAGACTCGCGACCGTTGTCGATTTTCCGGAACCAGTGGAACCAAGCACCGCACTATGCCGCGTGACTAGCTTATCGAGATCGATGCGGACTGAGATGCCTTCGGCGTTGGCCAATCGGCCAATTACGACTTGTCCGCCATCTGCTGAACCGTATATCACAGCCAAGTCTTCTTCTGTGACCAGGTGAACTTCATCGTTAACACTCGGATACTGGCTTATTCCACGCTCGAACGACGAACCGACGATCTCGCCGACGAGCTGAATCGTCATCCAACGGTCCCCTCGATCATTCAACTCGCGCACCGCGTTTGGCGTTGCATTCGCCCCGACCTCTGCGACAATTCCGTACAGATCGTGATATCCCTGCGGGATACGCACAAAACTGCCCACTTGACCGATGCGGTAACTCTTGCCGCCGATGATGGCGATGCCCGATGCCACGCTTGGCGACTGACGGATGCTGACCGTAGCACCGGTCACGGCGCCTACATGCCCAAGCAACGTAGGCTTTGAGTTCATGCTGCGCTGCCGGTTGACGCTGCAACAAGCAGCGCGTCTGCGGCCTCCGACGCGGCAGTTTCCAACACGGGTTCTAGATGAGGAAAGTGCTGAGCAGCGCGCGACGATGCAAAGAATCGTGCGAGCCGATCAAATCGACCTAACTGGAAATACGCGGCACCGCTATTCTCGTCGCGGCCCCAGTAGGTCGCGCGAATTGCACCCCAGTCGCGTGTTGGCATGTCACCCGGCATCCACGGTGCCGCGATGCCGTTAATCATGGCTTTATCCGGCGAATATAAGCTCATGTTGGCGCGGCGCCCCGCAATGTCGCAAGCGTATACTTCCTGTTCGAGCGGCTTGAACTGGAACGCGAACACGCTGGCCGACGGGTTGGCGGCCAGACATTCATCGATCCGCGCAGAGATGTGCGCGTCGGCGAAGGAGAATCCAGTTGCGATCAGCAGCGTATCGGGCGTCATCAGGAACGCGCGAAGTCTGTCAAAAAGAGCGGCGTACGGTGCTTTTTGGGTTTGGTCGTATTTGAGGTGCTCGGGAAACACCAAGTGCGTGGCAGTGGCTTGGCCAGTTCGAACTACCTCGCCACGCGCATTGGCGGCCCAACCCAGCGACCCGTGTAACTTCCACAGGCGCGTCCAGCGTGCCGGCAAATCGTTGCTCGCAACCGATGAAGGGTCAAAGAAGGGCTCGTAGGAACCCGTGAAGCCGTCGAAAAATGGAACACGTGTGCGCTCAAGCGCCTGCTCGAACAGCAGGTCGTAGTTGGTGGTGAATATCTCTACTGGATGTTCGCGCCCTGTGCCGCTGATCCAAGTGACGAACTCAGTGTACGGCGACGAACCGGCATAAAGAGGCTGATTGACGATCTTGCCGATCTGCTCGCAAATGGCTTCACTCAGTTTTTTGTACCCGGCCCCGTCCAGATCATGGACCTTGGTCTTGCCGATGACCCCGGCCAAGCTGCGAACTCGCGACAAGATGGTTTCGATGTTCGAGTTTTCGATCTCCGCCCGCACAGCGTCGAGGGTTTTGCCGTACTCACCCTTCAAGGATTCCATCACCATGTTGGTAAGACCGGCCACAGCCGGGATCAAGGGCTTGTCGCTATTGGGAGGAAAGATGCCGGCGGGCGCTCCGGCTCCGACCAGCAACCCGATTCGCTTGCGTCCTTGGGCGATAATTTGCCTCAGGCTAGCCATGTATTGGTCTGGGTTGTGAACACTGATGGTCATTACGCCCCCTTTTTTGCCCGAAAATTCGAATTTTGGTCACATTAAGTTATGTTACCCGCTTACCGGTTGTTTCGGGCCTAGACCTTGCACGCATGAATGCCCGACTCATCGTGCGCCAAGAAAACGGACACATACGACGAACAGCAATTAGCAGGTAACGCCAGTACAAGGATAGTGCCTGCGCATTGCGGCCATTCGTTGGCGACCTACGTCTTTCGATGGCCTGTTCAGGTAAAGTGGTCGAATATGAGCTACCGGCCAGAAAAACTCACCGATTCGAATGGCCGGCAGCGCGCACTAAAGCATGCACTTGATGTCGTCAGCATCCAATCAAACACGTACGATGCGGTATTTATTTTTGTCGACTGACAAAAATTTAAATTAATAAAAAGACCATACAAATGACAAATATCACCCCCCCAAGACCACAAGTCGACTTCTATTCCATAGTCTCCGAAACATATAGAGTTATTATAAAGAACTCAGTAGAAGCGGTTGGCATGCTTCACTTCGACGATTTATTAAACACTGCAATACGGGCATTTATCTCGGAGCCAGAACAAGCAGACACAAAGCTTTTGATAACAGACAAGTTTTATTTATACAGATGCATGTGGAAGTCGATCATTGAAACACTTTACAATAACTATTTACCAGCCATTAATTACAGATTTGAATGGGAGATAGAAATAACTCCATACACAATTACGCTTTGTGCGCTAATTGAAAACAATAGTATATTTAGCGAGTGCGCGCTAGTAAAGAAACTTCTTAATGTGTCGGACGATCAGTTTGAGACTGACTACGACAGCATCCTAAACAGGATAGGCGCGAATTCATTAGGATTCGCGGATGGAATTGTGGGACGCGTTCCAAAATCAAAGATTCCAGAGAAGAGAATTGACCAGTTAAAATTATTGTTTCGTCTGATGTCATTTCCTCCTCTCGAAGAATTGGCTGTGTTTTATGTGAAATACGGAGCCAGCATTGCAAAACAGGCAAAGGAATTATCTGATGCTTTTCCAGAAATGGCTCAGTTGCAAGCCAATGAATTTAAGCTAACAGGGCCATTGCACAACTCATTTTTCCATATCGATCATTCCGTATTCTCGAAGTACGGATTGAGTTCAATGGAGTCCAATGAGGGGCTTTCTGCATATCACGCACATTTTTCATGGATTAGAAACGAGTCAGCCAAGTTCAAAGAAAAAATACACGACAATGTCGTTTGCGCTTGCTGTGGATCTCCGCAGAAAATAGCTCTACCTGAAGAGATCATGCAGTTTAAGTTCCTGACTGAGAATAGGGCTCTAGCTAAAGATGTTGGGTTTTTATATATTGATGATTACATAAACAACTACAAAAACAACATTTCGAGTGCCGTTTCATCACTATTTTCAAATCTTAATGACATCAAGAACCCAGGTTGTTTAATTTTGGTTGAAGGTGAAAGTGAGGAATTCTTTATCCCTCTGATATCGCTTCGACGCGGATTTCTATTGTCAAAAAACTCTATCAAGGTTTATAACTCCAAATCGAAACAAAAGCTTGAAGCTGATTTTTTAAACTTTAAGTCAAAGTACAAGACTCTAAAAATTATATGCATACTCGACTCGGACGCGAAAAAAGAGTTTGATAACATTAGTAGGATTGAAAAGAACAACCTCAACAAGTACCGTGTTTTCTATATCAAAAACGGTTGCTTTGAGGATTTGTTTGACTTGGATGTGTCAGTAAGCGTTTTAAACGAAATGTACCCAGATGGTTGTGCCATATCCGCTTCTGATTTTCATCCTAGCAAGGACTTCTTGAGCAATGTTGGCCGTATTTTGCACGACAAGAAGAAGGCGACATTTGACAAGGTAAAATTCGCCAAAAAAATGGCCTTTTCGGTCGATCCAAATAACCTCCCAAGTCAAATTACTGCATTGCTTGATGTCGCTCAACAATTTACAGCCAAGAAAGTATTTGTTTCTGATTAGGAAATCGGCAGTTGTAAAAATTGCGATTTCAGCGCAGTACCGTCTCGCAGTTGTTGGCAATAGCGATTATTCACTATCTGGCACCCAAAATAGGTTCACTCGCTCCGAAAGACACTAATGATCGCCTAGCGAAAAGCTGGGACTCGATTTCCGCCTATCGAGTGACAGGCTGGTTATCGGAAAATCGCCGGAATGTACGTTAACGTCATCTAGCAGCTGAGGGTCGGGAGCTCGTATTCAAGAAATTGAAGACCGCCGTTCAAGGCGATTTGGGGCTCATCGGCAGGAAACGGCCATTAATCTGACCTAGTAGTCAGTCATGTTGAAACAGATAGGTACAAAGCTTCGTCATTCCGGGCTCGACCCGGAATCCAGTAGTGCGCCTCTGGATTCCGGCCTTCGCCGGAATGACGGCTTATCCACGCGTTTCTGCATGACTGCCTACTAGTTGGCCCAAAGCGCCGCCGGCAACTCAGGCCAATGACCGGACCGACAACTGCCAGGATCGATCGACCGATTTCGGATTAGTTACCTGCCGCACACCAGTGGGAGCGCTGCACAACATCAAATCAACCACGAGATACGGATACCGAAAATTCGTAGCAAGCCGCCAACGATCAGAACGTTGGCGGCTCCTTCAGCGGCGAGTAAGGTACCTTGCCATCGCCATAGAAGCGCTTGCGTGTAGCTTCGGCAACTCGGTTGCACAGTTCATCGCCCAGCTTGGCGCGATCCAGCTTGCATTGCTGGCGTAGTTCTTTCAACCGCACGGGGTTGGCCGCCAGCGATTCCACCGTCTCGGTCGGCTGCGACGGTCCACACCCGATCAATAACAACGCTGGTAGAAGAGACAATAGCTTGTTCATGGTTCGGTTTCCTCCGGGGGGGCAGGTCGACGCGGCGATGTAGGCCTGCTGTTTTCGGGCACGTCAGTGGATTGGATTCGCTGGACAAAGCGAGCAAGCGTCTCCGACGGGTCGATGCCCATGCGGAGCAAGTAAGTCGTGAGCATCGGCGAACGACCGGCCAGCGGCCGAGCCACGATGCCTGGCTCGCGGCTGGCCGTGATCTGCGAGGCACCGGCCAGCCCCAGTGCAAACCCCGCCGATACCAGCGCCATCATCAGATCGAAGGATGCGACCTGTTCTGCCACCAACGGCTCGCGGTCCACCATACGCAGCACGCGGGCAACTTGGCGTGCATGGCCCTCATTGACCAGAGGATCGCACAGCACGAGGGGGTAACGCAGCACCTCGTCCAAGGGGATACGTTGATGCACCATCAACGGATGCCGCGAGGGTACAGCAACCATCAGCGGATCATGCCAGACCGGTTCGGCCAGAACGCCCTCCCCCACCTCGTCGGACTGCGCGAAGCCCACGTCGTACAGATCATCGTGCAGCCCTCTGATCTGTTGCGACAGCGGCACCTCGAACAGGCGGATGTCGACTTCGGGTTCATCTTGGCGGCACTGCGCGAGCAAGGCGGGAAGACGCGAAGGCGTGATGCCATCGGACAGGGCAATACGCAACTGGCCGTGGTAGCCGCTGGCCGCCGCTTTCACGCTGCCGCGTGCCTGCTCCAGTGCAGCGAAGACGCGTGGCACATGCTCCAGGAAGAGCTTGCCCGCACGGGTCAGCCGCGTACTGCGCGTCGTGCGGGCGAACAGCGGCATACCGACGTCTTCCTCCAGTTCCTTGATGGCGCGCGACAACGGCGATTGCTCGATATGCAATCGCTCGGCGGCGCGGGCGAAGTGCAGCTCCTCAGCGACCGCTAGAAAGCAACGAAGATGTCTCAACTCCATGTTGGCCGCATCCCAGCTCCGGGTTCAGGTTAGGTAATCAACGGACGCTGACCCTATAGCGCCCTTCGGATGATTGCCGACGCAAATTCAATAATTGCAGCATGGCGCCCAGGCTAGCAACGGCTCCAGCACTGGTCGCCAGCATCCAGGCGGGCCATTGCAGAAGCAAGAGGAAGCCGCCAACAGCAGCGCCGATCGCGCTACCCAAGTAAAGCGCCGATTCATTGAGTGCGATTGCCAGATTGCCATCTCCCTGAAGCTCACGTGCCTTGATGAGCTCGTTGTTCTGTGGAACCTGCAACGCCCACCCGACGGCGCCCCAAATGGCGATCGGCAACATGACAAGCCATGCCCCCGCAGAGGCGGACACGGGCAGCAGGAACAGCGCACCAGTCAGGATCAGCATGATCCAAAGGGTGAGCACGGGCCCTTTGACACGATCAACGAGTGGGCCGATCAGGAAGCTTCCGAGAACTCCACCAATACCCCAGATCCAGAGATACGGCGTGACTGAATGGATGGCGGCGCCATATTCAGGCGCTGCCAGCAAGGGCGCGATAAAGGTGTACATGCCCAGGCTGGCGATCGCCGCCAGCAGCGAAACAAGCAGAATGACGGCCACGTGCCGGTCTGCCAGCACGGCAAGCTTGCTCTTCAGCGAAGCCACCTGAGCGGCAGGGAGTTTGGGTAACCGTGTTAACAGCCCGAACAAAGCGACCAACCCAAGAGCGGCGACCAGCCACAGCGCTGATGCCCAGCCGAAGCGCTCGGCCAGCAACAGGCTCAGCGGAACACCCAGCACGGTACCGCTGGCCATCCCGCCCATGATCACAGCAATGGATTTTCCCCTTTGCTCTGGACGGGAGAGCGCAGCCGACGCGGCGATGCCCGTGGCAAGATAGACACCGGAACCAATACCAGCGATGGCTCGAAAAATCAGCAAAACGGTGAAATTTGTGGCTAACGCACTGGCGGCATTGGCCAGCACAAACAGTCCGAGAGCGAACAGCAATCCGGCACGTTGTCGATGAGCGGGCAACAACGCGACGAAGATGGGCGACCCCAGACCGTAGGCCAGCGTGAATGCGGTGACCAGTTGCGCCGCAATAGCAACAGGTACCGAGAAGGCAGTCTCGATCATCGGGATCAGACCGGCCGTGACATAGGATGCCATGCCCAGCGCAAATGCGCCGAGGGCGATTAGGTAGACGGGGGAATAGGTATTGCGAGGCATAGTGGGCGTCCATGAAAAAAAGGCAATTGGAGTGGAGGCGATGCACGTGCATGCCCCCACCACGGGTAGTACTCAGAAGGTGAGCGATACGTCGTACTCGACGAGCCAGGTATTCAGACCAATAGCCAACTCCATCCCCATGCGGTCGTACATGGGGGACAAATCGCCGAGCGGCTTGCGCAGGGTTTCCTTCACCCCTTTGGCATCAAGCAATGGCCGCACCGGTGACGTGGGGTCGGCCATGAGGGTGGCAAGGGATTCCCGCAGGCCGCGTTCATAGGCGGGATCCTGGGTCGAGGGATAGGGGCTCTTGACGCGATCGGCAATGCTGTCCGGCAGCAGATCACGGGTAGCCGCCCTCAAGATGCTCTTCTCCCGGCCGTCGAAAGCCTTCATTTCCCATGGGATATTGAAGGCGTAGTCGACAAGGCGGTGATCACAAAACGGTACGCGAACCTCCAAACCAACAGCCATGCTCATGCGGTCCTTGCGGTCCAGCAAGGTCTGCACAAAGCGCGTCAGATTCACGTAGCTCATCTGACGCATGCGGCGATTCACGTCATCCTCCCCTGGAAGGACCGGGGTCTCGGCCAATGCTTGGCTGTAACTGTCACGAAGGAAGCTGCCCATGTCCAGCGTGTCGAGTAAGCCCCGGTCGAAAAGTGTTTTCCCGTCGAAGTACTTGCCCGTGACCGAGGAGAGCCAAGGATAGGTTTGTGCCGCAATCGCCTCCGGATCATGGAACCACCGATAGCCGCCAAACACTTCGTCAGCGGATTCCCCGGAAAGCGCCACGGTCGAGTGTTGGCGTACTTCCTGGAACAGCCGATAAAGAGATGGCCACATGTCACCCCAAAACGCCGGGGGCAGGTCCAGGGCTCGGACGATCTTGGCGCGCAGCGCCGGATCGGCCATGGATCGGCTGTCCAGGATGATTTCGCCATGGGTGGACTTGATCCGTTCCACCAATTCCTTCACGAACGGCGCGTCGGGCGTTCCACGAACAGAGTCGCCCGCAAAACCCCCGCCGTGATCCATGAAGTCCACCGAGAAGGAGCGGATATTTTCCTTGCCTGACGCCAGCAACTTCTTGGATGCGAGCGCAGTGATGATGGAAGAGTCCAGCCCTCCGGACAGTAAGCTGCACAGCGGTACATCCGCGATGATCTGGCGATCCACGATGTCTTCCAGCAGGTCCCGTGTGCGCTGGATGGTTTGCTCCAGCGTGTCGCCATGCTCACGCGCTTCCAGCGTCCAGTACCTGTCGCGGTGCAATCCGCCTCGGTCGACCTTGATGATCTCTCCCGGAAGCACCTCACGCATCCCAGTAAACACGGCTTGTCCCGGGGTCTTCACCATTTCCAGGATTTCTCGCAAGCCATCCGCGGCGACCTGACGAGGCACCAGCGGACTTGCCAACAGCGCCTTGGGCTCGGAACCAAAAATCACGCCGTCCGCTGTCTGGAAGTAGTACAACGGCTTGACTCCCATGCGGTCGCGAACAAGCAACAACTCCTGGGACATCCGGTTCCAGATCGCAAAGGCGTATATCCCGTTGAGCTTTTCGGCAAATGCATCGCCCCACTCCAGGTAGGCGCGCAACACCACCTCGGTATCGCTGCGTGTCTCGAAGCGGTGGCCAAGAGCGAGCAACTCGCACCGAAGCTCGCGGAAGTTGTAGACCTCGCCGGTGTAGCTGATCACAGCTGCCGCGCGATGACCTCCATGGTGAGCGACCATCGGCTGGCGCCCGCCTTCCAGGTCGATAATAGAAAGCCGCCGGTGGCCAAGTCCAATGGGGCCGTCGATCCACAGCCCTTCGGCGTCTGGACCACGTAAGGCCATCGTATCTGTCATCCGTTGTACATATTCTCGCTGGGTAGCCATATCGCGGCTGTACGAGAGCCAGCCTGTCATTCCACACATACTTTGAACTCCTTCAAAAATTCGATTGCTTATCCGAGGCTTTCCAAATCGGCGTCTTCCGGCAGCAGTACGCGTGCGGCGCTACGGACATAGCGAGCCGCTGATGGCGTCGAAACCTTCTGGCTGATGTCATCGAGAAACTGCTGAAGAGCGGTAGCCGTTGTGAGATCGGCAAAGGGCTGTGAAGGCGACTCCTGCCAAGCGACTCGGCGCAGCACGTCCTCGCAAAACTGGGACAGCTTCTGCAACGTTTCCAGGCCGGGAATGCTTTCGCTCGTTCGCTGCTCCACGACGAGCACTTCCCGCCCCTGGTCATCGCGTGTCCAGATACGCAGGTGATCGTGATCCCACTGCGGCGTGTCATAAATGATGCGCGCATGAAAGATGCGACCCGGCTCGTCGACGAAAGACAAATCAACCGTCCGTTGGCGCTGGACGTTGACGAAGCTGCTGTAGCCAGCGACAGGCACCTCCCCGAGGCTTGCCGTCAGCAGGACGGTATCCAGAACGTCCTTGCCCGAAATGGAAAAGTCGGACCGCACGCCCACGACGCCTTCCAGGCGAAGGGCTCCTTCAGACGGACAAATCCATTCCACCAGATCCAGCGCGTGAATGACCTCGCTGACGACGCCACAGGTTGGGCGGTAGTCGTTCAGGCGGTCCTTGCCCCAATGGAAGCTGGCCCGAACGAGTGACCAGCCTCGACACGCCACTTCGCGCTTGAGCTGTCGCGTAGCCTCCGAGTAACGTTCGACCAGATCCAACGCAAAGCCCTTCGCTTCTCCCAAGCCTCGGCAGGCTTCTCGCCATGGTTGCGTTGGCGTAGCCAGGGGTTTTTCGCAGATGATGAAACCGCGGTAACCCCCAAGCTCCTTCAGGATGGCGACATGACTCTGGTCGTTGACGCTGACGACAACAATGTCCGGTCGGAATGCGGAAAGAGCTGAAGACACCCGATCGAAGTACGGCAGCGCATCGGTACGCTGGTGCCTTCCGACATAGGCGATCTCCACGCCGATCTTCAGGCGCTCGCCAAGATACGAGAAGGCGCGCCGATAGCGATTCCCCGCGTAGCCTAGGCCGACGATGAGTATCTTCATGGTCGACCTCCATCTCGTACAAACAGGCTCTCCGGGCTGCGCACAAAACCCAGCTTCTGGTACAGAATTTCGGCTTCGCTCGTGGCCTCCAGAACGACCTTGGATACATCACGGGAAGTGAACCAATCCAGCAGATCGCGCATCAGTCCTATGGCAATGCCGTGCCGACGCCATTGCCGCAAAACGACAACGGACTGAATCCAGCCACACCCACCGCTGAGGCAATCAGGGGCGGGAGGCCGACAATCCACGATACCGGTGGCGCAACCGATCAGCCCGTCCGCATTCACGGCGACCAGGACACGGACGTGATCAGCCACTCCCAATACTTGCCCGAGCCATTCGTTGTAGGCGATCTTCCAGCGCAGGCTTTCATCTGCATTGCGACTCGCGTAACTGGCTTCGGAAGCTCGATCTATAAGCTGTGCCCGCAATGCCACCAACGTCTCGATATCGGCAGCGCTGGCGACTCGGATGCTGAATTGCGATCCCGGCATCTCAATTCCCCTCCCGCTGGGTTGTCGGGGACGTCAGCGCGATCCCGAAATGCTCGAAAACTTCATGCAATGAGTCGGCAAGATGCGCGATTTGCGCTTCGCTGTGATTTGGGGTCGCATTCACTCGAAAGCGCTCGGTGCCGACCGGCACTGAGGGATAATTGATCGGTTGCAAGTAGATGCGGTGAAGCGAGAGCAATCGCTCGGCCGCGGCCTTGCACTTGGCGGCATCACCTACCAAAACGGGAAGGACGTGGGTCGTGGAGCACTCCATGACGGGAATGCCCGCCTCGCTCAGCTTTTGCCTCAGGAACTTGGTGCGTACCTGCAGGGTATCGCGCTCACTTGACTGGGTTTTGATGTGCTCAACGCTTGCATGGCAGCCTGCGGCAACTGCCGGCGGCAGGGACGTGGTGAAGATAAAGCCAGTTGCGAAAGAGCGGACTGCGTCAACCATGACTTGCGTCGACGCGATATAGCCACCGATGACGCCGATGGCCTTTGCCATCGTGCCTTGAATGATGTCGATTTGATCCGCGACACCGACTTGCGCCGCAAGGCCCGCTCCACGCGGACCGTACATACCAATTGCATGAACCTCATCGAGGTAGGTCAATGCGTTGTAACGCTTAGACAGGGCCGCGATTTCGGTAATCGGTGCGACATCTCCATCCATGGAATAGACCGACTCGAAAACGACGATCTTTGGGCGATCCAGTGGATACTGGGACAGTATCTGCTCCAGATGCTCGAGATTGCTGTGGCTGAAGACCTGTCGTTCCGTCGAAGTCGAGCGGATGCCGTTGATGATGGACGCGTGGTTTTTCTCGTCGCTGATCACCACGCAATCGGGAATTTGCCTCAGCAAACATTGCAGCGTCGCATCGTTGGAACTGAAACCCGTCGGAAAGACAAGCGCAGCTTCCTTCGAATGCCAGTCCGCTAGGCTTTTTTCCAGTTGGCCGTAAAGCTCATGCGTGCCTCCGATGTTGCGGGATCCCCCTGAGCCTGCCCCATAGGCATCGATCGCCTTATGCATGGCATCGCGCACGCTGGGATGTTGAGACATCCCCAGGTAGTCATTACTACACCAGACAACCACAGGGCGATCGCCATCTCCCTCAAGTCGGGCCAGCGGGTACTGGCCGCAAATCCTGTTCAACGTCACGAAGGTCCGGTATTGGCCGGACGCCTTCAATCCACTCAGCTTGTCGCTTAGCAAACTCTGGTACATGGCACTCTCCTTCTCTGTGGTTACACCTCATTCACGCCTCAACGGCGTGCTTTTCTTGTCAGTCTCGACAGACCGGCATGGCTGGTTGAGAGCATTGTTTGCCAACTGCAATAGGATTACAATCTGACTGTTTATGCTATTACTAATGGTGATGGGATGAGTTTCATTCGCAACATGGAGCGCACTCGCAATGATTTATCCGAGTTCCTTCGGAATCGCCGTGCTCGGCTGGAGCCGGCAAACGTGGGGCTTCCGTCGGGGGGGCGTCGCCGTACGCCAGGGCTGCGGCGTGAGGAGGTTGCAGCGCTTGCGGGGGTTGGGCTGACTTGGTACACGTGGCTTGAGCAAGGCCGTGAGATCAGTGTTTCCACAACCTTTCTCGACAATCTCTCGCGCGTGCTAAAACTGGATGCCGCAGAGCGCCGCCATCTGTTTCTTTTGACCCAGCAGCGCCCGCCCGCCGAACCAGGCAAGACATGGTGCGTAGTCCCTCCCCTCGTCCACCGCCTGATGGGGGATCTCGTGCTGCGCCCGGCCTACGTGATCAACCTGAGGTGGGATGTGCTCGCCTGGAATGCGGCGGGAAATCAAGTGTTCCGCTTCTCTTCCTACGTGCCTGAGCGTCGCAATCTGCTGTGGATGCTGTTCACGGACCCAGCAACGCGGGCGCTTTTTGATCCATGGGAAGAACAGGCACTCCAGTTACTTTCTCACTTCCGGCGAGATTTCGTCAGAGCCACCCAGGAGCCCGATATCTGCGCCCTGGTCAAGGACCTGGAAAAAGTTTCCCCTGACTTCAAAACGTGGTGGCAGGAACAGGACATCCACGGCCCCACCCATGGCTTTCGGCAACTTCAGATCGATGGCATCGGTCGCGTTTCCTTCGAACACACCATGCTCACGATTGACGAAGGCAGGCACCTACGACTGGTGTACTACGCCGCGTCAGAGGACAGTGCTGAAAGCCAGGAGTTTGAAAGCTGGCTGCAGTCTTCTGAAAAATGACGGCCAAGTGCATCCTTCGATTGAAAACCTTTACTCCCGTACCGACGTGCGTCAAGGTAGTAGCCCCCCTGAATCATGCAGCCAGCGGCTGAATAGTGCGGGCTCGCCGAATGCGATTTGACGATGCAGTCGCGTTTGGGGTTAAGGGTGGTGGCGCCCTCTGGCACCATCAGCGGATCAAGCCAGACCGGTTCGACCAGGACGCCCTCCCCCACCTCGTGGGACTGCGCAAACCCACCCTTCGAGCGAAAAGCTAACGCCATCAAGCCAGATAGGAACCGGAAGACGCATCCGACGTTCGCGCGCTCAGTCGTGCATTAGGTGAATACCGAACCCATTCCGGTCTGGCGCGACCTCGGACCGCAACGTCAGCGCGGGTATGTTGTAGTCCCCGGTGTTCTGTCTGCGGAAAGGGATGGGAGCAGTCGTCCAGAGCGAATCCAGCCTCTGCCCCAGCGCTTCGCAGACCTGCTCGAACCCTGTCTCGTCGATCTTGCCGGTGCGGTAGATCACATGCGGCGGCAGCACGTCGAACCCTGGATAGAACAGAATGCCGTGCTGAATCGGAAACAGTATCTCGTCAATAGGGCCATTGATGCCGCGCGGCGCGTAATGCGATTCCCAGCCGCCCGTGGTCACCACCAGCATTGCACGCTTGCCGGCCAGCGTACCTTCGCCGTAGCGGTCACCCCAATGCGTGTCGGAATGCTCGCCCACACCGTAGGCGAAGCCATAGGCATACACTCGCTCGACCCAGCCTTTAAGGATGGCCGGCATTGAAAACCACCATAGCGGAAACTGCATGATGACGGCATCAGCCCAGCGCAGCTTGTCCTGCTCGCGCGCTATATCGGCGCTTTGGGTGCCGCTCTCGAACGCCTGCTTAGAGTTCAGGGACGCGTCGAAGCGTACGCCCGGCTGCGATGCGGTATTGTCGGCCGCATCCAGCGCAGCCTTCCAATGCATCGCATACAGGTCGGATACCTGGACGACATGGCCTGCGCGCTCAAGGCGCTGGACGGTGAAATCCTTGAGCGATCCATTCAGTGAACGTGGCTCAGGGTGGGCATAGACGAGAAGAACATGCATAACGTGGTGCTCCATCACTAAAGGAGCACACGATAGGCCCGCCTGAGATATATTGGAAATGAATTTCCAATATTCCAGGTATTGCCATGAACAATTCTTTGAGGCAGCTTGACCTCAATCTTCTAGTCACGCTCGATGCCTTGCTGATCGAGCACAACGTGACCCGCGCAGCTGAGCGCCTGCACCTTGCGCAACCGACCGTGAGCGTGCAACTCGCTCGATTGCGGGATTTCTTCGGCGATCCGTTGCTGCTGCCAGGTCCACGCGGCATGCGGCCCACGGCCCGCGCCGACGAACTGCGCGAACCGCTGCGGCAGGCCTTGGCCGCCCTGGCACAGGCGGTTACGCCCTCCAGTCCCTTCGACCCCGCACAGTCCCATCAGACTTGGCGCGCCGCAGCGTTCGACTACAGCGAGTTCACGGTCCTGATGCCCGCCCTGGACGGATTGCGCAAGGCCGCGCCCGCGACGCGCCTCGCCGTGATCCAAACGGCCCCCGCACTGGTTGCGAGAAAGGCGGAACAGGGAGACATCGACTTGGCCTTCCTCATCGGTGCCGAGGCACCGCCGGATCTGCGCCGCCGGTCGCTGTTCACGGAACGCTACGTGCTTGCCGGTCGTGTCGGGCATCCGCACCTGAAGCGACGCCCGACGCTGGCGCAGTTCTGCAAGCTAGAACATGTGATCGTATCGCCGGATGGTGGTGGATTTCATGGCGTGACCGATATGGCGCTAGCCGAACGGGGAATGACGCGGCAGGTCGCACTGTCCGTGCCGCACTTCCTGTTTCTCGGTGCGGTACTGGCAAGCACCGACTTGGTGGCGATGGTGCCTTCGCGGCTGGTGCACGGCAATGCCGCACTGCAAGTGGTCGAATCGCCTATCGAAGTGCCAGGCTTCGAGATGCTCATGCTCTGGCATGAGCGAGTTCACCGCGACCCGGCGCACCAGTGGCTGCGGGAGCTCATCGCCAGTTCGATATGAGTATCACTGCTGTAGTCATCCCACGGTCGGCCCTCGCTGTCTTCCGATCTCCCACGACACTCCGCCGCCCCGCACCGTCGCGGCGAGTTGCTGCCCCAGCCGCTGCTCAATCACTGGCTTCCACGGCACTAGGCTGAACCCCATGCCGTCATCAAGCATGGCATAGCGCCCGCTGAAGAGCATCACGCTACGGCGGTAGACGCCGCTGATCCGCTCTCCATCGGCCACGGGCCGATGCTCCAGCCCGGTTTCGGCTGCAATGTCTTTGGCGGTTTGCGCCAGTTCCCGATTGCGCAGCGTGCCCAGCAGGTTACGCGCCAGGATCAAGCGTTGGCCGCGCCGTTCGGCCAGTCCCTGTTCGGAAAGGAAGTCGGCACGTTGGCGTAGCACATCCTTTACCTCTGCACCAAAGCCCAAGTCGCTCAGTCCCTTGTCGCCGCTGATCAGTTGCTGGTCCAGCCAAGTGGCGCCAATCACGCGGGTCTGCCGCTCGATGGGCAAATGCGATTTCAGGTCCACCGACACGCCGCCACCCAAGCGCTGCGCGTCGTACTGGCGGCCTTGCCCCGCCAGATTGACGGGCACTCGCCAGACGCCTTCGGCCATGCGCTCCACGATGCCGGCGCGGCGCAGGGCTTCGAGCCTGCGGACGTGCGCCGCTACCAGCTCGCCCGGGTCACGATCGGGCGTCGCTTGGCCTTGGGCTACCGCAAGGTGATGATCAGTTCGGTAGATACCGTCCACCGCCAGCACAGCGATGTTCCGATCGGCCGCCCGCACGTCGGTCGAGCCTTTCACCTCCACCACAGCGCCGGCTGGGTACAGCTCCAGTTCCGACCGCGGCGGCAGCGTGACATAGTGCGCCTTGCCGTTGGTCCCGTCGATGACCAGATAACCCTTGTCATACAGCTCGTCGGCAAGGCCCTTACCGGCCACGCGGCCAACGACAGTACGACCATCCTCGACGGGCTGGAACACGGCCAACTCGCGCTGCTGGCCGCCCATGGCGCGCTGCATGGTGCGGACGATGTCGCCGCGCTCGCCCATCGCCCGTAGCGTGGTTTCCGCGTCGGCATGGACGGCCCACACACCCGGTTCGCTCTCGCTCGCCAGCCCCATGCGCTGCAAGCGCTGCAGGCGCCCGATCAACAGTTGTCGCTGGCTTTGTAGCCGAAGTTCTGCAAAGCGCTGAACCAGCACCTGGCCATCCACCGCCTCACGTTGCAAAGTGCGGTCCAGCCCGGTCCACCGCTCCTGATCAACTTCGCGCTGAAGGCTGCGCTGGATCTCCAGTTCGGTGCGCGGCCCCAGCCATTCGGTTGCCAGCTCCGAAGCACGATTGCGCATGCCCTGACCGATGTAGTCACGCGAGATGATGAGGTCGCGGCCGGTTTCGTCCTTGCCACGCAGCACGACATGGGTATGCGGGTTGTCGGTGTTCCAGTGATCGACCGCCACCCAGTCCAGCCGCGTGCCCAGATCGGCTTCCATACGCGCCATCAGATGCCGGGTGTAGGTGCGCAGGTCGTCGAGTTGCTCAGCGTCCTCGGGTGAGAGAATAAAGCGAAACTGGTGCCGGTCTTCCCGACCGCGCTCCTCGAAGGCGGCCAAGTCCGCGTCGTCGGTCATTGGGCCATAAGCCTGGCCCGGCTCGCCGCTACGCCCTACCCCCTCGCGTTCGATATAACGAAGATGCGTGACGATTGAACGCAGCCCTGCCTTGGCAAGATTGACCAGCCGAGTCTTGATGGTCACGCGCCGGGCATTGGGTGTCAGCGAGCGGCCAGAAAAACGCGCCGCGACATGGCCGCGACCGAGCCGCGAACCGGGGCGATTACCGGCCTTCCTGGCCTTGCCTCCAGCCTTGCTCGCCTGACGCAGTACCTGGTTGATAAAGGCATCGCCGCGCTGTTTGGGTGCGCCCGGCCGGGCACGGAAATCGTCGTCATCAGATCGGCTCATGCCGTATCTCCATCCAAGGCCATCGTATCAGAACATAGCCAGCACGCGCTTTCCCCAAGCTCTGCAAGGCGTTGGCCGATCTCGCGACACGATGCCGCGATCAGGCGCGTGCCGCGCCACCCCCACGTGCAGACAGGGTTTTCAAGCGGCCAAGTGCCGCGACCTTTTATCTTGCCCTGCATCTTTTCCCGATCTGACAGCACTGATCCGCGGTGCCCCGGCGGTGCTGCCCAGGGGACAGTCTGCCCGTCGAAGAGTGCCAGCCAGGCCTGCGGCATGACGCGCTCTAAACAATCCATCTGCACATTGATACGCACGCGGACGTACGCGAAAGCGTGCGAACAGCCGGCCTCGAAATGCAGCAATGAACGCAGAGAAAAACGCGACGCGAATGCGTTCGAACTGCACGCACCGTGACGTTGCGCCAGCATAGGCAACGACAGGTCCGATCGCTGGCCAACGTCAAAACGAGACCGCAACTGCCCCCGGTCAGTCTGCATGCCACCAGTCGATTTCATGGTTGCTTTTCCAGATAGACCGGATGCGCCCGGCCGATCACTGCAGATACCGCAATGGGCCCAAAATACCGGCTGTCGAACGACACCGGATTGGTGACACTGAGCAGAAACAGTTCATCCTCAGTGAGCACCCGGCACTGCGACCAGGATGGAAGTAGACGGCCCAGCCGGTCGGCGCGCAACACGGCGGCCACCGGCACGCCGTCGATGCGCACGACGCCATCCACGATGCAGACGTGTTGAGGTGCAACAGCACCAACACGTTTGAGCAGTGGGATGTGAGACGGCAGGTAGCCGCGCTGCGCAGCCAATGCAGCGGGTTCTGCCGGAAGCTCGGCCAGCACGATGCTGCCGACGTGCAGCGAGTCGTTTTTCGGATTGACCGGCTCGATGTGATACCAGCCCACCGGTACGCTGTTGGAGGGGTTGTAGACGACATGCGCCGAAGGCGTCATGAAGGACGCCCAGGCCAGCGCAGCAAGGCCGCCGCCGGACAGCATTGCCAGCACGAGGCGTGCGCGCCTGCGCGAGCGAGGTTTGATGGTTGCCACAGTCATTGCAATTCCTTCCCGGCGAGCCAGGCCGCATGCCGCTCGGCGGTGTATTGCGGCAGTGCCAGGCGTGCGGAGAGACGATTGCCCAACGTGCGCCAATACGCGGGCGAGATGTCGCTTGGGTCGATACCCAGTGCCTCGATGGCGTCGATCAATGGCAGAACCACTTGCACCTGTCGTTCGCCTTCGGCATGCAGCAGGATGCACGCGCCAGGTTGTATGCCGGGGATACGTTGCACCGCATCCTGCGGCGTGCAGGCTTGCATCACCATGAGCTGCCAACGTGTCGTGCCATAGTCGTTGGACTCCCAGCGGATACGGCAGAAGATGGATGTCGGCACGAACATCGCGTTGCGCCGCCTGCGGTCGAGCTGGATGGTGCGCACTGGATTGCCGAAGCGCAGGTAGAGGTTGATGCGCTTGTCCAGGTAAGCGAGGGCCACACGGGTCAACGGCACAGGGTCGACTTGGCCGACACGTGTGTGCAGCGATGGCAGCGACGCTGCCACGTTTGTTGTGGCTTGGACCGGCGTGTTTGTATTCATAGTGTCTTCTCCGGAAACTCGCGTTCCAGTAAAGCGCGCAGCAGTTCAGCCATCGTCGTGTTTTGGGTGAAAGCCGAAACCTTGATGCGCGCGCGCAGCGCGGGTGTCACGTCAAGGGTCAAGCGCGCGGTGTAGAGCTCGCCCTTGTTGATGTCGCTGCCGTCACCCTGGCGAATCCACGCTTCCGCGTGCGGATTTGCCGGTGGACGTGCGCCGATAGCGATGCGCTTGCTGTTCATGGCGACCACCGCAACAACTCATCAACCAGTGCGGTGATTTCCCTTGCGGCAGCGCTGTCCGCTGACTGTTCGCGCGCAAGCCGGCCAGCGGCCACGCTGTCGGCGAAAACGATACGTTGGCGCACCTCTGCACGTAGCGCGGGCAGCGGTTGATCGGCGAGCGAACTGCGCGCTTCGCGCCCGATTACCGTGGTACTGACACGCCGGTTGATGACGAAGGCCGCGCGCAGCGCTGGCCGGAACACCTGGGCCTCGCGGATCAATGCCACCATCTCGGCGCTGGCCCAGACGTCGTAAGGGCTGGGTTGCACCGGGATTAGCACGCAGTCGGCCGCCAGCAGCGCGGAGCGCGCGAGTGCGGCGATTCTGGGCGGACCATCAATCACGATGTGATCGCAGCGCCTGGCGAGTTCCGGCGCTTCCTGGTGCAGGGTTTCCCGTGCCAAGCCGACGGCGCTGAACAACCGGGGCAGCCCTTGCTGGCTGCGCCGTTGTGTCCAATCGAGCGATGACCCTTGCGGATCGGCATCGAGCAGGATGACCTGCTTGCCCTGCAAAGCGAGTTCGCCGGCGATGTGGGTGGCGAGCGTGGTCTTGCCGACCCCGCCTTTCTGGTTGAGCAAGGCGATGATCATGGTGCAGCCCTCCCGCATGGAAAGCCGGCCTGTTTTTGCCTTGCAGAACGTCTTTGGTTTTGGCTTTTGTTCTGCCGTTGCTTTTGGTTTTCAGCAGTTATCCACCGAAACGGCGCGCTTCTTTTAAAAGTTAGGAATTTAAAGTTAGGGAAGTTAAGAGCGACTGAAACCCACGCCGTTATTGGGTTTTCGGCCTGTTCGTACTCCTGATAGCACGACAGCGGTACTCCCGATAGCACGATACCCCTTGCTCCTGATAGCACGAGCCCATCCACAGGTATTCCCAGAGTTATCCCCGTGCCGTCTGCAGCACGGGACGGAAGACGAGAATTTCCGGTTCGCCGGGCAACTGTTCGATGCTCAAGGAGTAGCCCGGCAAAGACTGGCGTATCACCAAGGCGCGCAGGTCGTAGGCGAAGTCCGAGAATCGCGCTGAGCTGCCCGACTTTCGGTGCAGGTGCCGAAAGTCGAACTGCCAGCCACCGGGCTGTTTGCCGCCGTGCTTGCGCACCAGCCGGTACAGCCAGCGCTCGATGCCGCCCGTGAGCTTGAAATACGCCCGGTCGATGGTCAGTACCAGGGCCTCGTCCAGCACGCCGGCATAGAACCAGTCCGGCAGGATCAATTCGAGGCCCAGCGGTATCCCTTTGCTGTCGGCCCGCTCCTTCCATTCGTTGATCCACGAGAAACGGTGCAGGCGTCGGCCCGTCGTTTCGCGGATCGAAGTCGCCACGCTGGTGGATTGCAAGCGGTCCAGCGCCGCCTTCAGGCGCTGGTAGTCGTGCAGCGACGTGCCGCGCCCGATGAAGCGCAGGATCTCGTAGGGGGTCGCCTGCATCCGGCGGGAGCTGCGGATGCCCGCATCCCGCGCTTCCACGATCTGGCTGGCCGCCCAGATCAGGATGTCGGCATCCCAAATCGTGGCGATGCCATGCTCTTGCGTTCCCTCCACGCGCACGGTCACACCACCGGAACGAAAGTCGATCGGCGTGATACGCCGCGACTTGGCCAGCGAGAAGAACGGATAGGCCATCAGGTCCTGGGCATCGCGCGGCGCCATGTCGCCCGGCAGTGCGCGGAACAGGTCGAGCTGTTCGTGTTGCTGCATCGGTTGCGCTGGCAGCAGCGATGGGCTGGACACGGCGGGGGCCACCGACGCGCCTGGCCTGCCCAACCTCAGCGGCGTCCATGTTGACCATCGCGGCTGTCGCCAGAGTGGTGCTCGGCGTATTCAGGGTCGGAGGTGGCCTCGAAGCTGCGGGCATCCGCCCAGGTTTCGAGGTCAGCCACGGCATACATGACACGTCGGCCGAACTTGCGGAAGCGCGGCCCGCCGCCGATCACGCGTTGCTTCTCCAGCGTGCGCGGCGACAACCGCAGGAAGTCGGCCGCCTCGTCGTTGGTCAGGTAACGGGCGGGCTGCGTGGCAGCCGTCGAGGGGGTGGCCGCGGGGGCGATAGCGGGCCGTAACGGGACGGGTCTCATGGCATAAACCTCCATCGTTCAGGGTCGCCGGCCACAACAGTGCGACCGGATGGAGGCAGTCTCAAGAAAGCGAGGCGTTCTGCTCAGGGATGTTCTGCGCCCGATGCAGAACATCCCTGCTCAAGCGGCGGAAGCTGTGCCAGGCGGCGATAGCCGCCGCGCATCAGCTTTTTTCCGCGCTGCACCAGGCGACGCACGCGGGCGCGCAGATCGCCATCGGCATGCCAGCCCTCGGCCACGGCATCGGGGCCGAACAGGACGTCGGCTACCGTGCGCAAGGATGCCCCCGCCAGGGTGCCGTCGAGCGCCTGCAGAGTGTGCAGTTCCTGCAGTGAGGAGTGAGATGGACGCGGCTTAACCACCGCAGCAGTCACGGGGTCGTCGGCCGCCCGCAGCTTGTCCAGCTCACCGACCAGCACACGGCAGCGGGCGCAAGGACCTCGACAGGCGCGGATGGCGTAGACGTAGGCCATGCCATCCTCCAATGCCGGCGCGAGCGCCAACCGCAGACAGCCGCCGGGTTGCCGAACGACGAGGATCAAACGGCGTCCGTCATGAAGCAATTGCTTGTAACCGGGGATGCGCCAGAACTCGAAGGGCGTGGCATCGGACGGAGGATCTGCGTCGGGATAGAGCTGCACCACGGTATCGTGATCGGCAAACCAGGCCGGGTGTGCGTCCCGCGCATCCAGGTCGGGATCTTCCAGTAAGCGTAAGCCCCACCGGTACGCCGTCTCGGGATTGATGAAGCGGCGCAGCCAGTCACGCCGGTAGTCTGGGTCGCGCCGCAGGTATTCCCAAGCCAACGCCGGACCATCCAGATGCAGGACGTAGAGATACGCGGCGCTCGGGTACCAATGATCGGAACTCGGCTCTGCCATGGCGCAACCTCCTGTCAGATAGCAGGAAAAGTCGCCAGGGCGCCAGCATTGTGAAGCTACGGAGTCGTCACCAAAAGATCATATCGATAGTCGATAATCGTGTACGGTCAAGACGGCTTGGCTCCGATGCGTTGCAGGGATCGTCCGAATGCGACGGCAGCGCAACCGAAGATGGTGCGCAGCATGGCGACGGTGCAGCAAACAGCGCCGGAGATAGTGACTGTTTGGGTTGCCATTGCACCGCCCTGGTGCAGAGTGCGGATTAATGCACGCAGCATCTTAACTGAGACCCAAATAGACACAGTGCGCTGCCGTTGCCCCGACTTTTCAGCTTCTGGATGGCCCGCCGCAGCGGGCCATTGTTCGATCAGTCGATGATCGAACCGTTGATGCGGGCCAGTCGCGCATAGTCGGACAAGGTGCGCTGCGCAACGAAATACAGATCCCGCTCGATGGGCAGCTTCAGCGGCCCGACGATGGATATCAGATCGGATATCCGTACGTTGCCCAGCTCGGGCATGCCGATACCGACATCGCACAGGCCAAAGGCCGTATCGCCATCCTCGGGATCGAGTTCGGTCAGCAGCCAGGTCGCGTGCGCGTCCGGGGTGAATAGCTTGACGACCGGTGCCGGGTCGATGTCCTGGCCTTCGGCACGGGCTCGGCCATTGGCGAGCAGTTGGGCGCGTTGTTCGTCGGTGATGAGCGTTTGGGTCATGGTCGCTTCCTTTGAAGGGTTCGCTCCACGGCGGAGCGAGGCGACTGGGGCGCACGCGCCAAGCGCAGCCGTCATACCCCAACACGGTCCGGTGCGGGCCGGGGTTGACGGCAAGCCGCGTGCACCAGGCTCACGCACTTGTCCGCTGTGGGGTGAACCTGGGAGCGGCCAGGATGCGCACAACGCCGACGATGCACGAAAGCGTATTGCTGGATGCACGAAAAACCTCGAATGCGTCATTAAGGATTTACGGAAGATCGTAAAAGCGTACAGACGGACGACAACGAATCCACGGAAACACAGAAATACGAATCCGGCTTTACGCAGAAGCGCAAAAGGCACGATCAAAAGCGAGCTACCGTGCCCCGATAGAGTAAGCCGAAACAGTCAATGAGTTAAATATAACGTGGTTTTAATTGTGCCGTTAATCGACGCTTCTATGCATGCAGAAGCGTTCAATTCAGCGAGGCCGCCCGACCGGCGCCACCACTTTCGAGGCCGAACCGGCGCAAGCCTTCGGCGCGGCGGTGCGCGCGCTGAGAACGGAGCAAGGGATGGCCCAGGAGACGCTGGCCAACCTGGCCAGCATCGAGCGCTCACACATGGGCAAGATCGAGCGCGGTGAACATATGCCCACGTTGGCGATCATTCTCAAGATTGCGCGGGCACTGGGTTGCAGTTCGGCCGACTTGATGACGGCAACGGAAAGCCGGCTTGCGGCTTCCGAGCCGGCGCACTGACCGTCAGAAGATGCCCCGCCACGGTGGGCGGGGCGTTGGGGCGGCGATCAGTCGCCCTTGCTGCGCGACCAGATCAGGTTGTGCGTGCCGCCCTCGCCTTCGATGAGGCGGGCGTAGATCGTCGCCGGGAACGAAGGATCGTCCAGGCTCGCTGACAGATAAGGCCGTTCGGCCTGGCTGATTTTCTTCCACGCGGCGCCGACTTCCAGCCCGTTGGCGGCCTGAATTCGGTAGTCGGGAGCGTTCTCGCTGTTCTTGTCGTTTTGGATGAATTTGACCTTGACGTTGAGCGTCAGGGTGCGAAGTGTACCGGTGAAGCCGTCTTTGTCTGCGGTGAATGTGCCGATGTTAGCCATGATGAAGTTTCCTTTCGGTGAATCAAGGCCGCGCCCATCGCGTCCTTGTCGGTGATCCGCCCGGCGCGGGACGGGCTGGCCGCACCGCGCAGCGGCCGCAACAGCGTGGAGGACCGGGAGCCCCAAAGAATTTGTTGCGCGAGGAAGGCGCACTGCGCCGGGGAAATTGTTTGGGACGGACGGTTGCAGCCATGAAGCCCGAGGCGTAAGCCGTTCCCTCGCCAGGATTCACGACAAGCCAAGGACGCGGGGGTCGAACTTGCCCGAATGGAACGATGGTCAACTCGGCATCCCCGCAAGCAGGCTGCACCGGCATGCGCGTTGATGCTGACAAGGTCTGGCCCGGAACGACTGGAGGGAGCGCTCCCGGTGTCAGACTGCAAACGGGCTATAGCGTGGCGTGGAATCTTCATGGCAAGGCTGTGCGGCGTGTCGGTGAACCGTCCTTCGCGACGTTGCGAAAACGAGCCACCAGCATCGAGAACGGCACTCATTTACACAACCCAGCACAGCAAGCAATGGCGAGACACAGCACCCCGGACATCGCAATGGCGTGCCATTATTCAGGGATTGAGCGTTATTGTTGGCGGCGAAGGCCCATGCCAATTCAAATGAACGAACTAAAAGTTGGGTATTAACAAACGTAGGAAGAACAAATTGACTATAAAAAAGAAGGAATCTTGATGGGGCAAGAGAACATCGTTCGGTATTGGCATTCAGTCGAGTTGCTTCAACCCCAATCGGCACCCAAGCTAAAGAAACGCAGCACCCCATATGGTGCGTTCATTCACGACACGCCAATCCAGCGTCCTGTTCTTCCCTGGGCATCTGAAAGTGTCGTTAGCAAACAGGTATTGCCCAAGAAGCGTGTTTGGAGCCACACGCTCTATGCCCACCTGTATGACAGCCGGCTCGTCGCCGAAAAACTCAAGGAAGCCTTTGGGGCGGATCAAGGTTATCGAGAGCAGCAGTATCGAGAATCGGCACTTTTCGCTGCGAAGTTCACCATGGCCGGTCAAATGGTCGATAACAGCTTCGTACTCTCCAGTGAGGCGTGGTTCCTAGGACGGGTGTTGACTGGAAAGGACTGGACAAGAGGATTCGAGGATGATCAAAAAGCCGCTGGTGATCAGGCGAAAACACTGCTTGCAGGCCAGATATCTGGCGACTCTCTGCGTGAACTGACCCAATGGGTTCTACAGTTCCTCGGGGTGTCCGACTTCTTCGGCCATGTGGATCGCCATCTGTTTCGTTTCCGCTCCCAACCAATCAAGCCCAACAAACCCGAATCGGAAGATGATCCGCTGAACAGTTTTCTGCTCGATGATCTAGCCGATGTCGCCGACAGCTTTGGCAGGGGCGTGAAAAGTGCCCCCCTAGATCAATACCTGCGCCAGTACGATCCACGGCTGCGTCTGCACGTTGACGACGACCGCGCGTCCCTGCCGCTCATTGACCGACTGATGCCGGATATGTATGCCAATAGTTGCTGGCCCTCTGAGCGGCATCTGGGACTTGTGCACTCCCAGCAACTGGCCGTCAATACGATCCTTTCCACCCTCGCCAGCGGCCAGGGGCTGCTGGGCATCAATGGCCCGCCAGGCACAGGCAAGACAACACTGTTGCGCGACTTGATTGCCGCCATTGTCACCACTAGAGCCGATGAGCTTGCCAAGCTGCGCAGAGCCTCCGATGGGTTCGCGAGCAACGGGCGTGAAGAGGCCAATGACGGCGGCAAGCAGCAGGTTAGCTTCAAACTCAACCCGGCTCTATATGGCTTCGAGATCGTGGTCGCTTCGTCCAATAACGGTGCCGTGGAGAACGTTACGCTCGAATTGCCCCAACGTGACAAGATCGACGAGAGTTGGCTGCCAGAAGCTGAGTATTTCGCAGAGCTAGGGGAACTGACCAGCGGCAAACCTGCCTGGGGGCTGATTTCCGGCGCATTAGGTAGCAAGGCTCGGCGGAGCAAATTCGTGGATAGCTATTTCTATGGTCAGCGTCCTTTTGGCAGCAAGGACAAGGCGGACTCCGAGGCTGAAGAAGACGCAGACGTCGAGCCAGATGAGGAAATCGAGAATGCTGTAAACACCCAGTCCTCCGACCCATCCAATATGGATGAGAGTGACGGTGGCAACGACGATCACGAAAATGCGCCACCCGAAAAAGAGAAAGGCCCGCAGGGCTTCATGGGTTGGCTCAATACGCACGTCGACCGCAACAAGACTCTCACTTCGGCGCAACGCCAAGCCTTGTGGCAGCAGGCGGTCTCCGAATACGAAACGGTCAAGACTGAGGCGCGCAAAGCTTGCGCCGATGCCAGCCGTATTCGCGAGTTGATACAGTCGATCTGTCAAACCAGAAAGAAGATTGCCGACAAATCCCAAGCGCTTGATGCCCTCGAACAGAAACTAGCCGACGCGATAGCACAACTCGCGCACCTGGATGCCAAGGAAAGCCGCCCTGCCAACTTGGCGCTCAAGCAGTGCCTGGACGCACTTAAGCAGCACCAAGCCCTCAAGCCGGGTTTCTGGGCGAAGTTGTTCAGTCTGTGGAGGGTTCAGCGCGACTGGAGTGCAGCGCGGGAACTGCTGGAATGCGAACGTGATCTAGCATCCGCAGAGTTCGCTCGAATAACACGCCTTACCAAGCAACTCGACATATCAAGGGAGAGCTTGGAAAAGCAAACCGTCGAGGCGCGCCGGGCGCTGCTGCAATTGCAGAATCAAGACAAAGTTCTGACGCGAGACGCTACCGGCTTGGCCATCGCCTGCCAAGCCGATCACCTGATCGCTTGGCTGCAAAGCGATACCATCGGTCACGGCGATGCCATTGAACTGGCCGAGCCTTGGCGTATTGAAGGCTGGAGACAAGCACGCGCGCGCGTCTTCATCCAAGCGCTCAAGCTCCATCGGACATTCTTCGAGTTGGAGGCGTCCCGGATGCGCTCCAACCTCTTCCTTATCAATGGTCTATTGACTGGCTCACGCTTCCAAGGTCTTTCACGCGACGCCATCCGTTCAGCCTGGGCTTCGCTGTTCATGGTCGTTCCGGTATTGAGCAGTACCTTCGCGTCGTTTGCCCGTTCGTTCGGCTCTTTGGGGGCCAGTGAGATCGGTTGGCTGCTGGTGGACGAGGCCGGCCAGGCTACCCCGCAAGCGGCAGTGGGGGCGCTGTGGCGATCCCGGCGCGCGTTGCTGGTGGGTGATCCTCTTCAGCTCAAACCCATCGTTACTGTGTCCGATGCGGTGTTGGAACACATGCGCACGCGCTACCGTGTCGATGCGCATTGGCTTCCCAACCGACAATCCGCGCAGACGCTGGCTGACGAGGCCACCTCATGGGGACGCATGGCTGGGCCGGCCGGTAGCAAAACTTGGGTTGGACTGCCGCTGGCTGTACATCGCCGCTGCGACAGGCCGATGCATGGGCTCGCCAATCGCATTGCCTATGACGGTTCTATGGTGTACGGAACGCTTGCACCAAGCCCTGAGAAGGAAACACGCGCCAGTTTGTCGACGGGCTGGATACATACTAGTGGCATATCTCAAGGAAATTGGGTGCCTGCCGAAGGCAAGGCCTTACAGGAACTGCTTGCGCTATTGAGTGAAGATGGCGTGGAGGTCAAAGACATATCAGTCATCACGCCCTTCACAGACGTTCGGAACAATCTCAAACGAATAGTGGGCAACAAAATGGTGTTCGGCACGATTCACACTATGCAGGGCAAGGAAGCGCCGGTTGTCATCATGGTAATGGGTGGCAACACGGCTGGCTCAGGAGCCCGCAATTGGGCTGTTTCGGAACCCAATCTACTGAACGTGGCCGCGACGAGGGCCAAGCGACGTTTCTATGTGATCGGCGACAGAGGCGACTGGAAGAACCGGGCGCTGTTCTGTGATGTATTGGATCTGCTTCCACTCCAGAAAATCCCGACACGCGAACAGGAACAGATATCACTTCCTTAATGGCCGCGTATAGAGGGCGATTGGGCTAGTCTGCGGCTTGCTTAAGTAGGCGCCGGTGGAACACCGACAACGGCGGGCGCTTTTGCGTTGGTTGTTGAAACTAGGCGCGGCCATCCGGCCGCGCCAGATTTTATATCGTCCCCGGCGCGGGGTAGCGCCGGGGACACGAATTTTTCGTGGCGAGCAATACCCTCTACCATGCCTCCCCCTTCGTCTCGATGATCCACAAAACCGCGCGCGATAAGGACTGCCCACTGATGGGGTGAATGTCTGTCAGGTCAGCGGTAGCCACCCAGCCGTTTGGTGGACGGTAGTCGCGCACGTCGCCGTCGCCATTCCAACGGCGGGCACGTAACGGTGTTCATGGTGATGACTCCTGAAGGAAAGAGAAAACGAAACGGGGATGGATGCGAGGGGCCAGCACACGGGCCAGCCCCTCGGGGCCGAGGTCAGGCTTTCAACTGGCGCAGGCCATCGGCCAGCAGCCACAGGGCGCGATTCAGGCGGATGCCGTTGTCGATGCCCTGCACGGGGCGGGTGGTCTGGCGACGACCGTTGGCGGCGCGAGCGCGCAGACCGCCTTTGATGAGGTTTTCTTGGGTGCGGTTGAACACACTCCACAGGTCGGCGCGGCTGTCGTCGGTTCGACGCGGCATCAGGATTTGGCTTTCCGTGACGGGCGCAGGCTTGTCCTCGTCGTACTTGAGGGCCAGCGCGGCGCGGGCGAACACTTCCGACTCCCCGTTGTCCAGCGTGACGGCGCGCATGGCATCGCGGGATTCCTGCGCCCGGTCGAAGTCGTGCAGGACTTCGTAAGCCCCTTCGATCACCTGTGCGGCCACGTCGCCCTTGTGGGGCACGCGCACGTCCGTCACGGTGTCGCCGCAAACGAGGCCGTTCTGGCACACGAAGCGGAACATGCCGGCGAGCATCTGATAGCTGCTCGTCCCGTCGTGCGAGTTCAGCAGGATGATTTCGTTGGCTTCGCGCCCGTTGATCTGGCTGGCATGGCGCAGCCGGACCATGTGCTTGGTGTAGTCGCGGCGGTCATCCTGCCGTACGCGGGTCTGGCATACCATGAAGGGCTGGAAGCCTTCGCCGCGCAGTTCCTGCAAAACGGTGGCGGTCGGGATGTAGCTGTACCGCGCCGAACGGCTTTCGTGCGGTGCTTCCGCGAAGATGGACGGGGCCACGGTGCGAATCTGGTCATCAGATAACGGGTAATCGGCGCGCAGTACCGGGGAGCGGGAGGCGAAACGAGAGGCTAATTGCATGATCATTCTCCAAAGATTGCTGCGGTGGTTTCAAAGCTGACCGGATTCCAAGATTCGGAGCCCGTTGTGGCTTCGGTTGGTTCGGTGCAGCGACCTGGGCCGGTCCCTGTTTGCCGCCGTCTTTCCTGAGTTCATCGCCCGCGAAAAACCGGGCCCGCGAGGGACTGGCTGTCAAGGAAGAAGCGCAGGGTTGGTGCGGCCCGCAGCGCAGCGAGGACTCGGCCCGGCGCGCCTTGACGGCCAGGCACCGCGGGCTACGGTCGCGGGAAAAAGCGATGAACTTGGGGAAAGACGAACAGCGGCCGGTGGGCCAGGCGATGCGCTGAAACCAACGCCGCGCGGCGAGCGCCACTGCGTGCCGACGGCACGCCTAACTAGTGCCGATCAGGTGCAACCTGTTCGGCGGCATTGCAGGGGCGCCAAACAGAGTGCGGCGGGGATGGGCGAAAGCCGATCCCCTGGAGAGCAAGCGCAGCGCGCCGCGGTATCAGGACGAAGCAAAAAGGGGGCGATGCCCCCTCGGGCTACAGCAGCCCGCGTTCGGCAAAACTCATGACGTCATTGGCCGCCACGATCAGGTGATCCAGCACCCGCACATCCACCAGCGACAGCGCGGTTTTCAGCGTCTGCGTCAACATCTCGTCCGCCCGCGATGGCTCTGCGACACCTGACGGATGGTTGTGGCAAAAGATCGCCGCTGCGGCGTTGAGTGCCAGTGATTCCTTGACCACCTCGCGCGGATACACCGATGTCTGGCTCACCGTGCCCCGAAACAGCTCGACGTATTCGATCAGGCGGTTCTGTGCATCGAGCATCAGCACCGAGAACACTTCGTGCTCCAAGCCACCCAGTTTCACGCGCAGGAAGTCGCGCACCGCCTGCGGCGAAGACATCACCTCACGGCCGCGCAGTTGCGCACCCAGCAACCGTTGTGCAGCGTGCAACACCTCGTCGGTGTTGGCAGGACGGTAGTCGCCCGTGACATCGCGAACGAGAAGGGAAGAATCGAGGGAAAGAGAAATCTGCGACATGGTCTGCTCCGGTCTGTAGCGGGCGGAATTGCCCGAGACCGGCCCCAGCACGCTGCAGCGCAGCGGTCAGGGTTCGCAGACGGCCGTCAGGACGCAAGCGCACACCGTGCGCGCAGACCTTGACAGCGAGAACAGCGTGGTACGTTGAAGGGAACAGCAAGTCCCCACCCTACCCCACCTCCCCACGCCATTGCCCTTGGGTAAGCGCAACGCGCAGGCCAGGAACGCAGCGATGGCCGGAGGCGTCAGGGATCAAAGCCGCATGGCCATGACTCGGCACGAGGCATGGGGCAACGCCCGCGAGCCCGACGGCGGAACGCCGGGAAGCCACACCGCTCATGATAAATAGCCGGTGACTTAAAGGCCCAAATGCGCCACAATGTAGCTACAAACATTCTTATGCATATCAAATGGCCAGTACCGACGTCGTTCGCGCCCGAATTGACGGACACATTAAGGAAGAAGCGGCCAACGTCCTGGCCGAGATGGGGCTGTCCGTTTCTGATGCAATCCGGATGCTGCTAACTCGTATTGCAGCCGACAAAGCGCTGCCATTTGACGTCAATCGCGTCCTTCCTCATTCAGATCGAAAGATGCCATGAGGTTGTGCCTGAAGACACTTAACCTGTTATGGCCCTGAACCGCATGGATCGCATACAACAGCTCGGCTACGAAAAGGATTTCCGCATCGTCTTCTTGGAGGCCAAGGGGGACGGATTTCAGCACCTATTTGAAAAACTGATGGCAAAGGCCCACCCGAACGATTTCATGGCCTGCCGCCCATGGGGCAATGTTGGTGACCGGAAAAATGACGGATACCTGCCTTCCACTCGGACCCTGTTTCAAAGCTATGCGCCAAATGAATTGAGCGCCGTCGAAGCCATCAAAAAGATCAACGCGGATTTCGAGGGCGCCAAAGAACATTGGGGAAAATATTTTGGTGAGTGGACCTTTGTCCATAACGCCCCCGATGGGCGCCTAGGCCCCCACATCATCGAAGCGTTGGCCAAGCTCGCGCTAGAAAACCCGAAGATCAAGATTGGCCACTGCGGATGGGAGGAAATGCTGTCGAAGTTTCGCCAACTCAGCCTGCAGGATCTCGAATCCTGGTTCGGTCCTTCGCTGACCATGGAAGCAAACGTCAATCTGGGCTATAGCGATTTGATGGCTGTACTTACGCACATCAACGTTGCACCCGCGCCAGCGACGAGCGAAGTCAAAGATGTCTCGCGGGGGAAGATCGAGGCCAACCTTCTATCTGCGGTAGTCGCCGATTTTTTGAAGATTGGTATGCAGAAATCTCCGCTGGTCATGCAGTTCTTCGATAACTGGAAGAACCCAGTGTACGGCGAGCAAATCGCGTCGGCATTCAAGAGTAAATACATATCTCTGAGAGATGCGACCCCTCCGCTTCATCCCGATGAAATCTTTGGGCAGCTTGAAACCTGGGCGGGGGGAGTCGTGAACACGACCCCGACACACAAAGCGGCGGTACTGGCGGTCATGGCCTACCTGTTCGACAAGTGCGAAATATTCGAAGATGCCCAGGCGATGAAGTCGATATGATTCTGCCATCCAAGCATCTTCCGCAGGATCGCGCTCTGCTCACCGTAGGCGGCCATGTTCTGACTTTTCTTGCACGTCCAAAAACGGTTTCCGCATTATGGGATGAACTGAGCCGACAGGACCAAGGGCTGGGAGTTACCCGCCCTCGACGAATCACTTACGACTGGTTCGTGCTTGCGCTGGACCTGCTGTACTCCCTCGGCACTATCGAACTTGAAAACGGCCTTGTGGCACGGAGGGAAGTTTGATCCATAGCCTTTTCAGCACGCTGCCAACCTTCAAGAATCTCGGCGATCTGAGGCCGGGTCTGAACGTGTTGCTCGCCCAAAAAACCGAAGGCGCAAGTAGTAAGCAAACACGAAATCGCGCAGGTAAAACGAGCTTCGTTGAAACAGTGCATTTCCTGACCGGTTCGGAAGCTGGCCCTGACTCCATCTTCCGCACGTCAGAGTTGGCCGAATACACCTTTGGCATGGACTTCGATTTGAAGGATGCGCGTACTGTCGTCGAACGCAGCGGCAGCGCCAAAGCCAAAATTTATGTGACAACGCCACCGGAAGCCAAGCGCAAACTGTCGGCAACCGATTGGGGCACGTTCCTGGGTGAGGAGATGTTCGGCCTGAGCAGCCTCGAAGCCGCAGGCAGCAAGCCCCCTTCGTTCCGGTCTCTATTCGCCTACTTTGTGCGGCGCCAGATGAGCGGCGCATTCACCACGCCGGAGAAGCAAGCCACCATGCAGGGAACGGGCGACATGCAAATGGCGCTGATGTTTCTGCTTGGGTTGGACTGGCAGATCGCACGCGACTGGCAAGCTGTTCGTGATCGTGAAAAGACGCTGGAAGAGTTGAAGAAGGCGGCAGGCACGGGAGCGTTCGGTTCGATCATAGGCAAGGCGGCTGATTTGCGCACGCAGTTGACCCTACAGGAAGCTCGTCTCAAGAAACTCTATTCGGAAATCGAGACATTTCAGGTATTGCCAGAATACCGGGAACTGGAAGTCGAAAGCGCAAAACTGACGCGCCAGCTCAATGAACTGGCCAACGCAAATGCCATAGACTTCGCGGCCATCCGTGACCTCGAAGGTGCGCTGAACTCCGAAATTCCGCCTGACCTAGAGGACTTGCAAGCGATCTATCAGGAAGCCGGCGTCGCACTTCCAGGCCTTGTAAAGCGTCGTTACGAGGACGTAAAGAGCTTTCATCAATCGGTCGTTCGCAATCGCAAGGATTATCTGTCCAGCGAACTCGAAGCGGCACAGCTACGCATCGAGCTGCGCGACAGCCAGAAAGCACAACTCGACCAGCGACGCGCGGAAATCATGGGCATTCTCAGGAGCCATGGCGCACTGGACCAGTTCCTCAAGTTGCAGGGAGAACTAGGCCGCCTGGAATCGGAAGTGGAATCCCTGCGGCAGCGCTTTGAAGCGGCGGAGCAACTCGAAGGTACGAAAAACGAATTGGAGATTGAGCGCAATCGGCTCACGATCAGGCTGCGGCGCGATTTTGCCGAACAGGGTGATCGGCTGGCCGAAGCCATCGTTGCCTTTGAGGAAACGTCACAGCGGCTCTATGAATCAGCCGGCAGCATGACCATCGACGAAACCTCCAATGGCCCAGTATTCAAATTTCCGATGCAAGGCCAACGCAGCAAAGGCATCAAGAACATGCAGATTTTCTGCTTTGACATGATGCTCATGCGCCTATGCCACAAACGGCAGATAGGTCCCGGCTTCTTGATCCATGACAGCCACCTATTCGACGGCGTGGACGGCCGGCAGGTGATCAGCGCCTTACGCCTTGGTTCGGAGATTTCACAGGAGCTTGGTTTTCAGTATATTGTGACGATGAATGAAGACGACGCCTTTAAAGAAACTATTGAGGGGTTCAATCTGAGCGACCATATACTTGAAACGCGCCTGACTGACGCCACTGAAGATGGAGGATTGTTCGGAATTAGGTTTGGCTAGGCACCAACACCAGCACCAAGTACCTGATCGTCTCTGAGGTCGGCGATACCCTGCATGCCGGACTACGACGACCTAGAACATACTACGAAGGATTGACAACGAAGGCTTCTTGAGGGAAGACACCACAGAGGCCAGATCTGCGGTGAACCGGATCGCCATCACCCGCGGATCGCTTGGTTGCTCAGGTCTCGGAATATCCCCCATCGCATACAGGATGAAACAACGATCGGCATAGGAAACATCAAAGTAAGCGTTCTACGACCCCGCCTTGCCAACCGAGTTACACGGCGGCGACGGTCCTGAGCGGCAACAGTTCGTCGATCCGGCTGTAGGGCCAGGCAGGGAGTTTTTCCAGCGTGTCCTTGAGCCAGGCATACGGCTCCAGGCCATTGAGCTTGGCCGTAGCGAGCAGGCTCTGGATCGCGGCGGCGCGACAGCCGGCGCGTTCTGAACCGGTGAATAGCCAGTTGCGGCGCCCAAGCGTAATCGGCCGGATAGCGTTTTCCGCTGGGTTGTTGTCGATCGGCAAAGCCCCGTTGTCGACGTAGCGCATCAGTGCCGGCCAGCGTTTCAGGCTGTAATCGATGGCACGCGCCAGACCTGTGCCATCCGCGGTCTTTACGCGTTGCGCAATCAGCCAGTCGCGCAGCGCGCTCAGCTTCGGCATCGCGTGCTGCTGGCGTAGAGTCAGCCGATCGGCGACATCGCCATCGCGCGCGAGCGTTTCAACGGCATACAGTTCGCCGATGCGCCGCAACACCTCTTGCGCGACGGGATGGCCGCCGGCCGCATGAAGGTCGAAGAACTTTCGTCGGCAATGGGCCAGGCAGGCCAGTTCGGTCACCCCTTGCCGGAACGACTCCTTGTATCCTCCGTAGTCATCGACCATCAAATGGCCGCGCCACTCCTGGAGGAAATTGCGTGCATGCTGACCGCTCCGACTGGTCTGATAGTCGAAGACGACGATCCGTGGCGCGCCTTCGAGATCGTTGCTGCGGTAGGCCCACATATAGGCCCGTTTGGTCTTGCCTTTGCCGGGGTCGAGCTGTTGCACCGGCGTTTCATCGGCATGCAGTACCTGGCCCTGCAAGAGCAATTCGGCCAGCCGATCGACCAAGGATTGCAGGCTCACGCCCAGCTGACCCACCCACTGCGCCAGCGTCGAGCGGGCAATCGGCACGCCGTGGCGTTCGCTGATCTTCTCGATGCGATACAGCGGCAGTCGAGTGGCGCAGGGGAATCTCACCCCTACGCTCTCCCAGAACCGGACGTGAATCTCTCGACTCATCCGGCTCCTATCGTCCAACCGTGGCAGCAAG